>CBFHKV010000006.1:96663-160608 GCA_965656505.1 Burkholderiaceae bacterium | reverse complement strand
CGTCAATTTACGGTGAGTAAACCCAATGTCGCCTGGGTTGGTGACATCACTTATCTTCAAACCCAAGAGGGGTGGTTGTACTTGGCCACCATGATCGATTTGTTTAACCGACAAGTCATTGGCTGGCAGATCAGCAACAGGATTGACCAAGTACTTGTCAATGATGCTTTAACGGCGGCGCTCACCACGCGTGGAAAACCCAGTGGCGTTATTGTGCACACAGATAGAGGCGCTCAGTACTGTGCTCACTCATTTAAAGCTATCCTAGCAAAGCACGCCTGTCTACAGAGTATGAGCAGAAAAGGAAATTGTTGGGATAACGCGGTAGCCGAAAGCTTCTTTGCCACGTTTAAAAAGCAGACCGTCTTCGGCAAGCCCATCGGAACACGCCATGAAATGCATCAGCAGGTCTTTGATTTTATTGAGATTTACTACAACCGAGTCCGCAGGCACTCGGCCAACGGCTGGGTCACACCAGTTGAATTTGAACGCCTGTACCACCAAAACCTAGAGACTTCTGTTGTCCATTAATTTGACTAGGCCCATTCTACGAACATATCGGGCCTGACGTGGTTCGGATATTGAAGCAACTGGGGTATTTGCGTTCGTAGGTTTTCTGCCACGAGCGTGCGCAGTCGATTTTAGTGACTATCACTGTATCCACGAGTTTGGCTCACAAAGCTCTCACGCAATACACATGGTGAAGCGCATCGGCAACGAACGATGCGGCGTTTGTTACACAAGCTGGGCTCAATCCTCGTTTGTATGATGGTCAGATAATGTCTAGCAAACGCACTCTCGAGCCCAAATGAACATATCAAAGCCATGGCGAAAATGTCGATCGAGCTTTACTTTGCCGGCTATGCGGACTGACACAACAGGAAATACTCGAAGATTTCCCAGAGCTTGAGCTGGCCGACATCCTAGCCGTTCTCGCTTTTGCTGCAGATCGAGAGCACCGCACATATTCTTTGGCTGTTTAATGAAGTAGTTGGCAGATGAGAACTTGTCTTGGCGACTTGTCCCTTTTTTTGCAGAACGAATATCCAGGTACTTCTCAAATTGTTTGACTTGGAATGGCGTCCGTTTCCGACAGAGCAATCTGGCAAACAGCTAAGGACGATAACTTTTTATGGTCACACGGGATGAAGCTCTTGAGGAGTAGTCGGTTGTTTTGGGTCAGCCTCCTAAGGTGATTGGCTAAAAGTTAAAAAACAATCGCGCGCCGAAAAATTTTAATTCTCTTGGACCATTTTATGACCATTGAAGATGCATTACTTGCAAAGGATCTGGTGTGTTTAGAGTTGACACAGGCTGACTAGTGTCGGACAGGTCAGGACGGTTAACCCTGCTGATCAATTTGTCTAACAGTCTGCATAGATACAGCCGATCAACATCTTGCCGCTGCTGGTGTAAAGAAAATGCGATCTTGTGAGACCAAGCCGTGCTGCGCTGACCTAGTCTGTGGATGTATGATCATCTTAATTGATGTCTCTTTACCCGTGCGCAAAACAACCACCAGACAGTGTGAGAATGAATATGAAAATTTTGAAAGTTGTGCCTTGGCATGTTGGTCAATTTATGTTTGTCCGGGTCGAAACCGACGAAGGGATTACAGGGTTTGGTGAAGCCGGCACTTGGGGCCATATTGAGGCGGCAGGTGCCTGTATCAAACGGTTTGCTGAGTATCTGGAAGGAAAAGATCCCTATCCCATCGAGCATCACTGGAATGTGATGCACCGTTTCAGTTACTTTCAAGGCATGGCTGAAAATGCTGCGATATCGGCTATTGATATGGCGCTCTGGGACATTAAGGGTAAGGCGCTTAATGTTCCCATTTATGAATTGCTAGGCGGTGCCGCGAGAACCAAAGCACGGATTTACGGCCATATTTACGAAAGCACCATCGAGAAAATGTTGGTTGAGTGTGAAGTCAAAATGAACGCCGGATTCACGGCTTTTGGGCATCTCAATCCTTTTCTAGACGAAGGAAACGATCAGGTTTATTTCAAGACTCACATCAAAAAAATGCGTGACGCCATTGAGAACACGGAGCGCATGCGTGAAGTGGTGGGTGATCGTGTTGATTTGTTAATAGAAATTCATAGGCGTTTGACCCCAGCCGAGGCGATTGTTTTTGCGCGCGGCATAGAGCACACCCATCCCATGTTCATTGAGGATCCCATCCGCCCTGAGAGCAATGATGCGATGGCTCGTGTTGCGGAAAAAATTCATATCCCCATCGCAACGGGTGAGCGGTTTTCAACTATTTATGAGTTTCAAACGTTGATGGCCAGAGGCGGTGTTGAATACGCGCGTGTTGATCTATGCCTCTGTGGTGGCATTACCGGTGCAAAAAAAGTAGCTGCGATCGCAGAAGCGCATCAAGTACAAATTGTCCCGCACAACCCGTTGTCTCCGATTGGATTGGCAGCTTGTCTACAGCTTGCGGCGGCTATCCCCAACTTTGCGATTCAAGAGTATGCAACTGGCTTTGAGGCCGGTACTTTTGAGTCTTTGCCCATACATTTGGGTAGCAATGTGGTTGACAAGGTGCCGTTGCCTAAAAACGGGTTTGTTGATATTCCCGATGGTCCAGGTCTGGGCATGAATATCCTGCATGACGCCGACAAAATTAGGCCGCCTTTAATAAAGCCTATTTCGATGCGTCCACACTTTGATGGATTCATCGTTGACCAATAACCCAACGTGGCATTTTGATGTCCGGCTTGCCAAAACACTAGCCTGTGATTGGCTCACTGATTTCAATTAAGTTTTGGTCTGGATCGCGAACATAGACAGATCTGATTTTTGAGGTAGCGCCCGTACGGTTAACTGGGCCTTCCTCTATAGGCCATTGACAGGCGTTCAAGTGAGCAATGATTTGATCAAGAGGGCGATCCGCCAGAAAGCAAAGGTCCAAGGATCCAGGGGTAGGCAGTTGGGCTTTTGGCTCAAATTCATTCCCAAATATGTGCAAATTTATCTTTTGTTGCCCAAACATAAATGCTTTTCTTGGGGCGGGTGGGGTGCCTCCCAAGAACGTTTCCAAGCGCATGCCCATCACGCGTACGTAAAAATCGGTACAGCGGGTTTCATCTTTTGTTGTCAGAACCAGATGATCCAAATGACTGATCATTGCAGATGTCTCCCAAAATTTGTTTAAATTGATTTCAAGTGAAGGTTACCAGCGAAGATCGGCTATTGCACAAGTATTTGCACACCAGTGAGGCAATCGTTAACTTAGAAGCTGCAATGTGCAGTATTTAAAACGGCGACGGAAGGTTGGTAGTTGGGCAATAATAGCCGCAACCTTCGAATTTGCGGGTAGCCAACGTGATCAGATGATTGCAAAGCTTTTCAGTGGTCGGTATCGTAATCAGGTTGTCGATTCGCCGCCATTTGCCACCATTCTTGCGTGTCTGTGGCGGCGCGCCTTTGGTGTGTGAAAACAGTGGCGATATCATTAGTCCATTAAAGTCTTTCAGCTTTATCTCTCCAAAAGACAATCTCGTTACGTCGCATACCTTGAAAAGAAAGCCTGTAATGCTTGATATGTCTCTTCGGGCGCTTGCTCATTCGGGTAGTGCCCTGAGGGGAGTTCTGCCATATCCACGATGTTGTCACAGTATTTCGGCCAAACGATGCGTGGGTCGTGGTGAAGTGCCGTGTGACTTTTAGCACCCCACAGAATCAGTGCCGGCGGTATTACTTTGTGACCTGCTTCGTAGTCTGCTGTATCCATCGGTAGATCAATATGAAAAGCGGCCCGATAGTCTTCGCACACCGCATGTATGTTTTCTGGGGTGCAGACCCGAACGTATTCTTCAATCTCTGCTGGCGTAAAACCACCTTTTCCAGGGCCTTGGCTCAGCAACTTGGTGGTGATGTAGTAGCGCTCGTGCCCGCTTATAAACGTTTCTGGAAAACCGACCGGTTGCGCCATGAACCACCAGTGGTAGAGGTCCATGGCCATTTGCGCCTGAATATTCCTAAAAACGCAGTGAGTGGGCAAAATATCTAAAAACGCAACACCTTTAATCTTATCGGGATGATCCAAAGCCATCCGATAGGCCGTACGCGCCCCACGATCGTGACCGGCAACAGCAAAACGCTCAAAGCCGAGTTCGTGCATCACGTCAACTTGGTCTTGCGCCATGCGACGAAACGAATAGTTGCTGTGATCGGGTCGACCCGCAGGCTTACTGCTGTCACCGTATCCACGCAAGTCAGTAGTCACGACAGTGAACTCATCTGCCAAACGAGGCCCGATCCGATCCCAGCTCATGTGCGTCAGCGGGTTGCCATGCAGCAACAATAACGGCGGACCGGATCCGCGTTTACGGCCAACAATATTCACATCTGGATCAGTGGTCGGTAGGACGAACGATTCGGTCATGACAGGCTTCCAAAGTCAAGTGAGAAACATGGTGAAGTCGACGCACTCATACTAGCCCAAATGATTTCTTTCGGGTGGTCTGACAACGTCTCAAGGCGTCATTCGAGCCCTACAATAAAGCACTATTTTCAAAGGAGACTCGTCTTGCAAACCTATCAAATCGCAACCCTTGAGGGTGATGGTATCGGTCCGGAAGTTTGTCAAGCGGCCGTCGCCGTTTTAAACGCGGCCACGCCACAAACACAACTCCAATTCGAACAGCTTCCCGGTGGTGCCAATCATTACCTCCAAACAGGTCATGTGCTTGACGACGATACATTTGCCGCATGTCGCAACGCCCATGCCATTTTGCATGGCGCGGCTGGTCTACCGGAGGCAACCTACCCCGATGGCACAGAGGTCGGGAATGATCTTCACTTGCAATTGCGATTCAAACTTGACCTTTATGCCAACGTTCGTCCGATCAAACTTTATGATCCCGCTTTTTCACCGCTTAAGGGCTTAAAGCCGGGTGGTATTGATTACGTGATCGTGCGCGAAAACACCGAAGGGCTTTATGCCAGTCGTGGCGGCGGCACCATCCTTCGCGACAGCGTGGCAACGGACACTTTGGTGATGACGCGTCACGGTATTGAGCGGATTGCCAAATTTGCATTGGAGTTGTGTGGCACGCGAAATGGGGCACCCAAGGACCATGTCCAACGGCTAACGATCTGCGACAAGGCCAATATTCTTCGCAGCTACGCTTTTTTCAGGGCCGTATGTCAAGACGTGGCCAAGCAGTTTCCCGCTGTAGCGCTTGACTACGCCTATGTCGACGCCATTACGGTCCACATGGTCAAGCGGCCCGATCATTTTGATGTGATCGTTGCCGAAAACATGTTTGGCGACATCATCTCAGATCTTGGCGCGGGTACTGTTGGTGGTCTGGGTCTTGCCCCCTCGGCTGAAATCGGTGACCACCATGCCCTGTTTCAAGGCGCCCATGGATCAGCTCCCGACATCGCGGGACAAAATGTGGCCAGCCCATTGGCGACTATCTTATCTGGCGCCTTTATGCTGCGCTGGTTAGGACAACGTCATGAGGATGCTTCACTTTTAGAGGCGGCGCAACGCATCGAAGCCGCCGTCGAAGATGCGCTAAAGGACCCTGCAGCCGTGCCGGCTGACCTTGGAGGTCGCGCCAGTTGCACGGATGTTACTGACTCGATTTGTCGGCGTTTGGCTTGACCGTCTAACGCGGCAATCGTCCCTTTAATGGGTACTGGGGATCCACAAAACCGTGGGTTGAGGCATAGCCGGGTGGTACCAAACTATCCACTAATGCCTCGTCCTCGGGTAAAATTTCAATGGATAAGGCGGCGATATAGTCCTTCCATTGTTCTAGGGTTCGAGGCCCTCCGATCACGCCATTGACCAAGCGATTGTTCAGTGCCCAGGCGATGGCAAATTGTGTCGGGCTAATGCCACGCGCAATGGCATGCGCTTTGAGCCCTTGCGCGATGTCGATGGATTCCCGTCGGAATTCTGTTTGGTGCATCCGTTTGTCGCCACGTCCTGCCCTGCTATTAGGATCTGGCTCGGTGTCTGGCGCATACTTGCCCGTGAGTACACCTCGCGCAAGTGGACTGTATGCCACCACGCCGACACCGTAATAATGGCAAGCCGGCAGAATCTCCGTCTCGATGAGGCGTGTCACCGCACTGTAAGGCGGCTCGCAAACGATAGGTTGGGGAATGCCCATGCGCCTAGCGGTTTCAACGATTCGCGCCACACGCCAGCCTCTGAAGTTAGAGATACCGTAATAACGGATTTTGCCTAACTCAATTAAACGTGCAAAGCTCGCAAGCGTTTCTTCAATAGGCGTTCTCTCATCGTCTTTGTGCATGTAGTAGACGTCAATGCAGTCGGTGTTCAAGCGTTTTAAGCTGTTATCGATCTCTTGCATGACCCAGCGTCTAGAGAGCCCTTGGTCGTTAGGCTCCTTTCCGATTGGATTGGCCACTTTTGTTGCCAATACCCAGCGTGAGCGATCTTGGGCGATGAGTTTGCCCACAATGCGTTCCGATTCACCGCCTGCATAGTTATCTGCGGTGTCGATTGCGTTCAGACCGGCATCACGGGCCATCGCCGCCATCTCATTGGCAACGTGTTCGTTGGTTTGGTCGCCAAACATCATGGCGCCGAGCCATAAGCGTGGGACCAAGAGACCACTGTGACCGAGTGAGTTGTACTGCGGGGTATTTGTTGTCATCAAAGTGTCCACTGGTTAAAAGATCGCTGCTCAAGTTAGCGCGAAAGACCACAGCAAGCAACTCTACGAGTGCGCTTATTAGAGATCGAAATTTGTTGTGGGTAATGGTAGCGGTTCTTGGTAGCGTTTATTTTCGTGGTGTTTTCAACGAGATCACTGAAGGTCAATAAGCGGTTATTGTCTTGGTTGGTTGAATGTTGGATGTGCTAGGTCAGAAAGAGGTCGAGGCAGAAGTTATTTTTAGCGTGCCCGCTTTGGGTTGAGATTGAGTCATTTAAGTTGTTAGGCTATGCAAGACCTGTTTTCTTGAGGTCGTCTTCAGGGAGTCGTACACGTGTCTCTATGGCGTGATTTTCAAGTGAATTTATCGGATGGCGCCACAATGCGCGGTCGCGTTATGGGCCAAGGCATACCGGTGCTCTGGGTGAGTGGACTGAGTGGCGTTGGCCGTTTTTGGGAAAAGATTTGTCCTGAGATCGATGGCGTTATGTCGATCACTTTTGATCAGCGTGGGCTGCGCGCGTCAAAAAGGGGCGATTCGACCGTCAGTGTCGATCGCCTCGCATTAGACGCCATGGCGATTCTTGACGCCCTCCATATTGAACAGGCGCATGTGGTGGGCCATTCGACAGGCGGTTGCATCGCGATGACCATGGCCTTGGCGACTCCAGCCCGAATTCGCAGCTTGGTCCTCAGCGGTTCCTGGGCGGGTCCACATGCTTATTTAGAAGCGCTATTTGGTTGGCGGCTCAAGCTACTCGAAACCGATCCCAATTTATACGAGACGATTGGTCCGTTTCTGTCGAGCACACCGCAATGGCTTATTGATCAGCCGCAGCATTTTATCGCATCGACAGAGCCTTGGTCAGACGAGCGTGTCGCCGTGACCAAAGAGCGGATTGCTGCGCTGTTGGCGTATGATCGGAGAAAGGACATTGAGCAACTCACCCAGCCTTGTTTGGTGCTTGGCGCACGCGATGACATGATTATCCCCTTGTTTTTACAAGAAGAATTGGCACGCTGCCTTCCAAACGCCACATTGAAGGTGATAGAGCAGGGCGCTCATTTCTTCCCTCATTGCCAGCATGCGGTGTTTGTTAAATGTGTGCGTGATTGGCTGGTAGCCAATCACGCAGGATGATGTTCGCGGCGTGACCAATCACGATCAATATTTATCTGACCAAGGGGTCTGGGCAAGCGCCTCCTGAGCCGCAATGCGGCCAAATGCAAAGCATTCACCAATGTTGCCTGTGCCCTGATACAGGTACCCAAAGATCGATCCCATTTCACCTGCGCTATATAGCCGGCTAATGGGCTGACCATCGGGGCGCAACACTTCGGCACGCTCGTTGCGCCGGGGACCGCCTTGGGTATTGAGCATACTCGGTACGAGCGGTAACGCGTATAGCGGGCCTTTAGCCATGGTGTATAGCGACTTGGTGCGTCCAAATTCAGCATCCTGCCCTTGGCTGACCGAGGCATTCCACTTTTCAATGGACTCGCTTAGTGCCGTCGCATTTATCGATAATGCCTCAGCTAGGGCTTGAGCGTTTTCGGCTTGTTTGATCCAGCCACGTTCGATCTCTTTGCGATTGTCTTGGCTCCACTCGTATCCAATCATGATGGGCGTCCAGCCACGATTGGGTTTGCTGTCATAGAGTGGGCCAGCATCAAGCAAAGCCTGATCAAAAATCATGTACATCGGGGTTCGTACGGGCATAGGTGCCCATTGGTCTCCCATTGGAATCTTGCCGTGTTTGTGTTTGTACTTTTCATTGATGAATCGCTTGCCGTCACCGCCAACGATAATCATGCCGCCAGGCGGCTCATGTGAGAAGTGCAAGGCGATGATTGAAAACGTTGTCGGAAACTCAGGCGCTTTGAAAGCAATGGACGGGCCAGCATAGTTGTTCATATGCCAGAGGTCTGCCCCGGCTTGCATGGCCATTCGAATACCGTCTCCCTCGTTGTAAGGCGAGCCTGAGGTGTAGCAAAAAGGCACACCGGGCAGAAAGTTGCGAATCATGTCTTGATTGTTTTCAAAGCCGCCACAAGTCAAGATGACGCCCTTTTTGGCCTTGATACGTATCGATTGACCGTTATGCTGTGCGATCACACCCCCAATTTCACCGTTGGCGATTTGGATCAACTCGGTTGCAGGGGTTTCGTAGAAGATCTTAATCTGTGGCCTGGACTTAACGGACTGCTCCAGAAATTCCCACGTCTTTGAATAGCCTAAAACATCGCCATGGTGATATTTACGAACGGATTCGGCGCCGGGTAGGTGAGGGTACTCAATGCCTGCCGGTGGCGGTTGATGCTCTTGAGGATCGCCGTCAATACTGGTAAGCCACTCATTGTTCTTACAGTTCTCTTGAGCCCAAACTTCGATCATCTTCTCCGGGACCTCAAAAGGGCCGCAAAGCGCCCTGAGGTATGTGGCAGCTGTTTCTGGATCGGTTGGGTTCAGATAGCCTTGTGAGGAGACGCGGGTGTTGCCACCGACCGCGTGTTCAGGGGCTTTGTCGAGCAAGATAACGCTGGCGCCGCCGTCGGCCGCTGAGATGGCAGCCGCCGAGCCTGCCCCACCAAAACCTACCACCACAATATCGGCTTCTTGATCAAAATTAGTCACGGTCAATCACTCATTCAATGAAAAATAGGAAAACTTCACCGCCGTAAGGTTACAAGGTTGCGGGGGTACTTGGGTAGTGCGGGCTTTTGAGAGGGAAAAGGGACTGGCGTTATTCACGTTAACCCTTGGGGTCGTGGCACGCAGGGCAGTTCTAATATCAACCTAGATGCAATGTGGTTCTGAAAGTGGATTTCATACTGATTTAAAAATTGCACTTTTTATAAAAAAAACTTAATCTTGATCGTATGCCTGACACATACCAACGGCCTATTGCCGAATGAATTGACTGGCTGTTTGAGTTAGCGCGCCACCATGGGCAAGCCTATCGGAGCCCGGAAGCCACTTTGGCACGCACGCGCTATCTCAGCAGACATACCACCGCAATGGTGGCATTAAAGTGCATGGATGGTCGCATTAATATCCCGGTAGCGACGCAAACGCCTACGGGTATTGTCATGCCATTTCGTAATTTGGGCGGTATCTTTGATTTGGGATGGCCACACCTTGGTGAGGTATTGCAACACCATGTGACGGGCATGATCGCGCAGGGCCGACGGGTGCTCTTGTTGATTACGTACCACTTCGCCAAAGGCGATCCCAAGCGTGGGTGCGCCGGATTTTGCTTTAACAAACAAGCCGGCCTTGATCACACTTGGCAAATCCGCGAACAAGTGGCCCACATCTTTGGCGAGTCACATCAGTCCGTCTATCCTTTGGTGGTCGGTTTTGAGACGGACGAAGACGCGATCACACTGCACTCGCGTGTCTCTGGCCCCACTTTAAATCTCGCGGATTGCATCGGTAAAGATAGCGATACGATGGCCCTTGAGGTGGCGGCGTTGCTGCCAGACATGCCCCTTGACATGCGTCATGACCTCATGCCACTGCTGATGGGTAACATCCGTCATATTGAGCAGATGAGAGCACAAAATGCCCGGCAGGAGCGACTGTTAGACATTGAACATCGAGAGTGGGTGATTTGTTTGGGCAGAGGCTTTGATTGGTTGCACACGCCGAATCTGGCGCTGATTATTGGTCCATATAGCCCCAATCTTGCGCATCCGATTCATACCGCGGCTGAAATTATTAACGCGAATATGTCTGAGGCTCGTATCCCAGATGACGGTTTTTTACTGTTGGCCTCTGTCCCTTATGAACAGGTCGGTATGGATCGTTCACGGGCAGAGTTGAAAGCCCGCTTTTTAGCGGACTTTGCCGGACAGGTGGTGCGCGATCAGCACCCGGAACTCGCACCAAAAATGCATGTACGAACAGCGGTGCTTGATTGGCAATCTAGACGCTTAGAGACATTCTCGCCGTAGGCTACGATACACGTCAAGTTAAATACCGTGAGAACAATCATGTCGACATCAGAAAAGCGCTCGGCCGAGCAGCTACGAGACCAAGGTAAGGTTGCATTTGAAAGGCTTGGCGTGCCAGCAAACGATGCCCGTTTGTGCGCCGATTTGTTGGTGATGGCAGACCTTTTCGGTTTAACAACGCATGGCTTGAGCCGGCTCGAATCTTACGGAGAACGTTTGCGGATCGGCGGCATCAACCCAAAGCCAGCGATTCAAATCGAACGTGCAGCCAATGGCGTCATTAAAGTGGACGGTGATAACGGTCTGGGCCCGGTGGTGGGCATGCGGACTTTGCAAGCCACCATGGCGACGGCTCGTGAACACGGTGTTGCGGTTGGTTTTGCGCGCGGCAGCAACCACTTTGGGCCGATCTCGCCATATCTGTACGAAGCGGCCCAAGCCGGTTTCGTCAGTCTGGTGTGCAGTAACGCCACGACCACCATCGCCCCTTGGGGCGGCAGCGACGCGAGACTAGGGAATAACCCGCTCGGTTTTGGTGCCCCCGGCGATGATGGCAACCACTTTATGCTGGATATGGCCATCAGTGTGGCCGCGCGGGCAAAGATTCGTTCGGCTTTGCGTGACGGCAAGCCGATTCCTGAGACATGGGCCACGGATGCCAAAGGCAACCCAACCACCGACCCCTCCAAAGCGTTAGACGGCTTCTTGCAACCCATGGGAGGCTATAAGGGCTACGGCCTGGCGTTGATGGTGGACTTGTTGGCCGGCGTGATGTCGGACGCGGCTTACTTGACCCATGTGAAATCGTGGGTAGATGCCCCAGAAGAGGCGCAGAACCTTGGGCATTTCTTTTTGCTTATTGACGCCAAAGTCTTGGGGCCAAGCGGTTGGTTATTGTCGCGGATGAAGGACTTCATGATGATCCTGCACGCCAGTGAGTCAGCCAATCCTGATCAGCCCGTGTTGGTGCCGGGTGAGATAGAGCTTGGTCGTATGCGCGATCGACTGCGTGACGGCATTGACGTCGATGCAGCCGTGCTCGGTTTGCTCAATTAATCGCCTTACATGCACCTGAGGCGTTCTGTGGGGTGCTGACCCTACTGGGTCAGTCGGAACATGGTGCGCAGCGTGTTCTTGAAGTGCGGGCGGCAGTGATCGCTCCACGGTGAGCCGCGCACGGCCAACCATGGCGCAGAGCCCATGACCTCAGGATGGGTGAGATCATAGCAAGCCACTGATCTCGGGTTGTGATCGGCATTGAGAAATCTCACCGTGTGGACCGTACCTGCAACGGCTGCCAAGCCCGGCATGTGCTCGCTGTCATACCACGCGCTGATCTCGTCAAACCAGCCCTTGTCAGCGTCGGTCTCGACCACATAAAGCGCGGTGCTGGGTTCGCCGGTGCTCGCGCCGGTGCGTTCAAGGGTTGTGGTCAGCCGCGAGACGGTGGCTTGCTTGTCACCGGTTAGCTTCTGCCAGGCTTTTTCCCATTGATTACGTTGTTTGTTACCGATTTTAGCCACGTCTTTGGGCCGCACGTAGGCGTAGCAAAGCAAGCGTTTTGATTCAGGCGCGATGTCAGTGTCCATCCCGATGCGACTGCCCGCAAGAGTTGCGTCCACGAGGGATTCCAACGCGCTTTCGTTGAGTTGATCCACGCGTGTTAGTTTGATTCGTGCTTTGAATAAGACCACATCGGTTTTCACGGGAATCTCCTTTCGATCTAAACGGTTCGTTCGAACACAGGGTGTATTTTTACTTTTAGTCTAGCCATAACGGGTGGTGATCACAACGCGGTGGTTCAGTCTTCAAATTTAAAAAGTTTTTGTGGGTTGTGTACCAACAGTGTTTCCAGCGCGGATGCGTTTGGCGCGATGTCGCCAAGGGCTTCAAGCAGCGTGACATCGTCGGGTACATGCGTGTGATTGGGGTGTGGCCAATCTAATCCCCAAAGGCATTGCTCGGGAAAACGTTGGAATAAGTCAGCGGCAAGCTGTTTACCGGCTAGGTAAGGCGGTTTGTCATCGACTCGATCGATGCCGCTGACTTTGACGTAGCAATCAGACGCCTCTAACAGGCGACATAGCGCGCTGTAATGTTCGCCCGTAAGCCCATCCCGGGCGTTGACTCGGCCCATGTGGTCAAGCACAACAGGCAATCGCTTGGCACATAAAGCAAATGTTGGCGCTAAAACGTCGATCAGTTCTTTTTCAAAATGAACTTGCAGATGCATGTCGATATCAGCCAAGCGTCCACAAAAACTCAATAATTCATCGGCAGACAGGGTCGATGGGAGGTGTTTCATGAAGTTGAATCGCACACCCCGAAACCCAGCTGTTTTTAATCGTTGCAACTCTTTTTGCGTCACCGTGGGCTCGACGAGAGCGATGCCAAGGTATTTGCCGCCACCATGCGCAATCGCATCTTCTGTGACCCTCAAGTCAAAACCATGCAGTGCGGTGTGCACAATCACGCAGCGCTCGATACCAAGGCGTTTGTGCAGTGCAAAGAGCTTTTCCTTTGGCGCGTCAACAGGGGTGAAGTTTCTGTTTTCACTGTAGGGAAAACAAGACGAAGGCCCAAACACATGAACGTGGCTGTCACATGCTTTGGGCGGTAGCACCAACGTCGGTGTCCGTGGCGAATCCAGATAGGTTTTGATGGGTGTCGCAAGCGCCATACTGGGAAATATGTCTAAGGTCGGTTGATTTGCGGTTGTTGTTATATCTAGCTCGATCAGCGATCGCCAGCTGACGGTTTTGACTCGTCGGCGTTCTCGGTGCTGTCGTTGCTTTGGGCAGGAAAACACATCTTATCGCCATCCCATTGTTGCCCACACCAGCACAGGCCATCGTCGTTGATAATACAGGTGCCACTGCCACAGCATCGGGGATCTTCGGTCATGATGATTTCCTAAAGATTGGTTGTTTGGTTGGTTTTTGCTCCAACCGGTTACCGTCTTTTGTAACACGGTAGAAATGATAACGAGGGCGCGCCCGCTGAGATGATTAATCTGATGTGCCATCTTTCGCTCAATGCTGTGGTACAAAAGTTGACCGTCTTAGGCGCGCATCCTATTAAACTGTTGGTACGCCAGTGTGACTTTTCAAAGAAGTCGGCGTCTTTTGCTAATCATTACAACGGTGACTCATGAGCCTGACACTGTTCGATAAAATTTGGTCGACGCATTTGGTGCTGCCAAGGGACGAAGGACCGTCGCTGCTCTATATTGATAGACACATCGTGCATGAAGGCTCTTTCCATGCGTTTAATGCCTTACGCGCACGTCACCTCTCACTGCGCCATCCCGACCGCGTGTTTGGTGTGCCCGATCATTATGTGCCTACTCACAGTCGCTTGGCCGAAGAGGCAGCCAGTGAGGAAGTGGGCAAGATGATTGTTCAATTTGATCGTAATATGCAGTGGGGTCAGGTCCCGCATTTCAAGTTAGCCGACGAGCGACAGGGGATTGTGCACGTGATTGGGCCTGAGCAGGGCCTCACGCTGCCTGGCATGGCTGTGGTTTGCAGCGACAGTCATACCTCTACACACGGGGCACTCGGGGCAATTGCCTTTGGCATTGGTCAGTCTGAGAGTATGCATGTCATGGCCACCCAGACGCTTTGGCAAGTCAAACCCAAAGCCATGCGCGTGCGAGTCGATGGTGCACTTTTGGCTGGGGTCAGTGCCAAGGACTTGATTTTGGCGGTTATCGGCAAAATCGGTGCTGCCGGCGCGGTTGGACATGCCATCGAATTTGCAGGTACGGCCGTCGAATCGCTTGGCATTGAGGGTCGATTGACCATCTGCAACATGTCGATTGAAGCGGGTGCGCGGTTCGGTTCGATCGCGCCTGACGATGTGGTGTTTGACTACTTGCACGGCAAACCGCACTCGCCGAAAGACCAGCAATGGGATCAAGCACTGGCCTATTGGCGGACACTGAAGTCCGATGACAATGCGAGCTTTGATCGAGAGGTGGTGCTAGACGGCAGCCAGATCAAACCCATGGTGACTTGGGGCACCAGCCCTGATGCGAGCGCACCAATTGACGGGGTCGTGCCTGACCCCGCTCATTTAAACGATGCCGCCAAACGTGCCAGTGCCAATGCGGCATTGGACTATATGGCGATTACACCAGGCACCCGTTTAAAAGATATTGCTATTGATCGAGTCTTCATCGGCTCGTGCACCAATAGCCGCTTGAGCGATTTGCGAGAGGCCGCCCGTGTCTTGCGCGGGCGCAAAGTCCGTGTGCCAGGGATGGTCGTGCCCGGTTCGGGTCTCATCAAGCAAGCCGCTGAAGCCGAAGGGTTGGACCGTGTGTTCATGGCAGCAGGACTAGAGTGGCGTTCGGCAGGTTGCTCCATGTGTGCGGCCATGAATGGCGATGCGGGTGAACCGGGTGAGCGCATCGCTTCCACGTCAAACCGAAACTTTGTTGGGAGACAGGGCAGGGGCACCCGTACTCACTTAATGAGTCCAGCCATGGCTGCAGCAGCGGCTGTTAACGGTTATTTGTCAGATGTCAGGGAGTGGTTATGAGTCGATCAGAAACAGTCTTTGAGCCTTTGCAATGTCTGACTGCGCGCGCCCTCGACCTGCCAGGCTCAAATATCGACACCGACCAAATCATTCCAGCACGGTTTCTGAAGAAAGACAGGGCAGCAGGCTACGGACAATACTTGTTTTTTGATGCGCGATTTGATGCCGATAACGCCCCGATGCCTGAACACCCCTTAAACGCGATAGATGCACCTCAAATCCTTGTTGTTCATGACAATTTTGGCTGTGGATCGTCTCGTGAGGGAGCGATCTATGCTTTGGTTGATTATGGTATTCGAGTGGTGGTTGGCACGGGCTTTGGTGACATCTTTTTCAACAACTGCTTTAAGAATGGACTGCTGCCGATTCGGCTGCCACAAGCTGATCATGCGGCATTGCGAGCGAATTTATCCCCATTCGGTCTGATGACCGTGGATCTTGTCAACCAGTGTGTCCAAAGTGATGGCCACCGTGCATCTTTTGACGTCGATCCCTTTAGCAAAACATGTCTATTACAAGGCGTGGATGAAGTGGCCCTCACATTGGGTTATGACACTGAAATCAGCGCGTTCGAGGATACTTACAGTCAGCGATTTCCTTGGCTGACATCACCTAAGGTTTAAGCCGTACAGTCATCACCCGTAGTAAAAAAAACAATATCGATAATAAGGCAGTCTTGTGCTGCAATGGAGACAGTAATGAACGACCAGTCAACCTATCCCGTGGGCTTAACACGTGGCCAAGCACGCAGTAAAAATGCTCGCCTAAGGGCGGCGTTGAGTTCGAAAGACCTACTAATGGTGCCGGGCTGTTTTGACTGCATTACTGCCAAGCTCGTGGCAAAGGCTGGATTTACGGCAGGCTACATCACAGGGTCTGGGCTATCGATGAGTGCCCTCGGTGCACCGGATATCGGTGCAATCTCGTTTGGTGAAATTCTCGAACGGGTCATGCGCATGGCTGACAGCGTAGATATCCCTTTGATTTGTGATGCCGATACGGGCTACGGTGGGCCGATTAATGTGATTCGTACAGTGAAAGATCTAGAGCGAGCGGGTGTCAGTGGCATTCAAATTGAAGATCAGACCTGGCCCAAAAAATGTGGTCATGAACTCGGTCGCACGGTGGTCGATACCAACGAAATGGTGGGACGTATCAAGGCGGCGGTGGATGCGCGTGATGACCAGCAATTAATGATCATTGCCCGCACCGACGCACGCACCTCACTTGGCATTGACGCTGCAATCGAGCGCGCCCATCGCTACCATGAGGCTGGTGCAGACGTGCTGTTTGTCGAGTCACCGGAAAGCGAACTTGAGATGCGGCAGGTCAACGAACAGATCAAAGCGCCGACACTGGCTAACATGGTCGAAGGCGGCCGCACACCGCTCTTTGACGCAGCTACCCTTCAAGAGATCGGTTATCGCGTTGCCATTTACCCCAATTCCTTGACGCGCATGATGGCTTCGCAAGGCGCTCTGATGTTGCAAACCTTAAAAGAGAATGGGTCAACAGCGGCCTTCTCAGACCGTATGGTTGATCATCGCGGGTTGTGGGATCTGTTTGATTACAGTGAGTGGACCGAACTTGAGGGCCGTTTCGCGAAAAAATAACGGTCACGAGTCGTTAAAAACAGAAAGAGGCATCATGATGCGATGCCTCTATCAAAACGATGTATCAGGTTGGTGCTATGGTTTGCCGTAGTGTGTTTTGAGGGCGGCGATGGTTTCAGCGAGCGATTCGACGTCTCCAAATTTCATGTCTAAATCAAACAGGTTGGCCTTGTGCGCCTGAGGGCTGCGGTCACCACACGCGTCTTCTACGATGATGCTGCGAAAATTGTGTGAGAAAGCATCCACGGCGCCCGATCGCACACACCCCGACGTTGAAACGCCACAAATGATCAGCGTATCGACATGGTCATACCGTAAGAAGGCTTCTAAGGGCGTCGCAAAAAAACAGGACGGTTTATTCTTGAGGATAATGCGGTCTTCTGGACGCGGGCCGTAGCTGTCAGGCCATTGATCGGCTTTCGGGTCGTTCGCATATTGAAAGGCATCGGGTTCCTGCAACTTGTGGTTCCAAACACCGCGATAAGTCGGGTGACTTCGATCATCACGGCGACTGTAGTAGATGGGTAATCCCAAATCTCTGAAGGTTTGCGTCAAGCTATTAAGGGCGTCAATCAAATCACCCATTTCTCGACCACACATGGAATAGCTCGGGTCCACAAACATATAAGTGGTGTCAATGTTCAGCAGTGCTGCTTTCTTGCCCATACCGATGGGTTGAGCGAATCCCGCTTTGCGGTAAGTTTCAAGCTCCTCGTCTGGCACATAACCACGCCACTTTTCTAATTTGTCAGCTGTCATGCGTGATCCTTGCTTTTTGCGACTTTTGGTGGTCTTTGCGAGAAGCTCCTTTCGAAGACACCTTCTGCGATTCGGTTCTTGAGCATTTCCGTCGAACCCCCTGCAATCATCCAGCCGCGACAACGCCGCAGGCAATACTCCACCAAAGACTCCATGCTAAATCCGGTGGCGCCCATGGCCTGCAGTGAGTCGTTGGCCACGTCAAACCCGACTTGGTTACAGTAGGCTTTGGCGATGGCAGTATCCATGGGTGAGGGTAGACCCTTGTCGGCGTTAACAGCTGCACGATAAAGCAGTAGCTGGGCCGCATCCAGTTTGATCTTCATATCGGCGAATTTCCACTGCAAGCCTTGAAATTCGCACAAAGGGCGTCCAAACTGCTCACGCTGTAAGGCCCACTGTCGCGCCTGCTCATACGCATAGCGTCCCAAGGCCAATGAACGGGCGGTATTGCCAAGCCGTTCAACATTAAAGCCTGAAATCTGCTTTTTAAAGCCACCTTCACCCAAAATGACCTGATCGTCTGGCACAAACGTATTGTCGAAGTAGATTTGGGTCCACTTCTCGCCTGACATGTATGAGACGGGTTTGCCAAAGCGCACGCCTTCGGCACGCGTATCGATCAATACCGACCCAATGCCGTGAGTGCCCGGTCCGAAACGGCAATAAACAATCATGTAGGCAGCGTGCGGGATGTGGGTGTTAAACACCTTGGTGCCGTTAAGTCGCCAACCATTGCCGTCACGCGTCACGTGACTGCGTAACTCGGTGACGGCCGAGCCGGCATCCGGCTCGGTCATCCCCACGGAAATCAACGCTTCACCTGAGAGCAGCGGGGTCAAGAACCTTTCCTTTAGGTCCCGAGAACCGTACTCAGCTAGTACACGGATGGCCCCAAAATTGCCGGCCTGAACCACATCAGCGCTACGCGGACAGACACTGGCCACCGCTTCGATGGCAAGGACGGCATCCATCAAACTGCCACCGACCCCACCATCCTCTTCAGCGACGGTGATGCCCAACAAGCCCTGTTCGGCCATCAGCTTGCTGACATCCCACGGATACTCATCCGAATGGGCGCGAGCCAATGCATTGGCTTCTAGATGCCGTTGCGCAAACCGGGTGACGGCGTCCTGAAACGTTTGCTGCTCAGGTGATAACGAAAACTCCATGGTCGCTGCTTTCCTGCAAGGTGTTAGTCGATTCGAACGTTCGCTTCTTTGGCAACTTGGCCCCATTTGTCGAGTTCGTCGCTGATGAAGATCTGGAAGTCTTCTGGCGACCCACCGACAGCGGAAGCCGAACGCTTTTCAAACTCTTCAATAGTACTGGGCTGCTCAAGCACAGCAGTCGTTGCGGCAGAGATTTTGGCGACGATGTCTGCGGGTGTCCCAGCAGGCACAAAAATGCCATTCCATGACGTCACATAAAAATCCTCAACCCCTGCTTCTGCCATGGTGGGCAAATCAGGTAGCTGTTTGATGCGTTCGGTTGACGCGACGGCCAACGGACGAATCTTGCCGGCTTTGATTTGCGGTATGGCCGCGGTTGCTGTCTTAAAGCCACCTGAAACCACTCCCGCTAAAACGTCATTCATTGCATTACTTGCCCCTTTGTAAGGCACATGCAACGTGTCGATGCCAGAACGTATATTCATCAGCTCCATGGCCATATGAGGCGAACCACCAACGCCCGAAGAAGCCATGGTTATTTCGCCAGGATTGGCTTTGGCGTAAGCAATAAATTCCTCGACGGTGTTGACAGGTATGTCAGGATTGACCACGAGGATACTGGGCGAAGCCATCGTTTGAATGACGGGAATAAAGTCGCGTTTGGTGTCGTACTGCAAATTCGAACGGATGTTGGGGCTAATGGTCTGTGCGATGGTGCCCATGAAAAGCGTGTAACCGTCGGGATCTGCACTTGCGGCTTCGGCGGCAGCAATATTTGAGCCAGCACCTGGTTTGTTTTCTACCACAATCGGTTGACCAAGCTCTTTCTCAAGTCCGCTTGCGAGCAGTCGGGCAATGATGTCTGTTGCGCCGCCTGGAGAGAATCCCACCAAAAGTGTGATGGGACGATCAGGATAGTTATTGGCTTGGGCCTGTGCCGTTGCTGTAAATAGACCGGCCGAGGCAATCGCTGTGGCGAGCACAAGGCCTTTTGATAGTTTTCTAAACATAAATCAAGTCTCCAAAAAAGTATTTTTAGATTTATCTTGGCACATACACCATGCTTGGCGCGGGCAACAAGACTATTCGCACCATATCACCGTAAATAAGGTATGGGAAGCAGGGGAAGCCCCACTACTAAGTCCTTAGCATAGGTCGCGTGAGTGGCGCGTGACGCGTTGCGATGGGGTATGGGGCAAGGGGGGGATGGGGCACCCTTTAACGGACGGTCAGAAATGAGATTCAACATGATAATGTTAGTTACTAATGCGCCACGGTTTCTAAGCGAAGCAAATTTGCGGGAGACTTGTGCGTTAACCACATGATTAAGCCAGTTTGGCATCGCGAGTAAGTCGACATGACAAGATCAGACTCAAACGCAACGCTATCTCAAGCGCTCTTTAACCCCTCGCAAGTGGCGTTGATTGGGGTTTCTTCAAACCCTAAAAAAAACACGGCCAGGCCGCTGCGGTTTTCTCGCCAGCATCACTGTGATGTAACGCTTTACCCCGTTAATCATACGCAGACAGCGGTCTTAGAAGAGCAAGCCTGGCAAACGGTGGGAGCCTGCCCAGGCCCTGTGGATCACGCCTTTATCATGGTCAATGGGCAACGTGTGCTCGAGCAAGTCGAGGCATGTGGTGAAGCTGGCGTCAAGCTCCTGACGATCTATAGCGATGGTTTTGGTGAAACAGGACCCGAAGGGCAAGCCAAACAAGACGAATTGGTGGCGCGTGCCCGCGAACTTGGCATGCGTGTGGTTGGGCCTAACAGTATCGGGTTGGCAAATTTGCACACGGGTTTGATCATGTCTGTCAATGCTGTTTTTGAAACCAAGGAAATGATTGCCGGTTCTGTCAGTCTGGTGTCGCAAAGCGGATCAATGATGGGTTCCTTGCTATCTCGCGCGGCAGCACGGGGTTTTGGTGTTTCTAAAACCATTTCCGTTGGCAATGAAAGTGATGTCACCGTGGGTGAGATCGTGGATGTTTTGGTGGATGACGAGCAAACGAGCGTTATCCTGCTGTTTTTGGAGACGATCCGTGACGCGCCTTGTTTGGCGCGAGCGCTCGCGCGGGCCAGTGAGGTTGGTAAGCCAGTGATTGCCTATAAATTAGGCCGTTCCGAGCAAGGCGATGCGCTGGCGCAGTCACACACAGGAGCGCTAGCAGGTAATGACAAAGCGATTGAGTCGTTCCTGAAATCCTATGGTGTCTTGCGTGTGCATCACCTAGAAACCCTCTTTGAAATCATTCCCTTGGCATTGATGTATCCCCGACCTCACTTACCACCTGGGCAGCCCCTTCGTGTGGCAGTGATCACGACCACCGGTGGGGGTGCAGCGACCGTGGTGGACAACTTGGGTCTTGCTTCAGGTATCGCGGTTGCCCCACCAGATCATTTCATCAACCACATGCAATCACGCGGACTGACTTTGCGTTCGGCGCCTGTGATGGACCTCACCCTTGCGGCCACGAGCGAGCAGTATCAAGATTTGTTGGAACAGTTATTGCTCTCTGACTGGTGCGATGCGGTCTTAAGCGTGGTGGGTTCATCGGCTCAGTTTCATCCTGAATTAGCGGTTAAGCCACTGACGCAGGCGTCCAAGCCTGACACCAAACCACTCGTGGTCTTCTTGGCGCCCGAAGCCATGGCTTCTTTGCAGGTGTTACAACAAGCCGGCATGGCCGCCTTTCGCACACCCGAGTCCTGCGCCCATGCCTTAGCGGTGTTTTTTGAGGCGGCACAGCAACCCCCCGTCCGGGTGGAGCCGATTGAGTGGCTCAAAGGGCTACCCAAACAGGGCAGTTTGACTGAGTATCAAGCAGGGCAACTCTTTGGTGCGTTGGGGCTCAAAATCGCGCCCCAAGCACTGATTCAAGCGCCTCAGGAGATGGCGCTTACTTATCCGGTGGTGCTTAAAGTGTCTTCGCCTGACGTTGCGCACAAGACAGAGGTCGGTGGCGTGACTGTCGGGATTGAAAACGACAAGGCGCTTAGTACGGCCATGACTGATATGAAGCGACGGGTGCAGGGTGCAAAGCCCGATGCCCGTCTCGATGGGTTTCTGGTGCAAACCATGCAGACAAAGCTCATTGAGCTGATCTTGGGTTATCGCCTCGATCCGTTGGTTGGCCCAACGGTTTTACTTGGCGCGGGTGGTGTCACGGCAGAGTTGGTGCCAGATGTCTGTGTGAGACTAGCCCCCGTGACATTGGTTCAAGCACGGGAGATGATCGAAGCCGTGACGCTAACGCGCTTGGTTCGGGGTTACCGCAACCTGCCGCTTGGGGACTGCGAGGCCTTGGCGCAAGCCATCGTTGACTTCTCGACATTAGCCTGTATTCAAGACCCCCAGATTGTTGAAGCAGAAATCAATCCTTTGTTTGTGCAAGCGGATGGGGTGGTCGCCGTGGACGGCTTGGTGATACTGGCGTAATAAGCCCATTCGACACCGAGTCAAGTGCTGGGTGCATCCGCGGGTTCGTCGTGAACCGGTTTGTTTTGTTTAAGTAGCGGCAATAGCAAAATAAATTCAATAGCGGTTGCCACGACAGCCAAGATGAGAACCCATGTGTAGCTCAGCAGATCGGCAACCCAGCCAGCCGCGAAAGCGCTCAGCACGCTGGCAATGGCTGTGGTGGCATTGAAAATGCCAACGGCCCTACCTTCATTCATCGTCGATAGTTGGGCCGCCGCTGCGGTGCCGGTCACAATCAGTGGTGACCAGGCCACTGGAATGGGGACAAACGCCAAGGCCGCCCAAAAAGCGGCGTTGGGGGGTTGCCACCAAGCCAGAACGCTCATGGCAATCAAACAAACCAGTGTCACAAGGCTTCCGATCATGACAACAGCGATATCACCCATGACCTTGCCAAGCTTGCCAGATGGGGCGTAGAAAAAGATACCGATGACCGCCCCGAGTGCGTAGAAGAGTGATGAATGACTCGCGTCAATGCCATAAGCGGACTTCATCAAAAGTGGATACAAGTTGTATAGCAACCAAGTTCCAAACATGCACGAAAACCAAGCAAGAATGTAGAGGCCGTAGTTGGTGCGTGCATTTCGTACCAGGCCCTTAAACAGATTGCTGACATTGGGGTGGTATTGATGCACCATGTGGCTCAGGTTGCGAGGTCCCGTCGAGAGCAATCGGGCTGCCTTGGCCTGCCACTCGGTCGCCTGTTCGCGCAACGGCGTGTGAGGATGGTGTGATTTTGCTGGACGGTCTTTAGCGTCAGGCAAGCCGCGAAGCCCAAAAAATAGACCGGGCGCCATCAGGGCCGCACAGAAAAGTAGCCCCATCGTTGGATGGGACTGAGCAATGGCCGCTAAGCCCAAACCCACCGCTTGACCCGTGCCGTAGAAGGTTTGCAACCATCCGATCTTGCCATCCCAGTCCTTCTTAGGCGCGTACTCGACGATGTACATCGCGGCTACTGTATTGGTCGCTGCCGAGCCCAAGCCCTGAACAAACGCCAATAAGCTCCAAAACAACAGCGTTTCGACCAGCGCAAAACCCGTTAAACCGGCTGCCAAGAGCAAATAACCCATGGCATAAATCAAACGAAAAGTTTTGGTGCGGTCTGCAAGATTACCCAGTAAAGGAGACGCCAACTGGCCAACGTAAAAGCATGCCACCACAATACCTGCAGCGGCGTTTCCGAGCGCAGTACCCACCACAAGCGGCAATAAAATCGGTGCCAGTCCAAGTACGGCCGTGCCTTGAAAGGCGTAGCCGAGATACCAGGGGGAAACGTACTGTTTGATTTGATTCATTTTTGACCATGACGTCCGTTGGGCTAGCGCAAAACGATAGCAGTGCTTGGGCTTGATTGTCGAGTCGCACCCAGTTGCCTTGTTGAACTTTTGAGAGAGACTGGCTAAGATGCCCGAGTTGCAAAGGCCGGATTTGCAGTTACGTAGGCAATCTTTCGTATTAATTTACATATGCAAAGACAATGGTTATTAAAAAGCGTTGTATGAAGTCTGGCGGCGATGTAAACACAGAAACTGTGGCCGTAGCCGTATCCGTGAGAGGTACGATGACATCGACACTTTGCTTGTCGATTTGAGCCTGAGATGACGTTACACACTGATGCTGTCAACAAGGACCAATCCGCTTCTATATTGTCAGCGTGCATAAAGCGTATTGGCTGGACGCCCGAATTTAAATTTGTTGTCGTCGGTTTCTGCAGTGTCATGATGCTGGGCTGTGCAGCACCTAAGCCGTCGTTTATTGACCCAGTCCCTGTCGTACCCGCCGAGTGGAGTACGGTTATCGAGACGAGCACCTCTGCCGATGCCTCTCGACAACCATGGTGGCAAACCTTGAAAAGTCCTGCGCTCGATCAACTGGTGGAAGAGGCGCTGGCAGAAAACACCAGTGTCAAAAGAGCTGTCAAAGCGGTTGAGCTAGCAAACCAACAGCTCGAAACCGTCAAGCTCGGTTGGTTACCGTCACTCAATTTATTTGGTGGCCGAATCTCGGGTGACACCACGCTTTTCTTTCAAGGCCTCCCCGTGCCGGTATCGAATGTCGGCGGTTTCGTTGGTATCTTGCCAAACTATTTTGTCAATATGTTTCGTTTGCCCTACGAGCAGCGTCAAGCGATGGAACTTGTGGATGTTGCGCGGGCGGAAATGCTTGCGGTGCGTGCTGGCGTGGTAGGGGAAGTGGTTTCCGCTTATGCGATTTTGTTGTCAAGTTCCAATGAAATGAATCTCCTTGAGAAAGTGCGTCAGACGCTCATCCGGCAGCGCGACCTGGTGGCAGGTCTTGAGTCTGTGGGCATGGCCTCAAAAACCATGCTTAACCAGATTGCTGTTGAAATCGCCCAAGTGGATGGTCAGATGGCATTATTGCGCGCCAATGCCGTTGCGGCACGCAACGCCTTAAATACCTTGGTTAAACGCCCACTTGGCACTCGAGAGCCGTTTGATACCGTCGAGGCACTCGTGATCGTTGATCCTGTTACGAGTCAAACACCGGCGGCGGTTTTGAACTTTCGGCCCGATATTGTCGCTGAGCGCGCACGTGTTCTAGCGGCCACCACGGGAATCGATGTAGAGACCATGCTTCTTGCGCCGACATTCGAGTTCAACGCCTTGCGCACCAACATTGATACACAAGTCAATGATCTGGGTGGCCAATCGAACGCCAACTTTACAGCGGGTTATGCCGCACTAACGCTTGATCCTCGTGTCTTTG
The DNA here is from genome assembly GCA_965656505.1 of Burkholderiaceae bacterium. Classification (GTDB taxonomy): domain Bacteria; phylum Pseudomonadota; class Gammaproteobacteria; order Burkholderiales; family Burkholderiaceae_B; genus Algicoccus. The sequence continues at coordinate 135,698 of CBFHKV010000006.1, read as the reverse complement.
GATTGATTAAAACCAGTGAGCTGTCGGCCGAAGACGCTTTGTTGCGCTATGTCGAAACCGTCGATCGCGCGCTTCGCGAAGTAGACGATGCCATTGCGCAGTTTCAAGGCCAACGCCGTAATCTTGAAACCACGCAAGAGCAGGTCTCGATACTCAAACGCAATGTGGATGAGTTAACTGCCCTAGAAAAATCTCAGTTGGCCTCCGAATTGAGTGTCCTTGAAGCGACATTAGAGTGGCTTGTCGCTAGGCTCTCTCATACCGAGGCACAAACCCAGACCCTTCTGGCGTATGTGGGACTGCAGCAGGCCATGGGTATTGGTGTCTTGTATGAAACGGAAAATTTAACCATCGTCAATGGCCTTATAGAGACGCCGAATCATGAAGAAATACCTTAATTTTGCCTCGCTAATTTTTGTTCTCGGGGCCTTGGTCATGGCCGGCTATTTGCTGACTCAGTTTCTTGTGGTAACTGATAATGCCTTCGTGGTTCGTGTCCAAACCCCCGTATCGGTCAAGGTTCCCGGGACCGTCGCTCAAGTGCTTGTAGAAAACGGGCAAAGGGTGGAGGCAGGTGAGCCATTGGTGGTAATTGACGACACGGCTTATCGGATAGCGTTACTGAACCAACAGGCCAATGTCGACGCCGCGCAGGCCGCTATTGCCGTCTTGGAAAAGCAATATGAAGTCGCGGGCTACGAAGTGGCTGTTGCGCAGGATAATCTGGCGTTGTTGCGCTACGAGCTCAAACAAAAAAGCAGCGAAGCGGTGAAATCAGCCGTTCCACAAATCGAAGTCAAGCAACTACAGTTCGAGGTTCGCGCACAAGAAAATCAGCTGCAAGCGTTAAAAGCGAGTCAGGCACGAGATCGATTGAGTGTTCGGCAAGCCGAACTTGATTTGGTGGCTATAGAAGCCCTGCGTGATGAAGCCCAACTGAATCTCCAGCATACCGTCGTGCGTGCCCAGACAGCCGGGGTCGTGACCAATCAATTTTTGGCCGTTGGGCATCAGGTGGCACCCGGCGAGGCGCTGTTTAGCTTGTCACCCGACGGCCCTGTTTATGTGCAAGCCAACTTCAATGAAACCGATCTGGCCGGTATCCAACCGGGTGACAAGGTGAGTATTTACCCCCGTACCTATCTGTGGCAACGCTCCTTTGAAGGTGTTGTCAAAAGCCTGCCCTTCGGCGTTGACCGTCAGTTCAGCCCACCTTTGATGGCGGAGCAAGTTGTGGTGGCGCCCAATCGCTGGCTGCAATTGCCCCAACGGCTCCCATTGATTATCGAAATCACTGATCCTGAGCAAAGCCAGTATCCCCTCCAATCCGGCATGAGCGCCTATGTTTATGTCCATGACTGAACGCTGGGTGGATCGGGTGGATCCATACGGGTACGGGCGACAGTCTGGCCTTAAAGTCAGTTATGTGGCCATCATCTTTTTTTTAATCAATGCGTTTTGGATGGCACCGACATTTGCGGTGCTAACCATGTGTGTGGCAGGTGCCGGCATTGCTCTAATCGAGATGCCTTCTGTCAACACACCCCAAAAAAAAGACATCAGTTACATCGCCTTCACTGCGATGACTATTGTGACGGTTTCCATTTTTGGTTTTTTCCGATATTTCACGTGGCTTGAAGTTGTTGCGGTTAGTGGTTGGGCTTATGTCTTGTACCGATTTGCGGCATCCGATACAGAAAAAGCACAAGTCGTGGCGATTGCACTTTTGATTGGTTTTGTGTCCTTTGAAGGGTTAGGCGCTAGCGATTTTGACGAGTGGTTAAATCAAACGGCCTTTTATGTGCAGTTTGCTGTCGTTGCTTTTGTGGCCCACAAATTATTTCCAAATCGATATGACCGCATCATCAAGGCCGCCCTGCGGCAAATCTGGCTGCTACAGCACCGGCAACTGAATCGCCCGGAAAGTCAAACACGAACGGGTGTTGCAGCGGCTTTTCTAAAACATTTGAGCGTGATCACGCAAGTACAGGCTTTGCTTCCTGCGCGTATGCGAGAGCAACTGCCTGAATTGACAGACGCCTTGTGGTCTTATCAGATCTGGTTACAAGGCTACGTCCAAAGTGCAGCCGCTGAAGGTATCGAACAGGCGCGAATGAACCATGAACGGTGGTTTGAGGTGATGTGCTCACCTCAAACCACCGAGGTTCCTTTGGCAGCAGACGATTTACCGACAGCGCTTGTTCGGCTTTGCGACGCTTGGAGGGACCTGTGCCGATAGCACTGATCCATCGCCGTATTCTTCAGGTCTGTCTACTGCTTGCGGTGGCTTTGTTGTTCAGTCGCGTGCCGCAATGGGAACATGGGTCCTGGATCTTGATTTCCGTGGGAGCCATTATTGGTCCGTTTTCGCCCCTATTGACCTTCCGCAAGTCGATGCTCAGGGCGCTTGGTACGACGGCAGGGTTGCTGTTATCGGCGATCTTGATTGCCCTCTTTAGCCACCTGCCTTGGAGTGTTCCTGTCCTTGGCGTCTTGCTGGCCTATGGCATTGCCTTTACTTCACAACAAGACTATCGCTATTTCATCATGATTGTGACGGTCGCTATCGCGCTGAATTTCGCTGACTTGTATGTGCCTTTCACGCCATTTGAACCGTTGTCTTTTTTTGCATCACGGGCGATGGGCGTGTTTATAGGCATCGCGATCTATGTGACTTTGGAATGGCTCCTTTTTGGTCGCAAAGAACAGCGACGATGGGCACAAGCGAACAACACAGTTTATGAACAAAAACTGTTGACGATTCTTGACCGGTTAACGGATCTTGATCCCTCGCGGCCAAGTCAGCATCAGGCCTTGTTGAGCTCACTCGTGCAAGCACAGGCGGATCACGAGGAGTCGCTCGGCGGCTTGACTAGCACTTTGGATACGGACGCCGCAACCAAGCAAGCCAAGCGCCTGCAGCGACTTGGCAAACGCATCCAAATGTCTTGCTATCGGCAATTATCGGCTCCCGAGTTTGCTCCCCACCTCAAGACCCATTGGGAATTGAGGCGGAAACGCTTGCGAAGGGTATTGAGACCGAAGATTTGACCGCTCATTCAATGTATTGGCGACCGCAAGGCGCCATGACGGTGAACAAGAACCTGATGACCATAAAGAATCACAAAAGCCGCAGAGTATCTCATAGCACCCTGACAAATCGATATTTAATCTGTCGCACTTACTTTTTTGGCGAGGGGCTACGACCCATTTCATTCAAAATTTCAGCGGTGTGTTCGCCGAGCTTGGGTGCTGGGCGGCGGAACTGACCGGGTGTCTGGCTCAGACGCGGCACGATATTGTGCATGGGGACTTGCCCGAGTGAATCGTCGGGTAGATTGACAATGGCTTCGCGACCCAAGATATAGGGGTGGTTGATCAGCTCGGCCACCGAGAAGACGGGTCCCGCGGTGACGCCTGCTTTTTCAAAGATGGCGAGGTTTTCTGCTTGCGTGCGAGCACCGACAAACTCAGCGATGATCTCGTCGAGTGCGGTGCGATTCTTGACCCGTGCATCATTGTCGATGAAACGGGGGTCTTGTTTGAGCTCCGGTCGTCCGATGGCCTCGAAAATCTGCATGGCCATGGCCTGCATCGAGCCGGACATTGAAATGTAGTACTCGTCTTGGCAGCGATACAGGTTGCGTGGGGCGGTGTGCGAAGATTGGTTGCCCGCTCTCATGCTGACGGTGCCTGTGGCTTGGAATTTGGCGGCTTCAGAAGAAATCACAGAAAAAATGGGTTCAAACAGTGACAGGTCAATCACTTGGCCTTGACCGGTTTTGTCAGCGACGCGCAGCGCGGTCAAGACGCCAGCTGCCCCATAAACACCTGCGATCATGTCGGCCAAGGCCAGCGGCGGTAGGGCCGGTGGTTTGTCGGCAAAGCCGTTGAGGTGAGCAAATCCAGACATGGCTTCAACCAATGTGCCAAAGCCGGGCTTGTCTCGGTAGGGGCCGGTTTGTCCCCAGCCTGAGACCCGCACCACAAGTAAAGCCGGATTAATCGCCAAAAGTGTATCGGGAGACAATCCCATCTTTTCAAGGCCACCGGGTACAAAGTTTTCAATCAATACTTGAGCAGTGGCGATGAGGGCTTTGAAATCGTCAATACCTTTCTCAGTCTTTAAATCTAACTCTATGGAGCGCTTGTTACGGCCATAGACTTTCCAGTAGATATCATGGCCTTGCTCTCGCCAGTGCCTCAGGTCGTCACCAACGCCTGGGCGTTCGACTTTGATGACATCGGCACCAAAGTCAGCCAAGTAGACTGAGAGCATGTTTCCTGCAACCAAACGTGACATGTCGATCACGCGGACGTCGTGTAATGGTCCCGTTCTGGTGTGATCAAAGTCTTTCAAGCGATTCCCCTGTCATTTCTTAAATTCCGATACGATTTTGCCTTGATTTGAGGCGATGTGAACCACAAGGCGAGGCCACGTAGTAAAAACAATATTGGCTTTGAAGTGCCCGGGCCATCAAGCGCAGAGATTAGCGCAACAAATGACTTTATGGAGGTGTTATGGACGAGAACGAGAACTACAAAGCAGGCTTGGCGGTTAGAAAGAAAGTGCTTGGTGATGCCCACGTTGAGCGGTCTATCAACAACGTGGATGAATTCACAGCACCCCTGCAACAGTTTTTGGTGGAACACGCCTGGGGCGCCGTATGGGTGCGTGATGGTTTGACACACAAAGAACGCAGCATGATTAACCTGGCCATGTTGACAGCGCTCAATCGGCCCCACGAACTTAAGTTGCACATCCGCGGTGCGATCAATAATGGTTTGACCCGAGAACAAATCCGTGAGGTGTTTTTACAGACCGCGGTATATTGCGGGGCACCCGCTGCAATTGATTCATTTCGAACGGCCCAGCAAGCCTTTGCCGATATCGAGAAAGAACAATCGGATGGCGCGACTAAATAATGAACTAAGGATAAAGAGCAATCAATGGCATTGGGCGCAACGATCTACAAAACCGAAATCAATGTTGCGGACACCGACCGCCATTATTACGGCAGTCACTCTTTGACGGTTGCTCGTCATCCCTCTGAAAAGACCGAGCGCATGATGGTTCGCTTGATTGCGTTCGCTCATAACGCTCACGAAGACTTGGTCTTTACCAAAGGCATCAGCACGGTTGACGAGCCTGATATTTGGCTCAAAGACCTCACCGGGGCGGTTCAACAATGGATTGAAATCGGCCAACCGACCGAGACTCGTTTACTGAAAGCCTGCGGGCGAGCCGAGCAAGTGATTGTTTACTGTCACAACGGCCACACCAGCCGTCTGTGGTGGGATGCCGCGTGTAGCAAGTTAGAGCGCGTGAGTAACTTGAAGGTGATTTGCTTGCCTGTTGAGGGCGTTCGGGAACTCGCCAATGACGTCAAGCGCAACATGACGCTGCACGTGAATATCCAAGAACAGGAACTCTTTATCGCCAACGACACCCGACAGGTGAGTTTGATGCCAACCCTGTGGCGTGACTTCGATGACTAATTAACTTGCGATTGATTGGCAGGTGCGGTTTTAAGCCACAGTTCTTGTCGCCAAATTCGAATCATGCTGACAGCACCCAGTAGACCCACTAGGGAGTAAAGGGTAATCGTCACGCCAAATCCGAGGTGCTCGATCATTGGTCCTGAAAGCATCAGACCGAGTGGTAAGCCCAAAATAGCCAAGATACGAATGCCCATCACCCGACCGCGATAAGCGGGTTCGGTTGACTGCAACATCACCGCAACCAGTGGCGTGACACACAGGCTTTGCGCGAAGCCCATCAGTGTGAGCAGCCCAATACCAAGCAGGCTGACCTCGTTGAACGCGAATACGATGCCCAAACAAAACCACACAATGGCGCTCATGATCATGAGTCGCCCCGACCCCATCGCGATGCGATTACTGCTCACAGCCAAAGAGCCAAGCAAGGAACCAAACGCGTAGGCCGCGCCAAGCCAACCCAACATGGCTTGCGGTGCCTGATAAACATTATTAGCCACAAAAGGTAATAAACCAACGCCGATCGGGTAAGCAAAAACGTTAATCCAAAATGCCAAGCCAGCAGTGCCAACCAATTCGGGCTTGTGACGGACATAATGAAAGCCCAGACTCAGATCGTTCAGGGGCGAGGAGGGTGTGCGCTTAGCCAGCAGTTGGCGATCAGCGCCTGCCACACCAAAGGACAATAGCAAGCAAGCCAGGTAAAGCGTGGTGATCATGACATACGCCACGACCAACCCATAGGCGGCAAACAAACCCACACCCGCCAAGGCACCCACCATGCGGGCTGAGTCCACGGTGATTCTTGAGATGCCAAGGGCGCCGATGAGTTGGTTAGAGGGCAACGCCTGGCCGATCAGCGCAAATCGAATGGTGAGATCGCAAGGGCGCAACACCCCGATCACAATGGCTAGTGCAATCACCAGCAGCGGGGTCAAGGCGTCTGCTGCTGCCAGCGTCAATAGAACCAGCGAGATCAGGACAAAAACGACTCTCATGGCAATGAATAGGGTTTTATAGCCCCAACGATCACCTAGCACGCCTATAAAGGGGGAAACGGTCGCGCCAACAAACTGCAATGAGCCGTAAACCACCAACAAGAACACCGAGCCTGATTCAACCAGAACGAACCAGCCCAAGATCAAGACTTCCATTTCGAACGCCCACGAGGCGGCGAGATCCGCAGGCCATTGGTACCGATAGCTGCGAACGGAGAAGGGCGCTAAGACGGATCGTTTCATCGCAAGGGTGCCTAGTGGGGTCGACATGATGGCTCTGGCGATTGCTCAACCAAGGCGGCCTAGCATACCAAATCGGCCGACTCATTCGGTGATTCATTCAGAGCAAAGGGTCAGAACCACCATGGCCGGTGAGACGCCTTGAACGGTGGTAGAGGCAGGGTGATGGCTTTACGCGTCAACCCGATTTATCATGCCCGATGAATCTCACCTCGCCCTCATCTTCTAGGGATCTCATTGATTCCCGCTATGCACTGTGGCGACTCATGGTTTCGCTCGCTGTTATGTTGATGGGTAGCAGATGCATATTTGTGGTGGCGGTGGTGCTGCCCCAAGTACAAGCAGAATTCGAAATTTCCCGCGCGCAAGCCTCATTGCCGTATACGCTGATGATGATCGGTTTTGGTGTGGGTGGCTTGTTCATGGGACGGGTGGTGGATCGTTTTGGTGTCACGGTTGCGCTTTGGATTGGCGCTTGTGGCATTTTTTCGGGTTTATTGGCGCGAGTATCAGTCAAAGTATTGAGACCTTTTCGCTTGCGCATGGGCTTTTGCTGGGTTTGGTAGGGTATCGGCCACCTTTGCGCCACTGGTGGCTGATACCTCGCTCTGGTGGAATAAGTACAGAGGCATCGCGGTAGCGGTTTGGCCAAACACTGCCAACTGGGGTATCGACAGTATTGGGTGGCGTGACACCTATTTTTGGATGGGCATTGTTTGTGCGATCAGCATGGCGTTGTTGTCGCTTTTTTTGCGTCGTCGCCCGCCAACGACAGTTATCACCCCTTCAGCCTCAAGCGGTGTGGTGGCCAGCTCGCGGCCGTTTGGTCTGAGCACAACCCAGGCGCAAACCCTGTTGATTGTGGCAGGACTGTCGTGTTGTGTGGTCATGGCCATGCCTCAAGAACACATCGTGGCCTATGCTGTTGATTTGGGTCTTGATGCGGCGAGCGGCGCGCAGATGCTCTCATTGATGCTGGGTTTTGGTGTGGTGATTCGTTTGCTTTCGGGGCTCATTTGCGATTGTATTGGGGGCATCAGAACCTTGCTGTTGGGCTCTGTTTTACAAGGTATTGCCTTGCTGATGTTTTTGCCCTTCGATGGCTTGAATGCTCTGTATGTCGTTTCCGCCGTGTTTGGTTTGTTGCAAGGTGGGTTAGTGCCTGCTTATGCGATTATTGTGCGCGAGCACTTCCCGCCGTCTGAGACGGGGCGCCGCGTCGGCGAGGTGATCATGGCCACGATGTTAGGTATGGCCTTAGGCGGGTGGCTGTCTGGTTTTATTTTTGATTTAACGGGTTCTTACGACTTTGCTTTCATCAATGGCGTGCTGTGGAACGCGCTGAACTTGGTGATTGTGTTGAGTCTATTATGGCGCTTAAAGCATAGGGCCCCCCCGCAGGGTCGATTCAAACGGCTTGACGCTAGCAGGTCTCATCGCTATGTTCGGGTTGCGCTGTCTGTTACCACCGGTGTGCGCCTGCGGGATGCATTTCATCGCTATTAACTCAATGTGAATCTTTCTATGTCTCATAACGCTGAAAATCGGTTGGCCCAACACGCGGCCACACTGGCCTTCGAGCAACTGCCTGCAAGCGCAGTCGAGTGCGCCAAGATCTTCATTACCGATACGCTCTCGGTGGGGGTGGCGGGTAGTCGGGTGCCTGAGATTACACCCCTGATGCAGGCACTGGGCAAGTCAGGTACGGTGCCGTCGGTTGGGTTGTGGGGACACGGGCGATCAGCTGACGCAGGTCACGCTATCTTATTGAATGCTTATCAGGTGCATTGCCAGGAGTTTGACTGTTTGCATGAAGGTGCCGTTCTGCATGCCATGGCAACGATATTACCGGTGCTGGTTGCCCAGGTTCAGACAACGAGTGCCTTGTCGATCCCAACGTCTGGTCGTGCTTTTATAGCGGCGGTAGCGGCAGGGGTTGACGTGGCTTGCACCTTAGGGCTTTCCGCCAACCAGGGGTTACGTTTTTTTAGACCGGCGACTGCGGGCGGTTTTGGGGCGGTGGCTGCCTTGGCAAATTTGCGTCGATTCAGCCCTGAACAAACCTTGTCGGCCATGGGTCATCAACTGGCACAGACCAGCGGCACCATGCAAGGACATACGGAGGGAAGCGTTATTCTGCCACTTCAGATTGGCTTGAATGCGCGCGCGGCGTGGCTGTCGTGTGACTTAACCGAAGTGGGCTTTCCAAGTCTTCAGCAGCCCATCACCGGAAAATTTGGGTATTTGCCGCTTTTTGAAGGTGACTTTGAGATCGATACACTTCTCAATGACCTCGGTGTGCGTTGGCGAGTGGAGGAGCTTAGTCACAAGCCATTTCCGAGCGGGCGTGCTTGTCACGGGGGTATCGAAGGGCTGATGGCGTTGCGTAAGCAATATGGTTTTGATGCTAACGACATTGATTCGATCACCATTAAAGCCCCGCCCTTGGTTAACCAACTCGTCAATCGGCCGCCTGTTGAACAGCCGACCGCCAATTACGCGCGTTTGTGCATGCCATTTGTCTTAGCCAAAGTTTTGCAGCACGGAGAAATAGAGCCAACGCATTATGATCAAAATGCATTAGGAGATCCGCTCACTTATGCGCTGGCAAAAAAAGTCAGTATGGCCACGGATAACAACCCGGATCCCAATGCGTTTGTTCCCCAGACCATGACCGTTGAGTTGAAAGATGGCACACGATTGGAGAAACGTCTTGACCAAGTCCTTGCTAGTCCTGAACGCCGGCTAGACAAGGTCGCCCGAACTCAAAAGTTCAAGTTGTGTTGGTCATTGTCAGCCATAGGGTTACCGGCAGCCGAAGGGGTGATGAGTGCGCTTGAACAGTTAGAAGAACTAGACGACTTACAGCCGTTGTTTGAATATTTGAAAGGGGATTAAGGCCTTCGTATTTAACAAGTGAAGCGGAAGTGACGCGGGCTACTGTCGGTATGTAAAGGTTTTTTGCAAAGCTTATCAATGCTGCGATATTCATCAGGCCCGGGTCTTTGGTGGTTGGCTCAGAGAATTAGCCGGGCTACCGCGGCCTTTGTGAAGCTTCCATATCTTTTGCCATGTCTGCGAAAGTGCCGGCCAAGCGAAGCAGAATTGGCGAGCTTGCTTTATTTCGACACGCGTTTACTGGCCAGAACCGTGAGTATCAAAGCCACCGCAAACACAATCGTGTCAATATTTAGGGGCTCCCCCAGCATGGCCGCTGATAGCAGCAGGGCAACAAAGGGTTGCAAGAGTTGCACTTGACTCGCGCGCATGGTGCCCGCTAGCACCAGCCCTTTGTACCAGGCAAAAAAGCCTAACCACATCGAAAATAAGCCCAAATAGCCCAAACCGGCGAACTGCGTCGCACTGATCGGTTCAGTGGGCCACAGCCACCAGGTGGCTGATAAAGTAACGGGCAGACTCAGGACCAAGATCCACGAAATGGCCTGCGAAGGTGGCATGGCAGACGCCACTTTGACGCCTGAGACGTAACCCACCGCACCGGTAAGGACAGCAAGTAATAAGAAAATGTCAGCGAGTCGCAAAACCCCGAGGCCTTGGTAAGCTGAAAAAACCAGGATCAGTAAAAAACCGATTAACGCCCACAACCAAAACTTAAACGGTTGGTGTTGACGAAAATAAAGGCTGGCGAACACTGCCGTGCAGATGGGCATGAAGCCCGTCACGACTGCGGCCTGAATCGACGGCGCTTCGGTTAACCCGAGCCCAAGGAAAAGTGGAAACGCCAAAACCGTTCCCAACGCGCTGATGATCAGGGCGCCAATCAGCTGACGTGGGAAAACCAAGGCGTGTTGCCAAGCCAGATAAAGCAGACCGCAAAACCCGGCAATGGATGCGCGACAAACTGTCACAAATACAGGGGATAAGGACTGCGCATCCGCGTCGCTAACCATCCAGCGTGTCACGGGCAGTGTTAAAGCGAATACGACCACGCCGACGAAGGCGAGAGCATAACCTTTGGTCTCGGGAGCGAATGATGGCGTCAATGCATATCTTTATTTTAGTATTAAGCTATTTAAGCATAGAGGCGGTCGTACTAGTGAACAAGCCGGAGTGAATAAGCTGGAGTGAGCAAGCCAGATAGATCGCTACGTTGATGAGGTGATGGCCACTTAGGGCGCGCGGTAATACTGCAACAGTTTGTCAACATAGGCGTCCATGCCAAACTGTTTAAAAACGTATTGATGGGCTTTGTCGCCAAGTTCGGTGCGTCGCGTTGGATTTTGAATGAGCTCGGCCAAGTGCGTCGCAAAAGCCTCGCTATCGTCAGGATCAACAAGCACCCCTACGTCTTTATTAATCAGTTCGGGAATAGCACCGCTATTGGCTCCAATCACTGCGCAGCCGGCAGCCATGGATTCGATCACCGACAAACCAAACGACTCATAGGCTGATGGAATGGTGGCCATATCAAGCGCTTGCAAACAACGGGCCATGTCGGTTCTAAAGCCCAAAAAACGGATCCGCTCGCTCAAGCCTAAGCTTTTGACGCGCTCGAGAAGTTGGTCTTTGTAACCGCCTGGCTGTGCGTCACGGTCGGCGGCTTCGCCAATGACGACACCGTGCCAGTTCTCCTTCAATCGCTTTTTTTCCAGACGCGAGAGCGCTGCGACCCATTGCATCTGTCCTTTGCCCGGATTGATGCGTCCGGGAATGCCAATTAATAAGCCGTGCGGATCCAGGCCCATAGACAGACGGACCTGTTGCTTTTGGTTTGGGGTGAGTGGGGTTTGATAGGGCGCAAGATCGATGCCGTTATAGAGCTGCGTGATGCGATCGGGCGGCAAAGGAAAGGCTTTGAGGTTGAGCGCGTGGGTGGCCTGACTAATTGAAAACAGACGGGTGACTTTGCGATACAGCCAACGGTGAAACCAGTCCTTTTTAGGCATGGCCACACCCATGTGATCCGTGAAAAAAAGCTTTAAATCCGGCGCCATGTGAACCAATAAAGCGCCCAAGCGCATATCGCCTGATTTGTGCGCATGCAAGACCGTGATGTTGTGTTGCCGAATGTAACGAAGCAGAGCGTTAACCGAAAACATCGCCCGGTTAAGGGAGGAAAACGCCATCAAGGGAATGCCTGCTTCAATGAAGCTTGCAGCGACTCGGGTCCCTTCAATGGCGGTGGCGTGGACATCACAGCCATGGCGGTTAAGTGCTTGGGCGAGCTGGCTGGGATACATCTCCAATCCGCCCCAGCTCTTAGAAAAGCACAGCTGCAGTACCGCGGGTGCAGGCGACAATGCCGTCGACATGCGAAGTGTCCTTATTTTGGTCTTAAAAATGATCTTGGTCTTTAAAACGGACCACCATCTAAAAAATGATGACTTGCGTGTTGCCTGATTTGGCTGTGATGGCTTGAGCCATGACTCACTCACACTCAAGTACAGTATCGCTTGAATTATAGGGCAGGCGAATGCTTGTTCACTGCGTTGGTTATTCAATGGAGAGCATGCTTGATACGGGACTTAAAAGCGCTATGGCGATCGGTTCGAATTTACCGGCTTAACCGCGGCCATCAGCGATCATTACGGGCGCTCTACAAACCTTTTGTGCGCCAAAGGTCGGTGGTGTTTGACATTGGCGCCCATGCCGGTGATCGGACCGCTTGCTTCAAAGCCTTAGGGGCGACAGTGGTGAGTATCGAGCCGCAACCCTGGTTTGCGCGCTTTTTGAGGCTTAATCATTTATTTTCCTCGAAGGTGACCGTCTTGCAGTGTGTCGTCTCTGACACCGATGGTCCCAAAGTCTTGCGTGTCAATAGTCGCAATCCAACGGTATCCACCCTGTCAAATGATTTCGTAGAGGCGGCCACCGAGGGCGGGGTGGGCTGGCATGGGCAGACTTGGGATCGCACGATTTCGGTGCCCGCGGTGACCTTGGATGCCTTGATTGCGCGCCATGGTCTACCTGATTTCATCAAAATTGACGTCGAAGGGGCTGAGCTCGACGTCTTGTCGGGCTTGTCACAACCACCCGCCGCTTTGTCTTTTGAGTTCACGATGATTCAACGTCGCTTATTGGTGGACTGCATAGAGCGCTGTGTCGCGTTGGGGTTATCACGTTTTAACGTCTCATTGGGCGAGACGCACCAACTCGCTTTTGAGACTGATTTGGAGGCGAGCACGCTCATTGATTATCTCGCAACCCTCCCGCCGGAAGCCAACTCGGGTGATGTTTATGCCATGCGCGAGGCGAATTCAACTGCCTAATACTCCTGAAATGGTGAATAGCGTAGGGTTAGTACGGGGGGATGCGGAATCTAGGGGCTTTGCGTAATGCCTTTGTTCACGGATTTTTTGGTTGATTACGTGGTGGTGCGCTTGCAAACAGCAAAAGTGTTTCTCAGCGCAATAACTCGCATCTCTTGCCATCATGCTTGCCTGTGGGTATAAGTGACTAACAAATAAAAAAGCGTCAAGCGCAAAACAATATGGTTGGGGACAAAATGCAAACACCTTTTGCCGTCTATGTAACCAAACTTGGACCGCCAGATGTCTTAAAGGCATCGCCGATAGAAATGCCCGTACCCAAGCCCCACGAGGTGGTTGTTGAACACACGGCTGTCGCCGTTAACTTTGTCGACATCTATTTGAGAGCTGGTCAGCCGCACTCGCACAATCCAGAGCCACCCTTTGTCCCAGGCGTCAGTGGTGTGGGTCGTGTGGTGGCCATCGGTGATGCTGTGACCGACATCAAGCCTGGCGATAAAGTGACCTACACCAATGCGGGTGTGGGCAGTTACTGCACGCATGTGGCGGTGCCTGCTGACCGTATCATTCCGGTGCCTGAGTCTATCGATGACAAACGAGTGGCGGCAGGGCTTGTGCGCGCATTAACCGCGCAGTATTTGCTCAAACAAATGCGCCCGTTACCGGCAGGTACCAAGGTCTTGATTCATGCAGCGGCTGGTGGGGTCGGTCAGGTGTTGGTGCAATGGGCCAAACAACTGGGTCTAGAAGTTTTTGCGACAGTGGGATCAGATGAAAAAGTCGCCTTCGTGAAGTCATTGGGCGCTGATCATGCGATTAACTATCAAACCCAAGACTTCGCCGCCGAGGTGCAGCGTATCACCGAGGGTCGCGGCGTGAGCGTGGTGTTTGACTCTGTTGGCAAAGACACCTTTGATGGTTCGCTTGATTGCCTGGAACCCAAAGGGTTGGTGGTGAATTACGGGACGGCTTCTGGGCAGGTGGAAGGTTTTGCGTTGCAGCGCCTGCATGCCAAATCGCTTTGGATTTGTCGCCCCACACTCAAAACCTATGTGACCGATCGCGCCAACATGCTGGCTATGAGTGAAGAGGTTTTTGAGCGACTTGCCGATCCTGATTTTCGGTTGGATATCGAGGCGGTGTTGCCATTGAGCGAAGCCTACAAGTCTCATGAAATGTTGGAGAGTCGACAAACCAAAGGTGCCATTGTCTTGGTGCCAGACCACCTTTTGAGTGCCTAAAGCGAAAGACAGCTTTTGAAGGGAGTAAGAGGGAGATGACAGGGGAATGACCATGGCAGTCATGATGCATTTGTCAGTACCGATTAACGATATTGCGCAGGCAGCCCATTTTTATGAAGATGTGTTGGGCTGTGCGATCACGCGTCGTCAAAGTGATCGTCTTGATATCGATTTTTTTGGGCACCACTTGGTTGCTCAACTATCCGCAACAGAATCAGCACACCAATCAATCAATATTGGCAAAGACCAGTACCCATTGCGTCATTACGGTGTGATTGTGCAACCGCCAGTTTATGACCGGCTGTTGACTCTTCTAACAGAGGCGAAAGTGCCGTTTGCGATGCAGCCGACTTGCTTGTTTGCAGGAACGCCGCGTGAGCAAATGGTTTTTTTGGTGAAAGATCCATCGGGAAATGCCCTAGAGGTTAAGGGTATCGAGGATCCTGACCATGTGTTTAGTGCGTATTAAAAACCTGAAATATAAAGGGAGACAAACATGCAATTATCTCGATTAATCGCGAGTGCCTTCATCGCAATCGGTTTAACAGCCCCCGTGCTGGCTGAATATCCAGAGCGTCCTATCAAAATGGTCGTTGGCTACTCGCCTGGGGGTGGCGCCGATAAACTGGCTAGACCTGTGGCCGAGCAAATGTCACAGGTCCTTGGTGAGAACATTGTGTTTGAGTACAAGCCTGGTGCAGGCGCCACCATTGCCGCGGATCACGTTTCAAGACAAGATGCGGATGGCTACACACTGCACATCACCGACTCCGGTCCCATGATGATCGTGCCTCACATTCGCCAGCTGAATTACGATCCCTTGAAGGATTTCACGCCACTGAGCATGGTTGGTGGTGGTGGTGTGGTGGTAGTTGTCCCCGCTGATTCACCGGCAACCGATTTACAGTCGCTCATTGATATGGCCAAAGCCAATCCAGCCGATTGGAGTTATGGCACATCTGGTGTCGGTGGCGTGGGTCACTTGGCTGGCGAGCAGTTCAAAAGCGCAGCGGGCTTAGACATCACGCACATTGCGTACAAAGGTGGTGCCCCAGCCATGAAGGAAGTGTTGGGTGGCCACGTTCCATTCTTGTTCTCATCTTTGGGTGCGGCAGCGCCGTACATCAAATCGGGCGATGTGAAGGCATTGGCAGTGTCTTCCTCGGAGCGTAGTTCGATGTTCCCAGACGTGCCGACCATTGCCGAATCGGGTTTCCCAGGTTTTGATGCGACGATTTGGTTTGGCATTGTGGCGCCAGACGGTTTGCCAGCCGATGTTCAACAAAAGGTGGTGGCAGCATTAGAGCAGGCCATGCAGTCACAAACCGTGCAGGACAACATCAAATCGCTGGCTTATGAGCCCATGATCTTTACCCCAGCAGAGATGGCGCAACGTATGAAAGACGATTACGCTGCTTGGGGCGAAGTCGTCAATAAGGCCGGTCTTTCGCAAAAATAAATAAGACAGGTGATTGAGTTAAAGCCGCGATTTATTCGCGGCTTTAACTTTTTAACTGGCAGGGACTTGTGTTTCGAACCAGTCGGCAATTTGAGCAGGCGTTAAAAACACCGTTTTAGGGCTGGCCATCAGGCAGTCCAACATCCGTTCGAATTCCCCAAAGCGATGGGGCACACCCATCAAGTGAGGGTGCAAGCCGATAGCCAAAACGCGTGGACGTTTGACAGATTCGGTTTCAAACAAGGCCAAGGTCCTTTCCGTTCTGTCGAGGAATTGGCCCGTGGCGTGTTTTTCAATGGCGTAAATAATGGAGTCATTGAGCTCAAGGTTGTAAGGCAGGCTTAAAAGTGGCCCGTGATCTGTACGCATCCAGTTGGGCACATCGTCCATGCACCAATCAAACAGGTAGCGAATGCCCGCGTGCTTGAGGATGTCCGGGCTGCGTTGCGTTTCCCGCAAACCCGGGCTTAACCAGCCCGTGACTGATTGACCGCTGAACCCGCGCAGCTTAGCCAATGTTTGAGCAACGACATCCTCTTCGGTGCCAGCCTCTTGTATGGACTTTTGGTGCATGCCGTGCCCGATGAACTCCCATCCGGCTTGCAGCATCGCTTCAGCTGCCACAGGGTAGTCATCAATCACACTGGCATTGATGCTTGTCGAGGCGGGCAGCCCTCGCTTTTGAATGGCTTCAATCATTCGAGGCAGTCCTGCGCGCATGCCGTAATCGACCCATGAGAAATTGGGAACGTCTGGAACCGTCTCTTTGCCATGGGGTGGGGTAATGATGGTACGTGGCATCGCGGCGTCAAAGCGCCAGTTCTCCACATTAACGACCAAATGCACCAAAATTGACCCTTGCTCATGCGCCGTCAGGGCAGGGCCTTGATCAGAAAATCGGTAGTGGACGCGTGGGTTGCTCATGGCTTTAGCCTTATAGAAAATCAATGATGGACGATGGGTTGTGCAGTGATCAATCAGTGACTATCGCCCTTTGAAAACGGGCGTTCGTTTTTCCGCAAAGGCTTGCCGACCTTCTGCGTAATCTTCACTGCTAAAACAAGCGTTCACGGCTTCTTGGATCTCAGATTCGGTCGGTGGGTTAGGGACTTGCCCCAGATTTTGTAACGCCATCTTGATTGACTTTAGCGTCAGTGGTGCAAAAGCCGCCACCTTCTCGGCCATTTGCTGCGCATGATCAAACACACCATCGACGCACGCATGGGCAAGTCCTAGGGCAACGGCCTCTTCGCCTCGATAGACTTTGGCAGTCAGGAGCAATTCGGCGGCGTTGGCTGACCCTAAGATCCGGTAGATGCGCTGAACATCCTCAATGCCGTAGCCTAGGCCAAGCTTGCCCGCCGGCAGACAGAAGCGAGAGGCCGGTGTCGCGTATCGGAGATCACAAGACAAGGCAATCCCTAAGCCCCCACCGTAACAAACCCCGGAAATGGCGGCAATGACGGGTTTGGTGCATGCACCGATAGCGGCTTCAGCGGCTTCGACGCAGTCGTCATAGATCACCACATCCTCGGGTGTGCTGCGTAACTGGTTAAATTCCGAAATATCGGCACCCGAGACAAAAGCGGCGTCGCCATCCCCACGTAACAACAAAACCCGAACCTGTTCATCGGCAGACAGTGTCTGTATCGTTTGATGTAAGGCTTTCCACATGCCGAGTTGCATGGCATTCATACGCGTGGGGTTAGACAGCGTGACCGTGGCGATCCCTTGTTTATCAACGGTTGTTTTGATGTCACCCATGTCAGACCACTCCCTTTTCATGAAATGCTTTGATCTGGTCCGCATCAAAACCAATTTCTTCTAGGACCTCATCGGTGTGCTCGCCCCATCCGGGTGCGCCTGTTTTAACGCTTGCAGGGGTGCGCGACAGAACCATGGGTTGGGTGATGTAATGCATATCCTTGTCGTATACGTTGGGTAGGGTTGCCACCACGCCCAAGTGTTTGACTTGTTCGTCTTCAAAGACCTCTGGCACGTCATAAACCGGACCGGCAGGCACGCCAGCCGTATTGAGGGTCGTGACCCAGTAATGAACCGTGTTTTTCACGAATTCAATTTCGAGCAAATCCGTTAATTTTTGGCGATTCGTGACGCGCAACTTCTCCGTTTTGAAGTCAGGGTCTTCGAGCCATTCGGGGTGACTCAGGAGCTTGCAAAGTCGAATCCAGTTGCCTTCACCCGAGGCGCCAATATTGAAGACACCATCTGACGCAGTGAACAAACCCATGGGGCTGCTCGTTGGATGGTCGTTGCCGACTCGTGTGGGCGTGTCGCCGTCATTGAGGTAGCGCGATACTTGAAAGTCCATCATGGCGATTTGTGCATGCAATAGAGACGCTTGCACCCACTGTCCTTTGCCAGAACGCTCTCTTTCAAGCAAAGCCACCATGATGCCTAAAGCAGCGTATAAACCAGCGCTCATATCCGCTACGGCGAGGCCGGCTCGCACCGGGCTTGAATCAGGAAAGCCGGTCACTGACATTAAGCCACCCATGCCTTGCATGATCTGATCAAAGCCTGGGCGATTGGCGTAGGGCCCTGTCTGTCCGTAACCCGAAATGCTCGCCAAAATAATACGTGGGTTAACTTTGGCAAGGGATTCATAGTCAAGGCCAAGCTTGGTCTTCACGTCAGGACGCCAGTTCTCAACCACCACGTCAGCGGTTTCAACCAGCTTCATGAAAATATCGAGCGCACCTGGCTTCTTTAAGTTCAAGGTTAGGGAGCGTTTGTTGCGGTTTAGATTCTGGAAGTCACCGCCATGACGATGCGCAGCAAACATCGCTTCATTAGGATCCACGCCTTGAGGTGGTTCGATACGGATCACATCGGCCCCAAAATCGGTCAAGGTGCGGACACAGTTCGGACCCGCCCTTACGCGCGAAAGGTCCAGAACCCGGAAAGGTTTCATGGCTTCGGATGCTTGGATTTTGCTCATCTCATCTACTCCTGAATGTGACAGACGGGTGCGACACCATCCGCGCCCAATAAGTCTTGCTGCATCTGTTGACCTAAAGCCAACAGATGGTGTTCGTGAAAGGGTTTGGCAACCAACTGAATACTCACGGGTAATCCTTCAGTATCCACACCCACGGGCAAAGCAAGTGCAGGCAATCCCAAATAGTTCAACCAACCACAATAGCGGTGCAGTGCCAACAGCTTACTGGGTTCAAAGTTGACGGCGCCTGTGTAGACCTCATCAGTACGTGGGAGCTTAGCCACTTGTAGCGGCAATACCAGTACATCGGTACTCGCAAAAGCATATTCGATGAACGCTCGGGCGCATCGCCGACGAATGCGCAAAGCTTCCTTTAGCCAGTGCTCCGGTGCCCCTAGTCCCACAGTACCAAGGTCGACGACCTGTCGGCAAGCTTGTCCAGACAAGATACGGTCTTGATGAAGTAAGCCGATTTCACCGATCATGACGATCTGTTGTAGCGCAGTGGCTCGATGTTCATGTGTACGTAAGTCCAGCGATACTTCACCAAATCTCGACAGGATGGGTTCGATCACGGCGCTGACATCGTCTTCGAGTGAAACGCCTTCTAACCAAAACGCGGTTCGCAGTTGATTGCTATCCGCATCAACGGGACGGTCTTTGACCAGCGCACTAAAAAGACATGCCAAGTCTTGGACGCTACGGGCCAATAAACCCACCGAGTCCAAAGACGAAGATAGCGGTGCCACGCCTTGTTTTGAAATCAAGCCATGGGTCGTTTTTAAACCCATGACGCCGCATGTCATCGCGGGTATACGCACCGAACCGGCTGTGTCTGTTCCCAAAGAGCCGTAAACCATGCCGGCCGCCACCGCGACGGCACTGCCGCTTGACGAGCCACCGACAGCGAGGTGTTGTCCCAATGGATTCAGAGCCGTCGGTCGGTGAGCGGTTTGCCCAGTAGCGGCGCAGGCATCCTCTGCCATGGCCAGTGCACCGAAGTTCAACGCACCCGCTTGGGCGAGGGCGGCGACGGCGGGCGCCAGACTTGTTGGTGCGATTGAGTAATGGGCTTCTTGCCCCCGACCCAATCCGGGTGGGCGACCAGGCAAATCAAAGATGTCTTTGTGCGCCAGACCGACCCCGCTTAACGGTCTGTTTGGTTCAAAGCTTTGCTCGCTGTCTACCGGTAAATAGTGCGTCACCGCCTGGAGCCGCTCGCCGAGCCGCTTAAATTGCTCGCGCTGATGAGCCACGACAGTGACGTAATCAAGGTTGCCTTTAATGATCTCACGTCGCAATGAGGCGATGGTGGACGGTAGTGTGATGTTCATCGAAACGTCGCTAAGTACTGTTCAAACGCTAACGTCTCGTCTTCGTCTGACATGTCAGGGGTTGGTTGCGTCCAATCCAATCCGGCCGATGTTAGGGCGCTCTGCAGACGCGCCAAGCTCTTCTGAACACGTCGCCGCTGTTTCTCGCTTCGTTCTTGTTCACTCAGCATGGTTTTGGGGGCATTTACGTTACTCAAGGCGCCAACTCCAAAAGGGCGATTGCTTTGTCATCTGATGGTCATCAAAGACCCGATGATTCTTTTTAGTGAAATGGAGGACTTAGGGCAAGCCATTTCGCAGGCTAAAAGAGCGTAGGACGGTGATTAGACGGGCTGTGGGATGACAATCGTCAGCACATAGCCCACCAAAATTAGCGAAGGCACGTCGTTAATTTCGGATCGTATCCGGCAACCAAGTCGCAATTTCGGGGAATATGATCAACAACACGGTTGCTAACACCAGCAACATGAAAAACGGGAACGCGGCCTTGGCCACTTCCCAGAGGTTTTTACCGGTCATTGACTGCAAGATAAAGAGATTGATACCCACAGGCGGCGTGATTTGTGACATCTCAATCACCACAACGATAAAAATACCAAACCAAATGGGATCAATACCCGCTTGCTGTGTGATGGGCATAATGACAGCTGCGGTCAGTACGACGATAGAAATGCCATCCAAAAAGCAGCCCAAAACAACAAACAGCAATGTTAATGCCAATAACAGCTCAAACTGTCCCAAATTGAAAGTGCCGACCCAGGCCGCAAGCTCGCGGGGGATGCCCGTAAAACCCATGGCCGTTGATAGAAAGGCTGCGCCAGCGAGAATAAAAGACACCATCACACTGGTTTTGGTAGCACCCAAAACACTGTCAATGAAGGTGTGTCGGGTGAGCGACCCAGTAAATAAAGCAATCAGCAAAGCACCCACCACGCCAACAGCGGCGGCCTCTGTGGCGGTTGCCACACCCATGTAGATTGACCCAATCACAGCAATCATCAGAAGAACGATGGGAAAGAGCTTGGCTGTCTCACGGATGCGTTTCAGAAAGGGAATCCGCGTTTCTCTTGGGGGTACTTTCGACGGGTTGAACAGCGACCAAATGGCCAAGTAACCCATGAACAACACCATCAACATGGCTCCGGGAACGACGCCAGCAATGAATAAGCGGGTAATCGATACGTCGGCGGCCACACCATAAACAATCATGATGATCGAGGGGGGGATTAAAAAACCCAAGGTCGATGAACCTGCCAAACTGCCGATGGTGGTGCGTTCGTCGTAGCCACGCTTGAGCAGCTCGGGAATCGTGATTCGACCAATGGTGGCCGTGGTCGCAGCCGATGAGCCCGATACGGCAGCAAAAATGCCGCAACTGACCACGTTGATGTGGATTAAGCGACCGGGAAACCCGGCTAGCCAAGGAGAGAGCCCCTCGAACATGTCTTTGGCCAAACGCGTTCGGTAAAGAATTTCTCCCATCCAGATAAATAAAGGCAGGGCAGTCAAGGCCCAGCTTGAGCTTTGCCCCCAAATAACCGTGGATTGAATACTAGCGGCTGGCGCATGCGAGAACGCCAGCATGCTGATCAAACCCACTGACATTAACGTCACAGCCACCCACACACCAGAGGCCAGCAGCACCAGCATGATGATCGCAACGATCAATCCAATTGTTGAGACGTCCATGGTTTAGTCCATCACCCGTTCTTTGTTTTTTTCAAAATTGGGTTCTTTGTCGCGAATCACGTTGACCAAGTCTTCGATAATGGCCAAACAAAATAGCGTGACGCCGATGCCCATGCTTAATTGCGGGATCCAGATTGGATATTTCAATATCCCGGTTGAAACCTCGTTGAAAGCCCAGCTTTCATAAACCAGTGTGATCGAATTGATGGCCCAGATGGCCACCATCACGACAGCGAAGGCCAGCACCAAGAGCAACATGATGCGTTGAAGCTTGGAACTAAGACGGTCCGTCAGTAAAGTGACCCGAATGTGAGAACCTGAGCGGAAAGAGTAGGCCAACCCCAAGAAGCTACTGGCGGCCAAACAATAGCCAGCAAACTCGTCAGCCGAGGGAATTTGTTGGTTAAACCAACGGGCTACGATTTGTGCCACGACCAAAACGGCGATGGCGACCAAAAATACGCCTGCCAGGTAGCCGCTCCAGGTAAAAAGTCGATCAAGGACTTTAGCGATCATGGTGTTGAGTTCCAATCAAAACAAAGCCGGCGCTTGACGCCGGCTTTGTTACAGCGACATCTAATTAACGCAAGGGTGCAAGGATTTTTTCAGCATTTGGACCAACGGCTTCAGCCCAGTCAACTGACATCACGTCACCAATTTGAGCCAAGGCTTTAGTCACATTTTGGTTTGGCTGCTTATATTGCATCTTCTCTTTCAGCACATTGGTGGTTTCGGTGAATACCTTCTCACTCAATTCCCAGCCGCGTGTCTCGGCTGCTTTGCCGGCCTCAATAATGGCCTCTTGCGCCTTGGGACTCAAACGCTGGAAAGCCGATTCGTTGACGTAGATCATGTTTTTAGGCATCCACGCTTGCGTGTCGTAGTAGTAGTTAGAGAACGTCCACGCTTCTGTCCGAACACCAGTCGCCGCTGAGGTCACCATGGCATCAACGATACCGGTAGTGAAAGCCTGTGGGATTTCAACGGCCTCGACGGTGGTTGGCACGGCCTTCATGAGAGAAGCCATTTTCTCAGTGGTTGAGTTGTAGGTGCGGAACTTAACCCCTTCAAAATCGGCTATGGAGTTCATCTCGCCTTTGGTGTAGAAGCCCTGACCTGGCCATGGCACCGCGTAAATGAGACGCATGCCTTGGTCTTTTAGGTATTGCTCAACGAATGGGCGCTGACCTTGATATAGCTTTTTGGCGCTCTCATAGCCATTTACCAAAAAGGGAATGGCATCGACTTGAAAGATGGGGTTCTGATTGCTGAGGTTAGCCATCAGCGTTTCACCGATTTCCACTTGGCCTGTACGGACGGCACGGGGGATTTCCGGGTGTTTAAAAAGCGCTTGGCCTGAGTGGACGGTAATATTTAATTCGCCATCAGACAACTTGTTAACATCTGATACGAACGTTTGAATGTTTTGTGTGTGAAACTCGGCTTCTGGATACGGCGTGGCCATGTTCCATGTGGTCTGAGCCACTGCACCGAACGACACGGTCGCCGTTGCTGCGGCTGCTACCAAGCTTAAGTAAGTTGTGCGCATATAGTTTTTCTCCAGGTTTTGATATCATTCTCAGCAAGCTGAGAGAATGCAAGGTTAGCAGTGTTCTGGCGATCACACTACCAATTATTTATGCGGTAAATAACCCTTAATAAACCCGGAGAGCCGCATCAGCACTGACTTTGTGCGATGCACAAGTATGGAACATGTTTATGCACCGTATGGGGGTTTTTACTCATTCGTGTAGGGTGGCGAAAGCACAGCGCTTGCTTTTCGGATCGATAATGTCTCATTTGTCATCGAATGCAATAATTAATCACTTCCTTAGAGAGTCCATCTTGCCAAGCTTTGCCAGTATCGAAATCAAAGACTTGTTGTTAGAAACTCGTATTGGCCATTTTGCACCGGGTGAGCATGTTCCTGATAAACATTGGCTGGACATGACATTATCTATCCATCCTGAGCTCGTGTTGATCGAACAAGATGGCATGGCGCATGTGTTTGATTATGACCCATTGGTGATTGAGATCTGTCGCCTAGCCAAAGCCCAACACTACGAAACCCAAGAACGGCTGATAACCCGCTTAGCGAATGCATGTGCCCAGTATCGTGAGATCGTGTCGCTTGAGATGGTTTTGCGCAAGGCGCCCATCTTGGCCGGATCTGAATCGGGGTCTCTGGGTGTGCGCCTGCACCTAGACACCGATGCTTTAGACCAGAGACGTTTGCGATGAACTGTTATTTGTAGTTCTGTCGTGTTTGACTAAAGTGACGAACCCGTCGACGCCAAGCGCGATAGCTGCCCGGTTTTAATTGTGTTCGCATCAGCGCTTTGA
The DNA here is from genome assembly GCA_965656505.1 of Burkholderiaceae bacterium. Taxonomy (GTDB): domain Bacteria; phylum Pseudomonadota; class Gammaproteobacteria; order Burkholderiales; family Burkholderiaceae_B; genus Algicoccus. Next base: position 111,703 of record CBFHKV010000006.1, on the reverse strand, counting down.
CTTGATCGGGGTTTAATCCATGACGCCTTTGGATTTGTGCAAAGCTCACGTGATCGCTCAATGCCATTTCGATGATTTCACTCACCGTGCCAGCGTCAAAAGAAGGGCTGGATTTACTCACACGAATCGCGCCAAAACGATCGCCACCAAGACCATGTGCGCCAAGGTGATCAATACCGAGGCCGTGTGCAAGATTTTAAAGCGTTTTTTTGCACCTGAGTCTGTGGCCTTATTGATGGCTGGCATTAATAATTGCCGTGTTGGAATGGTCGTAAGCGCCACCACAGCCAGAAGGAGGGCGCTGGTTTGATTGCCAGGCCACGTTAACACCGCACCCAATCCTGCCGTGATCAAAACAAACAAATAAAACAAAGGAAACCCACGACGGATGGTCTTTCCAGCAATGTCTGAGGGAAGGGCTGTAAATAAAAAGGCGGCAAAACCAAAGGAGTAAAGGACCATCCCGCCAAACAAAAGGGCAGTGACCAGTAGTGCGGTGATTTCAACCATATTGACCTCTAAGAGGATGCATAGGTGTTGCCATTCTTGCGTTCTAACCTGAATGCTTCGTGACTTATTCAGTAAGCGTTTATTTGTTCAGGAATCGCTTGATCGATTCATTGTGTTGCCCCAAGTTTGGGGCGCCGGTTCGAATACTGGCTGGCGTTCGTCCAAATGTCACCGCCGGTTTGGGCATGACAATATTGCCTTCGGTTGGATGCGTGTGTTGTTCAAAGAATTTAGTGGCTTTTAAATGTGGATCGGCTTGTAAATCCTCTAGTCGATAGGCCGGAGCGGCTGGAATGTCGTTTTGCGCAAAAAGCGCGAGCCAATCAGCGCTTGTGCGGCTTGGCAAAATACGGGCCAGCATTTCATAAAGCTCGGTGATGTGTTTGGCACGGGCTTCGGGGGTGGCAAATTTTGGGTTTTGCATGACATGAGGTTCCCGAGCCAATTCAAAGAAACGTTGCCATTGGGCAGAGGTGTAGGGCAAGAGCCCGATGTAACCGTCAGCGGTACGAAAAGGCTTGCGGTTAGGCGAGACAGCGCGCGCATAGCCCATGTCTTGACCGGCTTCTCCAAACGTTGCCCCACCCATGTGTTCCATCAAATTGAATCCAACCATGGTTTCAAACATCGGGACTTCGACTGACTGCCCCATGCCGCTGCGTTCGCGTTCATAAAGGGCAGCCAAAACCGCGCCAACGGCTGATAAGCCTGTGATTTTGTCGGCAATGATGGCGCTCACATATGTTGGCGGTTCATTGCGCCCTCTGCCTTGCAAATCGGCTAGGCCGCTCATAGCTTGAATGATGTCATCGAAGGCGGGACGTCCCGCATAAGGGCCGGCTTCAGAAAAGCCATAAACACCACAATAAATGAGCCCCGGGTTGTTGGTTCTGATATCTTCATAACTGAGGCCGAGTTTGCGCATGGCGTCAGGGCGCACGTTGTATACCAAGACGTCAGCGGCAATGACCAATTGCTTGACGAGGGCAATGCCATCAGCCGTCTTTAAATCAACCGACAGGCTGCGTTTATTGCGATTCAGTTGTATGAAAGGGGCACCCATACCGGCATGTTTACTTGGCGTCGCGTGTCTAAAAATATCTCCCGCTGGTGACTCGACTTTGATTACATCGGCGCCGTAATCCCCTAAGGTTTGAGTGCAGTAAGGACCCATGCCAACTGCTGTCATGTCGAGCACACGCACATCGGCAAGCGGTCCACTGGCGATTTTGTCCGACGGCGGCCACGGTGCTGGATTATTTTCTGCAACTGTTGTCATCGTTAAAAATCCACCGTCAAAAAACGTCCCTTGTCACTGGATCGTGAGAGGCTGGGAGATGCGTTTGTGAAGCCACTTTTAAACACCTTCATGGTGCACAGAGGTGGAACACCCGTTGCACCAATTAAGTTAAATGTCCGCGACTGAAAAAATTTTTCAATACGTTAACTCTTGGCCATTGTAGGGAAATTAAGACAGATTGTGACATCTAAGGGTAAACACTTACTCCCTGGTAATTCGCACCAAAATGGTGCGTTGCAAAATATCCGAGCTGTCCTTAAAACCCCTTAAATGAACATAAACCTTAAACATTGAACGCTATTTGTGTCTTTTTTAGATAATTTGTTCTCAAACCAAGCGGCGGGTGTTTCAACACATCGCAAAAATGCAGTAACAATCGTCCATTAAACGCTTGCTTACTTGGCGTTCTGAGGCTAATGTCACTTTTGTTTTGGCAGGATTACAAAACGTTACACCTCAACCTGCCGTTCAATGCAGAAGCGTGCTTTGTTGAGAGCCCCGCATCATTGACACAGGTTCCCCCATTCCAACTTTCGGAGATCGTTCAAATGGATTTGACTTTTGGGCAATACGAGCTGATATATAACGCGTTCTCGTTTGGTACGGCGACCTTTTTCGCGGCGACCATTTTTTTCTGGCTAGGCTTGACGCAAGTCTCGCAACAATACAAGACCGCTTTGGTCATTACGGGTTTGGTGACCTTCATTGCCGGTTACCACTATCTCCGCATTTTCAACAGCTGGGGCGAAGCCTACACGGCGCTTGACGGTGTTGTAACTGCGACAGGCGTATCCTTTAATGTCGCCTATCGTTATGTCGACTGGCTCCTGACAGTGCCACTGCTTTTGATCGAACTGATCTTGGTGATGGGTTTGACTCGTTCCGAAACAGTGCGTCGAAGCACAACTTTGGGTATCGCAGCAGCTTTGATGATCATCTTGGGCTACCCAGGTGAAGTTTCAGGCGGCATCGACAGCACACGCTTCATCTGGGGCGCGTTGTCAATGATTCCTTTCTTGTACATCGTTTACAGCTTGTTTGTTGGTCTGTCAGATTCGATCAATAAGCAGCCTGAAGACGTGCGTGGTTTGGTGAGCGCTGCTCGTTGGGTCGTGATTCTGTCATGGTTCTTCTACCCCATCGTTTACTTCGCACCATTCGTGATGAACATCGGCGGCGGCACAACCATCGCCGTGATCGAAGTCGGCTACACCATTGCTGACATCGTTGCCAAGGCTGTCTTTGGCGTGATGATCTTCATGATCGCGGTCCGTAAATCACGCAGCCAAGCCGCTTAAACGGTTACTGCTAGCAACATTATCGTGACCCAGGTCTCGATCAAAAACCAGCCCGGTTCCCGGGCTGGTTTTTGCCTTAAAAAAGGGCGAATGTTGTCTCATTCCTCCACAAACGTATTTGAAACCGCAACAACTGATACGCTCAGTGCGCACCTTGATGCGACTGAAGACTTGATGTTGCGTGTCCTCTACAGGGCTGATGCAGCCGATTTGAATGCATTGGTTCGCTATCATTTTTCGAGTGGCGGTTCGCGGGTTCGGGCGCGGCTGGCTTTGAGTGCTGCTGATGCGCTTGGTCTAGCCCCTGAGACTTGTGTGGCGCTCGCAGCCAGTTGTGAGTTGGTGCACAATGCATCACTTTTACACGACGATATTCAAGATGCCGACAAGATGCGCCGCGGCCAAGAAGCGGCTTGGTATCGATTTAATCCAAATTTAGCCATGTGTGCAGGTACCTTGATGCTGTCAGCCGCCTTTGCTGTGCTGGCCAAGGTAACGATAGAAACGGGTGATCTCATTGAACACCTCTACCAACGTACCCAGGATTTAACGGTGGGCCAGACGTTGGATCTAACGTGGCAGCGTCAAGACTTTGCGATTGACGATTACCGACAAACGGCCGCAGGAAAATCCGGCAGCCTGTTGGCTTTGCCTTATGAGTTGACGTTGATTGCAGCCGGTCAACGCAACGCGCTTCCTATTGCTAAAGCGGCAGGCGAGGCGTTTGCCTTGGCCTATCAAATTGCCGATGATTTGCAAGATCTTCGTGCTGATTCGGCACAGTCACACTGCAACATCGTGCCTGCGTTAATGCGCACAGGCCTTGATCAGGACGAGGCGATTGAAGCGGCCCTTCTAATGGCTCGCTCTAATCGCCAGGAAGCGATCATTCAAGCTCAAAAACTACCTTCAGAAAGTGGTCATTACATGGTGCACTTGTGCCATACTTTGGCCAGTAGTGAAAGTGAAGTTGTCTCGGAGCAAGGTAACAAACAAGCATGAGTCATGTCGTCGTGGTTGGCGGTGGTTTTGGTGGCATGGCTGCAGCCCTCAGAGCCCGTGCCAAAGGCCATCGAGTCACTGTGGTCGATCGTTGCCCCAGATTAGGTGGCAGGGCGCAAGTCTTCGAGCGGGCGGGGTTCAAGCACGACGCGGGCCCCACAGTTTTAACCGCTCCCTTTTTGTTTGAAGAGTTATTTGAACTCTTTGATCAATCGCTACATGACCATGTCAAGTTGGTCCCGCTTAAACCCTGGTATCGGTTCGAATTCGCCGATGGCAACCATTTCGATTATGGTGGCACGCTCGATGATACGTTGGCCGAGATCAAACGCATCAATCCGGCTGACGTGGCGGGCTATCATGGATTGCTTGAGCATTCTCGCAAACTCTACGATATCGGTTTCACTGATTTATCCGACCGACCGTTTCACAGTATGGGGTTCATGCTTGCACAATTGCCCCATTTGGCACGGTTAGGTGCCTGGCGCACCGTCTGGCAAATGGTCTGTCGCCATTTGGAAAGTGATTACCTAAGACAAGCCTTTTCCATACAACCCCTTTTGGTTGGGGGTAATCCGTTCGATACCACGTCCATTTACGGGTTGATTCATTTCTTAGAACAGGCCCATGGCGTGCATTTTGCGATGGGTGGCACCGGTGCTTTGGTTGACGCACTAGAAAAATTAATGATCGATCAAGGGATTGAGATCCGCTTGAATACGACGGTTACAGCGCTTAATACCGAAGGCAAGGCCATTAAATCTGTGGTTACCGAGGATGCGACGGGTCAACGTGAACGACTGTCTGCCGATTGGGTGATTTCTAATGCGGATCCCGTTCACCTGTACAAAAAGCTGCTGCCCGCGCAGGACGTGAATCGATTGGCGCAAGTTAAAGCCAATCGCTGGCGCAAATCCATGGGTTTGTTTGTGCTCTTTTTTGGAACCAATCGGGTTTATCCCCACGTCGCCCACCACACGATCTGGATGGGCCCACGTTACCGTGAGTTGTTGGACGACATTTTCAATCGCCAAATCCTGGCTGATGATTTTTCAATTTATTTGCACCGACCGACAGCGACTGACGCCAGTTTCGCGCCACCAGGCGGCGATAGTTTTTACGCACTGGTGCCCGTGCCAAACTTGCAAGCCGATATCGACTGGGCTCAAGCTGGCCCAGACTTGGCAGAGCGAGTCATTGATGCCCTCGGGCAGTCAACGCTACCTGGCTTACGCGAAAGCCTTGTGGATCAGTTCCACATGACGCCGCTGGATTTTGAAGAACGCTATTTATCACCCGATGGTGCTGGGTTTTCCGTGTCGCCTTTGTTTAGCCAATCGGCTTGGTTTAGATTTCATAACCGAGGTGAAGGCCCGTCTAACCTTTTCCTTGTGGGCGCAGGAACGCATCCTGGCGCCGGTTTGCCAGGGGTAGTGTCCTCGGCCAAGGTCGTTGACCGGTTATTGCCCCGCGCCGCCTAGTGGGTCAGCCCGTGAGCCTGCCAAATGAGTCCGCGCTGGCCGTGCTTAAATCAAACGGTCGCAGTTTCTACTTTGCCAGTCACTTGCTGCGGCCTCGACAACGAGATCGCGCAGCGCGGCTTTATGCCTTTTGTCGACTCGTGGATGACTTGGCCGATGAGAGCAGTGACCCACAACAAGCCCATTCGCGTTTAGAACAACTAAAGGCCTCGCTAACTAATCCTGAGTGCGATGACGCGGCTGTGCACGATATACGGGCATTGATGCATTCGACGCAGATGCGACCCGAGCCCATGCAGGCCCTGATTGAAGGTGTCCAATCGGATTTATGTCACCGTCATGTGCAAGATGAAGCCGAACTGCTACGCTACGCTTATCAAGTGGCTGGCACGGTTGGTGTAATGATGTGTCAGGTTTTGGATGTCTCTGAGCAGCGGGCTTGGCCGTTTGCGATCGATTTGGGTATTGCCATGCAGTTGACCAACATAGCGCGTGATGTCGGTGAAGACGCCCATATGGGACGGGTTTATTTACCGAAAGATTGGATGGGTGGTTTGACGGCTGCTGAGATACAAGCCCCGACAGATGCTCAAGCGAACAAGTTACGTGCGGCGATCAAGCGTTTATTGGCGATGGCGCAAATCTATTATCAAAGTGGTTTGCAGGGCTTGGGCTTTTTGCCACGTCCTGCGCGCTACGCCATCTTGGTGGCGGCAAAGGTTTATGGCGAAATTGGTCATGATGTGGCGCGCGCCGATTATTGTTCATGGCAGAAACGGGCGGTTGTCCCGTTGCATCGTAAAGTCATGTGTGCCAGTGCGGCTCTGTTTCGCTATGCGGTGAGTCACAAAACCCCGCCGGCGTTGTTGGTCCATGACGCTGACTTACACCGCGCCATCCAAGATTGTTTTGGTGCTGATCAACGACGCACGCCGTGAGCCAGGTCGGCACGGTTGACCTATTGATTCTTGGCGGTGGCTGTGCCGGCTTGTCACTGGCACGCGAACTCGTGCGCTTTGACACCCAAGCGTCAGTTCGGGTCATAGAACCGCGAGAAGTCTATGAGGACGATCGCAGTTGGTGCTTTTGGGCGCCTGATAAGCACCATCTGTCGGGTTTGGTGAGTCATAGTTGGCCTTGGTGGCTATTTAACAAGCAAGACCAACCCAAACAAGCCCGTGCGTGCCCTGGCTATACCTATCAATATGTGCGTGCCCATGACTTTTATCGCGACTGCCAAGCGCAGATTGCGCTTTCACCTCATGTTGAACTGTGCCTTGGCGAAACAGTCACTGATCTACGCCCCCATCATGCAGGTTGGCAAGTAACCACAAACAAAGGTGAATATCTAGCGACGCAAGTGGTTGATACCCGCCCACCAGAGCCCGACGTGGTTAAACGCTCGACCATGTTTCAGTGTTTTTTAGGGGTCGAGCTCCTTTTGGATGCGCCTGTCGAAAGGGCCGACGCTGTCGAGTTGATGACCGACATGCGGCTGCTAGACGGTGAGTTTTGCTTTAACTATGTGCTGCCACATAGCGATCGCCATGCTTTGGTTGAAGTCACTGTCTTTGCTTCGAAATCTTGGTCTCGCGAATCGCTAATGCCCGAACTCCATCGGCTGTTGGCTCAGCGCGGATGGCTTGGGGCTGAAGTGTTGAGAACAGAATATGGACAATTGCCGATGGGATTGCCCGAAGGGCCTGAAGATCCGGCAAAGCAATCACGAGCGGGTAAACAGCTTTTGATTGCAGGGACCCGGGGTGGGGCATTACGGCCCTCATCGGGTTACGGATTTCAACGCATTCAGCGTTGGGCTGAAACTTGCGCCAAGCAATACGTGGTTAGCACCACGCTTTCGCCAGCGTCAAAGGGCTATTGGTTGCCGCGCATGGATAAACTTTTCTTGGCCGTGCTTAAAAGTTACCCCCAGTTGACTCCGACCTTATTCGATTGTTTACTCGGTCGTGTGCCACCGGCACGCTTTGTTCGTTTCATGGACGACCGAGCAACCTTAGGCGACAGCCTACACATCGTGGCATGCTTACCCAAATGGCCGTTTTTAAAGACGCTTCTATCGAGGGTTCGGAAGCCTGCGTGATGGATAAAGAACAATTTCTCTACAACAGCGAGCGACTGCTGTTTCCAATTGTGGCCATTGTTGCCATGGTTTTGTTGGCATTGATGCCCGCTTGGCTTTCGCCAACCATGCAATTGATCGGCTTGGCGATTTTGGTGGTGGTCTTTGGGCTTCCACACGGTGCCCTTGACCCGTGGGTAGCCGAGTCGATGGGGCTGTGTCAAACCTGGGTACAAACAACGGTTTTCACACTGGCCTATTTACTGATCGCGGCGATCGTGGTGCTTTTGTGGTTCTGGTTTCCGGTGAGCTGCTTGCTGTTTTTTTTGATCATTAGCGCTTGGCACTTCTCTAGCGACTGGGCCAAGACCATGGGCCACATCCCGCGTTGGTCTGTGGGTGCAGCCTTGCTGCTCATGCCGATTTCTTTTCATACGGCGACCGTGGCAGATATCTTTGCCCACCTGTCTGGGTCAGGTGGGGCCATCCTGGCCGATCGCTTGGCAGTTCCTGAGGGTTGGTTGGTGACGATCATGTTAGCCATTTCAGCCCTAGCGGTTTGGCGAGGACATCGTCAGGTCGCGTTGGAATATCTACTCTTATTGGGCTTGTCTTATTTCGCTCCGCCGCTGGTTTACTTTGCGATTTATTTCAGTTTGCTGCACAGCCCAAGGCATTTGCTTGGTTTGTGGCGTCAAGCGCCACGCGCCGAGCAGGGACGTTTGGTGCGGATGTTGGTGACTTATACCGGCGCGACTCTGCTGCTCGCGGTACCATTGTGGTTGCTGTGGGCGGCGTTACCCACCGAATCCATTGTTTTGCGATTGGTTTTTATTGGCCTAGCCGCTGTGACCGTTCCACACATGATGCTCATGATGGCAGCACAGCAACGCGCGACGAGAGAGCGCTCAGTACGATAAGTCCGCTCAGTCTCTGGTTATTGCCTCGCCAGCTATTTTGGTGGCCAAGCGTAACAAGGCCAAATCACTGCCGGCGGGACCCAATAGTGAGATGCCATACGGTTTGCCGGACTCGGTCTGTAAAGGGATGCTGATTTGTGGCAATCCAGCGATCCATGCGACACAAGTCAGACGCATCGTTCGCATGCGAACCTCATCGACGGTTGTGGGGTCAGCCGTCAGTAAAGGTGCGGTGACAGCCGAAGACGGCAAAACAGCCACGCCGGTATCGTCAAGTAAGGCCCTGACATGGCGACGAATCGCGTCTAATTTGCTTTGTTGCTCTGCCGCTTGAGCGGGGGTGACCGTTTTAGCGAAGGCAAAGCGTTCGGCTATCGCATCGGCCAGTTCAGGTTGGTGTTGTGTGATCCAGTGACCATGAGCCAGCCAAGCTTGTTTGGCGCTCACGATGTGGTAAGCCAAGCGCCAATCCTCTAGTGTTTGCCCTGGGAGCAAGAGATCGCGTGTGACAGCTTCACATCCGAGGGTCTGGCTCAATTGATTTTCCACGTGAGCCAAGCCGGGTTTCATTTCTGGGTCGGCTAACCGCCACAGGTCTTCAAAATGCGCGATGTGCTTGAACGTGTGCTGTGTCGCCGGTAACAGGACTTCACCAACGCGTTCAAAAACATCGGCTTCACTGGCCAGCCAGGCAACCGTGTCAAACCCCGTTTGAATCGGAATGACGCCGGCAACGGGAATGGCACCATGAGTGGTTCTCAAGCCCCAGACGCCACAGCAACTCGCAGGCACCCGCACGGAGCCTCCTGTGTCGGTACCGAGTGCGAAGTCGACCAAGCTGGCGGCTACAGCAGCCGCAGAGCCACTAGAAGATTCGCCTGGCATACAATCTCAGGCGCTTTGGTGTTTAAGGGTGTGCCATAGTGCCGGTTATCGCCATTCAAGCTGTAAGTCATCTCATCGCAGATGAGCTTTCCATACAAAGACGCACCGCTGTCTAAAAGCGATTGCACCACCGGGCTTGTGAGGTTAGGTGCTTGGTGGGTATCTAACCATGTGGGATTGCCAAATCCAGTGACATCGCCCGCCACATCGAAAACGTCCTTCACCGCGAAACGCAAGGATTGAAGTCTGCCGTGCGGCGAACCATCAATAGATGGATATACACGTTTGCACGTTTGAATCAGACACCGAGCTGACAATTGGTGTCTTTATCGGCTTTTTTGTTTTTTAAGACGTAGGCTATTTGCTGCGCTAAGGATGTGACGTTGCTTTGTTGGGCGGCAACCAGTGGGGCCACACCCGCTGTGGCCGATGCTGACAGATAGCTGTAGCACGTGATCGCCGGCTGTTTCTTGTCAGCAAAGTTGATCCGCCAAACCGTCGCTAGCGAAGACTGGCGCGCGGGTTGCATTTCGAATTGCTGCACGTCGACAATGATTTGGTTGGTATCGTTAGCGCTTGTCCCACCGTTTTGCATCACGCCTTGAAGTGGTGGTGTCCCGACGGCCTGGGTCAAGGCTTGAGACAGGGCATTGTGCAGTACTTCACCGAGTGATGCCGTCCATTTGTCGTTGCGCAAGACCATCAGCTGATCATTGGATTGACGCACGATGAGCGTGGTGTCGTCGACATCCGCGGGAACGGTCACGCGCTTAATGACATACGGTGTCGTGTTTTGCTTATCGGTTACAGAAGTGGGCGCCGCGTGCGGCGTTGCCAGCGTGTAGTAAACCGTGCCTTGAGAAGCGCATCCGGCGATTAGAAAAGCACCAAGCGTCAACGAGGAATAATAGAGGGCTTTCATTGTTCGCTTCCCAGTGTTTCGCGCGAATAGGGCTGCGCGGATTCTCCAAAAATGATTGAATTCGGTTTGTCTCTTAACTCTTCAACGAGTGATCTTGTGGCTCGTATGGCACGATCCATCTCTTTCAAGCTACTGTCAATTTGAGACGGTAAGGCAGTGCTGGACTCAAGCAGCACATTGACATCGATTAAGGTGGTTTGTAATTCATCCAAGGTGGCAGCGAGCGCCGGCGTCACTGAAGTGTCGAGGTTTTTTGTGAAGGTCGTAAGCTCATTCAAAGACGCACTCAAATCATTGGCCAGTTGTTCAAACGGAATCTTCTCGATATTGGCGACAATTGTGGCAATTTGCGCTTGGATATCTTCTATCCCGGCGGACTTGACCGTTGGAATAACAAATGGCAATTCGGTTGAGATCTCTTCGACAGGCGAGGCATCGGCTTTTAGTGAAATGGAAATATAGAGACTGCCGGTCAACAGATTGGCTGTTTTGAGCTCGGCTCTGAGCCCTCGTTTAACGAAACGAGACAGCGATTGCGCCACTTGATCAGGCGTTTGATTAACTTGTTGAGCGGTACGAAAGACTGGGCCGAGTCGAGCAGGGTAAAGCGTGGCCTTGACACGTGTGAAGAATTTCCCCTTGTAGATGTCAAAGTCTAATTCGGTTGAGTTGATGATACCAATATTAATACCCTGAAAACTCACTGGCGCATTGGCTTCCAAAGCACGGGTCTGTTGGTAGAAGTCCATGCTGATCGGCAGCGCCACGCCGATGGGCACGGCGCTAGCGGCGGCATTGTTTTCATAAAGTTTGAAGCGGTGGTCTTGAGCCAATGGCAAGGTTGGCCCAAAACTAGAAAAAGCCAAGCCACCAGCCAAAATGCTGACCAATGACTCGGTGGACACCGTCAAACCGTCTGCGCCGACATTCACGTAAATACCACTTTCATCCCAAAACCGGGTATTACCGGCAACGTATTTGTCATACGGTGCATCGATAAATATGTCGAGGTCAACAAACTTACCACTGTCATCAAGTTTGTAATCGGTTACCACGCCCACAGGAATACGAAGGAAGTAAATGGGTGAACCCGGACCGAGCGAGCCAAGGGTGTCTGAACGCAACTTAAATCTTGAGCCAGGCCGATCGCTTGCAATAGGCGGTGGTTTCTCGAGACCTTTAAAGTCGAACTTTTTTGCTTTGCCGCTTTGTAGTTCTTTGCTGTCGACGTTGATGTAGACGCCAGAAAAGAGCGTTGCCAACCCAGAGACACCGCTGATACCGATTGTTGGTCTCACGACCCAGAATTGGGTGCCTTCATTGGCCAATCCCTCGGCATCTTTATTGAGATCGGCATCGACAAGCACAAAATCACCCGTCTTACTCAAGCGGATGTTCGTGACTGTTCCCACCAAAACATCGCGAAACTTAATTTTGGTTTTGCCGGCCTCAAGGCCGTCGGCTGACTGAAATTGGATGGTGACGGATGGGCCTTGGTTCGACCAGTCGTGCCAGGCAATGGATAAACCGATCAAGGCTGCTACCGCCGGGATCAGCCAAACCAGCCAAAGATTGCGCTTTTGCTTACGAGTGACACGCGGCTTTGGCAACGCGTCTGGTTGGGGGTCTTGCGCAGCCGTCATGTCACTGGGTGTGTCACGGTATGTCCTTATGGAAAAGCAACGTAAGCGTCGCTAAGGTTACGACAAAAATTTCAAAAAAGGCGCGCTTTTTCGTCACAACACTTGTGTCATGGGGTGGTGCCACAAGGATTGGCTTTCATTGCGTATGGGTTATCGGTTGTTTGCGGAGATAATCAGGAGCTGATCCAATGTGACATAGCCCTTTTTGTCCACGTCAATCTTATCCCAAGCCATGGCCACGCGGGGCAGGCCCGCTTTGGCTTCTTCGAGTGTGATTTTGCCGTCATGATTGGTGTCTGCGGCTTTAAAACGCGCTTCCACCTCTTGTTTGTTAGACGGCGGAGCGGGCATGTTGTCATTGGCACTGGCCATGGACACGCTGCCAAGGCTGAAGACCAGACTCGCGAGGCCTGTTAAGGTGAGTTTGTTTAGCGAAGGTCGATTGTTTGTCATTTTAAGCTTTAAATTATAAGAGCAATTACTTATAGCATAGCAAGCTTTGACGCTATAAAGCCTAGCAAAATTTCCGATGACACATTGATCGGTTTTTAAGTGCGTCAGAACCTTAAAAGAAAGATGGTCGTTATCATCTGTGTGTCATTTGCTTCCCGTGGGATAAAGCATCCTGCGGGGGTCGACAATGGTGTCGAACGCTTGCGCTGAAACCAGACCGAGTTCGAGAGCGGCGGCTTTTAACGTCAGATCATGTTCGAGCGCGTGGTGAGCGATCTTTGACGCGCTGTCGTAGCCGATCACAGGGGCCAAGGCTGTCACGAGCATCAGAGACCGTTCAACGTGTTCAGCGATTTTTTTGCGATTGGGTTCGGTGCCTTCGATCAGGTAGCGACGGAAATTGGTGCAACTATCCGTCAGCAGCGTGATCGAGTGTGTGAGGTTGTAAATCATCAAAGGTTTGTAGACGTTCATCTCAAGATAACCGCTTGCACCACCAAAACCAACCGCTACGTCATTGGCCATGACTTGCGCAGCCACCATGGTCAACGCCTCAGCTTGGGTTGGATTGACTTTACCGGGCATGATAGAAGAGCCCGGCTCGTTCTCTGGTAATTGCAACTCAGCAAAACCTGCCCGAGGTCCGCAAGACAGTAAGCGGATGTCGTTGCCGATCTTATATAACGAGACAGCGAGCGTACGAAACGTTCCCGATAGATGAACCAAAGCGTCATGTGAGCCTTGGACCGTGAATTTATTGGTCGCGGTTTCGAAAGGCAATCCCGTCAGGCTTTTGATTTCGTGGGCAACGGCCACATCAAACCCAGCGTCAGCGTTGATGCCGGTTCCAACGGCGGTACCGCCTAGGCTGAGTTGGTAGACATCGTCTAAAGCAGCTTTTATTCGTACCATGCCATCGTCGAGCATGCCAACGTAGCCTGACCATTCTTGACCGAGTGTCAAAGGCGTGGCGTCTTGCATGTGCGTACGACCGATTTTGATGATGTCTTGCCATGCGTTGGCTTTTTCATCGATGGCGTTACGCAAGGCCAAGACAGCGGGTAACAATCGGTTAATCGTATTCATCGTGGCAGCGATATACATGGCCGTGGGAAATGAGTCATTAGACGACTGAGACATATTCACGTGATCATTGGGATGCACGGGTGTCTTGCTACCAAGCGCTGTGTCAGCGAGTTGGCAGCAGCGGTTTGAGATCACCTCGTTAACATTCATATTGAACTGGGTGCCGCTGCCGGTCATCCAAACGTGCAGAGGAAACATGTCGTGGTGCTGGCCGTTCAAGATTTCATCGCAAGTTTTGAGGATGAGCTCATGTTGCTGGTGTTTTAAGTGACCATTTGCGTGATTGACCGTGGCGGCCGCTCTTTTGAGGATGGCGTATGCCGTGATCATTTCGCGCGGCATCAGGTCTTTACCAATACTAAAGTATTCAATTGAGCGCTGCGTTTGTGCGCCCCAGAGTTTGTCCGATGGTACGGACACCGTGCCGAGACTGTCGGTTTCTTGTCGAATATTTGGCATGTTGAAGATCCTTCGATCCAGCGTGGGTATGAATGAGAAACGTATGATCATTCACACTCAGGTTAGCGTAAAACGCAGGATCAAAGACGCCTCGTGACAGCCCAATCGATTGATACTGGTATCGGTCATATTGGCGTCATCTCATTGCTCAAAACTAACAAACTTCATGACTCGTGATGCCGGTAACGGATTATGAGATCCGGGTTGTGTAAGATTTGATGGTGATGGATTTGAAAGGTGGCGGTTGTTCTTGGATGGTTAAGCAATAGAGTGAAGCTAGGGGACATAGGTGGGTAGGTTGAGTTCGACGGTATTGGGGCAAACAGTAGGGTTTGCGTTGATCTGTGTTGCCGTGTTGATTTTTGGCTGTCGCATCACAGTTGCACAGGTGCAATCATCGGTCACCCTTTATGGATTACTGGATGTTGGTTTTTCCTACCAAACCCGACAGGCTGGAGAAGATCCCGACATATTTGTTAACCCTGGTCGTACACAGAATCAGTTTGCAATGGCCTCAGGGCAGCAGTCCGGCTCTCGCTGGGGAATCAAGGGCGTTGAGGACTTAAGCAGCGGTGTTCGGATCAGCTTTGTATACGAAAGCGGTGTGGCGGTGAATTCGGGTGCGTCATCGGGCTTTAACCGGCAAGCGACCTTAGGGGTTAGCAGTAATGCGTGGGGTGGCTTGGAGATGGGTCGTCGGGTGAGCCCTTCGACTGATGCCTTTGCCGACATTGATCCCTTTGAATTCAGTTTCGGTCAAGCGAGCTTGACCACATCGATGGGTTCGACTTTTATTCGACTTTCTAACCTGGTGGCATACACCTCACCGACGATCAATGGAATCACCGCTTATGGTGGTTGGTCGTTTGACACTGGGTTGCGAAACCTTAATTCACCGGAGACGGCAGGGACATTTGGCACTTCTAATAAATTTCGCGCCTTGTCGTTTGGCTTGCGTTATAAGGCCCAACGTTTATTAATGG
Source organism: Burkholderiaceae bacterium (assembly GCA_965656505.1). Classification (GTDB taxonomy): domain Bacteria; phylum Pseudomonadota; class Gammaproteobacteria; order Burkholderiales; family Burkholderiaceae_B; genus Algicoccus. Next base: position 96,681 of record CBFHKV010000006.1, on the reverse strand, counting down.
CAGGCACTTATGACGCCT
>CBFHKV010000006.1:86589-96565 GCA_965656505.1 Burkholderiaceae bacterium | reverse complement strand
TATTATTCCCCGGCAGGTCGTCAGGCGAGTGCTGTTAAGCAGTGGAATATTGGCGCGACGTATGACTTAACAAGGTTCAAGTTACACGCAGCCTATGGGCAAAATATTGACGGGTTGGTCAATGGACCGGGAGCGCTGGCTAACGTGGAAACCACCGGTGGCGATGCCAATACCAACGGCGCTGTTTTGTATTTCCCGGGTGCGCGGACAAATCAATGGATGATTGGTGTCACAGCGCCAGTGGGCGCTGCTGGTGATTTTTTGCTTTCGATACAACAGCAGCGACCCGGTGGCCGTTTTGATACGATGTACCGCTCGAATCAGACCGCCTATTCAATCGGTTACACCTATCGTCTTTCAACACGCACAAATGTGTATGCGTTCTACTCCCATCTAGAGGCACCAGACATGTTTGAGCAGGCAAGTGCACAGGACATTGGCGTTGGCATACGTCACAAGTTCTGAACGGGGCTAATCCTCGAGTTGGTTTCAGAACATGACCCATGCGTTTGACGGATATTTAGCGCTGTAACACGGCCAACCACTCAGATTGATGCGGGGTAAGGGCTGATGTGTCAGAAAGCAGCGCATGGCTTAAGGCCTGTCGCGTCTGACTTTCTGGCTCGGGCAATTGACCCTGCAGTAGCGTGTCCAACAACACCCGCGCTTTACCCAGGGTGTTGTTATAGAGTTCAAACAAAGCGCTCGCTACCACGTGTTGTGTGGGATCTTCTAGCCAACAGTCGTAATCGGTGACCATCCCTACCGTGGCATAGGCCATTTGGGCCTCACGCGCCAAAAAAACCTCGGGCACATTGGTCATCCCCACCAAGTGACAATTGGCTTGGCGCATGAAATGGCTTTCTGCCTGCGTACCTAGGCGAGGACCCTCGACGCAGGCATAGGTCAATCCCGTATGCAAAGTTAATTCGGCTGCACGAGCAGCGCCATTGAGAGCTTGGACCATGGCTTGGCTGACAGGTTCAGCGGTGGAAACGTGGGCGGCCACGCCATGTCCAAAAAAGGTCAACTCACGACGTCCGCGAGTGAAATCGATATATTGACTTGGCATGACCAATTCCCCAGGCGCATAGCGAATGTCTAGACTGCCCATCGCAGAAAAGCCCAGCACCATGGTGGCACCAGCCCTTTTGAGGGCGTATATATTGGCGCGGTAGTTGATTTCATGGGGTAGCAAGCGGTGACTTTTGCCGTGGCGCGCAAGAAATAAAATCTGATGTCCGTGCAAAGTGCCCGTGACAACATCACCCGAAGTCGGTCCAAACGGTGTCGAATCGTCCGAGCGAGAAACAACGCCTAAGCCTGGAAGGTCATAGAGTCCCGTACCGCCAATAATAGCCAACATATGTAATGAGTTCCTTACAGCTTAAGTGGGTGAAACTGACTGATCAACCTCTGATGACTATAACCATCCAGCAGGTAATTGATTTAAGTCAGCCGGTTCGTCGATGTCATGAATCCTGGGCAATTCGAACCACGATTTGTGTAGATTCTTTAGTCGACGCCGCGTCACCGTCATGACGCCGGGGGTGCCCCAGACCATATCGTTAAAAATATCGGCGATTGGGGCACGTAAGCCAACCAGGGCGTAACCGCCGTCAAACGCAGGGATAAACACCGCATCGTGATCGTCCAAAGCCTTAAACGCTTGTTCGATAACAGCCGCCGTCAGGGCAGGTGAATCAGTGCCGATAACAATGGCACGGTCAGATTGGGTTAGGGCAGTGCTTAGTGCATGGTGCATTCTTGCACCTAAGTCGGGGCCTGTTTGTTGAGTCAATTGCCAGCGATTCGGTGACGCTTGTTGAGCCAGCCAGTTCTCAAAAAAATCATCGTTGTGAATTTGATCGTTGTGAACCTGATCGTTGTGAACCTGATCGTTGTGAACCTGATCGTTGTGCACTTGACCGTTGTTGCCGTTCTTAAAGCAGCACAACTCCAAGTTTTGGACTTTCGACGAGTCTAGGCTTGAGGCGGTTGCGGCCGTGTGTAAAAAGAGCTGCTTAGCCAAATCAGCCGCCCCCTGGGCTCCCAAGGCGGGAATGAGGCGGGTTTTGGCGAAGCCCGCCTGCGGGGCTTTGGCAAAGACAATCAAATGCTGTCGAGGCTGTGTCATTGGTAGTCCTGGGCAATCGATTCTGCAGACTCGCCGCGCCAATACCGCCAACGTAAGGACCACATCAAAAAGATAGTGCGCCAGACGCCCTTGGTGTCCCAACGCCGCCCGGCGGTGATCACCTTGTCACGCAAACAGATGGGTTTTGAAAGTTGACGCAGTTGTTTGCAGATTTCAATGTCTTCCATCAAAGGTTGCTGAGCAAAGCCACCCACCATATCAAATGCTTCGCGTGTCATAAACAGAGCCTGATCTCCCGTGGCAATACCGGTCAGACGAGAGCGCAGGTTCATCAAAGTGGCGACCAACCCTAACCAAAGCGACTGTCCTTGGATGCGAACATCAAAACGGCCCCAGGCGAGTGATGTCGGTGAATATAGGGTTGTTGGAGGTGCAATCGCTTGTTGCACAATCAGATCGCCGTCCGTGGGTGCCAGAGTATCCGCATGCAAAAACATCAGGATTCGACCGCGTGCGACGGCGGCCCCAGCATTGAGTTGATGAGCGCGGCCTTTGGGTGTCTCGATGACACCATCTGCTAATGGTGTCACCTGCGCGATGGTGTCGTCGCGACTCCCGCCATCGACCACGATAATTTCTGCGCCTCGCTCACGCCAACCTGACAATGCTTGTAACGAACGACGTACGTTGTCGCCTTCGTTCAAACAGATCATGATGACAGACAGGCCAATGGACATCGGTTACTGTGCGGATTCAAGACATTGAAGCGGTGGCTTGTTCTGAGCTCGCCTCTAGCGCCCCACCACAGCTGCTGCCTTGACCCGCGGTACAGCCGTAACAGTGGTCGGCAACGCGAATTGCCCGACCCTCTAGGCCCAATTCAAGCAGGTCTTTCAAATGAGGGCGTGGCTGGCCTTTGGCATCCAATGACATGCCAAGCATTTGATTGAAATCACAGTCGTATAGGTAGCCCTGCCAATCGACACTGATCAGTGATTTACACATGACGGTAGAGAGATTGGCGTCTTGGTGAGCCTGCTTAAGCGTGGCCATGTAATCACTAAATTGCCCTTTGCTAACCAACGTACTCCCAAAGCGTTGAATGGGCATATTGGTAATGGCAAACAGCTGGTTGAAAACAATACCGAAATGTTTGTGCAACTCACGTTTGTAATCCGCTTCTAAGGCGGCTTGCGGTGGGGGTAAGACCGGTCCTTGCGGGTTATAGACTAAATTGAGTATCAGCCCTGTGCCGGGTTGACCGTAACCGAGCGCGTTTAGCCTCTGTAGGCCAGCGATACTGCGATCAAAAACCCCGTCGCCGCGTTGCTTATCGACGTTATCGGCGCTGTAGCAGGGCAGAGAGGCGGTGATTTCAACCTGGTTGTTTGCCAGAAACGCTGCCAAATCCTCGTGACCTGGCTCGCTAAGAATGGTTAAGTTACAGCGGTCCATGACGCGCACACCCAAGGCGCGGGCCTGTGTGACCAAGGATCGAAAGTAGGGGCTTAGTTCGGGTGCGCCACCCGTCAAATCCAACAACTCGATGGGTTGGGCTTGTAAGACCTGGATAACGGCAGCAATATTTTCCTCATCCATCATCTCTGTTCGGTTAGGACCCGCATTGACGTGGCAGTGGACACAAGTTTGATTGCAGCGATAGCCTAAATTCACCTGTAAGGTTTGCACTCGATCGCGCTTGATCGTTGGAAAATCAGTGTCTACCAGTAAGGGGAACGTCGGTCGCATGGCTTACCTCAATCCGAGTGAGTTTGAAGGGTGACATATCAATTCGTTAATAATGCCCAAGTCGTTACATTAACTGCAAAATAGTGTGTTTGCTTTAGAGCACATGCCGGCTGTGGGGCATCGAACGGGGCACTGAATCGACTGCTTGTTGGGACGTGGACTGTGGTGCGCAAGCGACACATTTTGTAACAATAGCGCTAGGCGTCACAAAAGGGATGCGTCTTGGTCATCTCAGGTTCAGCCCTTGGTTAACATGAATGTATGGACTGGATTATCGATCGCATCAATGCTTCTGAAGAAGCGGTTTATCTTAGCAAGCCCGGCTTGCCTGCAACGCGCAAGATATCGGTGCCTGGTGCGGTGAAAGCTTGTTTGGATCAAGGCCAACTACTGATCTGGGCTAGCACAGGCTACCTGTGGGAGGTCGATCCGAGTTCCGGTCATCGAAAGCGTCGCGTTTACGATCCGAAGGCAGATCAGATCGAGTTGGCGCCATAATTCTAAAGGCGCCTTGTCTGTTGGCGAGAACCCATCAGGTCCGGCACGAGTGCCACGGGTTATCGTCTAAAATAATTCTTTTGCGCGTTAAAGGTGCACAGAGTGACCCAGAAAAATACGTCTGTTGACAAAAAAAATATTAAATTCCTTCTGCTTGAGGGCGTTCACTTCAGTGCGGAAGAGATGTTGCGGCAGGCTGGCTACACCAACATTGAAACCGAAAAGGGCTCTCTAGAAGGCGATACGCTTCGCGAGCGCATCGAAGATGTCCACTTTTTAGGGATCCGTTCACGCACGCAACTTGACGCGGCGGCCTTTGAGGCGGCCAAACGTTTGAATGCGGTGGGTTGCTTTTGCATTGGAACCAATCAAGTCGACTTATCGGCGGCATTGGCCAAAGGTGTTCCGGTATTTAATGCGCCTTTCTCAAATACGCGATCCGTGGCTGAAATGGTGTTGGCAGAGGCCATTTTGTTGTTGCGCGGCATTTCGCGTAAAAGCGCGGCCGCACACCGCGGCGAGTGGTTGAAGACGGCGAGCAACTCATTTGAAATTCGTGGCAAAACCCTCGGTATCGTGGGCTATGGCTCTATTGGTTCGCAGCTCTCGGTGCTAGCCGAATCCTTAGGCATGCAGGTCATTTTCTACGACGTCTCGACCAAACTGCCGCTCGGTAACGCTCGACAAGTCTCGCGCTTGAAAACGCTCCTCAATGATTCAGATATCGTCACATTGCACGTGCCAGAAACGCCTGCAACCCAATGGATGATTGGAGAGGCGCAGATTGCTGAAATGCGTAAAAGCAGTATCCTAATTAACGCTTCTCGTGGCACGGTTGTGGATATTGATGCGCTGACCGAAGCCTTGAAAGCCGAGCGTTTGCTTGGCGCAGCGATTGATGTTTTCCCTGTGGAGCCGCGGAGTAACCAAGATGTCTTTGAGTCACCATTGCGTGGCCTAGACAATGTGATATTGACACCGCACGTGGGCGGCTCAACTGTCGAGGCCCAACAAAGCATTGGCACCGAAGTCGCCGAGAAACTGATCAAATACAGCGACAACGGCACTTCAGTGTCGGCGGTTAACTTTCCGGAAGTCGCTCTACCTGCTCACCCCGGCAAACATCGGATTTTGCACATCCATAAAAATGTGCCTGGTATCCTTTTTGAGATCAATCGTATATTTTCTGAAACAGGTATCAATATTTCCGCTCAATTCCTGCAAACGAGGGATGCCGTTGGCTACGTGGTGATTGACACAGACGCTGCTCAATCGGCGCAAGCACTTAAGCAGCTGCAACAAATTGACGGCACGATCAGAACTCGCATCTTGTTTTAAGTGTGAGTGTGTCTCGAGCCGATTTGCCTCTGCAGCTGCACTTGGTAAGCGCAGGTGTGCAGCAGGTGAGATCGGTTCATGGTGAGGTGCTTGGCCAGATCAAATGGATTGATGGGCGCTGGAAATTCAAAGCGTTGTGGCGTGATGCCGAAGGTGACTGGGTGCCGGGTGGTGGGCCTTTAACCAGGCACCACAACACAACCCTAGATTCGGATAGTCTAGCGAAATGGCAGCGGGTATTAACAAATGACGTTAGCGGCAGTTCGACTGACGGCTAGCAACACCGAGGCTCGTTTGCCACGTTGCCACTAGCCGTTGGTCTGACCGGCGGTAACCGACCACAGAAGCGGTTTTTAACAACCCAAAAACCCAGTGTCCCTTGACGGGTGGTAGCACCAGGCGACTCGTTTGACGGTAATCAAGCGTTTGCGCTGTCTTCTGATGTGTTCATTAAACGCGTATTTTTGATATCTGTAAAATATTTTTTTATTGATAAATCATCTGTAAATGCGATAATAGAAAATCCTAGGTACTTGCGGGGATCACCTTGACACTCAAACAGTTGTCATACTTTCTGGCGATTGCCAATGAGGGTTCATTTTTAAAGGCGGCGCAAACCGTCTACATTGCGCAATCGGCACTCAGCCATCAGATGGCGTTACTTGAGGACGAGCTAGGGGCCAGCTTATTTCATCGAACCAAACGGGGGGTGTCGTTAACGCAAGCCGGCGAGTTGTTACAAGCCCATGCGCGTTCGGTACTACGGCAGGTCGATGACGCCAAAACCAGTATTGCCAGTTTGTCGCAAACGCCGGCGGGTCGTGTCATTGTTGGCATTGCACACAGCGTATCCAATGCTTTGGCCTTGCCGCTTTATCAACAGATACAAAGCGAGATGCCGCGTATTGAGTTGGAGCTAACAGAAGAACTGACGGGCAACTTGATCAGACAATTGCACGCCGGCCAATTACACATGGCGGTCTTGTTTGACGATGGCACGCTTGACGGGTTAGAGGTGTTGCCTCTGATTTCAGAGCGTTTGTCGGTCATCGCGCCGATCAAGCATGTTGCGATCGCGGCAAACCGGCGCACCCTATCTCTACAAGAAGCCATGGCGCTCCCGCTGATCCTTCCGGCATCGCCACATGGGGTCAGACCTATTATCGAGCAAGCCGCTCTCGATGCGGGGCTAGGTGCGCCCAATGTGGTGGCTGACATCAGTTCGGTCAGTATTTTACGCACCGCTTTATTGGCGGGCATGGGTTGCACACTTTTACCAGTGATGCCACTGGTGTCTGATATTGATCAACATGCATTGCGTGCACTGACAATCAATCAGCCGACGCTCGAGCGCACGGTTTGTCTGTGTCGCTCAGCTCACAATCCGCCGTCAGTTGCCGCCAAACAGGTTTGGCAAGCGACGGCTACATTAATTCAAGCGCTTTGCGAGCAAGGCCGTTGGCGTGACACGCGGTTGGTTTAAGACAGCAAGGCCACCGATTTGACTTGCGCCCAAACCATTGCGCCGGGTGCCAAAGAGAGCGTTTGGACCGCTTTGTGCGTGACCATGGCAAAGAGTGTGACTGGGTGGCAATCGAGCGTGATGAGCGCTTGGGACGACTCTGCGCCATCCTCAATGGCCACTATGCGTGCTGACAGTGCGTTTTGAATGCTGGTTTGTGATGGTTCGCTTATGGTTAAGCTGACATCGCGCGCGGCAATTTGAAGTCGGACCGGTTGTTCTAATGCCAGTTGGCCGGCATCCATCCACAAACCATGACCACCAAATCTGACTCGAGCCAAATGCCAATTTGCATCGATTTCGCTGACATGCGCTTCAATGATTGCCGTGATCGCCGGATCGTTTGGCTGACCCATGACTTGGTTCAAAGGACCGGATTGCAGCACCGTTCCGTTTTCAAGGCGCACAACATGATTGGCTAGGCGAGCGCTTTCCTGATGACTGTGCGTGACGTAGAGCATGGGTATTTTGAGTTCGTCTCGCAGTCGTTCGAGCCATGGCATGATCTCTTGCCTTCTCTTGTGGTCGAGCGCGGCCATGGGCTCGTCTAATAACAGCAGCTTGGGGCGGGTGGCCAAGGCTCGCGCGATCGCCACGCGTTGTCGCTCACCGCCAGACAATGCGTCGGGTTGTCTGTCCAATAAAGCGCCAATCCCTAGCAACTCAATGCAGTCTGAAAGCTCTTGGGTTGCCAAGTCTTTGTCTTTGATGCGTTTGAGGCCGAAATGTAGATTTTTTTTGACTGATAGATGTTCAAATAAACTGGCTTCTTGAAAAACGTAACCGATTTGGCGTTGCCAAACGGGCAGGTTAATGCCAGCGGTGTCGTCAAACCAGATTTGTTCGCCAATCGCGATGCAACCCTTAAAGGTTGGCTCTAGTCCCGCCACGCAACGCAATAAAGTCGTCTTGCCACTGCCAGATGACCCGAAAAGCACGGTGATGCCACCGTTGGGTAATGACAAATCGCAGGCCAGGTGGAACCCAGGTCGTGCAAGGTCAACCCTAAGATTGATCGCATCACTCACGAAAGTACCCCGCGCGTCTGTCGTTTTAAAAGGGCAAGCCATAATAAAACCGCAAATGAGAACACCACCATGATCGCAGCAAGCCAATGGGCTTGCGCGTACTGCATGGATTCCACATAGGTATAAATTTCTGTCGACACGACGCGCGTTTGTCCGGCGATATTGCCGCCGATCATGAGCACCACACCAAACTCGCCAACTGTGTGCGCAAAACTGAGAATCGCCGCGACAAGGATGCCAGGCTTTGCCATCGGCAGGGCAACGGTCAAAAAGGCGTCCAAGGGCCGTGCCCTGAGCGTCATGGCAACCTCCAAAGGACGGGGGCCAATGGATTCAAAAGCGTGCTGTATGGGTTGTACAGCAAACGGCAAAGAAAAAACGATTGAGCCAATCACCAAACCCGTGAAGGTAAAAGACAACAATCCCAATCCAATCGCATCGGTGACTTGTCCGATCACGCCGCTCGGTCCCATCAGAACCAACAGATAAAAACCCAATACGGTGGGCGGTAAAACCAAGGGGAGGGTAACCAAAGCACTGACGGGCGCACGCCATCGAGACCGTGTCTGAGATAACCACCAGGCCAAGGGAATCGCAATCACCAGCAGTGCAATGGTGGTGACGGTGGCCAAGCGCAGTGTCAAGGCTATGGCGTCGATTGCACTGTGTTCAAGCAAACTTGAAAAGGGGGGGTCGTCAAGGTTCATGGCTGATATCCATAGCGCGCCATGATCGCTTTGGCGTCTGGTGAACGCAAAAACCGCAAAAACGCACGCGCTTGCTCGGGGTTTGTCGATTTTGTAAGTCGGGCGGCGTCCTGCGTTAGTGGCCGGTACCAGCTTTGCGGCGGTAACCAGGTTGATCCGCGCACGGGTGGATCGTCCCCGTTGGTTGAAATGGTTTGTGACAAGGCCACGAAGCCGAGGTCGGCGTTACCGGAGGCAACGAATTGATAGGCTTGCCCAATACTTTGACCTTGGATGCGCTTGTCTGGCCAAGCCGATGCTAGATTCAAATGTGCAAGCACATCTTGGGCAGCAGCTCCGTAGGGGGCAACCAAAGGATTGGCCATGGCAAGCCGATCAAAGCGTCCCTCTTGAAGAACGGCAACAGCCGTTTCTTGATCACTCAACTGCTCTGAATCTGGACTCCACAGCACCAATTGGCCCACCGCATAAGTGAGGCGATCATTCGCCACTGCCCAGCCTTGATCGATTAGCTTGGTGATGCTTTCGCTGTCTGCTGCCAAAAAAACGTCAAACGGTGCGCCGTGTCGTATCTGGGCATAAAACTTACCCGTAGAGCCACTGCTGATGGTGACGGCAATACCCGTTTCAGCCTCAAACGTTTCTGATATTTCAAGGGCAGGTGATAAAAAATTGGCGGCAACGGCCACGTTAAGACCAGGCTTCGCCTTCGATGCTCCGGGAGCGAGGAACATCGCGAATGCCATGATTGTTGCCAATAGGAGTCGCCAACCCGGCAATAAGTGGCTTGCGAATGGCTTTTTGAATGCGATGGCACCGAGGGTTGAGCTGGGTTCTCTAAAGGGCATGCGCTTGGCTTTTATGAAATTGAGGAATGTTAGCATCCGTTATGTCGAATTAGAATAGCGGTAGTGACAAAGGCAACAATATTATTTATATAAACATACTGTAATTATATAAACTGTACTAAAATGAATTGTATGGTTATGACCCACACAAAACCATTTGAGTTATTTGGTCCATTTGGTCCATTTGG
>CBFHKV010000006.1:34781-86489 GCA_965656505.1 Burkholderiaceae bacterium | reverse complement strand
ATTTGGTCCATTTGGTCCATTTGGGTCAGTTAAACCGCTTGCTGCGCTTTGGTACTTTTTGAGACGGTGATCTTAATGGACAAAACCACCAATACTGACCAAGTCTCGGCAAATCCGCTATCGGACCCGTTGCGGCATTCAAAAGGTGCCGATTTGGTACAAGCCTTGAGCGATAGCGTGACCAACAGGCGGCTGGCTATCTTGCGTGGGATTGCGCAAACGGGCTCCATTTCTGCATCAGCTCGGCAAGCAAAGGTGAGCTACAAGTCTGCCTGGCAGTCGATAGAAACATTGAGTGGTTTGGCGGGCGCGGTGCTGGTAGAAAAGATAGTGGGCGGCATGGGTGGTGGCGGTGCTCGGTTGACAAAGGCAGGCGAGGAACTGCTTCGATCTGCTGAGCAATGGCAACAATGGCAACGGCGTTGGTTTGCCGATCAACAAGATCCGCGGTTTGTATTGCGAATGCAAACGAGTATGCGTAACCAATGGCCTGTGAGGGTCATATCCTGTCAGCCCCTTGAGGGACGCGTTCGGGTGGCCCTTCGTTTGGATAGTGAGCGGGTTTTATGGGCACAGATCACGCCAGAGAGTCAAAAGCAGCTCGCCGTCGAACCAGGTGCTCAAGTGCTGGCCATGTGTAAAGCCAACGCGGTCAGTGCCCAGCGCCTCAAAACAATGGGTAAAGACAGAGAAGCGGTGGCTGAACCTGTGAACCGCTTTGAGGGGCGTCTGATTGAATGCGATTCCCAAGCGATCGTGAAGACCGGTGATGCGGTTACAGCGGTACTGGCACCTGATCTCACCATGGTTGGTTATTGGCGTGATACGGTGCTGTCCCCGGGTGAGGTTGGGCCAGTTGCCGTAGAAATAGAGGAAAGCGCCGTGGTGATTGCCATCGCGCGTGAATATTAGTTTTATATCAACATTTGAAGGACACAGGAGGTAAGGATGGGTATCACAGTGGATTGGGCCAATTTCACCCCTTGGCTATCACTACTTGGGGGGGTGTTAATCGGCTTGGCAAGCGTCATGCTAATGGTCTACAAGGGTCGTATTGCGGGCATCAGCGGGGTGGTTGGCGGTTTATTGCAATTCTCCAATGTGCCTAAAGGGCATTTCAGTTGGCGCGTGGCCTTCGTGCTCGGTTTGTTGCTATCAAGCGCACTGTATGGCTTGATTTGGGAGGTCCCGACCTCAGTCATTGATGCCGGCTATCCGCTATTGATTGTGGCCGGGCTGCTGGTGGGTTTTGGCACAAGAATGGGTTCGGGGTGCACCAGCGGACACGCGGTTTGCGGGGTAGGTCGTCTGTCACCCCGCTCGATTGTGGCGACCTTGAGTTTCATGTTTAGTGGGTTTGTCACGGCCTATCTCGTGTTTCACGTTTTTGGAGGTTGATCATGCAAACGATTTTTGTATTCATCGCTGGTTTGGTATTTGGCCTCGGTCTGATCATCTCGGGCATGAGTAATCCCGCCAAAGTCATTCATTTTCTGGATATTGCGGGCCAATGGGACCCGAGTTTGGCGTTCGTGATGCTCGGTGCGATTCCCGTGGCGTTCGTCGGCTTTCGGTTAATTGAAAAGAAGGGCCAGACGGTCTACAAAGAACCGCTTCATTTGCCTGGCACCCAGCGCGTTAACCGTTCTTTGGTTGTGGGTGGCTTTGTGTTTGGGGTGGGTTGGGCCATCGCAGGTTTTTGTCCGGGGCCCGCTTTGGTGGCATTAGGGGCAGGCTATGGTAAGGCGCTGGTGTTTGTTTTGGCGATGATTGCGGGTATTTTGATACACGACCATCCCTTTAAACGCGCGATGGCACCTGCCTAGTAGCCTGTGATAGCCCAATAATCATGAGCAACAGCCGGGCACAAGAAAGGGCCGCTGAACTGCTCATGATTACCAAGCGATGGATTGGCCCTGATAGTCATAGAACTGGGCGCCCGGTTGCACGGATAAACCGTCCAAGGTCTGTAACATGCCTTGGACGGATATTGCCGGCGTGATCACATCCTGCCCACCAGCAAAGGGGGCGGATAACTCAGAGGACACCGTGCCGGGTTGTAAAGCGACGACCAAGGATTTTGGGCGTTTGCGTTGGATTTCGATGGCGGCTGTTTGTAAAAACATATTGACCGCTGTTTTAGCTGCTCGATAGCCATACCAACCGCCTTTTTTATTATCGGCAATGCTGCCCACGCGCGCCGATAGCTTGGCGTAGATCGCACGTTCTTTGCCAAGCAAAGGTGAGAAGTGTTTGATCAACAAGACGGGGCCAATGGCGTTGATTTCGAAAGATCGGCTCAACTGCTTGGCGTTTAATGCCCCGAGGTGTTTTTCTGGCCCGTATCCGTCGATAGTTAACGCACCCGTTGCATCAATGATGAGATCAAAGGGTGCTTCTGACTCGAGTGAGCGTGCGGCTTGCGCCATGCTGTTTTCCTCTTCTAAACAAAAACCCGGATGCGTGGCGCGCGACAGGCCGGTGACGGCATCACAATTGGGATCATCGGTTAACGAGGACATCAGCGCGCTTCCAATCGCACCGTGTGAGCCAATCACGAGTGCGTGATAGCCAGGACCAAAGGATTGCATTTGTGTTCTCCTGAAAGAGGACAAACCACCGTTTGACCAAACCGACAGTCTATCCCAAAGGGTCGGCGGTTCATGCAGAAGATGTCCTGAGCAGTTAGCGCCAAAAATCGTCGAGAGGTGCTTGTGGGCTGAACCGATGTATCACTTGCGCTTGAAGTAACTCGGCGGTGGCTAAAGCGTCTGTGACGGCATGGTGTGGTTTATAGAAAGGTAAGCCATAACGCATGCGGCTGTCAGCCAATCGGATAGAGATGCGTTTAGGGGTTTTCTTGTGATAAAAGCGGTCCCACCAACTGAGTGCGGGCTGTTGTCGGTAAAGTCTTGCTTCAAGCTCCATGGTGTCAATCATGGGCATTTCAATCGGTTCTTTGATCAAGCGCGTCAGTGCATTGTTTAAAAATGAACGCTCAATCGCCCTACAATGCACCACCAATACGTGCCCCGCGATGGCTGCAAGCAGTGGCTCAAGGATGTCGATGAGCGCTGGCGCACTTTCGACTTGTGAATGCGTGATGCCGTGAAAGACCACGGACTCCTCAGCCAAGGGAACGTGGGGTTGGACAATCCAATGTTTTGATTGGCTTGCCCGAATGCATTCCACGGTCATAGGCAAAATGCCGATGCTAACAATACTGTCTTTAGCAGGGTTTAATCCCGTGGTTTCCACATCCATGGCCATTAGCGGGACCTGCGAAATGGGTGTGTCTCCCGTGACCATACCAGCGGCGTAATACGCTTTTAATCGCTCGTCTTTGGTTTGGCTGGCAAGGGCTTGAAAGCGTCCGAGCCAGTCCATGGGCTGTCGACCGCTGGCCTTGATATCATTAGGAAGGGTTAATAGACTGCCGTGTAACAAAACATTTGACCCTCTTGGGGCGGGTGTGGCTGATCAAGATCAACTCAGCCGGCCGGGTTGATAACGAAACTTCAGATATTTCTGTGCGCTCGCCAGAATTAAAAAGGCATCGCGTAAATTTTTTCGTTCGAATTCCGTCAACATCTCAGGTTCGATACTGTTGTCGGGCTCTAGTCCTTCTGCCAAGTCTTTTGCCTGGTTGCGTGAACGCACCAAAGAGATGAATTCAAGCGCATCTTGAAGATCGGGACCACGTCCAGGGGGTAAAATTTGGGCGTCAATGATGTCTTGCAGTCGGTCAAACGAGTTTCGGCTCTGCGAGCCGATTGCTAGGGCGTGGACTCGGATTAAATCGGTCAATGGCGCTGTGCCACGCCGCTTCAAATTTATGGCATTGGTGTGCCGTCCATCGCGTTCAACAACAAAGTCTTTGAAAAACCCAATGGGCGGTGTTCGTCTTAAAGCGTTACGGGCCATGCTCGCCAAAAACCGGCTATTGCCTTTGGCTTTGTTTCTGATGAGCACACGCAATGTTTCGGCGAATTCGGTTCGACCATAAACCCCATCGAGATCAAAAAAGATGCTGCTCGTTAGCAAGGATTCAGGCGAGGGGGAGTCAATCCAGTCTGTAAAGTACTGCTGCCAAACCCTCAACGGCTGGCGCCATTTCGGGTTCGTCGCCATGATGTCACCCGTGCAGTAAGTGTAGCCGCACTTGTCTAGGCCATCACAGACAAACGTCGCGAGCTGCTCAAAGTAAGGCCCATGTTTGTCAGGGTCAAAACGATTATCCAAAATAATGGCATTGTCTTGATCGGTGACGATCAGTTGTTCTTGTCGTGCCATGCTGCCAAGCGCCAAAAAACAATAAGGAACAGGCGGTGGTCCAAATTCAATTTCTGCCAACTCCAGCAGCCGCTGTTTGTAACTGCGACCGATGGCGCCCATGGCACTGCCAATCATGCGTGAATTGGCGTCTTCACGGTTCATACGGACAAAGCTCGCTCTCACTTCTTCGGTTAATTCAGCCAAGTCCTGCACGTTTTGTTGGTGAAAAATCCGACCCACCACAAACAGGCTGTTCCGTGACTCGTACCGAATGATGTCAGATAAGGCCAACACGCCAATCGGCCGTAAATTTTTTAAAACAGGCAAGTGATGGACGTTGTGACGAAGCATCAATAGCATCGCTTCGTAGGCAAGTTGATCATGACGAATGGCATACAAATCCGTTGTCGCAATCTTGGCGATGGGCTCATCCATCGAAAGCCCTTGAGCGACGGCACGGGTACGAATATCGCGATCAGTGATGAGCGCTAGCGATTCGTCGCCGTCTGTGATTAACAGCGATGAGACCCCCTCATCAGTCATGATTTTTGCGGCTTCAGTGATCGTGGTCGTGCTCTGGGTGGTGACCGACTCACGCATCAGCAAGCTCTTGACGTCCGAAGACATTAATTCATTGGCTTGTTCGTTTTTGGAAATGACCGTGCGAAGCCGAGTCCGGTCTTCGGTTTCGACCAAATCCGCAAAGGATTCTTCGTTTTCGAATAAATCCAAAAATATTTCGGGTTCAATCAAGTAAACCAAAGTGTCTTCGAGCGCTGTCGCGGGAAATCGCACCTGTTGACGCTGTTGCAGTAAGCCCGCTTCACCAAAATGTCCGCCTTCATTGAGGCGGTTGTATAGCGTGCCGTCGCGACGAAATATTTCAACGGCTCCGCTTCGTACAACATACCAGTGGCTGGCCTTTTCGCCGAACTGCAAGATTGGCGTACCGGCTTTGAAGTACCGCACATCGACTTGGCTAGCCACCGTTTGCAGTCTCTCAGCAGCCAATATGGAGAAAGGCAGATGCTTTTGCAGAAAGTCCAGTATCTCTAACTGTTCGGTCTCCATGCCAAGCGTCTGCTCTTGCATGCTTGCTCCTTAACGTTTTGGCCGCGGCTCACTCATGAGACCCTTTACCAAGGATACCGTGGCAATCAATAATACGACCGTAAACGGAAAGCCCGTTGAAACGGCCATGGCTTGTAAGGCCACCAAGCCCCCGCCCAAAATTAAGGCGATGGCGACCAGGCCCTCAAAAGTGCACCAAAAAACGCGTTGCGGGGCGGGCGAGTCAACTTTACCGCCTGAGGCAATTACGTCAATGACCAATGAGCCGGAGTCTGATGACGTCACGAAAAAAACCACCACAAGAATAATGGCAACAAAAGACGTGATTTGTGCCAACGGCAGGTTTTCGAGCATCATAAAAATCTGCAATGGCAATGGGCTGTCAGTGACCGCTATGTAGCCTTGGCTGACGACTTGTTCAATGGCGGTATTGCCAAACACGGTCATCCACACAACACACGCCAGTGAAGGCACAATCAGCACAGAGACCATGAACTCGCGAACACTGCGACCGCGTGAGACACGGGCGATGAACATCCCCACAAAAGGCGACCAGGAAATCCACCATGCCCAGTAAAAGGCTGTCCAGCCTTGTGAAAAGTTAGCGTCTTCTCGATTCACTGGATTACCCAGAGCGGGTATGTACTCCAGATAAGCCCCCAGGTTGGAGAAAAGACCCGTCACAATAGCCAACGTCGGGCCGACCACCAGCACAAAGACCAGCAAAGTAATGGCCAGCACCATGTTGATTTCGGATAAGCGCTTAACACCTGCTTCTAAGCCAGCCAACACAGAAATCAGTGCGATGGCGGTGATCCCAATGACCAATAGAATTTGCGTGGTGTTGCCAAGTGGGGCATCAAACAGAAAATGCAAACCCGCCGCTGCCTGGGAGGAACCCAAGCCCAGAGAGGTGGCCAAACCAAACATCGTTGCCAATACGGCCAAGATGTCAATCACGTTGCCTGGCCAACCCCATATACGTTCACCGAGTATCGGATAAAAAATAGAACGGATCGTCAGCGGCAGGCCTTTGTTGAAAGAAAAGATCGCCAAGCCCAATGCCAATACGGCATAAATCGCCCAAGGGTGCAATCCCCAGTGATAGATCGTGGCTGCCATGGCTAGGCGTTGGGCTTGTGCGGCATCGCCGCTGGCTGCGCCAAGTGGGGCCCAATCTGTTCTGACGCCAGCTTCGGTACTTGTACCCGCCATGGCGCTACTGAAATGGGAGAGTGGCTCTGACACACCGTAAAACATCAAACCGATGCCCATGCCTGCGGCAAACAGCATGGAAAACCAAGCCAAGTAGGAGTAGTCGGGCGTGGCTTCTGTGCCACCGATTCTCACGCGCCCTAGCGGTGAAATAGCGATAACCAAGCAAGCAATAACAAAAATATTGCCGGAAGTAATAAAAAACCAATCTAAATTTGATGTCAGCCAGCCCCGCAAACTCCCGAACATTGGCTCGGCTTGGGTCTGAAAGGTCAGAGTCAAAACGACAAAAGCAATGATTAACAGCGCCGAAGTGGCAAACACTTTGTTGTGGATGTCTAGTCCGAAGGGACCGACTTTCATCACGATATTGTCTTGGCCAATGGTGTAATCGGTATCAATAGGATTGACGTGCCCGTCTGGAATCATCGGGTCTTTTTTTGGGGAGGTCAATTCGCTTGCTCCATTCTTTGCCGTGCGTTGCACACGTCTTGGTTGGAAATTAATCTAAAACGGCTAACCATCTGCCTTTCTCTGTAAATGGCGCGTTTACTGGCGTTCACGGTAACATGTTGTTACTTCAGGTGTCCAAGGCGCACCGCTGTCCAAGCCTGTGGTTGTCGAGTTGCATGACAAACACCACAAACACCACAAACCGATTCAGATCAGTTTTTTTGCAATGGGTTTTGAAACGGCACGCACTGAGTCTCTACTCGATCCCATGTCATAAGCCTATACTAAGTAAAATTAGTTAATGGTCAATAACTTGTCGATAAGTACTTTCGGTGACGTCATCATCGCGTCGTGCCCAGCGGGTATTTCGTCATACGTCCAATCGGCACGTGAACGGGCATAGTCGCGACTCGCCGTTGTGGGTGAGTAGTAGGGCGTGACCGCAAGGTAGGTGACTGGCAAACCGTTGCCTGGCTCTTGTGTCAGCGTTAAGGTGTCTTCATAGGTTCTAATGGGGTGGGGTGTACATTTCGCTGCCAACCATGCCGCGTCCATCGCGTCGGTCACGCCTAGTTTGTCTGCCGAAGGCACAGGGATCGTGAGTCCGCTTGGGCTTTGTTTGGCGAGGGCACGTCGACTTTCGGCGACCTCGCTTGGCACAATCGAAAAGGGGCTTTGTCCGTTTTGCAGGATCAAAGCATCGAGGTAGACAAGGTGCCTTATTCGCTCGGGCGCGCGGTCAGCGGCTGCAGTGATGGCCAGCCCTCCAAAACTATGACCAACCAAAATCACCTCATGCAGATCCTCCCACATCAAGACATTGAGTAGGTCCTGTACAAAGGTTTCCAAGCCGACGTCGGCATTCAGTAGGTGAGACCGCTCGCCTAGGCCTGTTTGCGTCGGCGTGTAGACGCGGTGCCCCGCGGCACGAAGGCTCGGTGTGATTTTTTGCCAGCACCAAGCGCCATGCCAAGCGCCATGCAATAGGACATAGGTTTTGCCTTCTTGCTGACGCGATGGCTGTGTGTCAGTTGTTGTCTGATTGTCTTTTGCTTGATCACGCATGATCGCTCCCGGTTATCTGCCTGTAGCCACAGCGCTGGAGTCTGTATAGGCAACCATCGTATATTACGACCTAGGATGTCGTTGTGTGGACGGCTAGAGGCTAAAGGATGGATACAAGTCTTTGAGGTGGTTCCAGCATGAAGTCTGATTTTACCTTTCATTATGCACACCGGGTTCGATGGGTCGAATGTGATCCGCAATGGGTGGTGTTTAACGGCCATTATTTGACGTACTTTGATGTGGCAATGACGGAGTATGCGCGGGCCGTTGGTTTACCGGGGGTGGTCAGTCAGCAGCAATCCGGTCAACAGTTCTTTGCGCGCAAAGCAACGATTGAATATCATCAACCGGCGAAGTACGACGACGAGCTTGATATCAGTGTCCGGTTAGCGGCGTTGGGGCGCAGCAGTGCCCGATTTCTTCTTGAGATATATCGTGGTGAAACCTTACTGACAGATGGCGAACTGATTTACGTTTTTGTTGACAGCGCAGCTGGGGTCAGCCTGCCAATCCCTGAGTCACAAAGGCAAGCTGTGCGCGATTTTGAAAGGGTGCCGGTGATTGAAAATACGCCTAGTACCCACAATGACGAGTCATGAATCCTAAAGTGAAATGCCGAAGTCCACGAACCTAAGCCAATAGCCATTGTCTATTCTTATGCCTTGGCGAGAACAAAGAAAAACATGAGACATCAAATATGAACATCTTGATAACCGGTGGGTCTGGTTTTTTAGGAACGCACTTGGCACGGCGTCTGTTGGCCCAAGGCGAGCTGTGTGGACGGCCCATTGAGTCTGTGGTTCTGGCTGACCGCATGGAGCAAGCCGACCCCGCGGTGGGCAATGATATTAGGGTGACCACACAGACCGGCGATCTCCTTGAGTCGCTGCCGCTTCTGTTCGAATCGCCATTTAAACCATACGATGCGGTGTTTCATTTGGCGGCGGCGGTCTCGGGCGAATGTGAAGAGGATTTTTCGCTTGGCTTGCGTGCCAATCTGCTCACCACTGAGCAGCTATTGGCCAAGCTACATGCACAAGCCGAAACCCATGGGCGGGCGGCCAGGTTCTTTTTTGCCAGTTCGGTGGCCGTTTTTGGGTCTGAACCCAGCTTACCCTTGCCAGCTGTGATCACTGACAGTACCCTGCCGATCCCACAATCGAGCTATGGGATTCAAAAATTCATTTGTGAACAACTCGTCGCGGACTATACCCGCAAAGGTTTTATTGACGGTCGAGTGGCGCGCTTAATGACGGTCTCTGTGCGCCCGGGTCGGCCTAATGGTGCGGCGTCTGGTTTTTTGTCTGGCATGGTTCGCGAGCCTTTGGCGGGGGAGCCATGCATTTGTCCGGTTCCACCGGAGACTGAGGTTGCCTTGGCTTCGCCGGCCAACACGATCCATGGCATTTTGACGGTGATGCAGGCGAGTCGTGACGCGTTAGGTGGTCGAACAGCTGTGAATTTGCCTGCCCTGACAGTTAGCGTGGAGCAAATGCGACAGGCGCTCATCGACGTGGCAGGAGAGCAAACCGCCGAGTTAATTCGCTTTGAACCCGACGAGCGCATTGTTCAAATCGTTGGTGGATGGCCCGCTCGGTTTGACGCGGCCCGGGCTAGGCAACTCGGCTTATCCGCAGACCTCTCCTATGACGATGTCATACACCAGTACATCGACTCCTTGGCCTAGGCCACTGAACACGGGGCGAAAGGTGCTGTCATTGAAACTTCATGACCATGTCATCTTTTGGTCAAAATCGGGGTGCAGAATGGCTTTTCATGAAAACCAGCGACCCATTGACGCCATCGCGCTCCCAAGCTCACTACCGTGCCATTTGGATTTCTGACGTTCACTTAGGCACTGCGGGTTGCAAGGCCGAGTTCTTATTGGATTTCTTGCGACACAATGAGTCTTGGGACTTGTACCTGGTTGGTGACATCATCGATGGTTGGCAGCTAAAGAAAAGCTGGTACTGGAAGCAATCACATAATGATGTTGTGCAAAAAATCTTGCGCAAGTCGCGCAAGGGTACGCGTGTGGTTTATGTTGCGGGCAATCACGACGAAGTCTTGCGCCAATTCATTGGCATGGCATTTGGTGAAATTCGGATTGTGAATGAAACAAGCCACCATTTGCTAGATGGTCGCCATTTGTGGATCACGCATGGCGACTTTTTTGATGGCATCATTGAGCATGCCAAGTGGTTAGCCTACCTTGGTGATAGTTTGTACACATTGATTTTGCGATTAAACGATATGTTTAATCGTTTTAGGCATCGCTTTGGCTTGTCTTATTGGTCTTTGTCGCAATATCTAAAGCACCGAGTCAAAAACGCTGTCTCATTCATTACGGATTTTGAAACGGTCTTAGTCACCGAGGCGCGTCGCCGAGGCTTTGACGGCGTGGTGTGCGGGCATATCCACAAAGCAGAAATCCGAGTCATAGACGATGTGCTGTATTGCAACGACGGTGACTGGGTAGAAAGTTTGTCGGCACTGGTTGAAACGCACGAAGGCGAACTCAAATTATTGCACTGGCCATACCGTGCCAAAGCCGGCGAGCCAGAGTTGCTGCAAGAAGCCGTCCCCTCCGTCCCAAAGACAACTGCCGAGCATGCGTGAGGATAACGTTTGTTCTGCCCATGCCATCTCGGGGGATCGTTTGCAAAGTGTGCTGATCGTAACTGATGCCTGGCAGCCGCAGGTCAATGGGGTGGTCCATACGCTGTCTAACACCCGAAGTGAATTACAAAAAATGGGGGTTAAGGTAGTCATGCTCACACCCGAGTCATATAAAACCTTGCCATGTCCCAGTTACCCGGAGATTCGCCTTTCGCTCGCAGGTGCGACTGCTGTCAAAAAAAATATTGAAAATATTGACCCTGATGCGTTGCATATTGCGACGGAGGGCCCATTGGGCTGGGCGGCACGTCGGGCGGCTCTTAATCAAGGATGGCAATTCACGACGGCTTATCACACGCGGTTTCCTGAATATGTCAAAGCCCGTATCGGGCTACCCTTAGACTGGACATACGCCATATTTAAGCGATTTCATGCGCCCGCTAGGGCCGTTTTAGCGCCAACGCCAGCGATCGTGACCGATTTAACATCGCGTGGCTTTGATCGAGTCGTTCACTGGACGCGAGGCGTGGATCACAGCATTTTCTATCCGCGGATTGATCAAAAGACACCCGATCAAAGCAATCCTATATTTTTGTATGCCGGTCGTTTGGCAGTTGAGAAAAATGTCGAGGCATTTCTAAAGCTCGATTTACCAGGACATAAGTGGGTCGTCGGTGGCGGGCCAATGACCGACTCCCTAAAGCAAAAATACCCCCAAGCACGATTTTTCGGTGCGGTTTCGCAAGTGTCGTTAGCCGAGCTTTATAGTCGCGCGGATGTCTTTGTTTTCCCTAGCTTGACCGACACCTTTGGTCTGGTCATGGCAGAGGCCATGGCCTGTGGTTTACCTGTGGCGGGTTTTCCTGTGCCTGGACCGATCGACGTCGTCGGTGATAGTGGCGCAGGCGTATTACGGGCTGATCTGCGTGATGCTTGTTTGGCTTGTCTCACCATTCCTCGTGAGCAAGCAATTTCGCGTGCAGCCGCTTTCACATGGGCCAGTGCCACCCGTCAATTTTTCGGTGCATTGAGACCCATGCGCTCACGCAATGAATCATAGATGGGCTCGCCGCGCAAAAGGGTGGCAACCAAAGCGGCCATGACACAGGCCAACAGCAAAGGCGTCACCAAGCTGACCGTGCCACTCATTTCAGAGATCAACAAAATCCCCGTGACTGGGGCACGCACCACGGCCGTAAAAAAAGCGGCCATACCAACCAGCGCAAAAGCATTGGGTGTCAGTAAATCCGTTGCGGGAAGCGCTAGATTGACCATGCTGGCAAACAAAAATCCAAATACCGCTCCCACGAGTAACAACGGTGCAAAAAGCCCGCCAGGGGTTCCCAGCGAGTAAGACAGTGGGCCTAACACCCAGCGCACCAGCAACAGGACCAATACGGCGGTGACACCCAACTGTCCAGCCAGCAAGTTATCGACCTGAACCTCACCCCCACCGACCCATTGCGGTTGCCAATAGGCGAGCAGTCCAATTCCGCCACCCACCACTGCCGCTTTGAGAACGGGGGAAGTTTGTGGGGACAATTGATTAAAAAGATTAAGTCCAAGCAATACGCTTTTGTTGTAAAGCACACCGAGCGCACCGAGCAACGCCCCGAAGAGCGCATAAAGCAAATAGGCTTCGATCGTTGCCGGCAAGAATTCGCCGACATTGAGCTCGATTTGGTTCCCAAAATAGCCACGATAGACGGCCATGGCCGTTGCCACAGCAATCAAGGTTGCTAGAACACGACGCATGGTGGTGCGGTGAGCCACTTCCTCAATCACAAAGGCGACACCCGATAGAGGCGCGTTAAATGCGACAGACAAACCGCAGCCCGCGACAGCGGTATACAGCAACGAGCGGTCTGCTTGGGTAAAACCAAAAAGCTTGCCAAATTGGGTGCCAATAACCGCAGCCATTTGAATCGTCGGACCCTCTCTGCCTAGCGCCAAACCAGGCACCATCGCCAGCAAACCACCCACATATTTGATCGGTAGAACCCAAAAGGGAGCCGGCTCGGCTTGTTCACGCATGACGGCCTCAACGTGTTGCACGCCGCTCCCAGAGGCACTCGGGGCACGGGTGACCAACCATCGTGCCAAGGCGATACTGGTCGCAGCCACTAACATCGCGCCCACCCAGCCGGGAAGTCCAAAAATACCGTCTGCTTTCCACTGGGCCAAAAGGGATAAAAACGCGCTCGAGCCGTGAGTCAGTAGCCAGTGAAAACTGCCGCCCACCAAACCCACCAAAATACCGGCCAGTGCCGCAACAAGCAGTAAAGGGACCAGTGATTGCGTCACTTGCTCAAGCGGTTCGTCCTCAAGGGTTGATGGGTTCGCCATCGGGATATCCTCTGCAGGTATTCGGGTTTAAACAGGTTCGATCGGCATCGTACCTGTTTAACGGTTTTGTTGCGTGCCGTTGTGATGTTATTGGGTGTTGGCGGCTTGGGTCTTGCCCCTGGGGCGTTCTCGCGCTATTCACGGTGCTAATATTAGCGGTCTCGATAGGTTTACTAACACACAAACATGTTAAGGATAAGACACGTGAATGCACCGGCTTATGTCAAACACGAGGGATTAAAGCGCTGGGTACAAGAAATTGCAGCCCAAACAAAACCCGACCGTATCGTTTGGTGTGATGGGTCTGAAGAGGAATACAAAACATTGTGTGCCGAGATGGTGGCCGCTGGTACGTTGATTCCGCTCAATGCACAAAAACGTCCCAATTCGTTCTTGGCTCGCTCGGCACCTGATGACGTGGCACGTGTGGAAGACCGCACATTTATTTGTTCTAAGGACCAGGCTCAAGCGGGTCCGACCAATAACTGGACTGAGCCGGGCGCTATGCGTGAGACCTTAACCGGGCTTTTCGATGGTTCTATGCAGGGACGCACGCTCTACGTTGTGCCATTCTCAATGGGTCCGTTAGGATCGCCGATTGCGCAAATTGGTATCGAATTAACCGACTCCCCTTATGTGGTGGTCAACATGCGTATGATGACGCGCATGGGCAAGGCAGTCTACGATGTACTGGCCGATAACGGTGATTATGTCCCTTGTGTTCATAGCGTCGGGGCACCGCTTTCCCCAGGGCAAGCTGATGTGCCATGGCCCTGTAACCCGACCAAATACATTGTCCACTTTCCAGAGACACGCGAGATCTGGTCTTATGGGTCAGGCTACGGGGGTAATGCGCTTCTGGGTAAAAAGTGCTTTGCACTGCGTATTGCCTCGACCATGGGTCGTGCCGCTGCTAGTGCGACGCCTAAAGCATCGCCCGGTTGGTTGGCCGAGCACATGCTCATTCTTGGTGTTCAAGCGCCATGGGGTAAGAAGTACCATGTTGCCGCTGCGTTTCCATCGGCATGCGGTAAAACCAATTTCGCGATGTTGATCCCGCCGGCAGGGTTGGCTGAACAGGGCTGGAAAATCACCACGATTGGGGACGACATTGCTTGGATCAAACCTGATGCAAATGGGCGCCTGCGAGCGATCAACCCCGAGGCGGGCTATTTCGGTGTGGCACCGGGCACCAATGAGCAATCCAATTTCAATTGCATGGCGTCGTTGAGTGAGAACACGATTTTCACCAACGTGGCCTTAACCGACGACGGTGATGTTTGGTGGGAAGGCATGACCAAGGTCCCACCGGCCCACTGTATCGACTGGCGAGGCAATGACTGGACGCCGGAAGTCGCGCAAAAAGACGGGATTAAGGCGGCACATCCGAATGCCAGATTCACCGTGAGTGCCACACAAAACCCGGTTTTGGATCCCGCCTGGGATGACCCTGAGGGCGTTCAGATCGATGCGTTTATCTTTGGTGGCCGTCGTTCATCGACAGTCCCCTTGGTGACCGAAGCTCGCAGCTGGGACGAGGGCGTATACATGGCAGCAACCATGGGTTCTGAAACCACGGCAGCGGCCACGGGCCAGCAAGGTGTGGTGCGGCGTGACCCATTCGCCATGTTGCCTTTCTGCGGCTACAACATGGCGGAGTACTTCTCTCATTGGCTCGAGCTTGGCCAACAGATTGAAGCCATGGGTGCCAATTTGCCCAAGATATTTTGCGTCAATTGGTTTCGTACGGATGAGCATGGGCGATTTGTGTGGCCCGGCTTCAGTGAAAATGCCCGTGTGCTCAAGTGGATGCTGGCACGAATCGAAAGCAACGCGGGTGGCGTTGAGCATGTGTTTGGCGTGACGCCACGCTATGAGGACTTGGACTGGGCCGGGCTTAATTTTTCTGAGGATTTGTTCAAGGCAATCACCTCTATCGAAAACGAAGCTTGGAAACAAGAGTTCAAACTACACGACGAGCTCTTTGAAAAATTGGCCGACGGATTGCCACCCCATTTGTTGAAATTGCGTATGGAATTAGAGTCGCGCTTGGGTTGAGGCGTTTCTAATGGCACAACAAAAAGGCCGCCTCTAATGAAGGCGGCCTTTTTGTTCCTAAAAAATCCAACCGTGTCTTCTTTACACGATAATGGTTAACACGCAGATAGGCAGTATTCGTACTTCCTTTGTTTTTTTATTTCTTCGTCTGAGGTCGACATGAAACTTGACGCTATTTCGCATCGTGATCGCAACGCGAAGATTTTGGCAACGCTAGGTCCCGCGAGCAGCGATCGCGCAACCATCTATGCCCTTTTTAAGGCAGGCGTTGACGTGTTCCGGTTTAACTTCAGCCACGGCACGCACGCCGATCATCAAGCGCGTTATGACTTGGTCCGCGATATCGAACGTGAAGTGGGTCGGCCGGTAGGCATTC
Source organism: Burkholderiaceae bacterium (assembly GCA_965656505.1). Taxonomy (GTDB): domain Bacteria; phylum Pseudomonadota; class Gammaproteobacteria; order Burkholderiales; family Burkholderiaceae_B; genus Algicoccus. The sequence continues at coordinate 71,011 of CBFHKV010000006.1, read as the reverse complement.
TCGTCGATTTACAGGGCCCAAAGTTGAGATTGGGCGCCATAAAAAGCGGCAAGCTGTCGGTGACCGCTGGACAGACGCTGACGCTTGATCAGATAGATAAGGCTGGCGACGAGTCACGTTTGCCGCTGCCACATCCGGAAATATTTGCAGCCATTAAGCCTGGCGATGACTTGTTGATTGACGACGGCAAAGTGCGCTTGCGAGTACTGACCGTTGAGAACGAGTCCGCGACGGTGGAGGTATTGAATGATGGGATCCTATCGGATCGCAAAGGGGTCAATGTACCGGGCGCCATCTTGCCTTTGTCTGCCTTAACAGATAAGGATAGAGCCGATCTGAACTTTGCGCTCTCCTTGGATGTGGACTGGGTGGCGCTGTCGTTTGTGCAACGACCTGGAGATATAGAGGAAGTCAAGGCGCTTGTCGCAGGGCGTGCTTGGGTGATGGCCAAGCTGGAAAAGCCGGCTGCGATTGATTCCTTACAAGCGATTATTGCCGCGAGTGACGGGGTCATGGTGGCGCGCGGTGATCTGGGCGTTGAGTGTGCCCCTGAAGATGTGCCAGGCTTACAGAAACGCATCATTCGTGCTTGTCGAGAGGTAGGCAAACCGGTGGTGGTGGCTACCCAAATGTTGGAATCGATGATTTCGTCTCCTGTCCCAACGCGCGCCGAAGTCAGTGACGTGGCGGGAGCCATCTACGATGGGGCAGATGCGGTCATGCTTTCTGCTGAGTCAGCTGCAGGCGACTACCCAGTGGCTGCGGTTGAGATGATGGATCGCATCGTACAGGCAACCGAACGCGATCCGTTGCAACGTGTCACGATGCAAGCCGTGCAGGCCTATCGAGATACCACCACCCAAGATGCCATTTCTGCGGCGATCCGAACCGTGGCAGAAACCCTGCCAGTAGCAGCCACGGTCGCTTTTACCTCATCAGGTGCAAGCGCTTTGCGAGTAGCCCACGAACGGCCGCGAACACCGATTTTGAGCTTAACGCCCCACTTACAGGTGGCTCGCCGCCTAACGTTGGTATGGGGTGTGCACTCGACCCAAGCCGACGATGCCAACAGTACCGATGCCATCGTGACGCACGCCACGGCGGCTGTACAGCGTCACGGCTTTGGTGAGCCCGGTCGTGCGGTTTTGGTGGCTGCCGGCACCCCATTTGGGGTTTCAGGCTCTACTAACCTTTTGCGTATTGCTTGGCTGGCGTAGGCTTCGAGTTTTTAGCCCGTGCCTGTCTGCTTCAACACTTTGTTGATCAGTTGCTCAAGTGCGGCACGAGGCAAGGCGCCGCTGGTTCGATCGATCGTGTCTCCTCGAGAAAAGGTCATCAGTGTTGGGATAGCCCGAATTTGATGTGCCGAGGATGCCCGTTGGTAGGCTTCTGTATCGATCTTTGCCAATAGCAACAGCCCGCCAAATTGCTTAGCGGCCGCTTCAAAAGTGGGCGCGAATTGCTGACAAGGCGCGCACCAAGGGGCCCAGAAATCAACCATGATGGGGAGTGTCGCTGCAGTATTTTTGGCCGTCAGTTCGGTTAGTGTCTCGTCGTTTAAGTGAATAACTCCGGTTAACAACGGCTCACCACAAGCGCCACAAGAGGGTGTCTCAGAAAGACGTTCGGTGGGCACACGATTGGTTTTTTGACAGTTAGGGCAGGGTATTAACATGATCGTCCTTTTGAATTTCAAGCTGTCACTGGTCAGGTTTTCTGCTGCGGCGTCTCCACCCATAGAGGCATTAAGGCGGTATTCGCTGCGCTGTTACAACGAACGCTCGACCTCTTGACGTCATGTTTGAATATATAGTGTTTTGATATATTGTAATAGGGTGGTTTGAAGTGCTGCGCGAGCAAGTATGTGTATCTTGTTGCCATGACGCTTTTGATTCGAGACGCCGTTTTGCCGATTAAATGATCGTGTACTTTGCTAACCACTGCATGCAGGTTCGACAAGTGCTTGTTATGCTGTCCTAGAACACCCATTGAAGGGCACGCGAGGCCACGTTGACGACTGATAAGACCCACCAGCGAGCGTTTATTGCCATTTTGGTTGCCATTTCCGCGGCATTCCTTTGGCTATTGACACCTTTTGTGGCGGCTGTTTTTTGGGCGATTGTGATCGCGATTCTTTTTGCACCTCTGCAAAAGCGACTTGTACGGCGTTTTCCGAATGCGCCCAACTTAGCGGCGTTAGCGACACTGACCGTCACCATACTGGTGGTCTTGCTGCCCGTTGGTTTTTTGTTTCAGTCCGTCATCAGCGAACTGGTCCAACTATACCGTCTGGTGCAACAGGGTGACTTTAGCGCCGGCGATAGACTAGAGCAGGCTTACACCGCGCTTCCTGAAAGCGTTCGCCCTTGGCTCGCGCGTGCAGGCTTCGATGATATTGAGGCGATTAAATCCTACGTCTCCCGATTTGCCACGCAGGCGGTCCGTTTGGTGGGTAACCAAGCCATTAATCTCGGTCAGAACACTTTTATGTTCGTTTTGAATCTTGGCGTCATGCTTTATTTGCTATTTTTCTTTTTGCGAGACGGGGTTGCCTTATCAGCACGGGTACGAGTGGCCGCACCGCTTGATGAAAATCAAAAGACACAATTTATGGAAAAGCTCGCCGCTGTTGTGCGCGCCACGATGAAAGGCAACGTTGCGGTTGCGATGGTTCAGGGCACGCTCGGTGGCTTGATTTTTTGGATACTGGATATTCCTTCCCCGACCCTTTGGGGAACGGTCATGGCCGTGTTGTCTTTGCTGCCAGCAGTTGGCGCTGCACTCGTTTGGGTGCCCGTTGTGATTTATTTTGTGCTCACGGGCGAGATCATTGATGCGGTGATTTTGGCGGCGTTTGGAACAATCGTCATTGGTCTTGCTGACAATATATTGCGTCCGATTTTGGTGGGTAAAGGAATCCGCTTGCCGGATTACCTGGTGTTGATTTCTACCCTTGGGGGCTTGGCTCTCTTTGGCTTGCTTGGGTTTGTGGCGGGTCCTTTGATCGCTGCACTATTTATTGTGGCTTGGGATATTTTTGTCAGTCAGTCCCAGTCTCGGGAGGATTCAAACCAAGAGTGAGACAAGCCTCGTTAAGTGTTGCCACGTCTTGACACAAGAACACAACTCGGTCACCTGGGGCCATGACTTCGATGATATCGAGCATGGGTTCTGACAGGTCTGACTGATCATCAGCCCCCAATGCCAAGGCGCCGACGTGTATCGGCACATCTTGCTTAAAAAACTGACGCGGCAGTAAATAGGCTAGGACGTTGGGGTCAGGGGGGCCAAGTACCAGCACGACCGAGAGGGTAAAGCATCCAGGCGCTTGAAGATCCTGACCGTCAAGGCCTGACTGCCCTGGGTCGGTAACCATCAACTCAATTTCGAGTGGACCCTGAAGACCCGAGTCACTGACCTGCTTCGCAATCAGGCCATCAATCATGTGGCACCTGGCGTGATTTCGGTTTTAGGGTTCTCACTTGAGCTCTCTTCTCCGAGCGCAGGCATTAAGGCGGCTAGCAACTGATTGAGTTCGGCGGTCATCAAGACAAAGTCGCTATCGAGTTTTTCTTCTGGGGTCAATCCAGACTCAGCGTTGGATCGTTCTTGCAGAAGGTCCAAGGCCGTGATGCGTTTGCAGTCAGCTGTCTCAGTCAATACGAAACTGATCCGATCTTGCCAGGTCAGGGCCAATCGAGTGCACTGGTAACCGGCTTGAACATGACGTTTGATGGCCTCAGGCGCAAGCTCATGGCGCACATAGCGGATAACCCCGGCGCTGTCGCCGCTTGATTGCCATTGACATTCGGGATCCAGTGAGAAACCCTCTGGTGCTTGCCCATCAATCATCCAACCCGTCATCAGCGCGGCTACAGAGTGGTTCAATTGTAAAGGTTCGACAGGATAGGGGTATAGCGATTTGCCAAGTGCCGATAAGACCTCTTCGGTTTGCGCGTTTGAGGCCGCATCAATCACTAACCAGCGATTGATAGGATCAATCCAAACGGCAATATCGCGGGCGATACGAAATGCCCTTGGCAACAGCTCGTCAGTTACGCTTTGCTTGAGATCTTTGACCTGCTTGCGCCCAGGTTTGTAGCCTTGCTCTGCTTCGAGCAACAAAGCCCTGGCCTTGACTTCTTGGTTAATAACAGTGGCAGGCAGGAGTTTTTTCTCCAGCCTCAGCGCCAAACGGTATTGACCCTCAATCGGTACAGCCAGTCGGTCGTCGGTGTCCCTTGGGGGCACCCAGCCCTGCGCCATCGCGCTTAAATCGTCGCTGCCCGCGAACACATGGCCCTGAAGTGCGGCGTTAATTTCTTCACATTTGTCAGCCCAATGGGTCGTTAACCGAAAAACTTTTAAATTTCTAAACCACATTGTGTGCAACACCTTGTCTAAGAGCAATTTTCAATGGGTGCACAGTGTAGCGCGCCAGCGAATAATTGCTTTACCTCAGCGCTCACAAGAGGGTGGTTTGGTCATCCCTTCAAAACAGGTATGCACCAATAAATCAACAATGTCAGCGTCACTAAAAGCGCCCCCGTTTTTGAGAAAATCAGCAACGGGATCGCAAGAACGAGCGTAGATGGTGTAGAGAATGACTTCGCCGGGAAGGGCGGCAGACAAATCTCCCAATGCCTGCGCTTCCTGAATCCACTGTCCGAGCAGTTCTGTGAGTGCTTCGAGTTGAGTCAGGTAAGGCTCGTGCGCCAAAAGGGTCTGTTGGATGCTTGACCGTGTCGACGGTAACGAGGGCATGGTGCCTGTTAGATGAATGCTCACCGCCCATCGCACGACAGATTTAAGCTTATCGATCGCCAAAAGGTGCGTCGGCAATTGACGTGCCATAGCGAGGGCGTCTTCTAAAAAACGAGTCATAGAGGCAGCAGCTAGCCTGTCTTTGGAATCGAAGTGCTTGTACAAGCTAGCCTTGGCAATACCCACTTCACCCGCGACCTCGTCCATGGTCATCAAATCGTAGCCTTTTTGGGCCAACAATCGATTAACCGCGTCAAGAATAGCGTCCTCACGAAACTTGTGCTGCTGGGCCTTGAACGACAGTTTTTTGGGGGTAGTAACGGTCATGAGCGTTAGTCCGTGTTGCTTTTGAAGAACAAGTGAGATCTAATTCTTTTGAGATAAATACTAATCAGTCTATTTTTTTACCGAACAGTCGACTACCATGATAGCCAGCAATGGTGACCAATCTGCATAACGCATGGTGATTCACAAGCAAGTTGCATGGCCAACGCCAATGGCAGCATGTTATCAATGTGTATAAGTCAACCTGCTATTCATTTTCTTGAGTCGTGGTCGCCTTTGGCAACATGACGACCTTTTTTGATAAAGTTTTACACCATTATGCCTCTAAGCCCAACATTTGACGATGTCTCGTCTACAACGAGCCCGATTGAAGCGCTACCGGAAACCGTGCTGACTCGCTACCCGGGTCCTTGGGCTGTTCAAGGCTCGGGGCTTTTTTGTTGGAGTGTCTTTCGTGTCTATGAAGCCACACTGTTTGTGCAATCACCGTTAAAGCGAGAAGTGCTAGACAGTCAGTTAGCGCACGGTCTTGACGGTTGGCATCCCTTTGTCCTGTTGTTGAGTTATTTGCGCAACGTGACGGCGAGTCAAATTGTGAGTGCTTCGGTCAATGAAATGATCAGCCTACATGACATTGACCCGATTGTGGCGACCCAATGGGGGGAGCAACTTTCAGCGGTGTTGCCTGATGTTCACTTAGGTGATCGGTTAATTGGTTTGTTCGAACCTGGCCATGGGGTGTCTTTTTTCGCCAATGATGCGTTCGTCGGGCGCGTGGCCGACGAACGATTTACCGCGGCTTTTGCAGCGATCTGGCTTGACTCAAGAACCAAGGCGCCCGGACTGAGAAATGCCTTGCTCGGGCAAAAAGATGAGGCCAGCCGTTGAATCCGCCCATCAAACCACCGGCGCCAGGCTCGCGCATCGCTGTGGTGGGTTCTGGTATCGCTGGCTTAGCCAGCGCCTGGCTTTTGGCGCAGCGTTATCAGGTGACGCTTTTTGAGTCAGGTGCCTATTTCGGTGGTCACTCCAATACCGTAGATGTCACGCTCGAGGGTGTCACCCATCCAGTGGATACTGGCTTTCTGGTGCACAATGACCTGACCTATCCCAACCTGATCGCGCTATTCGAGCACTTAAAGGTACCGGTGCATAGCAGCGATATGTCCTTTGGTGTGTCGATAGAAGAGCCTGATCTGGAATGGGCGGGTACCAATTTGGGTACCGTTTTCGCGCAAAAAAGAAACCTGTTGAATCCAACCTTTTTGAAAATGTTGTCGCAAATCATGCGGTTTAACAAGGCGGCCAATGCTTACTTGACAGAGTCACAGTCAAAGGCATGGACGCTTGAACAATTGCTTGACGCCCACGGTTACGGTTGGCACATGCGGCAGTGGTACTTGTTGCCCATGGCTGCTGCTATTTGGTCGTCTTCGGTTAAGGACATCTTAGGCTTCCCCGCCGCAACCTTTTTGCAGTTTTGCCTGAACCATCGTTTGTTGCAAGTGCAAGGGCGCCCGCAATGGCGCACCGTTTTGGGCGGCTCTCGAGTTTATGTTCAGGCCATGCTACCCGCGATACAGGATGCTAGGCTGAACTGCGCCGTTCACCAGGTCACTCGACAAGACGGTGGTGTGTCCATCCGGAGCGAGCAAGGCATAGAGCATTTTGATGCTGTCGTTATGGCCTGTCATGCGCCAACAAGTGCGCGCTTATTGGATACGACGCAAGAAGAAGGGGCCGTGCTGAGCGGCTTTCGGTATCAAATGAATGATGCCTATCTACACATCGATAAAAGTCTGCTACCTCGTCGAGAAAAGGTGTGGTCAGCCTGGAATTATTTGGCAGCCGGTGAGCAGGCCAAGGGTCTTGAGCAGGCGCGTCCCGTGGCAGTTAGCTACTTGATCAATCGCTTGCAACCATTGCCCTTCAAAACACCGGTCATCGTGACATTAAATCCCTATGTAGCGCCTCGAGAAGACGATGTTATCCGCCGTTTGCAGTACGAGCACCCGGTTATGGATCAAGGGGCCATTGATGGCCAGCAGCAGCTGCCGTCTATTCAAGGGCGAAACAGGGTGTGGTTTTGTGGGGCCTGGTGTGGTTATGGCTTTCACGAGGATGGGTTGAAGTCTGCCTTGTCGGTGGCACGTGACTTTGGCTTGTCTATTCCATGGGAGGAGGGTGCTCATGTTCCCTGATGCGCAAGCCCAGCCAATGGGGTTGCCGGCCGTGTTACGGTTGGCCCGCGCGCACGTGATGCACAAACGTTTCAGACCTTTTAAGCATCCTTTTGTTTACCATTTGTTTTGTTTACAAGCCCGTGTCGACAAACAGCAAGCGCTTGCGCGGCATTCGAGTTGGTTGTTCGGCGTTAATCGATCCCGACCCGTTAGTCTGATGAATGCCGATCATGGCTACCGAGACGGTAGTGATTTGATGGTGTGGCTAGAAGACACGCTCACCGCTGTCGGTGTTTCGAAACCAACCGGTGCGGTTTGGCTGCAATGTTTTCCGCGGCTGCTAGGCTATGTTTTTAATCCAGTGAGTTTTTGGTATTTGTACGACGAACACGAGCAATTGCGTGTGATCGTGGCTGAGGTCAACAACACCTTTGGTCAGCATCATCACTATGTTTTAACAAAAGAGGGTGGTGGTGTCATCGAAAGCGAAACAGTTTTGACTTGTCAAAAAGTATTTCATGTCTCACCTTTTTGTCCGGTGGCGGGGTCTTACCGTTTTGAGTATGTGGTTAACCGAAAAGTGACGCGGATGACAATTGATTATTTTGACGATGAAAGTCTACCTGATCCTCTCATACACACCGCCATTGCGACCGAACCGAAACAGCTGACAACAACGAATTTATTGTTGGCTGTTATCAGGATGCCGTGGATGACGTTTGGTGTGATCGCCAGAATCCACTGGCATGCGTTAAAACTGTGGCGGCGAGGCGCGACATTCCATCGATTGCCTGCGCTACCTAGCCATGAAGTGACGTCCAATCAGAGAAAGACCTTATGAATGCAAATGAGTACACCGCTAATCGCTTATCGATGAGGGAACTGCCGTTAGCGGCTCGAGGCTTCGTTAAGATGTTATCGCGTCTGCAAGTCGGATCGCTCACGTTGATTGATCCGCAGGGACGCAGCGAGCTATTCGGCAAGCAAGGTGAAAAACCGCATGCTCAGTTGCATGTGAAAGATTGGCGGATAGCGGGTTTGATTGTTCGCAAAGGCGATGTCGGTTTTGCTGAAGGCTATCGGCAGGAGTGGGTTGATTGCCCTGATTTGGTCAGTTTGTTTCGGTTGGCCTTGCAAAATGAAAAAGCCGTCGCAGCCGTTCACGGCACTTGGCTAGCCCTGCTGCTCAAGCGTTTGGCGCATTGGGTATTGCGAGACAACAGCAGACGTGGCAGCCGCCGCAATATTCTGGCGCATTACGATCTGGGTAACGATTTTTATCGTTTATGGCTCGACCCGACGATGAGTTATTCGTCGGCTATTTTCAAAGACGAAGTCAGCGAGAACCTGGTGGCAGCACAAGAGGCGAAATATGACCGCCTGTTGGATAAAATTGAGGCTCGACCGGGCCAACACATCCTCGAAATAGGTTGTGGTTGGGGGGGATTCGCTGAACGAGCCGCCCAACGGGGTTTGTATGTCACAGGTATCACGCTTTCAGACGAGCAGTTGACTTGGGCGCAGGACCGGATCCAAAAAGCCGGTTTAAGCGACCGCGTGAATCTTTCAATATGTGACTATCGCGATGTCACCGGCCTATATGACCATGTTGTCTCCATTGAGATGTTCGAGGCGGTTGGTTTAAGACACTGGAGCGGTTTTTTCAATAAAGTTCGTTCCGTATTGAAACTTGACGGCCACGCAGCGATCCAAACGATTGATATTGCCGATGATCGTTACCAAGGCTATGTCAGCGCGACGGATTTTATTCAGCAATACATCTTTCCAGGTGGCATGTTACCTAGCCCAAGCCGCTTCGATGGGTTGGCACGTGCCGCCGCACTTGAGGTTAAAGATGTGTTCTCGTTTGGGGCTGATTATGCCCGTACGCTCAAACTCTGGGGTGCCCAATTTGAGGCGCAGTTAAGTGCTATACGCCAATTGAATTTCGATGAGTCGTTTGTGCGCATCTGGCGCATGTATCTGGCCTACTGCGAGGCAGGGTTTATTGAACAACGAACGGATGTCAAACAATGGTTGCTATCACGTCAATATTAAAGTCCCGGTCACGAACAAAGAGTCGACTGCGCGTTGTCGATATGATGCTGGGTGTCCTAATGTTTGTGGGTTGCCTGCTTGCCGCTTCTATTTTGTCGACGGCGGTTGCTCAGACAGCAACAGAAACCTCGCCGGCACAAAGCAACGGTAAGGGTTGGTCGGCATTGGTGCCCTCAGCCCAGAAAATCGGTGAGGGTCAACTTCGGCGCTGGGGTTTTTTGGTTTATGACGCGACGCTTTGGTCTACAACGGGGCAATTTGAGTCCAATCAACCCTTTGCCTTGAGTTTGACGTATGCGCGCAGCATCAGCCGAGACCAAATTGTAGACGCGTCTTTGGATCAAATGCGTGAGCTAGGCATTGATGTGGACCAGCACCCTGATTGGGCACAAGCGCTTCGCAATGTTTTTGTGGACGTCAACGAAGGTGACACCTTAACGGGTGTCCATGTGCCAGGCGAAGGTGCCGTCTTTTTTGAAGGGGATCGGTTAACCGGTCGAATCGACGAAGACTTGTCACAGGCTTTTTTTGACATCTGGCTAGACCCTGAGACCACGGCACCTGAGTTGCGCCTGGCGCTGCTAGGAAAGGCGCAGTGATAAGGCAGTGGTCTTTGACCGCTTACAGCGCTTTGGCCTTTCCGTTGGCCATGGCTATGTTACCCATCTATATGGTCGCACCTAAGTTTTACAGTGCCAATTTAGGCGCGAGTCTGGCCGCTGTTGGGTTGACCCTTTTTTTTGTGCGTTTGATAGATACGGTTCAAGATCCATTGATTGGCCGCTTAGTGGATTGGCTGACCCGCTACAAATACGGCTGGTCTGTTCTGCTGGTTAGCGCCGGTGTCGGTTTGGCGATTGGTTTTGCCTTACTTTTTGCGCCGATGGTCACGGGGCAGTCGGCTTTGTTATGGTGGTTGGCAGGCAGTTTGGTGTTGGTTTATACCGCACACAGCTTAATGAATGTTTGCTATCTGGCTTGGGGAGCACGGTTAACCGACGACGAGGCAGGTAGGGCACGTGTGACGGCTTGGCGTGAGGCCAGTGGCGTTTTTGGTGTGGTTCTTGCGTCCGTGTTACCAGCCATCTGGGTGGCTGAACACGGCGCGTTGATAGGTTATCGATATTTTACTTTTGCGTTTATCGTGGCCTTGGTGCTTGGGGTGACGCTGACCCTTAAGTTTTCGCCAAGACCCATTGTGGCCTCTACCAACGACCGGCCCGATTGGCGCAGTGCCATGTCGCAACCGGTTGTGAAAAAGTTGTATGGCTTTTATCTACTCAATGCCACGTCAGCAGCGATCCCAGCAACATTGATCCTTTTTTATGTGGATGATGTATTACAACAGCCCGGGCGCGAGGGCTTGTTCTTAGGGGTGTACTTTCTGGCCGGCCTATCGACCTTGCCGCTCTGGGTCAAGCTCTCTGATCGCATGGGCAAGATAAAAGCTTGGCTTCTGGGGTCGGTGTTGGCCAGTGCAGCACTGGGGACAGCGGCCTTTCTGGGTAGTGGCGATGTCATGCTTTATGCCCTGGTTTGTTTACTGTCTGGTGCGGCCCTTGGTGCGGATTTGGCTTTGCCACCTGCCATGTTAGCTGATGCCATCCCAGTCTCTCAACGTGCCAACACGGGGCTTTATTTCGGGGTCTGGGCGCTGATTGCCAAATTGTCACTGGCGTTGGCAGCAGGTGCAGCTTTACCGCTTTTGGGCGTGCTTGGGTATGTGCCAGGCGATCCAAGCACAGCAGGACATTTGGCCTTGCTCTATGCGGTCTTACCTATAGGATTCAAAGCATTGGCGGCTTGGGTGATTTGGCCACGTCCTTTTTTTGCTTCGCGATCGACAAGGGAGTCATTGATATGAATTTGAAAACGATGTTTGCAGCGGCCAGTACGGCTTTACTCACCGCGTGCAGTGGCGTGGATGTACAAACCTATGCCGATCAAAAGCCTGCGTTGGAGCTATCGACGTTCTTCGATGGAAAGATGGATGCTTGGGGCATTTTTCAGAAGCGTAACGGTGAACTGGTCCGGCGCTTTCATGTCGAAATCATCGGCACTTGGGAGACACCTGACAAAGGCCAGCTTGATGAGTACTTCACCTATGCCGACGGTGAGAAGCAACGTCGGGTGTGGACTTTGATTCGCCAGCCCGATGGCACTTGGCATGGCACCGCTGATGATGTTAAAGGCATCGCCATTGGCAAAGTGGCAGGTAATGCCTTGCATTGGAAGTATGTTTTGCAATTACCCGTGGATGGCAAAGTGTATGAGGTCAACTTCGATGATTGGATGTGGCAGCTCGATGAAACCAGCATGATGAACCGTTCTGTGATGTCTAAATTTGGCTTTGATCTTGGTGAAGTGACCTTATTTTTTAAAAAAAGAGCTGAACCATGATCGGTTCACCCCTCAATACACCGATACGCGACTGGACTGACCGGCGGGTTTGGCTCGTTGGGGCTTCAAGTGGCATTGGGGCGGCTTTGGCGCAAGCTTTATTGGCTGCAGGTGCTCGAGTGGCCTTGTCCGCCCGTCGCGCAGAGCAATTGGCCGCCGTGGTCAATGATCATCCCAATGCCATTTTGATCCCCTTTGATGCGGCCGATGAGCAAGCTTGGGAGCCTGCCTTGGAGAGGGTGACACAAGCACTTGGCGAGCTTGATTTGGTCGTCCTCGGAGCCGCACGCTATGACCCACAGCATGTGTGGGACCTTGACCTGGCGCAAGTCAAAGCCAGCTATGAGTTAAACGTGTTGAGTATCTATCGCGCGGTTTCTTTGCTAACGCCGCGTCTTCTGGCGCAAGGTCAGGGGGGGATTGCGGTGATTGGAAGCATTTCAGCTTACACCGGCCTACCGCGAGCCATCGTTTACGGCGCAACCAAGGCTGCCCTTCAAAACTTCGCGGAAACGCTTTATTTCGAGCTCGCGCCCAAGGGTTTGTCTATCTATTTGATCAGTCCGGGTTTTGTTCAAACGCCCATGACCGCAAAGAATGACTTTGCCATGCCGGGGATCATGACGCCCGAAGCAGCTGCTCAGGCCATCCTGAAAGGGATGGCCAAAGGGCGATTTGAAATTCGCTTTCCTTTTGGCTTTGCCAACATGCTGCGTTGGATCAGCCGTTTGCCTTACCGCCTGCGCTTTGCGCTTTTGCACCGGACCACCGGCCAATGAAAACGACTGATCGCTTCCCACATGCCTCAGCCCGTGTTTGTGACATCATGGAGTGGTTCGAAACACTGACAGTGACGTCTTTAAACGAAATCGAGACGATTTATGCTGAGCAGGCAACCTTCCGAGACCCTTTTAATGACGTCTCAGGTGTGCATTCGATACATGCGATTTATGCACACATGTTCAAAAATTTAGAAGCGCCCCGTTTTGTGATGACATCGGTGATTGAACAGGATCGAGCTGTTTTCGTAGGCTGGCAGTTTCTTTTCGGCTGGCGGGCTCGTCAGTTTGACATCCCGGGTGCCACCCAGTTTTACTTAGGTGAGAATGGGTTAATTCAAAAACACCAGGATTATTGGGATGTGGCAGAGGGCCTTTACGAGAAGTTGCCTGTGCTGGGACTTATTCTTAGGCGTTTGAGGTTAGCCATGGCCACACCGCTTTAAGCAAAAAAAATCAAAAACAAACAAAAAAAAGGCCCCAACCGAAGTCAGAGCCTAGAAAGCCGGTAGGGCGCAGCAGCCCCAGCCGGCGGGGGAACCTGTCAAAACAATAATCTTTAATGATTTTTATAAGACTGCCTTCCAAATTTTGGAATACGGGAAACTATAAAGTTAGTCGCTGACTTGAACCTGACAATTGTTGTTGTTTTGCCAACAATCTAGGTTTTAGGTGTGAAGCTTAGGGTAAACCGCGTCCCGGGCGGCTGTTGATCGGGCTGGCTGGCCGTTACCGTGACGGTGGCTTGATGGCGCTGGGCGATTTCTTTGACAATCGCCAATCCGAGACCACTGCCATGAGCCTGCGTCCCAAGAACCCGATAGAAACGATCAAAGATACGTTCACGGTCCTTCGCAGCAATACCTGGACCATTGTCTTGGACGACGAGCTCAATGGTTTTCTCGAGGTGACGAACCTGAACGGTGACTTGGCTGCCTTTGGGTGCATATTTTAAGGCGTTATCCACCAAATTATTTAAGGCTTCCATGAGCAACAAGGGGTGTCCATTGATCCAGGCGGGTTGTGCAGCACCTTCGAACCCTAGGTCAATACCCGCATCAAGCGCTTGTGGCACCCACTGTTCGGTCAATTCGCGGCTAATTTGATTTAAATCGAATACTTCGTGTGCCACGGTATCGGGGTGTTCGGCGCTCGCCATCAGAAGCAGTTGATTAATCAGCCGAGTGGCGCGCGATGTGCCTGCAACTATTTTTTTGAGGTTATCGCTGACTTCGCCGTTTGGTGCGCTTTTGAGGGCAAGTTCAGCTTGTGATCGCAGACCGGCCAAGGGTGTTTTAAGTTGATGTGCGGCATCGGCTACAAATCGTCGTTGTGCTTGAACGTTGTGGCTCATGCGAGACAACAGGTCATTCATGGCATCGACCAAAGGCGTGATCTCAGAGGGGGTAGCTTGGTCCTCAATGGCGGATAAATCGTCTGGCCTGCGTCCGCGTAAACGTTTTTGTAGTTTGTTGATGGGTGCGACACCTCTTGATAAGCCAAACCAAACAAGCAGAACCGCAATAGGCAAGACCAAGAATTGAGGGATGATGACGCCTTTGATGATTGAATTGGCTAGTGCGAGCCGGCTGTCACGACTTTCTGCAGCCACGAGCAAGACGAGCTGGTTTAGGTCGTCGCGACGAATGGGTTCGGGGTTTCTCAGCCACATGTAAGCCAAACGAACCTCGTAGCCGCTTATGGTTTCATCCTTGAAGTAGGCTTGGTTCAGTCTCAAGTCACTGCTGACTTCGGGCGTTGGCAGTCCCTGATCCCCGCTGATCATGGTCCCACTGGCCATTTGCGCTTTCCAAAAGATGCCATCACTTTCCTGCGTTTTTAACGCAATACGGGCGGGTGCATCTAATTCCAGCGAAGGCGTCTGAGCAGGGATTGACCAGTCGATTTGATGTGACAGTATGGTCAAGGCTTTGCTTAAGCTGTGGTCATAGGCTGTATTAGCGATATTCTGTGCGACCAGATAAGTAATAACCACACTCATTGGCCAAAGCAAAAATAAAGGGGCTAGCATCCAATCGAGGATTTCACCCAGTAATGAACGCCGGCGCGCACGCATGTCAGGGGTATCAGGCGTCAGGGCGTCCCGCGAGGTGGGTTTAGGGGTGCTAATAGCCAATGTTGTCTGCAGGTTTAGAGCGTCTCGGGTGGCAAAATCTTTTTGGAGGCGCTGTTGGGATTGACGTGCTGTCGTGTTGTTTTCAGCTCTACCCCGCTGTTTGGCTCCTGGGTCTCACGTTGCAAGCAATAACCCAGTCCCCTGACAGTCGCGATTTTGACGCCGCTGGGTTCGAGTTTCTTGCGTAACCGATGAACATACACTTCGATGGCATTTGAGCTGACTTCCTCACCCCACTGACACAAGTGATCAACAATTTGTGATTTGTTTACCATGCGTCCGGCTCGGGTCAGTAGGATCTCAAGCAAGCTGATCTCTCGCGCAGAAAGGTCCAATGCTTTATCGTCGACGCAGGCAACACGGCCAGTTTGATCGAATAGCAACCGACCGTGTCGTACCAAAGTGGCGCCGCCACCTGCGCCGCGGCGAGTCAATGCACGCACGCGAGCTTCAAGCTCGGATAAAGAAAAGGGTTTTGCCATGTAGTCGTCTGCGCCTAGGTCAAGGCCTCTAACACGTTGTTCGACCGAATCAGCAGCGGTCAGTATCAATACTGGCACTTGAGCATTTTTTTGGCGCAATCGCTGTAACACCTCCAAACCGGACAAACGGGGTAGCCCAAGATCCAAAATCAACAAATCAAACTCTTGTGATAGAAGGGCCGTATCGGCCGCAATCCCGTCACTCACGGCGTCAACAGCATAGCCACTTAGTCTTAACGACTGTGTTAGCGCATCGGCAAGCAAGTGGTCGTCTTCAGCAATCAGGATTCGCATGGCAGGCGTACTAAAAAAACAAGTAAATTGATTCTTACACAGCTGTGGCCTATTTCATACGGGAACAACCCAAAAACCTATCATCAAGCTGAGATAAGCCTGTTTTTATTGTCATGCTGTTTATTTATACAGTATTATGTGGTGTGATAATGTCGGAATGAATTGGTTCACTGACGCTTTAATACCGGATTCACTGCCTAACCACTATACGACCCCTGTACGACTACTACACGACCACTACAAGACCCTTAAAGGATGATTTATGGACGATAAAGCGACCAAACAGGCAGCAGCAGAAAAAGGCAAAGCATTGTCTGCCGCGCTTGCCCAAATTGAGAAGCAGTTTGGGAAAGGTTCGGTCATGCGCTACGGCGACAACGAGGTTGAGCACGACATCAAAGTCGTGTCGACTGGCTCTTTAGGGCTGGACATCGCCTTGGGTGTCGGTGGTTTGCCTCGGGGGCGTGTGATCGAAGTCTACGGCCCTGAATCGTCGGGTAAGACAACTCTAACTCTTCAAGTTCTCGCTGAAATGCAAAAGCTAGGGGGAACATGCGCTTTTATTGACGCCGAGCATGCACTTGATGTTCAGTATGCTTCTCGCTTAGGCGTTAATTTGACTGACTTGCTGATATCGCAACCCGATACCGGTGAACAGGCCTTGGAAATAACGGATGCCTTGGTCCGTTCTGGCTCTGTTGATCTGATTGCCATTGACTCGGTGGCGGCGTTAACACCTAAGGCGGAAATTGAAGGCGAAATGGGTGATTCTTTGCCAGGGTTGCAAGCTCGACTGATGAGTCAGGCTCTTCGCAAATTGACGGCCACCATCAAGAGAACCAACTGTACCGTGATCTTTATCAACCAAATCCGCATGAAAATTGGCGTGATGTTTGGTAATCCGGAAACCACAACAGGCGGTAACGCGTTAAAGTTTTATTCCTCTGTACGCCTCGATATCCGGCGCATCGGTGCCATCAAAAAAGCGGACGAAGTGGTTGGGAACGAGACGCGCGTTAAAGTTGTGAAAAATAAGGTGGCTCCACCATTTAAGCAAGCTGAATTCGATATTCTCTACGGCGCAGGCATCTCGCGAGAGGGCGAAATCATTGATCTGGGTGTGACTGCGGGCATCGTCGATAAAGCGGGTTCTTGGTTTAGCTATAACGGCCAGCGTATTGGGCAAGGCAAAGACAATGTGCGTGAATATTTGAAAGAGCACAAGGAAATGGCCATTGAGATTGAAAATCGTGTCCGTGAAAACTTTGGGGTGATTGGTCGCGCGGCTGAGGTTGCGCAACCGACGATGGAATCGCCAGAAGCACCGGTTGATGATAAATAAAGCTGGCAGTTCATGTTTGAGCATCGATCGGAACCTTTAAAAAAGTCTGCATTGAAAGCCAAAGCGGTAGGGTGGCTCGCTCGCCGCGAACACACCAGAGCAGAACTGACAAAAAAGTTACACCCGTTCGCTGAAAGTACAGAGGTCATTATTGAGGTACTCGACGAGCTTGAGCGTGGTGGCTGGCAGTCTGACGAGCGATTTGCACGGGCTTTTTGTCACCACAAATCACAGAAACAAGGCGCTTCACTCGTTGCACAAGGCATGCGAGATCGTGGCGTTCCTGATGATTTGATCGCCGAGGCGGTTGAAACGTTACGAACCTCAGAAATTGAACGAGCCCGTCTTGTCTGGGAAAAAAAGTTTGCACGCGAAGGACGGCCAATCGATCGAAAGGCTTGGGCTCGGCACGCCCGTTTTTTGGCGAGCAGAGGGTTTGCAGCCGCTGTGATCAGTCGCGTGCTAGGTAGCGAGTGTGATCCTTCGGGTGATTGATGGTGCTATCAAAGGAGGCAGCGGGCAAGTGATATATCGCGTTATACTTTATTTGTTTAGTTTGGTTCTCATATCTTTACGTAACAGTACCGCCCACTAATGCCTCTTTCATCCCCTGCCTGTTCAAGAAAGCCGATGCACAATCGGCAGATTCGTGCACAGTCGTATGAGCGTGATGACGGGCTGTGGGAAATTGATGCAGAGCTTATCGACACCAAAGCCTATGATTTCAATCGGCGCAGTGGAGCCGTGCAGCGGGCTGGGCAACCGTTTCACCACTTGCATTTGCGCATCACTTTTGATGATGACTTTCTTGTGCAACAGGCCATTGCTGTATTCGACACGGCACCATTTAATGAGTATTGCCGTGCGATTGAGCCCGATTACGAGGCGCTCGTGGGCATGAACCTCATTAAAGGCTTCCGACAGTCCGTAAAGGCCCGCTTTGCACGCACCGCGGGCTGTTCGCACATGAGCGAGCTCGCTGGCATAATACCGACCGTTGCATTGCAGACCATGGCGTCAAGACGCAAAAGCGTCGATCAGACGCAGCAGAGTAACCAGCGACCGTTTCAATTAGAGGGCTGTCATGCGCTACGCCTAGATGGCCCAGTTGTTAAAGAATTTCACCCCAAGTGGTACATAGGCCCAGACGCCGAGTCAACTGATTCCGAGCGAAACAATTAATACTTTGGGGTAATTGCCTAGCTGATGGGTTCACGTGAAATAAGAAGATGAAAGTTGCAGTATCCAATTGATAGACCATACATGACACAAGGGACCTCATGAAAATCCATGAATATCAGGGCAAAGAATTGCTTCGCAAGTTCGACGTCACGGTGCCACACGGCTTTCCTGTCTACAGCGTAGAAGAAGCGGTGCAAGCCGCGGAAAAACTAGGTGGGCCCGTTTGGGTTGTTAAGGCCCAAATCCACGCTGGTGGCCGTGGTAAGGGTGGTGGAGTGAAACTCGCCAAATCCATGGATGAAGTTCGTTCGTTG
Organism: Burkholderiaceae bacterium; assembly: GCA_965656505.1. GTDB lineage: Bacteria > Pseudomonadota > Gammaproteobacteria > Burkholderiales > Burkholderiaceae_B > Algicoccus. The sequence goes on along the minus strand of CBFHKV010000006.1, from coordinate 52,791 downwards.
TCAGAGGAAATCTTGGGCATGCAGTTGGTTACGCATCAAACGGGTCCTCAAGGTCAGAAAGTGCGTCGCTTGCTAATCGAAGAGGGCGCTGACATCCAGAAAGAATACTACGTGGGTATCGTTACCGATCGAGGCACACAGCGGGTCTGTGTGATGGCCTCAAGCGAGGGCGGTATGGACGTGGAAGAGGTCGCCGAAAAAACGCCCGAGAAAATTTTAAAGGTCTTTGTTGATCCCAAAACTGGTTTAACCGATGATGAAGCCAAGCAGTTGGCTCTAGGTATTGGTGTGCCTGAAGGCTCGGTGCAAGCGGCTGCCAAAGAGTTTCAAAAACTTTATAAAGCTTATTGGGAAACCGATGCATCTTTAGCGGAAATCAACCCGCTCATTCTGACGGGTAATGGCGATATTGTCGCCCTTGATGCCAAGTTTAATTTTGATGGGAATGCCTTATTCCGTCATCCCGAACTCGTCGAGTATCGTGATTTGGATGAAGAAGACCCCGCTGAGATTGAAGCCAGTCAGCATGACCTGGCGTATATCCAGCTTGAGGGCAATATCGGCTGCTTGGTGAACGGTGCAGGCCTTGCCATGGCGACCATGGACACCATTAAGTTGTTCGGTGGTGAGCCAGCAAACTTCCTCGATGTCGGCGGTAGCGCCACGGCAGAGAAGGTCACCGAAGCCTTCAAAATCATGCTTAAAAACCAGGGTGTTCAAGCGATTTTGGTGAATATTTTTGGTGGCATCATGCGTTGTGATGTGATTGCTGAAGGAGTGATTGCGGCGTGTAAAGCGGTCAACTTGAGTGTGCCCTTGGTGGTGCGAATGAAAGGAACCAATGAGGACCTCGGCAGAAAAATGTTGGCAGATTCAGGTTTACCCATCATTAGTGCCGATACGATGGCCGAAGCGGCCACCAAAGTGGTCGAAGCCGCCAAATAACATAAGTCACTGGTTAAACAGGCACTCAATGCCCAGAGGGCATCAAAGGATTCAATATGTCGATTTTGATCAATAAAGACACCAAAGTCATCACACAAGGCATCACCGGCAAAACCGGTCAATTTCATACCCGCATGTGTCGCGATTACGCTAACGGACAGGCTGCGTTTGTCGCCGGTGTACATCCTAAAAAAGCGGGTGAAGATTTTGAAGGTATTCCCATTTATGGTTCCGTTGCCAAGGCGAAAGAAGCCACCGGTGCGAACGTATCCGTGATTTATGTTCCACCGGCAGGTGCGGCGAGCGCCATCATGGAAGGCATTCAAGCCGAGTTGGATTTGGTCATTTGCATCACCGAGGGTATTCCTGTGCGCGACATGCTTGAGGTCAAGCATCAGATGGCTGCGATGAACAGCAAAACGTTGCTCTTGGGTCCCAATTGCCCAGGATTGATAACACCCGACGAGATCAAGATTGGTATCATGCCGGGCCACATTCACCGCAAAGGCCGCATTGGCATCGTTAGCCGCTCTGGTACGTTGACCTATGAAGCAGTCGGTCAAGTCACTGAATTGGGTTTGGGCCAATCCAGTGCTGTGGGCATTGGTGGCGATCCCATCAACGGCCTCAAGCACATTGATGTCCTTAAAATGTTCAATGATGATCCTGATACCGATGCCGTCATCATGATCGGTGAAATTGGTGGTCCTGACGAAGTCGACGCGGCTCGCTGGGCTAAGGACAATATGACCAAGCCGATCGTAGGCTTTATCGCTGGTGTGACCGCGCCACCGGGCAAGCGTATGGGTCATGCTGGTGCGTTGATCTCGGGTGGCGATGATACAGCAGACGCCAAGATGGAGATCATGCAAGCGTGTGGCATCAAGACCACGCGCAACCCTTCCGAGATGGGCCAGTTACTGAAATCGGTCTTGTGACCAGCGCAAACAGGTTTGGATGCGATTGATCCCTCAAACAGGGTGCAACGCTTGCGCGTTGCACCCTGTTCTAGTTAGGGTTTAAGGTTTTGCCTATAAAACACAGGGCCCCTTTGCACATGGCTACCCCATGGCTACCTTGTGGTTGCCCCGTGGCTGCCCCGTGTCTTATTTGTAATACCGCGTTATCCTAACCTTGACCTTGATCTATTGAACCAATCATCAATTGCTCGCTTAGCAAAAGGATACATCGCGATGAATGAGACGCCCAACAATAAAAAGAAAGGCATTTCGATTTTGCAACGCCTTTCGATCCTAGCCATACTGGGCATTGTCCTAGCGATTATTTTCAATTACTTGCGCTAACGCGCCACGCACACGAATCGAATTTGGATTGACGCAATGCCTACACAAGCAAAACAGCAAGTTGTTATTGCGACTCGCGCCAGCCGTCTGGCTTTGTGGCAGGCCGAACATGTGCAAGGACTTTTGCAGACGTATTACCCTCAACTCGAAGTGAGTTTGCTTAAGCTGAGCACCCGTGGCGATGAAATTCTTGACCGCAGCTTACAAAAAGTAGGTGGTAAAGGCTTGTTTATCAAAGAGCTCGAGAATGCTTTGGCTGATGGACGCGCAGACCTTGCGGTGCATTCTTTGAAAGATGTGCCTGTTGTGATGCCCGAGGGCTTTGACTTGACGGCGATTTTGGCGCGTGATGAAGCCCGTGATGCATGGGTAAGCGAGCGATTTGCGAGTCCCGCGCATTTGCCGGCTGGTGCCGTCGTTGGAACGTCTAGTCTCAGGCGACAGTCGCAATTACAGCGATTGCGGCCCGATGTGGTGATCAAACCGTTACGGGGTAACCTCGATACCCGCCTAGGTAAGCTAGATGCGGGTGAATTTGACGCGATCATCTTGGCGGCAGTGGGCCTACAGCGCCTTGGGTTGACTGGACGCATTCGTCAGTTCCTACCGATTGACGTCTCTTTACCTGCCGCTGGTCAAGGCGCACTCGGTATCGAAGTTTTAGACCAACGACAAGACATGAAAGATTTGCTCAAGCCGTTTATTTGCGACGCAAGCACAGCTTGCTCTGTTGCCGAACGTGCTGTTTCAAGGGTGCTTGGTGGATCCTGCGCCGTGCCATTGGCAGCTCATGCCACCCTGTCAGGTAAGGAGCTGCGAATCGAAGCGCTCGTTGCCAGCCCAAACGGACGCGAATGGTTACAAGCCAATAGGCAGACGCTGATTGGCGAAGACCCGCTCCTACAAAGCGTAGCGGCGGGTGAAGCGGTCGCGCATGATTTGATCTCGCAGGGGGCAGATCTTCTTCTCGCTAACTTGGTAGACCCGGACTAGGAGGCTTGCCAACCATGGCTGCACGCGTGGTACTCACCAGACCCGCCGAGCGTCAAGTGGCGTTGCAGAAAGCCCTCAGTGACGTAGGGTTCGAGGTGTTGTCATTACCTGCGCTGTCTATCGAATCGGCAGATAACGTCGAGCCCCCAGCGCCCGAATCCTTTGATTGGATGGTTTTTGTTAGTCGAGCCGCTTGGCAACAGTATTGGCTTGCCCTTCGAGAGCAAAAGGCTGACCGTGTTTGGCCTTCCTCGTGCCGACTTGTGGCCGTTGGTATGACTACAGCGCAATACATTAAAAAAAGCTTACATTTAGAGGCAGGCCAATTCGTGTCCGTACTTTCGCCGCCTCCCGAGGGTAAACAAGACTCAGAGGCACTATGGCAAGCCTGGGAACCCAAGCTAAACCGTGAGGCACGAGTTTTAATCGTTAGGGGACAAGATGGGAGAGACTGGCTGTCAACGGCGCTAAGAGAGCAAGGTTGTCACACGGAACGCTTTGAGGCATACCGGCGAGAACCGGTGGCTTGGGCCGAGGAGTCGGTAGCGACATTAAGAGCGTGGGGACAGACAGCACGATTGGGCGTTTGGCTCATCACGAGCGTCGAGGGCTTGTCCGCTATACAAGCGCAATGGGCAAGGTTTCAATGGGATCTTTGGCGTCCGGATGGCGCGTTGGTTATCCACCCACGTTTGGCTTCTCCAGTAAAAGCGTGGTTAGGGCATGGGCCGGTTGTCATTACTCAGCCAAACGATCACGCGATCATCGAGGCGCTGACTGCTGGGTTCGATAACGGGACATTCCAGTGAATCAGGTGGTTTGAAGTATGTTTCTTTGGGCGCGGCCGCCAAGAGTTCGCCGTTTTTAGGCTTCAACGACTACAATCAAGCACATGAGTGAAGAAAAGAAACCTGAGACACCGTCCGCAAAAGAGGTGCATTCGAGTAAGGCGTCTGATGGCAGTCAAGCGCCTCGCAAAGCCGAGCAACCGGTAGACGCCTTGCGCAACCCAAAAACAGCGACTGGTTCGTCGCCAAAGTCCAGTGGCGAGAAAAATAACGCGAACCGTAAAGCCGTTGTCCGTATCGCTGGTTTTGCCTTACTCCTCATCCTGGTGATCGGGGGGTTATCTGCGGTGGTTTGGTGGCAACACAACCGATTTGAAAGTGTGGCGCGCGAAGTCGCAGATCGCTTACAACAAAGCGATCAGCGCCTGGCGGTGCTGGAGAAGCAGTCGTCCGAAGCGCTCAGCTTGGCTCGTTCACAAACCCAAGCGTTAGAGCAGGCGACAAGCCGTTTAAGTGTGGTCCGTCGTGACTTAACGTCGTTAGAGCAAAGCTGGCAGTCCACCACAGCGGGTCTCGACCAAAAATTGCTGGTCAATGACTTAAGACGGTTATTGACCATGGCAAACCAGCAGCTCACGCTCATGGGTAATGTTGGTAGTGCGATTTCTATTCTTGAATCGATGCGAACCATGCTCGAATCCCAAGAGACCCCGGCAATGACAGCGTTGGCTCAAGCGATCAATACCGATCTAGCGCGACTGCAGGCTTTGCCCATGGTAGATCCAGCAACGATTGCTTCTAAGCTCGATAGTTTGATTGTTCTTTCCGAAAAAGCGCCATTGCTCGTGCCTGATCGGGCTAGCCCGACAGTCACCGAGCCCCCGTTCAAATCCGGTGTCGAGTCGCCTCCACCAGCTAGCGAACCTCAGGCGGCGGCCAGTGATCTGCCGTGGTGGGAGCAGCTGCCCGAGCAAGCCCAACGCTTAGCCAGCGAAGCCTCCCGGGTCGTGATTGACGAGTTTGCCGCGATGGTTGACGTTCGTCGTGCCAATGACCCGCAAGCTTTACTCCTGTCAGAAGAACAGGCCTTGGCCTTACGAGCCAACGTTCGTTCTATGTTGCTAAGTGCTCAGTTGTCGTTACTAACGCGCCAAAGTGACATTTGGCGCGCTGAGCTATCAGAGGTTGAGTCGTTGCTCAATACCCGATATGACCTTGAAGCGGCAGATACAAAAGCAGCGCTTGTTTTGACGCAAGAGTTGTTAGCCACCCCGATCTCTGTGAAGCTCCCAACCCTGATAGACAGCCTGAGTGCACTGGAATCGCTTGATCGATCGGTTTCCACGCCTGCTGCACCAGAGGTGAACTGACATGCGCCGACTGTTTTGGATCGTCTTTCTGATCGTTCTTGCGGTGGCACTTGCGCTAGTGATTCATTGGTTTCCCGGCAATGTGCTCATTGTTGTTGACCAATGGCGCGTCCAAGTCTCTCTTTCGTTTGCGATTCTGGCCGTGGCAGCGGCATTTGTGTTGCTTTACGCATTAATTCGTTTCTTTGTCTGGTTAGTCGATTTGCCGTCTCGTTACCAAGGTTGGCGAGGTCGGCGAGCCGAGCGACGAGACCAATCTCGACTTGAACAAGGATGGATTGCCTTGCTGGAGGGTCGTCATGTATTCGCCGAAAAAATATTGACGCAAGTCTCAAAGGAGGCCAGCCATTGGCGGCGTCAAGTGCTTGCTGACTTAAGTGCTGCCCGAGCCGCCCACGAAATAGGGGCTTTTGAACGTAGGGATGCTTTGATTAAAGAGGCGCAGACGCTTGTAGCCAAACACGACCGCCAATCTAGCCTGAAGGTGGCCGTGGCTGCAGCGGCTGCAGATTTATGGCTTGATCAAGGCAAAGCAGAGCGGGCGTTGACCGTGTTAAAGGACGCCAATGTTCAAGACAGTAAAGATATTCACACATTGAAGTTACTGCTGCGCACCTATCAACAACTCAATGATCACGCCCATGTCCTGAGCCTTGCCCGATTATTGGGTCGAAAAGACGCGATCACCTCGGCACAAAGTCGGGCATTGATTGAGGGAGCAGCGGCATCTGAATTGACAGCCTTGTCTCAAGATGAGCAAAAAGAGGCATTTTGGAAGTCTTTGCGAACCGAAGAGAAAGTGTTGCCAGAAGTCGCTTTGGTTGGTGCAAGCTTATTTCAAACACAGGGTAAGCATAAGGAGGCATCCAAGACGCTTGAAGCCGCCATTAAGTCCCAGTTTGACCCTCAACTGCTTAACGCCTATGCAAAAGCCGAACCCGATCAGGTCACCCCACGCCTGCAACAAGCCGAGCGCTGGCTTGCTGAGCGTGGTGATGACCCAGACTTGTTGGCGACCCTAGGTGCGTTGTGTCTAGCCGCTCAAATGTGGGGACAAGCGCAACGCTATTTGGAAAAGAGTGCCAACCTTCGGGGCGATGCGCGCGTGCATGCCTTGCTCGGGAGCTTATTTGATCGGTTGGGACAGTCTGACAGGGCTGCGCTTCATTGGCGTTTGGCCACCGCAGTCAGTGCAGCTTTGCCGACACTCGCCGCAGACGTGGTTCTGCCAGCGGCAGATGTTCAAGCCGATCCCTCTTATATGCATGTTGACGCTTTTGCGAACGACCCTTCAACGTCGTTAGACGCTGCGCCACAAAATGCCAATGTTGCTTTTGTGGCGGACGATAAAGCGCGAAGCGAGGATGACAAAATCGCACATACACCACATCAGGATTATGACGAATTTTTTGATAGTGCCCCGATTCCCATACACTCGTTTGAGTCCATTGACCAAACACGTGTGCCCACGCCTGAGCAATCAGATGCGACCAAGCGTGATCGCTAAATAGAGGAGGCTCGATGAAAGCCACTCGAAAGATCACCGAGCCAGTCTGAGTTCACGATTTGTATTGCGCCATCCCGCTAACGATTTCTTGACGGGCGGCTTCAGGGCCTTGCCAGCCCTCAACCTTGACCCATTTGCCTTTTTCCAGGTCTTTGTAATGTTCAAAAAAGTGCTCAATTGACTTTAAGATCATTTCATGGAGATCCTCAGGCTTTTCCAAGTGGCTGTAGATCGGCAAAATCTTAGTCGTGGGCACAGCAAGGACTTTGCCATCTTGTCCCGCCTCGTCGCTCATATTCAAAATGCCAATGGCTCGGCAGGGCACAACCGCGCCAGGCATCAGTGGAAAGGGTGTCATCACCAACACGTCCACTGGATCACCGTCGCCAGCAATCGTTTGAGGCACATAGCCATAGTTGGTGGGATAGTGCATCGGTGTGGTCATGAAGCGATCCACAAAAATTGCACCGGTTTCTTTATCGACTTCATATTTGATGGGATCAGCGTTCATAGGGATTTCAATAATTACATTGAATACGTCTGGCGCTTTATCGCCGGGAGTCACGTTATCGAGAGACATCTGGACCTACCAAAGAAGGGTTAATAAAACACATCACACGGCTTGAATGAACCGCTAATCATCTTATTTTAAGCTTTAGCGATTAAGGCGTGTTGCCTTCGGATAATACTGCGTTCGTCTGACGCTGACCTGAACAGAAAACCAGTGGCGTCATTTTTGCTTAAAGGGTCTGTGCTCTCCGATAAACTACAAGTCTTAAGTTATCGATGTTGTGATTGAATCACCGGAGAGTCTTGATGTCTGAATATGTCTTTACACCCCCGCAAGTCGTTGGGTTACCTATTGTCGGTCGTGAGGCCAAGTTTCCAGTGCGCCATGTCTATTGCATTGGGCGCAATTATGTTGAGCATGCCAAGGAAATGGGCTTTTCTGGCCGTGAAGAGCCTTTTTTCTTCTCCAAACCTGCTGACGCCCTCGTCATGGTCCCTGCTGGCGAGCAGGGCGTCATTCATTACCCTTCAAAGACCAACGACTTGCAATATGAAATGGAGTTGGTGGTGGCACTGGGTAAGGGCGGTCGTGACATTGCGGTAGAAGCGGCCAATCATTACATATTTGGTTACGCCTTGGGACTCGACATGACGCGTCGCGACTTGCAGGGTGCTTGCAAGAAACAAGGCCGCCCCTGGGAGGTCGGTAAAGCGTTCGATGAATCTGGCCCTATTGGTCCCATCCACCCAGTTTCACAGACCGGGCTCTTAGAAAAGGGTTCGATAACCTTGTCGGTCAATGGCCAAATAAAACAAAACAGCGATTTGAACAAACTGATCTGGAGCATTCCAGAGAGCATCGCGTTCTTGTCAGGGCTCTTTGAACTGAAAGCGGGCGATCTCATTTTTACGGGTACTCCAGAGGGCGTCGGCCCAGTAGGTGTCGGTGACCGTCTGTTAGGTACATTTGAAGGACTTGGCGAACTTGACGTCCGTGTGATCTGATCGAAAAAAATGCGCCGCATCTGAAGATGGGCGCATTTTTGCATAAACCATAACAAGAAATCCCTAACCAGTCAGCTAGACGGGTGGCTTCGACTGACTTGTTAGAGATTATTTATTAAGCTGCTTTAACGATCCCCTGAACATGCTCGGGCGCCGGATGGCTAGTCAACCGATGACCCGCTTTCAGGATTTGACTTGGGATGTCGTGTTGCACCAGGGCAGGCAAACGCGCTGCCACGAGCATCAGTTTTTCAAGATTAACGCCCGTATCAAAACCCTCTAACTCGAGCATGTGCACCACCTCTTCCGTGCAGGCATTGCCGCTTGCACCGGGGGCATATGGGCAGCCCCCAATGCCACCCAAGGAGGCATCAAAACGATCAATACCGGCATCAATCGCGGCCAATACATTTGACTGCGCGAGTCCCCGTGTGTTGTGGAAGTGGAAGGTAAAGGTCACCTCAGGAAAGCTGGCTTTGGCCATGCGGGCGATGTGGCGCACTTGTGAAGGGTAGGCCATGCCGGTGGTATCACACAACGTCATCCGTTTGACCTTTTGACGGGCGAACCCCTCAATCAAACGCAGAACCTCGGACTCGGCCACATTGCCTTCCATGGGACAGCCGAACACGGTTGATAGTGAGACGTTAACGGCTACTTTGGTGTCAGACAACACTTCAATAATTTGACTCAGTTGTGTGGCCGACTGATCACGACTCATGCGTAAGTTGGCACGATTGTGCGTCTCACTGGCAGACATCACCAGATTGGCTTCGTCTATGCCACAACTTAAGGCACGCTCTGCGCCTCGGACATTCGGAATAAGGACCGTGTATTCCACGTTTGGCTGGCGTTCGATCCGATGCATGACTTCTTCGGCATCACGCAGCGCTGGGATGGCTTTGGGGGAGGTAAATGAGGTGGCTTCTATTTTGGCGAAACCACACTCGCTTAACGCATTGATAAACTCAATTTTGTCATTGGTTTCGATAAAAACGGGCTCGTTTTGAAAGCCATCACGTGGCGCCACATCGTGCATGTATATGCGGGTTTTGCTCATGATCGATATCGTCTCTGAGTTGTTTTGATGGACTCGCTTTAATTGCAAAGTCGCTTCAATGTCTAAATAATTTATCTATTTTACGGGTTTTCCCGAATTAATGTAGATAAAACTGCCCGTTAGAGAATGCCGCGCTCGCGCCAAGCTTCTCGGGTGGCGTCGTCAACACCCAACTCTTGCAGAATTTCGTCTGTGTGTTGTCCCAACGTCGGCGCCAAACGATCGACTTCGCCCGGTGTGCGCGAAAGCTTAGGAACAATGCCCGGCACGTCAACTGCGGAGCCATCTGGCAGGATGGTTTTAAGAATCATTTCGCGGGCTTGATAATGAGGATCTTGCGAAATATCTGCTGCATCATAACTCTTGCCAGCAGGCACACCTGCTTCAGAAAGGGTACTGATGACGTCATCGAGCCCTCGAGTTTGGGTCCAAGCGCTGATAGCCTCGTCTATTCGCTCGGCTTGGGCTGCGCGCCCAGGGTTGTCGGCAAGGGCAGGGTCGTTACCTAGGTCTTCGCGACCGATCAGTGTCATGAGCCGTTTGTAAATGCTATCGCCGTTACCAGCAATCAACACGTATTTGCCATCCAGGCACGGATAGGCGTTGGTCGGCGCGATCCCAGGCATACTCGCGCCGGATGGCTGCCTAACGACACCGAACTTGCTGTATTCAGGTAACAAGCTCTCCATCATGTTAAAGACCGACTCATAAAGGGCTACGTCAACCTCTTGGCCGAGTCCGTTTTGTTGCTCACGATGGCGCAATGCCATCAACACCCCAATCACACCGTGCAAACCCGAGAGCGTGTCGCCAATCGAAACGCCGACTCGAACAGGTGGACGCCCAGGTTCACCGCTAAGGTAGCGCAACCCGCCCATGGCTTCGCCGATGACACCAAATCCAGGACGGTCACGATAAGGTCCCGTTTGACCGTAGCCCGAGACACGCAGCATGATGAGTTTGGGATTGATAGCGTGTAACGTCTCAAACCCCAAACCCCACTTTTCCATGGCGCCTGGGCGAAAGTTTTCGATCAAAATGTCGGCATTAGCCACCAGTCGTCGCACAATGTCTTGGCCCTCGGGTTGTCGTAAGTCAAGGGTGATAGAGCGTTTGTTGCGCGCATGAGCAGCCCACCAAACCGATGTGTCTTCGTGCACGTATCGCCATTTTCGTAAGGGATCACCGGCAGGGGGTTCAACTTTAATCACATCGGCACCAAACTCAGCCATGATTTTGGCGGCAAATGGTCCGGCAATCAGTTGACCCAACTCCACGATTTTCAACCCAGCGAGCGGTCGAATACCGCTGTTGTTTTTGGTCTTGGTTTGGGGAGAAGTGGCAGGTTTGTTGTTTTTAGTCATGGTTCGGCAGGTTTGGGGGCATCAACAGGATCGACATGGGCGAGTAAATCAAGCACACGATGGCGGCGTACGACCATGTCTCGAGCCGCAACCGCGATATCGTGACCTTGTTCAACGGACAGTGTCCTATCCACTTCAATGTGAGCATCAACTAACACCATATCACCCATCTTACGCGTACGAATGTCGTGGACACCAAGAACACCGGGTGTTTCGTTCAGCGTTTGAGTGATCTCTTGCAATTCTCTTTCGTCAATGCCTCTATCCATGAGGTCGTTGAACGACTCGCTACCAAAGCGCCAACCCATACGAGCAATCATCAGCCCCACAATGAGTGCCGCAATCGGGTCCAAAATTTTGTAACCGAGTAAATGACCCAAAATACCGATGGCTACAACAAGCGATGAAGCCGCATCGGAACGGGCGTGCCATGCATTGGCAACGAGCATGCTGGACTTTACGCGTTTTGCTGCCGAGAGCATGTACCGAAAGAGGCCTTCTTTCGTGAATAGCGTCAGAATAGCGATCGCCAAGGCAATAGGTGCCACATCGGGTATGGCATCAGGATCCATGATTCGTTCGACGGACACCCACAACATACCGGTGCCAACGGACATTAAAATCACCCCTAAAAATAGCGAAGCGGCCGTTTCAAACCGTTGGTGCCCATACGGATGATCCTCGTCCGGGTCTTTTTGGCTATGGTGGTTCGCAAACAGCACCACAAAATCAGACAGTAAGTCAGATAGCGAATGAATGCCGTCAGCGATCAGCGCCTGCGATCTGGCGAAATAGCCAATAACGATTTGCAGCGTTGACAACACCACATTGACCAACACGCTGACAAGGGTCGTGCGTTTAGCCACGGCGCCGCGCTCGGCCGCGCTGTAACCTTTAGGTAGGTCTTCTGACCCTTGATCGGGAAGATGGTGGTGGTGGAAGCCCATGGGGGTGCTTTTATTAATCCTTATTGATTATTTCCGAATTTTAATGAAGTGTTGCATCAGCCAATTTGATGCCAAATGCCACGAACAATGCCCCAACCGCCCCACTGGTCAAAGCATTGAGGCGAGGGTGTGTGCGCAACGTACTGGCCAAACGTGCACCGCCCAATATCAAAGCATATAGGTAGAGCAAACTGCAAATTTGCACAATGGCGCCTAGCAACAGAAAAGTCACTACAGGATAAGCATAACTAGGATCCACGAATTGCACGAAAAAAGAAATAAAAAAGAATATGGCTTTAGGATTAAGCAAGCTAATCACAAGTGCAGAGCGAAAGGGCTTTCTCGGATTCGCGTCAGAGGTTGTTTCGCTTGATATTCTTTTACCTGGGGTTCTGTCTGGTGCTCGCCAATGAAGCCAGCTCTGGCGCATCAAGCCCCACCCAATCCAAGCCAGATAAGCCGCGCCGGCGTACTTTAAGACCAGAAAAAGGGTGGGGTTGGCATACAACACCGAAGCGGCGCCGGTGGCGGCGAGTAGCATCAGAATCGTGTCACCAACAAAGACCCCAGCAGCGGCTTGGTAGCCCCTCAGTACCCCATTGTAGGTGGCCGTTGAAAGGACGAAGACAGAATTTGGCCCGGGCAGGAGCACAATAAAAATGGTCCCGATGACAAAAGTTAAAAGATCCGTTATTCCGTACAAAGCAATATTTCCTTAGGCTGCGGCAATAGTGTGGTGCCATTTCGAAATGGTGATTGACCTTGACGCAACCGCTTGACATGCACAATGATGTCAACGTGAATTCATGGTTAAAGTGAGCGTACCACCTTATGAAAGCTGTTTTTCTTGATGCCAGCCCGACACTCGCTAGCGTCACCAAACGATTGCGCCAGCCCGGAGACATGCCAATCGCTATCAATGAGGATCCGGATATTACCCCAGAGCAGATTCCGATGGTGACTGGAGATGCCGAGGTGGTATGGATAGATCATACAAATTTTCCGATAGAAATTGCCCGCCAGTGTACGAAGCTGCAGCATGTGATTTTTTTAGGCACGGGTGCCCGTTCATACATGAACCCAGAAGCGCTCGCCGAAATCGGCATTTCGGTACACCTTATCAAGAGTTATGGCGACACCGCCGTCGCCGAGTGTGCCTTCGGTCTCATGTGGGCTGCGGCCAAAGGCTTTGCCAATATGGATAGGGGCATTCGTGGCGGTGCTTGGCCACGCACGGAAGGCCTGCAATTGACGGGTAAAACATTGGGTTTGGTGGGTTTTGGCGGTATTGGTCAAGAGATGGCGCGTTTGGGACTCGGTTCTGGCATGCGAGTCATCGCCTGGAACCGGTCACCCAAAACACATCCTGGTGTTGAGTTTTTGCCACTTGAAGACGTGTTGGCGCGCAGTCATGTTGTCTCGCTTCATCTGTTACTCAACGATGAAACGCGTGGGTTCATTTCCAAGGAACGTATAGCGACGATGCGAGATGATGCCATTTTGGTTAACACTGCCCGAGGTGCCGTGATCGACGAAGCGGCTATGGTTGAGGCGTTAAAAACCGGCAAGCTCGGTCATGCGGCACTTGACGTTTTCGAGGAGGAGCCGCTACCGATGGGTCACTCGCTGACCACTTTAAATAACGTCACCTTATCGGCTCATTCGGCTTTCCGTACGGCTGAGGCAAGCGACAACTTGATCGAGTTTGCCCTCAATCACGGCCGACGAATTTCCAAAACGTCTTGAGAATGTTGGTCAACGCGTCACTTGTTTGGGGTTTTTGCATGCTGCCCTGACGTAGCCTTGGCCGCTGTCATGTTTAAGTTCATGGCGTTCAAGTAAGCTAATATCGACGCAAATCACATAAAAGCGGTGTAATACCTATGTCAACCGACCACGGACTCGATGTCAAATTGAGTCAGCGTTTTTTAAACCAGCAACCGAACAAAAAGCACTTTGTCCTGGTGCTCGCCTTGGCTGTGACACTTTCAGGCTGCATGGTTGGTCCAGATTTCGAACAACCAGCCACACCTGTCAACGAACAGTGGCGAGCACAGACGGGTGGCGATTTTATCGAAGCCATCGAAACGGTCCGTGAAGAACAAATCAATCCGGTGCAATGGTGGCAACAATTTGACGATGCCACGCTCAGTGCCTTGTTGTTGTATGCCGGTCAACAAAACCTGACCCTACAATCAGCCGCCCTACGGATTTACCAGGCAAGGGCGCAACTCGGCATCAGCGATGCAGCCCTGTTGCCCACCGCAGGTGCTGGGGTTTCCGGCACCTCAAGCGATAGCTCAACATCAAGAGATGCTTTACTTCAGGCGAACTGGGAGTTGGATTTCTGGGGTAAGTACCGTCGCGGCATTGAAAGTTCGTTTTCGTCCTTTCAATCGGCTATCGCGGCCTTCTACGCGGCCGATGTTTCGTTGGCAGCCACGGTAGCTAATACCTACATCAACATACGCAATGTGCAAGAGCTGATCCGTGTAGCCGAAGTGAACCTAAAGTTACAAGCAGAAAGCTTACGCATCGCCAATGCGCGCTACCAAGCCGGCTCGACATCACTGCTCGCCTTGAGTCAAGCGCAAACGCGTTATCAACAGACCAAAGCAGAGATTCCTGGCTTGATTGAACAGTTGAATCGTCAGCGCAACGCCATGAGCGTATTGCTCGGCCAACCGCCAGGCTTTTATGAAACGGAATTTGGTCAAGCAAAAAATCACCTTCAAGTGCCATCGGTTCTTAACGTCGGCATTCCTCGAGACTTGTTGCGACGCCGACCCGATGTGGCGGCGGCGGAGTATCAAGCCGCCTCTCAGTCCGCATTAATTGGTATGAGAGAGGCCGATTTGTACCCGAGCTTTTCTTTATCGGGTTTTTTTGGTTATCTGAGTACGAGCGTGAGTTACCAAAATAGCCCGACGTTTAGCTCCGAGGGTTCGACGTCTAGTGCCACGGGGTCGGTTAACTTCCCCTTGTTTTATCGCGGCGCACTCGTTGATCAAGTGCGCGTCCAAGATGCTGTGTTCGAGCAATCTGTACTGGACTATCAGAATGCCGTCCTGACAGCCCAATCAGAGGTCGAAGATGCGCTGATGCGTATCGCGACCGCCAAAAGTGCTGTCAAGGATTTCACGCAAGCCCTTCGCTCGGCGAGGCAATCTGCTGAATTGGCGCTAGACCTTTATGAAGCGGGCCAGAGCGATTACAACACCGTCATTGTGGCGCAACAAACGCTCTTACAAGTTCAAAGTGATTTGGTGCAATCCAAAACCAATACGCTCTTGGGTTATGTCGATGCCTTTAAAGCCTTAGGCGGTGGGTGGAACGCCGACATGTCGCTACCAGCATTGCCAAATGAACTGATTCTAAAAATGAAAGCCCGTACGAATTGGGGTGACTCCCTTGATTCGGCGAGTCCCGATGCTAATTCCCCCCGATTGGTGCAGACGCTTGGATTGACTCAATAATGTTCTCAATGAAACTTTCACGCCTAAAAACAGCCGGTCTTTTGCTTGGGGCTACTTTTTTGCTTGCTGCTTGTGAGCGACCCAAACCGCCAACACCGCCAGCACCAAAAGTCACGGTGGCGACACCCGTCAAACAAACGGTTCAAAGTTATGAGACTTTTGACGGTACGGCGGCTCCCTTGTTACAAGTCGACCTTGAGGCTCGTGTTTCTGGCTACCTGGAACAAATCCTCTTCAAAGATGGTGCGCGCGTCAAAAAGGGGGATCTGCTGTTTGTCATTGAGCAGGCCGAATACAAGGATCAAGTGGCATTGCAGCAAGCCGTCTACGATCAGGCAAAAATTGAATTTGATCGTCAGTCCACGCTGTTGACGCAGCGTGCCACTTCGCAAGCATCGGTTGACAGTGCTCGGTCTAAGCTTCAGCAATCTGAAGCCAATTTGTCCCTCGCTAACTTAAATTTAAGCTATACCGAGATCAAAGCCCCTTTCGATGGCGTGATGGGCCGCCATCTGATTGACGTTGGCAATTACTTGGGGGCTGGGGCTGGTGGTATCAAGCTTGCTGAAATTCGACAAATCGATCCGGTCTATATTTATTTTTCGATGAACGAAATGTCGCTATTGAAATATTTGCGCACGATGCGGGCGGCAGGCGAGAGCCCTACCGGACAAGCGGTTGATAAATTACCTGTTTATGCCGCATTACAAGGCGACTCTGGCTTCCCTCACGTGGGTGTGCTCGATTACGCCGCTAGTGAGTTGAGCGCAAGCACAGGCACCCTGCAGTTGAGAGGGCGTTTCGACAACGCGATGCGCAGCATTGTGCCCGGCGTTTATGCGAAAGTGCTGCTCTATTACGGATCGAAGCGCGATGCGATGTTGATCCCTTCAGCAGTAATCTCGCGCGATCAACAAGGCAGTTATGTCTACTTACTGGGTTCGGACGACAAGGTTAAGCGCCAGAACATCGCCATTGCGCAACGCTATGGCTCTTTGACAGAAGTAACCGACGGTTTAAAAGCGGATGAACAAGTGATTATCAATGGTTTTGTGAGCCTGAGTGTCGGACAAACCGTTCGTCCAGAGAAAGGCGCGATTGAGTCGACAGCGGCGCCTGGGTCACCGCAAGCAGGCAATAAAAATCCAGCGTCTAACTGAAATGATCATACCGCTCATCAACCCGCGGGTGCGTCATCGTTTGACTAGCCCCCGTACGGAATGTCGACATGCTATCTAAAACTTTTATCGAACGCCCGATTCTGAGTAACGTCATCGGCATCATTATCGTACTGCTCGGTGCTGTCTCTATTTTTGGGCTACCTGTCGCTCAGTATCCCGCGATGACACCACCGACTATTCAGGTGACCACCAATTGGCCAGGCGCGAACGCCAAACTGATCCAAGAGCTTGTCGGCAGTAATATCGAGACCCAAGTCAATGGCGTAGAAGATATGCTTTACATGCAGTCTTATTCGACTGATGCGGGTACCTACGCTTTGACTGTGACTTTTGCAGTTGGTACGGACCCTGACGCGGCACAGGTGAACGTGCAGAATCGGGTAGCGATTGCGTTGCCCATGCTGCCCGAGTCGGTGCAAAAGCAAGGCGTTACCACCAAAACGCAATCAACAGCGATCTTGTTATTCGTGACGGTCACGTCTAAAGACAACAGTCGCGACGCCTTGTTTTTAAGCAATTTCGCTAACCTTCAAATGCAAAATCGCCTTGCGCGCATTCCGGGCGTGGCGTCAGCCAATGTTTTTGGCGTTGGTAATTACAGTATGCGAGTCTGGTTAGACCCTGGCTTGATGCGCGAACGCTCGCTCACACCAAGCGAGGTCATGTCCAAAATCAATAAACAAAACGTGCTGCTTTCGGCTGGTCAAATTGGTTCGCCGCCAGTGCCCGCTGGCCAATCCCATCAGTTCACCGTTAATGTGGCGAGCGCGATGGACACGCCCGAAGAGTTTGGTGAAATTGTCCTTCGCGCCGACGAAGACGGCGCGATCACTCGCCTGAAAGATGTGGCCCGATTGGAACTGGGCAGCCAAAACTACAACCAGTTTTTTGAGTTGGGTGACAAACCAGCGGGTGGCATCGCTATCTTTCAGTCGCCAGACGCCAACGCTTTGCAAGTGGCGCAGGCTGTCAGGGATGAAATGCAGTCTATTTCTCAGACCTTTCCAGCCGATATCGAGTGGAGCATACCGTTTGACACCACGACGTTCGTCAAAGCATCCATTGACGAGGTCTACACCACCTTGTTTGAAGCAGGTATTTTGGTCTTACTGGTGATTCTGATATTCCTACAGAATTGGCGAATGACCTTGGTCCCTGCCATAACCATTCCCGTGACGATTATCGGTGCCTTTGCTGGCATGGCCGCCTTAGGATTTTCTATCAACTTGCTCACCCTGTTTGCTATCGTGGTGGTCATTGGTATTGTTGTTGATGATTCAATCGTGGTGGTCGAGGGTGTCGCTAAGAAAGTTGAAGCGGGCATGAAGCCTAAGCAAGCAGCGATTGAAGCGATGAGCGAACTCATGGGACCGATTATCGGTATCACCTTGGTGTTGATGGCGGTTTTTTTACCGGCATCTTTTATCTCTGGCATCACAGGTCAGATGTATCGGCAATTCGCCTTGGTGATTGCCATCACTGCTTTATTGAGTGGTATTGCGGCCATTACCCTAAGCCCAGCTCAGGCGGGCGAGTTCATCAAGGCATCCAAAAAGAACG
>CBFHKV010000006.1:29365-34771 GCA_965656505.1 Burkholderiaceae bacterium | reverse complement strand
GCCGAAGCGCAAGAACTGGTTTTCCAGAGGGTTTGACAGAGGATTTGACGCGGTCGCGACCCGCTACGGCTTTCTGATGGAAAGTTTGATGAAAGCCAGCACCGCCACGGCGATCGTTGGTTTGGTCATTATTGGCGCTTCAATTTACGGTCTTACACGGGTACCCACCGGTTTTATCCCAAATGAAGACCAAGGCTACTTGCTTGTGGCGGTTGAGTTGCCTGATGCCGCATCCCTTGAGCGCACCAAAGCGGGCATGTTGGAGGTGCGCCGTGCGATTCAAAAAATACCGGGTGTGGAGCAAGTGGTCACCATCGGTGGCATCAGTGCCCTTGACAGCAACTCGACCGATTCGAGCGCGGGCTCCATGTACGTCATTTTAAAACCTTGGGATGAGCGCGGTAAAGGCTCAGGCGAGGATCTGCGCAGCGTTTACTTCAATATGATTAAGGCTTTTGGCGACATTCAAAGTGCCAATGCCCGAGCGATTTTGCCACCGCCTATTCCTGGGTTGGGGATGTCCGGTGGATTCAACATGCAATTGCTGTTGAGCGACGGCAGCAATAGCTACGAAAAACTCGCCTTAGCGACTTCTGACTTTATAGAGAAAGCCAATCAATTGCCAGAAGTTGCCATGGCATTTAGCACATTCAATAACGACATCCCGCGCTACGAGCTGACATTCAATCCAGCCCGTGCCGAAACGCTAAGTGTCGATATTGGTGATGCTTACGATGTGCTTCAGTCTTACTTGGGTTCGTCCTACGTCAATCAGTTTTTTAGGTTTGGCCAGACCTATCAAGTTTACGTGCAAGCAGACGGCCCTTACCGAAAGGACATCCGCGCCATCGAAAATCTCTATGTTAAGAGCCGCCAAGGCGACATGGTGCCCATGGGGTCGTTTGTGGAAATCAGCGAAACATTAGGGCCTACGATTACGTCCCAATACAACCTATTTCCGACAGCAGGCATCAACGGTGCGGCTGCCCCTGGGGTGAGTTCGGGCGAGGTGATCTCAGCGCTCTCAACACTGGCGGCAACATCGTTACCAGCTGGGATTGAATATACCTACACCGCGCTTTCCTATCAGGAGCAATTGGTCGGCAATACGCAGATATTGGTGTTTGCGCTTTCCATACTACTGGTTTACCTAGTCCTTGCTGGGCAGTATGAATCTTGGGTGGCCCCCGTTGCTGTTTTAAGTGCGGTGCCACTGGCCTTGTCGGGTATTGTCATTGCCTTGTTGTTAACAGGTATGTCCAACAACATTTACGTGCAAATTGGTTTGGTGCTGATGATTGCCCTGTCAGCAAAGAATGCGATTTTGATTGTCGAAGTGGCACTTGAGGCACGTCGAGAGGGGATGAGCTTGGAGCAAGCGGCACTCCATGCTTCAAAGGAGCGATTCCGGGCCATCATGATGACCTCTATCTCATTCATTCTTGGGGTCGTACCGCTTTTGTTGGCCTCAGGCGCCGGTGCCAATTCGCGGTTTTCTATCGGGTTAACGGTCTTTAGTGGCATGATCGCATCCACCACTTTGGCGGTGGCCATTGTGCCTATTTTCTTTGCCAAGATCATGGGCTTTTTTGAGAAGAAGCACGGTGACGCTCATGATGACAATGACGATAGCAATATCCAAGACGATAGTGGCAGCTCAAATCAGGCTGGCCCCGTCACTGATCACGCCACGGGTTTAAGCGACAAAGATCGCGTTGAGAAAGCTTAGTATGCGCGGCAACAGGATCAGGCGTCGGGTAGGGAACTAGCGCAATAACAGTGTTGGTATGCCTGACGCCCTCAGCAGATCACTGGTGTGACTACCCATGATGAGATTGCGCCATTGGGAGTGGGTGTAGGCGCCCATCACCAATAGATCCACACCTAGCGTCTTGATGCTTTTCACCATCAGGCTCTCAAAGTCACCAACGAGCAAATGGGCATCAGCTTGCAGACCAGCCAAACGCAGTTTCTCAAGTGCCTGCTCGAGCTGCTTCGGCGCCTCCGGTGACTCGTTGCGCTTGACCATCACCAAGGCGCAATGTATTCCTTGAAACGCGGGGCTAGTGGCAACCATATTCAATGCATTGCGAGAAGCACGACCTGCATCATAGGCAATCATTAGGCGCTTCGGCTCGCTGAAGTCATGGGTCACTGTCAAAATCGGGCGGTCTAGTGATCGAACGACACGTTCCACATGACGTCCGATATCGCGCTCGGTCGAACCCGAGGATTCGCCGCGGCGACCCATGACGATCAAACGTGTTTGGGCTTGTTGCTCAAGCAAACTATCGATTAGCGTACCGTGTCTTTGACGCATATCGGTATGAGGCATGCCTTGGGCTTGCGCACGCAAGCGCAATTCATTCAAGAATACGCGGCCTGTCTCACGCGCATGACGACTGCGACGTTCATCTTCATCGACGATTTTTTTAAGAAGATTTTCTTGCTCGTTCGCACCGATCGTGCCGCTGTGATCTTGTTCGCTTATTCGTTCGGGGTTGCGATCAATCACATGCAATAGTTCAAGGCCAACGCCTAATCGTTGTGCTGCCCAAGCGGCGCAATCGGTCACATGATTGGCATAAGCCGATTGATCGATGCATGCCAAGACCATTGGACCTGAAGAAACCGTGTTCATGGGTAATCACCTCTGTTGTCAGTGAGACACAAATTTGTCATCGGCGTCTGGTTTGTCATGCACGGCAAAGCGATCCACCATCGTGGCGCTCGCCTCGTTTAGGCCAATCACATCGGCTTCAGTGCCTTCACGGCGAAATTTCAAAATAACTTTATCGAGCGCTGTGATGGCCGTGATATCCCAGAAGTGGGCTCGGCTGACGTCGATCGTCACCCGTTCAATCACTTCACGGAAATCAAAGGCATTGATAAACGACTCCGCTGACGCAAAAAACACCTGCCCAGACACCAGGTAAGTACGTTGACGGCCCGAGTCTTCGACTTGCGAGCGAACGGCGAGGATGCGGCCCACTTTGGCGGCAAAGAAAAACCCTGACGCCAAAACACCCACCAAGACACCCTTGGCGAGGTCGTGGGTCAAGACAGTCACCAAGACAGTCGCGACCATCACGATGCTTGAACTCTTGGGATGATCCTTTAATCCCTTGATCGAGTGCCAGTCAAAGGTACCGATAGAGACCATGATCATTACCGCAACCAATGCAGCCATCGGAATCAGGCTGACCCATTCGTCTAAAAAAACCACCAATATCAGCAAAACCACGCCTGCGGTGAGTGTGGAGAGCCGACCTCGGCCACCCGATTTGATATTGATGACGGATTGACCAATCATGGCGCAACCCGCCATGCCACCGATAAAACCGCTGGTTATGTTGGCCACGCCTTGACCCACGCATTCGCGATTTTTGTCGCTTTTGGTATCCGTCAAGTCATCCACAATCGTGGCCGTCAGTAGTGACTCCAACAAGCCAACCACCATCAACGTAAGTGAGTAGGGCAGGATGATTTGTAGCGTCTCAAAATTAAAAGGAATGTCTGGTATCAGGAAAAAAGGAAGACTGTCGGGTAGTTCACCCATGTCACCAACCGTTCTAATGTCGAGGTCTAGCGCGATCGCCACAATCGTTAACACTACGATGGTAACCAGTGGCGAAGGAACGACTTTCGTGACATAAGGCAGCAGATAGATGATCGCTAAGCCGGCGGCGGTCATGGCGTAGACGACCCAGGTCACATTGATGAGTTCGGGGAGTTGCGCCATAAATATCAAAATGGCTAACGCATTCACAAAACCTGTGATCACTGACCGTGAAACAAATCGCATTAGCATGCCTAGGCGTATCCACCCAGCGATGATTTGCAAAATACCGGTCAAAACCGTTGCCGCTAACAAATACTGTAGGCCATGGTCTTTGACCAATGTCACCATCAATAACGCCATGGCGGCAGTCGCCGCTGAAATCATGCCGGGCCTGCCGCCCGTAAACGCAATCACGGTTGCAATACAAAACGACGCGTAAAGACCCACTTTAGGGTCAACGCCGGCGATGATAGAAAACGCAATGGCTTCGGGAATAAGCGCAAGTGCGACCACCAGACCGGCAAGCAAGTCATTGCGAACGTTGGAGAACCATTCGAAATAGAGTGATTTCATGGAGCCTTTGAATCAATTTTTAGTAACAAATGAAGACGATCAAACGAGACGCTGATCCCTGGTGACATCCATGGGAATGATCGGCAAACTGAACGTGGCACATCCTTGCAAGGCAAGTGCTGCCAAGCATTGGCATGGGAACCGTTTGTGCGAGTGCTGTATTTCGCAGCGAAAAAGGGCGGCAAGGAGGCACCAAGAGAGCAGCAAAGACGGGGATGTGAAACAGTCTTTACATGGGTAGGATAAAAACAATAATGGCCATGAATAAGCCAGTCAAGCGTCAGTATACAAGTACTACAACAGCATCACAGCAACAGCAAAACCGAATAAACATTACTTCAGCAACTGTTTAATGTGCGTGATGCGCGACAAGGGATCATCGTCAGTGAGCAGGCTTCTTTTTTGTTCCGCGTCTAGTGCAAGAAGCGTTGCCCACTGATTGGCCACCCATCCACATTCGTCTAAACGATAAGGGCGCGTGATGGGGAGTTGGGATTCAACACCCTTTTTTTGAGCGTCGGCGATCAGTGCGCCCAGTTGATTGGCGATGGTTTGCAGGTCGGGTGGTATGTCGGTGGGTATGTCTTCATCGAGTAGCTCTACTTGTCCATGCCATAGGCCGAGTGTGCCTCGCTCACTGCCTTGGATGTGGAATCGCTGCCCGCCGGATGCTCGAACGAACAGTAACCCTGATTGCACTTCTTCCACATCGAGTAAGTGCGCCAGACAACCTGTCGAGTGCATCGATTCCTCTATGCCGGGTCTTTGTGTTTCAGACCCTTCCTTGAGCGCAACCACACCAAATGGCGTGCCATCGCGGTGACACTGCTTGATCATGTGCAGATAACGAACCTCAAATATCCGCAAAGGTAACAAGCTGTCGGGAAAGAGGGTGGTCGATAGAGGGAATAGCGGTATGTTTAGCAAAGACAAATGTTGACTTCTCCGTGGTCAAAGACCAATCATTGGGTTGATTAGCCTGACAAAATTGTACCCGCCAATCCTACCCGTTTGAGGAAGTACCCATGTACACCGAATGCGTACAGAAAACGCATTAAAAGCAATATTGAAATCCAGCTCGGGTTACGCGATGAGTTACGCGACGGGTAGGGTTTAGGTACCAGTCGATGTCACCATTTGAGTGGCAAATACTGAGCGAAATACAACGGCATCACGATATGGGTTTGCTCTAGCGCTGATGAGCCCCGTGTGCCGGTGAGTTTAAACGTTTTGGTCGGTTTGCACTTATCGACATAGGACGTGAGTGATTT
>CBFHKV010000006.1:0-29266 GCA_965656505.1 Burkholderiaceae bacterium | reverse complement strand
GGACCGTGTTCGTTTGCCACTTTTGACTTCAACGGGAACAATACCATCGCCATGCGTGGCGATGATGAACTCGATTTCAGCGCGAGTATCGTTCCAGGAGTAACTCGGGTCAATGCCAAGAGCGGCGAGCTACACTTTTATGCGCATAAAAGTGTATGTTTAGGTGCTTCAAGTGGAATGTCGACAGCGATTGACTGAGAGCAATAACCAAGCGTTATTCAATGTTTTGGATTTGCTCGCGCATTTGCTCGATCAACAGTTTGAGTTCGATCGCGGCTTGCGTCATTTCCCCATTGACCGATTTTGAACCCAAGGTATTGGCTTCTCTATTCATCTCTTGGAAGAGAAAATCTAGGCGCTTACCCTGTCCTTGCTTTATGGGTGAAGAAGGTTTTAGCCCTTGACTGGTTTGGTTGGGGACCGACGTATCGGATAAGCCGACCATTGACTCAAGTTCTTGGACGTGAGTAGAGAGTCGATCGAGCTCCTCAGCAACATCGGCCTTTAGAGCGATGATGCTTGCCTCCGTGGCCAAGCGCTCAGCGATCTCTTGCCCACTGATGTAGGCAAGACCATCAGGAAACGCTTGCGTCAGGCCTTCTTTGAGTCTTGCAGCGACCCGTTCACTTTGTGCCCGCAACAGTTCGGGTAGGCGACCATGCAAAGCGGCAACGGTGGTGTGCACGGCTTGCGCTTGGGTTTTAATGATCTGCGAAAGCCGTGCGCCTTCTCGAGCCCTGACGTCGATTAGCTCGGCAATCGCCATTTGGGTCGCGGCCTCGCAAAGTGGTGTCCATTGGGAGACGTCAATTAGCGGCTTGTTTGTATCGGGCCACTGCGTAATATCACTTAACGTCGGTGGACTCAGATCTGGCACGTGTCTTTGGATGTGGCGATAAATGGACTCTATTTCAATCAGGCGCTGTGGTGGAAATTGTTGATCCACACGGGGATGGATTCGCGTATAACTGGCGCGCACCTCAACTTTTCCTCGAAGCAGCGCACTGGACAGCTGTTCACGCATGCGCATTTCCGCTTGCCGCAACTCATCCGGCAGGCGAAACTGCAGATCAAGATAACGGCTGTTAACGCTGCGTATTTCAACGACAACGGTACCGGGCTCGCCACTTGATTGCCCTGTTCCAAAGCCTGTCATGCTGCGCATAAGTTGTTCCTTTGTTTTTGTTCCTTTGTTTTATTGCTGTCATTGTAGTCGGCTGCACATAGCCTAAGATGGCGTGCGTATACTTTGGCTAACTCGATTATTGTTATCTATTTGTAGGAGTCATTGCTTTGTCATCAACCCCCAACACCCGCACCAGAGCCCACCAACGCACGGCTGATGCGCTCCGACCCGTTACCTTTGCACGTGGATTCACACGTTATGCCGAAGGCTCTGTGCTGATCAGCATGGGCGAGACACGTGTGTTGTGTAATGCCAGTGTCTTGCCCAAAGTGCCACCGTTTTTAAAAGGTCAGGGTCGTGGCTGGGTGACCGCCGAATACGGCATGTTGCCACGATCAACGCACACACGCTCCGATCGTGAGGCTGCCAGAGGCAAGCAATCGGGACGTACCCAAGAAATTCAGCGCCTCATTGGACGCAGTCTAAGGGCCGTGGTAGATTTATCTGCATTGGGTGAGCGCACCATCCAGATCGATTGCGATGTCCTGCAAGCCGACGGTGGCACCCGCTGCGCGAGTATCACCGGCGCCTGGGTGGCGCTAGCCGATGCCATCGATGGGCTGCTGGCCAGCGGTGAACTCACCACCAATCCACTGCTTGATAGCGTGGCTGCTGTTTCAGTCGGTGTGGTCAAGGGACAAGCGCTACTCGACTTGGACTACGAGGAAGATTCTGGTTGCGACGCTGACGTGAACGTTGTTATTACGGGCAGTGGCCGCTTGGTTGAAGTGCAAGCCACCGCAGAAGGGCACACGTTTGACCGCGCGATGTTTGATGATTTATTGAATCTTGCCGAGTCCGGCATTACCGATTTGCATCGCTTGGCCGCGCAGACCAGACAACCATGAAAAAGGCCTTGCCAACAAGGCAAGGCCAAACGGTGATAGCCGATGATTTGAAAAGTTATCAGAGCTAGACGAACAAGCCTTTCAAATCTGTCTGATCGCGCAATTCCCAAACATACTTAATCAGGGCCTTGACCTGTTCCGGGGTTGCTGCCGAACGATAAGTGCCCAGCCGCATGACTTTGTCTTCAATCTCAGCCCGGTTCAGGGTATTGCCAGGATCGCCTTTTGGCTCATCAACCCGACCTTCAAAAGTACGACCGTCTTTGGTGGTCACCGTCACTTTACCGATCCAGCGCTGTGGGTAAGCCGTGTCGACTTCTTCATCGATGGCCATGGTCACACGATCGCGAAAGGCAGTCACTTGTTCTTGACCAAGCGCCTCATCAAATCCCGTGAGGTCGGCTGAATCGCGCAAAGCAATCAATGCCAATACGGTGCCCATCGAGAATTTGGACTGATGCACGGTTTGAGGGTCTGTCACTGGCCCCAAAACGTCAATGGCGCCTTGGTGTACATGTGTCACCACAGATTCAATGTCATCGGCGTGAAGCGCGTTAGCCTTCATGGCTGCCTGAAGGGCGTCCGCAGCTGGGTGCGTATGGCGACATGACGCATGGAATTTGAAAGAGGTTTCGGTCAACGCCCAGCGCGAACCCAGTCTGTCCACGAGTTTTGTGACATCGGCATCTTGGCTCAGGCCGGCTGCCATCCCTTGCTTGCCTTCCAAAATCCGCTGTGCTCCTGTGAACCCTGATTGGGCTAGATAAGCCGCCTGCATACCCGCGGTTGACGCATGCGCCGTATGCAGCTGCTTTGAATCGGCCGCGTCACGCAAGAACTCCCACAAACCAGCTGCCGTGGTGCCAGCCGAACCAATCGCGTGCAACATTTGATCGGTGTTTAGATTCAACAAACGACCCACGGCAGTAGCCGCAGCCAGGTTACCTGCTGTTGCCGTGGTGTGAAAGATTTTGTAGTGGGAGCGACCGAGAAACTCGCCCACCCGAATGCCGACTTCGTAGCCAACCACACAAGCCGTGATGAAATCCTTGCCCGACGCGCCAATTGCTTGAGCAACCGCGAGAGCGGGGGGGAATACCACAGCTGCCGGATGAAACACCGCGCCATTGTGCACGTCGTCTTGCTCGACAACATGGGTGGCGGCTGCGTTGACCATCGCCGCAAAGTAGGGCGATGTGCCGACACGGCGCACAAAATCCGTCGCGGGACCATCGCTGGGCCCCATCTGCTTGGCAAAATGAGCCATGGCCAAGACAGCTGGACTGCTTGAACCCGCAAGAATCGATCCCATGGTGTCTAAGAAAAGGTCTTCACACCGACTAATGACCGTGTCTGGCAGGTCTTCATAACGCAAAGTTGCAGCAAACTGAGCAAGTGCGGCGCTTGGGTGCAACAGCGCATGGGATGATTCGTTGGACATGTTTATGGGCCTCTTAGAAGGAACGCGGCAGTTCTAGGATGTGCTCAGCCACGTAAGACAAAATTAAGTTCGTTGAGATGGGCGCCACTTGGTAGAGGCGCGTCTCGCGAAACTTTCGTTCAACGTCGTATTCGCAGGCAAAACCGTAGCCACCGTGAAATTGCAGGCAGACGTTTGCCGCTTCCCACGAAGCATCGGCCGCAAGCAACTTGGACATGTTCGCTTCTGCACCGCAAGGCAGGCCTTCATCGAAGAGCCGACAAGCTTCGTAACGCATCAAACTGGCCGCCTCAACATTGACGTGTGCACGCGCGATTGGAAATTGAACACCTTGATTTTGACCGATGGGACGACCGAACACAACGCGATCTTTAACGTACTTGGAGATGCGGTCAATAAACCAATAGCCGTCACCAATACATTCGGCTGCGATTAGCGCACGCTCAGCATTCAAACCATCGAGAATGTACTTAAACCCTTTGCCTTCTTCGCCGATGAGATTCTCTGCGGGAATTTCAAGGTCATCGAAAAACAGTTCATTGGTTTCGTGATTGACCATGTTTAGGATCGGTCTGATGGTCATGCCATTTTTAACCGCATGGTGTAAATCAACCAAAAAGATAGACATCCCTTCGGATTTTTTCTTGACTTGGTCCAGCGGGGTCGTGCGAGCCAACAAGATCATCAAGTCGGAGTGCTGGACCCGTGAAATCCAAACCTTTTGACCATTAATGACATATTTGTCACCGCGCTTGACAGCAATCGTCTTAATTTTGGTGGTGTCTGTGCCGGTGGTGGGCTCCGTGACACCCATTGACTGCAAGCGCAACTCGCCACGTGCGATCTTTGGCAAATAAAGGTCTTTTTGCTCTTTCGAGCCATGCCGCAGTAGCGTGCCCATGTTGTAGAGCTGACCATGGCAAGCACCTGAGTTACCTCCCGCACGGTTAATTTCCTCCATGATGACTGATGCTTCAGTCATGCTCAAGCCCGAGCCACCGTATTCCTGGGGAATCAGTGCCGCCATCCAACCCGCTTCGGTCAGTGCGTTAACGAAGGCTTCTGGATATCCGCGCTCCTCGTCAATTTTTCTGAAGTATTCATCAGGAAATTGGGCACACAAACTGCGAATCCCATCCCGAATATCTTGATATTGTTCAGCGTGAGTAGTCATTGTTGCCTTATCATTGAGGTTTCACCAATCCGTACTGTGCCGTACAGCGGAACGATTGACAATTGACGATTCATTAAGTCGAGCTTTTTGACAACTGAACCAAACACATCCCGTGATACGGCGTACGTTAGAGCACCATGGCCAGCCACTTCGACCTTACCGACCTGCAGTTAATCGTCAACATTGGCGATGCCAGTAGCCTCACACGTGGCGCGGAAAAATCGCATCTATCGCTTCCGGCGGCCAGTAATCGCGTCAAAAACCTCGAAGAACATTTCGGCACCCGCTTGTTTCACCGTAACAGCCAAGGCGTTACGCTCACGCCCTCGGGCGAGTCTTTTCTGCGACATGCCCGCAAAGTGTTGCAACAAATCGAGCAATTACGGGGCGATATCCATGAGTACTCTAGGGGTATTAAAGGGCAGGTGCGTATGGTGGCCAACACCACCGCCATGACCGAATTTATGCCGGCGGTATTGAGTCGCTATCTGTCGACCCATCCAGACGTGACGGTTAACTTACGTGAGCGACTCAGCTACTTGGTTGTGAAGGCTGTGGCCGATGGTGCGGCCGACATTGGAATCGTCGCCGGGCAGCCGGCAGGCGATGGCATTCAATACCTACCTTATCGTAGCGACCGATTGACGCTCATCACCGATCCAAATCATCCGCTTGCCGATCACGAGGAAGTCGCTTTTGGTGAAACGTTGTCTTACGAGTATGTGGGTTTATCCGAATGGAGCGCGATCCACGCCTTTCTGATCCAAGCCGCAGACAACTTGGGGCATCCATTCCGATTTCGGATTGAAGTGGGTAGCTTCGATACGGTTTGTCGAATGGTCGAGGCCGGTGTGGGTATTGGCATCGTGCCCGAACAGGCCGCACGGCGCTATGCTTTAAATATGAATATCCGCTTGGTTCGCTTGTCAGACCCCTGGGCCGATCGGCGTCTGCATGTGTGTGTGAGGGATTTGGCTGCGCTGCCAGCCTTTGCTCGCGATTTAGTGACTTTACTGCAAGAAGATGTCCCAGAGGAAAAACGCCAATGAACCCCCTATTGAACGGCTTATGCTGACTGAACTGGTGTTAGCCTCGGGCAATCAGGGCAAACGGCGCGAGTTTGAACGTTTGCTTTTGCCGTTAGGTGTCGCAGTTTGGGATCAGGCGTCTCTCGGAGTAACGCCAGCACCCGAACCGCACGAGACCTATTTGGAAAATGCTTTGGCCAAAGCCCGGCATGCGAGCGCTTTGACTGGCAAACCGGCCTTGGCTGATGATTCTGGGCTTAGCGTGAGTGCACTTGGTGGGGCGCCGGGTGTGCGTTCTGCCCGATACGCGGCAGCGGTTGCTGGGTTGACCCAAGATGAGGCCAATAACGCACAATTGGTTCGGGCGCTCTCTGGGGCTGCGACACGAGAAGCCATGTATGTGGCCATTTTGGTATTGGTGCGACGCGCCGATGATCCTCTGCCGATTATTGCCCAAGGCTTCTGGGAAGGGGAGATCATTGATCAACCCCGCGGTGAGGGCGGGTTTGGCTACGACCCCCATTTCTGGTTGCCTGACTTAGAACAAACCGCGGCGCAGCTTACCCCAGAGATCAAAAATACCTTGAGCCATCGAGCCCTTGCGACGCAAACCTTGATCGCGGCAATGCGACAGTTTGATTTGATTGCTTGATATGACCATGGTCGACAAGCAGCGAATCATTCCTATTACGCCCCAAACGAATGCTCGGCGGCGCATTGAACCGGCGGCCGCTTCTAGTCAAGCGTCCTTAACCAGCTTGCCACCCTTGTCGCTCTACATTCACGTGCCTTGGTGTGTCAGCAAATGCCCTTACTGTGATTTCAATTCCCACGAGGCACCAAAAGAGCTGCCCCAGGCCGCGTATTTGGCCGCTATCACTGCTGATCTTGAGCAGTCATTGCCACTCATTTGGGGAAGACAAATACACACCATTTTCATTGGTGGTGGAACACCGAGTCTTTTGTCGGAAGCCACGCTAGACCAGTTACTTGGTATTGTGCGGGCCCGATTGTCCCTCTGGCCGGATGCAGAAATCACACTTGAAGCCAATCCTGGCAACAGCGAAGCGCGCAAATTCCAATCCTTTGCTGCCAGTGGCGTGAACCGTCTGTCGATTGGTGTGCAGTCGTTTCACGATGGTCACTTAAAAGCACTCGGCCGTCATCACGACAGCGCACAAGCAAGGGACGCGGTGGAGATGGCATTAAATGCTGTCGACCGTGTGAATCTGGATCTCATGTACGGGCTTCCTAGCCAGACAGTTGCGCAATGGCAGTCGGATTTGGCGATAGCAGCACAAACGGGAGCAAGTCACCTCAGTCTTTACCAACTGACCTTAGAACCACAAACGGTTTTTGCCAAATACCCGCCAAGCCTGCCAGAAGAGGATGTGCTTGAGACGATGGAAACAGTCATCGACGAAGATATCATTGCCCGAGGCTGGGACCGGTATGAGGTTTCTGCTTATGCCCAATCAAAAGAACGTTGTCGGCACAATCTTAATTACTGGACCTTCGGTGACTATTTGGGGATTGGCCCTGGCGCTCACAGCAAACTCTCCTTCCCCGATCGGATCATTAGGCAAACACGCACCCGCAACCCTCAACAGTGGATGAACCATTGCGCCAAGGCTGACGGCTCACACATCGCAGACCAACGAACGCTCACAAGCGTAGAATTGCCCTTTGAATTCATGCTCAACGCCCTGAGACTGAAAGAGGGCGTGGCTGTCACATTATTTGAGGAACGCACCGGACTTTCACGTTTGGTGCTCAAACAGATGTTAGATGAGGCTTCGCGACGCGAGCTGATTCTGACGGACCCTACGCGTCTGTGTGCCAGTGATTGGGGTTGGCGTCATCTGAATGACTTGTTGGGCATCTTCCTCTCTACCTCACCTGCGCCATCATCGGAATAAGCGCACTAAAGTAGTCGCATTGAACGAGAGATGGCTGTGCGCAACACATAATGCACCAAAATAGTAACTTTTATGGTGCACAATGCACCGTAAAAGTGCATAATGATACGTTGTTGTTATGTGTTGTTGGTGATAATTCCCGCAAAACCCACGATATCTACCACAACAGCAAAAGCAGGTAAGTTGGCACGACTTTTGCTGTTGCTTTGATAGACCCACTAACAGCATCGAAAACTGGCTGTTAAAGGGTATTTTTGATAACCGTATAAACCGGAGCCATCATGAGCACGACCCAAGACGTTTTAAAGTTGATTGCCGATAATGAAGTGAAATTTGTTGATTTGCGCTTTACTGACACGATTGGTAAAGAACAGCACGTTTCCATCCCCGCGCATCAACTCGATGCCGAAAAACTAGAGTCTGGCCAAGCGTTTGATGGTTCGTCCATTGCGGGTTGGAAAGGCATCGAAGCCTCTGATATGTTGTTGATCCCCGACCAAGATTCGGCGCGCATGGATCCTTTCCGTGAAGAATCAACACTCATCCTGACATGTGATGTGGTTGAGCCCTCAGATATGAAAGGCTACGACCGTGACCCTCGCTCATTGGCCAAACGGGCAGAAGCTTATTTGAAGTCTAGTGGTCTTGGGGACACCGCATTCTTTGGTCCCGAGCCTGAATTCTTTATTTTCGATGGTGTCACCTGGGGTGACGACATGTCAGGTTCTTTCGTCAAAATCAAATCCGACGAAGGTTCATGGACCAGCGGATTGGACATGGAAGGTGGCAATTTGGCACACCGTCCCAAGGTGAAAGGCGGTTACTTTCCCGTGCCACCCGTCGACTCATTTCAAGACATGCGTTCCGAAATCTGCCTATTGCTAGAAGAGCAGGGCGTGCCGGTTGAAGTCCATCACCACGAGGTGGCGGGTTCAGGTCAATCCGAAATTGGCACCAAATTCAGCACGCTGGTGCGCCGGGCGGACTGGAATCAAGTGCTCAAGTACACCGTTCAAAATGTTGCCCATGCTTACGGCAAGACCGCTACTTTCATGCCTAAGCCTGTCGTTGGCGACAACGGATCTGGCATGCACGTTCACCAGTCGATCTGGAAGGACGGACAAAACCTTTTTGCAGGCAATGGCTACGCTGGCTTGTCAGAATTCGCAATCTTTTACATCGGTGGCATCATCAAGCACGCTCGTGCATTGAATGCAATAACCAATCCAGGTACGAACTCATACAAGCGGCTTGTGCCTCACTACGAGGCACCCGTCAAGCTCGCTTACTCCGCCCGTAACCGGTCAGCTTCTATTCGTATTCCTTATGTCAGCAACCCCAAGGGTCGTCGCATTGAAGCCCGTTTCCCCGACCCATTGGCAAACCCTTACTTGGCTTTCTCGGCACTCATGATGGCTGGTTTGGACGGCGTTCAAAACAAAATCCATCCTGGTGACGCAGCCGACAAGAATCTTTACGATTTGGCGCCTGAAGAGGATGCAAAGATCCCAACCGTTTGCCATTCGTTGGATCAGGCATTGGAAGCGTTGGATGCCGATCGCGAGTTCTTGACCCGTGGCGGTGTTTTCAGCAATGAGATGATTGATGCCTACATCGAACTCAAAATGGCCGAAGTCACTCGCATGCGCGTGACAAGTCACCCGATTGAGTTCGACATGTACTACAGCCTGTGATCAACCTTCTCTAAAGGCGGTCGGACCCAACCGGCCCGACTCGTATGAATGCTGGTGATCCGTTTGATGTCTTAGCCACCACCGTCTTGCGTCTTGACCAAGACGGGGTGGTGGTAAAGGCCAACGCTGCCGCTCAGGACTTGTTTGGCAAGTCACTGAGAAGCATCGAAGGGCAGATGGCTGTGGCACTTTTTGAGGCTGATGCGACGCTGGCCCAGTCCATATTGCATGCATGCGAAGGCACACTAGATACTTGTCGACAAGTGGCTTCGATGCCAAGAGGCACCGGCGTTGCTGAGGTTTCGGTCACGACCGTGAGTCTGATAGGCCAACCTTGGGCAGCATTGATTGAGGTCGCGGATCTAGAGTCGCGACTGGTCGTAGATCGAACGCAGCGTCTGGCTCAGGAAATCGCCGACCAGCACGCGTTGCTACGCAACCTCGCACATGAAGTTAAAAATCCTTTGGGTGGCTTGCGCGGTGCGGCACAACTGCTAGAAGCCGAACTCCCTGAGGAACATTTGAAAGAGTACACGGCGGTCATTATTTCTGAGGCCGACCGTTTGCAAGAATTGGTTGACCGTCTGGCCACGTCGCACTCGAGGCCAATGGATATGGCCACAATCAATATTCATGAAGTTTGTGAACGAGTAAGTGCCTTGGTGCAAGCAGAGTTCCCAGAGATCGATTTGTCACGGGACTACGACGCATCTATGCCTGATTTAGTCGCCGATGCGGATCGTTTGGTTCAAGCTTTACTGAACGTGGTGCGCAACGCAGCCCAAATTTTGCGATCGTCACCACCGCAAGAGGGCGCAAACATTATTGTGCGCACGCGTATTGCCCGACAGGTCATGCTGCACCGTAAACAGCACCGTATTGCTGCTGTTATTTCGGTGATTGATAACGGTCCCGGCGTGCCAGAAGCACTTAAAGACAAGATTTTTCACCCGCTCGTCACTGGGCGAGACGACGGGACAGGTTTGGGGCTGAGCCTGGCGCAGGATTTGCTTGTGCAGCACGAGGGTCTGCTTGAGTTTGACTCTCGCGTGGGTAAAACTGAGTTCCGATTGATGTTACCGCTGGAGTTGACATGAAACCAGTCTGGATCGTAGATGATGATCAGGGCATACGATGGGTGCTAGAAAAAGCACTCAACCGCGCTGGCATTGAGACCATGAGTTTCGCCAATGCGGCTGACGTACAGCAGGCGCTTTCAGCTGCGGTGCCGGCTGCACTGATTT
Source organism: Burkholderiaceae bacterium (assembly GCA_965656505.1). GTDB lineage: Bacteria > Pseudomonadota > Gammaproteobacteria > Burkholderiales > Burkholderiaceae_B > Algicoccus. The sequence continues at coordinate 18,732 of CBFHKV010000006.1, read as the reverse complement.
CGGATATCCGCATGCCCGGCAAAGATGGTTTGACGCTGCTCAAGGAGGTCAAGCAAAACCACCCTAAGCTACCCATTATCATCATGACAGCCTATGGCGATTTAGATAGCACTGTATCTGCCTTTCAAGGCGGTGCGTTTGACTTCTTGCCCAAGCCATTTGATGTCAACGAGGCCGTTACGTTGATCACAAGGGCATTACAAGAGTCCGCATCTGAGCAACTGACTAAGGCAAGTGAATCATCTGCTGCGTTGGCCACAAATAACAACAAGTCAGTCAAGGCGATGTTGACGCAATCGAGTTCACCTGCCATGCAAGAGGTGTTTCGAGCCATTGGGCGCTTGGCTCAGTCTAGCGTGACCGTGCTCATTACCGGTGAATCCGGGACAGGCAAAGAGTTAGTGGCTCGGGCCTTACACCAACACGGTTCACGTTCTCGTGGCCCCTTTGTGGCACTCAATACTGCGGCCATTCCTCGCGATTTGTTAGAGGCCGAACTATTTGGTCATGAACGTGGCGCCTTTACTGGTGCCAACGCTAATCGGCGTGGACGCTTCGAAGAGTCATCCGGAGGCACCCTGTTTCTTGACGAGATTGGTGACATGCCATTCGAGTTGCAGACAAGACTGCTACGTGTCTTGTCAGATGGCACCTTTTATCGCGTTGGTGGCTCACAACCGATCCACGTTGACGTTCGCATTGTGGCGGCAACCCATCAACCCCTAGAAGACAGGGTTCGCGAAGGTCGGTTTAGAGAGGATTTGTTTCATCGCTTGAATGTCATTCGGCTGCGTTTGCCGCCACTCAGAGAACGTCGCGAAGACGTGCCTGAATTGACTCGCTATTTTTTAGATATCAGTGCGCAGTCACTCGGTGTCGCTGTTAAGACCTTATCTCCAGAAGCGATGCAAGCCTTTCAACAATTTGACTTCCCTGGCAACGTGCGGCAACTAGAGAACTTCTGTCACTGGCTAACCGTGATGGCGCCGGGCAATCGGGTGAATGCGAATGACCTGCCGCCCGAAATCCAGCAAAACGTCACAACTTCAGCAGTCGTTGCCTCGATGGCACCGACTTCAGGCACCCCCCTTGGTGAAGACACTGGCACTGCCCATACATTGGGTGCCTCGGCGCAAACGCCTCTCGTTAACCCCGTTGCCTGGGCGCAGTTACTCGCGCAAGATGCCGCCGAGCGCTTGCAACGTGCTGAGCCACAAGTTTGGGGGCATTTAACCCGTGAATTTGAAAAAGCCATGCTCGAAGCAGCGCTTCAGGTGTGTCGCGGTAGAAGGGTAGAAGCCGCTGCCAGATTGGGCATGGGTAGAAACACCATCACGCGCAAATTACGTGAGCTAGGACTAGATAACGGCTAGTGACGACGGATTGCTCATCGGACATATCTGTCACGTATTGTTTACGTGGATAACGGTTGTCTATTAAACTCAATACTTCGATAGCACTAGGTTCGATGTAGTCATGGCCTGAAGGTCATTCTCGAGGTCATTTGATCATCCTGGACCCAAGTGGCAGCCGCCTCTTTACCGGAGTACCCCATGAGTAAAAATATCATTCACACCACAGCGGCCCCCGCTGCTGTGGGTCCCTATTCACAGGCCGTTAGTACAGGGGCGACACGCACCGTGTTTCTTTCGGGCCAGATAGGCCTATTGCCTGCAACTGGCGAGTTAGTGACGGCTTCGTTTGAAGCGCAAGTCAAACAGGCCTTTGACAACATGACAGCCGTGATTCAAGCCGCCGATGCCAACTTGAATAACATTATTAAATTAACATTGTATCTTACTGATTTAAATCATTTTTCCACTGTCAATTCCATCATGGCCAATGTGATTCCAGAGCCATTTCCCGCCCGATCTACGGTCCAAGTCAGTGGATTACCCAAAGGCGCTGCGTTTGAAGTCGAAGCCATCCTCGCCGTCTAAGAAACCGCCTAAGTCAGGGCAGGTCTCAACCCCATTCGAAAAACTCGGTCTGGTAAGACCGATTGATTTCTTGTTGCATTTTCCGCTTCGCTATGAGGACGAGACGTGCCTGCAGCCGCTCGCACAGGCCCGTCCTTACCTGTCCATACACGCCGAGGGTGTGGTGACGCAGGCCGATGTCACCTACCGTCCCCGCAAATACCTCACCGCCACGCTGCAAGACGACAGTGGCGAGATTCATATGCGCTGGTTGAACTTCTACCCAAGCCAGCTACAGCAAATGCAAGTCGGTAAACGGTGGCGGGTGAGGGGAGAAGTCAGACCCGGTTTCCATGGCTTGGAGTTGATTCATCCACGGGTCACCAAAGCAGGCGCCCCATTATCGAACACCCTCACACCAGTCTATCCAACGGCCGAAGGTTTGACGCAGAAAGCGATCCGCGCACGTATCGAAAGTGCGTTCCAAGTGACCGACATCGACGACACATTGCCGGATTCGATCCTTGAAACCTTTGGCCTATTGCCATTCAAGGAGGCCATTCGCACGTTACATTGGCCAGTGCCTAGCGATAGTGTCGAGGCACTAGAGTCACGCACACATCCCGCTTGGATTCGAGTCAAATTCGACGAACTTTTGGCGCAACAACTCAGCCTATCCGATGCGCGCCAGGCGCGTCGCCAGAAAGAATCGATGCCACTGCCTGAGACTGATCTGGAGCGCTCGCTTGTTGACCAACTCTTGGCTGCCTTACCTTTTGCATTGACCGAGGCGCAGCAACGCGTGGTGAGCGAAATAAAACGTGACATGACGCAAGCGTTTCCGATGCACCGCCTGTTGCAAGGCGATGTTGGAAGCGGGAAAACCATCGTGGCAGCGCTAGCCGCCTTAAGGGCGGTTGCTCACGGCAAACAAGCGGCCGTAATGGCACCCACGGAGATTCTGGCCGAACAGCATTACTTGAAGTTCAGTGCTTGGGCTCAAGCGCTCGGGCTGCGTTGTGCTTGGCTAAGCTCAGGTCTGTCAGCACCGATTAAGCGACAAAGCTTGGCTGATATTGCCTCAGGTCAAGCGCAGCTGATCGTGGGTACGCAAGCGTTGATTCAGCAAGGCGTCATCTTTCACGACTTGGGTTTGGCCATTGTCGACGAACAGCACCGCTTTGGGGTGTCACAGCGTCTCGCCTTGGGTAACAAGGGTGTACAAACCGATATGCCCGCGATCTATCCTCACCAGCTGACTATGAGCGCGACCCCGATTCCTCGTACGCTAGCGATGACGTTTTTTGCAGACTTGGATGTTTCGGTTATTGACCAACGCCCGCCGGGTCGCACACCCGTCAAAACCAAATTAGTGAGCGCTCGCCGCCGCGATGAAGTGGTTCAAGGCATACGAACGGCGATCGCGAATGGCGGCCAAGTCTACTGGGTCTGTCCTTTGGTAGAGGAAAGTGAAGCGTTGCAACTGCAAACGGCGACGGACACCCACGCCGCTCTCACCGAAGCTTTGCCAGACGTTTCTATTGGGTTGGTGCACGGACGTTTGAGTGCGCAAGAAAAAGCGACGGTTATGCAGGCGTTTGGTGCGGGGCAATTGTCGGTTTTGGTGGCGACCACGGTGATTGAGGTGGGAGTCGATGTACCCAATGCCAGCCTGATGGTGATTGAACATGCGGAGCGCTTTGGTTTGGCACAGTTACATCAATTAAGAGGCAGGGTGGGGCGCGGCGCGCGCGAATCGATTTGTTTGCTGCTCTATGAAAAGCCCCTTTCGCCTGAGGCTCAAACGCGGTTACGGGCTATGTATGAAACAGATGATGGTTTTGAAATTGCACAAAGAGACTTGCAACTGAGGGGGCCGGGGGAGTTTTTAGGGGCTCGCCAGTCCGGATTGGCCTTGTTAAGATTTGCCGATTTTGAGGCGGATGCCCTTTGGGTAGAGCGGGCCCAGCAATTGGCTGCTGAACTCAAAGCCCATCAACCTGACGTGGCACAACGCCATAAAACGCGCTGGATGCAGGATAGGGAAGCGTATTTGTATGGTTAGCCGCCCATGGACACTGAATGGTCTAAAGTAAAAGCGGGCTGCTTAGCCTTTGGTATGAGCATAAGGAAATGTCAACATGACTTTGACTGAATTGAAATATATCGTTGCCGTGGCTCGGGAAAGACACTTTGGTCGCGCGGCTGAGAGCTGCTTTGTGAGTCAACCCACCTTGTCAGTGGCCATACGCAAGCTCGAGGATGAGCTCGGCGTGACTTTATTTGAGCGAGGTGGTTCCGAGATTGGCGTGACGCCAATCGGGGAGCGGCTCATCGCGCAAGCTCACAAAGTATTGCAAGAAAGTGCCGCCATGAAGCAAATTGCTCGTATGGGCCATGATCCTTTGGCGGGCCCATTGCGTGTGGGCGTGATCCACACCATTGGACCTTACCTCTTGCCCCGCTTGATTCCGGTGCAAGTTAACCGCACCCCACAGATGCCATTGATTTTGCAAGAAAACTTCACGGTTAAATTGATCGACTTGTTACGCAATGGCGAGATTGACTGCGCGATCATGGCTTTGCCGCTCCCGGATACCGGACTGGTTAGCATGCCGCTCTACGACGAACCCTTTATGGTGGCGATGCCCGCAGCCCACCCTTGGGCAGAACGTGACAGCATCGCAGCCGAAGATTTGAAGCGACAAACCATGCTGTTACTTGGCAGTGGGCATTGCTTTAGAGACCATGTCTTGGGCGTTTGCCCGGAGTTATCGCGATTCTCTGATCAAACAGAAGGGATTCAGCGGACGTTTGAAGGCTCATCGCTTGAGACCATTCGTCACATGGTCGCGGCAGGGATTGGTTTGACCGTGATGCCAGTCACCTCGTTGATGGGCAACGAAAACCCGGAGTCAGCGCTACTGAAATACGTGCCATTCAAAGCACCCGCACCAAACCGCCGTGTGGTGATGACCTGGCGCAAAAGTTTTCCGCGCTTAGCCGCTGTCCATGCCTTAGCCCAAACAATCCAGCAGACCGATATGCCGGGTGTCACTAAGCTGCCAATCGACGACAGCTTGTTCGACGCCAGTCTGACTCAGGTGGTATCCTGAATTAATAATAAGTATGTTGGATTGACGCTCGGTGTGATGGCTAAGCGGTCAATCGTTGAACCATTTTTAAACAGGACTTGCTCATGTCAAAATCTGCCGTCAAAGCACCCCCCATTAACATTGGCATTTCTGCGAAGGATAGGGCCTTGGTGGCTGCCGAGCTTTCGAAAATGCTTGCCGATTCTTATACTCTCTATCTCATGACGCATAATTTTCACTGGAACGTGACTGGACCTATGTTCAACACGTTGCACGATATGTTCATGGCGCAGTACACAGAGGAGTGGACAGCACTTGACCAAATCGCTGAGCGAATTCGGGCACTTGGACACTATGCACCAGGCACTTACACCGAATACGCCAAGTTATCGTCGATCAAAGAACCCAAATCGGTTCCCGCCGCTGAAGAAATGATTCGACTCTTGGTTGCTGGTAACGAGTCAGTGGCGCAAACAGCGCGTGCTGCGTTCAAGCGTGCCGACGCTGCCAACGATCAGCCTACCGCTGACTTACTGACGCAGCGCCTCGATGTGCATGAGAAAAATGCTTGGATGTTGCGCAGTCTGCTGCAGTAATGAGCACCATGGCTATCTCGCATCGGCTTGGGCTATATGCCCGACTGGTGCGCATCGACAAACCGATTGGTACGTTGCTGTTGCTATGGCCCACCTTGTGGGCGTTGTGGGCCGCGAGTCAAGGGCCGCCGCCAATGGGTGTCTTGCTGATTTTCGTTGCAGGCACTTTCTTGATGCGCGCAGCAGGCTGCGCCATCAATGATTATTTTGATCGTGACATCGACCGGTTCGTTGAGCGCACGCAAACTCGTGTACTAACCACGGGTCAGATCAAACCCTCTGAAGCCCTTTGGATCGCCGTGGGACTGGCGCTGTGTGCCTTCGCGCTGGTCTTGATGCTTAACGCGTTGACTATTCAGCTCTCGATTTTGGCGTTATTGCTTGCGGTGACCTATCCCTTGATGAAACGTTTTTTTGGGGTACCGCAAGCCTATTTGGGTCTGGCGTTCGGGTTTGGCATGCCCATGGCGTTTGCGGCCATCACGGGGCAGATCCCAGCGGTCGCTTGGTTGATGTTGGTGGCCAATCTATTTTGGACGATCGCTTATGACACCGAATACGCAATGGTTGATCGAGAAGACGATTTGCGCTTGGGATTAAAGACAGCAGCCATCACGTTTGGCCGCTTTGATGTCGCAGCGATTGCGCTCTGTTACCTGATCTCTCTCGGACTGTTGGCGTGGATCGGTCTCTTGATGACTTGGCAATGGCCTTACTTTATTGGTTTGCTCATTGCGGGGTTGATTGCGACCCAACACCTTATCTGGATTAAAGATCGCAACCGAGCAGCCTGCTTCCGAGCGTTTAAACACAACAATTGGTTTGGTGCCTCTGTATTCGGCGGGCTTGTGGTGCAGTATCTCCTTGCCGTATAAACGACGCTTCAGTTTTGCCACGAACAAGCGCTTTGCAACGCGCTAAGGTTATTTTGTTGAAGTGGTATTTTCGGGTTCTTTATGACGATTTTTGATCAGCACACCAAGATGGCCTTTATCGGCGGTGGCAATATGGCCGGTGCCATCATCGAAGGGCTTTTAAAGCAGGGCATGCCGCCCACAGACCTTCACGTGGTGGATCAGCACGAGCCCACACTTGAAGGCTGGCGAGCGAAAGGATTATCGGTGAGTCCGTTGTGTGACGCGAAGCTTTCGCAGTGTCAGGTCTGGGTGCTGGCGGTCAAGCCACAACAGCTGGCCGCGGTGGTGGCACAGGCCAAACCGTTTTTATCGGCCACCCCGCTAATATTGAGCGTCGCAGCAGGCATTCGTCTCGCAACGCTGGGGCGCTGGCTGGGTGAAACCGGCAAGCCTTACAGCAAGCTGGTGCGCGCCATGCCCAATACGCCGGCTCTGGTACAAAAGGGCATGACAGGACTTGCGGCAAGCCAGGGCGTTTCTTCGAGCGATAAGCAGTGGGTACTAACCATTTTATCGGCCGTCGGGGAGGTGGTGTGGGTAAAGTCTGACACCGAGATCGATGCAGTGACTGCCTTGTCCGGTAGCGGGCCAGCTTACGTGTTTCGTTTTATCGAAGCCTTGGTCGAGGCAGGAGAGGGGCTGGGTCTAACGCCTGCACAAGCCAAGCAGATGGCTTTGGCCACCGTGTCCGGTGCCACCGAACTCGCGGCTCGCTCTGATGAGCCCCTTAGCGTATTAAGAGAAAGAGTGACCTCTAAAGGGGGTACCACGGCAGCTGCGCTGCAAGTGTTGGAACAAGAGGGCTTCGTCAAAACCATCACACAAGCCATGCATGCCGCTTATGACCGGGCAGGGGAGCTGTCTCAGACGCTCGACCAAGACGTTGATGATAATAAACTTAAGCAATAAAACAAGATATCAGTGATATACGATTTACCCTTCACAAAAACCTTATGAGCGCTGGAGAAACCAAACATGAAGCACCCATTTCGTATCGCCGTGTTGCCTGGAGATGGCATTGGCAAAGAGGTCATGCCAGAGGGACTCAAAGTCCTTGAGGCCGCCGCTAAAAAGTTCGATTTGAACTTGTCGTTTGAACATCACGATTGGGCTTCATGCGATTACTACGCCAAACACGGCGATATGATGCCCCAAGATTGGAAACAGCAAATCGGCGATTGCGACGCGCTTTACTTTGGTGCTGTCGGTTGGCCCGATACCGTGCCAGATCATGTGTCGTTGTGGGGTTCGCTCTTGAAGTTTCGGCGAGAATTTGATCAGTACATCAACTTGCGGCCAGTGCGATTGTTTGACGGCGTACCGTGCCCGCTAGCGAATCGCAAAGCTGGCGACATTGATTTCTTTGTTGTCCGCGAAAACACCGAAGGTGAATATACCGCCTTAGGTGGCACGATGTTTACTGGTACTGATCGGGAAATCGTGATTCAAGAATCCGTTTTTAGCCGGATCGGTACCGATCGTGTGTTGAAGTATGCATTTGAACTGGCTTCTCAGCGAGCCCGTAAGCACTTAACCATCGCCACCAAATCAAACGGCATCGCGATCAGCATGCCTTATTGGGATGGTCGAGCCGCTGAAATGGGCAAGCAATACCCGGACATCACAACCGATAAGCAGCACATCGACATCTTGTCGGCCCGGTTTGTCCTGCAACCTGACCGCTTCGATGTTGTGGTTGCGTCAAACCTGTTCGGCGATATTTTGTCGGATTTAGGCCCTGCTTGCACCGGTACCATTGGTTTGGCACCCTCGGCAAACCTGAACCCCGATCGTTTATTCCCGTCACTGTTTGAACCTGTTCACGGTTCAGCACCAGACATCTATGGCAAAAACGTGGCCAACCCAATTGCCATGATTTGGTCGGGTGCTTTGATGCTCGACTACCTTGGCCGTGGTCTGGAGGGGCAAGAGCAAGCCCGTTATTTGCAAGCACACGATAGCGTGCTCAAGGCGATTGAAACGGTTCTTGCCGATGGCCCACGCACAGCCGATCTTGGCGGTCAAGCCAAAACCAACGAAATTGGTGATGCGGTTAAAGCGCTGGTATTGGCTGCCTAACGATGCAGGCGGGTAACGCTTTCAAAACCCGCTTACTCGCGGCAGAGCCACAAATTGGTTTGTGGCTCTCCATACCCAGCGCTTTCACGGCAGAAATCTGTGCCACCGCTGGTTTCGATTGGTTGCTCTTGGATGGCGAACACACACCGAGTGATATCCAAACCGTGCTTTCGCAGTTACAAGCACTCGGTGGCTACCCCAAAAGTTATCCCATTGCTCGACCGGTGATTGGTGATCCCGTTCGGATCAAACAATTGTTAGACGTTGGCGTGCAAACTTTATTGATCCCCATGGTGGACGACGCCGTGCAAGCGGCTGAACTGGTTCGCGCGACCCGCTACCCACCAGACGGGTTTCGCGGGGTAGGATATGGCAGTGCTCGCGTGTCACGCTGGGATTGGCGAACCGATTATCCCAGTGTGGCCAACGCGGAAGTTTGTTTACTGGTACAAGCCGAGACCAAAACCGCCATAGACAACCTAGATGAGATTTGCGCTGTTTCAGGCGTTGATGGTGTCTTTTTGGGGCCAGCCGACCTTGCGGCGGCCTACGGTCACCTGGGCAATCCAGCCCATCCCTCGGTACAAGCCGTGATTGAACAGGGTATTGCAACGATCTTAAAGCACGGCAAAGCACCCGGCATCTTGACAACCGACGAGACCTTGGCGAAGCACTACTTAGCCCTTGGTGCAACGTTTGTTGCCGTCGGTTTAGAAGCCCGCATATTGGCACGAGGCGTGCGGGAACTTCGCAGCCGGTTTTTAACATAAACGGGATGCCTTTTCCCATTAAACGACGTCACTTAATCCTTGCCGTATCCCTGACGGTTTTAGTCACTGCCGTGGTTTTGGTGTGGCTGGCGAGCGAGACCGATTCAATGGAATCGTCACACGCTCATTCGCGGGTGGCGGGTGAGCCTTTTTTTATTGAACCGGCGACTGGGGCAACCTTGATACAAGGCAAGGAGCGCTATGTGATGTATTGCGCCAGTTGTCATGGCGCACAAGGACAGGGCGAACCCAACTGGCGACAGCGCATGGCAAACGGTCGATTACCGGCGCCGCCTCATGATGTCAGCGGTCACACATGGCATCACCCTGATGCCCAATTGGTCAGCATGGTAAGAGACGGCTTTGTGCCAGGGGTCACGGCACCCAAGGGGTACGAAAGTAACATGCCAGCTTTTGGGGCGGTCTTGTCAGACGCAGAGATTGAAAGCGTCTTGGCTTACATCAAAACGTTCTGGCCTAAAGACGTGTTGCAAGTGCAGCGGGAGATCTCATTACAGTGACACGTCAATAAAACACAGCTTACTCAGAGAGATACGTTACTTTACATAATATACATTATACGTTCTTTAAGTCTAACCCTTCGTCAAGGTCAGCTGTATGTGGGAACCACCAACATGGGCGGATGGCTATCCAAATACGTTAATGCGTAGTCGAGCTCGCCTTGCGCTTGTGCATGAAGCACAAACAATGGATCACCCGCTTGCACCCGCTCCCCCAAGCGCACCAGTAAGTCGATTCCTGCCGTTTGTGCCAACGGCGCACCTGCAAGCTTGGCGATACGAGCGAGCCTACGGTTATCGATCGACTTAACGATACCGGCTTGTGTGGTTTTTATCGTGTGCTTTAGCTTTGCGCTCGAGGGTTCGGTAAACCCGCCTTGGGCTTCGCAAATCGAAAGAAACTTTCGCCAGGCGCGCCCAGACGCGATGGCTTGAGCGGCAAATGCTTTGCCTTGCCCCGGGGCTACTTTGCCACAAAGCTCCACCAGTGCGCTAGCCAGGTCGATCGCCCTTTGTCGCAAGTCCTGCGGCGCTTGAGGATCGTTGCGCAGCACTTGTAAAACATCGCGCGCCTCGAGCGCTGGGCCAACACCACGCCCCACGGGTTGTGTACCGTCAGTACGCATCACCATCAGATTGAGGCCGTTGGCAAAGGCGACCCGGGTCAAGAGATGCTCAAGGTGGTCGGCTTGTTCGGTACTACGAACCTTGGCCGTTGGTCCGACAGGTATGTCGATCACCACATGTGTGGCGCCTGCTGCTATCTTTTTAGACAATACTGAAGCCACCAATTGCGCGTCACTGTCGATTTCGAGCGGACGGGCAACTTTAATGAGCAGATCATCGGCAGGGCTTAACGCCAGGGCCCCGCCCCAAACAAAACAAGCCCCCTCCTTCTCTACGATATCGTGCATCTCAGTCAAGCCATGCGTCACTGGGGTCATGACTTCCATCACGTCGGCTGACCCAGCGGGCGATGTGATGGCGCGCGATGACGTTTTAGGCATCACAAGCCCTGCACTAGCGGCGATGGCGACCACAATCGGTGTGGTCCGATTGCCCGGTAGTCCACCCACACAGTGTTTATCGGCCACCGGTGTCGTGCCCCAGGCGAGTTTTTCACCAACATCCACCATCGAGGCGGTTAAATCAATGACTTCTTGAAGGTTGGCACGGTGGCTGGCCATGGCCGTTAAAAACGCAGCAACCTGAATATTCGCGTATCGACCATTGGCGATATCGGCAATGATTGAGGCGAACCCCTGTTTGCCAAGACGGTGGCCATGGATTTTCGTGCGCAGTTGACTCAAGGAATCGACAGGTGGGGCCTGAACGACCTCAATGACATCACCATCTTTGACGCCCAAGTCCTCTTGGGCGCTCAAAGACAATCCCATCTCGCCATCATCGAGCAAGTCCGAATGGATGACGTTTACGATCGTGGTCACTTCGCGCCCGGCGTGCGTCAATTGCACGCGCGTTTGTGCCTGTAATCCCTCTGATTTACAGATAGCGCACCTCGCGTGTAAAAACGCCACGTGTTCTTGTAAGGTATCTATCCCTAAGGGCCGGTAGCGTAACGTCAGGGGTTTGGTCATGGGTGCGATTTGTTCAAGCCGTGGGATTTGCCGTGAAGACGTTGTCGTAACCAATCAGACGTCTGTTGCTCAGTGAGGCTGCCGGCTGCGACAGCCATCATGATGTTGATGGCCGGAACCGCTTCGAACATGAGCGTCGCGTTGTTCAAGGCTAAAAAAAGGCGACCAACAACCCAAGCGGTGCGTTTGTTGCCGTCATTGAATCCGTGATTACCAGCGATGCCGCAAATGTAGGTTGCCGCAAGGTCAGCAACATCTGGGGCTGGGTTGCCATAAGCGTCAAGATTTTTTGCCCGATCGAGCGCTGAATCCACGGCATGGATGTCACGTATGCCGGTCAATCCACCATGCACGGTGATCTGCTTATCGTGTATTGCAAAAACCGTATCACGTTGTATCCATTCCCAGCTCACTTGGCGAGCACTCGCAAGATCTCTCGGTCGTCGTGCATTATCTCTTCAGCCAATGCCATCTGGCGCTCAAACTCGGGGCTATACGGCGTGATGCGCATCGCCCCGTCCGGGGCTTCTGTCAGATAGAGCGTATCGCCTTTCTGTACGTTCAAAATGCGTTTTGCTTCCTTGTTCAGGATTAATCCTTCAGAGGCGCCCACGGTCGTTACTTTGAATTTAAGCATTGGTTAACCACCTTTTCTATATAATTTTTATTATATGTTTTTAGCTTGGGCTGTCAATGGGCATTGGGGTCGGTGTCATGGGTGCCGTTTATTCAAGCCAAGGTGAAGGTTTGCCCAAGCAAGGGTATTTGACATGCCAACCCAAGCTCGCGATTAATGCGCTGGCGCAAGGTATCTGCCGCGTCGGGTTCGCCGTGATTGAGAAAGACCTGCCGCGGACTGCCCCCAGCGGTCTCGAGCCACGCCAGTAGTTGATTGGCATCTGCATGCGCAGAAAACCCGTCAATCGAATGAACGGCAGCCCGAACCTCAAGGTCTTGTCCGAACAAACGAACCGTTGATTCGCCAGCCACCATGCGTGCTCCACGGGTACCCCCGGCCTGGAACCCCAGAAATACAATGGCATTGCGATGATCCTGCACCAGCGTTCGCAAATGGTGCAGCACCCTTCCCCCGGTGGCCATGCCGCTGGCCGACAAAATGATGCGGGGATAGTGCAAAGCATTGAGTGCCTTGGACTCTTCAACGGTGCTTACGAGCGTAGCGGTATCGAATACCTTCGTCATTTGGTTCGCACTCATTTGATGGGCTTTGTGGTGCTTTTGATAAAGTTTGGTGACTCTCACGGCCATGGGACTGTCTAAAAAAACCGGCACGTTGGGAATTTGTTCCTTAGCCTTCATATCAGCAATGGCGTGCATGAGGACCTGAGAGCGACCCACTGCAAAAGCCGGAATCAGTATCGTGCCACCCTGTTTGACCGTGTCGTTAATGATCTTGGCAAGCCTTTCTTTAGGGTCAGCGGCCGGATGAATACGATTGCCATACGTGGACTCCATCACGACATAGTCCGTTGGCCCCAAAGGTTCAGGCGCACCCAATATCGGAGCCTCAGTGCGACCCAAGTCACCGGAAAACACCACCTCACGCTCGCCAGTGTGAATCCGCACACTGGCTGCGCCTAAGATATGACTGGCGCGTTGCAGTTTGACCGAAATACCGGGCACGAGCGTCTCCCACTCATCAAACGGCAGGGTTTTGAACTGCGCGACGGTCGCCGCCACATCGTCGTCGGTGTAGAGTGGCTTGGCGGGATGGTGACGGGTTGTCTTATGCCGATTGACGTAGTCGGCTTCTTCTTGCTGTAACTTGGCGCTGTCGAGCAATAGAACGGTCGCTACATCGGCGCTTGCCACCGTGGTGTATATCTGTCCCTTGTATCCCTGTTTAATAAGCAAAGGCAATGCGCCGCAGTGGTCGAGGTGAGCATGCGTGAGTACCACCGCACTGAGTCGCTTAGGATCGAACGGCAAATCCAACCAATTGAGCTGGCGCAGGTTTTTGTAGCCTTGGAACAGACCACAATCCACCAGAATCTGTTGTCCCTCATGGTTCAACACAGTTTTAGAACCAGTCACGGTGCCTGCAGCACCAAAAAAACTCAGGGTTGTCGGTACGCTCATGGATTCAAACCTTTAGAAACAGAGAAGTTTTCATCCTAACGTTTCCTTTTTTTTGTGTTGAGTCCAATAGGACACAAATGTCTAAGCCCATATCGTGCATCCTTGACTGGTGGTGTCGTATCATGGGCCTGTAGTCCGTTACAGCCCTTATTCTGATGAAGGAACCACGATGGTGACAGAAATTGCACATCTCGTCATAAAAGCTGGCGAAGAAGACGCGTTTGAGAAAAAAGTAGCTCTCGCCAAGCCACATTTCATGGCCGCCAAAGGCTGCCATGGGGTGAAATTGGTGCGTTCAGTGGAAGCACCCGATCAGTACCAGCTGATGGTCGAGTGGGAGACAGTCGAAGCACACATGGTCGATTTTCGGGAATCCGACGGTTTTCAACAATGGCGCGCATTGGCTGGCCCTCACTTTGCACAGGCCCCTACCGTTGAGCATGTGCAAACCATCGACATTTAGCAGTCCGTTTTCAATAACCTTGTTCAGCTCGCTTGCGTGCGTATCGTCGGTCTGCGTCGTATTGCAAGCGCGCTTTGGCTAAGCATTGTTTTTGCTCTTCCCCTGAAAGTTGCTCGCAGGTCTCTTTCGCCATGGCATATGCCGCGCGGGCTTCACGTTCGAAGAGCGTCAGTATTTCTTCGCGCGATAAGGGCTTTTCATCCTCGGGCGATGTGGTTTGGGCGGCGGTACTGGTTGTGCTGACCAACAGCAGTATTGCAAGGAGAGCGAGCGAGTAGCGCCACAATGTGCTCTGTTTCAGGGAGAATTTGGACTCGAGTTCGGGTTTCATTTACGCTTACCTTTAAATCACCTTGGTTTGAGTCAACATAGACACTACCTGCAACCATAACTCACGAGTCAGCCATGAAGCAGCTCTTAAACCCTATAATTTCTTTACAAATACTCATCAAGCCCGCGGTGAGTGAAAGCCGCGCTCGCCGCTTCCTCGTCAGCACCCTCACCTTCATTACGCTTTGGGCGATAGGTCAAGGTAGCGCTTGGAGTCAGCTAAGCCCTGGCCAGTCCGCTCCGGTCTTTCAAACCCGAGCGGCGCTCGCTGGCGAGGTCTTTGACTTTGATTTACAAGGCGCCTTGGATCAAGGGCCCGTGGTGGTCTATTTCTACCCCAAGGCCTTCACCAGCGGTTGCACGATAGAGGCACAGCTGTTTGCCGAAGCGATTGATGATTTCGCCAAACAAAAAACCACCGTGGTTGGTGTATCAGGCGATGACATCGAAACGCTGAAAAAATTCTCCACCGGACCTTGCGGCGGCAAGTTCGCTGTGGCAGCTGACGAGGACCGCTCAATCATGGAGGCCTATGACGCTGAGTTGAAGATTTGGCCAGGTGCTGCTGACCGAGTGTCTTATGCCATCGCACCCGACGGCAACATCATTGAGGTGTATGAAAGTCTCAGCCCAGCCGAGCATGTGACACGCACTTTGGCGGCTGTCACCGATTGGCAGGCGGCACAACGATGAGTGCATGTGTTTGGTTTCGTGGCGATTTGCGGATCCAAGATCAACCCGCCCTTTCCGCGGCTTGTGCCTCCGGTCCGGCATTGGCTTTATACGTGGTATCGCCAACCCAGTGGGAAAGCCATCACGAAGCACCCGTCAAAATGGACTTGTGGCGACGGGCTCTACGCGACCTGCAGCCAAGGTTGGCCAATATCGGCGTGGCGCTTAAATTACTCAGGGTTGAGCAATGGCAAGATGTGCCGCAAGCGCTATTGGCGTTTTGTCAACAAAACGGTATTACCGAAATCCATTGCAACCGCGAGCAAGGTGTGCACGAACGTCGCCGCGACCGCGCCTGTTATACCTTGCTGCAATCCGCTGGCATTGCCACGGTGGCTCACAACGGGCAGACCTTATTGGCGCCTGGATCACTTAAAACCGGCTCTGGTGGTGTCTATCGCGTGTTTTCACCCTTTGCTCGGGCTTGTCGGGCACGTCTAAGGACTGATCCACTGACTTTGCTACCCTGCCCGCCACCACAACCATTGCCAGCCAACCATTTACCTGATGATATTGATGCGATTTGGCCTGAGGACTTGCCCAGTTTGGCCGCACAATGGCCTGTCGAACCAGCACACATTGAAAAACGTCTGACAGATTTTTTAAAGGAGCGGATCTTCGACTATGAGACCGCTCGCAATTTTCCAGCACAACCTGGCACCAGTAGCCTCTCACCCTACTTGGCGGCGGGTCTCATATCGCCAGCACAATGTTTGAATGCCGCACTCGCGGTTAATCAAGGCGAGCTCGAGACGGGCCAAGTGGGTGTGCGCAGTTGGATCAACGAACTCATTTGGCGAGAGTTTTACTGGCATTTACTCAATGGGTTTCCAAAGTTATCGATGGCCAAACCGCTCAAGGACGAAACCGAAGCGGTGCAATGGCGGGAGTCGCCAGAAGACTTTGCCGCTTGGGCGCAGGGCCGCACCGGAATTCCTTTGGTGGATGCCGCCATGCAGCAGCTATTACAAACCGGCTGGATGCACAATCGGTTGCGAATGGTCGTGGCCATGTTCTTAACCAAAAACCTGCTAATTGACTGGCGGCATGGTGAAGCCTTTTTTATGCGTCATCTCATTGACGGTGAGTTAGCCGCCAACAATGGTGGCTGGCAATGGAGCGCATCCACTGGTGCCGATTCTGCACCCTACTTCCGTGTTTTTAACCCCATCAGTCAATCACAAAAGTTTGACCCCGAAGGGACATTTATTCGTCACTGGCTCCCCGTGCTTGAGTCCCTAGACGCCAAAAGCATTCATGATCCGACCCCTGTGCAACGGCAAGCACTCGGCTATCCCTTGCCGATTGTTGATCTCAAATCCAGCCGTGTACGCGCTATTGATGCCTTCAAACAACTGAACCGCACCCACTAAATCGACACACAGAGGAACGCCACCCATGGCTATCATTTCCGACTTTTCCGCAACCGATATTCACGGTAACCATCAGTCACTCGAGCCTTACTTGGGTAAAGTACTGTTGATTGTGAACGTAGCCTCCCGCTGCGGCTTCACCAGCCAATACGCTGGTTTACAAGCCCTCCATCAATCATTGGCCGATCAAGGTTTTGCCGTTCTGGGGTTTCCATGCAATCAGTTTGGGGCTCAGGAGCCAGGTGATGAAGCCGCCATCGAATCGTTTTGTGAGACCAACTATGGCGTGACCTTTCCCCTGTTTGCCAAAGTTGACGTCAATGGCAGCCGTGCCACTGCGTTATACGACTGGTTGAAGTCTAGCCAACCCGGAGTGCTTGGTACTGAAGCGATCAAATGGAACTTCACCAAGTTTTTGGTTGATCGCCAAGGCAACGTGGTCAAGCGCTACGCTTCAAACGTCAAACCACAAGACTTGCGGCACGACATTGAAGCACTTCTTTAAGACACTTCTTTGATCTCCCCTGAGCCGACAAGTACACCTAGGATAAAACATCATGATCGACCTTTATTACTGGACCACACCCAATGGACATAAGATCACCTTATTTCTGGAAGAAACAGGGCTACCGTATAACGTAAAGCCGATCAATATCGCCAAAAACGAACAGTTTGAGCCCAGCTTTTTGGAAATTGCACCCAATAATCGCATTCCCGCGATCGTTGACCACGCACCGACCGACGGTGGCGAACCGCTTTCTGTGTTTGAGTCAGGCGCCATCTTGCTTTATCTCGCAGAGAAAACGGGGCAGTTCTTATCAACCGATCCACGGATTCGATTGCAAACCCTTGAGTGGCTGTTTTGGCAGATGGGTGGCTTGGGGCCTATGGCTGGACAGAATCATCACTTTGGTCAATTCGCCAAAGAAAAAATTCCCTACGCGATCAAACGCTACGTCGATGAAACGGCACGCCTATACGGCGTGCTCAATCGACGCTTAGCCGATCGTGCCTTTATCGCTGGTGACTACTCAATCGCTGATATGGCTTGCTTCCCCTGGATTGCTGCGCATCCGCGACAGCAACAGAACTTGGCCGACTTTCCACACCTACAACGTTGGTACCGGTCGCTCCATCAGCGCGAGGCCACACAACGAGCCTATCAACGCAGTGAGACACTGAACCCCGATGCGCCCAAATTACCGCCTTTGGACTAAGTGTCAGGCACTTGTATTGGCCTTGACGGGTTTGCTCGGTAGCGCATGCGCGCGCATAAGCAATGGCTTGTTGATCAACAAAGTGCGGGCACCATTCAAAATGTGCCTGAGTTTATCGAACAGTGGCCCTTCGCGCCCTCTGATAACGTGGCATTCATGGCTCAGGGATGGCTTGTTGGGTATCCACGCTATGCCATCGCGCCAGGATCATTTGGCGAACCAACGCTAACAGTACCTTACTCGGCGCTTGTCGACATCATCGACCCTGATTTGTTATGACGCAGGAATGACGACTGTGGATTATTTCTTTTGTCGTTTATCGATGATGGCCTGAAGACTATCGGCAAGACGGGTATTACCTTGCAGGCGAGCGGCGGCAGCGGCATCGTCGCCATTGATATCAATCGCAGCGGGATCAGCGCCGGCATCCAAAAGGCGTTGGACGGTGTCAATCGCCCCTGCACGCGCTGCCATCATGATGGGGCTTGTGCCGTTTGGGGCCGGCGCGTTCGGCATCGCCCCTTTTGCCAGCAAATACTCAACCACGTCGACCTGCCCTTTAGAGGCGGCATAGTGCAAGGGGGTCCAACCCAAGTGATTCACGGTGGCACCACGTTCAACCAACGTTTTGGTGCGCTGCAAATCCCCAACAAGGCTCACATACATGAGAGGGGTTTCTTGGTAACCGTTCGTGATCTTGATATCGGTATCCGGGTGTTTGAGCACCAGATCAAACACAGCCCAGCTATTGTCACGAACGGCTTGCATCAGTAAAGGATTGCCAATGTCGGTCGTGACGTTTGGGTCTAACCCTTGCTCAAGCAATGCGCTGACCTGGTCCGCGCGGTCGTTTTGCACATAAATCCAGAAAACTCAGCACCAACGCCACGATTAAAAACCGAATTTTAACCAATAAAAACAATGTGTTATTTGGTTTACTTAGAGTGTTATCTAGACAACGCATTCTATTAAGACTCCACTTCTGTTTTTCACTTTATCTTATTGAAAAGACGGTAAAAATT
>CBFHKV010000005.1:129235-171732 GCA_965656505.1 Burkholderiaceae bacterium | reverse complement strand
GTACGGCGTCACTCTTGAGCGTGGAACCCGTCGTGGGATAAAACCCAAGGCCTTGAAGCAAAATCGTGTCTTTGCTCTCTTTGCCAAACGAGAAGACACCCAAAGTCACGCGACTCTCTAAGCCTTTTACCGGACTTGTTCGGCTTGTTGTCGTCATGATCCAGTCGGTCAAGACCGGTTCTTGGTTGGCAGTTTGTGCATCAAATTGCCAGATTCGTTGATCGCCTGCTGAATCGCCCGGCTCACCAAGGTCAATATAGGTTGGCGCAGGTACGGCACCGTGCGTCACGGTCAACGTTTGCTGGGCCACAGCCAATCCAGAGAATGTGAATAAGGCAGTGATGAGTATTAAAAGACGTTTCATTGTTGTCTCGAGGTGATGGACGTGTTCTAGGGGTGTGGCAAAGCACGCAAGGGGTAATTGCTGAATCAGCCGACATGTGATCAGGTTAATGTTATCTAGCTTATTGAATGATGCTTTGCTTTTCTTGCAAAAGCTTGCTAAACCGAGCCACAAACCGCCTCAACCTACTGCCCTTGCCCCAAGGCATAGCCTCGTTCGCGATCGAATGTACAGAGATTCTCCGTTTTAATCACGTCTACGCCTTGGGATGTCAGCGCGTGAAGCAGTGCAATGATGTCACTGTGTTGAACCGACGCAGATGTCCCCATGAATCGGCAGCGCCAATGGTCGGTACAAAAGGTTTCAGGAAAACCTTCAGGCCAGACCTTAACGCCGCGATTGGTGATCATCTGCAACTCAAAACCTGGCACGGTTAAGGCGGTGAGCTTTTGAGCCAAAAAATCTGCCGATACCTCATCAGTCTGCACAAAGACATCGACCCCTACCATCTGTTTGGTCGCTCGGGGTTTTTCAAGGATCACCCGCTTTGATTCCATCGCCGTTGTCATTCCAATCGACGCCTGTGAACCGGTTACAGCCTTTGTATACGTGATGGATTTGAACTGCTTCGGCTTGTTACCGAGTCGTTGGATAACGGCATCAGCGAAAGCTTGTGTGCCAACCGGTCGTTTTGTCCCGTACTGTGCGCTAACTCGGTCGTATGAACGCCGTCTTCTATGGAACAAAGCCAAGCGTTATGGATCTTTTCGGCGACATCCGGCTGATCGATATGATTGAGCATCAGGACAGAGGCGAGCAACAAACCCGATGGATTGGCAATCCCTTGACCGGCAATATCGGGCGCGCTGCCATGAATTGCCTCAAACATGGCGCAATCGTCACCGATGTTTGCGCTTGGCGCCAAACCCACCGAAGCCAACATACGCCAATACCAACTCAGACCGGATATTCGCGCAACACTTGGCAGCAATGAAGCCATCAAGCACGCCGTGGCCGCAGGCCTGGGGCTGGGCGTTTTGTCACAGCATGCCCTATCAAGCGACCCGTCTAAGGAAGGCCTCGCCATCTTGCCCATGGTCGGCTTTCCCCTCAAGCGGCAATGGCAATTGGTCTGGCGCAAGGACCGGCGACTGTCACTTGCTGCCCAGTCGTTTGTCCATGAGGTCAGGAACTCTCAAGGAAAAGGGAAGTCGGGACAAGGGACATCGCTTGCACAATAGTGATCAACCCCGCGCACTACCCCGTGCGTGACTCTGCCAGCGCATGCGCCGCTTTCTGAAAAGCCTGTTGGGTCTGCTCAAGATCGGTGTCACTCAAGGCCAATGACGGGTATGTCTTTCCCGGTGATTTCAGTATGCCGCTGTGGCGCAAGCTGGCATTCCAAACCACATTATCCATCGGTTGATCATGCTTTGCGCTGCGATAGTCGGTGACTTGAGCAGCTGTGAAATACAAGTCAAACAAGGTCGGATCGCCACAAATACGGTGATCAATGCCCACCTCAGACAAGTGCTGGGATTGCATGGCCATCAATGACTGGCCCAACTCGCGCAGCCGCTCGTATTGACCAGGGCGGCGCAGGATTTCCATCGTCTTTAGTCCAGCGACGGCCGCAACCGGATTACCCGATAAGGTCCCGAGTTGCATTAACCAGTTCCCCTCGCCGATTCGGGTTCGATCAAAGTGCGCCATGATTTCAGCGCTAGCACCAAGCGCAGCAAGCGGAAACCCACCGCCGATTATCTTACCCAGCGTGCATATGTCGGGCGTCACGCCGTAACGTTCCTGAGCACCCCCATAAGCCAACCGAAAGCCAGTTACGATCTCATCGAAAATCAGCAAGACATGGTGCTTGTCGCACAAGTCACGTAAGCCCTTAAGAAAACCTTCGCTGGCCGGGATGATACGTTGAAGCGGCTCAACGATAATTGCCGCAATATCGTCATGCTCATCCAACAGCGTAGAGACCGCCGCCAGGTCATTAAACGGTGCGATCAGCATCTCGTTAGCCACACTGGCGGGAATGCCCGCGCTGTCTGGAACGGCCGTCGGAAAGTTAACCGTATGTGTGGGCGCAAGACTCATTTGAGCCTCTGCACTCATGCCGTGATAACCACCCTCAAATTTCAGTATTTTGCTCTTGCCTGTATAAGCACGCGCCAACCGGATCGCGTACATATCTGCTTCGCCCCCAGAGGTCACAAAACGCACTTGTTCGCAGCACGGCACCGCATCAACGATGGCCTCAGCCAGTGCAATACCTTGGCTGTTGTTGGCAAAAAATGTCATGCCCTTGGGGAGTTGTTCAAACACCGCCTCCAAAACTTCGGGATGGCCATGGCCCAACAACATGGGCCCAGAACCAATCAAATAGTCGATGTATTCAAGCCCGTCCTCGTCCCAAACATGACTGCCGCTACCGCTCGCAATCACCATGTTGGCGTCAAAATTACCAAAGCCAGCAGCCGGTAAAACTTCCCGAGCACGCTCAACCCATTCGCTTTGAGGCGTTAACTTATGCATCGCATCTATCCCCGACAAAGTGGGACAGCACATCCAAACGCAACATCAAGCCAACGCTTAACCGCATTGTCTTTGACTGGCACCGTGGCCCACTTGTTGAGCGCTTGAATGGCTGTCGATTAATGACACGGTTAAATATTATCGTATGGCATTCGTAATTGATGATAATTGTTGGAATGACACTAGGAGGAACGCCGACCTGTTAACACGGCCTCTTTGTGCGTCAGACTCTCCTCGAAGTTGCCCTATCATGGACAGTCCGTTGGCCAGTAAACCGTCACTGCTTAGAACGAGGAAACCATACGATGCCACTATCCGCGCAAGACCTGATTGCGTCACTTGACCTCATCCCACACCCAGAGGGTGGCTTTTATCGTGAGACGTACCGTTCTGACAAGACCGTTTCTGCCACGCACTTAGACGGTGTGCGCAGCGCTTACACGACGATTTACTTTTTGTTAGGGCCAGGTGACTTTTCTGCTTGGCACCGAGTTTGGTCCGATGAGACATGGCTGTTTCATCGCGGTAGCGAAATAGATGTGTTTCAGTTTCATCCTGACGGCCACGTCATTCACGAACAAATCGGCCCCAAAGCCAACAGGTATCAGTTGACAGTGCCAGCCGGTCGATGGTTTGCGGCCAAACCGGCCGAACCGGATCAATACGGCTTGGTCAGTTGCATCGTTGCCCCAGGCTTTGAATTTGAAGATTTTGAACTCGCCAATCGAGATGAGTTGCTTCGTACCCATGGCACAACCGAGCAACATAAGGCCCTGATCACGCAACTGACTCGTTAGTGCCCAGGCTAAGACTTTAGCCTGGGCAGGCCACTTCCACTAAAGATGGGTTGATGGTGTGTGTTTACATCCACCAACGCGAATCGATCGTCGAACACCCATCAAGTGGATGACACCGAAAATTGTGTGCTAACGTAAACCGCTTACTTGGTTTTAGTTAGGTTCCCTATGGATAACCACCCTGCGCCATCAGTTGGTGACACTGATGCCATTTCAAGCGACACGGTAGACGCGCTGTTAGCGCTAAAAGCCGTGATGGTCTGGCAAGACCGGCCGTTTATCTACACCACAGGCTGGGCGAGTCCTGTCTACGTTGACTGCCGCAAAATCATGTCTGACGCCAGCCGTCGGCGTCAGCTCATGGACCACGCCGCTCGCTTACTCAAAGCCAACTTAAAAAACAAAATCAACGTCATCGCGGGAACTGAAAGCGCAGGCATCCCGTTTGCCAGTTGGCTCGCCGAACGGCTGGATTTACCCATGGTCTATGTCCGCAAGAAAGCCGTGGGCTGGGGCGTCAATGCACAAATCGAAGGTGAGTTGCCACCCGATGCCCGCTGCCTCGTGGTTGATGATTTAACCACCGATGGCCTTTCTAAAATTGGCACGGCCAATGCGCTTCGCCGCGCCGGCGCCACCGTGACTGACATCTTTGTGATTTTTAACTACGACATCTACCCACAGAGTCGGCTAGCCTTCGAAAGCAATGGCATCACGCTCCATGCCTTGGCCACTTGGCAAGATGTTTTCACACAAACGAAGCCGCGAGACTATTTCACGGCCGATCAAGCAAAAGAAATCAAACAATTTCTCAGTGATCCTATCGAATGGTCGGCCAGGCACGGTGGCACAGATCAGCTACCAACAATCGGAGGGCACACGCCATGAAGCTTTCCGCCATTGAGCTGGGCGCCGACTTAACCACCTTAGCAAAAACGCTATTTGCCGACATTGAAAAGCAAACTAAAGATGGTCCGGGTGTCACCCGCCCGAGCTATGGTGACGCTGAAACACGCGCCTTGAAAGCCCTTGAAGCCGTTGCCAAAGCGCACGGCATCGATTGCCATTACGACCGCGCTGCCAACTTGTGGTTTGAACTACCCAACACCCCGACTGGGCCCGCCACCGTCATTGGTTCTCACCTAGACTCTGTCCC
Source organism: Burkholderiaceae bacterium (assembly GCA_965656505.1). GTDB lineage: Bacteria > Pseudomonadota > Gammaproteobacteria > Burkholderiales > Burkholderiaceae_B > Algicoccus. Next base: position 166,892 of record CBFHKV010000005.1, on the reverse strand, counting down.
ACAAGGCGGAAACTTTGATGGGCTAGCCGGTGTCATCGCCGGCCTATTGGTGCTGTTGCATTTAAAGCAATCTGGTTTGGTTACGCCCACACCTATCAAAGTGCTCGCCTTACGGGGTGAAGAAAGCGCTTGGTTCGGCAAAGCTTATATGGGCTCCCTCGCGCTAATTGGCAAGCTGTCTGCCACGGACCTTGAACTCAAACACCGCGAAACCGGGCAGACACTGGGCTCGGCCATGGCCGACTTGGACATTCCCATCGATGAGATCAAAGCGGGTCGACCACTCATGGACTTGGCTTCAATAGGTGCTTATTTGGAGTTGCATATTGAGCAAGGACCAACCATGGTGGCGCGCCGTTGGCCTGTATCTCCGGTCACCGGTATCCGTGGCAATATGCGTCACAACCGCATCGTTTGCCAGGGTGAGACCGGTCACTCCGGCGCTGTGCCGCGTTGGCTTCGCAAAGACGCCGTATTGGCAGTGGCCGAGTTACTGTCGCGTTTAGACGAACACTGGCGTGTGCTGCAACAAATGGGGATGGATTTGGTGATGACCTGCGGAATTGTCAGCACGAACCCTGTGAGCCACGCGGTCTCGGTCATTCCCGGTGAAGTGAGTTTTAGTTTTGAGGTGCGTAGCCAGAACGAGCAAACCCTTGAACAGTTCTATCAGTTGATGCGCAATGAATGTGAACAAATCAGTCAAAGCCGAGGGGTGACTTTCACGTTTGACCGTCAACTGTTTACACAACCTGCCGTGATGGACGCCCACTGGCTCAACCGCCTGGCACAAGCCTGCGAAGCCTACGGCTTTGAAACGGAGAACATGCCCAGCGGCGCCGGACACGACGCCGCTGTGTTCGCCAATATTGGCATTCCTAGCGGCATGCTCTTCATCCGCAATGAACACGGCTCTCACAACCCACACGAAGCCATGGAAATGGATGACTTCATGCTCGGTGTGAACGTGCTCACTCAGGCCTTGCTCAACGAGTAATCCGAAATGCAGATGAGTTAAGTGGCACAGACATTGGCGCGCGATTACTGATCATTTAATCGGTAATCGCGTCTGAAGGTTTGGCGGTAAGTGAAACGGTCACTGGGATGAATGTTGATGGCTTGTTCAAGCAACTCCCCCCGCTCATCGAAGTAGTCACGTCTCATACGCAAACCAAGACTATCGGCCGGTACCCCCAACGCTTGACTGTCTGTTTCCCCGAGTGCCATCGAATCGATGTGCTGACTGACACTGGCAACGCAGGTGTCATACTGCTCTTCGATGTAGGTATAGATCGCTCGTGATAAGCGTTCAGTGGGCAAGCGCAGCGATCGAAATCGCGGTGCGATATACACGCGTGTCTGCGCAATGGGTTCCTCTTGCCCCTTCACATAACGAAGACCCTGAATGTAGAGCCATGTCTCGCCAACGCCGGCATCCAACTGGGTGGCTGTGTCTTGATCAATGGGCTCTAAACTGGTGTGCTGAATATCGAGAGCGGTCTCTACAGCATATTGAGACAAGTCGGAAATGTCCGACATCGTTTGAACATACTGGCTAACGGGAGCCGCCTTTTGCACGCGCGAGCCCACTCCCCGTTGTCGTGTCACCAGCCCCTGTTGCACCAGTACTTTGACAGCCTCTCTGGCTGTGAATCTAGACACGCCAAATTGTTCGCACAATTGATGTTCCGTTGGCAAGAGCGAGCCAACAGCGAACCGTTGGGTCCGAATCTCTTCGTATAATGTGTTTGCCAATTGAAGATATCGCGGGGTTGAGCCGCCACGCATCGTGGACACCAATGTCACACCACCTTGTTTGCTTTTAGATAGGCTATCTGGGCATCGGTCAAGCCGGCCTCGTGCAAAATCGCTAGGGTATCACCCCCAAGCGAGGGAGCGGCCTGACTCGGCAGTTCCACACCGGGGCACCGAATGGGCGAGGCCACGCCCAAATAGGACTCGCCTTCATCGGACTGAGCGCTCACCACACCGCCCCTTTCAAGAAAAAACGGATTGTCTAAGGCTTGGGCCACATCATAAACCGGTGCGGCAGGCACCTTGCCCTCAAATTTAGACAACCAATACGTTGTCTCCTGCTGCTTTAAAACCGATTCGAGTAAGGCATCGAGTTGCGATTTGTTCTTCAGGCGCTTGGCAAAGGATCCAAACTTGTCCTGATCGCTTAATGCCGTTTCACCAAGCTCATTGACCAGGATCGGCCAAAATTTTTCTTTGTTACACATGATAAAAAGCCAACCGTCACGGGTTTCATACAGCTGACTAGGGACCAGGGAAGGATGCGCGGATTTCGGCAATCGTTCGGTGGTGTGCCCACCGTTCATATACCAAGTCGCCACATAGGCCAGGTTATGCATGGCCACGTCGTAAAGACTCACATCAATATCACGGCCCTGACCACTCGCCCTCGCCCCAAGCACCGCAGACACCAGCGCCATTGCCGCGGTTGTGCCGGTCATTAGGTCAATCATCGACAGACCAAAGCGGGCAGGCGGGCCGTCTGGCTCTCCCGTCAACGACAGGTAGCCCGCTTCTGCCTGCATCAAATAGTCATAACCCGGCCAAGAGGCCCTTGGCCCAACTCGACCATAAGCAGACAAATGAGCACACACCAGTGTGGCATTGGTGTCTTTTAGGTCTGCATAGGTCAGGCCTAGTTTGCTCGGCAGGTCGCCTCGAAGGTTATTAAAAACGGCATCGACCTGTTGACTCAAAGTCCGCAACGTGGCTTGTCCGTCCGGGTGTTTCAAGTCCAGGCAAAGGCTTTTTTTGTTGCGGTTGAACGCCTGATAAAAGTGGCTATTCTTGTCACCAAAAAAGTGCGGGCCCACCAAACGGCCTACGTCGCCGTCCTCATGAGGATTTTCTATTTTGATGACTTCGGCACCCAAATCCGCCAGATGTTGGGTGCCGAAGGGACCTGCCCCATATTGTTCGATAGCCAGAATCTTCAGGCTGCTTAAGGGCAGGTCTAGACTCATGCAGGGTGCCTCTCGATTAACTGTTTGGCGATAATGATGCGTTGCATTTCATTGGTGCCTTCACCAATGACCAGTAGCGGCGCATCACGATAGAGACGTTCGACAACATACTCTTTGGAATAGCCATACCCCCCATGAATACGCAGTGCTTCGGTGCTGTTTTCCATGGCCGCCTCGGTTGCGAATAATTTGGCCATGCCCGCTTCCATATCGCAACGTTCACCCCGATCAAATGCTTCGGCGGCGCGTTCGGTCAATAACCTGGCGGCCTCAGTTCGGGTCGCCATGTCACCCAGTTTCAGTTGAATCGCCTGATGATCGGCAATGGGCTTTCCGAAGGTCTTGCGAATCTGGGCGTATTTGACTGACTCGTCTAACGCTGCTTGCGCCAAACCCACGCCGCGCGCGGCGACGTTGATACGACCGAGTTCCAAGCCACCCAAAATCATTTGCAGCCCGCGCCCAGGCTCGCCACCAATCAAGCGGTCTGCATCGACCCTGTAGTCGCGAAACACCAGTTCAGCCGAGTCAATGCCTTTGTAACCCAGCTTCTCCAGCTTTCTACTGACGTCAAACCCAGGGCCTTTCTCTGCAATGACCAGACTCATGCCTTTGTGTCTCGGTTCGGCCTGCGGATCGGTTTTAACGAGCAAAGCAAAACAATTGCCCTCAATACCGTTGCTGATCCACATCTTGGTGCCATTGATACACCAGTGGTCGCCATCTTTTTGCGCGGTGGTTCTTATGGCCTGTAAATCGGTACCGCAATCCGGCTCGGTCAGCGCGATGCCACCACGCAACTCCCCCGTCGCAAAGCGAGGCAAGAAAGTGTTCTTCTGCTGCTCGGTGCCGTAGCGCTGAACACACACCGCCATGATGAGGTGCGAATTGATAATGCCGGCAACCGACATCCAGACGCGCGACATACGCTCGATGATCTTGGTATAGGTCGATGTGGAGAGACCCATGCCGCCGTATTGAGGGTCGATCAAGCAACCAAACAAGCCCATCTCTTTCATGCGCTCAACAATCTCGATAGGATAAGTGTCATCATGCTCAAGTTGCATTGCAACAGGCGCCACCTCTTTTGCCAGAAACCGATCGATACTGTCCAGAATCAGCCGCTCGTCGCTTGCACTGTCACCTTGATCCGTGTTCATCTACATTCACCTTTTAAAACCAGTTGTGGGTTAGTTGTGGGTCGCTTATCCGTTAAATGATTGGCCGAGCAAGGCCATCATTTCTTCGGGCGAGGTTTGGTCTAGGCCGAGCACGGCCTGTTCTATTTTTGAGGCGTAAGTCGCCGATACGCAACGAGTCGCGTTTTCATGAAACTTTTGCGAAATGTCCTCGGCTGTTAAAGGACGATCTGAGGCGCCCCGATTGATAGCCTCGCGCTCGCGCCAGGTTCGGCCATCTTTTGTTTGCAACATCACTTCACCGTCGAAGTATTTCGGAAAGACCGATTCCGGATCAGCGGCGTACGTCGTTCTCTCGCACAGTGCCAAGACCTCGGGGTCGCTTAGGGCCGGCTCTTCAATATCCTCAAGCGTCAGCCTGCCTTTGAGCAAAGCGGTTGCCACCAAATAAGGGATGCTGAACTGCGCTTCATAGGAATTGGCAGGAAGTCGCTTGGCCGCAAGTGGCTCACAAACCGTTTTGATGACTTCACTGGGCACCAACACATGGATACTTTCAATGTCCTCTGCACGTAAACCTTGGTTATGAAGCCGGATTGCTGCATCCACAGCGGCGTGAGTGAAGTGGCAAGCAGGCATCGGTTTAACAGCGACGGCCATGACTTCCCAACGCTCGCCTAGCGCCCGGGTTGCCAAATCGAGATCAAAGTCCCAGCGCTCGCCCAGATAACTGTTGAATAGCCCAAATCGACCCTCGATCGGACGACGGGTACCGCGATAGCCATGCATGGCCAGTGTCGCGCTCGTGACACCGGCGACGCCCGCCCAACCCGGATGCATGCGCTTGTTCCATGCGCCATCCTCAAGAAACTCTAATGAGCCGGAGGCCGTCGACAAGGCAAGACCCAAGGTATCGTGATATTGCTCCCGATCAGCCCCCATCAATGACGCCGCCGCCATGGCGCACCCAAAAGCACCAACCAAACCCGTTGGATGAAATCCCAATTGGTGAAATCCACCTTTGGCGACCGCACCAAGCCGTGTTGCCAACTCAACACCCAATATGTACGCCGCTAACATCTGCTTACCCGATGCTTGCTGAGCCCCTGCCACACCCATGACGGTGGGCAGCACAGAAGCCGTGGCGTGAATCACTCCTTCGGCATGTGTGTCGTCGAAATCCAGCCCGTGAATCAGTATGCCGTTCATCAAAATGGCATTGCGCAGGTCAAACCGCTCTGGCGCGCCCATCACTACACTGTGGCCAGCGCCGCTGTCGAGGGCTTTGACGCCGGCGAACGCCCGTTTTGCAAATTCATACGGATTTGAGGCAATCCCAATGCCAATGCTGTCTAGCATCAGGTATTTTGCTCTCTCCAACACTTCGTTGGGGATGCTTTCACTGTCAAATGCCGTCGCGTAGGCCGTGAGTCGCGCCGAAATGTCGCGATCAAGAGTCGGTACGTTTTCAGGTTGCGCCGCCATCCAAAACCTCCATGACAAGGGTTGTTGACTATTGAGGCCTAGTTCACTGGGTGCTTGGGCACCAATGCCGAGCGAACGAAATTGATCACTTCCTTACCTTCTTGGTTAAAGCCGCGAGTCTTGACGGTCACGACCCCTCTAGACGGATCGCTTTTGGACTCTCTAACGGCCAACACTTCGGATTCCGCATAAAGCGTGTCCCCCGGGAAAACGGGCGCAACCAAGTTGATATCGGTCCAACCGAGATTGGCAATCGCTTTGCCGCTCACGTCATTGACCGACAAACCGACAACCACAGCCAATGTCAAAGGGCTACAAACCAAAGGCTTGCCGAATTGGGTTTGCTCAGCGAAGCCTCGATCGCAGTGCAAAGGGTGTTGATTCATTGTGAGCAATGAAAAGTGGATGTTGTCTGCCTCGGTAATGGTTCGGCCTGGTCGATGCTCGTAAACATCACCGACCGTGAAGTCTTCTAGGTAACGACCGTAATCCGCTCTGTAGCGTTGTTCGCCGACTTGAATCGTCCGCATGTTGTCTCCCCTTGGGTTTTTTTGGTCGGACCTGCCGGCCAATATCTGGCCAATGCACAGCCAAAACCAAATCATGACCTTTTTATAGGTTTGTCCGGACAAATGGTGCCAACAAAATCTCTAAGCGTCAAATTATTTTGTCATCAGCAAAAGGGACGCTCAATGACCGGCTAGCGTGAGAACCTAATAGTCCTAGCGGGTCATGTCTGAATCGATAAGCGTGTCCGTTGATCCTTCGCCACACTGATCACACGTCAATGCGTCTTTGTGGTACCAAAAATCATTGAGTTGTTGCTCAAGATCGTCAAAAACGACGACCCAGGCTTTGTTGAATTTTTCAGTGGGAACACAAACTTTGGTGCACAAACCGCAAAGAAGGTAAGGCAATGATTTAGGGCTCACTGCTAGCAACGAAAGCGGTTCAAAGGAACACTCAAACAGGGGGCGTCACATTGGTTGTCAGTACCGCGGTTACCAGAAACACGGCGAGAACAACAGACCACTCCACGGACAGGGAAGTCGCCAGGTGTTGAGCCGCGGTAGGATCGCGCCGCTTGAGCTTGGGCACAAAACGCCATTTGTTAGCGGCGGCTAACGTTAACAAGATAGCGACCAACAGGATCTTCAGTATCAGCACCTGTCCATAGGCGGTGCCTACGAGCGCGGCAAGTGACCCTGTCAATCGGTACCCCATATAGCCACCAGCAATGATCAAGGCGGGGACGATCACGGCTGCCACACGTCCAAAGCGCTCGCCGAGCTGCGCCGCTTCGGCATACCGATCAGGTGCCGTTGTTAACCGCTTTAGCGGCGCCAGGATGCCAATCCAAAACGATATGGCGACAAGATGAAAAATCAGAATCGCATCCAGCAGGACGACGTTTTGGCTGGCGATATGGCCAACAAAATCAAAAGACCAGAGGGCCACAACGCCCCCAAGCACCGATAACCACAAGCCCCAGGGTCTAACAAATAGCCCTATCGCAAGCAACAACAAACCAACAACACGGCAAATCAGGGCTGTGCCAACCGGCGTTTCCCATAAAAGCCCCAGAATCATCGGGTCGGTCAGTCCGCTGGCGTCACCGGTTAGGTTGGCACCGCGCACCAGAAAGGTCAGGCCGGTCGCCGCTAACGCCAGCATGGCATAGGTCAAAACACGCTTTCGATCAGTCGTCAACCTAAACAACCAAGACACCACCACAGCACCCGAAGCGCTTAAGAGCCCCAAATACAATAAGAATTTAGCTGCGATCGCCGCGACGGTCCACAGATCAAGCATCACTCAACCGTAAAACCAAAGGATCCGCTCACGGCGTGTCCATCCGCGCTTAGGCCTCGCCAGTCAATGACGTATGGTCCGCTGCCCATGTCCTTTAAAGGGATGTCATGTTGGTTCGCAAAGCCGCTCTGACTGGAAACATCGAGCGATCCGCTCGCCTGACCGGTGTGCGTCAACGCCACCCGAACCAAACGGATGGGTTTTTTAAAGGTAAAAAGCACTACGGATGGAGCCGTGGCCACAACTGTCTGGTTTGCAGGGGTGGTGCTTTCAAGAACTGAATGGGCAGCCGCGCTCCCAATCCAAAAGCCAGCTAGTACAGTTAAAAGCAGGCTTTTCATGCCATCTCCTTTTACTTGCGGGCATACGGCGCACGTTTGAGCCGTCGTCACCACGCGTGAATTTTTTGCGATCACGCCAAAAGCGCACCGTTCCTGGTACTAGCAGTAACCTTCAGGTCCATCCCATTGCTGGCGCGAGTAGCGGTCACCATGCGCCCAACCGATGGGTAGGATTTGATCGATGGCCGCGAGTTCCTCAGCGCTCAGTTCACGGTCAGCGCCTTCTAAAAGCTCATTGAAGTGTTTGACTGATCGCGTACCTGGAATGGGAATGATGTGCTCACCTTGGGCCAAGAGCCATGCAATGGCCAAACCCGCTGCTGAAATACCCAAAGACGCCGCTAGGGCCTGAAACGGCTTAACAGCCTTGATATTGGCGCTGTAGTTGGGCTCTAAAAACCGTGGATTATGGGTCAAAAATGCCGCTTTCTGCGCCGCTTCATAACTCAGTGGTGTGTCGGTCAGGAGAGACCGGCCGACCGGACAGAACGCCACAAGTGCGGTACCGAGTTCTTTGCACGTTTGCACAAGGCCCATCTCAGGGGAACGTGTCGATAATGAATACTCAGACTGCACGGCCGCGATAGGATGCACCGCATGGGCTCGCCTTAGCGAACTCGGCGCGATCTCTGAGAACCCGATCGCCTTGACCTTGCCAGCTTTCACGAAGCCAGCAAGGGTCTGCACCACTTCTTCGATCGGTATGGACGGGTCACGGCGGTGGATGTAGTAAAGATCCACCGCCTCAACACCTAGACGGCTCAAACTTTTGTTGAGCTCGCTTTCTAAGTGAGCCGCAGAATTATCAAAAATATTGCCCGGACCATCCGGATTGCGTTTGATGCCACCTTTGGTCGCAATCTTAAATGTCTCGCGGGCTTCTTGATTGGCCTTCAGGTAGTTGCCGATCACGGTTTCCGATGTCCCCTGACCGTAGACATTTGAGGTGTCAATCAGGTTGACGCCTACGGCCAAAGCCGTGTCAAGGACCGCGATGCTTTCTGCCTCAGTTGTGGGCCCATAAAAATTGGTGAAAGACATCGCGCCCACACCCACGGGGTGCATGTCAGGACCTGCTTTGCCTAGTTTGCGCCGTTGCATATGTATTCCCTTAAATTGAAATAACGCGGGTAGGCTGGCTTTGGCAGCCTCACTCAAAGTGCAGTCTAGCCCAACACACGGTATCTTAATCCGTTAAACCACAAGCGCTAAGCCGATACTGCGTAGGCCGCCTTGTATGATCAATGGTAACGAATGACGGAGCTTGCTCATGAGTCACCCAACGCCCAAGGCCATTACGCTGTTCTGGTCGTTTCGCAGCCCCTACTCTTATCTAGCGATGCCCCGATTGCTATCGATCGCCGAAAAACACGGCTTGCCGATCGATATGCGAGTCGTTCATCCGAATATCTTGCGTAACCCCAATTACTTCAAAACCATGAATTCACTCGCGCGTCCCTACTTCATGCGTGACACACAGCGCACCGCCGCGTTTTTAGGGATGCCATTCAGGCGGCCGGTACCGGACCCCATCGTACAAGACCCCGTCACACTTGAAGTCGGTCAAGACCAACCGATGGCAAGATGGTTAGGGCGTTTGGGTGTGGCGGCCAACGAAGCGGGGCATGGCGTGGCGTTCTGTTGGGAGGTGGCTCAATTGCTGTGGCAAGGAACTGTTGACCAATGGGACGAAGGCGACCACCTCGCGCTCGCTTGCGAGCGCGCCGGCTTGTCTTGGCAGGCATTGACACAGACTGTCAAAGAACGACCCGAGTTTTACGAAGCGCTCTTGCAAGCCAACGCCGACGCCCTAACCGCCGCTGGCCATTGGGGCGTGCCCACCATGGTTTACGACGGTGAAGTCTTCTTTGGGCAAGACCGCTTAGACGTCCTCGACTGGTATATCCAACAGCAGGCACACTAAAAAGACGTGACCGCGCTCAGGCCAGGACTCAAACCTTTAGGGACAAATTTTTAGCGGCAAACTTTTATTGGCACACGGTTTTTAGCCTACCGCTTGCGGAATGGTTTCTTGAAACGAAGGCCGCTGCGAGAACGTGTTGAACCATTTTTCCAGTTCGCTTCGCCCTTGCTGCCATTGCCATACCGTGTGTCTCTTTTGTGCATAACCGAGCACCGCCAGCAGTGCCAGGCTCGCGGCATCAAGGGTTTGATATGCCCCTCGGGCCACATCTTGCGCCAACACATCCGCCGTTCGGTCAGCACGTAGGACCTCGAGCGCCAGAACAGACGGGCTACGCTCGGATTCAGGGCGCCTTAACTCGCGATTCCACACCGCAATCCCATCCAAAAGACTCAAGACGCGACCATATGCAGCCATGCCTTGCGTGTCTTGAGGCAGCATTGGCGGCGCCGAGCCTTGCGTATCTAACCACTGCAAGATCACCGTTGTTTCACAAAGCGTGTGGCCATCATCTAAGGCGAGTGCAGGCACCTTACCTGTGGGGTTAAAAGGCAGCACCACGGCCTGCGGATCGCGCAACGCGGTGATGGTCTCCTTGATGTCGCCACCCAAGCTCCTTTCACGGATGGCCATGCGGCAGATGCGGGCGTAAGGAGAACCGTCAGAGTAAAAGAGCTCAGGCATATTCAATCCATATAAAAAAAGGTAGGTTCTTTTTAACAGGTAAGATCACCAAAGGGCAGCCCGGTGCTCTACGTCACTTAATCCACGTTTTGTAATTTGTCGGGATCTTTGATGCGGTATCGGCGGCCAATTTTGTCAAGGGGTTCGATAGCGCCTTCTTTAACCCATCGACTGATTTCTCTGCTAACCGTCTCTAGCTTTAAGTCCGACATCGACCCCATGTCTTCACGCGAGAAAATGGTCGCGGTGGTCGGATCATCGGAATGACGCATTTTTAAAATGATGTTGGCAACGCGCTGCCGAGCCGTCCCAAAATTCAATGTGGCCAACCAATCGTCGGCTTCTTTAACCGCGCGGTGCCAGCGCTCCATCAAGCGCATGTGCAAACGCGGCGAAGCGGCAGACAATTCTTTGATGACCGAGAGGGGAATTTTGCAGACGCTGACATCCCCAAGTGCGATGGCATCTGCATCGTAGACCTGAGAAAACAGGGCTTCCAGCCCAATCACGTCCCCTGCTTTAAGGATACGAACAATACGGGCACGGCCGTCGGCAACGTTTCGCACCAACTTCACTACACCCGTTCTTATGGTCATGACGTGACCCGCCTGACGTCCTTCACCCACGAGCTCAGCGCCATTGGGGAAGGCCATGTCATCGATCGGTGCGTGAATCAAATTGAAGTCAGATTCATTGAGATCCGCAAACAGCACCATGTCACGGATGCCGCAGTTGCGGCAATCAGCGGTACCTTTCCAAGCGTGTGCGATGTGAATAGGGATCATGTTTTGTAATGTAACGTAACCCGATAAAACTTAGATCATTGACGATTCATCCATACGATTATCCATCCATGGGCTCTCGAGGGGTATCCAATCGCTTTTGATAGAAAGTCGCATCCAACCAGCGGCCAAACTTGAAACCCGCTTGTTCTAGGGTGCCGCAGTGCGTAAATCCGAGCTTTTCGTGTAAGCGAATACTCGCCATGTTCGTCGCGTCGATGCAGCCAATCATGACGTGCCGCTCGCTAACCCTCGCCACCTCAATCAAATCTTGCAACAAAGCCAACGCAACGCCTTTGCCTCGATGCGCTCGGTGGATGTATACCGAATGCTCAACCGTGTATTTGTAGGCGGTCTGCGGCCGAAACGGTCCAAACGTCGCAAATCCGAGCAGCTCCCCGTTCGAATCATAAGCACCCCGCAATGGCCAGTGTCCGTCGCGCTTTTGTGTCATCCAGTCGAGCACGGTCTCCAAGCAACGGGGTTGATAATCATACAAAGCCGTCGAGTCTGCGATCACCTCATTCAAAATACCCTGAATCGCCTGCACATCGGCTTGAATCCCGCAGTCAGCAATGTGCATACCTGCCTCCCTTAGGCAGGCAACGGCAAGAGACGGGCACCGAGATGGCCGGTTTTAACGTAGATCAGGGCGTCCTCTGACTGAGTGTAAGGTGCATGTTGGCTGTAACGCGGACTGCGTAGCCAGCTGCCTTGTGGGTATTCGCCATGCTCATCATGAAACACCCCTTCCAGCACAAATATCTCTTCGCCACCAGGATGAACGTGAGCATTAAAGACGGTGTGCGGTGCCCACTGCACCAAGGCTGTTGAAATGCCATCAAACGAGTGCAGGGGCATGACCGACAAGCCTGGCACCAAGCCAGGATGCCACGTGTTTGTGCGGGTATTGATGCGCACACACTCATCGTCTCCCGCGGCGAATTGCCACAATTTGACGAATAACGTGCATCCCGCTCTGCTGAAAGGCGTATGCGAGGACTGTGGCGGGTTGCGCAAGTAGGTGCCCGCGGGATAGTCACCCTGCTCGTCAGAAAACACCCCATCGAGAACCAAGATTTCCTCACCGCCGCCATGGACGTGTGGCTTAAAGACGGCGCCAGGCTCATAGCGCACCACCGAAGTAGCGCGAGCAATTTCATCACCTACCCGGTCGAGTGGCTTGCGTTTGACTTGCGGATTGGGTGAGGCAACAAACGGCATGTCCGCAGTGTGCTGTACGGCTTTTTGGGTGAAGTCGGCATTGACGGCAGTCATAAAAACCTCTTTTTTATCGATGCGGTGATTTCATTGATCGCGAGTGGCAAACACCTCAACACCAACCGATTCGCAATCGGTATAGACGTCTGGCTTTTCAGTTGAAACACGCGTAGCCACCACCAAGGGATGCTGCAGCATCCGTTTGATTATTTCATCACAAAGCGTTTCTTGAAGCTCAATGTGACCGCGCGAGATAATGTCAAGGATGGTGTTGCGTACAAAATCATAGTCAACCACCTCGGCGAGATCATCGTCGGTCGGTGTGGTTTGGGCAAGTGACACATAGAGATCCACATTGACCACCACGCGTTGGGGCGCTTGTTTCTCAAACGCGTGCACACCAATATTCATGTTAAGTGTGATGTTGCGCAAGAAAACGCGCCGCACAGCCGTCGAAGGCATGTTTAAAACGTGGGATAAAGACATCGAGTTACCTGTGTGTATGTGGAAATATAAAATGGCGTCAGGTCAAAAACATGACGTCCCGATCCGAGGCATTTAAGTGTTGTCCACCGTCGACGTAGAGGGTGGTGCCGGTGATGGCCTGGGCTCGCGTGAGGTAGACCACCGCGGCACCAATGTCCTCGGGCGTTGACGAACGGCCCAAAGGCGTTTGTTGATGGGCTTGCGCAAACGATTCAGCCGTTTGATCTCCAGACACCAGTGTGATCCCGGGGGCCAAGCCCACCACCCGCACGTGCGGTGCTAGTGCCTGTGCCAATAGCCGCGTTGACTCCAGCGTCGCGGCCTTTGACAGCGTGTAGGATAAAAAGTCTGGGTTTGGATTGGCGAGCTTTTGATCGAGTAAGTTGATCACCACGGCTGGTGTGGCATAAGCCAGCTGACTCTTGGCGCGGATGCGGTGCAGATCGCGGGCCAATGCAACACTGGCTGCGGTGTTAATCGCCATGTGCTGTTGCAAGCGGCCATAGGTGAAAGAACGCGCATCGTCGTAATCGAACAAGGAGGCGTTGTTAACGAGGCAGCTCGGTTCTCCCAACGCTTGAACACATTGATCCATCAAGACGTTGACGGCGTTCTCATCGGCGAGGTCGCCAGCCAACAGACAGGCGCGCTGCCCGAGCTTTGTGATTTCGGCGACGGTCGCTTGCGCCTGTGTGTGCGAAGCGCTGTAGTGAACGGCAATATCCCAACCATCACGGGCCAGGTCTAGTGCAATCTGCCGGCCCAATCGTTTGGCAGCGCCAGTGACAAGGGCGACACGAGGCAATGGCAATTCAGACAATGGAAACACCCTTTTCGTTGACAAAAGGTCTATTGAAACGCTGTCTATCGAAACGCATATACAGATAGTAACGCGCTCTGACAGCAACGTTGTCTATAGCTGCACCGAGGAAAGTGTCAGCCATACCAATGCCGCACAGCCTCTAGAAAACGACTCACGCCTTCACTAACGCTCTCGGCGTCAAGCGATCCAAAGGACAAGCGCTGGTAGTTGCCTTGAGTCGGATCACTCAAACCAAACGCGAAACCCGGAATAGTGATCACACGGTGTTGGCTAACCATAAATCGATTGAAATCCATGGCCGTTTGATGGGCCGCCAAAGGCGGCAGACGCATCAGTACATAAAAAGCACCTGTGGTACGGGGAAACTCGATCAATGCTGGTAAGGTGCCAAGCATTTCATGGACGTTTTGTCGAACAGCCGCTAGTGCCTCGCGTTTGGGTTGTAACCAGGGCTCACCGTATTTGAGCACCTCATTGGCGAGCAACTGAGAAACCACCGGCGGACAGATCAAATTGGTGTCTTGTACCTTGCTCATGGCCTCAGACAAGGACGCCGGAAAGACCGCATAACCGACGCGCCAGCTCGCCATGCCGTAATTCTTTGACAAAGAGAAGAACGACAAGGTGTGTGCGCTCGCGCCCGGTAAGCTGGCCGGCGAAAAATGCGATGTTTGATCAAACGTGAACGACTCGTATGCCTCATCGCTGAAATGGTAGATTCCATGCTCGGCGCAGAGCCGATTCACCGCCGTCAAAGACGCTTCGTCGTAGACGGCGCCAGTCGGGTTATTGGGTGAAACCGTCACCACGGCCCGGGTGCGCTTGGTCAAGGCACGTTTAATTGCATCGATGTCGAGCTGCCAGTCAGATTGTGTGGCCACGGTCACCGGCACGCAACCACACAGGCGGATGGCCATTTCCTGATTGAAAAAAAAGGGCCTCGGCAAAATGATCTCATCGCCCGGTTCACTCACAGCTAAGACGGCATTCAAAAACGCCATGTTGCTGCCGGCTGTCACCATAATCTGGTTTTCCGGGGTGATTGCAATATGATTTTCAGCAGCTAATTTTTTTTCAAGCGACGCCAGGAGCGTGGGCAATCCAAACACCGACTGGTACTTATGCAGTTGGCTGTCACTGAGCAAATCGCCGAGCCTAGCCACCGCCTCGCTTGGCGGGCCATAGTTCACCACGCCTTGGCCCAAAGAAATGGTGCCGGGATGGTCTCTAACCAAGCGCGCAATGGTTGGGATGATCGGCGCGTCGACCGCAGCCACCCGCTTAGATGAGACCTGCATGGTTCAAGAGACTCGGTTAAATAATCAGATAGATATTTTACGCTAGGCGGGTGTGGTCGGAATCTACCCGACAGAAGCAGTATAGAAACTGTTGGGTCACGCCTGCCGGTGTTTGATGGTTTTCGGTGATGCTATCCATCAGCACAAAAGGAGCACCAAATTCGGCGTGTACGCCGTCTGTGTCGTACCGCACCACAGGCAAGCCACTGCACTTCTCAGGCCCTTGCGGTCCGAATGTCGCCACAATAACGTGACCACCGACTTTTACCGAGCGCAGTACCTGCGCCACATAAGCGGCTCTTAGCGATGGATCGGTTAAGAAATGAAACACCGCCCGATCGTGCCAAATATCAAATTGCTGGACAGGTAGCACGGCGCTGGTGATGTCTGCCTCGTACCAAGTGACTTTGTTAGCACGTGAGCCCAACCGTCGCTTGGCAACGGCGATTGCATGTGCTGAAAGGTCAAGCACACTCAAGTCCCGGTAACCTTTGGCAAGCAAATCATCAACCAATGTGGATTCACCCCCACCGACATCAATGATGGCGGCGTCTTTGTCGCGAGCTGCCTGATCAATCAATGCCAAGGACGTATTGAGGTGGGGCGCGTACCAACTGACGGCCTCTGGCGATTTGGCTGAGTAAACTTTCTCCCAGTGCTCTCGGTTGCTCATGGCTCTTCCCGATCAAGATGGATTTTTTGGTGCCGATGCGCTCTTGGTGACTATCTGTCCAATATAGGCAAATACGCTTGGCGCAGCAATCTGAATTCACAGCGCCACAGGATTTTGGGGTGCGCGGTCCTCTGTACCGTCGCTCACCTATACTGGTTCATATGTTTGAAAAATCTATTTTCGCCACCATTGCGGTTGTCATCAGTGGTCTGTCTTTTTTACCCTATATTTGGTCAATTTTTCGGGGGACGGTCAGGCCCCACGTGCTTTCTTGGTCCATTTGGGGATTGACCACGAGTATCGTTTTTTTTGCACAACGTGCCGGCGGTGCTGGCGTTGGGGCTTGGCCGGTCGGCATTTCAGCGTTACTGGCTTTCTCCATTGCCATCATTGCCTACTTTAAACGTGCCGAAATACGGATTTCTGCAACAGACTGGCTATTTTTTGTTTTGGCGCTCCTGGCGATTCCTTTGTGGGCGGTCACTCACAACCCACTTTGGGCGGTTTTATTGGTCACTTTTGTGGATGTGCTGGGATTTGGCCCAACCATTCGCAAAGGCTATCGCCAGCCTCAAACAGAGTCCGTGTTGTTCTTTAGTCTCATTGTGCTGCGCAATGTTTTTGTTTTACTTGCGCTGGAACACTACTCGCTCACCACGGTCCTGTTCCCGTCGGCCATTGGCACCATGGCTGCGTTGGTGATGATGACGGTGTTCTTAAAGCGACAAACGCTGGCACGATCGCCTTAAGCCGCAAACCTCGGACAGACAAATGAAGCATTTAGCCAAAGCTTTTCTACTCATTGTGATGATTATCGTCTTGTCGGCCTTTTGCAAATGGCTACAAGACGGGGAGCGCATCGCACAAGCCAGCGCACTCGGTTGGTATGAGTTGCCACGGCATGCGAGCCAAGTCGCGCTCGATCCCGCTGCTAATCGGCGGCAAGCGGTGATTCAAGTCTTAACGGCACCCACATACGGTTGGCGCGGTTATGTCGCAGTGCATCCGTGGATTATTTACAAACGGGCAGGGGAAAGCACCTACACAAGATACGAGGTCATCGGTTGGGGCCGACGCGATGTGGTCAAACGGGACCACTCGGCGCCCGATGCGCTTTGGTATGGTGCTCGCCCCGACGTACTGGTGACGATCACGGGGCCTGTCGCCGAAGACCTGATCGATGACATTGAAACCGCGATTGCTTCGTATCCTTATCCCCAAGCCTACCGTAGCTACCCCGGGCCCAACAGCAATACATTTGTTGCGCACATTGGGCGTGAAGTGCCCGCGCTCGGCCTTGATCTGCCACCAACCGCCATCGGCAAGGATTTCCGAGCCTGGGACAACCCCATCGGCTCGCCCCCATCGGGCCGAGGCTTTCAACTGTCGTTGGGTGGCTGGTTTGGTCTCATTGTTAGCCCTCAAGAGGGTGTAGAGATAAATTTGTTTGGGGCCAAGATGGGTATCGACATCAATTGCCCCGCCTTACGCTTGCCTTTTCTTGGTCGAGTTGGTATCAATGGCACATGGGCTGATCGCTACTGCCTACCCGGGCCCATCAACACAGCACATCGCAAGGATTGACATGATCGCAACAAAATATCCGCTTCTCTGGCGCTACCTGCATTGGTTGATTGCGATCCTGGTTTTTGTGATGTTACCTATCGGGTTTTGGATGGTAAGCCGCGCTGAAGCCAATCTTTGGAATGCGCTCACCAATGTGCTGTACTCGGTTCATAAATCGATTGGTTTTTTAATCATTTGGTTGATGCTCGCGCGTTTGGTTTTTAAGCTCACTGTTTCCGCGCCCAGCTACCCCCCTCAGATGCCGGCAATGATTCGCAAACTCGCACACAGTACTCACTATCTGATGTATGTGCTGCTTTTTGCCATCCCGTTTTTGGGTTGGGCGGGTGTGACCGCTTTCCCCGCGTTAAATATTGTGTGGGGTCTTTCACTGCCCGGGCTACCACTCATTCCTGAAAGCAAGACCCTAGCGAAACTGCTGTTTACGATTCACGGCTGGCTGGCGATTGCGCTGTGCGTTTTGATTGCCGTACACATCGCCGGTGCGCTAAAACATAAATTCATTGATAAAGACGGGGTATTCGATCGAATGAGCTTGAAGAAATAACCCACCCAAAAAAGGGGAGACGACATGCTAACGACAACAAAAAACAAAAGCCAAGCACAAACACAAACACAACCCACTTTCACGCCATTGCACCCGAGCTTTATGGCCCGGGTGGACAACATGGATTTGCGAGAGGTCACAGACGAAACGACTTTGGCTGCCTTACGCGCTGGCATGACCCAATACGGTGTGTTGGTTTTCCGTGGTCAGCAGCTCTCTGGCCAAGAGCAAATCGCTTTTGCAAAACGGCTCGATGGTGAGCTTCACCGCAAAACATCGTCAGCGGTATTGGCCAAGAATCGTTACGGCGACGAGGCGCTAACAGACATCTCTAATGTTGGGGCCACTGGCCAAATTTTGGACGCCAAAGATCGACGTCGGATCAACAATATCAGTAACCGTATTTGGCACACTGACGCGTCTTTTGAGGACCCTGCCGGGCGGTATTCAATGCTTTATGCACGCACCATCCCGCCTGTGCGCGCGGACACCGAGTTCGCCGACATGCGAGCCGCTTACGATGCCTTGGATGAAGAGACAAAGTCATTGATTGCCCCATTGCATGCCCACCACTCCATCGTTTACTCGCGACACATCATGGGCTTTGATTTTTCGCCTGAAGAAGCCGAGAAATTGCCCGGTGCGGTTCATCCGTTGGTGCGTACTTTTACGGATACGCCTCGCAAGTCTCTTTACCTTGCCTCGCACGCGAGTCGGATCGTGGAGTGGCCCGTTCCCGAAGGCCGTTTGTTACTCAGGGACTTGATGGAGCATGCCGTTGACCGCCGTTTTATTCACTTCCATGAATGGGCTGTTGGCGATTTGGTGATCTGGGACAATCGCATGACCATGCATAGGGCCAGACCCTATGACGATGAGACTTATAAGCGGGAGTTGACTCGAGTCACCACGCTAGATGTCGAACGTCCACTAGCAACCTAACACTTGTTGCACAATCGTCAGATCGCTACCTTGATAGTGAGGCGGCGGTCCGAGCGTTTCTTCGGGCAATTCTTGACGGTTAATCCAGCAAGTCTGAAAACCAAACCACTGCGCACCCATGACATCCCAACTGTTACCGGAAACAAAGAGGACATGAGCCGCAGATACATCGAAGGTGCGCGTTACCCGCTCATAAGTCACCGGCAAGGTTTTGTATTGCCTGATGGTGTCGACCGACAATATTTCATCAAGCCAGGGCTCAAGTCCCGCATGAGAGACTGCTTGACCCAACATATCGGGGCTGCCATTAGACAAAATAGCGGTTTGTAAGCCCGCCTTCTTTAGCGCTTTCAAGACACCTTGGTTTTCGGCGAAGGCCTCAAGCTTGCCGTATTGCGCCATGAGACCTTGCTCAATCTCAGGCGTCAATGGCAACGCATGTTTGGCGAGCGCATACCGAAGGGCTTTGCGAGTCAATTCCCAGAACGGTTGATAGAACCGACTGCCCTTATGACCGACAGGATCAGACAAGCTAATGAGTCGGGTGTATTCGATTTGTTTGTCACGCCAAAGGCCCGCAATAGACGGGCCTTGTCCAGGGTAGAAACGCTCAAGACAGGTACTCACCGAGTACACATCAAATAAAGTGCCATAGGCATCGAACGCCACCACTTGAATCGACATTTCACACCCCCCGCCACGTTAGTCAGTCAGTCAAATTATTTTGCTGTGTTGGCGTTTTGCCCAAACAGAATTTTTCTCGACTGCTCGTTAACCGTCGGCTGCGTGGATATCGCTTTGCCTGCCTCATAAGCGGCTTGGGTCGCGGTACGACTTTTGATGCGCTCAAACCACTTTTGTAGAGCGGGAAAGTCCGTCAATGACTGCTGCTGCCGCTCGTGTTGCACAATCCAAGGGTATATGGCCATGTCAGCAATGGTGTACTCGTCACCCACCACAAACTGACGTTCATCAGACAGGCGCTTGTTCAGTACCCCATAAAGGCGAGCGGTCTCGTTGATGTAACGATCCATGGCGTAGGGAATACGCTCTGGGGCGTACTGAACAAAATGATGGTTTTGTCCGGCCATGGGTCCCAAGCCGCCCATCTGCCAAAACAACCACTCTAGGCACTGCACACGCAAACGAGGTGATTGGGGAATGAAGCGCTGCAACTTATCGGCCAAATACAACAAGATCGCCCCCGATTCGAATACCGAAAGGGGTGCGCCGCCATCGGCTGGCGCATGATCAACGATGGCCGGGATGCGATTGTTGGGCGCGATCTTCAAGAAATCGGGCTCAAACTGATCACCGCGAGAAATATCGATGGCTTTGATTTGATAAGCCACACTCGCTTCGTGTAGCAACAAGGTTATTTTGTGGCCATTGGGTGTTGGCCAATAGTACAAGTCGATCATAAGATCCCTTTTATATGCATATTAGTAATATCTATTTGAACCCATTCGTACAACCATCGTAATCTATTGAGTTCTTATCTTGGGTGGTCATCGGTCACAACGCTTATGCCTATCAGCGAGTTCGTACTTTGGGTGGCCCTAGGCATTGGCTTGCTTTATGGCGCCATTGCCCAGGTCAGCGGCTTTTGTTTAAACAGTGCGCTTCGCCAACACATTCAACAAAATAACGGCACAAAGCTTCGTTCGTTTGCTCTCGCACTCGTGGTGGCACTGGTTGGCACACAAATCGCCGCCACATTGGGTTTGGTCGACTTGACCCAAACGATCTACATAACCGACCGTTTTTCGTGGTTGTTAATTCCCGCAGGCGGTGCCCTTTTTGGCTATGGCATGATCTTGGCGCGTGGCTGTGGCGCCAGGGCGTTGGTATTGCTTGGTCAAGGTAACTTACGCTGTTTATTGGTTTTGTTGTGTTTAGGCATTAGCGGGTTCGCAACCCTAACGGGGCTGCTTGGACCGATGCGAAGTGCCATTGGTGATGTCACGTCAGTGACGATACCGACATCAACCTTCAGCCATGACGGTGCTCGCTGGGGATTTGTGGTCGTATTTTGTGCTGGGTTGCTGTATTTCATTTTTCGTGACAAGCGCTTTATCCAGCAGCGCAAAGACTTTTTTGGCGGGCTCTTGATCGGCGCCTTGGTTCTGGCGGGCTGGTTGACCACCGGCTGGTTGGGTTTTGATGACTTCGATCCCACGCCAGTGACCTCATTAACCTTTGTGGCGCCTGTTGGTGCAACCATCCAGTACAGCATGATCGCCACGGGTATGGACTTGAACTTCGGTGTTGTGGTTGTTATTGGGTTGGTCCTGGGCTCTTTCTTAGCTGCACGCTTGACGGGACGCTTTCAATGGGTGGGCTTTGACCTAGAGAACACCATGCCCCGTTACATCGTCGGAGGTGTCATGATGGGTGTCGGCGGGGCTTTGGCCATGGGCTGTTCAATCGGTCAAGGCTTGACGGGTATGTCCACGCTGTCTTTTGTCTCTATGATCGCCTTCGTAAGTATCTTGTTGGGTGGCTGGCTTGCCCTACGTATCGAGCAATCACGCTTGACTTCGCCGAAACCAATACAAGGAGAGCAATGAAGCCAAAAGCACAAACAAGGCACTTGCCCCGGCGAATAACGCTGAGATCTCCGTTCGACCACGCTCTAGCTCAAGCTGCGCTGTGAGCTGTTTATAGATGTTGGCCAATTCCTGCGAGTTTTCTGCTTTAAAAAACTCGCCCGCGGTTAACAAGGCCATGGCTTGCAAGGTCCGTTCATCAACCGCCGCGTAAAACGAGCGCCCTTCAAATCCGGGAATAAAACCATCTGGTGTGCCAAACGCCACCGTGTAGACACGCACACCGAGTTGCGCGGCCAGCTGCGCAGCAGCGATAGGGTCGGGTCCAGTGGTTCGCCTGCCATCAGAGATGAGCACAATCGCACCAGACTGATAGGACCCGGGTGCCACTGGCTTCATATCAAAAAGTGAAGGACCGCGACGCTGCGTTTGCCTTTGCGATGGATTAAAGCCGTAAATCAGCGGTTCAATATCGAATTCAAGCTCAGGACGCAATACGGCTAATGCCAACAACAAACCACTGCCCGTCGCGGTTGCCCTTTGCAGCCGGAATCGATCAACGGCGGCAAGCAAGTCCGCCCGATTCTCGGTGACACGGTGAGCCACTTGCGCCGTGCCGGCAAAGGTCACCAATCCTACTCGCAAATCCGACGGCAAGTCGTCGATGAAGGTCTTAACTGTGGACTGGGCGGCTTGGATACGGCTCGGCGGCACATCCTCTGCCAACATACTTAACGAAACATCGACGGCCACCACCAGCGTACGGTAGTCTGCAGGCAAAACAACATTGGCCACAGGACGCGCAATGCCCAGCAATCCCGCGATTAACGACAGCAGCAATAGCGCTGGCGGCACATGACGCCGCCAGCCATGGCCAGCGGTCAGTGCGCGATTGACCAATAGCAACGACGCGTAACCGTAAGCGTCACGCCGACGGCGCTTCAAAAGCCACAGGTAGCCACCCACCAAGACCGGCACGAGCAGAAAACCCCACAACGCTTGAGGCCAAATAAAGTGCATAAATAGAAGCTCGGCGTTAAGATGGATTAACTGTATCACTGCTCGCTGCCTTGAGGTCAGTTTATGAAACGTGCCACGCTTTACAGCCGTTCAGCCAAAGTCCCCGACCTAGACCAGACGGCTGTGGTCGATTCACCAACCGCCACGCAACCCGCAAAAGCCGAGCGCAGGCGATCGACTCGTCTGTCCCGCGCCCTGAAAAGTCGACCGATGCTCCTGGCACTTGGGGTGTTGCTCGGTGGGATTGCCGTGTGGCAACTCACTGAGCCCCCTAGCGGGCAGGCGTCGCTCAATCAAGCCGACGTTGAATCCATCGTGATGGAAACACTCGCAACAAAATCGTTACCCGCTCGGGCCGCGCAAGTGGCACGCCAGGCGATACCTTCCATGGTCAGTATTCGAACATTGGATGGCGAACCGCCAAGCGACAACCTCATCAGCACCAAGGGCAAAGGCGCGGGCTTTGTCATCAAAGAGGACGGCACCATTTTGACGAATCATCACGTCGTCGCCGGCTCTGATCGAATCCTCGTCACCTTTGCCGATGGACTGGTATCGCCCGCGGCGGTGGTTTCGGCTGAGCCCGAGCGTGATCTCGCTGTTTTGCAACCCGCCCGAATACCTGACGACTTAGAGCCACTCACCTTGGCGGCCAGTGGTCAATTGGCACCTGGGGACTTGGTCGTTGCCATAGGGTTTCCGTTTGGCGAGGGTCCATCGGTGTCGGCTGGTGTGGTGTCCGGTTTGAATCGCAGCTTTTCTGCGTCCGGCAGGCCAGATCTTGAGGGGCTCATCCAATTCGACGCCGCCGTCAATCCAGGCAGCTCAGGTGGGCCGCTACTGAATCAAAACGGTGAAGTGGTCGGTGTGGTGACGGCTATCCTTAATCCTTCGCCAAGCGGCACCTTTGCAGGCATCGGCTACGCAATCACCATGGACAGTGCGGCCAATGCCGCTGGTATCCCACCCTTTTAACTGGAGCACAGGCAACCCATGAGCCAAGAACATCTCTGGCAAGGCCAACAAACCCAAAATGATGTGCAAAACGCGGCGGCCGTGATGGAGGGTGTCCTCTACGAAGTCAAAAAAATCGTCGTCGGGCAAGACACTTTCCTAGAACGCATCCTGATTGCCATGCTGGCACGCGGGCATTTGTTGATTGAGGGCGTGCCGGGTTTGGCAAAGACGTTGACCGTCAATACCTTGGCCCAAGTCGTGCAAGGCAGTTTCAAGCGCATCCAGTTCACCCCTGACCTGTTACCTGCCGATTTGGTCGGCACCCGCATCTATAACCAAAAAACCGGTGAATTCAGCACCGAGATTGGCCCTGTCTTTACCAATTTGTTATTAGCCGACGAGATCAACCGGGCGCCTGCCAAAGTGCAAAGCGCCTTATTAGAAGTGATGCAAGAGCGCCAGGTCACGATTGCGGGACAGACTCACCCGCTGCCCGAACCCTTTTTGGTTATGGCCACGCAAAACCCGATCGAAAGCGAAGGCACCTACCCTTTACCCGAAGCACAAGTCGATCGCTTCATGATGAAAGTACTGGTGGGCTATCCCAAGGCTGAAGAAGAGTTCGTTATCGTTCAACGGGCCATCGGGCAGGCCATCACGGTCTCAAGTCGAGCCAGCACCGACCAACTCGCTACTCTTCAGGCGCAGTGCCAACAAGGTTTCGTTGACTCCGCGATTGTTCAATATGCCGTCAATTTGGTGAATGCGACCAGAGATCCAAACAGCGTTGGGCTATCGTCGTTATCGGACTACCTGATGTTTGGCGCCAGCCCCCGGGCCACCATCAGTTTGGTGCAGGGTGCGCGTGCGCTAGCCTTTTTACGGGGCCGCGCTTACACCACACCGGCTGACTTAATAGATATCGTGCCAGATGTCTTGCGTCACCGTTTGATGCTCTCTTATGAGGCTTTGTCTGACAACATCAGCACAGACTCGGTGATCAAGGAAATTCTCAAAGCCGTGCCAGCGCCTGACAAACCGATGCAAAGCCATGTTCAAGTTCCTCAAACCTAAAGCACCCGGGGACTCAGCATTAGAGACCGAAGCCGGCCGTGCTTCGCCAATCGATGCGCAAGCCCTGCTTTCACGCATTGAATGGGCCAGTGCCCGT
The DNA here is from genome assembly GCA_965656505.1 of Burkholderiaceae bacterium. Taxonomy (GTDB): domain Bacteria; phylum Pseudomonadota; class Gammaproteobacteria; order Burkholderiales; family Burkholderiaceae_B; genus Algicoccus. The sequence continues at coordinate 142,452 of CBFHKV010000005.1, read as the reverse complement.
CGCTTGGATGGCTTGATGCAGGGTGATTACCGCACGTTGTTTCGCGGCGCCGGCTTGATGCTGGCTGATCTACGAGAATATCGGCCCGAAGATGATGTGCGTCACATGGACTGGAATGTGACCGCGCGAATGCAGACCCCCTATGTGCGCGAGCATGAACAAGACAAAGACCTAACCGCGTGGTTTTTGGTGGACTTATCGGCCTCTATGGGGTTTGGGTCGAAGGCAGTCAACAAGCGTGTGATGATGGCCCAGTATGTGGCGCTGATGGGCTACTTATTACAACGGCGGGGTAACCGGATTGGTGCTGTTTTAGATCGCGCTCTCCCTGAAGAAAATTTAGACATCATCCCAAGCCGGGTGGGCAAGCGTCACTTGTTACATCTTTTGCATCGCTTGCTCAACGGACCGTTAAACCCATCTTCGCAAAGCTTGGGTTTGAATCGCCTGTTAACAGGCGCGCAACGCATTATCAAGCAGCGCGCCACGGTCTTTGTATTGTCTGACTTCCTGACGGAACCGGATTGGAATAAGGCGTTAATCGCACTCGCTAGCCGACATGATGTCGTGGCCATACGATTGATCGATCCCATTGAACGTGAATTACCGAATATGGGGATGATGACATTACGCGATGCCGAGACCAATCAACAAGTGTTTGTGGATACAAGCGATTCTGGGTTTAGACAACGATTTGCCCAGCACGCCCAGCAACACGAAGACCAGCTGCTTGAGAGCCTGTCTAAGGCCGGCGTTGATTGTTTGGAGTTAAGCACTGAGAGCACGGTGCACGAGGACTTGATTCGCTTTATTGCGCAGCGGCAGCGTTTCTTGCGTCAGAGCCGTTCCAGGCCGGCCCATGCTTGAGACAACCGCCCTGGCGCGCTGGTGGCAAGATGCCGGCATTCAATTTATCTGGCCAAGCCTGCTATGGCTGCTTGGCTTGGTCGTTTTGAGTCTTGTTGTCTATCGTCTCCTGCGACGGTCAGAAACAACCACTTTGTTTGGCTTTATCACGGGTTCTTTAATTGTTGTTGGACTGACAGCCGTGATTATTGCGATCGCGCGTCCGCAAATGTCGTTAAGCCTGCCAGAACGGGCGGATCGTTTGATGGTCGTGCTCGATATTTCAGGCAGTATGCGAGCGGATGATACCGAGCCTAGTCGGATAGACGCTGCAAAAGCCCATATTTTGCAACTGCTCGATGAGCAACCTGATAGCCTGCAAGTAGGGCTCGTGACAACAGCAGCGACAGCCACCCTGATACAGGCACCAACCAAAGATCGTGATGCCATTAGGGATGCCTTAAAGAACACATCGCTACAGACAGGGTCGGCCTTAGGCAGCGGTTTATTGGTTGGGCTCGCTGAATTACTGCCAGACGCGGGTATCGATGTGCAGGGTTTATTGAATGCCAGCCTTGAAAGCCAGAATGAAGGGGCTGAACAGGCTTGGCAACCAGACGCCGAACAGGTTGTACCGCCAGGCTCCAATCGATCAGTGGCCATGGTATTGATCTCAGATGGCGAATCAAACCTGGGGCCGAAGGCCATGGCAATGGCCGAGATCGCTGCCGATTTAGGGGTTCGCGTGCACACGATTGGGGTGGGCACCTCACGTGGTGCCGTCGTCAAGGCAGAAGGCATTTCACAGCGCGTTCGCTTAGATGCGGCCTTGCTTGGTGACATATCTAATCTCACCATCGGTCAACATTACCAAGGGGTCGACCCCCAAGATTGGCAGGCCATTTACGAGGCTATTGATGCCAGTATTCAATTCAATAGACAACAGCCCATGGAGGTCAGCGCGGTTTTTTTAGGGGGTGGTTTATTACTGATTTTGCTAGGCATGGGCGCCCGACTGTTTCGGCAAGGTCGAATTCTTTGATCAGTAATCCGTAAAGGCACAGGTCGCGCCTGTGATACCGTGGCATTAAGGATCATTTGTATGCGATCCATCCCATTTACCGTCTCTCTATGCCACTCGTCAAAAACAAACTATCCGACGGAAAGCTCGCGCTACTCGTTTTATTCATCTGCTTTGCTTTCAACATGGCGGGGCGAGGTATTGCCGACACCTATGTGGCCTTCTTGTTACCGCTCGAAATTGAGTTTGGTTGGAGCCGTTCGGGCATCTCCAGTGTATATTCGATTTACATGTTGGCCAACGGCTTGTCTGCCCCCTTTGTCGGCATCCTGTTCGATCGCTGGGGTCCAAGGGTGGTTTATACGACCGGTCTACTGGTGATGGGGTCGGCCTACGTCACCGCTGGCCATCTAACCCAGCTGTGGCAATTCCACTTCTTTATTGGGTTAGCAGGAGGTATTGGGATATCCGCGCTAGGCATGGTGCCGTCGACGAGCTTGATTAGCCGCTGGTTTAGAGGCAATACCAGCACAGCCATTGGCATTGCCTATGCGGGTTTTGGTGCGGGTAGCTTGGTGATTGTGCCGTTCGCTCAGTACCTGATTGATTGGCAAGGTTGGCGGATTGCTTACTACGTACTCGGTGGCATATTGCTCGGTCTACTACCGGTTGTGTTGTTATTGCCTTGGCAACGTATCAAGGCGGGCAGGCAAGACCCTGACATGCCGGCCATGCCTGTCGGGAAAAATCGGCTAAGTCTTGAGCCTTTGAAAGAGGCCATGAAAACCCGCGCGTTTTGGTCTTTGGCGCAGGTTTTTTTCTTCACGGCCTTCGCGATCTATATTATTTTGGTGCAAACCATTGTCTTTTTGGTGGAGACAGGCTTCAGTCCATTTGAAGCGGCCACCGCCTTTGGCTTTGCGGGCATGTTATCTGTGATTGGCGTCAGTACGGCGGGTTTTTTATCCGATCGATTTGGCGCGCGCTTAACCGTTACAGCAACATTTATTTGTACCTTTTTAGGCATCACCCTTTTATTTGTGCTGTCTTATTTCCCTTCACAGTGGGCTTTGGCACTCTTTGTCTTGTTATTTGGCCTGGCTCAGGGCGCCCGCGGTCCCATTGTCTCAACGATATCGGCACGTATTTTCCCCGGTCGAGCGCAGACGACGATTTACGGCACGATCTATGCGTGTATGTCCTTGGGTGCGGCGCTTGGGGCTTATGCTTCTGGGTTATTCTATGACTTGACCGGTACCTATCGTCTAGGCTTTGCATTTTCTATGATCAGTGTGTTGTTAGCCGTGTCCCCTTTTTGGACATCCACAACGATCGCGTCGTCCCAATCAAAAGTCTGACAAGCCTAAAGCGGTCAACCTCATTCGTGCTTTGTTTGCTCACAGGAGGCATTTGCAATGCGGCTTTTGCGACGCTTTTTCCTATTGATCACGGTGTTGGGTCTAACGGCCTGCGGTTCAGTAAAGCTCGGATACAACTACGCCCCCTCACTACTCCAATACCAGCTAGATAGCTATTTGGATTTAACAGACGAACAAGAAACGTTGTTAAAGCAAGAGCTCTTGGCGTTCCAAGCTTGGCATCGCGAGAGCGCTTTACCAGAATACGCGGCAACACTTAGGCAATGGGCCGATAAGCTCGATGAGCCACACACCTTCACCGTACCCGAGATCCTCGAAAAGCAACAAATGTTTGAAAACGATTTGTTGGTGATTGGTCAACGGTCTGCTTTGCATCTTGCTCCCTTGGTACTCACCCTGACACCGGAACAAAGAGAGCAGCTCAGTGACGAATTCAAGGCTTCGAATGAAGAATACGCCGAAGAGAACTTAGGCGATTCATCACAGACACTGGAGGAACGTAAAGAGCGTTTTGAGGAGCGTTATGAACGCTGGCTCGGAACACTGACAGACGGTCAAAACCAGACGCTAGACGACTGGTTAGCGAGACAACCCGACACGGCAACGCTCTGGGGGCGCGAGCGTGTCGCGCGACAGCAAGCGCTTTTGGAGATTTTGGCGCAAGCTCAAAGCGCGCCCTCGGCAGAGCAGGCCGCCGTCGCGCTTCATGAATACTTCCAAAGCCTGAGCCGATATAGAGTCACGGCGCTGCAAGCGCAACGTGAGCCGCGCCTCGTGGCACTCGCCGAACTGACTGTTTCGCTACTCAATCAAATGACTGACCGACAGCGTCGCTTTTTACAAGAAACGCTCAGGGACTACGCGAATGATTTTGAAGAGCTCTCAGGCTAAAATAATCTACCCCACAGGGGTTTAAGGATCGGCTTGGTTCAAGCGTTTTGGGCTTTGATTGCACGAACTCGCGGTGTTCTAAACCGGTCATAGCCCCACAAGTATTGAGTGGGCTCGTGCAAGATGGCGGCCTCCAAAGCTTGATTTAACTTGGTGGCGGCAAGCACTTCATCATCTGGCCATGTGTCATCTAGCAGCCAATGTTTGATCTCAAACCCCTTTCCTTCAGGCAATCGATACGCACATAAGACCACCACAGGAGCGTCGGTTAGTTTTTGTAAACGGCGAACCAGCGTCGTGGTGTATGCGGGCTTACCGAAGAAAGGCGCCCAAACTCCTTCGCCGTCAGTGGGCACTTGATCCGGCAGCATCCCAATGGTTTGTTTGCGTTTCAAGGTTTTGGCGAGCGCCCTGACGCCGGTCACATCGGCCGGCACCAAACGCAATTGCCCGCGGTTACGCAACGCCAGCAACCAGTCTCGCAACCACCGAATACGCGGAACACGAAACAAGACCGTGGCTGGATGACGCTGGGAAAATACTGGGGCGAGTAACTCAAAGTTACCCACGTGAGGGGACACCAGGATCATTCCTTTGCCTTTGGATAGTGCCTGATCGATTTCAGTCCAGTCATGCTTTTGGGCTTGCGCCTCAATATGCCGTTGACTATCCCTTGCCGACCACCAATAGGGCATTTCGAGAAACAAAGTCACCACATGACGCAAGCAGGGGGCCAACAGCTTGTCGTCTGCGCCGGGCAGTGCGATTTTCAGGTTTTCTTGGGCGCGGCGTTTGTAGCTACCGGGCAAACGCAGCATCAAGACGCCAATGAGTCGACCGAGATATTGAATACCTCTGAGGGGGATGTGGCCGACCACCCAAAAGACACCATTTGCGAATTTCGCCCCCCATCCTTTGAACACTTTCTGGATTCTCCTTTATAAAACCGCCAATTGGCGTTACTTTGGTTGAAATTTAACGCTCACAGCACTGCTCGTGCGGGGGCGTAAACCACAACAAGCAACCCCTCACGCCAACAAGCCAGCGCCCGAGGCGCTGAAGGCCATGGCTACATTAAGTCTGCTTTACAATCGCGGATTAAAAATTTGGGTGTACTTGATTAAAACACCTTGGAGAGATTTTTTATGTTACTCGCTTTGGCCACTGCGATGCGATTTATCAACCAGCTAAACAAGTGGATTGGGCATACTTTTTCTTGGCTAGCGCTCGGTATCGTGCTGGTTTGTTTTGCTGTCGTGGTTGAACGTTACGTGTTTTCTAATACTCGCCTATGGGCCCAAGATTTATATGTTTGGCTAAATGGCGCGATGTTTACCGCTGTGGCTGGTTTCGCGCTATTTAGGGGCAATCATGTCCGCGTGGATATATTCTACAGACCAGCAACCGTAAGATCTAAAGCCATTGCCGATCTCTTTGGCGTCCTTGTTTTCCTGTTGCCGTTTACGTATGTCACTTACGTCTATGGTTTTTCTTTCGTGGCTCGTTCATGGCGTCTCCTCGAAGCGTCAGCAAACGTCGGCGGGATGCCGGGGCTCTTCATCTTGAAATCTTTCATATTGATTTTCGCTGTGCTAGTGGCGTTACAAGGCATTGCCATGCTCATCCGATCATGGCTCGTTTTAGCGAACCGTGAAGACCTGATTCCAGCTGACTTCCAATTCGACTCACACGCGCCAGCCGCTGTTAAGGAATAAGCGACATGGATCCCATACTCATTGGTGAAATCCTCTCCGGATTGATGTTTTTTGGCGTGATTGGCATGCTGATGCTCGGCTTTCCTGTGGCCTTTACGCTTGCTGGCACGTCTTTACTCTTCGCAATTGTTGGCTACCAGTTTGGCGTTTTTAGTTTCAGCAACTTTTCGTCGTTAGCGGGTCGCTACATTGGCTTCATGACCAACGAAGTACTTGTTGCCGTGCCTTTGTTTATTTTTATGGGCGTCATGCTCGAGCGCTCCAAAATAGCCGAGCAGTTGCTGATGACCATGAGCAAACTGTTTGGCAACTTGCGCGGCGGGTTGGGTATTTCGGTCATCTTGGTCGGTGCACTACTAGCTGCCTCAACGGGCGTGGTTGGCGCGACGGTGGTCACTATGGGTTTGATTTCTTTGCCTGCCATGTTGCGCGCCGGTTATGACCCAAAACTAGCAAGCGGTGTCATCTGTGCCTCCGGCACGCTAGGACAAATCATCCCACCATCAACCGTTCTGATTTTCATGGCAGACATGTTGGCGGGTATTAACTCACAGGTGCAAATGGCTCAAGGCAACTTTGCGCCCGACCCAGTGTCTGTGGGCGACTTATTTGCTGGTGCGTTTCTACCGGGCTTACTATTGGTATCGCTCTACTTGGTGTGGATGGTCATCAAGGCGATAAAGGATCCGAAAAGCTGTCCCGCAACGCCTATTTCAGCTGAAGAACGACGCGCCCTCGGCAAAGAAGTACTCGTGGCATTGATACCACCACTATTACTTATCACGGCCGTGCTCGGGTCCATTTTAGGCGGCATCGCCACCCCAACAGAGGCGGCCTCAGTGGGCGCGGTTGGCGCCATGATACTGGCCGCTTCCCGCTGGCGATTATCATTTACCGTACTCAAAGAAGCCGTGGTATCCACCGCCACCATCACCTCAATGATCTTCATCATCATTTTTGGGGCGTCGGTGTTCTCAATCGTGTTTCGTCAGATGGGGGGCGACAACTTAGTACACGAATTTCTCTCCAACCTACCGGGCGGTGCGATTGGTGCCATGATCGTCGTCATGCTGATCATGTTTGTCCTGGGTTTCATCTTGGACACCTTTGAGATCATCTTTATCGTCATTCCCATCACCGCCCCCATTTTATTGATGTTGGGCCTAGATCCCGTCTGGGTCGGTGTCATGGTTGGGGTGAACTTACAGACGAGTTTTTTAACACCGCCGTTTGGCTTTTCGCTTTTTTACTTGCGTGGCGTGGCACCCAATCAGGTGAGTACCGGACAAATCTATAAGGGTGCAATTCCCTTTGTGATGATTCAAATTATCGCCATTGCCTTGCTGTTTGTCTTCCCGGAAATCGTAACCTGGTTACCCAAAGCGCTTTATTGACGTCGCAACACGGACTTTTATTCTTTTCACCATGCTTTGGTTTAATTAGTCGAAAAAAAACGCCAACAAAAATATTTGTTGGCGTTTTTTTTGACTCACCCGAAGGGTATTAACAAACTCAAATACTCTCGGTTAGAGCTTGAAATACTTGGTGCGGGCATCGATAAACTGTGCATCGGTACCATCGGTTTTAATTTTGGTGATGTTTAGCGCTTTAATAAAGCTGTCGTATGTCTTTTTAGTCAACGCATCGCCATTGTCCGCAATTTCATTCAATACTTCAGCCGAGGCTTCGGCCGCCGCACTCAACACACTGTCAGGAAACTGTGGGATGGCCTTGACACCATGCTGGTTGATCAACACTTCGAGTGAACGTGGGTCGTTAGCAGCAAAGTCAGAGGCAACTTGATCGTATTCGGCCTGACAAACATCGCGGACCAAATCCTGAAGGTCTTTGGGCAAAGCTTGGTATTTGCTCTTGTTCACCACGCACTCTGTGGCCAAGCCCGGTTCCACAAAACTTGAGGTGTAATAGATTTTGCAAACTTTGTAAAAACCCAAAGCCAAGTCGTTGTATGGGCCTACAAACTCAGCGGCATCTAATGATCCCGACTGCAGGGCCTGGAAGATTTCACCTGCCGCCATATTAGTGACGGACACACCGAGCTTGCCCCACACTTTGCCACCGAGGCCGGGGGTACGAAAACGCAAACCTTGTAGGTCTTCCAATCCTTTGATTTCTTCGCGAAACCAACCACCCGCTTGGGTGCCTGTGTCGCCTGACAGAAAGCCCTGAAGTCCAAATTGATCGTAAACCTCGTCCCAGATCTCCTGCCCGCCAAGATAGCGTACCCATGCCGATAACTCACGACTGGTCATCCCAAAGGGTACACCGGTAAAGAAGCTTAAAGCTGGGCTTTTGTTCTGCCAATAGTAGGCGGCACCGTGCGACATCTCTGCGCCACCGTCGATCACCGCATCGATCGACTGCAGTGGTGGCACCAATTCACCCGCCGAGAAAACTTGCACAGTCAGCCGACCACCTGATGCGGCTGTGATGCGGTCAGCCAACCGCTGAGCACCAACACCCAAACCGGGGAAGTTCTTGGGCCACGTTGTCACCATGCGCCAGGTAATTTTATTTTGTGCCAAGGCAGGCGCGGCAATACTCGATAGACCGGTGGCACCCACACCAGCGACGCCTGCTTTGCGTATGAAAGAACGACGATCCATGGCTATTCTCCATTAATTATGAGCTAAAAATTATCAATTAAATTATAGGCAACAACGATTTATAAGAACCTAATGAAAACCCTTGGTTACTTTCGGCTTGCGACGTTCAAAGGACCAAGACTTGCAGACTAATATTATTTGGCATACTAACGATTGCGTTGGTCTGGCTGGTATTCGTTGCGTCGAAGTGACGCCGTGCAGCCGAATTATTCAAAGTCATCAGAGGCGGAGACATTCATGCCCATCATCACCACGATTGAGGATTTACGGGTCCTCGCCAAGCGCCGTGTGCCGCGCATGTTCTACGACTACGCCGACTCGGGGGCATGGACGGAGTCGACTTACCGTGCCAATGAATCAGATTTCAACAAGATCAAATTGCGCCAACGCATTTTGATTGACATGGAAAATCGCTCGACAAAAACCACGATGGTTGGCCAACCCACATCGATGCCTGTCGCAATCGCGCCGACGGGGCTCACGGGCATGCAACACGCTGATGGCGAAATCCTTGCTGCGAGGGCGGCCAAGGACTTCGGCATTCCGTTCACCTTATCGACCATGAGCATTTGCTCGATCGAAGACGTGGCCGAACAGACCGACCATCACCCCTTTTGGTTTCAGCTCTACGTCATGAAAGATCGTGGTTTTATCGAGCGTTTGATTGACCGGGCCAAGCAAGCCCAATGCAGTGCCCTGGTGTTGACCCTGGACTTACAAATACTCGGGCAACGCCACAAAGACCTTCGCAATGGGCTGAGTGCGCCACCCAAGCTCACGCTTGCCAACCTCGTCAATATCGCCAGCAAACCACGCTGGGCGCTTGGGATGTTAGGCACCAAACGACGCCAGTTTGGCAATATCGTTGGGCACGTGAAGGGCGTGACAGACATGAGCAAGCTAAGCGAATGGACGGCGTCACAATTCGATCCCAAACTCAATTGGGACGATGTGCAATGGATCAAGAAGCGTTGGGGGGGTAAACTGATTCTAAAGGGCATTATGGACGTCGAAGACGCCCGTATGGCAGCGGACTCCGGCGCTGATGCATTAATTGTCAGTAACCACGGTGGACGACAGCTTGACGGTGCGGACTCGAGTATCAATGCCTTACCAGCAATCGTAGACGCGGTGGGAAATCGGATTGAAATTCACATGGATGGCGGGATTCGTAGCGGACAAGATGTTCTCAAAGCAAGGGCGTTGGGTGCTCGCGGGAGCTACATCGGTCGCAGCTTCTTGTATGGGTTGGGCGCCATGGGGCAGGCTGGGGTTACCAAATCGCTCGAAATTATCCACAAAGAGCTGGACCTCACCATGGCCTTCTGCGGTCACACAGATATTGAAACGGTCGATAAGCGCATCCTGTTGCCAGGGACATTTCCGACGGTTTAAAGAGCCGCGTAACGATTTATCGAAGGCACAGCCATGAGTGGTACCACTGGCAATAAGCTGTCAAAAAAGGGCTGGGTACTGGCGATTGTCGCCTTAATCGCTGTCGCCTGGATCGGCTTTCGCATCTGGCAAGGACCCGCGGTTAAGGTGTACGCTGTCGAACCCACCGATCTGACGCAAACCGTGGTGGCAACCGGGCGTATCGCCACACCCTCTCGCTCTCAAATCGGCTCAGAAATAACTGGCGTGGTCGAACGTCGCCTGGTTCGTGAAGGCGATCAAGTTCAATCGGGTGATTTACTGATTGAGCTTAAGTCCGATGAGCTTGCGGCTAGAGAGCGTGAGGCACAAGCCGCTTTATCAAACCTTCGCCTTTCTCGACGACCACAGGCGGCAGCCGCATTGGCGCAAGTCGAGGCTCAATTGCAGCAGGCATCGCGGGAAGCGCAACGCCGTGCGGCATTACTGAAAAGTGATTCCATCTCGCGCGAAGTTTATGAAAAAGCCCAACAGGCCCAAACAGTCGCTAACGCTGCAGCTCAACAAGCCCGACTCGTGAGTGAAGCACTCGCGTCGGGTGGCACCGAAGAACAAATCCTTCAAGCACGACTAACCGCCGCGCAAGCCGCCCTAGCTAAAACGCAAATCCGCGCCCAAGTCGATGGCACCATCCTGACACGCAACGTCGAACCGGGCGATCTGGTGCAAGCAGGACGCGTTTTGTTAGAAATGGCGCGCACGGGTGACACCGAAATATTGGTGCCCGTTGACGAGCGCAACTTAGGCGTGCTGGCCATCGGTCAGACCGCACAAGCCATCCCTGATGCCTATCCTGACCGTGTGTTTGAAGCCATCGTGGACAACATTGCACCAACCATTGATCCGCAACGAGGCACCGTTGACGTGCGATTGATTGTGCCCGAACCACCCGACTATCTGAAACAAGACTTGACGGTCACGGTCACGATCTTAACGGGCCAAGTCGATCAAGGGTGGGTCATCCCCAATGATGCACTACACGATATCGAAGGCAACAAAGCCACGGTTCATGTCTATTCTGTTGGCCGCGTTAGCTTGCGTGAGGTGACGCTTGGACTTCGGGGCCTGGCCGCCACGCAGATCATCGATGGCCTAGAAAATAACGACCTAGTTATCCTCACGCCCGATTTAACAGTGGGCCAAAGGGTTCGGGCCGAACATGTGGATTGAGTTAACCATTGCCTTGAAGTTTTTGCGTCAAGGCTTTGCGCAGACCCTACTGATCTTGGTGGGTATTGGTGTGGGGGTCGCCGTCATTGTTTTTATCGTCACGCTTGTTAGTGGCCTGCAAGAAAATATCGTCAGCCGCACGCTAGGCACGCAAGCGCACATCAAAGTCGAACCACAGCAAGCGGTCAACCTGATAGCCCCCTCTCGAGACGGTGCAGCGCGTCTGGTGCAACAAGATGAAAGGGCACAGCGCTTGCGATCCATTAATAACTGGCAACAAGTCTTGCAGTCTTTGGAAGAAGTCCCTATGGTCACGGCAGCCTCGCCCGTGGTGTCGGGACCCGCGTTCGCCCGTCGTGGCCAAGCATTAAAGTCGATCCTTGTGATCGGCATTGATCCTGAGCGCTACGAAAAAATCATCTCCGTGAGCGACAACATCGTCGCCGGTGAATTCAAAGTGAGTGCCGGCAATACCGTCATTGGCTCAGCACTCGCTAGAGACCTAGGGGTTCGAATCGGCGGCAAATTACGCCTCGAGGCGGGCGACGGCCAAGCGGCTGTTCTGACCATTACCGGGATTTTTGAGCTTGGCGTGCGTGAGCTTGACTCGCGTTACGTCTACTTGGATCTTAAGCAGGCCCAAGCATTGCTGGGACTCTTCGGCGGTGCGACGGTCATCGATCTGACTGTCAGCGATATCTTTGCCGCTAGCGTTGTCGCTGATCGCATTGATCGGCTAACGGCGCTTAAAGCCGAAAGCTGGATGCAAACCAATAGTGAATTGATGAACGCCTTAAAGTCCCAAAGCCTGTCTTCCAACCTGATCAGTTTCTTTGTGGCCTTATCCGTCGCTTTGGGGATTGCCAGCGTACTGGCCATCAGCGTGACGCAGCGCACGCGTGAAATCGGCATATTGCGTGCCATGGGCGCTAGGCGCGCGCAAATGCTGCGTGTGTTTCTGATTCAAGGCGCCCTCCTGGGTCTTAGCGGCTCGTTTGCCGGGGCCGGCGTGGGCTGGGTAATGGTTTGGGTCTTTAACGAGTATGGGCCCGGTTTATTCGACATTCATCCCTCCGTCACGATTGTGCCGGTAGCTGTGACAGTGGCAACCATTGCAGGTGTCTTGGCGGCGATTGCGCCAGCCTGGCGCGCCTCACGTCTAGATCCTGTGGTGGCCATCCGCTATGTCTAAGCCTGTGTCTTCGAATGAGAGCGTGCTGCGCTTGCAGGACGTGCGCAAGTGTTACAACGTTGGCTTACCGACCGAAGTTGAGGTCCTCCATGGCTTGAACATGACCCTCCATGCCCATGACTTTTGTGCCTTAGTGGGCCCCTCGGGTTCTGGCAAAAGCACCTTACTGAACTTGATTGGTCTTTTGGACCAGCCAACCGATGGTGAATTATTCATCACCGATGTTGCCACACGCCACCTACAAGACGAAGAACGCACGTCGCTGCGTCGAGAAAACATCGGATTTGTCTTTCAATTTCACCACTTAATCGAAGCATTTAACGCTCAAGAAAATGTCTTGATGCCCATGATGGTTAAGAGCGGTAAGCCCACCGCAGAACAACAGCAATGGGCCGCACAGCTTTTAGAGGCTGTCGGGCTCAAAGGATTCGAGGGCAAAAAACCGAGCGAACTGTCGGGTGGCCAACAGCAACGCGTCGCCATCGCGCGAGCTTTAGTCACAAGACCTGCGTTGCTATTGGCCGATGAGCCTACCGGAAACCTGGATACGCAAACCGCTGCACATATTTTTGAATTACTCAGAAAATTCAATCAAGACTTTGATTGCGCGGTCTTGATTGTGACCCATGACGCACGACTCTCACAAACCTGTGACCGCACGATCACTTTGGTCGATGGTCACATCACCGAAGATGTGCGCCACAACGGGACAAACTCAAACGGCTAATCAGACGGCAGACTCTTCGCCATCGGTTCTTTATCCGCCTGCAAGTTGTAGAGCCACTCACGCCATATGGCGACCAACAAGGCCATCAGCACTGGCCCCACAAACAAGCCCACAAGACCCATGGTTTGCACACCGCCGACCAATCCAAAAAACGTTGGCAAAAACGGCAACTTCACTGGTCCACCAACCAGACGGGGCCGCAAGGTTTTGTCGAC
>CBFHKV010000005.1:115405-129136 GCA_965656505.1 Burkholderiaceae bacterium | reverse complement strand
AGCCACACCCAAAATCAGGCCTTCGCCAATCGCGATCAGCCCCATGCCCGTGACCGTCGAGCTGATGGTAGCCGGCACCACCCGTGAAAAATGTTGCCAGCGAGTCGGCAATAAGCGCTCCCCAACCAGATCTAACTGCGCGGTCAATCGATGCCCGTCTTTATAGACAAAAAAGAGCGTGATCATCATGAAGAGCACCGTCAGAAAAATATGAAATAAATTGCCTGTGGCGCTGACCACGAGGCGATAAATATCGCCAAGGTGTTGTCCCGTAAAGACTTCAACCCAAGCACCCAAGGCCTGAGGCTCGCCCAAATAAATATTCCAGTAACGGGCAACGGTTTGACCGATCAATGGCAGTGAAGTGACCCACTCCGGTGCAAATATGCCTTCGCGATTGGCTTTAAGTAGCCAAATCACAAAGTTAGACGCTTCGGAAATGGCGTAATAAAGAGCCAAAGACAAAGGAAGAACCAAAACGGTCAAAATGATGAGCAACGAAATGGTGGCTGCCCAGGTGGTTTGTCCCCCTAGTCGCGCTACCACTCGAGCGTAAATCGGCCAACTCGCAAATCCAATGATCAGCGCCGCTAAAACGGGCACCAAAAAGCCTGAAAAGAAGTAAGCTGCCGCTGCCAGCACCAAGAGCAATAACAGTCGCACCAATAAAGGGACTGGCAGCAAACGCTCCATTAACTGATAACCCGGATGGGCTGACCCTTTTTAAACGCCTCGATGGCATCGACCACATTCGGAAAGTAAGCGTTGTAATTGTCCGTGGTCACATAACCGAGGTGGGGTGTCAAAATGGTGTTGGGCACCTGCCGCCATGGATCATTCGCAGGTAACGGCTCCACATCAAAAACATCTAGGCCCGCGCCAGCAATGGTGCCTGCTTCTAGGGCTTTCTTTAAAGCGGCCATGTCCACCAAGCCAGCACGTGACGTGTTCACGAAATAAGCCGATGGCTTCATGGCGGCGATACTCGCCGCGTCAACGACACCCTCAGTGCGCTCGCTAAGCACCAAATTAACTGACACGATATCAGCCTGCGCAAAGAGTGCCGCTCTATCGACTCGGCGAACGCCCGCTGCCTGCGCCCTCTCGTCTGTTAAGTTAGGACTCCAAGCGATCACATCCATACCAAAGGCTCTGCCGTATTGCGCAACCTGTTGGCCCAGTTTGCCAACACCCAACAAGCCCAAACACTTACCCGACAGCGTTGGTGTCATCACGGTCTGCCAAAGACCGTCTCGCATATTGCGCGCCTCTTGCGGAATACGCTTAAAAAGCGCCAGGGCAAGTGCCCAAGCCAATTCGGCTGTTCCAACTGCCCCGTTTTCATCGCCAGGCGCACCGCAAACCGTAATGTTGCCGGCTTGGCAGGCGGACATATCAATCGAGTTATTACGCAGTCCCGTGGTCACGATCAGTTTTAACTTCGGAAGCGCTTGAATCAAGGTGGCAGGGAACTTCGTGCGCTCACGCATGGCCACGATGACATCAAAGTCTGCAAGCACTTGCGCGCAATCCTCGGCGGCAATGACGTCTTGAAAAAATACCACCTCGTCACCCAAACGGTCCCAATCCGCCAACGGCTTTGATACGTTTAAGTAATCATCTAAGACTGCAATCTTCATATTGATCCCCATTTATTATCGTCGGCCAGTTACCGACGATTAATTCGACTATTCATTGCCTGCCAATGACTCATTCGTTGTCATCTGGACTCAAGCGTTTGACTAGCGCCTCTTGTGAAATAGCGCCTGGCACCATCGACCCATCGGCAAAAAAGATAGCCGGGGTCCCCTCAATATTAAGCGATCGCGCCAGGGTCAAGAATTCGTCGATTGGTGCGTCGCAACTGGCTGCTGGCGGTTCGACACCGAGTAACATCCAATCGTCCCAAACGCTGGTCTGGTCTTCGGCACACCAAACATTCTTAACTTTTTCGGTGGAGTCAGCGGACAGAATAGGCAGTAAAAAGGTGTGAATCGTTAGGTCATCGATGCCCTCCATGCTGCGCCGCAATTGCTTGCAGTAACCGCAATTCGGATCCTCAAAAATCGCCATGCGTCGCGAACCATCGCCCCTAACCTCTGTGATCGCCAAGGACAGCGGCAGGTCATCAAAATCAATGCGTGACAACACCTCTAAGCGCTGCTCGGTAATATCGACCCGTGTACTGGCATCAATCAAATGTCCATCGAGCACGAAAGTCACCGGTTCATCTGTATACACCAGGCTAGAGCCGAGTTGAACCTCAAACAACCCAAAATCTGTGTATCGCACTTCGGTGACAGGCATGTTGCCAAATCGCTCACTAAACCGTGCTTTGACTTGCTCGGTGTGCTCGTCCGATGTACCCGCTTTCGGGGTATCGGTCGACTCTGTCGTCGTTGATGCTGAACCCTGCACGATGGCGGGCTCCTTAGCCGTGACCGATGACTGGGCAGCCGCAGGTGCTGCCAGGGTCAAGCTCATGGCACCGATCATCAAAAGCCACGCACTCGCAAGTCGCTTGGCTTTCCATCTCACATTCATAAGACCTTGCATCATTTTCTTTCCCTTTTGACCACCTAAGCTCATGCGGAGCGCGAAGCGCCCTCAATCAGCAAACGCTTAACCAGCGGTATGCGGTCGACCAGACTCAGTCCTGCATTGCGCAGCCACGGCAGCGGTGGCAATGTCGTATCAAACAAACGCTTCAAACCATCGGTCACAAGACGCATCTCCAAAATCGCCTGTGCGCGCTCGCGGCGATAACGTCTTAATACCAGCGGATCGCCTGCCGATAAAAAGACTTCGCGCTTTAAAACGACCTCAGACAATGCCTGCGCATCACCAAGACCAAGATTCAGTCCCTGCCCAGCAAGGGGATGCACACGGTGCGCCGCATCGCCAATCAATGCCACCTTAGAGCCGATCATGGCTGATTGCGCCACACCAAGGCCGAAACCGCGCAAATCACCACGAAGTTGCAACTGCCCTAAGCGGCCGCGGGTGGCTTGTCTCAAACTTGCCGCTAGCTCATTGGCCTGTTGCGCAGGTTCCATGGCTAGCAGTCGCTCGGCAAACACTTTTTTTAGAGACCAAACCATGGAAACTTGATGGCCTACATCGCTATCCGGTAGCGGCAACAGACCGAGCACGCCCTCGGGGGTAAACCATTGCAGCGCTACAGACTGATGCGGTCGCTCACATGTCAAATGGCCCACCACGCCAATGGCATCGTAAGGATCGTCTTCGTAAGGCAGGCCTGCCAACGTTCTCAATTTGGATGAAGCCCCATCGGCTGCCACCCATAAGTCTGCATCCCAAACTTGGCCACTCGCTGTCTTACCGGCACTGTTTTGATATTGCTCGAGAGTGTCAGAGACCCACCGAACGCCATAAACCTGTAAGGCTTGCGCGAGCACACGCTCTAGTTCGCTTGCCTCAACAATCCAGGTCAGTTGGGCTTGGGCAGCCTGCCAAGCACGCAGGTACAAAGCGCCAAATTTGTCACCACGGATTTCCATGGCTTCCACACGCTGAATTCTGCCCATATCGAGCATCGACCAAACGCCAATGGTGGCCAGAAACTGTTGGCTCGAAGCAGAGATGGCGTAGACCCGCGGGTGAAAGGTATGGGGATCCTGCGATGGGGCAGGTATCGCTGCCTGGGGACCTAGTAAAACAACATCCTTGCAGCCACCTTTTGCCAAAGCCAACGCACTGGCCATTCCAACAATGCCGGCTCCACAAATCACAATACTGGCTTTCATCTCGCTGACGGGGCTCCTGCTTGTTTGGGCCACAACAGCCACATTTGCCCTCGCTGCTTCATCCGACCGGCCAAAGCCCCCGCCTCTGGGCCGGAACCCCAGAAAAAATCAGCGCGTGCGGAGCCTTTGATCGCGGTGCCCGTGTCCTGGGCAAAAACCAATCGGTCTAATCGCGCGGTCGAGGATGGCATCGTGGTCGTCAAATAGAGTGGCGTACCGAGTGGCACAAATGTCGGGTCAACCGCGATCGAGCGTTGCGCGCCGAGCGCAATACCGTAGGCGCCTTTGGGCCCCCCTGCGTCATCACTGATCTGCTCTTCAACAAAAAAGACAACCGCTGGGTTTGCATTCAGCATTTCTGGCACGCGATCTGGATTGCGTTTGGCCCACGCGCGAATGTTTTGCATGGAGGCTTGTGCCAAGGGTATTTCGCCTTTGTTGGCTAACCAGCGCCCAATCGAAACGTAAGGGTGGCCATTGTGATTGGCATAGGCCAACCGAATCGTTTGACCCGCATCGGGACCATCGGCAAGGTACACCCGACCAGACCCCTGAATTTGCAAGAAAAAATTATCCACAGGGTCATCGACCCAGACAATGGCCGGGGGTTGACGTTCGGGATTGCTGAGTTCTTCCCGACTGTCATAAGGGACCACTCGATCACCAACCACTTTGCCACGCACTCGCTTGTTGGCCAGCTCCGGATGCAAGTCAACCAAATCGACGGTGAGCAAATCATCAGGCACCGCAAACAAAGGCCACTGATATGCGCCGCCGCGTTGCCGTGATCCTCGGACCACAGGCTCGTAGTATCCCGTGACCATGCCATCGGCCAACTGGCCAGCAGGTGTTTCAAGCTGCCATGGCGTCAAGTAAGTCTGCAAAAACTGCCGAATTGCTGGCGCATCGTCGGCCCGGGGAGCCGTTGCCGGATTCACTGCAGCGGCACAAACAGGCTGCCAGGCCCTAGGCGTGGCACGTGCTGAACGGGTGTTACTGGCGCCAACAGGGCGCATCAAGCCGCGACAGTTACGGATAAAGTTCGCCCAAAAATTGGTCAGGTCATCGCCTTGCCACCTGGGTAACCGATCCCAATCCACTTGGACATAACGCCCAGCCATCTGTCTAGGTTGGCCTTCTGGCAAACGGCTCAAGGCGGGTACGGTGAACGATTCGACGCGCGCCTCGCGCACCGGAACTGATGGCGTACCTGTTGGGGCATCTGGCACGCTTGAGCAACCCGCCAGAACCGATAGCATCAGACCCACCGGCATCCACCGTTGCCATTTCAGGTCTTGCACCGCTTTGAAAACGTTTGTCATCATTGGGCCTTTGTTACCATTGAATCAATGCAAAGTGCGTGGCATCGCCAACACAAACTCTGCCACAGGCGCATCAAAAGGCACCCCATCTTCACCAACGCACAGGTAGGTGCCCCGCATGGACCCCACTGGGGTTTTTAAGGGGCAACCGCTGCTGTATTCGAATACTTCACCTGGTGCCAGCAAAGGCTGCTGCCCGACCACGCCGAGACCACGCACATCTTGGCGCTCATTGTTGCCATCAACAATCACCCAGTGACGACTGATTAACTGAGCAGGGCGCTCGCCCGTGTTGGTGATACGCACGGTGTAGGCGAAAACGAACGCCTGATTCTCCGGGTCTGATTGGTCGGCCATATATTGGGTCTGTACCGCAACACTCATTTCAAAAGGCTTCACGTCCATCCTCTTCAATCAAACACTAACAGTGGGATAACTATCCTGAGCGACCCTTTCACTGCAATAATAGGGGTCCTTTGACCGTCTCTATTTGTATTACACCATGACCAACCCCTCAGCACTGCCAACAGCCATTCTTGCCCCTAGCATTTTAGCGGCTGATTTCGCTAGGCTTGGCGAAGAAGTCAGTACCGTGCTCAAAGCGGGCGCGGATTGGATTCATTTCGACGTCATGGATAACCATTTCGTTCCCAATCTAACGATCGGGCCGATGGTATGCGAAGCCATCCGGCCAATTACTGACGCCACGATAGACGTCCACCTGATGGTGCAACCCGTCGATAGCCTTGTGCCTGCCTTTGCCAAGGCCGGTGCCAACGTCATCACCTTCCACCCCGAGGCGTCGCCCCACGTTGATCGCACCCTCGGGCTGATTCGTGACCACGGTTGTCGGGCTGGTCTCGTTTTTAACCCCGCCACACCCCTGCATTGGTTGGATCACGTGATCGATAAGGTCGATATCGTGTTGCTGATGTCGGTTAACCCAGGGTTTGGGGGTCAATCTTTTATCCCTGCCTCCTTGTCCAAACTGCGCGACGCGCGCGCGCGCATTGATGCCCATCTGGCTGCAGGCGGTCAGCCCATTGCCCTCGAAATTGACGGTGGCGTCAAAATCGACAACATCGCTGACATCCGCGCGGCCGGCGCTGACACGTTTGTTGCCGGCTCAGCCATTTTTGGGCATAAAGACTATGCGCAAGTCATCAAAGCGATGCGCGCAGAGATTGCTCGGGCGGATGCAACGCGTGGCTAGCTCAGCTGGGGCGACACCCGCCACTTGGCAAGCGGTTCTCCTGGATCTCGATGGCACCCTCTTAGACAGCCTGCCTGACCTCGCGGCAGCGGCCAATGCCATGCGCATCGACATGGCGCTCGCCCCCCTCCCCGCTGCCAAAATCGGTACATTTGTTGGCAAAGGGGTTGACGTGTTGGTGGCTTGCGCCCTGACCGGTGAAGCAAAAACCCCTGTCCAGACGAACAACGCTCGGTTCGAGCAGGCTCGGGCTCTTTTTTATGCACACTACACGGTCTTAAATGGTCAGCACGCGACGCATTACGATGGCGTTTTGGCTGGGTTAGAGACCTTCCAATCCCGGGGCTTGAAGCTAGGGGTCGTGACCAATAAGCCCACGGTCTTCACCACACCGTTGCTCGAGCGCACCGGTTTGGCGCGCTTCATGCAAACCGTGATTTGCGGAGATACCTGCTCGCGCCGCAAACCTGACCCCGACCCGATGTGGCTTGCGTGTGAACGATTGGCGTGCCAACCCTCACGCACGCTAGTCATCGGGGACTCGATCAACGATGCGCTTTCTGCCCGCGCAGCGGGCTGCCGGGTAGTGGCGGTGCCCTATGGCTACAACGAAGGTCAGCCGATCACAGATCTGCCCGTCGATGGTATAGTCCAAACTCTGGTTGAAGCGGCAGCATGGATGCTGGTGAATCAACCAGGTGCGTGAACAATCCATAACTTCCTTAGACTTATCTAATACCGACTTTATACTGACCCTATACTGATTCTATACTGACTGATAGACCACTGATCTGATCATGAAAAAAACAATCACCGTTGTGTCCTCGTCTTGCGCCGTCTGGCGCTGGTGGCGTTCAACCAACGGGTAGGCTTTGATTAGTGGTCTTTAGAGGCCCAAATAGTTTGAACCAGCCCGAACCGATTAATGGCCGGGCTTTTTTATTTTCAACGAACCTTATTTACCTTTGCCTGGCTTTTGTTAAACACCAACACAGTGAACGACAACATGACCGAAATCGAATTCCAAGCCCTCGCCAGCCAAGGCTATAACCGTATTCCCCTGATCGAGGAAACCTACGCCGATCTCGATACACCACTGGCGATTTATTTAAAGCTCGCGCACAGCGGCCCACATGGCGGCAAGTACACCTGCTTGCTGGAGTCGGTGATGGGGGGTGAGCGCTTTGGACGCTATTCTTTCATTGGCTTACCGGCGCGAACAATTATCCGAGCACGCGGGCGCCGCACCGAAGTCATTACAGATGACAAGGTGGTCGAAGTCAATGAAGGCGATCCCTTGTCATTCATCTCTGACTATCAGGATCGCTTCAAAGTGGCCTTGCGTCCGGGCATGCCCCGCTTTGCGGGTGGGTTGGCGGGTTACTTTGGTTACGACATCGTTCGACATATCGAACCCAAGCTCGGCCCGGCCACAAAACCCTATCCAGAAGGCATGGGGGAAGGTCCGCCTGATCTTTTGCTGCTGCACCTCGATGAACTGGTGATTGTCGATAACGTCGCCGGCCGTATCTATCTCATGGTTTACGCCGATCCGTCGCAAGCTGAGGCTTACACCCGTGCCCGTGAGCGCCTGAAATCGCTGCGCATCAAATTACGTAAGCCAGTTGACACGCCTTACAGTCATGCCAGCGTGGCCACGGAAGAAATAAGAAGCTTTGAAAAAGAAGATTATCTGGCCGCCGTGCGCAAAGCCAAAGCTTATATTGAAGCGGGCGATTTGATGCAAGTGCAGGTGGGGCAAGTAATTGCGAAACCCTATCGAGACTCATCGCTGTCGCTTTATCGAGCGTTACGCTCGCTCAATCCGTCGCCTTATATGTACTTTTGGAATTTCGGTGATTTTCAAGTGGTCGGTGCTTCGCCTGAAATTCTAGTGCGCCAAGAAGTCCTTGGCTCGGGCGATACCGTGCCACCGGAAACCGAAGTCACCATTCGACCACTCGCTGGCACCCGCAAACGTGGGGCAACACCCGAGGAAGACGCCGCATTGGCTGAGGAATTGCAAGCGGACCCAAAAGAACGTGCCGAACACGTCATGTTGATCGATTTGGCTCGCAACGACGTTGGCCGCGTCGCTAAGATTGGTAGCGTGGCAGTCACTGACACCATGACCATCGAGCGGTACTCCCACGTCATGCACCTTGTCTCTAACGTCACGGGCACTTTGGCGCCAGGCATGCGCAACATGGATGTCTTGCGAGCAACCTTCCCCGCAGGCACGTTGACCGGCGCACCCAAGGTTCGCGCCATGGAAGTCATCGACGAACTCGAGCCCGTAAAGCGCGGTATCTATGGGGGTGCCACCGGATACCTCAGCTACGGCGGCGAAATGGATGTGGCCATTGCGATTCGCACAGGTATTATCCAAGATGGCATGTTGTATGTGCAGGCGGCTGCAGGCATTGTTGCCGACTCCGACCCAGAAAAAGAGTGGCAAGAAACAGAGGTCAAGGCGCGTGCCGTCTTGCGCGCTGCAGAGCAGGTACAAAGCGGGCTTGATGCCCCTATCGGCTGATGATGACTGACACCCTGACCCAGCCATTTGCGGCTGTTCGTTTTATTCCATCAAGGGGATACTGATGTCTAAGATCCTAATGTTAGACAACTATGATTCGTTCACCTTCAATCTTGTGCAATATTTTGGTGAGCTTGGTGCCGACGTGGCGGTCTATCGCAATGACCAAATCACGTTAGACGAGATCGATGCTCTGGCTCCTGACTTGATTTGCATTTCACCCGGGCCATGCTCACCAAACGAGGCGGGGATTTCTGTGCCATTGATTACTCGCTTCGCCGGACAAATACCGATATTAGGCGTGTGCCTAGGCCATCAAGCCATTGGCGCGGCATTTGGCGCGCGAGTGGTGAGAGCCAAGGTCATCATGCACGGTAAAACCTCGGACATCACACACACCGGCAGCGATGTGTTTACCAACTTACCCTCTCCGTTCACCGTGATCCGTTACCACTCACTGGCCATTGAACGCGAGACATTACCTGACTGCCTGGAAATCACCGCCGAAACCGCCGACGGCGAAATCATGGGTGTGCGCCATAAGACCTTGCCCGTATACGGGGTGCAGTTCCATCCCGAATCCATTCTGAGTGAGCACGGTCACGCTTTGCTACAAAACTTCCTCCAGTTGGAAACGCCCGCCACCGCGGAGGTTCGCGCATGATCACGCCAAGCGAAGCCTTGTCACGCTGTATCGAACACCGTGAGATTTTTCACGATGAGATGCTGCACCTGATGCGCACCCTCATGAGGGGTGAGATGTCGCCTACCTTGGCCGCCGCCCTCTTGATGGGCTTGCGAGTCAAAAAAGAAACCATCGGTGAAATCACCGCCGCCGCGACGGTAATGCGCGAATTTGCCACGCCCGTACAGACGCCCAATCCTGAGGATTTATTGGATTTGTGTGGCACCGGCGGCGATGGCACCAGTACCTTCAATATTTCAACCACCGCCATGTTTGTGGCCGCCGCCGCCGGCGTACCCGTTGCCAAACACGGGGGTCGCAGCGCAAGCTCGCCAAGCGGCAGCGTTGATATTCTGGAAAGCCTCGGTGCAAGGGTTGACCTGTCACCGGAGCATGTCGCGCAATGCATTGCCGAAATCGGTATCGGTTTTATGTTCGCCCAGCATCACCACAGCGCCATGAAACACGTCGCGCCAATTCGCAAAGAACTTGGGGTTCGCACGATTTTTAATATATTGGGGCCACTGACCAACCCGGCTAACGCCAAAAACCAGATGATGGGCGTTTTTCATCGTGACCTCGTGGGTATACAGGTCCGTGTCTTACAGTCTTTGGGTTCAAGACACGTCTTAATTGTGCATGGGATGGACGGCATGGATGAAGCCTCGCTAGGTGCGAGCACCCTGGTCGGCGAGCTACGCGACGGAAAGATCTCTGAATACGAGATTCACCCCGAGGACTTTGGGCTAGACATGCTGTCTAACCGCAGTATCCGGGTCGACTCGAAAGAGGCCTCTAAAGCCTTGGTGCTTGCCGCACTAGACAACCAACCCGGGGCAGCCCGAAACATCGTGGCTTATAACGCCGGCTTGGCTATTTATGCCGGCAATCGGGCGAGCAGCATTGACGATGGTGTACGACAGGCGTTTGAGTTGATTGCAACTGGCCAAGCTCGCGATAAGTTAGAAAAATTTTGTGCATTAACAAGGAAACTGGGCGCATGAGCACTATCCTCGACGAAATACTCGCCGTCAAGGTCGAGCAAATCAAAGCCGCTCGACAATTGCGAAGCGAGAACGACTTATGGCGTGAGGCCGTGGCCCGTCAAGACCTGAGAGGTTTTGAAACGGCGATTGAAGACAAAATCGCGCAAGGCAAGCCAGCCGTGATTGCCGAGATCAAGAAAGCATCTCCGTCAAAAGGTATTTTGCGTGAAAACTTCCACCCCGCAGAGATTGCGTCTTCCTACGCGGCCGGTGGCGCCACGTGTTTATCGGTTCTCACTGATGTGCAGTTTTTTCACGGGTCACACGATTACTTACGGCAGGCACGGGCCGCCTGTGCATTGCCTGTGCTGCGCAAAGACTTCATGATTGATCCCTACCAGGTAATTTCCGCCCGGGCCATGGGTGCCGATTGCATTTTGCTGATTGTGGCCGCTTTAGAAACAGGCCTGATGAAAGAACTCGAAGCTTGTGCCAATGAACTCGGTCTTGATGTGTTGGTAGAGATTCACGATGAATCAGAACTCGAAGAAGCTTTGAAATTAGAGACGCGGTTGCTGGGAATCAACAATCGCAACCTCAAAACTTTTGAAACCTCTTTAGACAATACCTTGCGTTTGTTACCGCAGGTGCCTGCCGATAAGCGTGTTGTGACTGAAAGTGGCATTTTTCATAAAGCGGACGTCGAGCAAATGCGCAACCGCGGGGTTGACGCCTTTCTGGTTGGCGAAGCCTTCATGCGCGCAGAGGACCCCGGCACTGCACTAACGGACCTGTTCTTCTAGACAGACTGTCAGTCTCGCTTTAAACCACACGTATTTGTACCGAAGATAGCGTAAGCTGGGCAGACACGGAACAGCCCCGTGGCAAGCGGCACCACCCCAATCCAACCCCACACGCCAATGGTGCCTGAAAGGCTTAAGGCGATCAGTACGAGACCACCAATGATTCGGGCGGCGCGGTCAATCGTTCCCACATTTGCTTTCATAACGGCTACTCCTTGATTTGACGCTATCAATCTTTCTTTTGACTGCAGTACAACCCATGCAAAGTCTGCATCATTCGCACGACCGCGTTGCTAGCCAGCTTGTAGTAAATGTATTTGCCTTCGCGACGCGTCGAGACCAAGCCCTCATCGCGCAAGACGCCAAGTTGCTGGGAGAGCGTGGGTTGCCGAATGTCCGTTAGTCCTTCGAGCTCACCCACGTTTAACTCAGCATCAATCAAATGGCACAGCAACATTAAACGGTCTTCATTGGCCATCGTTTTTAGCAACGCGCAGGCTTTGCCCGCGGAAGCGCGTAATTCAAGTAACGAATCAGTCGATAAAAATGTCGCTGTACTCATCAATAGGCCCGATGGTTGGTTGTGGATTAAACAAATGCCGGCGGCAGGTTTGCTATAAATGAACAAGGTGTTTTTATTAGTAAAACTAGCATAGCTTCATTATATTTACAAATAAAGTATTATTCGATAGAATAAACTTATCGCTTTAAGTTATTTGGTGAGTTTTTTAGGAGTGTCCATCATGCGCTGCCAACATTTTTTTGACCAAGGCACATCAACATTTACCTATGTGGTTGACGATGGTCCCGGCACAGCCTGCGCCATCATTGACCCGGTACTGAACTACGACCCTAAGTCGGGGCGAACCGATACGACCGGTGCCGATGAAGTGATTGCTTACGTGCGCACCAACGATCTAAAAACGCAGTGGTTACTAGAGACACACGCCCACGCAGACCATTTGTCGGCAGCACCGTACCTACGAGAACAGCTCGGTGGCAAGATTGCAATTGGCTCGGCCATCAAGACGGTTCAAGGGGTCTTTAAAAAAGTATTCAACCTTGACCCTTCTTTCACGCTCGACGGTTCGCAATTCGATTACCTTTTTGAGCCAGACGAGGTCTTTCACATTGGCGACATCGAGGCCCAGGCTTGGCACGTCCCAGGACACACGCCTGCCGACATGGCTTATGTCATCAATGGCGATACTGTCTTCGTGGGTGACACGCTTTTCATGCCGGACGTCGGATCAGCGCGTTGCGATTTCCCTGGAGGTAACGCCAACACCTTGTATGTCTCTGCCCAGCGTATATTGTCGTTACCGCCAGAGACCAAGTTGATGATGTGTCATGACTACCCACCAGACGACAGACCCATTCGCTTTGAGTCAACCGTGGCCGAACAATTGGAGAAAAATATTCACCTCCATCAGGGTGTCAGCGAAGCCGACTTCGTCACGATGCGAACCACCCGAGATGCCACCTTGGCAATGCCAACACTGCTCTTGCCCTCGATACAGGTGAATATCCGAGCCGGTGAGCTTCCTCCTGCTGAGGAAAATGGGGTAAGTTATTTGAAGATACCCATCAACGCATTGTGAACGACCACTGATGTTTGAGTACGCTGAATCCGATCCGGCTATTCCCGATGAGCAGGCCAAGTCTGTTATCGCCGGCTTAAGGACTCAACTACTCAAAGCCCAATACCAACACCTACAAAAAAAAGACCGGGCGCTACTGATTTTGGTCGGTGGCATTGATGGCGCGGGTAAGGGCGACACCATCAACTTACTTAACGAGTGGATGGATCCTCGCCACATTAGAACCATGGCGTTTCCGCCGCCCACGAAGGACGAGCGTGCTTACCCGCCCTTGTATCGATTTTGGTTGAACCTGCCACCCAAAGGCAGTACTGGCATTGTGTTTGGATCCGGTTACGCGCCGTTGATCAAGGAAGCCGCTAAGAAGCATCCCAAGGCCGCCAAATTAGAAAAGATGATCTTGACGGCTAGGCGCTATGAAGCTGACCTTGTCGCCAATGGCGTGCAAGTCATTAAGTTATGGTTTCATTTGTCTCGCGATGCTCAAAAGGCGCGGGTCAAGCGTCTCGAAAAAAACCCATCGACCGCTTGGAAAATAGGGCCTGAGGACCACACCGTGAGCAAGCGTTTTAAACGCTTGCGTGAGGCCGCACATCGGGTCATCGAGGCCACCGACGCCGATCACGCGCCGTGGACCATCATCCCTGCGGCCAACGAAAACATGCGCAATGTCAGCACCGCAAAAGCTGTCCTCGCTGCCCTGAAAAAAAGAAGTGTGCGCGTACCGGCCTTGCATGATCCAGCCGAGCCGCCCGTGGCCAAGCGTTCCCACAACCCGATCGATCACATCGATTACACCGCAAGCCTCGCCAAGGACG
>CBFHKV010000005.1:39680-115307 GCA_965656505.1 Burkholderiaceae bacterium | reverse complement strand
GACTACGATGCGGCGCTCTTGCACTGGCAAAATCGTTTGGCCGATGCTGTCCGTCATCCCGCATTTCTCAAACACCACTCACTCCTGCTGGTCTTTGAAGGACAAGACGCCGCCGGCAAGGGCAGCACCATCCGCCGTATTACCAAAGCCCTTGATGCGCGCCAGTACCAAATAACCCCTGTGGCGGCACCCAAACAATTCGAACTTGACCGACCGTATTTGTGGCGCTTTTGGCGGGCCGTTCCAAGACACGGTCGTATCGCGATTTTTGACCGGTCATGGTACGGACGGGTTCTCGTTGAACGTGTCGAGAAGCTCATTACGCGCCCGACATGGCAGCGTGCCTATACGGAAATCAATGCGTTCGAGCAGCAGTTAAGTCAACACGGCGTGTTGATCTTGAAATTTTGGTTGGCGATCACGCCCGAGGAACAGTTACAGCGCTTTGAAGCACGTCAAGCGCTGCCTTTTAAGCAATACAAAATCACCGACGAAGACTGGCGCAACCGTGATAAGTGGCCTGCCTATCGCCAGGCCGCAGGCGATATGCTTTCATACACAAATACCCAACATGCTCCATGGCACCCGATTTCCGCAAATGACAAGCGACATGCGAGGATTGCCGTCATCAAACAAATTGTCGAAACCGTTGAATCCGCCATCAAGTCATGACGCCAAACAAACCCACCTGTCCCTTGTGTCTGCACACACCATCCAATACTGACTCAGCCCTGCTTTTCACCGCCGATCGCTGGCGGATCGTAGATGCACAAGAACCCGATTTCCCTGGAACGACACGAGTCATCTGGCATGAGCACACAAAGGAAATGTCCGATCTTTCCACCGCAGAGCAACAAGAACTGATGGCGATCGTCCTCGCGGTTGAGACCGTGATGCGACAAACGCTATCGCCCGATAAGATCAACCTCGCAAGCTTAGGCAATCAAGTGCCTCACTTGCATTGGCACGTGATTCCTCGTTGGCAAGACGACATGTCATTTCCTCATTCGGTTTGGACCCCCTCTTCACAAACGACCACGGGAAATACCGCCAGCCTGGCCCGTCGGTGTGTCATAAAAAGTTGTCTTACCGAGTACCATCAACGTTTGATTAATCGACTAGCGAGCCTCTAGCCATGACCCTTTCCAACACGGATCCAGCAACGCAAACAAACTCTTGGCGTTCAATGTTATTTGTGCCGGCCAGTAGTGATAAGTTTCTCGCAAGCGCATTGCGACGCGATGCAGATGCCATACAGCTCGATCTTGAAGACGCCTGCCCGCCTGACCTAAAAGATGCCACACGGGCCCGTATTGGTGAGCTAGCAGGCCAAGCCGCTGCAGCCGGATTTGATGTGATCGTCAGAGTCAACCGTCCTTGGCGCTTACTGGTGCGCGACCTAGAAGGTTGTGTGCACCCGGCTATCAAAGCGCTGACCCTGCCCAAAGTCCCTGACGGCGGCTTTATCCGTGCCGTATCTGAAGTGCTAGACGAGGTTGAACAAGAAAAGCAACTGCCGATTGGTCACACGCGCTTGATTGCCATGATCGAAGACGCTGGCGCCCTGGCTCGTTTGGATGAAATCGCCCAATCTCACC
The DNA here is from genome assembly GCA_965656505.1 of Burkholderiaceae bacterium. Classification (GTDB taxonomy): domain Bacteria; phylum Pseudomonadota; class Gammaproteobacteria; order Burkholderiales; family Burkholderiaceae_B; genus Algicoccus. The sequence goes on along the minus strand of CBFHKV010000005.1, from coordinate 113,709 downwards.
CTAGGCTCTACGGCATGATTGTTGGCGCTGAAGATTTGGCGGTCTCCATGCAGATGGCGGTTGACACAGACACCCTGTACGTACCCAATGTGATGACGGTGGCGGCGTGCCGCCGCGCGGGCATCGCGCCTTTGGGGTTTGTCGGCTCGGTAGCAGACTTTGCCGACCAAGAAAAGTTTACGCAAACAGTTCAGCGTGCTGCTCGGTTGGGTTTTGAAGGGGCTTTTTGTGTTCATCCTTCCCAAGTTGACGCGACCAATCAAGCCTTTAGCCCAGACCCCACAGCCGTGTCACGGGCGCGTGACTTAGTGGCGACATTTGAGGCTGAACTGGCAGCGGGCAAAGCGGCGTGCACCTTTGAAGGTCGGATGGTTGATGCGCCTGTTGTGGCTCAGGCCAAGCAACTCATTGCCAAGGACGAGGCATTGCAAACCATGTTGGCAAGACGCAAAGCGGCCAAGAACGCGAGCTAATGGTTGCAAACATTTTGCCTAGGGTGTCGGCGCTCAAGACAGATTGCCTACCCCCTTGTTGGCAAAGCGTGTTGTCTGCTTCGCCCGTCCGCGTCGCGCTTGAGCGGCTGGAAGAAAAAATCGGTGCTGCGTTAAACCGCGCTGAGACGATCTTCCCCGCTGACCCCTGGCGCGCATTGCGTTTGACGCCCTTAGCCGATGTCAGGATCGTGATTTTGGGTCAAGACCCTTATCACGGACCGGGTCAGGCGCAAGGTCTCGCTTTCTCGGTTACCAATGGCATCAAATGCCCGCCAAGCCTAAGAAATATTTTTCAAGAGATTGCGAGAGACGAACGCGTAAACCCCGGCACCTTGCAAGCGAGCCCTGACGGCGACTTGACGCGATGGGCTCAGCAAGGGGTCTTGCTTTTAAACACGGTGCTCACGGTACGCCAAGGTCAAGCCGCATCACATGCCCGCTTGGGCTGGCAAGTCATCACCGAACGGATCATCGAGGCCGTGGCTCAGTCACCCGAGCCTGTGGCTTTTTTATTATGGGGTAATCACGCTCAGGCGTTGGCACCATTGATTCAATCGGGAAATCGTGCAGCACCTGCACTGACAGCGCCTAGACTGATATTGAAAGCCAATCACCCTTCACCGCTATCGGCACGGCGCGGAGCCACCCCATTTATCGGTTGCGGGCACTTTGGGCAGGTCAATGACTGGCTGATTCAACAAGGTACCAACCCCATCGAATGGCGCTAACCCTCACGCACCAATAACCGCTCACCGCGAATCAAATCATCAAACGTCTCGCGTTCCCGAATCAAGTGACATGTCTCACCGTCGACCATCACCTCAGCGGGTCGCGTCCGAGAGTTATAGTGCCCTGCCATGACAAATCCATAGGCACCGGCGGTTTCTATCGCCAGCGTATCACCAGCGCTCAAACGCAACGCCCTGGCACGCGCCAGCCAATCGGCGCTTTCACACACCGGGCCCACGACTTCATACACCCGTGACGCAACATCGCTGACTGTCAATGGCAATACACCATGCCAGGCTTCATAAAGGGCCGGACGCATCAGGTCGTTCATACCCGCATCCACAATGGCAAAATCTCGCTCTTCGGTGTGCTTTAAGTACTGCACATTGGTCAGCAACACACCCGCATTACCCACCAAGGAACGGCCAGGCTCAAGCACCAATTGCAAGTCGGATAAGCCTCGGGCCGCGAGTCGCTCAAACACTGCCGTCAATAATATCTTGGGCGCCAAGGGGGTTTCATCATCGTATCGAATCCCCAAGCCACCGCCCAAGTCCAAATGCGCAAGCTTGACGCCTCGCTCTTGCAGCGCCGTCAATAAATTGAGCAGTTTGTCGAGTGCGTCTAGGTAGGGACTGACTTCGGTGATTTGAGAGCCAATGTGACAGTCAACACCAACCACGCGCAATCCCGGTAAACGTCCCGCCTCTTCATAGGCATCAAGCGCTGACTCAATGGCGATGCCAAACTTGTTTTCTTTTAGGCCCGTCGAAATATAAGGATGCGTCTGGGCATCAACGTCTGGGTTCACCCGCAGCGACACCGGTGCGGTTTTACCGAGCCTTACCGCCACCTCAGACAAACGTTGCAGTTCAGGCACAGACTCGACGTTAAAACATTTCACACCCGCCTCAAGCGCCTGCTCCATTTCCCAAACTTGTTTGCCAACACCAGAAAAGACAACCTTTGCCGGATCACCACCAACCGCCAATACACGGGCTAACTCACCACCGGAGACAATGTCAAAACCACTACCCATGCGAGCAAACTCATCGATTATCGCCAGGTTGGAATTCGCTTTCATCCCATAACAAACCAAAACATTGTTTGAGCCTATAGCCTCGGCGTAACGCTGCCAAGCCGAGCGCAACGCCGCACGGGAATAGACATAAAGTGGCGTACCGAACTCATGCGACAATCGCGATAGCGGCACAGATTCCACGAACAGCTGCCCGTCCTCATAATGAAAAAAAGGCTCGCCGGCGGGTGTTGGTGGTTGTTGAGTGTTTTGTGTGGACATGGTCGACTTTCTGAGACGAAGGCTATTGAATAACAATAGGTGCAGGTTCAAGCGATGGGTTGGTTTGCATTGATGACTCCGTTGCTGTCTCCAACTCGTCATTTGCACGGGGATCGGATTGCTCGCTGGTTTCACCCAAAGTATCGGGTGGTGGCGGCAGGTACAAAGGACCCTTATAACCACAACCAACGAGTAGGAAACCAGTACACGCCACACCAAGCAGGCCAATTAGCACCCTTTGGCGGGCTTTGCAAAGAACAATGCGAAGGGTGACCACAAGTAGCTCCTAAGGACAATAAATATGAAAATGACGGAAACCGCATTTGATAATCGAGTCAGCCAAATTCTGGACACCGTCGAGAATCACGCCGACGATTGGTTTGACACCTTGGACATTGACGTCGACACCAAGCGGGAAAGCAATGTGCTGAACCTGCTTTTTGATAACAACGTGCCCGTTGTGATTAACAGCCAGGCCCCTTTGCAAGAGATCTGGGTAGCCGCCCCAAGTGGCGGCTTTCATTACGGTTTTGACGGCACCCATTGGAAAGACACGCGCGGTGGTCCTGACCTGCATGAAGCCTTGTCGGAAATCTTCTCTGAAATCACTGGCCATTCGATCAAAATCGACTTCTGAAGCAACCGCCATTAGTTGGTGGCCGGTCGCATCGACGATGACTCCCCGCCCATGCCGGGTAGCGAATTCAAGAGATCCTCTATGGACTCTTTCTTCTCTTCCAGGCCAACGCCTGATATGGCTTGGTCTGGCGGATACTCAGCAAAGTACATCGCCTGACCATCCACAATCAAGCCACTAGGCGGTGGTTGCCGTTTTTGTTCGGGAAACCGTTCGAGCGCTTTTTCCATATAACCCAACCAAATGGGTAAGGCCGCACCGCCACCTGTCTCACGGCTACCCAGTGAAGTCGGCTGATCAAACCCTAGCCAAGCCACGCCCACCAAGGCCGGTGTATATCCCGCAAACCACGCATCGACCGAATTGTTTGTAGTACCCGTTTTCCCACCCAAATCTGTCCGCCCTAGCGCACGACCAGCTCTGGCCGCGGTGCCATATTGCGCCACGCCACGCAACATATCGTCCATCACATAAGCCGTTCTCGGATCGATCGCACGGGCGGAGACATCGCCCGCGATCGTGGGTTTGGCACGCATCAACACCTCGCCGTCGGCGTCGGTGACGTAATCAATTAAAAACGGCGTGACCCGGTAACCCCCGTTAGCAAAAACAGAGAAGGCACTCGCCATCTGTAAGGGCGTCACCGCACCCGACCCCAAGGCCATTGGTAAGAAAGGCGGGTGTTTTTCAGCCTGGAACCCAAAACGGGTGATGTAGTCCTGAACATATTGTGGGCTGATGGCTTGCAAGACACGGATAGAGACCATATTTCGTGATTTGGCCAAGGCCTCCCGCATGGTCAGCGACTCATCGTAAGTATCGCCGTAATTTTTGGGTGACCATTCCTCACCGGAACCGGTTTGCTCTTCGGTCAAGACAAAAGGCTGGTCCGAGATGAGCGTCGTCGGTGCCAAACCACGCTCCAATGCCGCGGCATAAATGAAGGGCTTAAAGGACGACCCAGGTTGCCGCCAAGCTTGAGTGACACGATTGAACTTGCCGCTAAAAAAGTCAAGCCCACCAACCATGGACTTAATCGCCCCGTCTTGCGGCGTCACAGAAACCATTGCCGCTTGGACCTCGGGAATATTCAAAATTTCCCATTCACCATCTTTACGCTGGTTGATCGTGACCACCGAACCGCGACGCATACGCATGTCATCGTTCGCCCTCGGGGTCAGTGCGCGCGCCACGATGGCCAAAATCTTCTTGTCATCAATCGTGATGAGATCAGTCGACGACCGGGCAACCGTTACCGAATCGGGACTTGCCTCCAGTACAACAGCCGTTTTAAAACCAACCGAATCCGGATACTCAGCAAGAACCTCATCGACCCAAGCGTCAAACGCCACGGGGTCATTTTCCGCACCGGTTGGCAGCTCAAGCTGCGCAACCGGTCCGGGATAGCGGGCCCGACGGGTGTAATCCAACACACCGTTTCTTAAGGCCTGCCAAGCCCATTCTTGATCTTTGGACTCGACGGTGGTGTAAACATTTAATCCTCGCGAGTAAATCTCATCGTCATAGATGGAGAACATCAATTGACGTGCCAGTTCGGCCACATATTCGCCGTGAACCGCATAACCACCGGCCGGTGTACCTTTGCCCGAGCGCAACACGATCGGTTCGTTAAGCGCATCCTGATACTCCTGCTCCGTGATGTAGCCAAGGCTTTTCATGCGTCCCAACACGTACTGCTGACGCGCGACAGCCCGTGACATGTTGCTCACCGGATTAAAGCGTGAAGGCGCTTTCGGCACTCCTGCCAACATCGCCGCCTCCGCGACGGTCAACTCCGACACCGGCTTACCAAAATACGTGCGGGCTGCGGCCGCAAACCCGTAGGCACGGCGCCCAAGATAGATTTGATTCAAATAGAGTTCGAGGATTTGGTCTTTCGTTAAGCTCGATTCGATTTTGTAGGTGAGTAATAGCTCGTAAAACTTACGGGTGTACGTTTTCTCAGATGAGAGATAAAAGTTTCTGGCGACCTGCATGGTGATCGTGCTAGCACCTTGCGTCTTGGACATGGCCGTTACATTGGCTAAGCCGGCTCGAACAACACCCATCCAGTCCACACCACCGTGCTGGTAAAAACCGTCATCCTCCGCAGACAACACGGCAGACTTCAAAACATCGGGGAACTCATTGAACCGCAGCACGTTTCGCCGCTCTTCACCAAACTCACCAATCAGTACTTTGTCGGCGGTGAATACCCGCAACGGCACTCTTGGCCGATAATCAGTCATGGCCGACAAATCGGGCAGGTTAGGCCAGGCGATGGACAAGGCAATCACCAGCAACAAAATACCGCTAGCTGCCAAGCCGGTACCTAGGACAAAAAGTTTCAAGAAGAAACGCACAATCCAAGGTGTGCCTGAACCCGATGCCGAAGGGGCATTGTCATGCCCGCGAGAAGAATTTTTACTCATAAGTTCAGAATTTTACGCCGCACAGGCCGTCAATGGGATAATAAAGGCATGAAAAACCTTACTTGCTCGGTTATTTTGGTCGGTATGCCTGGCTCTGGTAAAAGTACCATTGGTAAAAATTTGGCGCGCCTGCTTTCGGTGCCCTTTGTGGATCTCGACCAACAGATCGAGGAGCGTTGCGGCGTGAAGATCCCCACTATTTTCGAAATTGAGGGAGAAGCTGGATTTCGAAAACGCGAATCGATCGCCTTGCAAGAGGCCTTAGCGAACGGCAACATCGTGCTCGCCACGGGGGGTGGCGCCGTGCTGTCAGAAGCCAACCGCGAATTATTGTCGCAATCAGGCCGGGTGATTTACCTGAAAGCATCGGTCGAGGAGCTGCATCGGCGCACCAGTAAGGACCGCAACCGTCCTCTGTTGGCTAACACCAACCTCAAGCAACGTTTAATCGAGCTACTGTCTGCGCGGGCATCGCTTTATGAATCGATCGCCAACCTAACGATTGAAACAGGTGCCGCCAATATTTCCTCTGTTACGCAAAAAATTGCCCAACAAATTTCTTCCTGTCAGGACCCATCATGAGCGGAAATACCGAACACCTCGTCACTGTTAGCACCGACGGCGGGCGATATTCTATACATATCGGTACCCAAGGGCTGTCTCGACTCGCCAAGCGCGTGCCTGCCGATGCCACCGCCATCGTGGTTGTCACCAACCCAACCGTCGCACACCTTTATGAACAACAAGTCCGTGAAGCCCTGGCTGCGCTCGACGTACCGGTTAGTCTGGTAACGCTCCCAGACGGCGAGGCACACAAAGATCTCGGCACACTCAACACCATTTTTGATCACATGCTAGGCATACAACTTGACCGTCGGGCGGTTCTGATCGCTCTCGGTGGTGGGGTGGTTGGCGACATGGCCGGCTTTGCTGCCGCCGTCTACATGCGAGGCATTCGGTTTATCCAAGTACCCACCACGCTGCTCGCCCAAGTCGACTCCTCGGTGGGTGGTAAAACAGCGGTGAATCACCCCCTCGGTAAAAACATGATTGGCGCGTTTTACCAGCCCATGGCAGTCGAGATAGATACGGATGTGCTTGCTACATTGCCTGACCGCGAAATCAGCGCCGGGCTCGCCGAAGTGATCAAGTACGGGCTGATCATGGATGAACCGTTCTTTAATTGGTGTGAGGCGAATGCCAGCGGTCTTCGAGAACGCGATCCTGCGCTTTTAACCGAAGCCATTCGAAAGTCTTGCGAGTTCAAAGCCCAGATCGTATCGCAGGACGAGCGAGAGGGTGGCATCCGGGCGATTTTGAATTTAGGCCATACATTTGGCCACGCCATCGAGGCAGGCCTTGGCTACGGTCAATGGTTACACGGCGAGGCCGTCGGCTGCGGAATGGTGTTGGCAGCCGCCCTCTCCGAAAAGGTTTGTGGTTTGCCACCTCAAGCCGTGGCGCGCATTCGTTCGGTCGTCGAAGCGATAGGTTGTCCGACCCAGGCACCACCCCTAGGCGGTTTTGAGCGGTGGTTGCACCTGATGCGCGGCGACAAAAAAGCCGAAGGTGGCGAAATCAACTTCATATTGATGCCCAAAATCGGTCAAGCCATCGTGAGTCGGACGCCGATGGAAGCGCTCGAAGCTGTCATTGCTGAAAATTGCGAGCAGACCACGAATCAGATATCAGACGCCCAGGTTCCCCGCCCATGAGCGCGCGTGATTACTCACGCGCCGCGTATGCTTGCGACCCCCTTCAAACCAAGGGGCGGCGCTTCCAGGAACCCGTGCCAAGCAATCGCAGTGAGTTTCAGCGCGATCGTGATCGCATCATTCACGCCAACGCGTTTCGGCGCTTGGCCTACAAAACCCAGGTGTTTGTGAACCACGAAGGCGATTGGTTTCGCACGCGTCTGACCCATACCTTGGAGGTCGCGCAAATCGCTCGTGTCATTGCCCGCAGTCTTGGGCTCGATGAGGACCTGACCGAGGCCATTGCCTTGGCACACGACCTCGGCCACACACCGTTCGGTCATGCCGGACAAGACGAGTTAAACCGCTGCATGAAGACACTTGCCCCCGGCAGCGGTGGCTTTGAACACAATTTGCAAAGTTTGCGCGTGGTCGATGAGTTAGAAGAACGCTACCCGGGCTTTAACGGACTGAATCTATGCTTTGAGACCCGTGAAGGGATACTCAAACACTGTTCGTTGGCCAATGCACGTCAATTGGGCGACGTCGGCGCACGCTTCATTGATCGAACCGAACCCTCTCTCGAAGCGCAATTGGCCAACTTGGCTGACGAAATCGCCTACAACAATCATGACATTGACGATGGCTTGCGCTCCGGTTTAATCACGTTGCGGCAGATGCGCGACGTACCGATTTTTGGTCGGCATTTTCTACAGGTCACCCAAGCATGGCCCGACCTGCCGGAACACCGTGCGGTGGCTGAAACCATTCGTCAAATGATCAACACACTCATCATGGACGTCACGCAAACCACACTCAGCCGGCTTGAGCACTCACAGCCAAAGTGCGCCGACGATGTCAGGCAAGGTCCCTCCATGGTGGCATTCTCAGACGACATGCGCCTTCAAGCGAATGAATTAAAAGCCTTTTTGTTACGCAACCTATATCGCCACTATCAAGTGGCCCGCATGACGAACAAGGCGCGGCGTATCGTGCGCCGTCTCTTTGAGGCTTTTGTTGATGAGCCTGCGTTATTGCCACCCAACTACCAACGCCCTGTTGGTGAGCAGCAACCTCGCGCGGTTGCGGATTACATCGCGGCCATGACGGATCGCTACGCGATTATTGAACATCGGCGGGTTTTCAAGATGGATGAGACGTTCTAGACTGAGTGAATACAAGGAGCACCTCATGCGAAATCCCTATCTCAGCTCGACTTTGGCTTTCACCTTGACCCACGCTCTAGCCATCGGTCTGCTTCTGCCGTCGGCCATGGTTTCTGCACAAACCAAAACGCCTACCCCCGAATTGACGCTCTCGATTGCCCAAACCTGTGCCCCCGTTGCCAAAGGTGGTCGTTGCTCTCTGAGTTTTATCCAAACGATGGGAGACCCGCTCGTTGAAAGCGATGTACAAGAGCGCTGCGCACCCGGTTGGGTCGCCAGCATCACGGCCCTGCGAGGGAGTGTTGAGAAGGGCGGCATCAATCGCGGTCAAGCCATGGTTTGTGGATACACCTCACCACAAGAGGCGATACGTGGCTTGATGCGCACCTGCGATGAAAACACCCGTGGCATTTGTAGCAACGCCAACGACGTGACTGTGCAGTGGGGATTTTGGTCATCCACGTCCGACCAGATCAAAGCACTGCCGCGCAATCAGCCTCTATCTATATCGCAGTTCGGGCAAGCGACTCGTTGCCAGTCGCCTGTGCCGCTCGTCGAATCAGTCGACTGCCCGCCACAAGCAGCTGTGGTCTTGCGCCAATCGGGGCTGCGTTAAGCTTTTGAAGCGGCATCAATCGTGCGTCGTAGCAGCGGGCCCAAATACGTCCCCGTGTGACTGTTAGCCACCGCTGCCACTTGCTCTGGCGTGCCTTGAGCCACAATTTGCCCGCCCCCGTCGCCACCCTCTGGACCCAGATCCACCACCCAGTCGGCGGTTTTGATGACATCCAAATTATGCTCAATCACCACCACGGTATTACCCGCTTCAACCAATTGATTCAAAACAGACAGCAGTAGTGATATGTCCTGGAAGTGCAAACCCGTGGTTGGCTCATCGAGAATGTAAACCGTGCGGCCCGTGCCTCTTTTGGACAGTTCTAGGGAGAGCTTGACGCGTTGCGCCTCACCCCCTGAAAGCGTTGTTGCACTCTGCCCCAACCGCAAATAAGACAATCCCACGTCCATCAGGGTCTGCAACCTTCGAGCGACCGCAGGAACCGCCTCAAAGTAAGGGATCGCTTGGTCCACGGTCATATTGAGCACTTCATGAATGTTACGGCCTCGGTAACGTATTTCCAATGTCTCGCGGTTGTAACGCTTGCCGTGGCAAACATCACAGGGCACATACATATCGGGCAAGAAGTGCATCTCAACTTTGACCACGCCATCGCCTTGACATGCCTCGCAGCGGCCGCCTTTGACGTTAAAACTAAATCTTCCGGGGTCATAACCGCGGGCTTTGGCCTCGGGCACACCAGAAAACAATTCCCTGATAGGGGCAAAGAGGCCGGTGTACGTGGCCGGGTTACTGCGCGGCGTTCGCCCGATTGGACTTTGATCAACACTAATCACCTTGTCGAACCAGTCTTCTCCCGTCATGGATTCATAAGGGGCCACCGCTTGGTGACTGCGATTCAATTTTTGCGCCAACAGTGTGGCGAAGGTGTCGTTGATCAGGGTTGATTTGCCAGACCCTGATACGCCAGAAACACAAATGAATCGCCCAACGGGCAGGTGTAAATCAACCGACTTTAAATTGTTACCCGAGCAACCCAACAGCGAAATGCGTGGGGTCTTTTGATTAACGACACGTCTCGCGGGGATATCGATCCGACGCCGTCCGCTGAGATACTGTCCTGTCAATGAGTCCTTGGCTTGCTCAATCATGGCGGGTGTGCCTTGAGCCACCACCTCACCACCATGCTCGCCGGCACCGGGGCCCATATCCACCACCCAATCGGCTTGCCGAATCATGTCCTCGTCATGCTCAACCACGATCACACTGTTTCCCAATGCGCGCAGGTGCGTCAAGGTTGCAATCAAACGGTCGTTATCGCGTTGATGCAAGCCGATCGATGGTTCATCAAGCACGTACATCACGCCGGTTAGGCCCGAGCCGATTTGACTGGCTAAACGAATCCTTTGCGCTTCGCCACCTGAAATCGTGTCTGCGCGCCGATCCAATGACAAATAATTCAACCCAACGTTATTCAAAAAGGCCAAGCGCGCGCGAATTTCACGCACAATTCGGTCAGCCACCTCTTGGCGAGCACCGGTCAGCGATAACTGATCAAACCAACCCAAACAGACCGAAAGCGGCATGCCCTCAACCTCATGGATCGCCTTGTCGCCCACCCGTACGAAACGCGCATCAGCGCAGAGCCGAGCCCCTTGGCAGTCTGGACATTGTTGCTGGCTGCGCAGCTTGTTCAACTCCTCGCGCACGGTGACCGAATCGGTCTCACGCCAACGCCGTTGCAAATTAGGAATAACACCTTCAAATGGGTGTCGTTTGACCGTACTCGAACCGTTAGGGTCCAGATAGAAGAAAGCAATCTCCGCCTCTCCTGAGCCATAAAGCACCACCTGCTGGATATCGGCACTTAGCGTCTCCCACGGCACATCAAGGTCAAAATCATAGTGTGTCGCCAAACTGGCCAACATCGCGTAGGTGAATGCGTTGCGTTTATCCCAACCCGAAATAGCCCCTGCTGACAAGCTCAATGTGGGAAACGCCACCACCCGTTGCTCATCAAAGACATCGACATGCCCCAACCCATCGCAAGTCGGGCAGGCGCCTGAAGGACTATTAAAACTAAAGAGGCGCGGTTCTAAGGCAGCAATGGTGTGACTACAAATGGGGCAGGCATAGCGACTAGAAAAGGATTGATAGTGCTCGGTATCTAAGTTGAGAACGCTCGCCTTGCCGTGAGCCAGCGTCGTTGCCGTCTCAAGGCTTTCAGCCAGACGGGTTTGACTATCCGGTTTGATACGTAAGCGATCCACCACCACCTCGATGACCAAGGGCTCATCGTTGGGCAAAGACGGCAATGGATCAAGAGAAACCATCTCCCCATTGACTCTCAAGCGCACAAAACCTTGTGCCTGCAAGCTTTGGCAAAGTGTGTGGCGATCGCCAGACACCGTCGCCAAAAGCGTCTCATCAACCGGCGCCAAAATAGCCACCCGAGTGTCGGGCTCCCAGGCCAATAATGTATCCACCATTTGACTGATGCTTTGAGCCATTAAAGGCTCTTCATGCACTGGACATAACGGCGTTCCAACCCGCGCGTATAGCAGGCGTAAATAGTCGTGAATTTCAGTGATCGTGCCAACCGTGGATCGCGGGTTATGGCCAGCCGACTTTTGTTCAATCGCAATCGCCGGCGATAGCCCTTCAATCAAGTCAACGTCCGGCTTTTCTAGGCGTTGCAAAAACTGGCGCGCATACGCCGATAAGCTCTCAACGTAACGGCGCTGACCTTCTGCATACAACGTGTCAAACGCCAGCGAAGACTTACCAGAACCCGACAAACCCGTGATGACTACGAGTGAATCACGTGGTAAATCCAGAGAAACGTTTTTTAAATTATGGGTGCGAGCCCCACGGATGCGAATCTGATTCATTGACCGGTCTGTCCTGTGTTGGCATCCAACATTGGCGTTCACAACGATCACATGAGGCTATTGCCTCGGCATGATGTTTTTGATGGGCAACTTGGTACTATAACGCGCCCAACCCCTGTTTTGATTGGTATGCCAACACCTGTTCACTCGTCCCCACAAAAAACACCTCGCCTGGCCCTGACCCCAACCGAACGACGCGCGAGCTTCAGTTTGGCCGGGTTGTTTGCCACACGTATGCTAGGGCTTTTTTTGTTGCTTCCTGTATTCGCCGTGGCAGCGACAGGGTTGAAAGGCGGGCAAGATCCGGCAAGCGTTGGTTTGGCCCTCGGTATTTATGGCTTGACGCAAGCGTTCATGCAGATACCTTTTGGGATGTTTTCAGACCGCTTTGGCCGTCGGCCCGTGGTGCTTTTTGGTCTGCTCTTGTTTTTGGTGGGTAGCGTGGTGTGTGCGCTCTCTGACGATATTTTTTGGGTCACCATCGGCCGGGCCATTCAAGGCTCTGGTGCTATTTCTGCGGCAGTCACGGCTTGGTTAGCCGATGCCACTCGGGCGGAAGTACGCACGCGCGCGATGGCGCTGATAGGCGCCTCCATTGGCCTGTCTTTTGCTGTTTCTCTGGTGCTCGCCCCGTTGATGGTCGGTTGGACGGGTCTATCAGGCCTTTTTTGGTTAATCGCCAGCCTAGGGGCCGCAGCCATCTTTATCGCCGCCTTCGTCGTGCCCAATGCACCTTTGCCTCCCAAAACCGCCAACACACCTCATATTCACGCCGTCTTGGGGCATCAGGGCCTGTTACGCCTAAATTTTGGCGTTTTTTGCCTGCACCTGACCCAAGTTGCTTTGTTTGTGGTGGTGCCACCGCTATTGGTTCAGTTGGGTGGTCTTTCCGCGCAGACGTTGTGGTACGCCTACCTGCCGATCCTATTCGTCTCCTTTCTGTTTATGGTGCCGATTATCTTTGTGACAGAAAAGAAACGCTGTCACATCCAAACACTGAAATGGGCGGTTGTCGGACTGGTGGTCGTGGCCAGTGGCCTTGCCTTTTCAACCCAGAACTGGTGGCCATTGGTCGTGTGCCTGACTGGCTTTTTTATCGTCTTTAACGTCTTAGAGGCCTTGCAGCCTTCACTCGTTTCCCGTGTCGCTCCACCCGCGATGAAAGGCTTGGCACTCGGGGTCTACAACACCAGCCAAGCGCTCGGCCTGTTTCTGGGTGGCGTCTTGGGTGGGCGGCTGCTACAGACCGTAGGAGCCACAGGGGTCTTTTGGGCAATCGCCGCGCTGTGTGGGGTCTGGTTGCTTGCCACTTGGCGGTTAAGGGAGGCCGACGGCATGTCAAACACCGCCACACCGGCGACGTGATGATTTCAGTGCCGATGTGTCTTACACTGATGGACAAAGAGAGGCCAGCCGCTGGTGTCTCAATCGTATTTGCGGCAACATAGTGCGTCTTAATGTCGCGTCGGTACTTGTCGGCGCAACCCTTTAATTTCATTCATTACGGAGATCGGCATGGCATCGGTCAATAAAGTTATTCTAGTTGGTAACCTCGGCCGCGACCCTGAAGTGCGCTACAGCGCTGAAGGCAGCGCCATTTGTAATATATCCATTGCAACCACCAGCAATTGGAAGGATAAAAACTCTGGCGAACGCCGAGAGGAAACGGAATGGCACCGTATCGTTTTCTACAACCGCCTCGCTGAAATTGTCGGCGAATACCTTAAAAAGGGGCGGTCCATTTACGTTGAGGGGCGTCTGCGCACCAGAAAGTGGCAAAACAAAGAAGGGCAGGACCAGTACACCACGGAGGTCATTGCCGATCAGATGCAAATGCTTGGCGGTCGTGACAGCATGGGAAGTGGTGGCAGTGGCGGTGGTGATAGCGATGGCTACGAAAGCAGCGCCCCATCCAAGCCTGCGGCACGCCCCCAAGCACAGCGCCCCCAGGCCCCAGCGGCTAGCCCCGCCAATCTAGGCGACCTTGACGACGATATCCCGTTCTAATCAAGAGACTTTCGCTTTTCACGACACAGACCAAAAAAAACACCAGCACTTAGCTGGCGTTTTTTTGGTTTTTCAATCGAGCTTGTTTTTATGCCTTCTCATCAAAAGTCATCACCGCATCCGCAGCATAGACCCCTTGACCGGCTGGCATCGCAAACACCGGATTCAAGTCAATGGATTGCAAGCGCGGCCCAGCTTCCACCGCAAACACAGACAAGCGTGACAGTGCTTGAGCCAATGCGTCAATATCAGCAACGGGTCTGCCGCGCGCGCCGAGCAATAGCGGCGCACCTTTGATAGAACGGATCATGTCCTCTGCGACATCCACACCGAATGGGCAACGATGCAAAACCACATCCTGCAAAATCTCCACAAAGATGCCACCCAAACCAAACACCGCCATCGGACCAAATACCGGGTCACGGTGAATGCCGAGCAAGCATTCGACACCGCCTTTGAGTTGTTTGGCCACCAATACACCTTGCAAATTTGCCTGGGGCACAGCCTGGCGCGCACGGCTCATTAAGGTCTCAAATCCTTCACGTACGGCCGCCTCACCCTCGATATCCAACAGTACGCCACCGATTTCTGATTTGTGCAAAATGTCAGGTGACACGATTTTCATGACCACGGGCCCGTCTATTTCCAGGGCGGCTTGCACGGCCGCATCGGCTGACTCGCAAACGACTTCGGGTGCACTTTGAATGCCGTGCTTGGCCAACAACGCCTTTGCCTCGGCCTCTGAGGGGGTTTGCTTCGGTAAGCTAACAGGCCCAATTGTCGGCACGGGTTGCAAGGCAGGGCGTGCAAAAGCTCGCCCAAAATGTCCCATGGCACTGATCGCTTTGACTGCACGACTCGGGTCTTCGAATATGGTGTAACCATCGGCCTCGTACTCAAGCATTTGTTTATCGTTGCCAATGGCTGACAACACAAACAGACGATCGGGAAATTGGTCACGCACCAACTTAAGCTCAGCTCTCAAACGCTGCCCCGTACTTGCGGCGCTAGCCGTGTATGTAAAGAAGCCCAAAATCGACTGGTAGCCACCATCACGGACCACAGACTCTGTGAAAGTCCGAGCCAAAGACATGTCATTTAAAAATTGGGCGGTGACATCGACCGGATTCCTTGGGGCGGCATAGGGCAGCAGGTCTGTCAGTGCTTTTTGCGCATCTACTGGCATCGCAGGCATCGGTAAACCACAGGCTTCAGCGGCATCCGAAATAATCACACCGGCACCGCCACTAACGGTGATCACGCCGAGACTGTTGTTCTCAGGATAGATCCCTCGGGTAGCCAAACGGGCCACATCGAGCATTTGCTCTGTGGTGTCCACGCGCAATACCCCTAACTCGGCCATGACGGCATCAAACACACGATCATCGCCGGCAATTGACGCGGTATGGGACTGTGCAGCCGCACCACCGAGTGCGCTTCGGCCAACTTTCATCATGACCACGGGTTTTTTCGCTTGACGCGCTTGCTCAAGGGCTTTGGTCAACACCTCTGGGCGACGAATGCCTTCCGAATACAACGCAATGACCGACGTGTTTGGATCCTCAACGACCATCTGCACCATATCACCAAGCGACAAATCCGCTTCATTGCCTGTCATCACAAGAGCCGAGAGACCGATATGGTTGGCAACCGCCACCGTCATCAGGTGCGCACCATAAGCACCCGATTGACTCACAATGGCCACATGACCTGGCGTCGGAAAGCCAAGCTCCAGCCCAGTAGCAAACGTGCCATAAAAGTGCACCTGCGGATTCAACAACCCCAAAGAGTTGGGCCCAAGCAAACGCATACCATGCGACGTGGCCACCCGCGCCATTTCATCTTGCAGCTGAGCACCCTCCTCGCTCATCTCAGCAAAGCCGGCACTAAACAGTAAGGCGCCACCAACGCCCCGTTCAGCAAGGGCGGTAATCGTCTCTAAAGCGGCCGCAGCCGGTACCGCCACAATGGCCACATCCGGGGTCTCTGGCAACGCCTGCACACTTGGATACGCTTTCAGACCCTGTACGGTCTCACGCTTGGGGTTAACAGGAAAAAGCTTGCCCTGATAACCCTGCTTGAGCATGTAAGCAATCGGCTTGCCGCCGATACGCGACGGGTCATCAGATGCCCCAATCACCGCCACTGATCGGGGATTGAGTAGACGTGACAAATTTGAAACAGCTGGTGAGGCTTTGTTCATTGTGTTCTCAACAAAACAAGAAAGATGCAAGCAGTCTAGATGAGCGCACGCTCAGCGACAATTGGTTTTGGTGAAGGTCGGTCAAGGGAAAGCAATGACTCAGCGTACAAGCCCGTAAAAAAGGCTCTCGCAGGCTTTGGGATCCGCTAAAACAACCTGTCTTATATTTTGATCAAAATCGAAATATACTGGCAAATCTCTTTTAAAGGGTTCTTTATGGAACTGTCAGATGCTTCGCGAATGCTATTGGCTATCGGCCATCCGATCCGCTTACAGACCTACCGCCTGCTGATACCCGCTGGTCCCTCGGGTCTGTCAGCTGGGCGGCTGGCACAAGACCTCGACATGCCGCCCTCGTCTTTGAATTTTCATTTGAAAGAGCTCTCACGGGTCGGACTGATCACATCACGACAGCAAGGCCGCTTCGTTATTTACGCGGCGGTCTATCCAGCCATGGCCAACTTGATGCAGTTCTTAACCGATAACTGTTGTGGCGGTAACCCCTGCCTACCCATCACCACGGATATTTGCCATTCCGAAGGATCAAGCGACTTTGACAATGGAAAGACAAGCAAGCCCTAGGCCTTGGCTGTCAGTAACGGAATCACCATGAACATTTTTGAACGTTACTTAAGCCTTTGGGTTGTGTTGTGCATCTTGATGGGCATTACGCTCGGTCAGTTTCTTCCAGGTGTGGCCCAATTCGTTGGGGCATTGACCGTTGCCCAAGTCAACATTCCCGTGGGTATTCTCATCTGGGTCATGATCATCCCGATGCTGATGAAAATAGACTTCAGCACCATCACCGAAGTGGGTCAACAGAAAGCGGGTATTGGCATCACGCTCTTGGTGAACTGGGGGATCAAGCCCTTCACCATGGCTGCCTTGGGTTGGTTTTTTATTGGTTACGTCTTTGCCCCATGGCTGCCAGCGGATCAAATCGACAGTTACATGGCTGGCTTGATCCTTTTGGGGGCTGCGCCATGCACAGCCATGGTCTTTGTGTGGAGTCATCTGTGCAAAGGCAACGCCAACTTCACCATCAGTCAGGTCGCGCTCAACGATCTGGTGATGGTTTTCGCGTTTGCCCCCATTGTGGCTCTCTTGCTCGGCGTCGCGTCCATCCCCGTGCCTTGGGCCACATTGGTACTATCCGTGGTGATCTATATCGTGATTCCATTGATCATCGCGCAATGGTTACGCAAGCGTTTGCTTGCCCAAAGCACAAAAGCGTTTGAAGCCGCGCTCCATCGCCTCGGACCCTTCACTATCGTAGCCTTATTGACCACCTTGGTCCTTTTGTTTGCGTTTCAGGGTGAAGCGATCGTTGATCAACCGCTCATCATTGGCATGCTGGCCGTCCCTATTTTTTTACAAGGGGTGCTCATCGCCGCACTCGGCTACTGGCTTAACCTCAAATGTCGCGTGCAGCACAATGTGGCTGGACCCTCGGCCATGATTGGTGCTTCTAATTTTTTCGAGCTTGCGGTTGCCGTGGCCATCGTCCTTTACGGTTTTGATAGCGGCGCCGCCCTGGCCACGGTCGTGGGTGTGCTCATCGAGGTCCCAGTGATGCTCTGGCTAGTGAAAATTGTCAATCAGTCACGCCCTTGGTACGAAGCCAGAATCAAACGCGCTGACTAAATCGAACAGGCGCATCAGCGCCAAGGGTCAAGGCTTTTTGGCAACCAAATCAACCAAAGCCGACATCCCCTTGTGGCGGTGCCCTTCGTCGAGCTCCGCATCGTACTCTTCAAGCACTTCGATCTCTAAGTCCGAAAAAGACTGACGCATCAAATCAAGCGTATACAAGTGCTCAACAATCTTGGGACCACCTGTTTTATAGGTCAACTGCTTGAGGCCATAGCCTTCAATGAAAAGGTAACCGCCAGGCTTGACGGCGCGTTTCATGCCATCGAATAAAGTGGCACGCAAAGCGGGGTTTGCAAATTGAAAGAAAATGCCAACGACCATGTCGTACTGGCGGGCATCCCAGTCGATCTCGGTCGCATCAGCGGTCTCGATGTGCATTTGGACACTGCGTTCGGCAGCCAGTTTTACGGCTTTTTTGGTGGCGGCGGGTGCCGCGTCCAAAGACCAGACCTCGCAACCTTGCTCGGCTAGCCATACGCCGTTACGGCCTTCGCCGTCAGCGATTGCCAACACTTGCATGCCAGGCTTCAGGCGTGTCTGCGCATGACGAACCAAAAAGGCATTGGGCGCCTTACCAAACAAATATTCATCGGTTTCAGAGAACCGTTCATTCCATTTAGAGATTGCTGGCTTCATTAGTACTTCCTGATTTTTGCTTCCTGATTAGTGCTTCCTATCTTGCAGCGTTAGGACTATTCATGCCAATTGCCGCAACCAACCCTGTTCGTCGGGCGCGCGACCATATTGAATGTCTGTCAACTCTTTTCTAATCGATAGGGTCAACTCACCGGCTGCTGCCTGTTCGTCGCCCACTGAAAAACTCTGCGCTTTTAAGCAACAAATAGGGGTCACCACAGCCGCGGTTCCGCAGGCAAACGCTTCCACGATATCGCCTGAGGCAAAGCCATCGCGCCACTCATCTAGGGTGATCTGACGCTCCTCAACCTGATGACCACGCGCTTTTGCTAATTTGATAATGCTATCGCGCGTTACGCCCTCCAAGATGCTACCTGTCAGCGAAGGGGTGAGCAAAGTACCGTCTTTGCGAACCAAAAATACGTTCATGCCACCGAGTTCTTCAAGATACTTGCCTTGCTCGGCGTCCAGAAACAGCACCTGCGAACAGCCATTTTTAGTGGCCTCTTGTTGCGGCCTTAGCGACGCCGAATAATTGCCGCCGCATTTGGCTGCACCTGTGCCGCCTCTGGCCGCGCGGGTGTAGTGCTCTGATACCCAGATTGAAACGGGCGCTACGCCTTTGGGGAAGTAGGCACCCGCTGGGGAGGCAATCACGTAATACGCCGCCTTCTGAGCGGCGCGCACACCGAGGAATTTCTCGTTGGCAATGGTAAAGGGACGCAAGTAAAGACTCGTCTCTGGCGCACTCGGCACCCAGTCTTTGTCTACCGCGACCAGTTGCCTAATGGATTCAAGAAAATCTGCCTCGGAAAGAAAGGGGAGCGCCAGACGCTCGGCTGATCGTTGCATACGTGCGGCATTCGCCTCAGGGCGAAACGCCCAAATTGACCCGTCAGCATGACGATACGCCTTTAACCCCTCAAATATTTCTTGTGCGTAGTGCAAGACCGAGCAGGCCGGGTCTATCGTGAGTGGTCCGTAAGGCTGCACCCTGGCGTCGTGCCAACCCTCGGTGACGGACCAATCGATGGCCACCATGTGATCGGTAAAGTGAGTACCAAACCCAGGGTTAGCAAGGATTTGGGCGCGCGACTGGGCATCTTTGGTTTTCTGTGCAACAGTGACGTCAAACGATAAAGTAGAAGTTGAATTCATGATGAAAAGAGATGAGGACCGGTCTCGGCTGGCTTATGATTGACACGGCGGCTTAGAATTTGAGACATGTTTTAAAAACCGCGGCGCTTGAATTTCGTTAGGATACGCCTTTATACATAATTTGGTTGCTGTCGGGGGGCTTGAACGCCGCCGAGAGTCAAATTTAAAGGTGGCGTGACGAGTAAATCGGTCAAACACAAGACAAAAGACATAAGACACGAGACAAAAAATACGCCCCAAAATAGGCGGACGTACAAGGAGGTCAGACAAGACAATGGTGACAGAAACATCAAGCACTGCGCTGCCACCGGCGCAAACATTGTCGAAACAATTTGACTACATCATCATTGGTGCGGGGAGCGCAGGCTGTCTTTTAGCCAATCGTCTGTCAGCCGATCCCGATTGCCAAGTGTTGCTGATCGAGGCCGGCGGGCGCGATAACTATCATTGGATTCACATTCCGGTGGGCTACCTGTACTGCATCGGCAACCCCCGCACCGACTGGCGCTTTAAAACCGAAGCCGACCCCGGCCTAAACGGTCGTGAGCTCGGCTATCCGCGCGGCAAAGTCATGGGTGGTAGCTCGTCGATCAACGGCATGATTTACATGCGCGGCCAAGCACAAGACTATGACAGTTGGCGAGACTTGGGCAATGACGGTTGGGGCTGGTCTGATGTGTTACCGGTCTTTAAACAGATGGAAGACCACCACGCGGGTGACAGTGAGTTCCATGGCGCGGGTGGCTCATGGCGGGTCGAACAACAACGGCTATCGTGGCCTATTTTGGATACCTTCGCCGAAGCTGCCGCGCAAGCAGGCATCCCACCGACAGAGGACTTTAATCGCGGTGACAACGAGGGAAGCGCCTATTTTGAGGTTAACCAGCGCGATGGCTGGCGATGGAGTGCTGTCAAAGCCTTTATTAACCCAATCAAGCATCGCCCCAACCTCACTATCCTCACACACGCCCGAACCACTGGTCTGCTTTTGTCAACTTCAGGAAGTGGTCAAGCCGAAGTCACTGGCGTGGCCTTCGATCAAAAAGGCACGGCCACACACGCACACTTGCACCCCGCAGACAAAGGGCGCCATACCGAGGTCATTCTTTGTGCCGGCTCAATTGGCTCGGTACAAATTCTCCAAACCTCGGGCATCGGCCCCGCCGATCTACTGCATAAATACCAACGGCCAATTTGGGCCGACTTGCCAGGTGTTGGACAAAACCTGCAGGATCACTTGCAACTGCGCACCATCTATCGCGTCAAAAACGCACTCACCTTGAACACCATGGCCAATAGCTTATGGGGCAAAGCCAAGATGGGCATGCAGTATGCGTTCACACGCCGCGGGCCGCTTTCAATGGCGCCGTCACAACTCGGTGTATTCGCTAAATCAAATCCCCAACGCACGCGAGCCAACGTGCAGTACCATGTTCAACCGCTATCCCTAGAAAGGTTTGGTGAGCCCCTGCATGACTTTCCCGCGATCACCGCTTCGGTCTGTAACTTGCAACCAACGAGTCGCGGCTTTGTGGAAATCACCAGCCCAGACACGGCCCAAACGCCACGCATCAACTGCTGCTATCTGTCTACACCCGAGGACCGTAATGTGGCCGTTGAGAGCATTCGCTTAACGAGACAGATTGTGAGCCAGTCGGCTTTGGCACCATACCAGCCGCAAGAGATCAAACCTGGCGCGCACATTTGTACGGACGAGGGGCTGGCCAAAGCGGCCGGCGATATCGGCACCACTATTTTTCATCCGGTGGGCACCTGCAAAATGGGTCACGACCCCATGGCAGTGGTCGATTCGCGACTCAAAGTCCACGGTGTGCATGGCTTGCGGGTGGCGGATGCTTCCATCATGCCCACCATCACCTCAGGCAATACCAACTCTCCGACCTTGGTCGTTGCTCAGAAAGCCGCTGACTTTATTTTGCAGGACAGGGCGGGTTAAATCGCACGTGCCGCGAGATGGATAGGCGTGGTCAAGGGGTGGATCAAGCAGTCCTCGATCAATGCGACTCTTTCAATCACCACCAATTCGCCATCATGCAGGGAAATCAGTGGATGGTGCCAAGTCCCCGCCGACAGGTTCACCCCTTGGTGCCCATCAACCCAGAACGCCCTAAGGGTAGAAAGATCGGGCACCCGCGTGGTAGCCCCATCTGAATGGCCTTCAATCTGGCTTTTAGCCACCACCACCACAAATGACAGGTTGGCCAAAGGGATAAACGTTTGGCTACCGAGCTGGTGGCACTCCAAGAGCATCAGTGACAAGGGTAACGACTGAGCAACGGTGCGGTAAATGAATAAGCCTGGCTCACCCCCAGGCGACGTCAGAGCGAGATCGGCAGCCGCGAATTTGAGGGTTGTGCCTGCGTTGATCGACACAGCTTCTTGGGCTGCGCCACCGCCAAGCAGCTGCCCATATTCAGCAAAGGCTTGGGGCGTGATGGGATCAATCCACAGCGTGGGCGCCGATGGATTATCGGGCCGATCGCTATGCATTAGAAAAGGACAACGTAAATCGCGTATAGCGAGATAAACACCACCACCCAAATCGTGGTCGTCCCGATACCCCACGTCTGCCCCATGACCCCTTGATCACCATAAGTGCGTCGCATAGACTGCCAGATACCACCTGTCAGGGCCAGCAAGCTGCCAATAAACGATCGCCAGGTACGCCGAACCCAAGCGGCCAATTGATAGACGATTTTGGGCGCCCACTTCCGGTAAACCCAATCAGTATCGACACTGAGTTTACGCTCGCCACCCAAGTGCTTCACCATCAAAAAGAAACCTAGCCCAGTGAAGAGTAACAACTGTAATTCCCAGAACAGATGCCCTGCCGAATAAGCGTTGTATTCAACTGGGAACGGCATAAAACTGTAAAGCCACGCAGGGTATATACCGATGAACAAACAAAAGAATGCGGCAATACCCATCGCCAACAGCATATTCCAAGGCGCCTCTTTGGGACGCAGACCCACGTCTTTGCTCAGAAAGGTGAAGTAAGGCAATTTGAGGCCCGTATGCAGAAACGTACCAGCAGAAGCCAAGGACAACAGCAGCCACACCCAGGCAATACCTTCAACAGCGGCGGCTTCAACCACCATGGTTTTACTGACAAATCCGCTAAATAGCGGAAAAGCAGAGATGGAGGCCGCTCCCACCATGTAAAGCAAGAACGTCAAAGGCATATATTTGTAAATGCCACCTAGCTCAGTTAGCTTGCTCTTGCCCGTCATGGTAATGACCGCTCCCGCGCCCATGAATAAAACAGACTTATACAGAATATGCGTAAAGGCATGCGCAGTGGCGCCATTTAACGCGATGGCTGTACCCATGCCTACGCCGGCAACCATATAACCCACCTGACTAATGATGTGATAAGCCAACAGTCGTCTAATGTCGTTGGCCAAAACCGCGTAAACAACACCCCAGAGCGCCATGATAACGCCCAGCCAAATCAGGAAATCCGTACCAGGAAAGCCCCTGATCAACGTGTACACAGCGGTCTTGGTGGTCAGTGCACTCAGAAAAATAGCGCCCGTGATTGTCGCCTCAGGATAGGCATCAGACAGCCAGGCATGAAATGGCGGTACGGCAGCGTTAATCAAAAAGCCAAGCAGAATCAGATAAAACGTTAGGTTGGTGGCTTCCATTTGCTCGAATGCCAACGAACCGGTTTCGCCAAAGAAAAGCACAATGCCAGCCAATAGCATGACCCCGCTTACAGCATGCACCATTAAGTAGCGATAGCCAGCCGTATAAGCCGTCCGAGTAGCTCTGCGCCAGATGAGCCAAACTGACGCCAACATCATCATTTCCCAGAACACATAAAGCGTCAGAAGGTCTCCAGCAAAGGCGACCCCAGTCGCAGCGGCCGCATAAAACAGCGACGTGACGTGTTGGATATTGTCCTTGACGTGCAACGAATAAATGGTGGCGATCAGTGTGATCAAACTAAAGACATAGGCAAAGGCCAAACTCAATTTGTCTGCCCGGCCCGTGACAAAATCCAATCCTGCAAACTCAAACTGTCCATAAACACCCGTCTGCGTCTGAAACACCAGAAAAATAAAGACCAGTGCCAGCGCGACTCTGTAGCCCTGTTGAATCGAGCCTCTTAGCAAGGGGATCACCAAAGCACCCAGGATCAGGACGATACTTGGGTGCAGCCAGAAGCCACTTTGGGCAACAGTCTCAGCCGCGACCTGTGCTTCATTCATCGCCCGTCTCCCGCTTAACCGAATCACCCGTTAACTCATTGGGTTCGCTCTCGTTGTCGTAGTAGTTCTCCGGTCGATACAAAAACTTGTAGCCCAGAAATTTCGACACCACGACAATCACGACACATGAGAACAACCCATATACCGCGCCAGCGCCGGGCAGAGACTCCCAAAAGAACCGGTCATAGCCTGCAGGAAAGACAAAGTTGGCTATCACCAACAACGCCATGATGAGCAACATCAAGCGACTTAACCACTTGGAGCGGTCATGCATCCACTCCAAGATGCGACCTAATCTAGAGAGCTTCATACGGGTGCTCCTTTGCCTAAGACATGACAAACCACTGCCATCACATCACTCCCGTAAAAATCGTCTGAATGAAGGCGCGAACCGGCCCAACGAAGAAAAAGAGTAATACCGTGCCGATAGCCGTTAACGACAAGGGGACCAAGCAGAATAACGGTGCTTCAGATAACCCAAACCGGTGACCAACCCCAGGGGTGTCGTGGTGGTCATCATGATCCTCTTTGGGTGGCGACAACAGAAACGCTCGCACAACTGGCGGCAACAGATAGGCGATGTTGAGCAGCGTACTTAACAAAAACACAACGATCATGATTTGTTGCTGAGCATCGACCGCCCCAAGCAACAGGTTCCACTTGCTCCAAAAGCCTCCCAGCGGCGGCGCGCCGATAACGGAAAGTGCGCCAAGCAAGAAAGCGAACATAGTGATCGGCATTTTGCGGCCAAGGCCATCCATTTGACTGATTTCGGTTTTATGCGCCGCCACGTAAATCGCACCCGCGCAAAAGAACAGCGTGATCTTGCCAAAGGCATGCATCACGATGTGCAAACCGCCACCAGTCACTGCCAACTGGTTAGCCAGCATGGCACCCAACACAATGTAGGACAGCTGACTGACCGTCGAGTAAGCCAACCGAGCCTTCAGGTTGGTTTTTTGCAAAGCCACAATTGACGCGGCCAGCAACGTGAAGGCAGCGACCCACATCACAAAGTCCGCACTCCACAGGCTCTG
Organism: Burkholderiaceae bacterium; assembly: GCA_965656505.1. Lineage (GTDB taxonomy): Bacteria > Pseudomonadota > Gammaproteobacteria > Burkholderiales > Burkholderiaceae_B > Algicoccus. The sequence continues at coordinate 88,860 of CBFHKV010000005.1, read as the reverse complement.
CAAATACTCGAGACCAAACAAATAGACACTGACTTTCAATACTGTAAAAACGCCGGCCTTAACCACTGCCACCGCATGAAGCAAGGCGCTTACGGGCGTGGGGGCCACCATGGCCGACGGCAACCAGCGATGAAACGGCATGAGTGCCGCTTTACCAATACCGAACATGTAGAGGATCAACAAAACCGCGCCAACGCTGCGGCTCACATCATCCTGCAAAATACCGCCCGACTGAAACGCAAGCGTGCCTGTTAACCACCAGGTGATCAGCATGGCCGGTAGCAATAGGCCGATAGAGGTGCCCAACAGTAAGCCAAGGTAGATACGCGCCCCGCGCTTGGCTTCTTCGTTGCCTTTGTGAGCGACCAAGGGATAGGTCGACAGTGAAAGCACCTCGTAGAAAATGAACAGCGTGAACATGTTTTCTGCAAAGGCCACGCTGAGCGCCGCAAAAATCGCGATGGAAAAACAGGCAAAAAACCGCGTTTGGTGCTTTTCTCCTGCGCCACGCATGTAGCCAATACCGTAGATCGAGGTCAACACCCACAGGCCCGACGCCACCAGAGCGAAAATCATGCCCAGCGGCTCAATGGCAAAACCCAACGCCAAACCGGGCATGATGTCAAAAAGCTCAATCGCCGGGCGATCTCCGGCAAGCACGCTCGGCAATATCGACAGCACCACGATAAAGAGCACCGCCGCCGACGCCACCATCAACGAATCACGCAAATTGCGATTGGCGCCAGTGATCGCAATCACGACGGAGAAAACCAGCGGCAAAGCCAAGGCCAGCAGCATCAATGTCTGATCGGTCATTGGACACCTCCCAAAAGAGAGGCCGCTTCTTGTGTTGCCAAACCAATCGGTATGCTGGGGTCAATACCGAACCAGAAGTTAGCCGCGACCAACACCCAAAGAACGATCAAAAGAGGCAATGGCGCTTCTTGCCGAGTGGTCGGCGCCTGGCCATCTACGGGTTCTTTGAAGTAGGCCACTTCGACAACCTTCCAGATATAAACCACAGCCATCAAAGAGCTGACTAAGATCAACACCGTCAACACATAGCCAAGCGCACCTTGCGCCAAAACGGCTTGAATCAAATACCACTTGCTGATAAAGCCTGCGGTCAAAGGCACGCCAATCAGTGACACGCCTGCTAAAACAAAGCCCAAAACGGTCAGCGGCATGCGCTTACCCATGCCACCGAGTTGATCCAAGTTAGATGAGCCGAATCGCACGATCATCCCTGCCACAGCCACGAATAGCGCGGCTTTAATCAGGGCATGGTTAAAGAAATGAATCATCGATGCGGTCACGCCGGCACTACTGGCCAAGCTGATGCCCAAAACGATGTAGGCCAGTTGCGCCACCGAGGAATAACCGAGCATCCGCTTGAGATCGCGCTCAAAAATGGCAACCGCAGAACCCACCAGGAAGCCGCCCACACACAAGGGGATGAGCCATGAGGACAAAAAGACAGCGTGCGGCCCCAAATTAGGCAACAACAACTCATACTCAAAGCGCAACATCACAAACAAGGCGACTTTGGTTGAACATGCCGCAAAGAATATGGCCACGGGTGTCGGGGCAAATTGGTAAGCGTTGGGCATCCAAGCGTGCATAGGGAACAGTGCTGCTTTGAGCGCCAATCCGAGCACGATAAACCCGCCGGCAATCATCACGGGCAGGGTGTCTGAAACCTCGCCAAGACGTACTGACATGTCAGCGATATTGAGGGTACCCGTCATCATGTACAAGTATCCAACACCAACAAGATAGAAGGTTGCACCCAAGGTACCCGTCACCAAATATTTGAAGCTCGCCGTCAAGGCTTGTCGCTTGGGGCCATTGGCCACCATCACATAAGACGCCAATGATGAGATTTCCATGAACACAAAAATATTGAACGCATCACCGGTAGCCGCAATACCCAACAAACCGGTTAAGGCCAATAACCAACTCGAATACAAGAGGGCTTGGTGCGACGAGTCAACTTCAGCATTCATGGCTTCGCGCCCAGCCACCAAGGCGACCGTGGACGCGCCAGAAATAATCATCAGCACCATGGCTGAAAGTGGTCCGATGGTCAAACCAATCCCAAACGGCACCGGCCAGTTGCCCAACGCATAGTCGATCTGGCCGGTGGCCATGACCTGGTTTGTCAGCACAACGGCAATCGCGAAGGTCAATGCACTAGTGATAGTCGCAACGAGCCAAGGCAACTGACCTCTGCTGGCAAGCATGGCCAACAACGGTGCCACAAACATCGGCAACACAATAATGAGAATGGGGAACTGTTCCGTTAGCGTCATGCTTCGTGATCCTGACGACGGATTTCGTTTTCTTCTATCGTGCCGTACTCTTCACGTATCCGAATGGCGAGCGCCAAACCCAGGGCCGTGACGGCTATGCCCACGACAATGGCGGTCAGAATCAACACCTGCGGTAATGGATTGGCAAAAAGCTGATCGGGGTCCGGGGTCCCTCGAATGATCGGACCGGTTCCGCCTTCAATCTTGTCCATAGTGATGAACAACAAAAAAACGGCCGCCTGGAAAATTCCCAGGCCAATCATACGTTTGACGTAGTTGCTCTTAACGAGCACGGCATAAAGCCCCACCACAAGCAGAAGTATGAATATCCAATAGTTATAGAGGCCCAAAAGAGTCATGGTGATGCCCGTTGTTGCTTAACTAGTAGGTGGGTCGGTTGGCGATGGCGTTAAAAATCATGATCAATACCGTGGTCACAGTCAAACCCACACCGAATTCGACCAACAAGATACCAACATACTGACCAATGACCGGGTCAGGCCAAAGCACGTTGTAGTCTAGAAAAGCGCCCCCAAGCAGCATACAAACCAAGCCAACGCCGGTGTAGAGCGTGGCGCCAAACGCTGCCAAACGCAGCATGGCAACTTGCGGCATCGCTTTTTCTGAACGATCTGCCCCTTCCAAAATACCGTAGAGCATGACAGCTGCTGCAAACAGCGCACCGGCAGAGAAACCACCACCCGGTGTGTATTTGCCGTGAAACTGAACCACCAGCGCAAACAACATAAGCACAGGGATAACCAGCTTACCCACCACTCTCAAAATCGAATGGTGCTGCACACCGCGCACCTTCGCGCCTAACGCTTCGCCTGACGTCGACCGGCGTTGCTTGGGCTTAAAACCTAAAACCGACAGCACCCCAATACCCGCCGTAAAAATCACAAGCACTTCACCCAAGGTGTCGTAACCCCTGAAAGACGCCAGGATGGCAGTCACCACGTTGGGTATGTTGATGAGTTCAGGGGTTTGTTCCAAGTACCAAGGTGCGACGTGCACATGTACCGGCGCGTTCGGATCACCCAATCTGGGCTGCTCAAAAGTCGCAACAAAGAGCGCTAAGGCCAGAACCCCCAAAACCGCCACCACAAGCCAGTTCCATTTGGCCTTGACCTCTTTTTCACCGGTCAAGGCCAAAGCGCCCATAAACAGCACGGTGGATACACCCGCACCCACGGCTGCTTCGGTTAAGGCGACATCAGCCGCATCGAGAATAAAAAAATTCGACGCCATGAGTAGGCTGAAAATGCCAAACCACATGCTGGAGATAAACAAATTGCTCGATATAACCGTCGCAATGGCAGCGATCCCCACGAGCGTTAGCGTCATTAAACCGATGAGCGATATCATGCGCGCTTATCCTCCTGGCGTACCTCTGCCTCTGGAGTCTGTAACTTTGGCTTGAGCCCGCCCAGCAAAGCGGCATTGGCTAGCGCGTAAGAGGACACGGGGGCCGTAAACAACAAAAAAACCAGGATAGCCAGCAGTTTGAACGTGGGCAACTCCCAACCGGAATGCAACATCAAGCCAATCAAAATCAGCATGGTTCCCAACGTTTCCGTCACGCTTGCCGCATGCATGCGCGTGTAAACGTCCGGCATACGCAAAACACCCACGCCACCGACCAGAACAAAAAAGCCACCCACACCCAGTAGCACCCAGGACAGCCATTCAAAGATCATGAGGAGGCCCCCTTTTGCTCTTTGCTTTGACCTTTGCTTTGTTCTTTGCTTTCGTCTTCGCGCGCTTGTCGGTATTGGAAGAACTGCAAAATCGCCAGCACACCAATAAAGTTAACCAAAGCGTATGCCAAAGCGAGGTCCAAGAAGTCGGGGCGCTCGTAAAGATAAGCCACCACAGCAACCAACAGAACCGTTTTGGTGCCAAACATATTCATAGCCAACACACGGTCGTAAAGACTCGGGCCCAACAAGCCCCTGAGCATGGCCATTCCCATGGTGACAAGCACGGCAAGAGCGGCGGCAATCAGCATCAGGCGCCTCCTCGACCGGGCAAGCGGGCAATTCGGTCATTCATGTCGCCGTTGACCACGCCATCCGCACCTTCACGTGTCAGTGCGTGAACGGTCAATAGGCCATCGTCATCAATGTCAGTGGTCAGGGTGCCCGGTGTTAGTGTGATTGAGTTGCCAAACAAGACCTCTCTAACCTCACCGCGACTTTTGCTTTGCACCGTTGTCATGGTGGGACTAATCGGCATTTCTTTAGACAGAATGATTTTTGTGACCTGCCAACTAGAGGTCACGATTTCTTTGAGTAGCCAAAGCCAATAGGTGAGAATGCCAAGGCCCAGATGCAAAGGGACAGACTCGTGGTCTAAGGTTTCAAACCGACGAACCAACCAAACCACCAGGAGAACCGAAGCCAAGCCAAGAGCCAGCATCAACGGCAGGTAGAGCCCTGACCAAAGCAGCCAAAGCACGGCAAGTGTGACAAATAAAACAACGATATGCATGTGTGGCGGCCACCCTGTCTTGTTTAAACAAAAGCATCGTCGACATTAGTCGGATCAGCAAGGACTTGTCTACTATCTCCCGGCGGAGGGGTCGTACACTCGCCGCATTATAGGGTTCAAACTCGTTTGTGGGAAATCAAATCACGCTTACTGCTCAGACAATTTGAACTGCGACAGTGCCTCATGCGTGAACTAAACCTTGATGAGCAATGAATCAAGGATTAAAAAGAAAACCACCACTTAACGAATGACAACTTCTGGCGCGATTCTTGCTTGCCTGTATTGGAGATTTACGCAGCAATACATCAACACGCATCATCCACACAAAGGAAACCCACATGTCCGCAGAGATCGCTTTTCAAACCATGACCGAACTCGCAGCAGGTTTAGCCGCTAAGACATTCAGCTCGGTTGAAATCACGCAAACCTACCTTGATCGTATCGAGCACGCCAATAACAAGTTGCATGCCTATGTCGCTGTTGATCAAGTGATGGCCTTGGCCATGGCGCGCGCTGCGGACGATCGACGAGCCAATGGCGTGGCTTTGAGTCCTTTAGACGGCGTCCCGTTTGCCGCCAAAGACCTCTGTGAGCTGAAAGGTCATATCACCACCGCTGGCTCCGAGGCTTGGCGAGATCGTCGCAGCGATATTGATTGCACCGCCTTGATGAAATTGCTCCAAGCAGGCATGGTGATGCTCGGTAAAACGCACATGGTGGAATTTGCCTTCGGCGGGTGGGGCACCAACCCCGTGATGGGCACGCCTTGGAATCCCTGGGACCTTAAAACCCACCGAGCCCCAGGCGGTTCGTCTAGCGGCTCAGGGGTTGCCGTGGCTGCTGGTTTGGCGCCCGCTGCTATTGGCTCGGATACCGGCGGGTCCGTCCGTATCCCATCGGCGTTAAATGGTTTGACTGGCCTAAAAACCACTCGCGGCCTGATCAGCCTTTACGGGGCGGTTGCGCTGTCTTCTACATTGGATACCATTGGTCCGATGACACACAGCGCTGAAGACGCTGCCATTTGGACCGCCTTGATGGCAGGCCCGGATGAATTGGATCCCACGAGTTTGAACCGCCCCGCATTTGAGTGGTCCGCTGGTCAAGCACTGGCGGGGGCTAAGCCCTTAAGCGGCGTTCGCCTGGCCGTCCTGGCGCCAAGCCAATATCCGCTAGCGGTTGATGAGGAGGCACTCAAAGCGTTTGACGAAGCCTCTAAAGTGTTCACCAAGCTAGGCGCTCAGATCACCGAAGTCTCCCTGCCCTTCGATCTGGCCGACTTGATGCACCGCAATGGTCAAATCATTGCCGCTGAAGCATTCGCCATTCACGGTGATTACATTGACGATGAGCAATTGCCGTTGGGCCCCGCGGTGCGTAAAAGGATTCAATCCGGACGCGATGTGAGTGCGGCACAATACATCAACGCTCTGGCCCATCACCGCACAAGCAGTGAACAGTGGCGCCTATTGATGCGTGATTACGATGCCCTTTTCACACCAGCGGTTCCTTTCCCGGCCGCCCCACTGACCGAGGTGGATGAGTCGCAAACCCCCATGGCCGCCTTCGCCCGTGCGGGTAACTATCTAAGCGCCTGCGGATTGGTGCTACCGGCGGGACTAAACACAGCCGGTCTGCCACTGAGCGTTCAACTGATCGGCAAAGGGTTTTCAGAGGCGGCTTTGCTCCAAATGGGCATGGCCTTTCAACAGGTCACGCACTGGCACCGAGCCCGCCCCAATCTCGAGGATGTCGGTCTCTAAATGCTGAGTGATTGGAACTCGAGGGCATGGGGGGTGGCAAAGGGCTTATGGGCCCTGCACCCCCTTTGGCTTCAAGGTGGTTCAAATGGCGCTAAAATCGAGAACTTTCCATTTAAGATTGCACAACTTTTGCTGAAGGAGTGAAAGGTGCCTATTTATGCCTATCGTTGCACTGAGTGTGGGCACGCTGAAGATGTTTTACAAAAAATGTCTGCAGCGCCCCTCACCACCTGTCCCGCCTGCGGGCAATCGACGTATGCCAAACAAGTCACGGCCGCTGGCTTTCAGCTCAAGGGGTCGGGATGGTATGTAACTGACTTTCGTGACAACACGAAGAAATCAGGTGAAGGCTCGACGGCTAGCACCAGCACGGCAACACCAGCCCCAGTGGCAGAAACCACCAAAAGCGAGCCCAAGCCAAGCACGTCCACACCCGCGGCTGCGGCCACGCCGGCTAGCGGCGACTGAGGGTTTGCTCACGCATGACGGGCTTTCCGCTGCCCCACCAAAGCGGCATGCGCGGGTGAACCCTTGCCATCTACTGTCTCACCAGGAGTGGTGAAACTTTAACCACTCCCCTGAAGGAGCATTACTGAATGCGTACTTGTTATTCCGGCGAGGTCTGCCTCGATCATCTTGATAAAACCGTGACGCTGTTTGGCTGGGTTCATCGCCGTCGCGATCATGGTGGGGTTATCTTCATCGATTTACGTGATAGGGCAGGTTTGGCACAAATTGTTTTTGACCCCGATAACGCCGCCGCTTTTGAAGTGGCGGAGCGCCTGCGAAATGAGTTTTGTATCAAAATCGTCGGACGGGTGCGTCACCGACCCGAGGGCACGGTTAATGCCGACTTGGCATCGGGTCAGATCGAAATACTGTGCGACGACGTCGAGATTCTGAACGCGTCAGTCACGCCTGCCTTCCAACTTGACGATGAAAACCTTTCTGAGACAACACGACTGACGCATCGCGTGTTGGATTTGCGACGCGAGCAAATGCAAAAAAACCTGACGTTGCGTTATCGAGTCACCATGGCTGTTCGCCAACACTTAGACAAACTCGGTTTTATCGACGTTGAAACGCCGATGCTCACCAAGAGCACGCCCGAGGGTGCACGCGATTATCTGGTCCCTTCGCGCGTGAGCCACGGTGAGTTCTTTGCCTTGCCCCAGTCGCCGCAGCTTTTCAAGCAGATGCTCATGGTCAGTGGCTTTGATCGGTACTACCAAATCACCAAATGTTTTCGCGATGAAGACTTACGCGCCGATCGTCAACCCGAGTTCACGCAAATCGATTGCGAGACTTCCTTTTTGAATGAAGAAGAGATTCGTGCCATTTTTGAAGACATGATTCGCGCGGTATTTGAGTCGGTACAAGGCGTGCACTTGCCGAACCCATTCCCCACCATGACCCACGCCGAGGCAATCCGGCTCTACGGCTCAGATAAACCAGACCTTCGCATCGACATGGCATTCACCGACCTATCGGATGTCATGCAGGACGTTGACTTTAAGGTGTTTTCACAAGCGGCTCAAACCGAAGGCAGTCGCGTCGTGGCTTTGCGTGTGCCCAAAGGCGCTGACCTATCGCGCAGCGAAATCGACGTCTATACCAAGTTCGTTGGTATCTATGGCGCCAAAGGCTTGGCGTGGATCAAGGTCAATGACATCGCGAAAGGACGTGAAGGGTTGCAATCGCCGATTGTTAAAAATATTCATGATGCGGCGATTGCAGAAATGTTGTCACGCACGGGTGCGCAAAACGGCGATTTGCTGTTTTTTGGAGCCGACCGCAGCAAAATCGTCAACGACGCCATCGGAGCCCTACGTCTTAAAATCGGACACAGTGAGTTTGGTCAGGCCAATGGCTTGATACAAGAAGGCTGGAAACCACTTTGGGTGATTGACTTCCCAATGTTTGAATATGACGAAGACTCGAGCCGCTACACCGCCGCGCACCACCCATTCACGAGCCCCAAAGACGGTCACGAGGATCTGTTGTCAAGTGATCCCGGAAAAGCCTTGTCCAAAGCGTATGACATGGTCTTGAATGGATCGGAGATTGGTGGTGGTTCGGTTCGTATTCATCGCGAGGAGGTGCAGAGCAAAGTCTTTCGTGCACTCAAAATCGACGAAGAGCAAGCGCAAGCCAAGTTCGGTTTCTTGCTTGATGCTCTGCAATACGGGGCACCCCCGCATGGTGGCATTGCCTTCGGCCTAGACCGGATTGTGGCCATGATGACCGGTGCTGAGTCAATACGCGATGTGATTGCCTTCCCCAAAACCCAGCGTGCGCAATGTTTATTGACACAAGCCCCATCCCCTGTGGATGACAAACAGCTCCGAGAGCTGCATATTCGGCTTCGTCAAAGCGAAACGCCCGCGTCCCAAACCTGACGTCATGCCTTTGCTGCGGATCGTCAGCTACAACATCCACAAAGGCCGCTCTCTGGGCGGTCGGGACTCGTTAGCGGACCTGCGGCTGGGGTTGCATCGGCTACGCCCAGATCTCTTGTTCTTGCAGGAGGTGCAAGGACGCAACGAGCAGCACATGACCCTTCACGCTCAACACGAGTCCTTAGCGGCTGCCCTTCACATGGATGTGGCTTATGGCTGCAATGCGATACGCCCACTCACCCATCATGGCAATGCATTGCTGTCGCGTTTCCCCATCAGTGGTTTTGAAAACGAAGACATATCCGATCACAAACTAGAGCAACGAGGATTGCTGCATGCGCAGATTCGCGTTGCCGATCAAACCGTGCATTGTTTTGTGATTCATCTCGGTTTATTCGCCGGTAGCCGCGTCAAGCAAGTTGAAGCCATGGCGCTGCGTATCAAAAGATTGGTTCACGACGAGGCACCAATTTTGATTGCTGGAGACTTTAACGACTGGCGCGATGAGTTGGCTCCACTTTTTGTTAAGCAGCTTGGCGTTCATGAGGCGTTTTCGCTTGCCCCCAAGACCGCGGGTGACATTCCCCGCCTGCGTGACTCCATGCGTCACATCGGTCACGTGCTGCGTGGGCGGCGATCTATATCGACATTTACCACCGAAGCCAAACACCATATCAATCAACTGCCCTTGAGTGGTGCGCAAAGTATTCGCCAGCCACCCAAAACCTTTCCGGCTAAATTTCCGTTGCTTCGGTTAGATCGCATCTATCAGCGTGGCTTTGCGGTTAAAAAAGCCCAAGTGCTGCGCGGCCGGCCGTGGACTTTGCTGTCCGATCATGCGCCCCTGATGGTTGAGATCGAGATCGGTTAGAGACCATTATTCACTCAATCACTCACTCACTCGCTCGCTGGTAATTATCTTGCAAGCGAACAATATCGTCCTCACCCAGATAACTGCCTGACTGCACCTCAATGATTTCAAGCGCAATCTTGCCTGGATTAGCCAGCCGGTGCACTTGTCCCAAGGGGATGAAGGTGGATTCGTTCTCGCTTAGAACAACCACTTTCTCACCACAGGTCACTTGCGCCGTGCCTCTCACCACAATCCAATGTTCGGCACGGTGGTGATGTTTCTGCAAGCTCAGACTCGCGCCTGGATTCACCATGATGCGTTTGACTTTGAAACGGTCAGCCTCATCGATACTGTCATACCACCCCCATGGGCGGTGGACTTTGCGGTGAAGCTCATGCTCGTCTCTTTTTTGAGCGGATAAGGCCTGCACAATCGACTTCACCTGCTGCGCTTGGTCACGGTGACCCACGAGCACAGCGTCGGCAGTCTCGACGACAACCAAGTCTTGCACCCCAACCGTGCCCACCAGACGATGACTGGCATGGATCAATGAGTTGGTCGTGTCGACCATGACGGCGTCACCCGACACCACATTGCCCCCTGCATCCTTATCGCCTAGCTGCCACACCGCATCCCAAGCACCCAAATCACTCCAACCCGCGTCCAAAGGCACCATTTCTATACGGAATTCGCTGCCAGGGCAGCGCTCGAGTACCGCATAATCGGCAGAAATAGCGGGCGCTGCGCAGAAATCCTCGGCCGCAGGACGCACGAACGCATGGTCGAGCTGCGCGCCAGACCAAGCCGCTTGCAGCGTCGTGGCCATGGCTGGGGCAAAGGTCTCGACGGCTTTGAGCCATACACTGGCTCGCACAACAAAAACACCTGCGTTCCATGTGTATTCGCCGCTCTCGAGATAGGATTGGGCCGTACTTAAATCGGGTTTTTCGGTGAACTGCAACACGGGGTAAGCGCCGCCTTGGGGGGCCACATCGGCTCGACGGATGTAACCATAGCCTGTCTCGGCGCTCGTGGGTGTCACCCCCAAAACCACAACGACCCCATGGGCCGCGCGCGCTATGGCTTGGGTTAGCGCCGCCTTGAAAGCAGCGTTATCAACAATCACTTGGTCCGCTGGAGAGACCACAAGCACGGGATCGGCTTCAGATTCGGCTTCATCGTGGGAAGCCGCCAAGGCCGCCATCGTTATCGCTGGTGCGGTATTACGCCCTTCGGGTTCAAGGACCAGCAACGCTTCATTGGCGGTGTCGAGTTCGCGCCATTGCTCCATCACCAAAAAGCGATGGGCCTCATTGGTCACAATCAACGATTGGGTCGGCACGTGCTGCGGACTCGCCAAATCGATTAAGCGACGGGCTGCCTGTTGAAATAAGCTCTGGTTGCCGTGCAACACAAGAAACTGTTTTGGGAAACCATTGCGAGATAGGGGCCACAAGCGCGAGCCCGAACCGCCACACATGACAACAGGCGTAAAAGATATCGGTGTTTGAGTTGACATCGGCGTCCGTCAATTGATCAGGGAAGAGCGGTATGTATCCTGTCACCGACGTTAACGCACAACCATGCCATCAAGCGCCGCAAGACCAAACCCTCACTGCGTCTATTTTAGTTCATGCCTTGCTTTGTGCGCCAGCGATCCGTGCGTGGTTGGTCATGACGTCGAGCACAACCCTGTCATTCTCACCCAACACTTGCGTGCAGCCCACGGCGGTAAGCCGCCCGCGATGGGTCACCGTGGTCTCACTGCTCAGGGTGGGCCCCGTGCCTGGACTGACATAGCTTGCATGAATACCCGAGCAGCGCCATTCCTCTGACAACGCCCGGTTGGCGCTTAACAAGGCCAGTCCCAAGGAAATACCCCCTTGCACATGGCCCACGCGATTGCCCACATGGGGGCCGTTGGGGATCGTCACTTTCGCGTATTTGTCGCGCACTTGCGTTTCGATGCCCAGAAACGCCGACCAAAAGCCTAACTGGTCTGGGGCGAGTGAACGCAATGTGTCTTGGCTGCGCGCAACCAACCATTGCTCCGCCTCCGACAAGGTCTCAGGAGCGGGCAAAGGCAAGTCTGGCACGGGCTGATACAACCATGGCACCGGGTGAAGAACCGTACCTCTGGGGGCAGGAAGGACCATGAAATTGGCACTTCCAAACGCCACCACCCGACCGTTGGCCCATACGCTTCCTCGTGTCATGGCCAAGCGGCCACTCGCCTCAGTAAAAAATCCCTCGAGCTCGGCATGGGCGGTCATGTCGCCCACAAAAAGCTCGCCGGTGAACTGCAAATTAAGTGACACGGTCGCCAGGCGGGCCTCGGGCGGCGTCGCTGTGCGCACGGCGTTGGCCAGTGCAAAGTCCGTCAAAACAGCCATGACGAAAGGATCGATATGACCTTGATCGTCAATGACCCAAGGGGTTGTTGGCAGCGTCACACGAGCCTTGTTGCCCTTTAAGGCGTCGAAGTTCAAGCCTAGAAAATTGCCGCAAAAGTGGTAGCCCGGTGTGCGGTCTAGCGCGATCGCGCGTAGCACCTGTTGTTCGATCGCGGTGTGGTGTGGATTTGACTCAGCCATGCGGTTTTCCGAATTCAATATGGCGTCGACTATACACTTACAGTTGCACTCACTCTAGTTGTTGTCCGCACAATAGGCCTAATGGTTATTTTGTTGTTCACCCATCATTGCCTTCACTTTCGCCGCCACTGTTATGAACCACGACCGCCGCATCGCTCATGTCGACATGGATGCTTTTTTTGCATCCGTGGAGTTGTTGCGCTATCCACAACTAAAGGGACAACCGGTGGTGGTCGGCGGCCGTGGCGTACCTGCCCCCCAACAAGACAGCGATGGCGATTGGACCTATACGCGATTAGACGCCTACGCGGGCCGTGGCGTGGTGACCACCTCAACTTATGAGGCACGCGCTTTGGGCGTTTTTTCAGGTATGGGGTTGATGCAAAGCGCGAAGTTAGCGCCTGAAGCGATCGTCTTGCCCGCCGATTTTGATGCGTATAAAGCCTACTCCCGCCGCTTTAAAGCCGCCGCGCTGTCTGTTGCACCCATTATGGAAGACCGTGGCATTGATGAAATTTATCTTGACCTCACCGCACTTGAAGCCGATACGCTTTGCCTTGCCCAGCGCATCAAACAAGCCGTTTTTGAAGCCACGGGTCTCACATGCTCGATTGGTGTCTCACCCAACAAGCTGCTCTCGAAAATTTGTTCTGATTTAGACAAGCCAGACGGTCTGACACTACTGCAGCGATCCGAAATCGCCGACCGAATCTGGCCATTACCGGCAAGCAAGATCAATGGCATCGGTCCAAAAGCAACAGACAAACTCGCCTCGCTGGGGATACACACGATCGGAGAGCTGGCGCAAACCAGCTCAGCCGTTCTGGTCGCGCATTTTGGCCGTCAAATGGGTCAATGGCTACATGAGGCGGCACAGGGTCAAGACGATCGGGCCGTGATCACTCACCGCGACCCTAAATCGTTAAGCCGCGAAACCACGCTCGAGACCAACCTCCATGTCAAACACGATCGGGCTGAATTGACCCGTTGGGTTGATGACTTGTGTCGTCGCGTTGCCTTGGACCTGCAAAATAAGCAGCGACACTGCAAAACCGTTGGCGTCAAAGTGAAATTTGCTGATTTCACGGTGATCACTCGCGACCTTACATTACCCTCACCCGTCGGTGACGCGGTCACGATTCGCGAAGCGGTCTCTGACTGTCTGAAACGCATCGCATGGCATGACCGTATCAGGCTACTCGGTGTGCGGGCCAGTAACTTGGTCAACGTTAACGAAGCGCGGTCAACCCCACAGTTGCGACTGTGGACACCCCACGCCAACAACGAGGCTCCAGTAGAAACGGATGAAGAGATATCAAACTAAGCCAGATCAATCCAGTGAGCACCCTACTTGGTGAGGTGATCTTTTGCGTTTGCAGCGGTGTAGTTAGGGAGTCCTTTATGCCTTCAGACGTTCGCGTAATTGCTCAAGCGACAACGCCCGATTGGCTTGGTCTTTGGCAGACAAGATCGGTGCTGTCGAGCCGCTATCGATAGGCCACTCAATCCCTATTGCGGGATCCGCCCAATAAAGCGACTGCTCAAAGGCAGGAAAGTAATAGTCCGTGGTTTTGTAAAGGAATTCGGCTGAATCGCTGAGCACCATAAAGCCATGCGCAAATCCAGGCGGCACCCACAACTGATGATTGTTCTTGGCGGATAAATAATGGCCACTCCATTTGCCAAACGTGGGTGAGTCCACTCGAACATCAACGGCAACATCAAACACTTCACCCAAACACACTCGGACCAACTTGCCTTGCGGATGCTGGGTTTGAAAATGCAGCCCCCGCAACACATGTTTAGCCGAACGACTATGGTTATCTTGAACAAACGTCACGTGTTGGCCCGTGGCTTCTTCGAACGCTTGCTGATTAAAGCTCTCATAAAAAAACCCCCGGTCGTCGCCAAAGACTTTGGGCGTCAGTAGCAGAACGTCTGGTAAGGCAGTGGTTTGAACGGTGTAAGTCATTGGGTTTTATTGCTCACGCTGTGAAACAAGCCGCAAAAGATATTGGCCATAGCTGTTTTTTTGTAAAGGGGCGGCTAGTCTTTCGACTTGATCCTCTTGTATCCAACCATTGTGTAACGCGATTTCTTCCGGACAAGCCACCATCAATCCTTGTCGCTTTTGAATGGTGGCGATGTAGCTCGAGGCCTCAATCAAACTGTCTTGGGTACCCGTATCGAGCCAAGCATAGCCTCGGCCCATGATTTCTACGGTTAGTTGCTCGCGCTTGAGATATTCAAGATTCACATCGGTGATCTCAAGCTCACCACGCGCCGATGGTTGAATCTGTTGGGCAATGTCGCACACCGTATCGTCATAAAAATACAAACCAGTGACCGCATAGTTGCTTTGAGGCAAGGCGGGTTTTTCTTCTAGGCTGATGGCGCGTTGCTGCTCATCAAATGCCACCACGCCATAGCGCTCAGGATCGTGCACATGATAAGCAAACACAGTGGCCCCGCTGACTCGCTCATCGGCACTGCCGAGTAATTTCACGAGATCGTGACCATAAAAAATGTTGTCACCCAGTACCAAGGCACTTGGCGAGCCCTGCACGAAGTCTCGCCCAATGATGAACGCTTGTGCCAAGCCGTCTGGCGACGGTTGAACCGCAAATCGGATGTTCATGCCCCATTGGCTGCCATCGCCGAGTAAGGCTTCAAATCGGGGAACATCTTGGGGCGTGGATATCAACAACACATCGCGTATGCCCGCCAACATCAAGGTGGCGAGCGGGTAATAGACCATCGGCTTGTCATAGATGGGCAGCAGCTGTTTAGAGACGGCTTGTGTCACCGGATAGAGACGCGTGCCCGAGCCCCCTGCCAATATGATGCCTTTGCGTTGTTTGCGATTACCGCCCATATTGTTTCTCTACCCAATGTCGATAGTCACCCGAAGTGACGTGTTCCACCCAAGCCGGGTTTTGTAAGTACCAATCAACGGTTTTCTTTAAACCGGTTGTGAACGTTTCTTCAGGTTGCCAACCGAGCAAGTCGCCTATCTTACTGGCATCAATGGCGTAGCGGCGGTCATGCCCTGGCCGATCTTTAACAAACGTCATCTGCTCGGCGTAGGATCGACCATCGCTTCGCGGTCGTTGCTCATCGAGATAGGCGCAAATCGTTTGAACCACTTCAAGATTGGTTTTCTCGTTATGGCCACCAATGTTGTAGGTTTCACCCGGTTGGCCCTGTGCCAATACCTTGATGATGGCCGTGGCGTGATCACGCACATACAGCCAGTCTCGAACTTGCTGTCCATCACCGTAGATGGGCAGCGGCTTACCGGCGAGCGCATTCAAAATCACCAAAGGAATCAATTTTTCTGGGAAATGGTACGGGCCATAGTTATTGCTACAGTTTGTCGTTAGCACCGGTAACCCATACGTGTGATGCCAAGCCCTCACCAAGTGATCCGAAGCGGCTTTGCTAGCAGCATAGGGGCTATTCGGTTCGTAAGCATTGTTCTCACTAAAAGCAGGGGCCTTGGGCGACAAGGTGCCATAGACTTCATCGGTAGAGACGTGCAAAAAACGAAAGCCAGTTTGAGCCGCCGAGGGTAACGAATGCCAGAACCCGCGCACCGATTCCAGCAGATGGAACGTACCGCAAACGTTGGTCTCGATGAATTCACCGGGACCATCGATGGATCGATCGACGTGAGACTCGGCAGCGAAGTTCAACACCGCTCGTGGTTGGTGCTCCGTCAATAAGCGGCTCACCAATGCCCGATCGCCAATATCACCTTGGACAAACAGGTAGCGGCTATCTATTTGAAATTCAACAAGATTTTCCAAATTACCCGCATAGGTGAGCTTGTCGATATTGAGTACTGGCTCGTCGAAAAGCGACAACCAAGTATGAATAAAGTTGCTGCCAATAAATCCTGCACCGCCCGTGACAATAATCATGATTATTTGATTTCCTAAGAAATTTCATTGTACCAATGATGCCTTCTAGAGCCCCAAATCATGCCATCAACTTTGTACGGACATTACAAATTTGTGTATATGATCAAAAGTCTGAGTGGCGCAGTACTCGATGCAACGCTCGGTTTCGCCATAACAAACAGGGGAATCAAATGAAGCAATTTGTTACCGCGCCTGTCGGACATCAAAATAATTTGCCATCGGGAGACAAGCAATGAATGGTGTTGGACGAATCGTACACAGTCGCGAATCTCGCCGCCAGGCGATGAACAAGCCAGCCGCTGCGTTTGAAAGTTTGGGCCGCCCAGACAACTTGGCTGACGAAATCGCGCAGCAATTGCGTGATCGTATCTTGAAAGAAACGTTGAGCCCGGGCCAACGCCTTCCCACCGAGCAAGCACTAGGGGCTCAGTTTGGCGTCAGTCGCAATGTCGTTCGTGAGGCCATTGCAAGACTGAAACTGACAGGTTTGGTTGAAACACGGCACGGGGTCGGGACCTTCGTCAAACGCGATTTGAACGACAGACCCTTTGAGCCCAACCAAGATGATTTGCTGGAGTTTCGTCAGCTGATTGATGTGTATCGCTTGCGCGTAGAAATCGAATCGGGTGCAGCCGCGCTCGCCGCCACCCACCGCACCCACGCGCAGCTCGAAGCACTCAAAGAAGCCCTAAAACACGACGATCATCCCATCGAGGACTGGGAGGCTGGTGCCAATTCAGCCGTCGACTTCCATTTGGCCGTGGCTCAAGCGTCGAATAACCCTTACTTTGTTCGCATCATGGGACACGTCAGTTCCGTGATTCGCGATGCGGTGCGTACGTTGCGTTTCAGGAGTTCGGGCACCTCGCGTGTGGAACAAGTTCGCCAAGAGCACCAGCGGATTGTTGACGCTATCGAGAGACAAGATGCCAACGCCGCACGCCAAGCCATGCGCGAACACCTCGAACACGGTATAAATGGTTACCGCAATCTATTGGGAAATTAGAACCAAATGACTACAAGCGACAATGAGTTAATCGTCGAAAAACGTGGCGCCGAAGGCTGGATCACGTTCAACAACCCCGCCAAACACAACGCCATGTCCTTTGACATGTGGGCGGGTATCGTGCCTGCTCTGGCTGCCTTTGAAGCCGACGACGACATCCGGGTCGTGGTATTGACCGGTGCCGGTGAAAAAGCATTTGTCAGTGGCGCCAATATTTCGCAGTTCGACAAATTACGCTCGTCAGCTGACGCTGTTGCCGAGTACGAGCGGGTTGGTGAAGGCGCGCAAAACGCCCTTTACAACTATTCAAAGCCTACAGTAGCCCGAATCAAAGGCTACTGCTTGGGTGGCGGCTTGAACCTCGCACTTTGTTGCGACGTGCGAATTGCTTGTGACAATAGCTCCTTTTCTATTCCCGCCGGTAAGATGGGATTAGGCTACCGCATGACGGCCATCCGCAATCTCGTCACGGTTGTTGGCCCGGCCAACGCGCTAGACATTTTCTTGTCAGCACGGCGTATCGGCGCGCAAGAGGCCTTGCGCATGGGCTTGGTTCAGCACTTGGCTGACGAAGCGAATTTCGAGCAAACCGTTCGCGACTACTTGGATCGACTGGCAGGCAATGCCCCCCTGACGCTGAAAGTCGGTAAGCAAATGATTCGGCGCTTCCAAGAAGTGCCCTCAACGGTCGACATGGAAGAAATGCGTGAGTTGGTTATGACGTGTTTTGCCAGCGAAGACTACAAAGAAGGACGCAAGGCCTTTGCTGAAAAGCGGCCCCCGGTGTTCAAAGGCCGTTAATGACCCATAACTTGGCTAGCAACGCAGCTCACACAATTCGTCTGACCCAATAGTCAAGCCACATGCTGGAATATTGGACTGCGCTTTTCCCTAGCGCTCTGATGTTGTTTGTCATGGTGGTTACCACCGTGGCCGGAGGTACCATGCGTGCCTTTGCCGGCTTCGGTGGCGGCCTGCTCCTTGCGCCTGTTTTCAGTTTGTATCTCCCGCCCGCCGATGTGGTGGTCGTGGTTATTTTGTTGAACTTCGCCAGCAGTTTGCAACTGCTTCTCAGCATGTGGAAAGACGTGGACTGGCCGCTGATCTGGCGCATGTTGCCGGCAGCCTTGCTTGGGATACCGCTGGGTGGTTTGCTACTCGTGGGGCTAGACCCATTGATGATAAGACGGCTGGTAGCCTTGGTGGTTATCGTGTTGTCGATCGTGCTGTTGACGGGCTGGCACTACAAAGGACCAAGAGGCCGTTTACAAGACGGCATTGCCGGCGTAACCAGCGGCGTGCTCACCTCGATAGCCGGTATTGGTGGTCCACCCTTTGTGCTCTATATGTTGTCAGCCAAGGGCTTTTCACCTGTTGCCTTTCGGATCTTCTTCACAGTTTTCTTTGCCTTTACGCAGATCGCCGCCTTGGCGATGCTGTTGTTCAAAGGCGCCATGCAGCCAACCCAGTTTGCGTACGCCGGGGCGTTACTCCCACTCTACATATTGGCCACCGCGCTCGGTTCTTATTTGTTTGCCAAAGCCCTATATAGCCGTGCCGATCAAATCAAGCGCATTTCGTTGTGGTGCCTGTTGGTTGTTGGACTGGTGATCTTTGCCTTGTCTTTATGAATCGCAGGACGTTGCTTTCACACATACAATGCGGTCATGTCTTCAAACTCTCCACTACGCGTTTTGGTCGTCGGGTCTCAAGGGCAGGTCGGTCAGGCTTTGGTCAAGCAGATTCCCGCTGACGCATTGGCAGCAGGTCTTGATCGTCAAGGGCTCGATCTGAGTGATGTGGATCGCTTAGCTGACAGTCTGCACACAGCCATAGAGACGCATCGTCCCACCGTTTTGATTAACGCGGCGGCTTACACCGCGGTTGACCGCGCAGAAACAGAACAAACGTTGGCTTATGATGTAAACGCGT
The DNA here is from genome assembly GCA_965656505.1 of Burkholderiaceae bacterium. Taxonomy (GTDB): domain Bacteria; phylum Pseudomonadota; class Gammaproteobacteria; order Burkholderiales; family Burkholderiaceae_B; genus Algicoccus. The sequence goes on along the minus strand of CBFHKV010000005.1, from coordinate 69,585 downwards.
TGGCGCCTGGCATCATGGCCACCGTCGCTGCGGCTTGCCAAATACCCATGGTTCATTACTCAACAGACTATGTTTTTGACGGTTTAAAGAATGAGCCTTATGTGGAAAGTGACGCCACCCATCCCACCTCTGTATATGGGCGCAGCAAGTTGGCCGGTGAAAAAGCGGTCCGGGCTGCCAATGGTGCCCATCTGATCTTTCGAACCAGCTGGGTCTTTGGCGCGCATGGACAAAACTTTCTCAAAACGATGTTGCAGTTGGCTCAAACGCGTGACACGCTAAATGTGGTGAACGATCAAGTCGGCACACCCACCGCAGCCCATTGGATTGCCCAAGCCACACTGGCCTCACTGAACACCCTGTCGAACAGGCCTGTCGATGATCCCCGCTGGGGGCTTTACCACCTCACGGCCCATGGTGCCACCAGTTGGCATGGCTACGCCCACTACCTCATTGAAAAAGCAAGGTCGATGGGTTGGCCGATAAGCGTGTCTGCAGAAGGCATTCAGGGGATTTCAACAGCCAACTATCCCACCGCTGCTCCGCGTCCCATGAACTCTCGGCTGTCAACACAAAAACTCGTACAAACCTTTGCACTCGAACCCCGTGATTGGCAAACCGATGTCGATCGAGTTTTGCTTGGCATGCGTCCAAACCCATGAGAATCCTGATCGTACGTACCTCGTCGCTCGGTGACCTGATTCACATGTTGCCAGCGATCTCAGACATCAAGAAACACCACCCACAAGCCACCATCGACTGGGTGGTCGAAGAAGCATTTACCGAAATCCCTCGATGGCATGTGGCCATTGATCGGGTGATTGTGGTGGCGCACCGGCGCTGGCGGCGTTCATGGTGGTCTGAACAATCCAAGTCCGAACGAAAGCACGCGCTTGAGCAACTGCGCTCAGTGTCCTATGACCTTGTTTTAGACATGCAGGGCCTGATGAAATCCGTCTGGTTGGTCAAGGCAGCCCATGGCGTCAAGCACGGTCTGAGCTGGTCATCCACACGCGAACCGCTATGCGCTTTTTTTTATGACCACCGCCATCGCGTCAAAATCTGGCAACCGGCAGTCGACAGACAACGTCAATTGGCCGCGTTGGCTTTGGGTTATACGCCAGAAGGTCCGCCAGACTTCGGTTTGGATCACTTGATTAACCATGAGCACACCGCCGACTATGCGGTCATTATGCCGTCGGCGAGCCGCGACAATAAACTCTGGCCAAGCGAAGATTGGCAAGCCGTGTTTGACCGCCTGCAAAACGCTGGTTTGGCGCTAAGGCTGCTCGCCGGTAGCGACGCCGAACGTCAACGGGCGCAAGAACTGATTGGCTCGCGCCCAAAAACCACCCTACAACCTAAAAGCACATTGACCGAACTGGCCACCTTGCTTTCGGGCGCCCGACTGATGGTTGGGTTAGACAGCGGGTTGACCCATTTGTCAGCGGCCATCGGTACCGATACGATTGGCATTTACAAAGCCTCTACCCCAGCGCGCACGCCGCTCGTTGGTCGTGGTTTTGTGGCTAGTTTGGGCGACAAAGGTCGCCCCCCAAGCCGTGATCAGGTCATTACCGCCATTGACACGGCGCTTTCTTCACAGGCCTCGATGCCATGACGATCAAAAAGCCTGTGTATCAGCCCATCATCAACCACACAAATAGGAAATGGCAGTTGTGTTAGCGCGTTGGATTTATTCGATATTGTTGATGTTGGTCGCGCCCTTGGTCTGGGGATGGCTGCTGTGGCGTCAACGCGCAGGGCAAGCGCCATGGGATGTGATGGCTGCCGAGCGATTCGGTCGCTACCCACAGCCGTGGGACGGTCAGGCACCCGTTTGGGTGCATGCCGTCAGCGTGGGGGAAGTGCGCGCAGCCGCCCCACTGATCGAAGCGCTGGTGTTGAAAGGCGAAACCGTTCTATTGACACACTTCACCCCGACCGGCAAAGCAGAAGCACAACGGCTTTTGAGCGCGGCCATTCACGATGGCCAAGTCCGTCAGCAATGGGTTCCTTACGACTTTGCCGTTGCCACGCAACGGTTTGTGATGCACTTTAAGCCACGTGTAGCCCTGCTGATTGAACGTGAAGTGTGGCCCAACCTCGTACACCAAACCGCACAGGCTGGCGTACCGGTTGTTTTGGTGAGCGCCCGTTTCTCCGAACGCTCATATAAACAAACGGTTTGGATCAATCGCGTGTTTGGTGGTTTGCTCTCCGATACTTACGCCAAGTTGCGTTTGGCTTTGGCACAAACCGAGGCTGACGGCCAGCGGCTATTTGACGCAGGAGTGCCTGAAGTACAGGTATCCGGGAATTTGAAATTTGACATCAACTTACCCGTGGTGGCCGTGCAAGCCGGTGAGCACTGGCGCGAACGTTTACAACGGCCTGTTATAGCGATCGCAAGCACGCGCGAAGGTGAAGACCGGTTGTTCATTGTTTCACTGAAGGCCCAAATCAAACACATCGCCACAGGGGTAGCACCCCTGTTTGTCTTGATCCCCCGACATCCGCAGCGGTTTGACGACGCCGCGCGCCTACTAGACGAAGCAGGCCTGCGTTATGCGCGTTGGTCGGTGCTGCGCGAAGATCCACACAGTGATGGCGTCATGGACAAACTCGATGTGGTTTTGGGCGACACCATGGGAGAGATGCCTTTTTTCTATGGCGTGGCTGACGTTGCCATCGTGGCTGGCAGCTTTGAAAACCATGGCGGACAAAACTTTATCGAGTGTTGCGCCACTGGCACCCCCGTGATTGTGGGACCCCACACACGCAACTTTTCGCACGCGGTTCAGAGTGCTCTTGCCGCGGGCGCTATTGCACAGGTTAAAGATGCCGACCAAGCCCTATCTCAGGCGATGGCCTGGCTTACCCAGCCACAAATTATTGAACAAGCCGGACAAGCGGGTCAGGCTTGGGTCATGGCACACGTCGGCGCCACCGACCGTATCTTGCAAGCGATCACCGATCTTGAAGCCGACCTTGTGACACCGTCAGCGCCTGAGCATTGAGCTGCGAACCCATCATGGCTGGCGAACGGCCCGACTCGGTCCGCGTGTGGCCGAACCAGCCATCGCCAAGTCCGTAGACCAAAATGTTGGCCACCATGAGTATCGCAAAAAATATTTTCATGGATTGCATTGTATCTGTTTGCCTACGCTGTCGGCTGCGCCAAAACCGCCAATCCATCCAAGACAGCGTGAGGCAAGTGATGCACTTTCACGCCTGGCAGGCGCTGTTTTAATGCTTGCTCAAGGCCTTCATACGCGCCGCCGCTCACGCAGACGTCAGGCGGCTGGCCATCGGTCTGTTCTGCAATGGCCATTTGTTGCTTGAGCGCACCGATTTGGGCCGCGGCGATGCCGCTAGCGATTGCGCTCGTGGTGCTTGTTGGGTTGTCCGCCACCAGACCGTCTGAGGCCGGCAATCGGGCGGTTGCCGCCGCCAAAGAGGATCGCATCAGTGCCAAACCCGGCAAAATCAATCCACCGCGAAACACCCGCTCGCCACTCAAGGTATCAATGGTGGTGGCGGTTCCAAAAGTGGCAAGAATCGTCGAAGGCCGTTTGCCCCCTGTTTCTGGTGGTGCGCCAAGTCGCGTCAGGCCGATAATAGCGACCCAGCGATCCGCACCGAGCTGTGTCGGGTCAGGGTAGCCATTGGTGACCCCGGCGGCATGCGCCGTTGACTCCACCCAATGGACGGTCGTCGATAAACCGACCCTGGTTTGCACCAAGTGCTGCATGGCGGGTTGTCCAACGCAAACACCAATCGCTGAATGAAATGGCCCCGCGCTCGCAAGCTGCTCGGTCAAGCCACGCACCAAAGCCTGCTCGTCTTGGGTCGGCAGTGCCGCCAAGAATCGCACGGTTTGACCATCCAAGTACGCGAGTTTTAGCCGTGTATTGCCAATGTCTATGAGTAGCTTCATCGGTTTTCCAAAGATTGAGAAGCCTGCGTTGCCTGACCGTCCCAGCGAATGGACACATCACCCACCCTAATCGGCGTCACACGACCGCCAGCCATCTGCAGCGCCAATGAACCATCGGCCGTTAACCCCGCGGCTTGGCCTTGCTGCAAGACCTTCTCTTGATGGGTGACGGTAACGCGGCGACCGCACAAGTAGTCCAACGCCGGCCAGCGGTCCATGAACGATTCAAAGCCCTCGCTCATCAAGATTTGCAATGTCATTTGCCAGGCCAGTGCCAAATGGGTCACCATTTCCCCTATTTCAATACGGACACCCGTTTGTGACCAATCGGCCACGGACCGATTGAGGGCTTGTGTCAGTTGGGCATGCCCCGCTAGGTTCAAACCCATGCCAATAACCACGAATAGACCGTTTGGTGCGTACTGATGCCGCAACGCCGACTCCACCAAAATACCCCCTAACTTACCGTCTGCAAACATCAAGTCATTTGGCCATTTCACAAGAATCTTGTGTGACGTTGCGGCCAAGTAACCATTGAGGACGTCTGCACTGGCCATCCCGAGGGCGGGCGATAGCCCCGCCAAAGCGGGTAAGGACTCGTGCAATTGAAAGCCACAAGAAAACATCAAGGCCTGGGCAGGCTGATCTTGCCAAGGGCGGCCGGCGCGACCTCGACCCGCTGTTTGGTGATGCGCACCGAGCAATCGTGGCCATTGAAATGCGGTGCCTGCCGGCTTGGCACTCAACGCATCGCCGCGGGTCTGGGCCATCAATGCCTGATTGGTTGAGCCCACACGATCAACCCACGCCGTATCGGCAAATGCAGGCAATGCTTTTTTTAGATGGGCTTGAAGCACCTCGGGATCGGGCAAGACAGCAACGGCGGAAATAGGCATGATGAGCTATAACGGAGGGTCATTGTGACAAATTCAATTGACTTAGTATCCCATATGGTTCCTACCGTCCAAGCACAAACAAGCGCCACGCAATCAGTCGCCCCCCTGTCTGAGCAGGCCGGTGTCTGGCACGTCGCCGGCCATTGGAATGTGCAAACGCTGGCGCGCCTTGGCGAAGTGGCGCGCCGCGAACGTCAGTTACAGGCCGTTCCTGCAGATGCCAAATGGGCACTCGACGCTGAAACACACCTGGACTCAATTGGCGCTCAACTGCTCTGGAAACGCTGGGCACGTCAGCTGCCAGAAGGAATGGTCTTGACGGCAAGCCAATCCCGGTTATTCGACCTATTGGCCAACACGAACGCTGAGCCACCACCTCAGCCAGCAGGCGATTGGCTGGCTTGGTTGCGACGCCTCGGCGAAGGCTTTTGGTTGGGTCTGCACCACGGACAAGCACTGCTGATCCTTCTGGGCAATCTGGTGCTTGACCTCATTCGCTTGCTGGCACAGCCCTTTCGCGGACCCTGGAAAGAAATTTCAGCCCAAGTGTTCCGAGCAGGTGCTCAAGCCCTGGGTATCACAGCCTTGGTTGGTTTTTTGATTGGGGTGGTGATTTCTTACCTTTCTGCCCAACAACTCGCCCTCTTTGGGGCCGGCCAATTCATTGTGCAATTATTGGGGGTCTCGATTGTGCGCGAGCTCGGTCCGGTTTTGGCTGCCATTCTGGTGGCTGGCCGCTCGGGTTCGGCCATCACCGCTCAAATTGGCGTGATGCGCGTGACACAGGAACTCGATGCCATGGAAGTGATGGGTATCTCGCGTGGGCAGCGATTGATACTACCTCGGGTCGTCGCGTTGGCGCTTGTGATGCCACTGCTCATTCTTTGGACAGACGCCCTGGCATTGATCGGTGGCATGGTGGCTGCCCATTATGAACTCGGCTTGCAGTTTATGTGGTTCGTGCAACAACTACCCGATGCCGTGGGTTTAACCAATTATTGGATTGGGCTGGTCAAAGGCGTCACGTTTGGCATTTGGATTGCGCTTGTGGCCTGCCACTTTGGTTTGCGCATTGAACCCAACACAGAAAGTTTGGGGCGAGGAACCACGACATCCGTTGTGACTGCCATTACGGGTGTGATTTTGATTGATGCGATTTACGCGGTTATTTTCAGTCAGATGGGCATTTGATGTGAACACCTTGAAAATATCCACCAGCGCCGAACCGTCCTCGCAAGAGGCGGTAATCACCGTTAAAAACTTGACCACTGCCTTCGGGACGCATGTGGTTCATGAGGGATTAGACCTGGTCGTCGAACGCGGCGAAATTCTCGCTGTGGTCGGTGGATCTGGATCAGGAAAAACCACACTACTGCAACACATTCTGGGTTTGCGAGTGGCCCAGCGAGGAACCATCGATGTGTTTGGTGAGCCCATCCAATCCTATCAAGGCAAGCAACGTGTGGCACTCACGCGGCGCTGGGGCATGTTGTTTCAATCAGGGGCGTTGTTCTCTGCTTTACCCGTTTATGACAATGTAGCCCTGCCGTTACGTGAAGTGCGTACATTGCCCGAATCGCTGATCCGCGAAGTGGTCATGATGCGATTGGCTTGGGTGGGCTTGACTCCTCAGGATGCGGCATTGATGCCATCAGACCTCTCAGGCGGTATGATTAAACGTGTGGCTTTGGCAAGGGCATTATCACTAGACCCAGAACTGTTGTTTCTGGATGAACCGACAGCCGGACTCGATCCACAACGATCCGATGAATTTGTAGCGTTGATAAAAGCCTTACATGACCAACTCGGTTTCACCGTGGTCATGGTGACACACGATTTAGACACGATTCGAGATCTGGCCACTCGGATCGCCGTGCTCGCAGACAAGAAAGTGTTGGTAGAAGGGACCATCGAAACAGTCATGACAGTCAATCATCCTTTCATTGAGGCGTTTTTCCACGGGCAACGTGGCGCGAGAGCATTAGCCCGTGGCGACAATCGTTTAACGACGAGCAAAGGCTAAAGAATCCGCGCCATGGAAAACAAAAGTCACGCTTTGATTGCTGGTATTTTTGTTTTGCTGCTATTGGTGGCTGCAGCAATAACGGCCGTCTGGCTCGGTCGCAAGGATGTGACATATGAGCCCTTTCAAATTGTCTCCAACTTACCGGTAGGTGGGTTGTCTATCCAGTCGCAAGTGCGGTACCAAGGTATGGCGGTCGGCCAAGTACAAGGGCTTTCAATCGACAATGAGAAGCCTGGCCTGATTCGTATTCAGATTGGTGTGCAACCCAACACCCCCATCACCGAAGGCACCTGGGCCGAAATCAGCACACAAGGCGTGACCGGCATCTCTAGTATTGACTTGCGCGATGACGGGTCCAAGCCCACGCGTGTGACATCCTCAGTCACCAACCCTTACTTGATACCGGTGCGTGCTGGTTTTTTTCAAAAGCTACAAAAATCAGGGGTAGGCATGCTCGAAGATGGTGCCGTTGTTTTAGACCGAATGGAGCGCTTCGTTTCAACGGAAAACGCCCAAGCATTTGGCGACATCTTACAAAACACCAACACCCTGACAGCCAACTTAAATCAATCGCTTGCCACACTCGAGCCAACGCTTAAAGCGCTCCCATCGCTGGTGGATCAACTTGAAGAGACCCTGGCTAATGTCAACAAAATGGGGGACGAGGTCAGTGCCTTGACTAAGTCGGCGCAACAAACCATCGACTTGTTAAACAGTCCGTCTGGGCCCTTGCAACAGGCTACCGCGAGTCTCAAACAGTTGCAACGCTCGGCCGCCCAATTGCAGGCTTCTACGCTGCCACAAATCGAACAGATGATTGATGCCATTTCACAAGCCTCTCGCACATTCAGCCGCACAGCCGACCAATTTGAACAGACACCGCAGTCGCTAATATTCGGGGCACCGCCGATTCGGCCAGGCCCGGGTGAGCCAGGCTTCAATGGCTTTAAGGATGGTGATCAACAATGACCCTAAAAAAATTGACCCTTCTGGGCGCTTTTGTTTTTTTACTAGCGGGATGCGGTTTGGGCAAAGTCCCGCTGGCGCCAGTGTTGCTCGATCTCGGTTCACCTGCCATTGAACCGGCTACACCCGTGTTGTCTCGCGCCCCCGTGGCGCTACCAACGGTATCGGCTGCAGGCACCCTGCAAACCCAACAGGTGATTTGGCGCATTGGCCCAAGTGGACAACCGAGTGCTTACGCCACCGTGCGTTGGCTCTCAACGCCCGCGGTCATGGTTCGCGAGCGTTTGTTTGATCGCCTGTCTTTGGACGGTCCCGTACTAACAGCGCAAATTGGCGCTGACATGCCACAAGTCCGCGTCTCATTGCTGGCCTTTGAACAACTATTCAGTGCGGATGGCAGCCGCAACGAAGGCGTGGTTACGCTCCAAGCGGTTTTGGTGGTTGACACACAAGTGATCGACCAAACACGCTTAACTTTTCGTGTGCTGGCACGCGAGCCATCAGCTCAGAGTGGTGCCCAAGCGCTTCGAATAGCCACCGACCAAGCGGCAGACGCGGTGGCTAACTGGCTCAACACATCGCTTAGCCCACCATAGCAACGGATGCCACGTCACCCTACTTACATGAATGATTGAAACCCTGCTAAATCTATAGGAAACCATGGCAGCACACACCGAAGTCACCACATTCGAAGGATTAGCGGGCGATATTGATTGCGCCCTCGATTGGCCAGAAAGCCCGCCCATTGGCTGGGCACTGGTATTACACCCCAACCCCTCCCAAGGCGGCACCCGCGACAACAAGGTAGTCACCACCATTGCCCGCGCCTGTGTGCAGCATGGCCTGCTTGCGGTGCGCCCAAACTTTAGGGGCATTGGTGAGTCAGCCGGTGAGTTCGATGAAGGCCGCGGCGAATGGGCCGATATGGCCGCGTTGGTCGAGCAATTCTCACAACGCTATCCCGAGGCGTTTGCCGGGCGCTGGGTGCTCAGTGGTTTCTCGTTTGGCACCTCAATTGCCCTGCAACTCTACGCGGAATGGCAAAAGAAATCACAAAGGGTGCCAGATAGCGTTATCTTGGCGGGCTCGGCTGCTTTGCGGTTTAACCACAAGGAAACCGCCGTGCCGGACGACGCGCTGATCATCCATGGTGAAAATGATGATGTGGTGGCGCTTGAAGAGGTCATGCGATGGGCCCGCCCCATTGATATGCCCGTGGTCGTCATCCCAAATGCCGGACATTTTTTTCATGGCAAGCTACTCATCTTGCGCCAATTGGTGCAGACCAGACTGAAGTCCTTGTAAGATAATAGATCACTCAAGTTATTAGGAACGTTGTCAATGGTTTCTCGGTTGGTTCGCCAGTGTGTCTCACTCATGTGTGTAGCAAGTTTGCTCACTCCCTTAGCTGCGATTGGACAGGACACCTCAGCGTCGAACGCGTCCCCACCGGTGATGTCGTCACCACGTGCGTCAGCGGCCATGGTCGATGTGTCTTCGGTGTCTTCTATCGCCAAACCGGTGATTGCCGGACGTGCTTGGATCACGGTTGATGCAGTCACAGGACAAACCATCGCTGCGCATAACCCAAGTCAACAGGTGGAACCGGCTTCGTTGACCAAAATCATGACAGTTTATTTGGCGTTTGAAGCCTTGAAAGAGCAGCGCATCACACCAGACCAGCAAGTGCCCGTGTCTGAGAAAGCATGGCGCACGCCTGGTTCTCGCATGTTTATTGAACCCCGTAAGCCTGTGACCGTTGATGAGCTGATCAAAGGCATTGTCGTGCAGTCTGGCAACGATGCCTCGGTCGCGATGGCTGAATTGTTAGGGGGCACCGAGGCCGCGTTTGCCCAGCAGATGACAGAGAAAGCTGCGGAATTGGGCATGACGGACACGACTTTCAAAAACTCAAATGGCTTGCCCGACCCCGATCACATGACCACCGTGCAGGACTTGGCTGTTTTGGCGCAACGCATGATCGCGGACCACCCTGATCGATACGAAACCTATTCCATAAAAGAGTTCACATATAACAACATCAAACAAAACAACCGTAACCGCTTGCTCTGGGCCGATCCCTCGGTTGACGGGATGAAAACGGGTCACACAGAAGCGGCGGGCTATTGTCTGATTTCTACGGCTCAAAGGGGCGATCGTCGCGTCATCAGCGTACTCGTTGGTGCGGAAAGCGTCGCCACACGCACGGAAGAAAGCTTGAAACTATTGAACTGGTCATTTCAGAACTTTGACACGGTCAAGCTCTTCGATGCCAATAAGCCAGCCATTGAAGCACGCGTTTGGGAAGGCACCACCGAGGTTGCGAACCTAGGCAGTGTTGATCCGATTTTAGTGACGGTACCGCGCGGAAAAACGGGTGACGTGCAGGTCATCGCGCAACGACCTGATCCCCTCTTGGCGCCACTTAGCCAGGGGCAGCGGGTCGGTGAGATGACTTTGACGCTCGATTCACAACCACTGCGGGTTTTGCCACTGAACGTGCTGTCGCCTGTTGAGCGCGCTGGCTTTTTTGGCCGTGCAATCGATCAGTTCAAGCTCTGGCTTCAGTAGCACCAATGAATAGCGATCGGATCGGCGCTAGCGGATTTGATCTGTGAGTATCGCTCAATAAAACTTAGAAGGATGAAAAAATCATGACGGATTTTATTCAAGGTGTCGTCGGCGATCCGACTGTGTACGTCAATGGTGACTTCGTGCCGTTGTCCAAAGCATCGATTTCGGTCCTTGACCGTGGTTTTATTTTTGGAGATGGCGTGTACGAAGTGGTGCCCATTTATCATGGCCAGCCCTTTAGAATGCAAGAACACTTGAGCCGTCTCGAACGAAGCTTGAGCAAGCTTGAAATCACGCCACCCATGGATAAAGCAGCGTGGCTAGACTTGGTCAAACAGCTGGTGGCCCTTGAGCCTGAGCGCGAGTGTGGCATGGTCTATATCCAAGTCACGCGCGGTGTTGCCAAGCGCGACCATGCCTTTCCCGTGCCGCCGGTCAAACCAACCGTCTTTGCCATGCTAGCGCCAATGACCCCGCCAGGATCCGAACCACGCACCAAAGGTGTCAGCGCGGTCAGTATTCCAGATGACCGTTGGTTGCACTGCGATATCAAATCGGTTTCTTTGCTTGGGAATGTGTTGGCGAAACAAGCGGCGGTCAAGGCTGGCGTGGACGAGGTGGTTCAATTCCGTGACGGCTATTTAACCGAAGCGGCCTCTTGCAATATTTGGGTCGTTAAAAACGGCGCGGTGTATGCCCCCCCAAAAGACAACTTGGTGCTAGAAGGCATTCGCTATGGTCTGTTTGAGGAACTCTGCCAGGAACGCGGCATTGACTTTCATCTGGCACCCATCTCACGCGCCGAAGTCGAAAGCGCTGACGAGCTGATGCTTTCGTCAGCGACACGTGAGATCTTGCCAATCGTTAACCTCGATCATGAGCCTGTGGGCAATGGTGAACCAGGGCCGGTATACAAGCAACTGCGCCAAGCCTACGACGATCGGATTGCCGCCTTAGCGCCTATGGGTTCTGTTGCATGACGGACACCGCAGAGACCTCCTTGATTGAGTATCCCAGCGACTTCCCCATCAAGGTGATGGGCAAGCAAGAGCCCACGCTTGCGCAAACCCTGTCCGACATCGTGACCGAATATGATCCGGGCTTTGACCCAGCAACGGTTGAAATTCGCTTAAGCAAGGCAGGAAATTACGTGGGTCTCACGTTTACCGTCAGAGCTACGTCGCGCGAACAGTTAGACGGTTTGTACAAAGCGTTGCATAGTCATCCGCTGGTGTCGGTCGTCTTGTAGTGGATCGACAGCCAACCCCGTTAGCAGGCGTGCAGCGTTGGCCTGGTTTAGCGGATTACGAAACCGTCCTTCAAGCCATGAAGGCGAACATCGAGCAGCGAGACCCGACCGATCTCGACACGCTATGGTTGGTTGAGCACAACCCTGTCTACACCTTAGGGCAAGCAGGCAAACCCGAACATGTTCTGAATCCTGGATCTATTGCTGTGGTGCCGTCTGATCGGGGCGGTCAGGTGACCTATCATGGGCCAGGTCAAGTCGTCATCTACCTCATGGCTGACCTTAAACGCGCTGGATTAAGCATTCGTGCGATGGTCACTGCCCTCGAAGAGGCCCTGATTGAAACATTGACGCATTTCGGCCTACCTAGTGCCACACGCCAGCCGGGGGCGCCAGGCGTTTACCTACCCCAGGCTGATGGTCGTCTCGCCAAAATCGCCGCACTGGGGTTAAAAGTCAGAAAGGGCTACACCTACCACGGGGTGGCCTTGAACGTAGACATGGATCTTGGCCCCTTTTTGGGCATCAACCCATGTGGCTTTGAAGGCCTGCAAACGGTCAGTATGGCCAGCCAAGGCGTTCGCGTGCCTTGGGAGACGGTCGCCTTAACCTTAGCAGGGGCAATGATCCGCCACTGTCGTCTGAGAGTAGAATGACCCGAATATTGTTGTGATTTTGCTCGTCCAAGGATTGTTTTTATGTCAACCACGCCAGCCACACCAACCACACCGACGACTTCCACTTACGACCCGACGGTTAAGCAGAAGTCGCAAGCCAAAACGGCTCGCATTCCTATTAAGGTGGTGCCCGCTGAGCGCCTGAAGAAACCAGAGTGGATCCGCGTGAAGGCGGCTCCCGCTGGCTCGAGGTTCCATGAGATCAAGCGAATCTTGCGCGAACACAACCTCTATACCGTGTGCGAAGAGGCGTCGTGCCCCAATATTGGCGAGTGCTTTGGGAAGGGGACGGCCACCTTCATGATTATGGGTGACAAATGCACACGACGCTGTCCCTTCTGTGACGTGGGTCATGGTCGCCCAGATCCCTTGGACGTCGATGAGCCGCTCAATCTCGCCAAGACCATTGCAGCCATGAAGTTGAACTACGTGGTGATTACTTCGGTAGACCGGGATGATCTCCGAGACGGCGGTGCGGGTCACTTTGTGCAATGTATCCAGGAAGTTCGCCGTTTGTCACCAGCAACGCGGATCGAAGTCCTTGTGCCTGACTTCAGGGGAAGATTAGATCGCGCCCTCGCCGTGTTGAACGGGGGACCGCCGGACGTCATGAACCATAATTTAGAAACCGTGCCTCGCTTGTATAAGCAAGCCCGCCCCGGATCTGACTACGCCCACTCGTTGAGACTTCTACAGGCTTTCAAAGAAGGTCATCCTGACGTGCCTACCAAATCCGGCCTAATGGTGGGATTGGGTGAGACCGATGAAGAAATCCTAGAAGTCATGCGTGACCTTCGAGCCCACGATGTGGATATGTTGACGATTGGCCAGTACTTACAGCCATCCGAACACCACCTGCCGGTTTTACGTTACGTGACGCCCGATACCTTCGCCATGTTTGAAAAAGAGGCGTATGCCATGGGTTTCACACACGCTGCCGTCGGTCCCATGGTTCGCTCGTCTTACCACGCCGATGAACAAGCGCTCGCGGCTGGCGTGGCCATGTGATCTGTCTGGTGACGCAGTTTTTTCGCTAGCGCTTTTGCCAGAAGGTGTCTGTTTGGCCAAGGGCTTGGTTGATATCCCGGGCCAAAACAAACAATAAGTCCGACAGGCGGTTCAAGTACTTGGGTGCCAAATCACCAAAGGTGTCTTCGATATCTTCCTCGACGACCACCAGCACGGCTCGCTCGGCTCGCCGGCAAACGCTACGGCAAACATGGGCCTGGGCGCTGGCAATAGACCCACCTGGCAAAATAAATTCACGCAGCGGCTCAAGCTTGTCGTTATGCGTTTTGATCGCCTCATCCAAATGGACCAGTTGCGACTCGGCCAACTGACGATGACCGGGAATAGCCAACTCACTGCCAATATCGAATAAAGCGTGTTGGGCGGGTTGCAACGTGGCAATGATGGCGCCAATGCCGTCATTGCCATCATTGCCGGCAGGGTCAGTGTGGGCGTTTAACTCGGCCAGCAGCAGACCTAACTGACTGTTGAGCTCGTCCACCTCACCCAAGGCATTGACACGATAATGGGTTTTTTTGATTCGCGAGCCATCGGCCAACCCGGTCGTGCCATCATCCCCGGTTCGGGTGGTGATGATCGTCAATCGATCTGCCATGGCAAAGCCTCCGTTTGGCTGTGGGGTTGATCGGTAACGATCAACTCACAGTGATTAGAAAACCTACAGGCGCCATGTCGAAAGCCACCATCACAAGACATAACGCGCGAGATCTTGGCTGCCGGCCGTTTCAGCGAGCTTGTCGTTCACATAGGCCGCATCGATCACGATGGTCTGTCCCTCGTGAGCCGAGGCCTCAAACGACAAGTCTTCGAGTAAGCGCTCCATGACCGTATAAAGACGTCGGGCGCCGATGTTTTCTGTTTGCTCATTGACCTCTGATGCCAGTTCGGCCAACCGTAAAATTCCTTCGTCAGTAAATGACAAGGCGACTTGTTCGGTTTCTAACAGTGCTTTGTACTGCTTGGTCAGTGAAGCATCGGTCTCGTTGAGAATCTTGACAAAATCGGATGCGGTCAGAGAGTCGAGTTCCACCCGAATGGGTAGGCGACCTTGTAACTCGGGAATCAAATCAGATGGACGTGAGAGATGAAAAGCGCCCGACGCCACAAACAGGATATGGTCGGTTCGCACCATGCCATGCTTTGTCGTGACTGTTGTGCCTTCAATCAAAGGCAGTAAATCACGCTGCACGCCCTGGCGCGAAACATCAGCCGAGGCACCGTCTTGTCGTGCTGCAATTTTATCGATCTCGTCTAGAAAAACGATGCCTTGTTGTTCCACTTGGTGAATGGCTTGTGAGCGCAAGTTTTCTTCGTTCACGCGCTTGCCCGCCTCTTCCTCGGTTAAGCGTTTCAACGCCTCTTTTACCGTCATTTTGCGGGATTTCTTTTTGTCATTTGCCATGCCGGCAAACATACCCTTGAGTTGCTCGGCCATCTCTTCCATGCCCGGTGGGGTCATGATGTCCATGGAGGGCGCGGCCACGCTCAGTTCGATCTCAATTTCCGTGTCATCGAGTAGACCCTCTCTAAGACGCTTACGAAAGGTTTGTCTCGCCGCCGATTCTTCTCGAATGGGTGATCCATCGCTTGCTCTGGGCGGTGTAATCAAGGCGTCTAATATGCGATCTTCCGCAGCATCTTCGGCTTGCGTTTGTACGCGCTTCATTTCCTGCTCACGCGTTTGTTTAATAGACACTTCCAATAGATCGCGAATGATGGTGTCCACATCGCGACCAACATAGCCAACTTCGGTGAATTTTGTGGCTTCGATTTTGATGAAAGGCGCGTTGGCTAGTTTAGCCAATCGCCGCGCGATTTCGGTTTTACCGACACCGGTCGGGCCGATCATCAGGATATTCTTGGGGTGAATCTCGTGGCGCAACGGTTCTGGGACTTGCTGTCGGCGCCAACGATTACGCAAAGCCACAGCAACCGCCCGTTTGGCCGCCTGCTGACCAATGATGTGTTTATCGAGCTCCGAGACAATCTCTCTGGGCGTCATATTCGCGGCTGACATATCAGACCTACCTTTTATAAAACTTCGATCACGTGCTGTTGATTGGTGTAAATGCAAAGATCACCCGCAATCGTGAGCGAGGATTTGACAACCTCTTCAGGTGAAAGCTCGGTGTGGCGCATCAATGCCAAGGCCGATGATTGCGCGAAGGCGCCGCCTGAGCCAATCGCGGCCAAGCCGTTTTCGGGCTCCAGAACATCCCCGGTCCCTGTGAGAACGAGCGTATGCTCAACATCAGCCACAATCAGCATGGCCTCGAGTCGACGCAAGACACGGTCTGTGCGCCAATCTCTTGAAAGCTCCACGGCGGCTCTCATCAAGTTGCCCTGGTGCTTTTCTAATTTGCCCTCGAACCGCTCTTGGAGCGTGAAGGCATCGGCTGTTGCCCCCGCAAACCCAGCCAATACTTTGTCGTGATAAAGCCGTCTGACTTTGCGGGCTGTGCCTTTGATCGCAATATTGCCTAAAGTGACTTGGCCATCGCCACCCATGGCGACGCGGCTTCCGCGTCGCACGCACACGATCGTGGTCGCGTGAAACTGTTCCATACATCACCTACTAAAAATTCTCACGCAACGACGCGGCTCGCCGCGTGGGTGTCAAAAATGGGCTAGAAACCTAGTCCCCAAACATCTTTTGTCGCATTTCGCGTCGCTCTTGTGCTTCGAGTGACAACGTCGCAGTCGGTCTGGCGAGTAAGCGTGGCAAGCCAATGGGCTCACCGGTCTCTTCACACCAACCATATTCGCGTGACTCGATTCGCACCAACGACTGCTGTACTTTTTTAAGTAACTTGCGCTCACGATCTCGCGTACGCAATTCCAAAGCGTGCTCTTCCTCAATCGTGGCGCGGTCGGCTGGATCGGGCACAAATTGCGTTTCACGCAAGTGCTCGGTGGTTGCGCCCGCATTGCTGAGAATATCGTCCTCGAGCTGCCGTAGTCTTTCCTTGAAAAAGGCCAATTGAGCGTCATTCATATAGTCGGCTTCTGGCATCTTCAGCAGTGCAGCTTCTGTCAGAAGGGTTGTTTTGTCCGTTGCTTTCGCGGGCTTAGATTTTTTAGGTGCTGCCTTCGTTGCCATGCACTCACTCCGTTTTAAGTCATTGATCGTGACCTGTCACGACGACTATTTCGCAAGACACTGTTCGAGACCTTGCGTAAAGATCTCTTGCGGTAACTTGCGACCAATGAAAACCATTTTGGTGGCTTTTTTCTCTTTGGGGCCCCATGGCTTACCCGGCTCGGCCCCCATCAACATATGCACCCCTTGGAAAAGCATGCGCCGGTCTACCCCTTTCATGTAGAGAATGCCCTTATAACGCAATAAATCGGGTCCGTATACCTGCACGACACCACCAAGGAATTCTTCAAGTCGCTCTGGGTCAAATGGCTTATTCGAGCGGAACACGAAGGCGCCGATTTCATCATCGTGGTGATGCTCATGATGGTGATGGTCATGGCCATGTCCGTGGCCGTGGTCGTGGTCGTGACCGTGCGTGTCTCCATGCTGATGGTCATGGGCAGCATCCGGGTGTTCATCAGCCAAAAACGCCGGGTCAATATCTAAAATCGTGTTCAGATTAAAGCCACTGATATCAATGATTTTTGTGAGATCTGCTTCACCAAAATGGACCGCCTCCATTTCGGCGCGGGGATTGATACGCATGAGTCGATGACACAAAGCATCATATTCAGCCTGTTCCACCAGATCGCGCTTGGAGATCAGAATACGGTCGGCAAAACCCACTTGCTTTTGCGCCTCTGGCTGCGCATCGAGGGTTTGCATGCCGTGCTTGGCATCCACCACGGTGATCACACTGTCTAAACGGAAATATTCCGCCACGGTGTCATCCATGAAAAACGTCTGACAAACCGGGCCGGGATTGGCCATGCCGGTTGTTTCGATCATGACGCGTTCGTAAGACAGTTCACCCTTCTCTCGCCGAGCACGCAGGTCAACGAGTGTGCGCATCAAGTCACCCCTGACGGTGCAGCAAATGCAGCCGTTAGATAGCTCAATGATCTCTTCGTCCCTGACTTCCACCAATAAGTCGTTGTCGATACTCTCTGGACCGAACTCGTTTTCGATCACGGCGATACGCTTGCCGTGGTATTCGGTCAGGATACGTTTCAGTAACGTGGTTTTGCCGGCGCCTAAGAAGCCCGTCAAAATCGTCACGGGCACCATGTCGTCGATGGCAATGGGCTGGGAGCTTTGATTCATAAATTAAACACCATAAAGTAACGGGCGATTACAGCACAGCCGTGTGTCTCGGTAAATCCCAATTGACGTAGCAAACTGATTTAAGCCTTAATTCACAAAACCAGCGATGCAAAAACCGCGAGTAGATTGTCGAATCACTATGCTTTAGCAACAGCCCTCAGGATGCCGCTTTCTGCTTACTCCCCCCAATCTTGAAACACTGCCTTTAAAAGGCTTGCCTTTATATGTGGTGACAAAAAGCAGATTTTCAAGGGCAGGACCAGAGAGATTGCCGTATATTTACAGCCAGTTAGCGACAAATAATGGCTTTTAGCCACAATCAGCGCACTTTCCATAGAGCGTTAATTCGTGACCCGCCACACTAAACCCACTTGGCAACATCTGAGACAAATCACCCGGGCACGCGTGGATATCAAAAACCTTCTTACAGACCTGACAACAAAAATGATGGTGGTGCCCGTGTTCAAATTCGAACCTTGGGTTTTCGCCGGGCAATGCCACGATCTGCAGGCCCTCCTCGGTGACCATGGTCTTAAGGGTGCGATAGACCGTCGCAATCCCAAGCGAGGGGACAGCGCTCTTAGCCAACTCAAGTACCTCGGTCGCAAGCAGCGGCCGATCCGCTTCTTGCAGCACGATACGGATGGCCTCGCGTTGTCGGGTTGATCTTTCCATGGCCTCATGATAGCTGGATTGATGGTGCTGGCGCGACAAAACAAATCGGCTTTGCCGCTTCGTTGTTCAGTTTGTTCGTTGCAGCGTGTTTGTTGCAGCTTATTCGGTGCAGCTTATTCAACACTTTCTATTGATAATGCATTATCATTATATATAAAGCCTGAACTTAGTGGTGTATCGATACTCGTGATTAAACAGATAGGCCTCATCACAAACTCGCCTCCCCAATGACCAACTCGCCCAATGGCAAGCTCACACTGAACAGCACAACACCAATGACCCATTTCAAACGATCCCGCCACTCAAGCCCTCTGCTTTGGGGACTGGCAAAACGACTTGCCTTTTTGTTGTGGCTCTTGTTGCCTCTCTGGCTCGCGGTCTGGCTTGTGCTCACGGGAGATTGACAGTGAGTGCCTCCCTGAAACTAGTCGATGTCACCGTTGCCTATCACGGCCACCCGGCCGTGCACCACATTAACGGTCGTTTTGAGAAGGGCTCGTTAACGGCGATCGTCGGACCAAACGGTGCCGGCAAATCAACCTTGCTCAGTGCCGCCGCCGGTTTGACGCGAATCAGTCAAGGCACCATCGAACTTGTTGATGCCGATCCAGATCACCAACAGATCGCTTTTTTAAGACAACTCTCAGGCATCAATAACGATTTCCCCTTAAGAGTGCTTGAAGTGGTTGCCATGGGCGCATGGCAGGCGGTCGGTGCCTGGGGCGCCATCAAGGGCAAGGTGCTCGAGCGCATCGAAAAAGCACTGAATCGAGTGGGCATGCAAGGATTTGAAGACCGACTGGTCGATGAATTATCGGTCGGACAACTTCAGCGGGTTTTGTTTGCGCGTTTGATTGTTCAAAACGCCGCCATCATTTTGCTCGATGAGCCCTTTAATGCGGTCGATGCCACCACCACCGCTGACCTACTGCAAGTGATCCATGATTGGCACGCCGATGGGCGTACCGTTATTGTCGTGCTGCATGATTTGGACATGGTGAAAGCGCACTTTCCCAACACCTTATTGATCGCCCGTGAGTTGATCGGTTGGGATAAAACCGAAGTTGTACTGACACCAGAAAACCTCGCCCTTGCTCAAGCCAATTCGTTGGTTTGGCATGACACCGCCTCGTGGTGCCACGTGCCGGGCACGCTCGAGGCGGTGGATAGTCAAACCATGGTTAGGAACCATCGCCATGGTTGATTTTTTTTGGGTGCCCTTTGCCGAGTTTGCGTTTATGCAGCGCGCACTTGTGGCCTCGTTAGCGCTAGGTCTCATCAGTGGTCCTGTAGGCGTCTTACTCGTTATGCGACGCATGAGTTTGGCGGGTGACGCCATTTCCCATGCGGTTTTGCCTGGCGCTGCTGTGGGCTACATGATCGCCGGCATGTCTTTGCCCGTGCTTGGTCTCGGGGCTTTCATCACGGCCCTTTTAGTCGCCTTGCTAGCAAGCGGCGTCTCCAACGTGACCTCGCAACGCGAAGATGCCAGCTTGGCCGCCTTCTATCTCATGGCTTTGGCCATTGGCGTTACGTTGGTCTCTATGCATGGCAGCAACATCGATCTCATGCACCTGCTGTTTGGCAGCATCTTGGCTGTCGATGAAACCGCCTTGATTCTCATCGCTGGCGCGACGACGGTGACGTTGGTTTTGTTGGCCATGATTTGGCGGGTCCTCCTTGGCAGCAGCTTTGATCCCTTGTTTCTCGCGCAATACGGACGCTCGGGACGACGAGCCAACCAGCTTTTTATGCTGACGGTCGTGCTGACATTTGTGGCGTGCTTTCAGACGCTCGGTACGTTGATGGCGGTCGGCTTGTTGATGCTACCGGCCATTGCAGCCAAATTTTGGTCGCGAGATATCCCGATAGCCTGCTTACTAGCCAGCGGCTTTGCCATGCTCAGCGGCACCGTTGGTTTACTGCTGTCTTATCACGCCAGTCTGCCCTCGGGGCCTGCCATTGTGTTGACTGCTGGCGCCATTTACTTGGTCTCACTGTTTGTCGGAACCCACGACAGCCTGCTCATTCATACCATCCGCTCGACGCGACACCGCGAATCTTAGGAGAAAAGACTCATGCCAAACAAATTTGTCCCTTGGCTATCCACTGCCGCACTGTCCACGCTGCTATTGATTGCTGCACCTGCTCAGGCAACGACGGAAAAGCCGATCAATGTGGTCGCGAGTTTTTCTATTCTGGCGAATATGACAGAAGAAATCGGTGGCCCCCTGGTATCGGTCACGTCCCTGGTTGGACCCGATGCCGATGCACATGTTTTTAACCCCTCGCCAGCAGACGCTCGCGCCCTTGCCAACGCCGATGTCGTCGTGATCAACGGACTGGGCTTTGAAGGGTGGATCGATCGCTTGATCAAATCCTCTGGATTCAAAGGCGAGCTTGCCGTTGCCTCCAAAGGCTTACAGCCCCTAGGTTTTGCCGATGAGCATGAGCCACATGCGCAAGAACAGCATGGCCACGACGAGCACGCCCATGACGACAAACATGGTCATGATCAAAAAAACGAACACAAACATGACCATTCGAACAAACACGACCACGGTGACGTCGACCCCCACGCCTGGCAAGATTTACGCAATGGTCAAATTTACGCAGCCAACATTCGCGATGCGCTCATTGCTGTCAGGCCTAGCCATCGTAATCAAATCAACGCGCGGGCTGAGCAGTACATTGAAGCCATAGCAGCGCTTGATCAATCGACTCGCGAGCGTTTCGAGCCCTTGTCACCTCCTTTGAAGCGCATCATCACATCACACGATTCATTTGGTTATTTTTCGAAGGCTTATGGCGTTGAGTTCTTCGCTGCCCAAGGCTGGAGCACAGATAGCGAGGTATCAGCCGGTGACATGGCCATGTTGGTCAGGGAAATCCGAAAAGACAAAGTGCGCGCCATCTTTGTGGAAAACATGTCAGATCCACGATTGATGCAGCAGATTGCCCAGGAGACCGGTGTGCGCATCGGAGGCAAGTTGTATTCAGATGCGTTATCGGCACCGGGCACGTCCGCTGACACTTACTTGAAACTCTTCGAAAGCAACGTCAACACCATCCTTCAGGCGATTGAGCCTTAAGGCAGCGAGACGCTGTATTGCCATGCCGCAGAGAAGAGCAATAGACCAAAAAAGAGAACCAGGACGGCAGCACTCGCTTGCAGGGTGTGACCGATCCAACGCCCCCAAGGCCGTTGACGACCGCCACCGGCTGATTCCATCACTCGGCTGACTGACAGCGACGTTAATGCCAAGGTAGCCACCGTGATGCCCGTGCCCAATCCCATGGCCAGCGCGGCAGCCACACCCGCCAAAAAGAACTGCTGCGACAAGGCAAACACCAGCACTAAGATGGCGCCTGAGCACGGTCGCAACCCAATGGCCAAAATCGCCCCCCATGCTTTACGCCAACTCAGCTTACCCGCCACTTGTGCTGGCGCTGGAAAATGGCTGTGCCCGCAGCATGCATGATCCTCGGGGTCATGGTGGTGATCATGGTGGCCTTCTTGGTGCGAACCAGCCAGCAAGCCAAACACTGGTTTGATCACGTGCATGAAGACTAGCCAAGCGCCTAATGCAACCAAGAGGCCATAGGCAGCAAGCTCTAAATATGCCGTCACTTCGTTTAGCATGGCCCCCGTAACATTTAAAAGGCCAGCGGCAACCCCAACCAAAGCAATGGCCACGAGTGCCTGCACCAGCGACGAAACAAACGCCAAAATCGCGCCATTTCTGAGCGTCTCACGGTTGGCCACCACATAGGCCGACAAAATCGCTTTGCCATGACCGGGCCCAAGCGCGTGAAAAACGCCGTAAGCAAACGACAACGCAAGAAGCCACCAAGCTTGGAAACCGTCTGCTTTCCAGGCGCGCACCGCGGTCGTTAATTGTTTGTAGAACTGCGACTGCCAAATCGCGATTTGCCCCGTCCATTGATCAAACCAACCCAACGAAGGGGTATTCAAGGTCTGTTGCGGCACGCCAAACGGATGGGCGGACTGCACCTGCGCTGTGGCCGTTGTGCCAAACAAGATCACACCCAGCAAGAGCGCGATGGCCAAACAAATCCCTAGCTGTCCCAAAAAATCAACCCGATGCGGTGAGCGAGAGGGCCTCATGCTCATCGACATGACAACTCAACCCGGTGTTGCAAATCTTGTGTCGCACGCAGCAAGTCCGGTGGCAAGGTGCCAGAAGGCGGAATCGCTGCCAATCGCGCGGCGACGTCATCGTCCAAGCGCTCTGGCCGTTTGTAAATCGCTTCGCAGGTTGCCGGGGCGGTTTTAGCGGTCACCGCGTTTGGTGAGGCAAAGTCGTACGCCACAAAATAAGTCGGATCGGCCACCGAAACCGTTACTGGCGATTGTTTGGCCTCTGTTGGCGTTAACAAGGGCAATTCAAATCGCAACGACAGTCGCTCGCTTTCGCGATCCCACGTTGCTTTGATGCCACGCGGTTCAGCCACCGGCAGGGTGTCGCCGGCTTGTGTCAGCGTGGTGAAGTAATGAGACATGGGGTCCGCAAGCGCCGACATCCAATCCGCTGCAATCTTGTCGAGCTCGTCTTGGGATGGCACGCGATCTGCGGTTTCTGAGAGACCCTGTTTGGCGTAGCTCGAAAACATTTCATCAAACGTCCACACTTGCGCCACGGCCACTAACCGACCCTGCGCATCGAATTGCAAATCCAATTCGGCGTCGATCCACATGTGCGGATGGGCTTGGCTCACACCAGCACACAGGCTTAAGACAAGCCCAGCAAAAACCCGAGACCAAGTTTTACGACCTTGAGATGACACGCGTTGCAATCGATGGTGCCAGTCAGTCAACAAACAGTAAGTTTTCATTTTGCTCTCTTCAGACACGCGCCGTGGCAAGGCGCTTTTCAAAGCATAAGTGCTAAAGACCGGATCAACCTCAAAAAGTTTAATCCTTAGCTTTGCGATTCGCGCGTGGGTGTGCCGCATCATAGACGGCCGACAAATGCTGAAAATCCAGTTTGGTATAGATCTGAGTCGTTGAAATACTGGCGTGTCCAAGCATTTCTTGCACGGCCCTGAGGTCTTGAGCTGATTGCAACACATGGCTTGCAAAGCTGTGTCGCAAAACATGGGGATGCACATGCGTGGGCAAGCCCGCCTTGATACAAAGGGCCGAGAGTCGCTGTTGCACCACCCGTGGGTGAATGCGAGCGCCACGTTGACCTAAAAACAAAGCCACCTCATCTTTTGGGGCTCTTTGTTGTCGATTCAAAGAAGGGCGCGCAGCAAGCCATTTGCGTAGCGCCACAATGGCTTGCTGCCCGATGGGCACGGTGCGCGGCTTTTGGCCTTTGCCAAGTACGTGCACCTGTGCCTGTTCCAGATCAATCCAGCCCTTTGATTGGTATTGGGCCGTGTTGACATAGTGCTGATCCAATTGCACCAACTCACTTAAACGCAAGCCGCTGGAGTAAAAAAGTTCAAACATGGCGCGGTCGCGCTGACCCTCTGGCGAGTCGTCCACCGTTAACGTCGGGGCATCAAGTAGTGCCTGCATTTGATCGACTGACAGTGCTTTGGGTAGGCTGCGTTTGATCTTGGGTGCTCTGACTTCTTTGGCGGGATTGGCCGGTAATTTGACCATGGGCCCCCACCAAGCATAAAAACCTCGCCAAGCCGCTAGCATTCTCGCCAAGCTTCTCGGTTGTTGGCCGCGAGCATGGGCGATGGCGAGATAATGTCGAATGTGTTGTTGCTCGATGGTTTCGAGGGCGCGCCCTTGAGCCAGTGCCAGCAGGGCCAACAAATCACGCCGATACGCCTTTATCGTGTGATCCGCATAACGGCGGTTTTTTTCAAGATGAATCAACCACTCTTGCATGGGCAAGGGCAGTGATAGCTCGTGCTGGGCGTGCTGTTCACCGGCGGACATGTTCCCCCCTACATCACTAACCCATTAATCGGCGCTAGGCAGGCGCGTTAAGGCAGCTGACGTCAAGCGTCCGATACTTTCTAAAAAGGTGGTGCCCATGTCTGAGGCAAACCGTTCAGGATCAGGAGAGCCTAGCGCCAACACACCAATGACCTGGGCCTCTCGATGAATAGGGATGATCGCCAAACTGGCAGGGGCGGCCTTAAACCACTGCGCCACAACAAAATCCTGATTGGGTCCACAGTAAGGCGTTTTCAATGTCGCCACAAACGTTTGGGTCTCGGTGTCGATATCAGTCGTAAACGGTCCCTGCGGCAACGCCACCCCCCAGAGTTTTAACGCCACGTCGGGTATGTCAAAAGAGGCAAGCAACCCGCCAACGATATGGCCTGGTAATTCTTCCGGATTATCAACTGCTAACAATTGCTCGCACCAGTGGCTGACGTTTTGCGCCACGCTTTGATTGAACTCGGCTTGGTGGGTCAAGATGGCCAAACGTTGCTCTAAGCCCTTGTGCCGATCTCGCAACGTCATGATCTGACGCTCACCCAAGGAAATCGCACGGGTGTCATTCGGATGAGGTACGGTCAGCGCGGCAAACAATTCGGCATGCTCACTGAAAAAGTCCGGGTTCTCTTGTAAAAAACGGGCAACAGTTAAAGCAGAGAGGGCGTCAGTCATTGGATTGCTCTAGTTGAGGGATGGAGGCAACGAGTTGGTCAACATCAAACTCGCCCTTAAAAACCGTCGTGGCCGGACCCACCAAATGCAGTGTGGTCCCGTCCCACTCTATCGTCAAGCGCCCCCCCCAGGTGTCAACAGAAACCGGTGAGTCCAAAAGACCCTGACGGATCCCACTGGCCACCGCCGCACAAGCCCCTGTGCCGCAGGCGAAGGTCTCACCCGCGCCGCGCTCAAAGACACGCAAGCGAATGTGGTTGCGATCAACGATTTCCATGAATCCCGCGTTAACGCGCTGCGCAAAACGCGGATGGCTTTCAATCAAGGGACCTAAGGTCGCCACCGGGGCTAACGCCACGTGCTCAACAACCTGAACCGCGTGCGGATTGGAAATCCCCACGACGGACAACCAAACCGTGGTGTCGGTTTGGGGCAAGTTCAGGCCATAGAGCGTATCTTGTCCTTGTTCGCGTGTTGGCAGGTCTGTCACATCGAACGACACATCCGAGGGCACAAACCGCGTACGTCCCATCTCAACACGGACTTCGCCATTCTTTAAAGCTGTCAATGTGATGAGTCCGGTGGCGATCTCTGCGCGAATGGGGTTACGTGATGAGAGCTTTTGCTGATGCACGAAGTTGACAAAGCAACGCGCCCCATTGCCACAGTGCTCAACCTCACCGCCGTCAGCATTGAAAACACGATACCGAAAGTCCGCTTCTGGATGGGTCGGCGTATCCACCAATAAAATTTGATCGCAGCCAATACCAAACTGTCGATGCGCAATGGCACGCGCACGCTCGGGCGTCATTTCGATGACTTGTGCCACGCCATTGAGCATAACGAAGTCATTGCCAGCGCCATGCATTTTGGTGAAAGGCCATTTCATGATGTGATGTCTACCCTCAATCGTTCATTACATTAATTCCACGCGAGCATCCGAGACCTTTGCCATTTATTCATAAGGACTCGGCTCGCCATTCGGGCGTGTTTTAAATCGCCTGTGTACCCAATAGTACTGGCTAGGGTCCTCACGAATCCAGCCTTCGAGTAAGGCGTTTAGTTTTGCGGTGGCTGTCTCCAAGGACAAATCCTCTTGCGATAAGGCCGTCAATTCATCACCGATCGTGATGTAGTAGCGACCCGTTTCGGGGTCCCAACGGCTTAGAATCGGCAAGACAGCCATCTTGTATTGGCGAGCGATCTGAGCGGTGGCGGTTTGCGTGGCCGTGGGCACACCAAAAAAAGGGGCAAAGACGGCGCCTCTGGCCCCAAAGTCCATGTCTGGCAAATAATACGTTGGCAGACCCTGTCGCATTAAACGGATCAAACCACGCACCCCGTCTGTGCGGCTGAGTAAATGGACTTGGTGAAATCGTCCGCGGCCAAGTCTGACTAACGCATCAACGTCGGGATCCTTTTGAGGAGTGTACATGGTGGCGCCTTGCGGACCTTCT
This sequence comes from Burkholderiaceae bacterium, assembly GCA_965656505.1. GTDB lineage: Bacteria > Pseudomonadota > Gammaproteobacteria > Burkholderiales > Burkholderiaceae_B > Algicoccus. The sequence continues at coordinate 43,249 of CBFHKV010000005.1, read as the reverse complement.
AACGTGAGCCGCGTCGCTGCGGCATCAAGTGCCACAAAATGCGGGGCGAGCAACATCAACGGTTGCTGATTGTCGGTGTAACGCCTGACTTTCTCCAAACCACTGAGCGTGACCAAAGACCGTATCTGTTCAACCGTCCCAAACCATAGAAGCCCGCGGTCAACAAAGCTTTGCGCCAACGCCCGAAAATGTTGCCTTAAGAGCTTCTCACGCGCTTGGGTTGACTTTTCTGGAAAGCACAACGCCAAGTTCGTGCGCACGATATGGGCGCGGCGACGAGCCAAATGCGGCGCCACCGCGCCAATCAATCCGCCAAGTCGCTGGCGTGCGCTGTGAGGCATCTTTGCCAAGCCTTGAAACAAGGTGACCAATAACCAGCTTTTAAAGGAGCGTGACTTGAGGGCACGCACTTGTTCGGCCCAATCGGCCGCCTGTGCAGGATGCTCAATCAACAGCGCTCTCCGGTGGTGGGGGCACATCGCTTGGACGTCGGTAGCGGTTATAGCCCCAAAGGTATTGCGTCGGGAAACGAATAATCAATTGCTCCATCATGTGATTAAACAACATTGCTTGATCGCGTGCGTCGGTTGGCAGTGGCTCCGGGGCGCGCACGTAATGCATGCGCCAACCTTGGCCGCGGGGCATTCGCTCACACGCGGCCACAATCACAATCGCATCGGTGGATTTGGCTAACTTGCCGGGCAAGGTTACAGTCCAGGCCTCGCGTCCAAAAAAAGGCGCCCACTCCCCATCGCCTTGCGCAGGCACTTGGTCGGGCAGCATACCGACCGCCTGGTGACTTTTTAATGCCCTTAAAAAAGCTCGCACGCCCTGCTGAGAAGCGGGCACGGTTGTCACGCCGGATCCGTTTCTTGCGGCTTGCATGGCTGGCTCTAAAAACGCTTTTCTAGGCGGACGAAACATTACGGTTAAAGGCTGACGCTGCGCGGTGTAGCGCGCCGCCATTTCAAAAGAGCCCAAGTGCGGCGTTAAAAATAAAATGCCGCGTCCTTCGCTCAGGGCTTCTTCAAGCACCTGCTCTTGATCACTGATCACCCTTGTCATTGCGTCTGACGTTCGGAACCACACGCGCGCGAGCTCCATGATCATGGCGCCAGACTCAGCCGCTGCTCGCCGCGCGAAGGCACGATCGGTGTAGCCCGCTTGGCGGGTGTTAGCCAACAAGCGCTCTCGGTATTGACCGGGCATCACGAACACCAGCCGACCCAACAAGCGACCGATCGCCTGAAGGGTTGTTAACGGCAAAAACGACAGCAAACGAAACGTGAATAACAACATAGCTGACATTTTCGCTTAAAATCAAGATTCAGTCGCTGAGTTAACCGACAACTTGCGGAGCGATTGGGTTGGTATCACTGCAGTAACCGAAAGGCCGCTGCTGTGTGTTTTTTTCCGCTAAAGCGTCGCGCCCAAGACCAAGCTTTCATCACAAGGGGTTTAGGGGTGCAGCGCACCGACTAACCCGTTAGCAACAGCTTGTTGCTAACCACACGTACAAATGACCCTAAGCCGGTCATACGCCTGTGTTTGTGTTGAGGACGTTAGATTATGTCTACCAAATCCAATGATTTTCTCTTTACCTCAGAATCTGTCTCTGAAGGTCACCCTGATAAAGTTTCAGATCAGATTTCAGATGCGGTACTCGATGCCATTTTTACGCAAGACCCGAACGCCCGTGTCGCGGCTGAAACACTCTGCAACACGGGCTTGGTGGTGTTGGCTGGCGAAATCACCACGTCAGCCAACGTTGACTACATTCAAGTCGCTCGGGACACCATCCAGCGCATTGGCTACGACAACACCGAATATGGCATTGACTACAAAGGTTGCGCGGTTTTGGTGGCTTATGACAAGCAATCAAATGACATCGCGCAAGGCGTTGATCGATCGACCGAGGAATATCTCAATCAAGGCGCTGGCGATCAAGGCCTGATGTTTGGCTATGCTTGCGATGAGACCCCGGATCTGATGCCCGCACCGATCTGGTATTCGCATCGCTTGGTGCAGCGCCAAAGCGAGTTGCGCAAAGATGGGCGACTGCCATGGTTGCGTCCCGATGCGAAGTCACAAGTGACCTTTCGCTATGTCAACGGCAAGCCTGCAGAAGTGGATACGGTTGTGCTTTCCACCCAGCATGCACCAGAGATTTCACAGTCGGCCATACGAGAGGCGGTGATTGAAGACATCATTCGCCCCACTTTCGCAGACGGCCTGATCACCCCGCAAACCAAGTTTCTCATTAACCCCACGGGTCGTTTCGTCGTGGGCGGTCCACAAGGCGATTGCGGCTTAACAGGTCGCAAAATCATTGTCGACACTTACGGTGGCGCTTGCCCCCACGGTGGGGGTGCTTTCTCAGGAAAAGACCCCTCCAAAGTCGACCGTTCAGCCGCTTATGCTGCGCGTTACGTCGCCAAAAACATTGTTGCTGCCGGGTTGGCTAGCCAATGCCAAGTGCAAGTGAGCTACGCGATTGGCGTGGCTGAGCCCATCAACATCACGGTATATACCGAGGGCACTGGCGTGGTACCTGACGAGCAACTCGCTGCGTTGGTGCGCGAGCACTTTGATCTGCGCCCAAGAGGCATTGTGAACATGCTCGATTTGTTGCGCCCGATCTATTCGAAGACAGCCGCTTACGGCCACTTTGGACGCAGCGAGCCAACGTTCACGTGGGAGGCGACCGACAAAGCCGCTGCGCTTAAAAAGGCCGTTTGATCGCGACAGTGACTTGAAGATGGCCGCGAACCGGCCCTAAGTACAACCCGGCTAACACTGAAACACAGTTGGTAGCCGGGTTTCTTTCGATGGGCCCGATCTCGAAAGCTACACTGATAACTTATTCTTATTTATCGAGATGGTCCACACCATGACGAGCGACGCCAATTCACCCACCTCACCCAGCCCTTCTCGGGCATTACGCGCGGATTCCCCTTGCGTGGCTGTGTGTTCCACACTTTTCGATGACATCTGTCGTGGTTGCGGCCGAACAGTGATGGAAGTCTCTAATTGGGTCTTCATGAGCGATGAAGAAAAAGACGCCGTCTGGGTCAGGATTAAAGCCGAAGGCTATCCTCGCCCCCCGGATAACTCGAGAGGCACTAACACCGGCCGTTGATGGATTGGCCGGCGTTAGGTCAAGCTTATTTGGACTGGCTCAAAGAGTCGTTAGCAAGTGCCTCGGTCAGTTTGGCAATCGCTGTGTGGTCTTGATTCGGTCCGAGCATTTGAGCCGAAGAGGCCCATAGCTCACGGCACAAGGCTGAGAATGGTGTCGGTGTAGATGTCTCATGGGCAATCCCGAGTGCAATACTCAGATCCTTGACCATCAGATCCAACCCAAAACCGGAATCGAATTTACCCGACAAGACAAATTGCTTGAATTTTTTCTGGGTCGAGTTATTCATGCCGGTAGACGCATTTAAAACGTCAACCATCTTTTCTGGGCTCAAGCCGAACCGTTTGCCAATCATCAAGGCCTCAACCCCAATCAAAAAGCCGCCCGCTGACACCAGGTTGTTAAGCGCCTTCATCGCATGGGCGGAACC
>CBFHKV010000005.1:17175-39580 GCA_965656505.1 Burkholderiaceae bacterium | reverse complement strand
GGCTGAACGCCAGCGAGTACCCCATCATCGCCTTCTAAAACAGCCTGGACAATGCCGCTGGTGGGCAAAATGGTGATGATGGTTTTCACCGCTTTTGCCAAGGACTGGCCGCTCGTGTGCGCCACGCCACCGATGTCTTTGACAAACTCAGCCGAACGCGAGGCATTGGCTTCCAGCACATGCACCGTGTAGCCCGCCTCGACCAATCGCTTGGCCATGGGCCAACCCATTTGCCCCAAGCCAATAAAACCAATAGGCGCTTCTTTACTCATTTAGCACCGCCCTTTCCTGCGTCATCAAATGCCCCTTCGTCCTCAAGCACTTGGTTGGCCACTTTGAAGGCATCCAATCCAGCGGGAATACCGCAATAGACTGTTGCATGCAGCAGCACTTCACGAATCTCGTCGACGGTCACACCATTCGTCAAGGCCCCTTTGACGTGCAATTTGATTTCATTTGGGCGGTTCGCTGCCGTTAGCATCGCCAAGTTAATGAGACTGCGGGTTTTACGATCCAAGCCCTCACGTGTCCAGGCATAGCCCCAGGCCCACTCTGTGGTGATGCGTTGAAACGCCATCATGAAATCGTTGGCTTTGGCCATTGAGCCATCGACGTATTCCGCACCCAACACTTCACGGCGTACTTCCATGCCTTGCTCAAACAGTTTTTGTGTTTCGTCTTTGGCGCTCATAAGTCTCTCAATCGAAAAGTGGGAAAAAAACAATAATAAGGTGTTGATTGTCTTTAGACGGACACCCTGTTGTCAAGGCTGATCGTTCGGTTTGGCGATCAACACTCGTCATGATCAACGACAAATGACATGGTGCTTTAGACGCCTGTCGTACTGGAATTCGCTTGGGGTTTACCCGAAACCATAACCCCTGTACAATTCGGTTCCTATTTAACTTATTAATCGCTCTCTGACCTCTTTCCTTTCGCGGCTGCTATCAGGCGTCCCAAGCGTTCGGTTTCTCCGGTCGGCTCGATTCAAAGGAAAGTCAATGTCATTCTCAGAGCTGGGGCTTACGCCCCCGTTGTTGGCCGCTATTCGTCAAGCCGGCTTCGATCAACCCACCGCTGTTCAATGTAAAGCCATCCCTGCCGCCTTAAAAGGCACGGATTTGATGGTTTCTGCACAAACGGGTAGTGGTAAAACCGCTGCTTTTATGTTGCCAGCGCTCAACAAACTCAGCCAAGGCAAACCCAATGGTGGCCGAGGCGTTCAAATTCTGGTGCTCACGCCAACTCGCGAACTTGCGATGCAAGTCACTCAGGCCAGCGCTGACTACGGCTCACAAATCAACGGGCTGCGTGTTGCAACCGTCGTGGGTGGCATGCCCTACGGCGCGCAACTCAAAGCCTTGTCACGCCGCTTGGATGTGCTTGTTGCCACACCCGGTCGCCTGATTGATCACTTAAAAGCGAAGCGGGTCGATCTATCCACGGTTCATACCCTGATCCTTGATGAAGCGGACCGCATGCTCGACATGGGTTTCATCGACGATATCAAGGCCCTGGTCGCTGCCACCCCTGCGTCTCGTCAAACCCTGTTGTTTTCTGCAACATTGGACGGCACTGTGGCCCGGCTAGCGCAAACCCTGATGCGCGACCCTGTCCGCATTGAGATCTCTTCGCCAAATGAGCGCCACGCACAAATTACCCAAAGCTTGTTTTATGCAGACGATGGCGCACACAAGCGTCGTTTACTCGATCACATCTTGCGTGATGTCAAAGTCGATCAAGCAATTGTGTTTACCGCCACCAAGCGCGGTGCTGACGAACTCGCCGATCAACTTAACGACCAAGGGTTTTCTGCCCAAGCCCTGCACGGTGACATGAACCAGCGCCAACGCACCCGCACCTTGACCGACATGCAGCGCGGCAAATTGCGTGTATTGGTGGCCACCGATGTGGCTGCGCGCGGCATTGATGTACAAACCATCAGCCACGCCATCAATTTCGATTTGCCCATGCAGGCTGAGGATTATGTTCACCGCATTGGACGTACGGGTCGTGCCGGTCGCAATGGCAACGCCGTCACGCTAGCCGAACACCGTGAACGTCACAAGGTTAAGCGTATCGAGCACTTTATCGGCCACACCATCGACGCCGAAGAAATTGCTGGCATGGAGCCTCGCCGTCAAGCCGCAAAGAAACCCACGGTTCGCCGCAATAAGCCAACCGCGCCAACCGCGCGCTCCGGTGCGGGTACCCCTCGTGGCGCTGGCGCCAAGCACAGCGCAAAACCTTATACTGAAGGCCATGCAAAGCGCCCCGCTCAGAGACCCCAACGACCAAGCACGCATTCGCGTGGACGCCCAAGCGCTAGAGCATAGCGCTGCTGTTACCAACCACCTGCGGCAATGCATTATTGAAGCAGGGGGTTGGTTGGCATTTCATCGTTGGATGAGCGAAGTCCTGTATGCCCCCGGTTTGGGGTATTACAGTGCGGGTAGCGCCAAGATAGCTTCCCGAGAAATACCCAATCAAACACACGATAGAATCCGCTTGACCGGTGACTTTGTCACCGCGCCAGAGCTTACGCCCGTCTTTGGTCGCACGATCGCGCGACAAGTGGCCGACATCTTGGCCGTTTGCGAACAACCCAAAATCCTTGAATTCGGAGCCGGTACCGGCCAGTTGGCGCGCGACCTCCTCGAAGCGCTCGCGCAAATGGGGTATCACCCCATCTACGAGATTCTCGAATTGTCGGCTGATTTGAAAGCGCGGCAGCAACAGGCTTTGAAAGACTGGTCTGAGCAAGTGCGTTGGATTCACGCCCCTTACGAAGGCTTTGAAGGGGTCATCATCGCCAATGAGGTCTTAGACGCCATGCCCGTTCACTTGGTGGGCTTTGACGATCACAACGAGGTATTTGAACGCGGTGTGACCTGGTCCGAAGAGGGATTCGCTTGGCAAGACCGTGCTGCGCCCAACAACATCGCGACCGCTCTTCGCAGTCGCATGCCCGCTTTGCCGAACTATCTCACCGAAATCAATTTGGCCGGTGAAGCATGGGTCCAAACGTTGGCCCGCTGCTTAAAAAAAGGGTTGGTTTTATTGCTCGACTACGGTTTCACCGGACGTGAGTACTACCACCCGCAACGCGCGCAAGGCACCCTGATGTGTCATATTCAACACCGCGCACATGACAATCCTTTTTTTGCGCCGGGCTTACAAGACATCACCGCCCACGTCGATTTCTCCGCCATGGCGAGCGTCGCACACCGGGGAGGCCTCGAGGTCTTGGGTTTTACGAGCCAAGCCAACTTTTTACTGAACGCTGGGCTCACTGAAATCGCCGCCAATTTATCGGGACCTGACATCAGGGCAGTAGAAAAGTTGGTTTCCGAAGCGCAGATGGGTGAGCTGTTTAAGGTGCTCGCGCTCGGTCGTGACATTGAGCCGCCTTTGCGAGGTTTTAAACGGTCGGACCGCCGTCATCAGCTCTAAGCACTTTTAAACCGTCAGCAATGGCCTGCCGGCGGGCCGCACCAACCGCATGACTAATGGCCTGGGCGCCCGACGCTTGTAGGGGTTTTGCGATTTCACCAGCCTTCACATTGACACCGGCTTTTAATAACGCCTGCAGCGCTTGCGAAGGCACACTGAGTAAGCCACACGCCGTGTCCACCAGGCCATGAAGCCTTTCGGGTCGCCGCACGCCATCGGCCGCCACCATGAGTTGCCACACTTCGTTGGCTGCCTCAACGATGTCTAGCGCGAGATCGCGCTGGCAATGTGAGTAAACCACGGGCAATAACTTTGCCCACTGGGCACAGTCCGCTGGCGCACGCAAACGTTTTGCCAGTGCCTCTCGGGTTGGGCTCTCGAACATGGCTGTGGCAAACATGGCTGGCAACCCCGCGTTCTCAGTGTTCGCCATCGCATCGAGCCGCTCGGCAAGCCGATGGGTCCATACAAATCCCGGCAGCACCACGGACAAAGCCTCACACTCAATCATCACATCAAAAAATCGGGACGGTTGCTCACTCATCAAAGCGCGAGATAATTCCTGCCATACCCGCTCGGCGACCAACGCATCAGCCTCACCGGCAGCCACCATGCGGCGACATAACGCAATGGTTGATGGCGCGACAGAAAAGTCAGTGAATCGTGCCGCAAACCTTGCCAATCGCAGAATGCGTACAGGATCCTCTTCAAAAGCGGGTCCGACGTGTTGGAGTCGGCGTTCTTTGATAGCTTGTGAGCCGCCAAGTGGATCAATCAATACCCCATTGGGTTTGCGTGCCATGGCATTAATGGTCAAGTCACGGCGGTTCAAATCGTCCACCAATAAGACATCTTGACCGGTATAGAAGGTGAAGCCCTTATAGCCTCGGCCCGTCTTGCGTTCCGTGCGCGCGAGTGCGAACTCTTCCTTGGTTTGCGGATGCAAAAACACCGGAAAATCTTCACCCACGGCAATAAAACCGCGGCCAATCAATTGCTCGGGCGTACTGCCCACCACGACCCAATCTCGATCACCCGGTTCAAGCCCTAACAGTTCATCGCGCACGGCGCCACCGACGATGTAGACATCGAGGCCTGTTAGCAAAGGATCGTTTTCCATGGCGGGCGGTAAATTTTTAGTTACTTGGCGAAATACGTCCCAATCGGGCCTTCAGTGACTGGGGATCGCCGGTAAACGTTGCAGCGTAATACGTCGCGTTAGACAGAACTTTTTTGACATACTCGCGCGTCTCGCTAAAGGGAATGGTCTCGGCAAATATCGCGCCTTCGACGGGGTGGCTTAGCGTGGCACGCCATCTTTCTGGACGGCTAGGCCCCGCGTTATAACCCGCACTGGCCAAAACCTGCGAGTTGTCGAGATCGGTGAGAACCATCATCAAGTAATGGGTGCCGAGCGTGGTGTTCACGTCAAACTCGTTCACACGCGAGGGGGTGAAGTCTGTCATGCCAATCTTCTTGGCCACATACTTGGCCGTTGCCGGCATCAGCTGCATCAGCCCAGACGCACCGACGACAGAACGCGCGTCCATGATGAAGCGTGACTCCTGACGAATCAGTCCGTAGACCCAAGCCGGATCGAGGTTAATCGATTGTGCTTGGGCGGTGACCTGCTCTAAAAAAGGTGCGATGAATCGTTGTGAAAAATCCACTTCGTCTTGTGTGCGTTCAGAGGTGTTGACGACGCGGTCATAGATGGCTTGTTCGCGGGCGAACTCGGCAACGGCCATCAGCTCACGGTCGTTCATGCCTCGCAAACTGTAGTTCCACTGAGGCACCGCCTCGCGCCGCCAGCCCTGACGGAACAGTGCCACGGCTTGTTGCAGGCTGGGATTGTCACGCGCCGCCTGTAACTCTTCTTCGGTAATTGGGGACGGGGATAACGGCGCCAAAATCAATTGACCCAGCTCCTCTAAAGCCAGCTGTCCATAAAAGTTATATTGGTTGGAAATGGCTTGATAAATTTCTTTCGCTTGGTCTTGCTGACCGGTCGCTGCTAAAGCACGTGCGCGCCAATACTGCCAATCCGCTTCTTGTTGCATGTGGATAGGCATGCGGTCAATGCCTGTCTGAACCCAGGCCCAATCGATGATAGGTTGCCGCAAAGCCATGCGGACCCGCCATGGTGCGTTGGCTTCCGATAGACGCACATCACCCGCTTGGCGATACCATTGATCGGCCTGCGGCTCAAGGTTTAGCGCCGCACGAAAAGCCATTTGCCCCCAAACCCAACCCAATTCAGCTTCAGGCAACCGATCCGACCAGGCTTGGCTGACATATCGACTGGTCGAAGCAAGATTCTCACGGGCCATACGCTGCAGACCAATGGCAACAATGACCGCTTCATTGCCTGTGGCTTTGCCCTTAAAACCACGGACCCAGCGCGCTGGCGAGCTCATCATCGCGCGGTATTGATTCATCGTTTGACCATCAAAGGCCAAGCCAGCCAAACGAGCGGCGGTTTGGGTGTGGTTGCGTTCAATCGCGTCCTGTAAAAGCACATTCAAGGCCGGCTGTTCAACAACGCCATCAGCCACCAATCGATCCAGCATTGACCAGCAGGCATCTCCAGGCGAAAAGTCCTCTATCGCTTCGGCAGGTGTCACGGGTTCACCCGTAACAAAGCGCGCTTCTATCTTGGCGCAACGGACCTGCTTGTTGTACCAAACAAAGGGGCCAATCTCTCGAATCTTGTTGAATTCACCCTTATCGGCCGCCTCTAAAACCCAGCGAGCACGCACTTTGTCTGCGGCATAGGTACCTGGGTACTGCCTTAAAAATTCACTGGCCTGTGGCACATCAAGTACCGAGTCGGCCGAACGCAAAGCCTCTTCAGCGATCCAATAGTCGGCGTAAATCGCTAATGGATCGTTGCCGACTTGTCGGCGCAAAGTCGCTGCACGATCAAGATCATTGGCCTGAACCGCGTCTTTCAATGCCGCCACAGCTTGGGCGCTTGGTGTCTCGATGTTGTAATTAAAGGGAGCTGCAGCCGTCACCATGGGGATCATGCCCATAACAAACCATGAGCAATATCGGCGCCAAGCGGTCAAATGGGCACGAAAGAGGGTTGAGAGTCTGTTTGACATAAATCTCTGATAGGGTTCGTATAAGGTTGGCGTAATAAGCCCTGCGTCTTATTGCACGCGTATAGGGCAGACTGGTTGTTGTCGACAAAGTTGCACATGGATCACGCTTATGACACAGAATACCGCAGCTGAACTGCGACTGCGCTTGAAATCGGCACGCAAGCATATGGCCGTTGCAGATCGCCAACGAGGCAGCTTGCTGATACGGGCTCGTCTCTATAGCTGGTTAGCAATCATGCGCGACCAAAAAAAAGCACGCGGCTTGCCGCCACCACAAACCATTGCCTTTTACTGGCCACTGTTGGATGAGCCAGACATTGGTCCGCTGATCACCCAGTGGGCCGAAGCGGGTCTAAACTTGGCACTACCCAAAATCATGGCGCCGGAACAACCCCTGCAGTTCTTTCCATGGCAGGTCGATACCACTTTATTGGAAGGCCCGTTTGGGGTCTTGGAGCCGCCCGCTAGCACCGCCGTCACACCAGATGTCGTACTCGTACCCACCCTTGGTTTTACCGCCGCTGGGGATCGTCTGGGCTATGGGAAAGGCTTTTACGACCGCACCTTGGCCCATTTAAATGCGCTCGGTCAACACCCCATTACGATTGGCGTTGCTTGGGACGTTGGCGCAATTGACGACCTAACGCCTGACTATAAGCCGCAGCCTCACGATAGACGACTTAATGCCATCATCACCCCTAGCCACTGGTATCCTGCGCCCCCGTCAGATCCTTCAGACGGCCTGGACCTGCAAGCCCTTCCAAATGGCCATGGTCGCTGATGGATTATTTAGCGTGTAGAAATGTAAGCCGGGTACTTGGTTTTCCAGAAGCGTTTGGCACATTTCGGTGACAACATCCGTGCCAAAAGCACGGATCGAAGCTTTGTCGTCACCCATTTCAGCCAATCGCAGACGAATCCAGCGAGGGACTTCCGCGCCGCACATCTCAGAGAAGCGAATCAACTGGGTGTGATTGGTGATCGGCATGATACCTGGCACGATGGGGATGGATACGCCTAAAGTTTGAGCGCGATCCACAAAATCAAAATAGGCATCCGCATTGAAAAAATACTGTGTGATAGCTGAATCCGCGCCGGCGTTTACTTTCTCGACAAAATGCTCGAGATCGCGCTGAGGACCGCTGGCTTGTGGATGCATTTCGGGATAAGCCCCGACCTCAATGTGAAACCAATCTGCACTGTGCTCACGAATGAAGGTAACCAGCTCATGCGCGTAGGTAAATGTGTCTAGGCCACCCGAAGATCCCATCCCAGACGGGCGGTCGCCACGCAATGCCACGATTCGTTTAATGCCTCTGGCTTTATAGCGATCCAATAATGCTCGAATGTCTTGCTTTGAAGCGCCGACACAAGACAGGTGAGGTGCGGCGTCAAAACCCATCGCAGATAGGGTCTCAACGGTTTCTAACGTGCCTTCGCGGGTTGTGCCGCCCGCACCAAAGGTCACACTGACATAGGCAGGGTCTAACGCTCGCAGCGTCGTGGCCGTTTCTATTAAACGGGTTTGTGCCGCTTGGTCACGTGGTGGAAAAAACTCAAGGCTAAATACGGCGCCATCTGTGGTGATCATTGTTGGAATAACAACATAGAAAACAGTCCCGAAATCGCGCTGTATAAAATGGCCCCAATCACAGCCCACCAAAAGCCATCGACTTGAAAGCCTTTAAACATGGAACCGGCCAGCCAAAAAACCAGCGCATTCAAAACCAATAAAAACAAACCCAGCGTTACAATCGTGATCGGCAGGGTCAATACAATCAGAAACGGTTTCACCAAGGTGTTTAAAAAACCCAGTACCAGTGCCGCGAGCATGGCTGACCAAAAGCTCGCAATCACAATACCCGGCAACACATAAGCCACGAAGAGCAATGCCACCGCATTCAATATCCACACAACGACTAGCACTTAACCGCTCCTAAAAACCCCCCACGCCTGGCCTTGCGCGCGGGAGGGGGTCACATCTTGATTTAGTATCTGTAATGCTCAGGCTTGTAGGGTCCGTGCTGATCCACATTGATATACGTCGCCTGCTGAGGGCTTAGCTCGGTCAACTTCGCACCAATCTTATCCAAGTGCAGACGGGCTACTTTTTCATCGAGGTGCTTAGGCAACACATACACTTCGCCAGCCTTGTACTCATCATTGCGAGTAAACAATTCAATCTGGGCAATCGTTTGGTTGGTAAACGATGAGGACATCACAAACGAGGGGTGACCTGTTGCGCAGCCCAAGTTAATCAGGCGACCCTGGGCCAACAAGATAATGCGCTTGCCGTCTGGGAAGATCACGTGATCGACCTGAGGCTTGATCTCTTCCCATTGCAGATCTTCAATACCTGCCACATCGATCTCGTTATCGAAGTGACCGATGTTGCAAACAATGGCTTGGTCTTTCATGCGGGACATATGCTCGCGTGTGATCACGTGATAGTTGCCTGTAGCCGTCACAAAAATGTCGGCTTTGTCGGCCACCTCATCCATGGTCACAACTTTGTAGCCTTCCATCGCTGCCTGCAACGCGCAGATGGGGTCGACTTCGGTCACCCAAACCTGGGCACGCAATGCCGACAGGGCTTGGGCTGATCCCTTACCAACATCCCCGTAACCGCAAACCACCGCCACCTTACCGGCGATCATCACATCGGTGGCGCGCTTGATGCCATCGACCAATGATTCGCGGCAGCCATACAAATTGTCAAACTTCGACTTTGTCACAGCGTCGTTGACGTTAATGGCGGCGAAAGCCAATTCACCGCGCTTTGACATCTGATACAAACGATGCACACCGGTTGTGGTTTCTTCGGTCACGCCACGGATGTGAGCCAAGCGAGTGGAATACCACGTTGGGTCTTTTCTGACGGTGTCTTTGATGGCCGCGTAAAGGGCCACTTCCTCTTCAGAGCTCGGGTGATCTAGAACACTCAGGTCTTTCTCGGCTTTGGAACCCAGATGCAACAACAAGGTGGCGTCGCCCCCGTCATCGAGGATCATGTTGGCGAACTTGCCCTCGGGCCAGTCAAAAATACGGTGGGTGTATTCCCAGTACTCAGCCAATGATTCGCCTTTCTTAGCAAAGACAGGTGTACCACGTGCGGCAATGGCTGCCGCCGCGTGATCTTGGGTCGAGAAGATATTGCATGAGGCCCAACGCACTTCGGCACCTAACGCCTCGAGGGTCTCAATCAAGACCGCTGTCTGAATGGTCATGTGCAGGCTGCCGGTAATGCGCGCCCCTTTCAGTGGCTTAACGGCCTCAAACTCTTCACGCACAGCCATCAGGCCTGGCATTTCGGTTTGCGCGATGTCGATTTCACGGCGGCCAAAGTCTGCCAGACTGATATCGGCAATGACGTAATCTTTTTGCTTGTCGGTCACGGTATTCATTTCGGTTAGCTCCATTTGTTCAAGCCAACAGTGAATAGCGGATAAAAGGCATTGAGCCCACCGAAATCACTGTTGAACAGGATTAGGTGAGCGCCGTTGTGGCTGCGTAAGAAGCAGCAGACACGGTCATCAAACTGAGCCTGGCAACCCATCAAGTCAAGATGGATCGTCGCAACGCTCCTCAGTCCAACGTAATACTATTAAATTGTAGCGCGTTTTAAGCTGTCAACAAGGGGTCAAGTGCAGGGGGGCCACTGAACACCCCCTTGATCACCCCCTTGACCACCCCACCTATCACCTGGCTTGCAACAGCATGGCATCACAAAGCACTTGCGCGCCCGCCCCCAAATCCTCAGGCTTGGCGTCCTCAATTTCGTTGTGACTGATGCCGTCCTTACAAGGGATAAAAATCATCGCGGTGGGTGCGACGCTCGCCACATAAACGGCATCGTGCCCAGCACCCGTCACGATATCCATGTGAGAGTAGTTACCTTGCTGAGCCGCCTGACGAACCGAGTCAACCATTCGAACGTCAAATGGTGTGGGCGGGAAGTGAGAAACTTCCTGAATCTCAACTTTGACGTTATGGGTCTCACCGATCCGCTGACACGTCTTTTGAAAGCGATCATGCATGGTTTCTAGCCCGCTCGCTTGCGGATGACGAAGATCCACCGTGAAGGTCACGCGACCCGGAATCACATTACGCGAGGAAGGGTAAACAGAGGCGGAGCCAACGGTACCGCGACCATGTGGGGCTAAGTCAATTGCGCTTTGCACCACGTCTTGCATGATAAAGGTCGACGCATAAAGCGCGTCTTGGCGCACATTCATGGGCGTTGGGCCAGCATGCATTTCCATACCCGTGACGGTCACGTCATACCAGCGCAGTCCGAGAGACCCCGTCACCACGCCGATGGTCTTCTCTTCATGCTCAAGAATGGGGCCTTGCTCAATGTGCGCCTCAAAATAGGCACCAACAGGGTGCTCACCGAGCGGTTCTGTACCGGCATAACCAATGGCCTCAAGTTCGTCGCCAACCCGTTTGCCGTCCTTGTCTTTTGCATCCAAGATCGAAGCCAAGCTGAATTTACCGACAAAGGCGCCTGAACCCATCATGACGGGCGTAAATCGTGTGCCTTCCTCGTTGGTCCAAATCACCACCTCGATCGGGGCCTCTGTTTGCACTTGAGCGTCATTAAGGGCTCGCACCACTTCTAGGCCTGCTAAAACGCCAAAGCAACCATCAAATCGCCCGCCGGTTGGCTGGGTATCGATATGGCTGCCCGTCATGATGGGTGGCAAGTTGTTATCACGACCTGATCGCCTCGCAAACACATTGCCAACCTGATCCACGCTGACCGTCATACCCGCCTCGCGCATCCAGCCCGCCACCAGATCACGGCCTTGCCCGTCTAACGCGGTAAGCGCCAGCCGACAATTACCCCCTTTTTCAGTTGCGCCAATTTTTGCGAGATCCATCAAAGATTGATAGAGGCGCTCACTTGAAATTTTGACACGAACATCATCCAATATCGCTGACATCACTATCCTTTACCTGTTCGAATTGATCGGGCCGTTGAACACAAAGAAGCAAATACCATGCCTAGCGCGTGACCGCTAATTTGTTTGTAGTTGCCAGCGTTGGCGGCTACGCCAGAGCAGCCAGAGAATCAGGCCGGCAGGTATGATCAGCAGCGCATAACTTAGACCATAACTGCCTATATTCGAAGCCGCAACACCAAATAAGGGCGGGCCACACAAAACACCCAAAAAAGTGAAGCCCAGGGTGCCGCCCGTCGCTAAGCCCGCTTGGCCATCTGGTGCCTGGCGCGCAACCTCTGCCAAGAACACGCCGTTCCAACCAATGGCGGTTGCGCCAAATACAATCAAGACGATATAGAGCCAGATGTGAGGGGTTTGTGGCGTGAAAAAAGCCACGGCGAGTGCCGATGCCGCTAACAGCCCAGCCGCGATCATCAGCATGTAGCCCGATCCCAACCAATTATCGGCAACCCAACCCCAGAGCACACGGCCACCAATGCCAGCCCCTTGAGACACAGCCAACGCCAGGCCTCCTGCCACCAACGCCCAACCCAAGTCCTCATAAAGAAAGGTAACCAAATACGTCGTCAGTGATAGTTGTGTGATCGCAAACAAGAAAGACACCCCGGCCAAAGTACGCAAGGCTTTATGTGTCCATACCAATTTCACGGGTTGTATCAAGCTCTTAGCCATCGAAGCTCTGAAAGCAGGATCACGGTCGGTATCCAAGCTCTGACGCAGCGGATTCACCGCAAAGGCAAACAGCAGACAAACCACGCCAACGGACACGAATGCCCACTGCCAGTTGAACAATATTTCCAGTTGCGGCACCAACACACCTGCGAATGCACCGCCGATCGGTACGCCGGTCTGCTTGATTGAAAAAACCAAGGACAAGCGATCAGGGGGTGTTGTTTTGATCAGTAGATGTGAACTGGCCGGTGTCACAGGGCCATAGCCCAATCCAATAAAAAAGGCGCCAATCGCAATCGGTACCGGATGCGGTATCGCGCATAACATCAAGCCCGTAGCGCTCGATACCAAACACACCTGACTCAGGCGCAACGCACCCCACCGCTTGACCGCCGATCCACCCAAGATGGTGGCAAACATGGCCGCCAAGTAAACAATGGCCACGTAGAATCCGACGTAGGTTGTTGACACACCAATGGCTTTGGCCACAACAGGTGCCACAACGGGTAGGGTAATCAGACCCATGGCAACCAGCGCCTGGATCGTGAGGGTTGCGGTGAGGATGATCCAGGGTCTTGCGGGTTGCGTCACAGTATCAGCTGACGGTGCTAGAGTTCACCGTACGAATGTAGTCCAGAAAGAAACATGTTAACCCCTAAGAAGGCGAAGCCGGTAATCAGGAGACCGACGAGAGCCCAATAAGCGGCAACCGTGCCTCTCAAACCCTTCATCAAACGCAAATGCAACCAGGCGGCATAGTTCAGCCATACGATCAATGCCCAGGTTTCTTTGGGATCCCACTGCCAATAAGCACCCCAAGCATCAGCGGCCCATAAGGCACCCAAGATCGTTGCAACGGTAAAGAAAGCAAAGCCAATCGCAATGGCTCGATACATGATGTCGTCAAGGATTTCAAAGGAGGGTAGCTGGCGGGAAATCGGCCCACGGAAAGCCAAAATAGTACCGACCAAAACCGCCCCAACGCCGAAGTAAATCATCCACGTGGCCGACAAGCCTTCACTGCGAAAGACCATGGGCTCAGCTGCGAGCAACACACCCATGATGAATAACGGGGCAAGCTTGAGCCAAGAGCGGGTTTCGCCATTTTCTTTGACCAAATAGGCAAACCCCACCATGGCCGCCAAGGCAAAAGTCCCGTAACCAATAAAGTTTGCTGGCACATGGATTTTCATCCACCAACTTTTAAGGGCTGGCACCAATGGTTCAATCTCATAGGCATCGCGGGTGAATGAGTACCAGAGCAAGAAAACGACGGTTGAGGCGATGACCAACATCACAAAACCGCCCAGCGCCCGCGTGTGGTAACGACGCTCGTAATACAAATAAAACAACGCCGTCACTAAACAGAAAAGGACAAACACTTCATAAAGATTGCTGACCGGGATATGGCCTAGGTCGGGACCCATGAGGTGACCTTCGCGCCAGCGCACCAATAAACCGACCGTACCGGCATAGACCGCACCCCATGATAAGGCCGTCCCTAACCATGCGGCAGTAGGACTAAATAATCCCACCCAATAGCTGACCGTCGCAATGACAAACAGGGTGCACATCCACAGGATGGCGGATTGCGAGGAAAACAGGTACTTCAAGAAAAATGAGGTCTCTGCCTTAGACAAATCCGCGTCATAAAGCCATAAGGCAAATAAAACCGTTAAGGCACTTAGCACCAACATGGTACGCAGGGGGCGCCACAACCAACCGAGCCAAACCACTAAGGGGACCATCGAAACCAAGATCACCTTCTCATAAATATCCATTGAGTCGGGATAGGCGAACAAAGCATAAACCGCACCAACCGATAGAAGGACAAAGAACAATACGTCGGTCCAGTCCGGGCGGCCGCGCAATTGTCGACCATCACCCGATTCGGTAAGATCCTGCCAAGCAGGTTGTGGGGTGGCAATAGTGTCTGACATGATCACTCCTTCCTCATGTTCAAGCGGTCAAGCGCCTGCTTGAAACGTTCAAACTCTCGATTGAAATCCAATGTGCGCTTTTGCGATGTCATGGCAGCCAAAACATGGGTGCCCGAATCCTCGTCTGAGCGCTTAAGCCACACCCAAATACGACGATCCCTCACGTAAAACATCGCAAAAATGCCGATAACCAACAATAAACAGCCAAAGTAGACGGTGTACATACCGGGTGCCCGACTGATCTGAAAAACGCTGGCTTGCACCAGGTCAAACGACCGCATTGAAAACAAAATAGGGGCAGGGTAGAAACGAAGATCGGACAAAGCGCCCACCGCGACCTGAACCCATTGGACATTTTGTTGTTGATTGGGATCGACAGGAGGCATCCCTGCCTGCTCGCGAGCAATGCCTCGCAATTGCGCCATGGTCGAGCCCAAGAGCCGAATCACCACGTCTGCAGCTCGAGGTAACTCTTGGGCCGGCACATTTGTCTCTAGGAAATTAGAGATCGCTTGCAATCCGCCTTCTGAGAAGGTGTCGAGGGCGCGATTCGCTGATTCTTGTAGGGCCGCCCGACTGGCATCATTGGGTGCGCTGTTGAGTGCAAATCGTCTGGCAGCCTCTGTCCTGGCAGCTGGATCCGCAAGTGCGGCGCG
Organism: Burkholderiaceae bacterium; assembly: GCA_965656505.1. GTDB lineage: Bacteria > Pseudomonadota > Gammaproteobacteria > Burkholderiales > Burkholderiaceae_B > Algicoccus. The sequence continues at coordinate 24,785 of CBFHKV010000005.1, read as the reverse complement.
CAACTGCATAAACTCACCGGCCGAGGCCGCCTCATCGGCCGGTATTCTCAGGTATTGATAATCGGCCTCACCAGGCAGCGCCACACCCGCTAAGAGCACGGGTATCCCGTCACCTTCTAATTGCGCCGGCAACATGTAGTTATGAAACCGAGTCGCTTGCCCGGTCTCATCGATTAATTGGTACTCCACGCTTGGACCGATGTTTTGTAAGTTCTTATCGCGTTTGCTTGCCGCGCTACCTGTGACTGCCGCCACGTGCTCAATCATCTTTTTAGGTTGCGGCTCGCCACTGGTCAAGTCTTCAACATTAATCGGGCGCAAGCCAGTCACTTCCAATCGCACTTGTCTGCCGGTATTGCCCACCGGCAAATCCACGTTCTCTCCGACCCGCTTTTCAAGCCCGAACGGGCCTGGTTGCGTACCTGAGAGTGGAAACGCCGCCAAGTCAATCAAACTGCCGCCATCGTCAAAACTTGACTGGTAGACCGTCACTCCTTTATAGCGCAGTGGTTTGTTGACTTCGATGGTTTGCTCAAAGGTTTCGCCGGTGTCAGGATCGGTCACCACCACCTCGCTGGCAAAACGACTTGGCATACCCGTGGAGTAATAGTCAACGATAAATTTATTGAGCTTTAACTCAAATGGCAGCGGTTGTACCAAGGCCGCATCACCCACATTGACCACCGCGTTTTCGCGCGTACCGCCTTCAGGGATCAAAAGGTTCGCCCTGAAGCTAGGGTTGGCAAGCGCCAAACGCCCGGTGGGCGGCACATCAGCAATCAACATGTTTTCAACAATGGGTTCCTTGTCGAAGAGCCACACTTGCATCCGAACCGGCAACTCACTGTCTAACAGCCCACCCACACAGATAATGACAATAGAGGCATGGGCACAGATATAGCCCAATCGATTGCCACTGCCCTTTTTTGCTGCCAGTAACAGGCCACCCGGCTCTTCACGCGTCTTGACCGCATACCCTTGCTGCTTAAACCAGCCTAAGACGGCCTCGTTGCTGGCTTGCAGGTCGCGCGGCGAGTCGAGTTCCACGCGATGATGAAAGGCGCGCAAGCTTGAGCCCCGCACATGCTCTCGGAACGAGCGCATGTCTTTGATCATCTTAGGGGTATTACGAGTCAAACAGACACTGGTTGAGACGACAAGAAAGGCCATGATGACCAAAAACCAGATGCTGTTATAGATTGACCAGACAGAAAACTTCGCCAGTACGTCGTACCAGAACGGGCCGAACTGCTCAATATAGGTATTTTCGGGCAGATTCTGCGGCAAAACAGTACCGATCACGCTTGCCACGCAGATGATGACCAAAAGGCTAATGGCGAACCGCATCGAGCCGATCAAGTCAACTAACGATGAGACCGACACCTTACGTGTCGATGTTTTAAGATTCGCAGCTTGGGGCTGAGCCACTGAGAGTATCCTCAAAAAAATAGGAGCTTTTTTACAAGCCCCTACATTGACCCTCATTGAAGGAAAACAGTTCCTTTAATCGCGTTCTGCTTAAGGGAAATCGAATTTACCTCAAACCCGCCGCATAGTCAGCAACAGCCTTAATATCCTCGTCAGACATGCGGTAAGCGATCTGATTCATCATGGTGCTGTTCTCGCGATGACCCGCACGGAACAACTTGAGTTGGTCTTCCAAGTAAGAAGCGTATTGACCCGCCAATCGTGGGTACTGTGCGGGAATTCCCGCGCCATCTGCGGAGTGACACGCTGCACAAGCAGGTACATTTTGCGCCCGGATGCCTCCACGCCAAATGGTTTCACCGAGCGCCACCAGATTCTCATCACTTGCCGCTGCAGGTTTTGTCAATGGCTGCTCCGAGAGATAGAGCGACACGTTACGCATATCGGCTTCGGTCAGCGACATGGCCAAAGCCGTCATGGAGGAAGGCGCGCCGTCGGGTCCGCGTCTTGCGGCCATGGTCTCGCCCTCTTTTGGGCGAAACTCAACAAGCTGTTTGTACAAGTATTCGTGTGGCTGAGCAGCCAAATTAGGATTGACGGGCAAAGCACTATTGCCGGCTTCGCCATGACAAGCGATACAGGCCACCACGCCTCTGGACGGCGCGCCCTCTTTGTAAAGCTTCTCGCCGGCTTTCGCATCGGGCTTAACCGGCCCTTGCTTAGGCTCCGCTGCCTGACTGAGCATTGGACTCATCGCGCCTAGCGCCCCGAGTACAACACTGCCTGCTAACACAACTCGCGATACAACTTGCTTCATTTGTGAACCTCGACATATTTGGCGCTTGACTCAAACCGCTTGATTATACAATAGGGATCTTATTAAACAGGTTGCATCACTTTGTCTATTCTTCATCGCGCTACATTTGTTACATCCGCTGCCCGACTCGATCAGCTCCCCCCGCCGCAAGGACCGGAGGTGTGCTTTGTTGGGCGAAGTAACGCCGGCAAGTCGACAGCCATTAACGTACTCGCGAATCAGAGGCGCTTGGCTTACTCAAGTAAAACCCCAGGGCGCACGCGTCTCATCAATCTGTTTGGTTTGCCTGATCCACTAACCCCCGATGCGTATTTGGGCTACCTGGTGGACTTGCCGGGCTATGGCTACGCTTCCGTTGCGCGTGATGCCAAAGAGCAATGGGCAGATATCTTGGGTGACTATCTAAGACATCGGTCCTCATTGGCCGGCATCGTATTGTTAGTCGATATTCGGCGCGGTGTGACAGACATGGACAGGCGCTTAGCCCACTGGATTGCCCCCACTGGAAAAGGGGTCTTGGCGCTGCTGACCAAAGCAGACAAACTACCTTACGGGCAACGTCAAAACGCGGTATTTGCCGTCAAGAAACAGTTGGCCGACATTGGGCAGCTCAAAACCGTGCCCTTTTCCGCGACAGCGCGCATCGGCCTGGAAGAAGCCACCACCCAAATTGAAAACTGGATCTCACCAAAGGTCGTGCCATGACAACACCCCACCTCATCCTAACGGACTACCCCCACGCTCGGCCACGTCGTCTGCGCCGAGATGACTTCACGCGGCGACTCGTGCGCGAGCATCAATTGACCGTTGATGATTTGATTTACCCCGTTTTTGTGGTCGAAGGCAACGGCGTTCAAACACCCGTGCCTTCCATGCCCGGGGTCAATCGCTACAGCATCGACACCCTCATGACAGTGGCGCAGACGTGTGTTGAGCTAGGCATTCCGATGGTGGCGCTCTTTCCTGTGATTGATCCCGCCCTCAAAACCCCTGATGGCATTGAAGCGACCAATCCTAATGGCTTGGTCCCACGTGCCGTGCAAGCTTTAAAGCAGCGCTTCCCCGAGCTCGGTGTGCTAACGGACGTCGCGCTTGATCCCTACACCAGTCACGGTCAAGACGGGGTCATTGATGAGGAAGGTTACGTGATCAATGACATCACCCTCGAGATCTTGGTCAAACAAGCATTGGTACAGGCCCAGGCTGGGGTAGATGTGGTGGCACCGAGTGACATGATGGATGGACGGATTGGCATTATTCGCGCCGCGCTCGAAGCTGAGCAACACATTCACACCCGAATCATGTCTTATTCGGCCAAATTCGCGAGTGCGTTTTACGGTCCATTTAGAGATGCGGTGGGTTCGGCCAACCAGCTCGGCAAGTCCAACAAAATGACCTACCAGATGGATCCAGGTAATATTGACGAAGCACTAAGAGAAGTGGGGGCTGACCTCAAAGAGGGGGCGGATATGGTTATGATCAAACCGGGAATGCCTTACCTCGATGTACTCAGACGCGTCAAAGACGCCTTTCGTGTGCCAACATTTGTCTATCAAGTCAGTGGCGAGTACGCCATGCTAAAGGCGGCCACAGCCAACGGATGGCTAGATCACGATAAGGTGATGATGGAGTCTTTACTCGGCTTTAAACGCGCCGGTGCTGACGGCATCTTGACCTACTTTGCCCCAGATGCGGCCCGCTTGCTAAAACAACAGCAATCCTAACCCGCTCGTTGCTTTCTTCGCTTCAACGACGCCCCAAAGCCCAGCCCCAAGGCAGGCAGGATCACGGCTGCGAGCACCAGTACCCACTCAATGCCAAGCCCATCCACCACAAGGGCCCCACCGGCCACACCAATGGCCTGACCAGTGAATAAAAAACAGGCAAACAGCGACACCGCCGTGCCCCTGACTGACGGCGTCATTTGCGTCGCATTGGTTTGCAAGACGGCATGCATAAAGTAGTAACCCAATCCACAACCCATACTCGCCAAAACAGCCCAATACCAATGGTCAGTCGCTAGGTACACCACATAACAAATACCCAACAACCAACCACCCATCATCACCAGCTTGGCCTCACCGAACCGAATAACCAACCAACGGGCAGCCACCACGTAGAAAAGGGCCCCTAGGCCAAACAGTCCGGTGACCAAGCCAGCCGCACTTGGGGATAGACCGTGTCGCTGTTGCAGGTAAGCGGGCACAAACGACAAACCGCCAAATACCATGGCGCCTTCAATCAGGACCACCAAAAGAACCACGCGTGCCCAGGGCGTCGTTAAGACCGCTTTAATGGGTTCAAGCATTCGTAAGCGACCCGACGTCGCCCCCGACTCATGCTCTGGCACTTGCTTGCGCTGAGCCAGTAACCAAAGACCCACCACCAAATAAAGCGCCGCCAAAAATACAAAGGCCCCACGCCAACCCAAGGTATCGGTAAACAAACCGCCAACGACCAAACCAGCACTCATGCCTAGAATCGTGCCAATCATGAACTGCGCCAAAGTCGCCTGCCGACTCTCGTAAGCGACGTGGTCACCTATCCAAGCCATGGACAGCGGGACAATGGCAGCAGCCGTACCGCCCGACAAAAAGCGCCCAACCAATACCCACTCGAAACTCGGTGCAAAAACCACAAACAAGTTACTGGCCACGCAGCATAAAGTGGCGATAACCAGGGTGCGGTATTTGCCAAATCGATCGCCAATTGGCCCATAGAAAAACTGCAACAGGCCGTAAGCCAAGGCAAACCATGTCACGACGTCAGCCGCTCGTCCCGTGGTAATGCCAAATTCCTCGCTCAGTTGCGGTAAGGCTGGATCCAGCACACGAAAGGCACTGGTGCTTGCAAACGCGGCCAATGCCAATAGAAAGATGATCTTGCCAGGGACCTTGTCGCTCACTGAGCGATCAACACGCGGTCCAGCGTATCGGCAAATTTATCGGCCCCCTGAAACCCGACCACACGGATGGACTCGATCTCTTGTCCACCCGGCTGAAAAAAGATAATCCCAGGTGGACCGAACAAACCAAACCGCTTTAAAAGCGCGCGGTCTTCACGATTATTTGCCGTAACATCCGCCTTCAATAGCAACATTTGCTGCATGCGATCAATCACACGGGGGTCTGTAAAGGTGAATTGCTCCATCTCTTTGCAAGACACACACCAGTCCGCGTAAAAGTCGAGCATCGCCGGTTGCGTCGCATTGGCCAAGCGTTGCTCTAGAGCCGAAACTGACGTGACTTTTTGAAACATGACCGCACTAGAGGGCGCAGCAACCGAGGCTCCACTGTCGCTTGGTCGCGACAAATGCTCTAACGGCTGAAACAAGGATCGGCCACCACTAAGTAAACCCACTAACCACACAATGGCTAGTAAAGCCAACAAGAGGCCGACCGTTTTTCTTAAAGCCGCGCCAAGTGACAGTGGCGAAGGCAAACCACTGAATGCACCCAAAAGTACGGCCGCGAGTCCAGCCAGAACCCCCCAGCCGGATATCTCAACCCAAGCAGGCAGCACGGGATTGACCATCCACCAAGCCGTGGCAAACAAAAGCATTCCAAATAAAGCTTTCACGCCGTTCATCCAAGCACCGGCTTTGGGCAATAAGCTTCCGGCTGAGGCCCCCACTAACAGTAGCGGCAACCCCATCCCCCAAGCCATGGCAAACAAGACGCTGCCGCCCAACACCACATCTCTAGACTGCGAGATGTACAGCAAGGCACCCGCTAACGGCGCTGCCACACAAGGGCCAACAATCAGTGCTGATATCGCCCCCATACCGAAAGCGGCCCAGACACGACCACCTTTTAATGAGGATGCCCGCTCGCTGAGTCGCGTTTGCCAGGCACTAGGCAGCTGGATCTCAATGACATCGAACATGGCCAAGCCAAATAAGGTCAACAAAAGCGCAAATAGGGTTAACAACCAAGGTGTTTGCAGCGCTGCAGCCAGTCCTACACCGCTCAAACCAGCCAGCACACCGAGCAAGGTGTAAATGATTGACATACCAAACACATAAGCCGCCGCTAGTGCCAATCCCCGTTGCTTGGAAACAGGCTGACCTTGCCCAAGAATCAGTGCCGACAAGATGGGGATCATGGGCAGGACGCAGGGTGTGAAGGCCAACAGCACGCCCAGCAAGAAAAACAATCCGATAACTTGCAACAACGCAGCAGATCCAAGCGCACCCGCAAAACCGCGATCATCGCCAGACCCTAACAATGAGTGCCACTCAAAACCGCGTGTTGTGGGCTCAGCGCTAACAGTGGGGGTGTTGGCTAGGGCCAGTAGCGACGCTTCACTGGGCAATGGCCTCTCGTCATCGACGATCGGTTGCTGATGCACAATGCGGTATTGACCACTCTGCTGAGCCAAAACAATCGCCGAGGCCATGGGTGGATAACAAATGCCTGCCTCAGCGCAACCTTGGCTAATCACCGTCAAAGTAACGATCGAGTTGGAAGTCGGCTCTGCAGGAAGTGCCAAGGGAACGGCAAATTCGACACCATCAAAGAACAACGCCATGTCTCTTTCAAAGGTCGGATCGTATTTGACTTGACCGGCCGGCAACGAAGACACTTCTAGCCCTGGCATTTCTGGTGACGCGGTTAATTCAAACCGCTCTCGATACATGTAATAGCCTGGCGCGATGTCAAAGGTCACCCCGATAACGGTTGGCGACACCATTTCGGCTTCCATAACAAAAGCTTCTTCGGGCGGCAAAAATGTTTGGGCCGATGCCGTGCCAACAAAAAGCCCAAACCCGAGGCTGGCGGCACCTAAAATCCAGGTGCCGATTGTCACCAGGAGCCACTGCCGTATCGAAGTCATGGTTCACCGCCTAGCGTTTGTCTGGCAGGCGGCTCAGCCTGAGTCTGTTCACTGACCCAATTCAAATAAGGCGCATGCCCACCCACAATGGGAATGACCGTCGCTTGGGGGACATCATAGGGATGCAGGGCAACCAGACGCTCAATCGCTTGTTCAGCCACCGCTCGACTAGTCTTGATCACAAGACCCACTTCCTCGTCGCCCTGCACCTCACCCGCCCATTCGTAGACAGACAACATGGGCGGCATGATCTGAACACAAGCCGCTAAGCGTTCTTCTATCAAGAAATGGGCAATCCGCTTGGCGAGCAGACCGTCCGGTACCGTACTCAGTATCATCACGCACATGGGGTCGGGCGCTTGGCGCATCGGTTTTTTTTTAGAGGTTTCGATAGATGCGGTTGAGTCACTCATGGCTTCAATTCGCTCAAGTAAATAAACAATTGGATGCGTGAAGGGTCGACGGTAAAACGATTGTAGAGCGAATCCGTATTGCCTGATTAACCGAGCGTCATATACAAAACGGGCCA
>CBFHKV010000005.1:0-17076 GCA_965656505.1 Burkholderiaceae bacterium | reverse complement strand
AGCGAATGCCAATCTTTTGTTAGCCAACGTTGGCTCTTTACCCAATGTGATCAAGGGCTCGATCACCTTACGCAAGGCCTTTGCTTTGGGTAACGTGGTCTTGATGGCTTCATGCGTTAGCAATGAAACCGACATGTTACGAAACATGGCCAAGCGATGGCTACTGGTTCTATTTAATTTACGTAATCCGTGTCCGTGACGCATGGTAATTCCTTCAGAGTCTTAATAAGGTCACCTCTTCTATCAGCCAAGCTGCGGGGTGACTTGATGGTTTAGTCAAATATAATTAGGGTCTTTCCAAACCGGCGGGTGGCCAGTTCTCTAACTTCATGCCCAAAGTAAGTCCACGCGCCGCCAACACTTCTTTGATTTCGTTGAGCGACTTGCGACCCAGATTAGGAGTCTTTAGTAATTCGTTTTCTGAACGCTGGATCAGATCACCGATGTAATAGATGTTCTCAGCTTTCAAGCAATTCGCTGAGCGAACCGTGAGCTCTAAGTCATCAACGGGTCTGAGCAACACAGGATCAATTTGCGGTGTGCCCAAAGCTGGCGCTTCAAACGCATCACCCGCGCCTTCCAATGCCGCAAAGACCGAAATCTGATCCATCAAAATGCGTGCTGACTGTCTAACCGCTTCTTCAGGAGAGATCACGCCGTTGGTTTCAACGTCGAGTACCAATTTGTCCAAATCTGTGCGCTGCTCAACACGGGCATTCTCCACCGTGTAGCTCACACGACGCACAGGGCTGTAGGAGGCGTCGAGAATGATTCGACCGATTGATTGTCCGCGATCGTCTTGGAGGGCGCGCACATTGCCGGGCACATAACCGCGACCACGCTCAACTTTGATCTGCATCTCAATACGCCCTGACTCGGTCAAATGACCCAGCACGTGCTCAGGGTTGATGATTTCAACATCGTGGGGCAGTTCAATATCGGCGGCGGTGATGGGACCCACGCCTTGCTTGCGGAGCACCAAGGACACTTCGTCTCTGGTATTCAACTTAAAGACAATGCCCTTGAGATTTAGCAGCAAGTCGACTACGTCTTCACGCACACCTGGAACGGTCGCATATTCGTGAACGACGCCAGTGATTTGAACCTCGGTTGGCGCATAGCCCGTCATCGATGACAACAGAATACGACGCAGCGCGTTACCCAATGTATGCCCGAAACCTCTTTCGAAAGGTTCCATGACAACTTTGGCGTGATTGTTGCCGACCATCTCAACCTCGATCGTGCGAGGCTTCAAAAAACCTTGTGCTGACATGAAGCGATTCCTTTTTCAATACCCTCGGCTCGTTACACCGATAAGGCTGATGGAAACCGGTGTCCCGGTAATAAGCAACCGAGCCAAAAGGCTCGGCCAATTTCAGTAGGAGAGCCAAACAGTGACTCTCAGAAGGTGTACTTAGCGAGAATACAATTCCACGACCATTGATTCGTTGATATCACGAGCGACATCAACGCGATCCGGAACCTGCTTGAGCACGCCTGATAACTTTGTCATGTCGACATCGACCCACTGAGGCAAGCCAATGCCGGCGGCTAGATCGATCGACTCTTTGATACGCGCCTGCTTCTTGGCCTTCTCGCGAATCGTCACAACATCACCGGCCTTGACCATCATCGAAGGGACATCCGCTGTTCGGCCATTGAGCTCGATGGCGCGGTGCGTCACCAATTGACGTGCTTCAGCGCGGGTTGAGCCAAAGCCCATGCGGTAGACCACATTATCCAAACGCTGTTCAAGCAGTTGGATAAGTGTTTCACCGGTGTTGCCACGACGGCGCTCAGCCTCAGCAAAATACTTGCGAAACTGTTTCTCCAATACCCCATACATCCGCTTGAGCTTCTGCTTTTCGCGAAGCTGTAAGCCATAGTCCGAGGTGCGTGCACCTGATGTGCGGCCATGTTGGCCAGGCTTGGAGTCAAGCTTGCACTTTGATTCGAGCGGCCGACGCGCACTCTTGAGAAACAAGTCCGTTCCCTCACGACGTGAGAGTTTGCATTTAGGTCCGGTATAACGTGCCATTTGTTTTCCCTTAGATCCGACGACGCTTAGGTGGACGGCAACCGTTGTGTGGAACGGGTGTGATGTCCGCAATGCTAGAAATCTTGATGCCGAGGGCATTTAATGCCCTGACAGAAGACTCACGTCCTGGTCCAGGACCTTTAATGCGCACTTCAAGCGTCTTGATACCGCATTCAATGGCCCCACGACCAGCCGACTCAGCAGCCACCTGTGCAGCAAATGGTGTCGACTTGCGTGATCCTTTGAAGCCAGCACCACCAGATGTCGCCCAAGACAACGCGTTGCCTTGACGATCAGTGATGGTGATGATCGTGTTGTTAAACGAAGCATGGACGTGTGCAATACCATCCGATACATTCTTTTTGACTTTCTTGCGCACTCGTGATGCGCCTGTGCTGGCCTTTGCCATTTTTTAAATCCCCTTACTTTTTAAGGCTAGCTGCGGCACGACGAGGACCTTTACGGGTCCTGGCGTTCGTGCGAGTCCGCTGACCACGAACCGGCAAGCCACGCTTGTGACGTAGACCACGGTAAGTGCCCAAATCAATGAGCCGCTTAATTGAAAGCTGTACCTCACGGCGCAAATCACCTTCAACCGCGAACACACCGATGTGCTCGCGAATTTTTTCGAGTTCGGTATCGTCAAGATCTTTGATCTTTTTTGACAAAGGCACACCAGCAGACTCGCAAATTTTACGGGCTCGGGTACGACCGATACCGAAAATAGCAGTGAGACCAATCTCAGCGTGCTGATGTGGTGGAATGTTGATGCCAGCTATACGGGCCATGGCTTTTCCTCAGATAAAAACGTTCACGAACAGGGTTTAACCCTGACGCTGCTTGTGACGGGGGTCGGTGCAAATCACGCGGACGACGCCGTGACGCTTGATGACTTTGCAATGTCTGCAAATCCGCTTAACCGATGCCATTACTTTCATGGTTGACTCCTGTTTTTCTCTACGCTATTCGTTCATTTCGAACGGAAAACGATTCTGGCTCGTGACAAGTCATAGGGCGTTAGCTCTACGGTGACTTTGTCACCCGGCAGAATCCGGATGTAATGCATGCGCATCTTGCCTGAAATGTGCCCCAAAACCACATGGCCATTTTCCAGCTTGACACGGAAAGTCGCATTTGGAAGGTTTTCTAAAACCTCCCCCTGCATTTGAATTACGTCGTCCTTTGACATCTATTGCTTATCTCGTTGGTACATTCCCGCCCTTGAAGCTTGCCTTCTTGAGCAGCGAATCGTACTGGTTAGACATCATGTAAGCCTGAACTTGGGACATGAAGTCCATGGTTACGATGACAATAATGAGAAGAGAAGTCCCACCGAAATAAAAGGGCACATTCCAACGCATCACCAAAAACTCGGGTAACAAACAAACAAGCGTGATGTAGAGCGCGCCTGCCAACGTTAACCGCGTCAAAATCTTATCGATGAAGCGGGCGGTTTGATCACCAGGACGAATCCCAGGTATGAACGCACCACTTCGCTTCAAGTTGTCTGCTGTATCTCGGCTATTGAATACCAAGGCCGTATAGAAAAAGCAGAAGAAAATAATTGCTGTCGCGTAAAACGTCACATAGAGCGGTTGTCGCGGCGCCAAGGCAGCAGCCAGATCACCCAACCAACTCATATTCTCGCCACTGGCAAACCAACTACTGACGGTCGCAGGAAATAATATGATCGAAGACGCAAAAATGGGAGGAATCACGCCCGCCATGTTCAGTTTCAGCGGCAAGTGCGACGTTTGCCCACCATACATTTTATTGCCGACTTGGCGTTTGGCATAGTTAACCGTGATTTTGCGTTGACCGCGCTCAACCAACACCACAAACGCCGTTACCAACACCACCAAAACAATAATAAAGAGCGCCGACAAAATGGACATCGCATTGGTGCGCACCAAATCAAACAAACCGGCAAGCGCTGCTGGTAAGCCAGCCACAATACCAGCAAAAATGATGATAGAAATGCCGTTACCAATACCACGTTCAGTGATCTGTTCACCAAGCCACATCAAAAACATGGTTCCCGTCACCAGCGTTACGACCGTCGTGACACTAAACATCACGCCAGGATCTATCACCAGGCCAGGCTGCGCCTCAAGTGCGACCGAAATACCGACCGCTTGAACAAACGCCAAAACCACTGTGCCGTAGCGGGTGTACTGCGTAATCTTGCGTCGCCCAGCTTCGCCATCTTTCTTGATGGCTTCGAGCGAGGGCACCACGACACTCATTAATTGCATAATGATCGAAGCAGATATGTAGGGCATGATGCCGAGCGCAAAAATAGAGAATCGCGCCAGGGCGCCGCCCGAGAACATATTAAACAGACCTAATATGCCGCCCTCAGCTTGCCTAAACAAATCAGCCAGTACATCCGGATTAATGCCAGGCACAGGAATATGAGTACCTAAGCGGTACACCAATAACGCCAATACAAGAAACCAGAGACGGCGACCGAGATCACCGTACTTAGCCCCTGATTTACCTAATGCCTGTGTAGCCAAACCAAACTCCGTATTTAGGCAACAGTGCCGCCAGCGGCTTCAATCGACGCTTTCGCACCGGCCGAAACATTCATGCCTTGCAAGGTAACCTTGCGGCTGAGTTCGCCTGATTTGAAAACCTTCACGAATTTAACAGCTTGTCCAATCACGCCTGCTTGCTTGAGGACTTGCACATCAATATCGTCAACAGGTAGCTTTTGTAGATCTGAAAGACGAACTTGCGCGTGCAGGTGCTGATCACGCGACGTAAAGCCACGCTTTGGCAAGCGACGATGCATAGGCATCTGACCGCCCTCAAAACCGACCTTGTGAAAGCCGCCTGAACGTGACTTTTGGCCCTTGTGACCACGACCCGCTGTTTTGCCTAGGCCTGATCCAATGCCACGACCAACACGACGCTTGGCGTGCGTTGATCCTTCGGCTGGCTTAATTGTATTTAATTGAATGTCCGACATCGTGTTTCCTTTCAGACTTCCGAAACCGTTAGCAAGTAATCCACTTTACGGATCATGCCACGGACTTCAGGCGTATCAACAAGCACCCGAGTGCTGTTCAGGCGATATAAGCCTAAACCTCGAACAGTTGCCCGGTGGGATTCTTTCGTGCCAATAATCGAACGCACGAGCTTAACTTTGATCTGCTTCTGTGCCATGACTTATCCCAAGATATCTTCAACAGATTTGCCACGCTTTGCGGCAATCTCAGAGGGTGTTACCGCAGCGCGAAGACCATTGAGTGTGGCTCGAACAAGGTTGTATGGATTACTGGAACCCAAACTTTTGGCAACCACATTCCGTACACCCATCACCTCAAAAATCGCTCTCATTGGACCACCAGCAATCACACCCGTACCTTCAGCGGCTGGCGCAATCAAAACTTTAGATGCCCCATGACGGCCGACAACCTGATGGAACACGGTGCCATTTTTTAGTGGCACTTTGAAAAGTTCGCGGCGTGCTTGCTCCATTGCTTTTTGGACAGCAACGGGCACTTCACGTGCCTTGCCTTTGCCCATGCCTACCCGCCCATCACCGTCACCAACCACTGACAGTGCAGCAAAGCTCATGGTACGTCCGCCTTTGACCACTTTGCTGACGCGATTCACAGCGATCATTTTCTCTCGAAAACCGTCATCGCGCTCGTCCGCGGCACTCTTGCCTTGTGCTTTAGCCATTTAACTTATCCTCGCTTAAAACTTAAGACCGGCTTCACGAGCCGCCTCAGCCAGCGCTTTCACGCGGCCATGGTAACGAAATCCTGAACGGTCAAAAGCGACTAGCTCTATTCCGGCAGCCTTTGCTTTCTCTGCAACGCGCTTGCCCACTATCGATGCCGCAGCAGCGTTACCGCCACGTCCGGTTTGACCGGCAAGTTGTTTGCGAACTTCGGGCTCAACAGTCGATGCTGACACAAGCACTTTTTCGCCTTCTGGCGAAGTCACGCTTGCATAAATGTGCTGATTAGAGCGAAACACTGTTAGTCGGTTCACTCGCAACTCAGCGATTTTGCGCCGTGTTGGGATCGCACGACGCAAACGACTAATTTTCTTATCCATGATCTTTCCTCGTCTGCGTCATTATTTCTTCTTGGTTTCCTTGATCACAACTCTTTCGTCCGAGTAGCGCACACCTTTGCCTTTGTACGGCTCTGGTGGACGATACGCACGAATCTGAGCTGCGGCCTGGCCAACCATTTGTTTATCAATCCCGCTCAAAACCACTTCCGTTTGAGTGGGACACTGTGCCTTGACGCCCTCTGGCAATGGGTAAATCACATCGTGCGAAAAGCCAAGCTGTAACTTCACATCGTTGCCTTGCACTTGGGCACGGTAACCCACCCCAACCAAGCTGAGCTTGCGCTCAAAACCCTTGCTTACGCCCGTAACCATGTTGGCAACCAGTGCGCGAACCGTACCAGACATGGCTTTCGAATGCCCGGAGTCATTTGCCACGACAAACGAAAGATGGCTGCCTTCTTGGTTAACAATCACATCGCCGGTTAAGGATTGTGTCATCGACCCTAATGGGCCTTTAACAACAATAGATTCCGGTCCAATTGTTGCCTCGACGCCCTTAGGCAATTCAACAGGATATTTTGCAATACGTGACATTTGTTTCTCCTTTAAGCCACGTAGCAGAGCACTTCACCGCCGACGCCGGTTGCCCGGGCCTTGCGGTCAGTCATCACGCCACGCGAAGTTGAAACAATAGCAACACCCAAGCCATTCATGACTTGAGGAATGCTGGTGCTGCCTTTGTACACACGCAAACCAGGACGCGAAGCGCGCTCGATGCGCTCAATCACTGGGCGCCCGGCATAGTACTTCAGTGCTATTTCTAGCTCTGGCTTGGCTTGGGTGCCCTTGACCTCGTAACCGTCTATGTAACCTTCGTCACGTAATACGTTGGCGATAGCCACTTTGACCTTTGAACAAGGCATTGTGACTGTGGCTTTATCCACTTGCTGCGCATTACGAATGCGGGTCAGCATATCGGCGATCGGATCGCTCATGCTCATGTTTTATTCTCCTACCAGCTGGCCTTGGTCATGCCGGGAATTTCTCCCTTCATGGCCAATTCGCGTAATTTGTTGCGAGCCAAACCGAACTTACGGAATACACCGCGGGGCCGGCCAGTGATCGCGCAGCGGCTACGCTGGCGAGTGGGGTTTGAGTTACGAGGCAACTGTTGCAACTTCAGGCGCGCCTCATAACGTTCTTCGTCCGATTTGGACAGGTCATCGATGATCGCTTTAAGCGCCAATCGCTTGCCAGCATACTTCTCTGCCAACTTGGCGCGCTTGATATCTCGATTAATTAATGAAAGTTTTGCCACGTCATCGCCCTCTTAGTTGCGAAACGGGAAGCTAAAGGCCGTCAGTAATGCCTTGGCTTCTTCGTCCGTCTTTGCTGTTGTGGTAATGCTGATGTTCATACCACGCAGCGTGTCAATCTTGTCGTACTCAACTTCTGGAAAGATAATCTGTTCTTTCACACCGACGTTGTAATTGCCGCGACCGTCAAACGCCTTGCCTGAGATCCCTCGAAAGTCGCGCACACGAGGTAGTGCGACATTTACAAAACGGTCTAAAAACTCGTACATCCGACGCCCACGTAACGTCACCATGCACCCAATTGGATAGTCTTCACGGATTTTGAAGCCCGCAATCGACTTGCGCGTTTTTGTCACGACTGGCTTTTGCCCTGCAATCTTGGTCATATCAGTGACGGCATGCTCGATAACTTTTTTGTCAGCCACGGCTTCCGAAACGCCCATGTTCAAGGTGATTTTGGATATGCGCGGCACCTCCATTACGCTTTTGTAAGCAAATTGCTCAATAAGCGCCGGCGCTATCTTGTTAACGTACTGCTCTTGTAAACGTGCCATTTTGAATTTGCTCCTTACGCCTTGGCGCCGACTGGCTCACCACTCGAGCGGAATACGCGCACTTTGCGTCCTTCCATCTCTTTGATGCCAACGCGGTCCGCTTTACCTGTTGTTGGATTGAAAATCGCAACATTGGAGATATGGACTGGCATGGTTTTATCAATAATGCCACCGGTGGTGCCTTGCATGGGGTTGGGACGCGTATGCTTTTTAACGACATTGATCCCTTCAACGAGCACGTGATCCACATCAACCCTCGCTAACACTGTGCCGCGACGCTGTTTATCGCGTCCGGTTAGCATGATGACTTCATCGCCTTTACGAATTTTTTCCATTTCTAATCCCTCTACAGCACTTCAGGCGCTAATGACACGATTTTCATAAAGCGCTCTGTGCGCAACTCACGCGTCACCGGCCCAAAGATACGCGTACCAATTGGCTCGAACTTTGCGTTAAGTAAAACCGCGGCATTGCTACCAAAACGGATAAGGGAGCCATCTTTGCGACGAACACCTTTAGCTGTACGCACAACGACAGCGTTGTAGATTTCGCCTTTTTTGACTCGACCGCGCGGAGCGGCGTCTTTAACGCTGATTTTGATGATGTCGCCAATAGCGGCATAGCGTCGCTTCGAGCCGCCCAACACCTTGATGCACATCACATCACGTGCGCCAGTGTTATCGGCCACTTTAAGCCTTGTCTGCATTTGAATCATGATTTTTCCTGTTCCAACTTAACCTGCGGCATGATGCACGTCGATCAGTTTTGGTCCCGTCAGGCATTTACGCCCTGGGTGAAATCTGTTTAGTTTGCCTTCAAGCCATGGCTGTCTTTGACAAGCTTGTCTTGATTGCGGTTACCTTTACTAGTTACTTTTACTAGCTACTTTTATCGCGCTACTTTTACTGACACATTCTTTTCTACCCGCTGTTTTTCCGGGAAAGCCGTCTAGTATAAGTGGGTTTCCAACAAAACGCAAACAATAATCGTCCGGACACCCAAAGACCCAATCAAAAAGGCGCATAGACGAGCAACACAAAGTCTGTAGCAAAACCCTTGGGTGGCAAATCGGCTGTCGTATGATCACAGGAGTTGACGGGGATATTTATGGCACACACCGATCTATCTGCAAAGCGCTGTCTGTGTTGACTCAGGATAAGTTCATATTTTTACGGTAACCATTGGGGGCAACAATGTATCAAGCACTATCACTTTATATCGACGGACAGTTTATTCAAGCGCAAGGGCGCGAAACCCAAGAGGTTATTAACCCGGCCAACCGCCAAATACTGGGTCACTTACCGCACGCCACCGCGTCGGACTTAGATGCCGCGCTAGAGGCAGCCCAGCGTGCTTTTGTGTCTTGGCGGAAATCCTCACCTATTGAACGGTCTAACATCTTGCGCAAGGTGGCCCAGCTAACACGTGACCGGGCGCATGACATTGCACGCAACATGACGCTTGATCAAGGCAAGCCACTGTCTGAGTCGCTCGGGGAATTGATGTCTTGCGCCGATCATGCAGACTGGCACGCAGAGGAGTGTCGCCGCATCTATGGTCGCGTTATTTCGCCACGCAATCCAAATGTTCGTCAGTTCGTACTCAAAGAACCCATAGGGGTATGCGTCGCCTTTACGCCTTGGAACTTTCCGTACAATCAAGCAATCCGTAAGGTGGCAGCTGCCATCGGTGCAGGTTGCACCATTGTGCTCAAAGGACCAGAGGACTCACCGAGTGCGGTGATGGCGATTGCCCAGATGTTTCATGACGCTGGCTTGCCACCTGGTGTACTCAACATTGTTTGGGGTGATCCTGCGACAGTCTCAGCGCACCTTATCACCTCTCCAATCTCCCGAAAGGTTTCGTTTACTGGGTCTGTACCCGTTGGAAAACAGCTGGCCAGTCTGGCAGGGGCACACATGAAACGGGTCACGATGGAGCTCGGTGGTCACTCGCCGGTCTTGGTTTTCGATGACGCCGATATTGAAAAGGCAGCACACATGCTCGCCAAGTTCAAGATCCGTAACGCCGGTCAAGTTTGCGTTTCACCCACCCGGTTTTATGTTCAGACAAAAGCCTACGACAAATTTCTAGCGGCGTTTACCGATACGCTCTCGAATATCAAGGTCGGTGATGGGCTCGCCGAAGGCACTGAAATGGGCCCTCTTTCGCATGAACGCCGCGTTCCAGCGATCAACCGATTTGTTGAAGATGCACGCGAACGTGGGGGCAACGTCATTCTTGGTGGTCAAGCAGATCTTGAAACGGGCTTTTTCTTCCCGCCAACGGTTATTACTGATCTGCCGGATGATGCCCTGTTGATGACTGAAGAGCCGTTTGGTCCTGTTGCCCCCGTGGTGCGATTTGACGATATCGATCAAGCCATAGCAAAGGCTAACAGTCTGCCTTTTGGTCTGTCCTCTTACGTTTTCACAAATTCATTGCAAATCGCAACACGGGTTTCAAACGACCTTGAGGCTGGAATGGTCAACATCAACCACTTCGGCAGCGCACTTCCTGAGACGCCTTTCGGTGGCGTTAAGGAAAGCGGCATTGGCAGTGAAGGCGGTACTGAAACATTTGACGGGTATTTGACAACCAAATTCGTCACTCACGTCTAGATAACAATGAGGGTAGGTCAAACAATAAGACAAGGTTCTTTGGTACGTTGTGGGTTAAGAGGAGGTCGCCCTATCGACCTCTTTTCGTTTATTTAACCCATCTTCTGATGGATGAATGATTGTTTAGAAGGTTTTCATTCCCATGGAAACCCCTTTTGTCATTTCTTCAGATGTTTGTTAGATTACGCCCTCGTTGGGCGGTAGCCTGCTTCCATTACTTGGAAGTGTTCGTATCAACACAATTGGCCAGCTGTCATGGTACGAACACCTCTCGGTTGGCAAGACCTTCGATATGCCATGCCTCGGGTTGGGCGCATGAACATATCGTTGAGCCTAAATACCTGACCGGAAACAAATCAATGAACCCAATCGCCCTTCTTTTGCTGGGCTTTGCCATGTCTACAGATGCCTTCGCTGCTGCGATCGGTAGAGGCGCTTCGCTCAAAAACCCACCCCTTAAAGAGGCGTTCAAGATTGGCCTCATCTTTGGTTCCATAGAAGCGTTTACTCCAATTATCGGGTGGCTAATCGGAAAGTCGGCAACACAATATGTTCAGGCCTGGGATCACTGGATTGCTTTCACTCTTTTAATGGCCCTTGGTCTGCACATGATTTATGAAGGTATCCGGCCACATGTCGATGGCCCAAAACAAAACAATAAAAATTCGTTGGGCCGCACCTGTTTAACCGCGTTAGGTACCAGTATTGATGCCATGGCCGTTGGCGTTGGTCTGGCGTTTGTCAATGTCAACATTTGGGTCGCTGCTGCATTGATTGGGCTGGCAACAACCCTGATGGTGACCATTGGCATCGTGTTAGGGCACGCGATAGGTGTCATCGTTGGGCACAGAGCAGAAATTTTCGGTGGTGTGACACTGATGGCCGTCGGGGGATGGATTTTATGGGGACATCTCTAGGTTTCCAGAGTGCATGATTCATGCGCTTAGTGTGTGGACCAAAAAAAACACAGTCCAAAATCGACTGTGCTTTTTTAACCAAGAACCTATGCAAGCGTCTCAAGAGGCAACGACGTTAGATCATCCTTGCGGCTTCAACCAAACGCATTGCACGCCAAGACTTATCCTTTGAAATTGGACGCGTCTCCGCAATTTCAACGGTATCGCCTTGTTTGAATTCGTTGGCTTCGTCATGTGCCTTGTACTTGGCAGTACGCATCACCACCTTGCCAAATAAAGGGTGCTTAACGCGACGCTCAACAACCACAACAATTGTTTTGTCCATTTTGTCACTGACGACTTTACCGACCAGTTTGCGCTGGCGTTTGGCTGTCGTTGTTTGGGTATCTGTCATTTTTTCAGACTCCAGCTTTCTGAGTCAGAATAGTACGAACGCGAGCAATGTCACGACGTACTTTCTGAATCTGACTGTTATTCGAGAGTTGCTGGGTCGCCTTTTGCATACGCAAACCAAACTGCGCTTTCAGCAGACTATCTAGTTCTTGCCGCAATTCGCCCACATCTTTTGTGTGAAGTTCACTGGCTTTCATGTCAATTCCTTAAGAAATCGCCTCAAGCGCCTAAATGACGCGAAACGAAGGTCGTGGAGATCGGCAGCTTAGCGGCAGCTCGGCGAAACGCCTCCCTTGCCATTTCTTCGCTAACACCTTCCATCTCGTATAGCACTTTACCTGGTTGAATCTCAGCAACCCAATACTCAGGGTTGCCTTTGCCTTTACCCATACGGACTTCAGCAGGCTTTTGTGAAATGGGCTTGTCTGGAAAAATACGGATCCAGATACGCCCACCACGCTTGATGTGACGGTTAATGGCACGACGTGCTGACTCTATCTGGCGAGCGGTCAGTCGGCCGCGTCCTGTCGCTTTCAATCCAAATTCGCCAAAGGATACGCTAGCACCACGAGTGGCTAAGCCTGTATTGCGGCCTTTTTGCTCTTTCCGGTACTTTCTACGTGACGGTTGCAGCATCTTTATTCTCCTTCGGGCGCGGAAGTTGGCGCTGCAGCCACGGCTTCAGGAGCCGCAGCAGCCGCAACCGCTGCATCAGCAGGCTTACGCGGGCCACGTGTACGACTTGGGGCAGGACGTCCACCACCAGGTTTACCATCTGGACGATCACCACGTGGCGAACGACGCGGACGACGCTCTTCCTCGCGAGGTGTCACCACCTCAACGGGCATGTCACCGTTAGGCAACATCTCGCCTTTGTTGACCCACACCTTAATACCGATCAAACCATAAGTCGTATGTGCTTCAGCAGTGCCGTAGTCAATCATGGCACGCAACGTGTGAAGCGGTACGCGGCCTTCGCGGTAGCATTCGTTACGTGCAATTTCAATGCCATTCAGACGACCAGCGCACATGACTTTAATACCCTGTGCACCCAAGCGCATCGCGTTTTGCATGGCACGTTTCATCGCGCGGCGGAACATGATCCGCTTCTCAAGCTGTTGCGCGATCGAGTCTGCAATCAGTTGGGCATCAGTTTCAGGTTTACGAATCTCTTCGATGTTGACATGCACTGGCACGCCCATCAATCGCTGGAGATCGGACTTCAAATTCTCGATGTCCTCACCTCGCTTACCGATCACGACACCCGGTCGCGCTGAGTAAACAGTGATTCGGGCGTTCTTTGCAGGACGCTCAATAACGACACGACCGACTGACGCACTTTTTAGTTTGCGCTTGAGATACTCGCGTACTCGGATGTCGGACACCAAAAGACCGCTAAAGTCTTTATCAGCCGCATACCAGCGGGATGCCCAATTTCGGGTAACTGCGAGACGGAACCCAATCGGGTTAATTTTCTGACCCATCGTGACTCCTTAAGCGCCGACCTTGACAGTGATATGGCAAGTCTGTTTTTCGATTTGATTACCGCGCCCTTTAGCGCGGGCTGAAAATCGTTTCATCGACTGAGCCTTATCTACATAAATCGTGGTGACCTTCAACTCGTCAATGTCAGCACCATCGTTGTGCTCTGCATTGGCAATTGCTGATTCCACGGCCTTTTTCAGAATGCCGGCGGCCTTCTTGTTGGTGAAGGTGAGGATATTCAGCGCCTGATCGACTGATTTGCCGCGGATCAAGTCCGCAACCAATCGTGTCTTCTGCGCTGAAATATGTACCCCACGGATAATCGCTGTGGTTTCCATGGCTTACCTCTTTCCCTTCTTATCGGCGACGTGACCCTTGAATGTACGGGTCAGCGCGAACTCACCGAGCTTGTGTCCCACCATGTTCTCGTTAATGTAAACAGGAACATGCTGGCGACCGTTGTGCACGGCAATGGTCAACCCGATAAACTCGGGCAAAATGGTTGAACGGCGCGACCAGGTCTTGATCGGCTTTTTCCCTTTTTCGGCAATAGACTCATCCACTTTTTTCAGCAAATGAGCATCAACGAATGGGCCTTTCTTGATCGAACGTGACATGATTCGGCCTCTTACTTACGCTTGCGACGCTGGACGATCATATTGTTCGTCCGCTTGTTGCGACGGGTCTTATAACCCTTCGATGGTGTGCCCCATGGGCTAACCGGCTCTTGTGCTTCACCCGTACGGCCTTCACCACCACCATGGGGGTGATCGACTGGGTTCATGGCTACGCCACGAACTGTCGGACGAATGCCGCGCCAACGCATCGCACCGGCTTTACCAATTTGACGCAGGCTGTGCTCTTCATTACCCACTTCACCGATTGTTGCCCGACACTCAATGTGCACACGTCTAACTTCGCCAGAGCGGAGTCGAACCTGAGCATAGGTCCCTTCACGGGCGAGTAGTACAGCTGAGGCACCAGCTGAGCGCACCATTTGAGCGCCCTTTCCAGGGATCATTTCAACGCAGTGAATCGTTGTACCCACTGGAATATTTCGGATTGGCAATGTATTGCCTGCTCTAATCGGTGCACCTGTTCCCGACAGTAATGAAGCACCAACCTGCAAACCGCGAGGCGCAATGATGTACTTACGCTCGCCATCTGCATAACAAAGCAAGGCAATGTGTGCAGACCGGTTGGGGTCATACTCGAGACGTTCAACTTTCGCTGGAATACCGTCTTTATTGCGACGGAAGTCCACCAGACGGTAATGCTGCTTATGTCCACCGCCACGGTGACGAATTGTGATGTGACCATTGTTGTTACGACCTGATCCCCTCGTTTTCTTTTCGACGAGAGAGGCAACTGGCGCACCTTTGTGCAGGTTAGGCGTCACAACCTTCAGCATGCCCCGGCGACCCGGAGATGTGGGTTTAACTTTTAACAAAGGCATTTAATTGACCTCCGCGAAGTTGATCTCTTGGCCAGCCTTCAACACAACGTAAGCTTTACGCTCGTTGCGACGGCGGCCAATGAAACGCCCAAAGCGCTTCTCTTTTCCCTTCCGGTTAAGAACCTGAACCGAATCAACTTCCACCTTGAACAAGAGCTCTACTGCCGCCTTGATTTCTGGTTTTGTTGCATCTGGGCAGACGCGGAATGCAATCTGGTTGTCATTTTCGGCAATTTGCGTGGCTTTCTCAGTCACGATAGGCCCGAGCAAGACCTGCATTAAACGATCATTGTTCATCCGAGCATCTCCTCGAGTTGAGCGATTGCTGGCTTCGTGATCAAAATATTCTTATAGTGAATCAACGAGAGCGGATCGGCATACCGGGGCTCAACAACAGCAACATGAGGCAAGTTACGTGTAGCCAGGTACACATTCTCATCAACCGTGTCGGTGATGATCAGTACCGAATCTAGACCCATGTCCTTAAGCTTTTCTGCTGCTAGCTTTGTCTTTGGTGACTCTAGCGTAAAAGACTCGACAACTGAGATGCGGTCTTCTCTTGCCAACTGAGACAAAATAGAACGAATGCCGGCACGGTACATTTTCTTATTCACTTTTTGAGAAAAATTCTCGTCCGGTGAGTTAGGGAAAATGCGACCACCCCCACGCCACAAAGGCGAGGATGTCATACCAGCACGGGCTCTACCCGTGCCTTTTTGACGGAATGGCTTTTTCGTTGAGTGTCTAACCTGTGAGCGATCTTTTTGCGCACGGTCACCTGAACGAGCATTGGCTTGAAAGGCTACGACGATTTGGTGAATCAACGCCTCATTAAAGTCCCGAGCAAAAACTGTATCGGGCGCATTAAATTTATCAGCGGATTGACCATTATCTGTTAGGAGCTTTATATCCATGGCTTAGGCTCCACTCTTTGGTTGTGCCTTAACGGCTGGTCGAACCACGATGTCTGCGCCAGCATGACCCGGCACTGCACCCTTAACCATCAACAAACCTCGTTCGGCATCTACACGAACAACCGCCAGATTTTGTGTTGTCCGAGTGACATCGCCCAAGTGGCCAGCCATGCGCTTTCCAGGGAAAATCCGACCTGGATCTTGCGCTTGACCGATCGAACCCGGCGCACGGTGAGAAACCGAGTTACCGTGCGAAGCCCGCTGCGACGAGAAGTGGTGACGCTTGATCGCACCAGCGAAACCTTTACCGATGGTAGTTCCGGTGACATCGACTTGTTGTCCCGCTTCAAATACGGATTCAACGCCAATAACGGCCCCAGGTGCAAATTCAGCAGCGCGGGCAGGGTCAAGACGGAATTCTTTGAGGATGCTGCCAGATTCAACGCCAGCTTTGGCGAAGTGGCCGGCGAGTGGCTTCGAAACACGCGAAGCACGTCGAGCGCCAAATGTAACTTGGACGGCCGCATAGCCATCTGTGTCATGCGACTTGACTTGGGTCACGCGATTATTCGACACGTCTAACACAGTCACGGGGATGGATTCACCATCATCCGTAAATATGCGAGTCATGCCGACTTTGCGACCCACCAAGCCAAGCCGATATGCGGCAGGCGTAGGTGTCGGTTTCGACATCATATTCTCCCGGGTTTTACCCGATTCCCGACTTCGATTGGCCGGGGCTTAATAAACATTTGATCATCTTTTCAGCTAAGACTTTGCCATGGGCTAGAGTCATTGCCGAACCGATGTCAAACAACTTTTTTGTTCGCTTTGTTTAGCGAGTCGTGAATACTAGCACGTCTTGGACATTTCGCACAAGGCGAAAACAAGACCAAAGTTCTCGACGCGCGAATTACTGTAGTGCAATCTCAACATCAACACCGGCAGGCAAGTCCAAGCGCATCAGTGCATCGACGGTTTTGTCTGTTGGGTCCACAATGTCCATCAAGCGCTGGTGCGTACGCATCTCTAGCTGATCTCTTGACGCCTTGTTGACATGCGGCGAACGCAGGATATCGTAGCGGCGAATTCTTGTTGGAAGAGGCACAGGTCCACGTACAACAGCGCCAGTGCGTTTGGCTGTATCGACAATCTCCGCAGCTGACTGATCAATTAATTTGTAGTCAAACGCTTTCAGGCGGATGCGGATCTTTTGATTTTTCATATTCATTTCCAAAGAGCAAGTAACGGTGGCTAGAAAAACTAGCCACCCGAGCGTTTACTTCAAGATTGAGGAGACGACGCCGGCGCCGACGGTACGACCGCCTTCGCGAATGGCAAAGCGCA
>CBFHKV010000004.1:100023-173150 GCA_965656505.1 Burkholderiaceae bacterium | reverse complement strand
TCAAGAGTGACGCCGTACTGGCCCGTGCCATCATTGGTGGCACGGGCCAGTACGCTGGTGCAACGGGCATAGTGACATCGACTCATTTGCCTGACAACACATGGCAGCACGTTTTTACAATCAAATAATTTCTTGGGTTAGGCTGACATTAAACAATGTAGTCTGGGTACTACTTGAGTCCAATGCCTCTTGATCCCATTGCATTCCAGTGTCTGTTGATCCGTGTCTAGAAACGATGAGAATAGGTCAACGAAGCACGACCGATTCGTGACCGCTCATAGGGTGACTGTTGGATACTGAAGGTGACCATGCCTAGATTGTGTGGGCCGACCGTAATAGGGGCCTTGGCCGCGAGAAAGGCGCCGATTTTTGGGGTTTGATCGACGCCGAATCGTTGCTCGCGATAACGCACCTGTCCTTCCCGGGTGCGGCCATAAGGGATGAGTATTGCGATGTCGCAATTTTGCATTTGTCCACGGTCGTAGGCGCCTGCCGCATTGATCATCGCCAAGCCATACTGGGCGTCATATTCCGTTGCAAATGCAGTGCAGTTGGTGCAACCCTCTATTGGCAAGGGTCCAGGGTCAGGGCTCGTCGAGGGTGGCGGCATGTATACCGTGTCTGCCTGTGGCGGTGGTGGCGTTACCGCCACCACAGGCAGACAGCATAGCGACTGTGCCAGCAACCGCTGCCGCTTTAGTCAGGTGGCATAAGCCGTGTTGCATCTCAAACCCCCAGCTTGACGTTTCTGAATGTTGAACGTTGTCATTCAATTCGCCAGAAACAAATACCAACGAAAAACAGGTACACCAACGAAAGAAAGATAGGTCTTAAAGTCTACGTTCTTTACCTACCCAGCAATTCGATAAATAAGTGATCCAAGGGGGTATTCAATGGGGGATCCATGTCTGAATTCGTGCAGATCTTCATGAAAGGTCTTTTTGCGCGATGCAGCAAGCCACAAACGCGCTACATACCGAAAAAATGATGAGCGATGCGAACAGGTGTCTGGGGAACTTGTCCCGAAAGAGGGGAAGAATCACTTCGGTGGTTGCTGACTGGCGGCAGCGAAAGCGAACGCTTCTGGTGCCATTATTTGCTTGGGGCTAAAAAATTAGATGCTGACAACAGACTAGATCGTTTAACGGCGTGCAGCAGTGGCCTCATGCAGATAAGATCAAATAAAGCTACGAACGCTGTATCTGTTTTCTGTTCAGTGAGGCATGAGATTTTTTACCTCAACCCTATTAATCCGGCACTGCCCGAATTAGAGTGTGTGTTTTCTAAATAATGAAGATACCGCCAACACATAAAAGCTTCATACTAAAAAAAGAGTTTATTAATGCTACAAATGTCTAAATTGCAAGTCAGTCTTCATTCTGAAGTGAATAATAAAGCCGTAATCTTAGCGATTTCTGCAGTTTGACTTTGAGATAATTGATCATGCAGCGACTGTCGTATTGGTGTTTTTTACTTTTTGCCATGGTCGCATTTGTGGCCAGCGCTAGTATCACCTACGCTCAGGCGACGGCGCAGCAAGGCGGTACTCAACCGCTTGACGCTGTAGTACAGGTGCCTAGCGCTTCGACCCAAACCCAAGCTTTAAGTCCAGCCCAGTCTCGCACGGAGCTCAGGGCTGGGTGGTATCGCTGGGATCCTTACCAATATCAAATGACTAAAAACGAAATCACTCGACTGACGGGCTTGGATGTTGAGTTGCTACGCGCCATTTTTGCAAAAATGGGCTACTCATTGGTTTTTGATGAAGTGAATTGGAAACAGCATCAAGATGAAGTCTCTAACGGGGTTCGAGACATTGCAGCGGGTGCTTTTTTTAGCGAAGAGCGTAGTCAATACGCCTATTACTCAGATGCTTATCGTACCGAGAAGGACGTCATTTACGTCCGGACTGCCGATGCACCACTCTACGATTTCAAGACGAAGACGCAGTGGATTAACTTGCTTCAAACGCAGAATATAAGGTTAGGCGTGATAGACGGATTTTTCTACGGTACAGACATGATGTCTTTTATCGAAGACCCTGCCAACGCGGCGCGCATTGTTCGTGTCTCAACGGATGATGAAAACTTTGCAAATTTGTTGGATAACAAAGTCGACGCCATTGCGATCGATGGATTGGTTGGTGAGACTTTGGTTTGGCGCAATGACTGGGCTAAGGCAGCGAGAAAAATCGGTACGCCCATTTTTTCAGGTGGTATTCACGTTATTTTCAGCAAAGCGACCACGACACCAGAGTTGGTGGCCTCTTTTAACCAAAGCTTAAAGCAGCTTCGTGAGTCAGGGGAATACAAATATATCGTTAAAGAGTATTTACTGCCTGTTTTGTTGGGTGTGACCGCGGGCCAGTGGTGGTTTTTTGTGGTTGATGTGATCGGAACCATTGCCTTTGCCCTGTCTGGCGTGTTGCTCGCTAGGCAGGGTAAGTACAGTTTCTTTGGGGCACTAGTACTTGCTGCGACGCCCTCTGTGGGTGGCGGTATTATTCGTGACGTGTTGTTGCAGCGTGAAACTCTATCGGTACTGAAGTCTCCGCTTTATTTGATGCTGATCTTTGGGACGGTAATTATTTTTTATTTTATTTTTCGTTTTCAGCGGTTTTGGCAGTCAACGCGCGTTGCTAACTCAGATACAGATACTGGAGATCTGTTTTTAATCGGGCATTTAAGCAAGAACTCGGCGGTCGCTTTTTTTGATGCTGTTGGACTTGCAGCTTTTACAGTTATTGGCGTGATTGTTGCCGTTGATGCCAACATCAAGCCTCTTTGGTTGTGGGGTCCGATACTGGCTGCACTGACAGGTGCTGGAGGCGGTATTTTGCGTGATGTGATTCGGGCTGATGTCGATAACCCCGGTCTCAAAGGTTCCTTCTACGCTGAGGTTGCAGTGATCTGGGGGTTGGTCCTTTCTCTGGGTCTTACTTGGTATGCGGATTTGCAGGACTATCATCCAGAACACATCACAGCGTTGGTTGTGTTCGTTTTGTTTGGTGCGTTGACAACCCGAATGGGTGTTTTCCATTACAAGGTTCGCAGCCCCATGTTTTAAAAAGTGCCCATGGCGATTCGCAGAAAGAATCGCCACATTTTGGTGTTCGCAACCTTCGGCTGTCTCAAACCAAACGCTGTTCGAAAGGGTCGGTTTCAAGCGCCAATCTTCATGCTAAGCCCCGTCCTATCCCGTCTGCTGATGGAAGGGCAAAGACAGTCGAAACCACCTTGCTGTTAGCTGTGTTTACCGACGGCAAGCACGATAATCAACAGCCCAGACATGACTGACAGGCCTAACAGAAACCACGGGATGCGTGTGCGAGAGGCGGCAGGGAGTTCCTCGCGAAAAGTGGTCATCAGCAAGACACCCCCTAGAAACGCGGTACCGATGGCCAGGATAAAGTCATTGGTCGGTGGCAGTATAAAGGCTGCGCCGAATCCAGCGCCGACTGCAGCCATGCCGATCCACCGCGTCTCATGCGCGAACTGCGCGGGGTGAGCTCGGGCTAGCGCTCGATCAGCAAGCAGTAAGTGACCGGCAAGTACTGCAGTAAATAAGGTGGCGTAGCTCCAGCCGGTCGTGACTAGCGATGGAAGCGTGTAGCCGTAGATCGCACTAACTGACGCGAATGACGCCATGTGAACGCGAAAGCCTATCTTCGTCGATAAGCGTCCTTCCTCGGTTCGTACGTCTAGGATGAAGAAGATCACCATGCCGATCATTGCTGTCAAAAAAAGCCCAGCTTCGGTGATTGGTGTCGGCGTAAATTTGGTGATATCCAGTTCGCTCAGTGCGCGGCCACCCACGGCTAATTCAGGCATTAGGTGGATGAATATGTAGGCGATGGCTGCGCCACCACCAACCGACGCCAGCGCGTCTTGAGTTTTCGATGGCAATGTCGAGACTCGAAAGGCGAAGAAGTGGGCAGCTGCTAGTGCAATGGCGAGGGCGAGGGCGATTAGCCAGTCGACTTCAGTCATTGGCCTGTAGGCCATAATTTGTTGCCGCTTATTTTTGAGTTATCAAGGAATATTCTATCAGTACTATCCTGTTCAACGGTGCCTTAACATCTAGTTGTACTTTCAAAAAAAACAAAAACTCAGCGCTGGCACTGAGTAAGACTTCAAGACTATTCATAGGGCTGATTGTGAGTAGCGTTGTGTGAGATTAAACGGATCGCGATGGGTTACTAAGGTTGGTGGCACACGCTCAAGTAAATATGGGTAATTGCTTGGCAACAGCTAGCAAACAATGACTAAATCAATCTGCAATTAAAAGGCCAAACAGATGGTGCTGGTAAATACCAGTTGAACGTGGATCAACACACCCGCCTGACCCGTTCGAAACAGTGCGATTCAAAGCGATGATGGGCGTTTCTCTTCGGTTATAACGAGACGTGAAACGCACATCATCAAAACTAAAAAATTCAAAATCTGATCAAATTCAATTGATAGTTTTGAACGGAGCCCCAATAATATAAAACCGACTGTTATTCACAAACAACCCGAGGTTGAAAAGAAGTGTATCGTTGGTCAATTTCCTTGCGCGTGCGTACCACTAGCGGTAAATCATAGTGCGTCATCAGAGATATCCTGCTCAACAATTTCATCCAGTTCAGTGTTCATCGTCAACTCCTAATTAAAATCGCCACAACCAAGTGGATGTGGGTTAGTTGTTACTAAAAGCAACCAATTCTTAAATTTAAGTGAATTTTAGGGTCGCGTGGCCCCTCAATTGCTCTCATCGAGTGCTGTCAACACAAATTCAGCATTGCTTACGTATTGGGCAGTAACGGCTGTGTTCGATGGCTTGTCCACAAAAGCTAGATGACCCAGTAATCAACCTCGGGTTGAGGAAGTAAGGTTTCGGAAAGACGCGATGGTTTCTAACTGATTAGGTGTTGTTGGTGGTTTTCTTTTGCTTTTCGATCTAGCGTTGCATAATGCGGGAATCCATAATAATCTCTAGGTCAACAACTGGGACGAAAAATGAATTCTGTGGCCGCATTTCAGCAGGAAAATGAACTTCAAATAACGCCTTTTTCCCCTATCGGGGCTGAGGTAAGAGGCATACGGCTTTCCGACTCACTCTCCGAGCCAACACGGGCGAGACTAAGAAAAGCATTCACGGATCATTCGGTGCTGGCTTTTCGCGACCAATGGCTCGATGCGCCTCAAATGATGGTAGCAGCACAGATCTTTGGCGAGATATTCCCTCAGCACAATGCGAAATTTTCGATTCCTGACCATCCCTTGGTGCATTACATATCGAATGCAGACACCCTTGAAAACGGCAAGCGTTATATACCCGGCGAGGGTTTTCACACGGATCATTCAAACGCTGCTGCGCCACCCATGGCGACCGTTCTTAGTGCGGTAAAACTGCCTTCTGTTGGTGGCGATACCCAATTTGTCGACATGGTTCGAGCCTATCAAGACCTGCCGGATGAAATCAAACAGCGTATCTTAGGGCGACGCGCTATCCACGTTTACCAGAGCAGCCACAGCGCTCGAAGGCTGCCTCAACTTTCAGAAGGGCGTCGCGCATCGGTGCCCGAAGCGGTATTACAGCCCTTGGTTCTGCGACATCCCAATAGTGGTCGTATGGCGCTATATATCAATCCTATTCGCATAGAGGGGATTCTTGGCATGGACGATAAAGAGGCCTTGCCATTGCTAGACCAATTGTTAGAACACGCAACACAGGAGAAATATCAATACCGACATGTGTGGAAAGGTGGTGACTTTGTTATGTGGGATAACCGCAGTTTGATGCACAAAGCGAACGGAGACTACGATATGAACGAAGAACGGTATTTATATCGTTTGATGCTCAAAGGTGTGCCGCTGGAAGGCGCAAATGGCTGAGCAAAACGCTGAGCAGGCAACTCACCTACTGACCCATCGATTCACCACGCACGGAAATCTGCAACCCAGCATGCAGAGCTCGCCAGAGATTGAGCGGGCACGACTGTTTGAAGTTGAGGGAGAAACGCCTGCTTGGCTGGCTTGTTATGAATCGCGAAAACTTTTTGATGTGCCCGACTCGCTTGGATGGACGAAAAATGCGCTAAACATGGAAGGCATGGCGTTTGAACTCCTGCGCGATGTCAGTAATGAAGGGCATACCCAAAACGAAACGCGTTGGTTATATGTTGTCCACACCGATGTTCCAGACGATGTCGCTGCCGAGTACACCGACTGGTATGACCGGGAACATCTACCGCGACTGGTACGCGTCCCAGGGGTGGTCCGAGCACGCCGCTACGTCGCATGCGATGCTTTCCCTCGTTTTTTCACTGCATACGATCTAGCCGATCGTCATGCGTTTACCAGTCCCGAAGGGTTGGAAGCTAGAAAGACGCCTTGGACGGAAAAAATGCGAAATCTGTTCAGCAATACCCGACGTTTTACTGGTCGACTGATCGTTGATGAAGTCTGGCGAGGCCCTTGACACTGGACAGCGCTTTTCCTTGCGAGCCACTGCTACACGATAGGCGTTAAATAAAAATAGAATTTATTGCACTTCGTAGAACACATGAATCAATTTTCGCAGGGCGCATCAATGCACTAAATCTAAATCTCATCCGGCGATCGGTTCGCTAACCTTCGCTTGCAAAGTGCCTCTTGAAGATATTCATGAAATATCGCTGCGGCAGGACGAAGAGCCGAGCCGTGTTTGCGCAGGAGTCCGAGGCTGCGGGTAATCGTCGGATTCTTTAGAGGAAGGCCAATGACGGTTGGGTGGTTGACCGGTAGGGCGGCGCGCGGTACAGCCGCGATGCCTAAACCGGCCTCAACCATCCCGAGTAAGGTACCGATATGGCTAACTTCAAACGCGTAGTTGGGTTTGATGCCGGTTTTGCTTATCACGTCATCTAGAAGTTGACGATTACCACTGCTACGGGCAACAGAGATAAGTTGCTCATTTTGGATCTGTACCCAGTTGACCATGCGGCGTTTGGACATCGGGTGGTCACGGCGCATGGCAATGACAAACGGGTCATCATGGATACCCTCGAATTCAATTTCTGGCAGTTGTGTGTTCATGAAACCAACGCCAAAGTCAGATTCGCCTGTCAAGACACTCTGCAGCGTTTGATTCATCGATTCGTCGATAACGCGAATGCGTATCGATGGATACTTGATTGAAAAGTTTCTGATGACGTTGGGCAAAAAATACAGTGCAGCAGAGGGCACGCAGGCCACGGTGACGCGAGCGACGCGTGTCACTGCAATATCGGAAATACCTAAAATGGCAGACTCAAGATCGTCAATTGCTGATCTTGCGCGCTCAAGAAAAATACGCCCTACGCTTGTTAGCTCGACCTTGCGGGTGGTGCGTATGAACAATTTGATGCCAATGATGGATTCAAGTTTTTCTATCCGTCTGCTGAGTGCAGGGGGAGATATATGGATATGGTCTGCCGCCGCACGAAAACTCCCCCTATCTGCGATAGCAATAAAAGCCTGAAGCTGCTGCAAATCAAAATTGATGTGTTTCATGCATTAATTGTATTAAAAATTGCACTTCATTGTTGCAAAGGATTCCCGCATCATTTAAGGACCTTATAAACAAAATGAAAGTCAGACATGAATCAGATCAATCGAATGCTCCCATGCGTATTGATGCGCGCAGGCACTTCGCGTGGACCATTTTTTTTAAAAGAATGGCTGCCTGATGATCCGTTGTTGAGAGATCGTGTATTAATAGGCGCAATCGGTGCGTCAGATTCTCTACAATTAGATGGGCTGGGAGGAAATAGTAGCTTAAATAGCAAGGTCGCAATTGTTTCTAGGTCAGCGTTACCAGATTGTGATTTGGACTACTTGTTTGTGCAGGTCGGCGTGGGTGTCCAATCTGTTGATGTCCGTCCCAACTGCGGCAATATGTTGTCTGGTGTGGCGCCCTTTGCCATTGAGCAGGGGTTGATTGACGCTTCGATAGGTACAACCACGGTGCGTATACATAATGTAAATACAGGGGCAAAAATTGACGCAACGGTACAAACGCCAAATGGGCGCGTCACGTACCAGGGCGATACACGCATTGATGGGGTCTATGGTACAGCCGCACCTATTTTTCTGAATTTTTTAGAAGCGTGGGGTGCCGTGACGGGCAAACTCTTTCCCACAGGAAAACGGATGGAGCAATTTGAAGGCATTGATGCGACTTGCATAGATGCAGCAATGCCACTCATGATTGTAAGAGCACAGTCACTGGGTTTGACCGGGCGTGAATCACCTTGCGAGTTAGACGCCAATGCTGACCTGCTTTTTAGGCTAGAAAAGATGCGTTTGCAAGCAGGGGTTCGAATGGGATTAGGCAATGTCACAGACAGCGTTATTCCCAAACCCGTTCTGATCAGTGAGGGTGACGACACCAATACAATCATTTCACGCTATTTCACGCCCCACCGATGTCACGCTTCTCACGCCATTACTGGGGCAATAGGTGTCGCGACTGCTTTCGTACTCCCCTCTACGGTTGCCTCAGGTGTTCAGAGACCGTCTGGCAATCATCTCATTTCTGTTGTCCATCCTCAGGGGGAAATTGACTTGGGTATCGAGTTGGTTGGCGAAGGAAAGGCTGCGGTCGTTCAAGAAGCAGCGGTTGTGCGTACCGCTCGAAAAATCATGCAAGGTGAACTGCATTTACCAGAGTACATCTACGAGTCCCTGGATGCTTGAGGTTTTGTTTTCGGTTTGTGCTTGGGTCGGTGCATGGTCCTGTTCTTTCAAGCCACCCCAAAAAGCGTGCCGGATCGCCACACAAGCACAACCAACAGCCGCCGGTCACCACGTCAGCTTACACTCATGCCTGTTGGTGACAACATGAACGTCACCCATACGGCGTGACCGATGTCTGCGCACTGTTCTCAGTGGCTTTTTGGATTGCTCTCATGGAAATCAAGGTTAATTTTCTCGATAAGCTTCGGCTAGAAGCCAAGTTTGACGACTTCACGGTGGTTTCTGATCAACCCATTCGATACAAAGGCGATGGATCGGCTCCGGGTCCGTTCGATTACTTTCTCGCGTCATCTGCCTTGTGCGCGGCCTAC
This sequence comes from Burkholderiaceae bacterium, assembly GCA_965656505.1. GTDB lineage: Bacteria > Pseudomonadota > Gammaproteobacteria > Burkholderiales > Burkholderiaceae_B > Algicoccus. Next base: position 164,080 of record CBFHKV010000004.1, on the reverse strand, counting down.
TTTGTGAAGCTGTATTGCGACACGCGCAACATACCGACTGAAAACATTCGTTTGTCACAAAACAATATCGTTGACCCAGAGAACCGTTACCAGCAAATTTTTAAAATTCAGATTGAACTTCCCAAAGATATCTCTGCCCACGACCGCCAAGGCATTAGACGTTCCATTGAGCGCTGCACAGTTAAAAAAGTGGTTCAAGCCGGTCCTGAGTTTGTCATTGAAGAAGTCGCGAGCTTAGACGCTGACGCCCAAGCGCTGCTTGCGCTTGAAACTGACCCAAGCGTGAATACTTATATTGCGGGTAAAGACTTTCCGCTTGAGCAAACGATCGCCAATATGTCCCGCGTATTAGCAGACCTAGGCATCAAGATTGAAATCGCTTCGTGGCGCAATCTCATCCCCAATGTATGGTCCCTGCATGTCCGTGACGCGCACTCACCGATGTGTTATTCCAACGGCAAAGGATCAACCAAAGAAAGCGCCTTGGCATCGGCCCTTGGCGAATACATTGAGCGGTTGAGTAACAACCATTTCTATGCCGGTGCCTTTTGGGGTGAAGACATTGCCGATGCCACATTTGTTCATTACCCCAGTGAGCGTTGGTTCAAACCTGGCCCCGGTGACTCCCTACCCACTGGGATCTTGGATGACCACTGCCGGGCTATTTTTAACCCTGGCGGCGAACTGCGTGGTTCACATCTGATTGATCCCAACTCAGGCAATATCGACCGCGGTATTTGTGCCTTACCGTATGTGCGACAATCCGATGGCGAGACGGTCTACTTCCCCTCTAACTTAATAGAAAACCTTTACGTCAGTAACGGCATGAGTGCCGGCAACACCTTGGCTGAAGCAAAAGTGCAGTGCCTTTCTGAGATTTTTGAGCGGGCCGTCAAACGAGAGATCATTGAAGGTGAAATGGCGTTGCCTGACGTGCCGCCTGCCGTTGTTCAACAATACCCTGGCATCCTTGCTGGCATCGCAGCCCTAGAGGCACAGGGCTACCCGGTTTTGGTGAAGGATGCCTCACTCGGTGGAGTTTATCCGGTGATGTGTGTGACGCTGATGAATCCGCGAACGGGCGGTGTGTACGCATCGTTTGGGGCACACCCAAGCTTTGAAGTGGCATTGGAGCGAAGTTTGACCGAGTTGCTCCAAGGTCGCAGCTTTGAAGGGCTCAATGACCTTCCACCCCCCACGTTTACCAGTGAAGTCGTTACTGATGCCCACAATTTTGTAGAACACTTCATCGATTCCAGCGGCATCGTTTCATGGCGCTTTTTCAGTGCCAAAGCCGATTTCGAGTTTGTTCAGTGGGATTTTTCCTGCATCGGTGACGATGCAAATGCCAAAGAGGCCGCTGCCTTGTTCGGTATCCTTAAATCCATGGGCAAAGAGGCTTATGTGGCGGTCTATGATGAGCTCGGCGCTGTGGCTTGTCGAATTCTGGTACCGGGCTACTCTGAGATTTACCCGATTGATGATCTGCTTTGGGACAACACCAACAAGGCTTTACTGTTCCGCACGGATATTTTGAACTTGTTTCAGTTAAGCGATGTCGAGCTTAGTAACCTTTTGGATCGATTAGAAAAAAACGAGCTAGACGAGTACAGCGACATCGCCACCTTAATCGGCATCGAGTTTGATGAGAACACCCCGTGGGGTCAATTAACGGTACTGGAGCTCAAGCTTTTAATCCAACTCGCCTTACAGCGCTTTGAGCAGGCACACGAATTGGTGGGTGCTTTTCTGCAATACAACGACAACACCATTGAACGCCGTTTGTTCTATCAAGCCATAAACGCTGTGCTCGAAATTTTGCTCGATGACGAGCTCGATCTTGATGACTACACCGTCAATTTGCGTCGAATGTATGGCAACGAAACAATGGACGCCGTTATTGGCTCCATTGACGGTACGGTCAAATTTCACGGCCTCACGCCAACAAACAGCAAGCTAGAGGGACTTGAACGACATCAGCGCTTGCTTGATAGCTATAAAAAACTACATGCCGTACGCAGCAAGACAAAGGTCGCCACGGGTTTGAAATCGCATTCAACAGGCTAGAGGCCAAACCATTTTTTTGCTAGGTCTTTAGCGACGACTGTAATCTCTAGATGAAAAAAGTCACCCGCATCGTCATTGCAAAACAAAAGCTAACACTTCAAGATATTATTTCTACTCTTTCAAGCGTCGAGCCCGAAGTCATGGCCGCTGCAACGGTATTAGGTGAATCTGCACTAGATAAACAGATTTTCTACAGCTAAGCCATCTATGACGAGGAGGGTGTCCTGCGCCACGTGCAGCTGCTCATGAGCGACAAGCACTTTTTAACGCGTATTTTCGACTAGCCTTACCGACTATGGCGTGATGTGCTGTCCGAAACCTCAAAAAATACCTTAGTGAGAATACGGGTGCACTATTGGCCCACTAGCGCACTCCCTAGCTCCCGCTCCCAAAATTAGCGCTAGTCGCCACAACCTTACTTTGCTTGCCGGTAAGCCGTTAAACGACTAGGACCTGCGTTTCTATATAGGAATGATCCGATATAACCAGACAAGTCGCTAGGTGAAACTCAACCAGTACTGTAGAGTGAATTCAGCATTGTTGATTCAATCGACAGTCATTTTCCCTTTTGGAAAAACCCACCCTTTATGGATAAATCCAGTGAAAATTTTCCTTCAAGTTGTAATGTTAGTGTTAACCGCTTCAGTTGTGCCTCTAGCAAACGCTCAGCCCAATATGGTGGGTGTCTGGATTCAAGAAGGTGTCGCCGCTGGTGCGCGTGCTGGTCTTAGCAACTCGGGTCATCACTCGATGAATGCCCAAACGCCTCCGAAATATGTACAGCAACCGCAGCGGCAATGGCGTCTGGAGGTGACCGAACAAGAGGGTCGAGCCTTGCATGCCAAATGGTGTAGCGAGAACAATTGTGAGTCAGTCGTGGGTGCTTTCCGGGGCAATGGTGACCTATTGCTTGTCGACGAGGATGGTATGTTTATTGGTTCTGTTGATGCAGGTCAATTAGAGCTCTGCTATTTGGAAACGGGTAGTAGCTATCAGGTTGTTTCTTGTATGGATTTCAAAAAGCAGTAGGCATAGCCACATTATTTAGGAAAGGTTTGGTGTGCGCTTAGCCTTGGCCTGATTCGGTTGGTATAAAAATTTAGTTGGGTTTAGTGGATGCCTAATCCTCGATAATGGGGTAGAGCCAAATGGTTTAGCGTGAAATTATGATGGCCCGGGGCGGAATTGACCAGTATCTGAGGAGGTTGGATCCTGTTTCCAATCAATTACTAAATTTCATCATGGCCCCAACTTTGATTTGGATGATTTCACTCTTTGTAATGATGAGTTCAAGGATAATTCTGTACTTCAGATTAATAGAGACGCTGTGCAACCCATTAAGTTTTCTCTTAAGAGCGTTCAGCCTCAAAGATGGGTGGTGTGGCTTTGTAATCCCCCAATCTCTAGCGGGGGTTTCGCCTAAAGGGTTGGCTCCCACACTCTCGACGGTAACTAATTTTCGCAACTACTGATCTCCAATAACGACAAAGCCGCTTGCGTTCAAAATACCTAAACGGCTCCATGCGTGAACATGTTTAAACACACTTTCGCGCTTCCTAATCCGATGGATGAGCATTTAGGTAGAACTATTTTGTAACTATGCAGCCCCAGAAATGATAAAGCCGCCCCGTAAGCTTAAGGCCTGAAGGTGGCCTGCTGCCCTAAGAGCATCTGGCCAAACCTGACGGTCAAAGGGTGAGCTCAAACGCTAGTCACTTTACGAGGTGACGCGTTTGAAAACGTTAAACATAAACTGCCCTTTATCAGCAGACCTGTAACCGCAGATTTTTGCCACACGCTTGCTTATAACGGCGCAGGGTGACGACCGATGGTGAATGCTTCCCCGTTGCCAGTGATTTCACCAGCCGGGTCACTGCCGGCGTGTGCGTACCTATGCTCTCAGCAAGTACAGCCCTTGTGAGGCCTGCTTCCTGCCTGGTTTTAAGCAAGGCATCGAGCCATTCATTTTCTTCACGCTCGATGTGTTCAACCTCGGCCCTCACGCCGGAGCGCTTCATCAGGGCCTTGACTACTTCATCATGGGTTTTATGTTTTACCTTTTTCAAGCGACTCATCGCCATGTCCAACTCGCTCGAGAGTGTGCAGTTAGTCTACTTTACGAAACTGTGCAACATCACGATCCGTCGGCCCACCTGTGCGCTAGTTTTTAGATTCAGGAAGCTTTTATATCGAGTGATCCTCGCCGGAACAAGAAAATGGGTGAGGTGATGGTGTGACATGTTAAGCATGGTTGGTTGTGTTAACTTAAATGTGAAGTCTATGGAACACCCGCTCTTACCTCGCGTGATGAAGGCTCCATTTGCACAGAGTCGACGCCACCTTAGGGTGGCGTTCGTCTGTTTTGAGCTTGATTCTCTGGAAGTAGTAGATCCATGGGCGTTAAAACCTTATTGGAGCCCGAATCTCAACCTTCGGCACTCTCTAGAATTATCCTTTGAAGGTCGGCGACGCGCGCATAAGCAGTCTTCTCTATATCTTGCTTGAGCTTTGGATCGTTTTCAAGCAGTGTCAAGAATCGCAGTCGGTCCAACGTTAAGCAGACCGTATCAGCGGCCGCGCGGGCCGAGCATGCTCGCGGATCTCGCCTGATCAGCGCCAGTTCACCAAACCAGTCGCCATCTTGCATCACACCAAGTAGTGTTTCTCGCCCCTCGCCCCATTCGACGTAGAATTCGACCCTACCCCGCACGATTACGTAGAACTTGTCGCCCGCATCACCCTGCTTGAGAATAATCCGATCGGTAAGAAAGCTTTCTGAAACCATCGTCTCGCACAAGACGTCTAGCACTACGTCTGTGCAACCGGATAAGAACGGAATGGCCCGAAGCCGTTGCGGCGCAATCGTCGCTGACCCATCACCCTGCAGCACAAACCCGCTTTGCTTGTCCCACAGGGCAGCATAGGCCCCGCCATGGGCAAGCAGCTGCTGATGGCTACCCATCTCGGCAACTCTGCCCTGATCCATCACGATGATCAGGTCATATTGCGTGATGTGGCGCAGACGGTGGGTCACAGATACAACCGTCCTGCCCTGTAAAACTTCGTCAAGAGTTTCGTTGATGGCACTTTCAGTTACGGTATCCAACGCAGAGGTTGCTTCATCGAGAAACAGGACGCTGGCCTTGCGCAGCAATGCGCGCGCAATCGCAACCCTTTGACGTTGACCACCAGAAAGCTGTGCTCCCTGCAAGCCAACTTGGGTTTCATAACCATCTGTTAAGCCAAGTACGAGTTCGTGGAGTTTTGCGGCTTTGGCGGCATTCTCGATCTCCGCATCCGTGGCATCGAGTCGTCCGCAGCGGATGTTTTCCCGGATGGTGGTGTCGAACAAGACCGTGTTTTGCAGCACAATGCTGGTTTGTTGGCGAAATGACCCCTCCTGTAAGTCCTTCAGATTCATGTCGTCATAAAAAACCCCGCCACTTTGCGGGTCATAGAGGCGGACAAGCATGTAAAGCGCGGTAGACTTTCCTGACCCCGAACTGCCTACGATGGCCACTCGCTTGCCAAATGGTATGAAGAATGAAACATCTTTCAAGATCGTGGCGTCAGATACATATCCAAAGGTAACGTTTTTAAGGGAAAGGCCTTTTCTAAGCTTGGGAAGCACCTGTCCGGGCGGCGCGTCAAGCATTTTCGGCTGCTGTCCTTTAAGATTGTAAATTCGGGCTAGACCACTTGCCCCGTTGACCAAGAAGGGGATAGTCTGTGCCAATTGATCGGTCGCTCCGCATATGTTGAGCAGCAGCCCCATCAATGCGATGAGCACACCGGTTGTAATCTCACCTGTCATTGCCAGCCATGCACCAGCACCTAGCACTGTGATCTGTAAAAACCAAGATGAAAGTAACGTAGATCGGCTCACCAGAGACGTGAAGATATGCGACAGAAAACCATCCTGACGCGTCTGGTCAAGCCGGTTGGTAAATTGCCGCATGCGATCAACCTGCAGATTAAAGGTCCGGATGGTAAGGTGAGTGAGCACGTTTTCATGAACGAAAGCCGCCACCTTGCTCTGCTGACCATCGCGCTGATGTGTCCTCTGCCGAGCCCTGCTGGAAAACGGGCGCGATGCTAGCACTAGCAGCGGCATCATGCCCACCGCTAGTGTCGCAATGTGCCAATCGATCGCAAAAAGCAATGAAGTGCTTAAGGTGATGTTCATCGCGCGCATAACAAAGCTAGGAAATGCGCGAACCATCGCCGTTTCTACAGCGGCCACATCGGGGCCGAAAGCAGCGCTAATATCACCGCCATCCACTCCGGCATAAAAACCAGAGCCCTGCGCCTGAAGCTTCTCAAACAGGTCATGACGCAAACTGGCAGCCGCAACAGAGCCAATTCGGGCCGCTGCCCAGTCATGCAGCATGCCTGCCAGGCCAAACAAAACGAAAAGCCCGAGTTGCACCAGCAATAAAATACCGAGGAGTTCCGCATTATCCCCGTCGATCGCGTCGTCGAAGATGGCACTATATGTCAAGGGAATAGCCAAATAGAAAAGAACCTGCCCCAACAGTCCGACCAGCAACGCAAAGCCGACGTATGGCCGCGCCAAAGCCAACCCAAAAGCCTGACCAAGGAATTGGAATATGGTCACCCTGTTATATACAATTTTCTGGTTCTGTTCGTGGTCACGTTTATGGACCCCTTCCAAAAATATTCAATGATGAGCCTTTTTTAATTATACGATTCGATTCTGATGAATGAAAAACAGCATTTATCATTTTGAAATTCAAGCTGAAAGCCAAGATTATTAATTTGTATTGGCTATAGGAGTTCTGACCCAATAACGATGACACCCCCGGATAGCACTAAATTATAATTTTTTCATAATTTCTGTGACGGCAACTAAATCGTGAGTCCGCAAAAAATCAATGCCCTTAGAAAGAATCAGTTCAACTAGTGCAACGTTTAAGACACCCTTGGTACGAGGAGCGCCAATGAAAACCGGAGCTAACTTTTGTATTTGCGGAATTGCTTGAATAATTCCTCTCTGAAAAATAGGCTTTAGATCTTCTGGCGTTTTTGGGTGCCACATGCCTAAATTAGGGTCAATAGCTAGTATCTCAACCCCCTTTTTTTCTAAACTGTTTATCATTATCTCGAAGTATTCGAATATAGCCTTTGTCGAAGGGGGTGCATAAGAGATTTTTCTAAATTCATAAGGGTTTGCTGCCGGAAGATAGTTTAAAATAATTTTGCAATGAGCATTTTTCAAATCACTAATTAATTTATCCGGAAAGTGGGTGCTCGTGTAGTTTAATACATCTATTTGATTTAAGAATTTACACGCATTTATATCTGACCACGTATCTAACGATAAAGGAATGGAACAATCAGCTCTAGGGGCAGAAAAAAATGATGTGAGACGTTCACACTCAATTTTGTCATCTAGGGGTTCACTTTTAGAAAATGACGATCGAGCTCCAATGTCAACATAATGGGCACCAAGCTGCTGTAATATTCGCATTTTATTGATTGCATCTGCAGGGTTCTTAGCGTAAGCATCCTTTTGCGGTGACTCAGAAGACAAGTTTAAAACCGAGAAAATTTTAGTCATTTGGTTCTTTTAATTTGTCGTAACAATAAACTATAAAGGAAGGTTCCTTTTTATAGATGACACGTGGTTGACGTTTAAGAAGTTTAATCGGGAAATAAATATCACCGGAAAAATATCCGCTAATCTCTGAAAGATAAAAACGGTCAATAGCTTTATTTTTTAAAAATAAACTAGCTAATTCTCTGCCGCCAACCATAAAACACTGCTTATCCTCTGGTAGATCTTTTATTTTATATAAATCTCTTAGCGAAGATACAAATTTAACCTGTCCATAACTTTTAAATATTCTTGAAAAAACAATTAATGTATGTTCTTCAGCAAATGAAGCGGGCATTTCGTTGAATGTTTTCCTACCCATTATTACAATTTGATTTTTTATCATATTTCTATAAAAGGCAATTTCCTCCGGGCAGTGCCACGGTAATTTGCCATTATTGGAAATGACATAATTTTGGTCGCAGGCCATGACGCCAATAATTTCACGCAAAATAATGATCCAATTATTAGTAAAATAAGATTAGGACTTAATTGTCTTCGATGATAATAAACCATCAAGTTGTTCTGTAAAATGGGAAACTAAACCTTTATCCTTGCTTTGGATATTAATTCCGTTGAATAGTACAAGTTTCTCATACTTTTGGCAGTATAATTGGGCAAGGTTACCGTAATCAAGAATAAGTCGATTGCGATCCACGGGAAAGAGACCGAGGAGATAACTTGAGATATCTTCAAACATACCCATTAATCCAGATTGTCGGCCATCAGATAGATCCCGATGTAAATGCTCATAATTATCAATTAGATCGGTTTGATAAACCGAAATTTTGTCTTGATACTGAAATAAAGATTTAAGCAGGGACAAGTCGTAAGCCCAGTTGCTTTCTAGTTGTAGATTCGGCAATATTTCACTTGCCAAAGCAACATCTCCTGATAAGGGATATCGAAACGACAAGAGCCACCTATTTAATTCGCTAGTGGGGCATTGTTCTTGAATTGCGTATAGCAGCGGGTAAACCAGTAAGCGTGTCAAGCGCCCGTTCAGTTCTGTTTGAGAAAAGCGAGCGTAGTAGCCTTTGTTAGCTTGCCCACCTAACACAGCTATTGGGTACGCTAGACGACAAAAATATTCCTTGCTGAACGATTGGAGATCGGCGTCCAATGTAATAACGGTGGCAGTATTTTTGTAGTGCTCATATACATAATCGAACCCCATTTTTATTGCACGTCCTTTTCCAAGGCCTTCGCACAATAGAATATTTATAGGAATTTCATTGATTTTAATCGGTTGGGTTAGAAGGGAGTCTTTGTTCGTTAACTCGATGTGCGTTCCATTCAAAACAACGACAATTTCAGTTATAAAGGGTACTACGTTAAAGCACTCTATTATCTTTTGTAATACACCAGTTTGGTGGTGCGATACTAGGCATGGCACAACTACAACTAATTTTCTTTGTGATTTTTTAATCTCGTCTTCTCGGTGTGGGTTTGGACGAAGATGCTGCAGCGTCATAATCTGATTAGATTGAAAAAAATCTGACATAAGAAACCTTTTGCTGTGAAAATACTGCGCGAATGGCCTTTTGCAGTCTTGAGAGAACCGCCGTCCACTCTTGTCGTTGGGTAGTACTGGCTTGAGTTTCAGGAATAAACGACAACAACCCCACCAGCGAACTTGAGTAGCGCTCTGCATCGCATAAAGCTAGCGTTGAGTTACGTCCAGCTAGTTCATTCATGAGACCTTGGTCGGTGGGAAAGCGTGTGCACAGCAGCCTTGGTCTCGCAGTGACCAAGAGTAAAGGTGTATTGCGTTTCTTGAATTTGCTCATTCGCAACGACTTCATCGTAACTGACAATCACGATGAGCGACCGTTAGGGTTCTTTGATAGGGAAACCGGTCGTCTCGATCTGGGCCGGCATTACAGAGGGTTTCCACACAAAAATGGAAATGATCTCGTGTGGTGCTTTCGGATTTAGGAACTTTGAGAATGACCGCATGCGAGTACTGACTCTGTGCGGTTGGAATGGTGTCATCAACAGAGTGTGATGAATGCCCGTCCCCCGTTTATTGGGTAGAGCCAAAGCACATGCGACTCAGACCAAGGCCCAGTTGTCACCCTGCAGCAGTTACTCGACCCCCAAACGACGAAGCCCCAGCGCTATCACGCTGGGGCTTCAAACCTTGGTGGCCCGGGGCGGAATTGAACCACCGACACAAGGATTTTCAGTCCTCTGCTCTACCAACTGAGCTACCGGGCCATATTGAGTCCGAAATGATACACCAAATTTATCTCACCGTTTCCGACAGCGGTATGGGTATTCAGTGTCAAAACGACGATACAGGCATATAATCACAAAACTGTAATTAATAAAACGCTGCCTTAAAACAGACGTCAAAAGACCATGTCAGTAGGTGTTTATACGTTAGGGTTAAACCATGTTTCAGCGCCGGTTTCGGTGCGTGAAAGATTGTCCCTGTCTGACGACTTGGTCAAACCTGCTGTGCAGTCTCTGCGATCGGCGTTTGGCGGTGCGATTCAAGAGGCTGCGATTCTCTCCACCTGTAATCGCACTGAGCTGTATTGCGCGGCGGATAGTGAGATTGCGACCCAATTGCCCCTGTGGTTGGCTGATTTCAATCGACTCGACCAAAACGCTCTACTACCGCACCTCTACCTTCACGACCAAGACCAGGCCGTACGGCACGCCTTTCGTGTGGCCAGCGGGTTGGACTCCATGGTTCTTGGTGAGTCGCAAATACTTGGTCAAATGAAAGGTGCGGTTCGCGCCGCAGAAGATGCGGGTTCTTTGGGAACTTTGCTGCATCAACTGTTCCAGCGGACCTTTTCCGTGGCCAAAGAGGTGCGCACGACCACGGCCATTGGTGAGCAGTCGGTCTCGCTAGCAGCTGCGGCTGTCCGACTCTCAGAGCGAGTGTTTGGCGATCTCTCTGATGCGCGCGTTCTTTTTATTGGCGCCGGTGAAATGATTGAGCTGTGTGCGACGCACTTCGCCGCTCGACAGCCAAAGCAAATGGCCGTGGCCAACCGAACCCTTGAGCGCGCTGATGTCTTGGCTAATCGTTTTGACGCCACATCTTTGCGTCTCGCCGACTTGCCGGCCCGCCTGTCGTCCTTTGACGTGATCATCTCCTGTACGGCCAGTACCTTGCCCATATTGGGCTTGGGAATGGTCGAGCGCGCGTCGCGTGAGCGTCGGCGCTTGCCGATGGTCATGGTTGATTTGGCGGTCCCACGCGATATTGAACCCGAAGTCGGTCGTTTGGATGATGTGTATTTGTACTCCGTGGATGACCTCGGTGCTGTGGTTCAGTCGGGCGCACAGGCCCGAGAGTCCGCGGTGGTCCAAGCGGAAGCTATCATCGACTCACGGGTGCGCAACTATATGCATTGGTTACAGTTGCGCTCAACGGTACCGGTTATCAAGGCTTTGCAAGCCGGTGCGCAATCGATCCAATCACACGAGCTCGAGCGTGCCAAGAAATTACTGGTCAAAGGCGAGTCTGCCGAGGCCGTGATGGAGCAACTCGCCCATTCGCTGACACAGAAGTATTTGCATGGCACGTTGGCTGCTTTACACCAGAGCGAAGCGGCTGAACGTGAACAGTTGGTCGGCTGGTTACCCCGGTTGTTTCCCTCGCGCGATACCCGTCGTTAGCGCTGGTATACCCATATCGCCAACAACGCCAATGCTTCGCGGCATATAGCTGCCGTGACTGATCCACGAAACACCCTTTGCTCCCCTGACTTATGAAACCAACGATGCGCTCGCGCCTTGAGCAACTGCACCGCCGCCTCGAAGAGGTTGATGCGATATTGGCCCATCCCGATACCGCTCAGGATATGAAAAAATTCAGGCATCTGTCGCGCGAGCGTGCCGAACTTGAGCCGGTGGTGAATGCCTTCCTCGACTTTGCGCAAACAGAAAACGACCTCACAGAGGCCCGTGAATTGCTCGCTGATGCTGAGATGAAGGCCATGGCTTCTGAGGAAGTGGATCAGTGCCGGCAACGCCTAGAAGTGCTCGAGACTGATTTGCAGTTCCTCTTGCTGCCCAAAGACCCAGACGACTCCAGGAGCGTCTTTCTCGAGATCCGCGCGGGTACCGGCGGCGATGAAAGTGCCTTGTTCAGTAGAGACCTGTTGCGAATGTACAGCCGCTACGCCGAGAAACGTGGCTGGCGTGTGGAGTTGATTTCCGAGAGTGAAGCCGAGGTGGGTGGCTACAAAGAAGTGATTGCCCGCATCGAAGGTGAGGGAGTGTATGGCCGCCTGAAATTTGAATCAGGCGCACATCGCGTGCAGCGGGTGCCAGAAACGGAATCGCAAGGTCGAATCCACACGTCAGCATGTACCGTCGCCGTCATCCCAGAAGCCGACGAGCAGGCTGACATCAACATTCAAGCCTCCGATTTGCGGGTCGACACGTTTAGGGCAAGCGGTGCGGGTGGTCAGCACATCAACAAAACCGACTCCGCGGTTCGGTTAACGCATTTACCCACCGGCATCGTCGTTGAATGTCAGGACGATCGTTCCCAGCACAGGAATCGTGACAAAGCCATGCAAGTCTTGGCTGCTCGTCTCAAAGACAAGCAACAGCGTGAGCAGCACGACAAAGAAGCTGCCGAACGCAAAAGCCTGGTCGGCTCTGGTGACCGTTCTGAACGCATCCGGACCTATAACTTCCCTCAAGGCCGGGTAACCGATCACCGCATCAATTTGACGCTCTATAAGCTGCAGGCCATGATGGAAGGTGATTTAGACGAGCTAACCGACGCCTTGGTTGCTGAGCATCAAGCCAATCTGTTGGCAGCGTTGGCAGATGGCCTCTAAGACGACCTTGCTCACCATTCGAGAGTGTCTGATGCGGCGGCATTTGCCGCGCTTAGAAACCAGCTTATTACTTGGCCAAGTGCTTGGACGATCACGTGAATGGTTATTGACTCACGACGACGCCTTGCTTGCCGAGACGGATCAGGTCGCGTATCTAAAACTCGAAGAACGTCGGCTTCAGGGCGAGCCCATCGCTTATTTGGTCGGTCAACGCGAATTCATGAGCTTGCCGTTCGCAGTTGACGCATCGGTCCTTATCCCACGGCCTGACACAGAACGGTTGGTCGAAGTTGCTCTGGATACGTTAAAGCCTCTGGTATGCCCGAAAGTCCTCGATCTCGGCACCGGTAGTGGCGTCATTGCCGTTTGTTTGGCCAAAGCCCGCCCCGATACCCAAATCATCGCCACCGATGTCAATGAAGCCGCCTTAGCGATCGCTCGCTTGAACGCCCAACAGCTGGGCGTTAGCGTCGAATTTCTCTCCGGTAACTGGTTCGAAGCGCTGGCGCAGACCGTGACGTCTGCGTCCCAATTTGATGTCATCGTGTCTAACCCGCCCTACATCCACCCGCGAGACGCGCACTTGACTAAGGGCGATTTGCGCTTTGAGCCCCGTCGCGCCCTAACGGACGACAGAGACGGTTTAAGTGCTTACGACCGCATCATTACCGAGGCAGGACAGTGGCTAAAGCCCGACGGCTGGTTGTGGCTCGAGCACGGTTATGACCAAGCGCAGGCCGTGACTTGCCGACTCCAGCAAGCCGGCTTTAGCGAAATAAAAACCTTTTATGATGTGGCGGGACAACCCCGGGTGTCAGGAGGTTCCTATAATGTGGACGGTTGATATCCATTTAGTTGATTGTTTTTGAGGGGCTAGAACATGGCAGATGTACAGACTTTTATCAAAGAGACCGTAACCGAGAACCCTGTGGTGTTGTTTATGAAGGGCACGGTTCAGTTTCCGCAATGTGGTTTTTCCGGTAGCGCGGTGCAGATCTTGCGCCAAAACGGCGTCACCAAACTGGTAACCGTCAATGTGCTCGAGGACGACGAAGTTCGCCAAGGCATTAAGACCTATTCAGAGTGGCCTACGATTCCTCAGCTTTATGTCAAAGGCGAATTTGTGGGTGGCTCAGACATCATGAATGAGATGCATGCCAGTGGTGAGCTTAAGACCTTGCTCGATCAGGCAGATGCCACATCGTGAGCGTTAAACGACGGCTGGTGGTTGGTGTCACCGGCGCGACCGGCGCTGCTTATGCGGTTCGCTTGTTAGCCCTTGCCAGACAGCAGGGCGATATAGAAGTGCATCTTGTTGTTTCCTCGTCTGGGTCGTTGAATATCAAACATGAGCTGGGTTTGAACCGCACGCAGGTTCAAGATTTGGCCGATCATGTCTACAGCATCCGCGACATTGGCGCGACTTTGGCAAGTGGTTCGTTTGCGACCGCGGGCATGATCGTGGTGCCTTGCTCGATGCGAACCCTTGCCGCGGTGGCCAACGGTTTGTCAGACAATCTCATCACCCGGGCAGCAGACGTCACACTTAAAGAGAGGCGTCGTTTGGTGTTGGCTATTCGCGAGACGCCGTTTAACTTGGCGCATCTGCGCAACATGACGGCAGTCACGGAAATGGGTGGCATCGTGTTTCCGCCCCTACCTGCTTTCTATCACTTGCCGCAGACGATTAGCGAGATCATCGACCATTCGGTGGTACGCATGCTTGAACTGGTGGGTATTGATGTGCCTCGACCGAGTTGGCAAGGGTTGCACACCGCTTCCGATTAAGCGGTGTGTGAGAGCCCGACGGTCATGCCGCCACAAACATACAGTACCTGACCCGTGATGTAGCCCGCCCTGTCATCGATAAGAGAGGACACAGCATGCGCAATGTCGTCAGGGGTTCCCATGCGTTTAACGGGGATCGACGACATGATTTGTTTTGTTTTGGGTGAGTCTGGGGGATTACCGGAGAGAAACAACTCGGTTGCGATCGGCCCGGGTCCAATCACATTGACTGTCACCCCATCGGCGGCGCTTTCTAGCGCCCACGTTCTGGTCATGCCGATAAGTCCGGCTTTGCTGGCGCCGTAGGCCGTGCGCAGCTCTTTGCCAAGAGCCGCCCGACTGGCGATGTTGATCACCCGACCAAATTGCGCGCGACGCATGGCTGGCATCAACGCTTGCGTCACTAAAATTGGCGCTTGCAAATTCAACGCAATCACCGCTTGAAAATCCTCGATCGTGGTGTCCTCAAGTGTGGCCGGTCGGATGAACGCGGCGTTGTTGACCACGCGCAGGACGTCGCCCTGCGCAGCCAAGTCCCGCATCACGTCGCTCGTCGCCTCAGGATCTAAAAGATCGACCTCAATGTATTGCTCATTGGGCTCAAGGACTTTCGGTTTGACGCGGTCGAGGTTGATGACTTGATAGGCTTCTTGGGTCAAGCGTGCCGCCATGGCCCTGCCGATACCGCCGCTGCCGCCAGTGATCAAAACTTTTCTTTGTGTCACGTCAGTCTCCCGCCTTTAAATGGGCTTTGATGTCGCCGCACCATGGTTGCGTCGCTGTTCACAATCGTAGCGCAGATGACAGCGGGCAAGACCAATTTCGGTGACCGTCAGCACTCGCGCGATGTGGTCACTTCAATCGCCACACCGGCCGCATTTTCAAAGGCTCGTGGCTTGGTGATTTTGACGGTGACCCGACGGGTTTCATCAAATGTCTCTAGCAAACGACTGGCTACCGCATCAGTCAGGGTCTCGAGTAGATTGAAATGCCCTCGTGTGCATTCGTTGACAATGACCGCATGCAAAGCCCGATAGTCGAGAACGCTACCAATGTCGGCATCATTGACAGCATGATCCATCTGCACATCGATCGAGGCGTCGACGTGAATCGGTTGGGTGGCTGTTTTTTCATGGGGCAAGATACCGATGCTGGCGTCAAGGATGATTTGAGAAAAAACAATACGTCGTGTGGGCATGGGGATCACTAAAAAAAAGTCAACCGGGTGTGACTTAGAGGATTTAAGATGACGCTATACGCGAGCGGCTTTGTGTTTCAAGTAGTCAATCACTTCAGCCACGTCGCCTTCAAATTCAGGCGCCAGTGCCTTCTGCTGTCTTTGGTAGGCGTACATGGGGTCGTAGTACTGCGTCAATAGTGGCTCGACCCAACGGTGATGACCTTCAAAGTCCGCGTGCTCGGCTTGGGCGCGCAAAGCCTCATTTAATATTCTGTTCAGTGCTTCATAACGGGCCAAACCAACCCGTTTGCGCAGGTTGTGCAGGCTTTTGTTTAAGTGGGCTTCGTAGCGGGCGGTGCCGTTTTCAATACCAAATGCCTGCACATAATCATCGTGTAGGTCAATCACATAGTCCCTGACGATGCGATCGACCCGCTCGGATAGTGGGGCGGTCACCCAAACCAAAGGACTGGCCTGGGTTTTGTGGCGCAAAACCAAAGGCACGGCACAGCGACCAATGAGATGGGATTCGTCTTCTATCGCGATTTGTTCATGACCCTGAGCGCGTTGTTTGATGAGGTCAATCGAAAGCTGATTCTCAAAGTCAATTTGACTGGGTTGGCGTTCGGCTCGCCCCCCAAAACTTGACCCTCGGTGACGCGCCAAGCCCTCAAGGTCGAGTTTGGCCGCGAGCGCCCGAATCACATCGGTTTTTCCGCAACCGGTTAAGCCGCCAACGACCGTAAGGGTTGTCTGCGCCACGTTGTCTTCGAACGCGCCTATCAAGTATTGCCTCATCGCCTTATAGCCACCCGTCACGCGCGGCAGGGTCAGGCCTGCTGCCGAAAGCCATTGTTGGCTGATTTGGGAACGCAACCCCCCTCGAAAACAATACAAGACCCCTTCGGGGTGTGCCTTCACGAATGCCTCCCAGCGGGCGACTCGTTCTGCTTTGATAGACCCACTGACTAGCTCGTGACCAAGCGCCACGGCTGCCTCTTGCCCGGATTGTTTGTATGTGATGCCAACCGTTTGCCGCTCCTCATCATTCATCAGCGGCGCGTTGACCGCGCACGGAAAAGCGCCCTGGTTAAATTCGACAGGCGCGCGAACGTCAAGCAAAGGGACGTCTTCCACAAAAAGACGACGGTAATCAGAGATCTGTTCCAAAGGTTGCACCATCGGTGTTAGAGGTAAAAAGTCATTTAAGAGCGGCTAGCACGTAGCTGACAGACCCCTTTTTTGGGGGCAGCCAAGCGAACCGTTGCTGACCTTAGGCTATCGCCTCTAAAATAATGCACGGTCACCCGTTGCCTAGGGCGATAAGGCCTAAGGCGCTCTTTGAGCTCGCTAGCACTATGACCTGGCCGCAAGCCGTCGATGGCTACCAGCGTATCGCCAGCAGATAGCCCCGCCTTGTGGGCTGGGCCATTCTCGAATACTTGCCGCACAGCCAAATCCGATCCGTTGGATCTAACGGTGAGTCCCAAGTCAGGACGTTGGTCAGCCGCCTCCCAACTGAGATCAACGCCCTCATTACCTAACAATTCAGCCAGTGCAACGTCCTCATGGTGATCCACCCAGCGCTCGATCTGTGCACTCACATCAACGCCAGTGGCTTTCGCAATCAAACCAGCGAGGGCGTTCTCATCGAGGCCAACGGGATTGCCTTGGAAAAAGTCGCGACCATAGTCCCGCCAAAGGGCGCGCATCACATCATCGAGGCTTTTCTGGTTGTCGCTGGCTTGGCGAATCGTGAGGTCTAGACCAAGCGCCACCAACGCGCCCTTGGTGTAATAGCTGACGATGGCATTGGGGGCGTTTTCGTTTTGCTTGTAATACTTCGTCCAGGCGTCAAACGAGCTGTCCGATAGAGATTGCTTTTGCCGACCCGAACCCGTGTGAACCGACGTGATGGTTTTGCCCAAAAGGGTTAAGTAGCTCGGCAAATCAATGACCCCACTGCGTACCAACATCAGGTCATCGTAGTAAGAGGTAAAGCCTTCAAACACCCACAGTAAGCGAGTGTGTTGGGGCGCTGTCAGGTCGTAAGGAGCAAAGGCCGCCGGCTTGATGCGTTTGACATGCCATGTGTGGAAGTACTCATGACTGACCAATCCTAAAAACTGCCGATAACCGTCTGGTGGTGTCTCGCTAGCCAACACGGGTAGGTCTTGGCGCGACGCCACCAAGGCTGTGCTCGCCCGATGTTCCAGCCCCCCGTAACCATTCTGGGTGACCAGGGTCATGAAAACGTATTTGTCGGCACTATCCAGAAACGGCGCTTGTTTCGTGTTTGGTTCGAACAAATCGATTTGCGCCTCACAAATGCGCTGCGTGTCTTTGGCAATCCGCTTCAAATCCAGGCCTGGCGCAGCCCCGGTGAAGACCATCTCATGTAAGGCGCCGCGTGCCTTGAAAGTAATCACTTGCGGCGTGCCTAACTCAAACGGATGGTCGATCACGGCATCATAATTGGGTGCCTTGAAGTATCCCAGCACACCGTGCTCAAGACGCTGTTGACTGGCAGGCATGCTCGTGTAAACCCGCCATTTCAACGGGGGCGGGGGTGCCCCGACACGTACCGTACACGGCAACTGTTCCATGCCCTCAGGCATAAGAAACACACTGGTGCCGTTAAAGAAAGCGTGGGACTCATCGAAGTGCGCCTCTCTCACAGAGAGATCCCAAGCGTAGACAATGATCTCAATGGTCAAGGGGCCATCGCAACCCTCTAGCGCCCAGCGGCTCGTATCAATCTTTCTCGGGGTGATCGGGTTTTTACCGCACCAAGCACGCATGGTTTCGACATGCCTGGAAAAGTCACGGATCAAATAGCTGCCGGGAATCCAACTCGGTAGCCCCACCACTTGTGTCTTGCTTTTGGGCTGCGGCATGTGCAGTTGGATTTTCAAGCGATGGCCGGCGGGATCGAAGGGATCGACGTTGTAATGTAGAGTTTGTTTCATGATCCTGCTATCTTATTGCACAAACCAAGGGAGAGACGAATGAGTGACGCTTTGATTCTGCAAGAGGTCAACGGTCGAGTGGCCACGCTGACCCTTAACCGCCCCAAGGCACTGAACGCCTTAAATGACGCTTTGATGGAAGAACTCGGCGAGGCGTTGCTCAAATACGACGCCGACGAAAACATCGGTGCCATCATCATCACGGGTAGCGAGAAAGCTTTTGCTGCCGGCGCGGACATCGCTGCCATGGCGTCTTGGTCACACATGGATGTCTTCAAGTCTGAATTCATCACGCGTAACTGGGAAACGATGCTACGCATCCGCAAACCGATTATCGCAGCCGTATCGGGCTACGCCCTCGGCGGAGGTTGCGAGTTGGCCATGATGTGCGATTTCATCATTGCCGCGGACACGGCCAAGTTCGGTCAGCCTGAAATAAAGCTGGGTATTTTGCCAGGCGCTGGGGGTTCGCAGCGATTGCCACGGGCGATTGGCAAGGCCAAAGCCATGGATATGGTTTTAACAGGTCGCATGATGGACGCAGCTGAAGCCGAACGGAGTGGTTTGGTCTCTAGAGTAGTTGCATCCGATCGTTTAATGGTCGAAGCGGTAGACGTGGCCAACGTGATTGCTGCCATGTCGCTGCCGTCGGTGATGATGGCAAAAGAGGCGGTTAATCGAGCTTGGGAGAGCCCGCTTAGTGAGGGACTTTTGTTTGAGCGTCGTGCTTTTCATTCGCTTTTTGGCACTGAGGATCAGAAAGAAGGGATGCGCGCTTTTTTGGAGAAGCGAGCACCCGCTTTTAAGCATCGCTAAGCGCTGATCGACAATGATTTGCAACCGTCTACGATGCTTGTACGCGCTTGCACGGTGGCAAAAAAACACGCTATACTCCCTTGGCTTTGCATTGGCAATATGGTTTACCCGTTATCCACCTAGCTCGTTAATCATGTTTCAAGCGAATATTTGAAGTGGACACGTCTAGCCACTTCTTCAGGGGTGCGGTGTGACTGAATTTCAACCGTCAAGAGATATTGATGCCAAAGTAACGCTTAGTGACGAAGAGAGGCAAAGAGTAGCAGCGCGAAGTCGGGCAGGTTTGTTAAGTATTTACTTGTGGCAAGTGGGTATATCCATTGCGGTAAGCGCGCTTTTTTTTGTGTTTTTGGGCGTTGTTGCGGGGTTGAGTGCTCTGGCTGGTGCGGGTTGCTATTTGGCGCCCAACGCCTTGTTTGTCACTCGGTTGCTTTTGTCTAGCTTCAAGCCAGGCGGAACGGGTTCAGGGGTGTTTTTAATTGGGAACCTCCTGAAGTTGCTCGCAGCTGCCGGTCTCCTGTGGTTTTTGGCGGAGTCGGCGGGTGATCAGGTGAATTGGGTTGCTGCCTTGGTAGGGCTGATTGCAGCGCTGAAAGGATATTGGGTCGGTTTGCTTTTCTCAGGTGGCCGGCTCGGCAAGCGGTTGTAGTTAATTGCTCGTGGTTGGGGTTGATTTTATGCCCCATTTGTTTGACGGTTTGATCGACACTTGGTCTGATCAACATTAATCAAGAAAGGATTTGAATGGCTGCCGCTGGTGACGTTTCCCCACAGTCGTACTACATCCAGCACCATTTGGTGCACAACAACAATGTAGGCGGTAAGCAAGATTTTATCGCTGACTTTAGTGTCATCAACTACGACTCCATTTTTTGGTCGCTTTTGATGGGTTTCATTGCTCTGTTCTTCATGTGGCGCGGCGCGAGACGTGCCACCGCTGGTGTGCCCGGACGCACCCAGGCAGCCGTTGAGTTGTTGATTGATATGGTCGAAACACAGGCACGCAGTATCGTGCCGAGCGCTGAGTCGCGTCGATTTGTTTCACCACTCGCGCTCACCGTGTTTCTTTGGATCGTTTTGATGAACGCGCTTGATCTGGTGCCGGTTGATCTTATGCCGTGGATTTGGAAAACCACTGGCCTAGGCGCTGAGCTTGGCGACCCGCTTTATTATCACAAGATTTTGCCAACTGCTGACTTGAATATCCCGCTGGGTATGGCACTGGGCGTATTGCTTTTGATGTTCTATTACGGCATTAAGATTAAGAGACCTCTAGGTTTTGTTAAAGAGTTATTTACAGCCCCTTTCCATGCTCATGGCATTGCGGCAATTGCTTTGGCGCCTGCCAATTTTGTACTTAATCTCGTCGAATACGCAGCCAAGTCTGTTTCCCTAGGCATGCGGCTATTTGGCAATATGTTTGCCGGTGAGTTGATATTTATGCTCGTCGCACTATTAGGTGGTGCTTGGACAGGATTTAACGCCGCTAGCATCGGACTCGGTTTGGGTCATATATTGGCTGGGTCGATATGGGCGATATTCCACATCCTGATCGTTTTGCTGCAAGGTTTTATCTTTATGATGCTGACGCTGGTGTATGTTGGCCAAGCACATGAGGGACACTAGTGGGTTGCTTTCGCTGCCTATATCAATTGATTTACTAAGAGCAGTTTCTTTTAACTTTGATTTGAGATTTTAACCAAGGAGTTGTTATGACCGACCTCGGATTCGTTGCTTTGGCTTGTGCGTTTATTATCGGTCTGGGCGCTATCGGTGCTTGCATTGGCATCGGTATGATGGGTGGCAAATATCTGGAAGCTTCGGCTCGCCAACCAGAACTGATGAACGCGCTTCAAACCAAGATGTTCCTCCTGGCAGGTCTGATCGATGCGGCATTTTTGATCGGTGTCGGTATTGCGATGCTTTTTGCGTTTGCAAACCCGTTCGTCTGATTGATTCTATTAGGCGTTCTGCCTCGGCGAGCGCGCTTATCGCTAGTTACCATTGGGCATCTAGATATTAGTCAAATCGGGTATTCCAGACAGCACTGGTCTGGATACCCTGGCGTGATAGGAAAAAAACCGTGAATCTGAATGCGACACTCTTTTTTCAGACGATCGTTTTCTTTGTTCTAGCGTGGGTCACGATGAGGTTCGTCTGGCCGCCGCTGACAAAAGCGATCGAAGAGCGCCGGCAGAAAATTGCCGAAGGACTTGCTGCAGCCGAGAAAGGCAAGACAGACTTGGCTCAAACGCAGGCGAAGATTTCGGCCATGCAGGAGTCGGCTAAGTCAGACTTACATTTGCGCATCACCGAAGCCGAAAAGCATGGTGAGCAAATTATCGAACAAGCCCGCAAAGAAGCTGAGCAAGAGCGGGCGCGAATTGTCGAGCAGGCTCGTCAAGAGGCCCAGCAGGAGGCGCAGCGCGTGCGGGATTCCCTTCGCGCCGAAGTGGCGACACTAGCCGTGCAGGGTGCCTCACAAATTTTGAAGCGTGAAGTCGACGAAAAAACGCATGCTGAATTGTTGTCTCAGCTCAAGACCCAACTGTAAAAGGATTGGCTCATGGCTGAAAACTCCACCATCGCGCGTCCCTACGCACAAGCCCTGTTTGATGCTTATCAGCAATCGGCAGATCGGCTCGAATCAGCGGCTAGCGTCTTGAAAGACATGGCGCAGCTCATGGGGATGAGTGATATGCGTCAGGCGATTTCTGACCCGCGGTTTAACAATGAACAACGGTGTGCCTTGATCATAGATTCGCTCAAGGGCGTGAATCTTGATGATCAGATGTTGAATCTGCTTTCCTTGTTGGTCGACAACGACAGACTACTTGCTTTGCCGGAGATTGCCGTGCAGTTTGCGCAGTTGAAAGATAAGGCGAATGGCGTTGCACAGGCCGAAATTGTGAGTGCTTTTCCTTTATCAGAAGGGCAGATTACCGAATTGGTCGACCTGCTAGAACCAAAGTTTCACCTTAAGCTCAAGCCACATGTGACTGTTGACGATTCATTAATCGGTGGCGTTCGCGTTGTGGTGGGCGATTACGTGCTGGATACGTCTGTGCGCGCGCAATTGAATCGAATGCGTGATGCGCTGGTGGCTTAAAGCCAATAAAAAGTTTTCAGGAGTCTGTAAATGCAACTCAATCCATCTGAGATTAGTGAATTATTAAAGAGTCGAATTGAAGGCCTTGGCACTTCTTCGGACATCCGTAGTCAAGGCACTGTTGTCTCAGTGACAGACGGTATTTGTCGCGTTCACGGTTTGTCCGATGTCATGCAAGGTGAGATGCTCGAGTTTCCAAACAGTGTGTTTGGCCTGGCCCTTAACCTTGAGCGCGACTCAGTCGGCGCCGTGATTCTGGGTGATTACACCAATATTTCTGAAGGTGACTCGGTCACCACCACTGGCCGGATTCTTGAGGTGCCCGTGGGTCCGGAGATGTTGGGCCGCGTGGTTAACGCTTTGGGTGTGCCGATTGATGGTCGTGGTCCGATTGAGGCGAAAGAAACCGACGTGATCGAGAAGGTAGCGCCAGGTGTGATCGACAGACAGTCTGTTTCGCAACCGCTACAAACCGGCTTGAAAGCGATTGATGCCATGGTGCCCATCGGACGTGGTCAGCGGGAATTGATCATTGGTGACCGCCAAACGGGTAAGACCGCAGTTGCCATCGACACCATCATTAACCAAAAGGGCAAAAACGTTAAATGCGTTTATGTTGCCATCGGTCAAAAAGCGTCGACGATTAACAATGTGGTGCGTAAGCTAGAAGAGCTCGGTGCGCTGGAGTACACGGTTGTCGTGGCGGCAGCGGCTTCTGACAGTGCAGCAATGCAGTACTTATCGGCCTATGCGGGTTGCACCATGGGTGAGTACTTCCGCGATCGTGGCGAAGACGCGTTGATTGTTTACGATGACCTGACAAAGCAAGCCTGGGCATATCGCCAGGTATCACTCTTGTTGCGTCGTCCACCTGGTCGTGAAGCCTACCCAGGTGATGTGTTTTATTTGCACTCCCGCTTGCTGGAAAGAGCCGCGCGCGTGAACACCAATTACGTCGAGAAGTTCACCAAGGGTGCCGTTAAAGGGCAAACAGGATCTTTGACCGCATTGCCAATCATTGAGACCCAAGCCGGTGACGTCTCGGCCTTCGTGCCAACGAATGTGATTTCCATCACTGACGGACAGATCTTCTTGGAAACAGACCTCTTTAACGCGGGTGTTCGTCCTGCGATTAACGCCGGTATTTCGGTATCTCGTGTGGGTGGTTCGGCGCAAACAAAAATCATCAAGAAGCAATCAGGCGGTATCCGTACTGACTTGGCACAATATCGCGAATTGGCCGCGTTTGCCCAGTTTGCATCTGACCTTGACGAAGCGACGCGTCGCCAATTGGAGCGTGGTAAGCGCGTTGTTGAGCTGTTAAAGCAGCCACAGTATGCACCGCTGCAGGTTTGGGAGCTCGGTGTGACGCTGTTCTCTGTGAACAATGGCTATCTCGACGATGTAGCCGTTGAGCAAGTGTTGGCTTTTGAAAAAGGCCTCAAAGACCACTTGAAGGCAAAGCACGCAGGTTTTATCGACCGTGTTGAAAGCTCAAAGGAGCTGTCAAAGGACGACGAAGCTGAGTTAGTTGCCGCGCTGCAGGAATTTAAAAAGCACGGTGCGTACTGATCATCTGGTTGATTTGAAACAACCGAACCACTCGGGAACTGCAAATGGCAGGAATCAAGGAAATTAGGACAAAGATCAAGAGCGTGCAAAACACGCGAAAGATCACCAAAGCCATGGAAATGGTGGCTGCCTCAAAGATGCGCAAGGCTCAGGATCGTATGCGCGCGGGCAGGCCCTATGCGGTCAAGATTCGCAATATTGCCGCTCATCTGATGCAGGCAAACCCCGAATACCACCACCCATACTTGATTGAGCGTGAGAACCAGAAAGCCGTCGGCGTGGTGGTCATCACAACAGATAAAGGTTTGTGTGGTGGTTTGAACACCAACATCATGCGTTTGGTGTTGAATCGCATGGCAGCGTTCGACAAAGCAAATGTCGGTATACAGTTCACGGCGCTCGGTAATAAGGGTTTGGGTACGCTATCGCGTGTTGGGGCCAGCGTGGTCACCCAAGAAATTGGATTGGGTGATAAGCCCGAACTTGATCGATTGATTGGTGCCATTAAAGTACAGCTAGATGATTTTATTGAAGGGAAAGTGGATGCGGTTTACCTCGCGACCACCCGGTTTGTGAACACCATGAAGCAAGAGCCGGTGTTCTTCCGCCTGTTGCCCTTGCCTGGTAAGTTGGCTGATCCGAACACAATCTTTGAGCGGCCCGTGGATGGTTCGGAGCCGGCAGGGGAGCCCTTGTCGCAGCATGGTTGGGATTACATCTATGAGCCGAATCCTAAGGTCGTTATTGACGAGTTGCTACAGCGTTATGTTGAGGGTGTGGTCTACCAAGCGGTCGCTGAGAGCATGGCCTCTGAGCAATCTGCACGTATGGTTGCCATGAAAGCGGCATCCGATAACGCCCAAAAGGTCATTGGCGAGTTGCAGTTGGTTTACAACAAGACGCGTCAAGCTGCTATTACCAAAGAAATTTCTGAAATCGTGGGAGGTGCGGCCGCGGTGTCCTAAAGACCGTGTTCTCGCCCTATCCGTACAACGTAATAAGTGATCGAGTAAGGAAACGAAATGAGCAACGGAACCATCGTTCAATGTATTGGTGCAGTGGTGGATATTCAGTTTTCACGTGAGCACATGCCAAATATTTACGAAGCGCTGACTTTGGCTGATGACACCAGTGCCTTCGCTGAAAAGGGTTTGACCTTCGAGGTGCAACAACAGCTCGGTGACGGCGTTGTTCGCACCATTGCCATGGGTTCAAGCGATGGCTTGCGGCGTGGTATGGCGGTTGCCAAGACCGGCGCGCCTATTTCTGTGCCTGTTGGAACGCCAACGCTAGGACGCATTATGGACGTGCTCGGCCGACCGATCGACGAAGCCGGTCCGATCGCCACGGACGAGCGCAGGGCGATCCATCAAAAGGCACCGCAGTTTGATGAGTTGTCGCCATCCGTTGAGTTGCTTGAGACAGGGATCAAAGTGATTGACCTGGTTTGTCCCTTTGCCAAAGGCGGAAAAGTGGGTCTATTCGGCGGTGCGGGTGTTGGTAAAACCGTGAACATGATGGAACTCATCAATAACATCGCCAAACAGCACAGTGGTCTGTCCGTGTTTGCTGGCGTGGGTGAGAGAACCCGTGAGGGCAATGACTTCTATCATGAAATGGAAGAGTCAAACGTGCTCGACAAAGTGGCCATGGTCTTCGGTCAAATGAACGAGCCACCGGGTAACCGCTTGCGTGTGGCTTTGACTGGTCTGACGATGGCGGAAAAATTCCGTGACGAAGGCCGTGACATTTTGTTCTTCGTGGATAACATTTATCGTTACACATTGGCAGGTACCGAGGTATCGGCTTTGCTCGGACGTATGCCATCCGCGGTGGGTTACCAGCCAACCTTGGCCGAAGAAATGGGTGTGTTGCAAGAGCGAATCACCTCCACCAAAACCGGCTCGATCACTTCGATCCAAGCCGTGTATGTGCCAGCGGATGACTTGACTGACCCATCACCGGCTACCACCTTCCAACACTTGGACTCAACGGTTGTGCTGTCACGTGACATCGCTGCTCTTGGTATTTATCCTGCGGTCGATCCACTCGACTCGACCAGCCGACAGCTTGATCCCAACGTGGTTGGTGAAGAGCATTACAACGTGGCGCGTGGCGTGCAGCAGACACTGCAGCGCTACAAAGAACTGCGCGACATCATCGCCATTCTCGGTATGGACGAATTGTCGCCAGAAGACAAGCAGGCCGTGGCACGTGCCCGTAAGATCCAGCGCTTCTTGTCCCAGCCTTTCCATGTGGCCGAGGTCTTCACCGGCTCGCCAGGCAAGTACGTTTCCCTCGCAGAGACCATCAGAGGCTTCAAGATGATTGTGGATGGCGAGTGCGACGCGCTGCCTGAGCAGGCCTTCTACATGGTCGGTACCATCGACGAGGCCTTCGAAAAGGCCAAGACCATCCAATAAGGAATTCAACATGAGCAGTATGAAAGTTGATGTGGTCAGCGCTGAGCAGTCTCTCTTCACGGGTGAAGCCAAGTTTGTGTCTTTGCCGGGTGAGTCAGGCGAGCTTGGCGTATTACCAGGACATACGCCGCTGATTACGCGAGTACGTCCCGGTACCGTCAAAATCGTGATGACGGACGATACCGAAGAGTCAATATTCGTGGCGGGCGGCTTGTTAGAGATTCAACCGGATCACGTGACGGTTCTCTCTGATACAGCCATCCGTGCAGCCGATCTCGATGAAGCCAAGGCTGAAGAAGCGCGTCGCCAAGCAGAAGAGACCTTACGCAACACCAAAGATAAGGCAGATATGGATACGGTTCGTGCCGAATTGGAAATGTTGGCGGCACAAGCGCTCGCGGCACGCAAATTGCGCACTGGACGAGGTACTCACTAGCGTGATCCGCGGTTGATACGGATGCGTTAACTCCGAATAGAAGAAAAGCCCTTGGCTCTATAGGCTAGAGGGCTTTTCTTTTTGGAGTAAATGAATGCGACAGCACATTGATTTGGCGGTGCTCGATTTGCCTGTTCACCGTGCTTGGCTAGATAGCCTTTTGTTGGACTTGGCACCACACCTTGTGAAAGTGCGCCTGCACCGGATACCTTGGGGGCAGGCAGCAGAAACAGAACAAAATGGGCCGGCTTACCTTGATCAGCGCCTTGATCAGCCCTCAATGCAAACCTTAGTACGACACCTAGAGCAACCCCACGGGACGAACCCTGGACCTGGCACCGATTTTTTCCTTCGATCCCAAGTGCAACTGCGGCGGTTCGATGCGTTGCTCTTGCCGGCTTCGTTGGCAACCCTTGGTTGGACGCGTCAGACGCTTGCTAGTGCCCCACGTGGGCCGATGATCCCGGTGATTGGTGTGTTAGACGAACTGCGCTCGGGTGCGATTTTGGATTTGCTGGCGCTGGGCATGACAGACTTCGTGACCACGCAGACGGACGGCCAATCGTTTCGCGCGCGTTTGATCCATGCGATTTCACGAGCGCCTAGAACATTAGGTGTCAGAGAAGCTGCGGCGGGTGTGCTCTCCAACCCTGCAACAGTCCTGGCGAGTCGCGTCAAAACACCCGCCCGTCAATCAACCAGGACGGCGGGTTGTGCGGGTTGCTACCTGCACATCTCCTCCCTTGGTTGGCCTGACCAGGGGTTTGGTCCGAGCAAGCAACGCTTGGTCACCTTATTTGAAAAGCAGTATTTGCAAGCAGCGCTTAAGCGCACCAACGGCAATATCACCGCTGCCGCGAGTAACTCATTAAAAAATCGACGAGCGTTTTGGGAATTACTTCGCAAACACGGCCTAGTCAGCCGGGCGTACGCCACTGAAACCGGTGAGGACGAAACGCCGGTAAGTGCCGTCACAAGGGTAAAATTCGATACCGAATCTGAAACTGGAATGCATAGTGACATCAGTGAGTCTTAAAAACGATATCTTCTTGCGCGCCTTAAAACGCGAGTATGTTCCTTACACGCCTATTTGGCTCATGCGCCAGGCAGGCCGTTATTTGCCAGAGTATCGTGCGACACGCGCGCGTGCTGGTTCGTTTATGGGACTTGCGACCGTACCGGAAATGGCCACTGAAGTGACGCTGCAACCGCTTGATCGCTATCCACTGGATGCGGCGATCTTGTTTTCTGATATTTTGACGGTACCTGATGCCATGGGACTTGGTCTGTCGTTTGTCGCTGGCGAAGGCCCGAAATTCGAACGGCCTTTACAAGACGAGACCGCTATCCAAGCCTTGACTGTGCCAGACATGGCGAAGTTACAGTACGTCTTCGACGCGGTCACCATGATCCGGCGTGAGCTCGACGGTCGGGTGCCGCTCATCGGCTTTGCTGGAAGCCCATTTACGATTGCTTGTTATATGGTTGAAGGTCAGGGCACTCGAGAGTACCGTCAGATCAAAACCATGATGTACGCGCGACCGGCATTACTGCATCACATTCTCACGATCAATAGCAAGGCCACCACGGCGTACTTAAATGCCCAAATCGAAGCTGGGGCCCAAGCCGTGATGTTGTTTGACAGTTGGGGTGGTGTGTTACCTGACGGTATGTTCCAAGCGTTTTCTTTGTCTTATACCAAACAAGTGATTGCCAGCCTAACCCGACAAAAGAATGGTGAACCCATACCCGTGGTGGCATTCACCAAAGGTGGCGGCCATTGGTTAGAGGAAATTGCAGCCTGTGGCGCCGATGCGATTGGTTTGGATTGGACGGCCAACTTGGCCGATGCCCGAAAACGGACCCAAGACCGTGTGGCCCTTCAGGGCAATATGGATCCGATGGCTTTGTTTGGTGGCGAGACCGCGATCCGCGCAGAGGCCCGCCGGGTGTTGGATGCGTATGGTCCTGTTGGCCAAGGCGGTCATGTGTTTAACTTGGGTCATGGGATTTCGCAGTTCACGCCACCCGAGGCAGTCACTGCCTTGGTGGATGAAGTGCACGCCTACAGCGCCCCGTTTCATCGCTAGAAAGGTGAGTTTTGGTGCGCTGCGGCTGATCTGTCAATTGGTTATGCACAATTTTAATGGCTATCAGTAGTTACCCTGTATGCAAGATAACGATATTTTAAAAATTCCATAACCCATTGAAAATATTAAAATAATTTACACTGCTGTCAAATCATGCGGTTGAGGCCTAACACTTGACAGCTGATGATAAGTAAGGTTTTGACAGGTTTTCCCCAAAGTTATCCACAAGCGCATGAATAAACCCCCAATAACGACACTGGTTCAGTGTTTTAGGGCTTTCATCGAGAATTTACTTTAACTTATGACGAGCAACGAGGTGCCCGAAGCGCGAGAATCGACAAGCCATGCCGCGCGTGGTTTGGTGAATAACGGTGCCTATCTCCGCGTTGCACTCGACGTCCCTTTGGCTGGTCCTTTCGATTATTTAGCCATGCAAACCGTCCCAGTTGGCAGTCGGGTGGTGGTTCCCTTTGGGCGACGTCGCTTGGTCGGTGTGGTGCTTGCGACTGACGTTGAACCATCCATCGCGCAATCGACGATTCGAGCCGTTGAGCGCGTCTTAGATGATCTCCCGCCTTTGCCGCCGAGTTGGTTGGCGCTTGCAGCGTTTGCTGCCCATTACTACCAGCGTCCCGTTGGTGAGGTGATGTTGCCAGCTTTGCCCGTGCCGCTCAGACGTCTGAGTCACTACGAAGGCAAGCGATCGGGCGAAGGACCGGTTGTCAAATGGCGGGCTCGCCGCGCAAAGGTCAAACCCCAGACGAATAAGGCGCCCGATAATCCAGTGCCCGTCACGTTGAACGAGGAGCAGGCGAGTGCGGTTCAAGCACTTGCGGCACCGCAAGGATTCAACGCGTATTTGTTACACGGCATTACCGGTAGCGGTAAAACGCAGGTCTATCTCGCCGCCGCCGCGCAAGTGCTGATGCGTGGCGGACGGGTTCTATTTTTGGTGCCAGAAATTAACCTGACGCCGCAGTTTGCCGCTGCGCTTGCGCACCGGCTCGGTGAGGTCGTGCCACCATGCGGGGTGGCCGTGTTGCACAGTGGACTGTCCGATGGCGAAAGGCTAGACGCTTGGTTGCGTACCTTCGATGGCACAGCCCGTATCGTATTAGGCACCCGCCTCGCGGTGTTTGCGCCAATGGTTGACGTTGATTTGATTGTTGTGGACGAGGAGCATGATCCCTCTTACAAACAACAAGAAGGTCTGCGCTACTCCGCCCGGGACTTGGCCATTTGGCGTGCACAACAGAGCAACGCCGTGATTGTCTTGGGTTCGGCAACACCGAGTCTTGAGTCGTGGTATCGGGCCGAGCAGGGGCAGTATCAGCGCTTAACGTTGACGCAGAGGGCGACTCGCACGACGTTACCGGAAGTGCGTTTGATTAACACGCGACGTTTAAAGCTTGAGCAGGGATTGGCCCCTGTTTTGATTGAGGCAATCGAAGAAACCTTGGCACAAGGCAAACAAGTCTTGATGTTTTTGAATCGCCGCGGTTACGCGCCTGTCTTGCATTGCGACAGTTGTGGCTGGGTAAGTCAATGCGATAACTGCAGCGTTTTTGCGGTGCTTCACCGCCAAGCCCCTAACCGATTACGGCTGCAGTGTCATCACTGCGGTTCCCAGCGCCGGGCACCTGCGGCTTGTCCTGTGTGCGGCGATCAAGATCTACAACCCATGGGGCGTGGTACCCAACGGCTAGAAGAGCACTTGGCCGAACGTTTTCCTCAGGCCCGTTTGGTCCGTATTGACGCAGACAGTACCCGCCAAAAAGGCAGTGCCCAAACGCTGTTTGATAAGGTGCATGCGGGTGAAGTGGATATCTTGATTGGCACTCAAATGGTGTCCAAAGGCCATGACTTCGAGAACCTAGGGCTCGTGGGTATTTTGAATGCGGACTCGATGTTGTTTTCTCAGGACTTTCGGGCGCCCGAGCGATTGTTTGCGCAGTTGCTGCAGGTCGCGGGCCGGGCAGGTCGTCATGACCGAGCCGACCGCAATGGAAACCCCCACAATGAAAACGACCAGCCAGCCACGCCTGCCCGTGTATTGATTCAAACGGGCTACCCCGAGCAGCCGGTCTATCAAGCCCTAAAGGCCCACCACTTTGCTGGTTTTGCCCGCTCCCTCTTACTTGACCGTCAAGGCGCTGGGCTACCGCCTTTTGCGTTCCAAGCGTTACTCACTGCCGAAGCCGCCGAGCTGCCACAAGCGCTGGACTTTTTGGAATCAGCGCGCGAAGGCGCCCAGGCTTGGCTAAGCGAGCAAGGCTTGAACGACCATGTGGTGCTCTACGATGCGGTGCCGCTGCGAGTGGTTAAGGTTGCCGGTGTCTGTCGGGCGCAACTCTTGATTGAGTCAACGGTGCGTGGCGACTTGCATCGGCTTTTACGCGGTTGGCTGTCTTCGCTAGGACAGCGGCATGGGGCCCAGCGTTTGCGCTGGCAGATTGAAGTGGACCCGTTAGAAATCTAGAACGATGTCCGACCATCCAAACACAGAGGTATTTTTTGAGCGACCAATCCGAACTGGCAGGCCTGAACGCCGCACAACGCGAAGCGGCCAAGTATCTGGATGGACCCACATTGGTGCTCGCCGGTGCCGGCTCTGGCAAGACCCGTGTCATTACCGGCAAAATTGCCTATCTGATTAAAACCTGTGGCTACGCCGCGCGCCAAATTGTGGCAGTGACTTTCACCAATAAAGCCGCGATTGAAATGCAAGGCCGGTTGACTGCCATACTAGATAAGTCCCAGACGCGTGGCCTGACGGTGTCAACCTTTCACGCGCTCGGTGTGCGGTTTTTGCGTCAGGAATATGAGGCCGCGGGTTTAAAACAAGGCTTTTCAGTACTGGACTCACAAGATGGTCTCGGCTTGATTCAGTCGCTGATTGCCACCACCGATCGGGCCCGGTTAAAAGCTGTGCAGCAGCATATATCGCTATGGAAAAACGCCTTGATCACGCCAGATCAAGCCGCCCACTTGGCCGATACGGAACGAGCCATCGAGGCGGTGCATACTTATCACAGTTACCAAGCCACTTTACGAGCCTACCAGGCGGTTGATTTTGATGATTTGATCTTATTGCCGTGCCAGGTGCTGGCTGATTCACAAACCATACGAGAAAAGTGGCAGAATCGAATCGGTTATCTGTTAATTGACGAGTACCAAGACACCAACCAATGCCAGTATGAATTGCTACGTCACCTATCCGGCTCACGCGCCATGTTTACGGCCGTTGGTGATGACGATCAAGCGATATATGGTTGGCGAGGTGCCACGATAGAGAACCTTGCGCGTCTACAGAAAGATTTCCCCGCCTTGCGTCTCATCAAGCTCGAACAAAACTATCGATCGACGCAGCGTATCTTGGCCGCAGCCAATCACGTTATCGCCGCAAATCCCAAGCTCTTTGAAAAGACGCTGTGGTCCGAACATGGGACAGGCGAGATGATCACGGTGACGCGTATGGACGGCGAATTGGCCGAAGCACAGTCTCTGGCGATGCGCTTGTCGGCTGCACGTGTGGAGAAACAGGCGCACTGGCGAGACTTTGCCGTGCTCTATCGCAGCAATCAGCAAGCGCTGGTGATAGAACAGGCCTTGCGTGATTTACGCATTCCCTACACGGTCTCGGGCGGTCAAAGTTTTTTTGATAAGGCCGAGGTCAGGGACGTATTAGCTTACCTGAGGTTATTGGCCAACGATGCCGATGATCCCGCCTTCATCCGCGCGGCCACCACACCGCGCCGAGGGATTGGACAAGCGACCTTACAAGCGGTGGGTCAATACGCGGCCCAACGGCAACTGAGTATGCGTCAGGCGTCGAGCGAACAGGGGTTGTCAGCGATATTACCGGCGCGTCAATATGAGGCGTTAAGTGGTTTTGTGGGTTTCGTGGCGCGCTTTGAGAGCCGTGCGGTCAAGTCACCGGCGCAAGAGCCCGTTGATCGCTTGTTAGACGAACTGTTGGTTGCCATCGGCTATGAAAACCATCTCTATGACGTCGCTAGCGATGACCGTGCGGCGCAATCACGCTGGCAAACCGTCCTAGACCTGCTTGACTGGCTGAAAGGGCGCGCCAAAGAATCGGATTGGAATTTGGTGACATTGGTACAGCACGTCGCTTTGGTGACCATGCTCGATCGACAAACCGATGAGTCTCCCGACGCCGTGACGCTGTCGACGTTACATGCCTCCAAAGGATTGGAATTTCCACATGTTTTTCTTGTGGGCGTGGAAGAGGGCTTGTTGCCGCATGCGGGTAAAAGCGCGGCAGATGAAGCCCTGATCGATGCCGATGTTGCCGCTGGGCGAATCGAAGAAGAGCGACGATTGATGTATGTGGGTATCACTCGCGCCCAACGCAGCTTGCACCTGACTTGGTGTGCCCGTCGGCGTCGTCAACGCGAAGAGCGGGTTTGTGAGGTCTCACGCTTTGTGGCAGAAATGGGTTTAGATCAGCCCAGTGATCTGCCCGACTCCCAAGAAAACCTCACCCCCAAGGCGCGCATTGATATGCTCAAAGGGATGTTGGCCAAAGGTGGACGTCACTAGCCACGGCGCATTTGCGCTGCTTGCCGGACCTAAGCGTGAGCGCTGCTACCGTTTCTCAGTAAGCGGATCGTGTCGATGAGTTCCGAGGCGGTCAGCCCCACGGGTCCGCCGAGTTGCTGTGTCAGGGCATCGGCCGCACGGCCGTGTAACCAAACCGCGGCTGGGACGGCAACCGACGCATCAAACCCTTGAGCCAACAAACTGGCCAGAAGACCGGTCAACACATCGCCCGTGCCGGCCGTGGCCAAACCCACATTACCGCTTGGGTTGATCTGGCAATGGCCGCTAGGGTCAGCCACGACCGTTTGATGGCCTTTCAAAACAATCCACGCATGAAAGGTTTCGGCGAGTGTTCTAGCGGTTAACAAACGGTCGTGTTGCACAACTTTTGTGGTGGTTTTTAACAAACGAGCCGCTTCACCGGGATGCGGTGTCATGACCACCGTGCCTCTGCCCCAAACGGGAGATAGGTCGCCCCGCGCCAAGGCATTCAGGGCGTCAGCATCAATCACCAAAGGGGTCTGATCGCGTGTCTGAAACAGCGTCTTCACCGACTGAATCGCCAGCGGGTGAGAGCCTAAACCGCAGCCCACAGCCCAAGCTTGTATTTGACCTGCAATCTCAAGCAGGTGCTGGGCTGAGCGCCACATGAGTTCGGGTTGCATGGGGTCAAGACTGATATTGGGGTGGCTTTGTGTGACCCCAACGTAGACTTTACCGGCACCTGACTTGAGTGCGCATCGTGCGGCCAAAGCGACAGCGCCCGTCATGCTTTCGGCCCCGCCAAGTAAACCAACGGAGCCGAATGTGTCTTTGTGGCCTGTTTCGATTCGAGGCTCAAAAATTTCGGCAAACTGGCTGGGGTTGATTTGATCGTTTGATAGCGTTGACATGTTTCTCAGGTAAAGTGGATTCAATCAAGAAATAGGGGATACGTCTTGCATTCATTCAAAACTGTTGGCGTTGTTGGTGTTGGTGCCATGGGTAAAGGCATTGTACAGATCGCGGCCCAGGCGGGGTTGACGGTACTCATTCACGATCAACAAACAGATGCCCTGCACGCGGCCCGTCAAGCCTTAGAGAAAACCTGGCAAACGTTGGTTAGCAAGGGCAAGCTAACCGACGAAGCGGCTGCCGCCGCCTTGGGCCGTGTGCACACGGCCCAGACGCTGGGCGAGTTGGCTGGGTGTGACTTGGTGATTGAAGCCATTGTCGAGCAACTAGAGGCCAAGCAGACTTTGTTCAAGGCCTTAGAGGATGTGGTGGGGCCAGATTGCGCGCTGGTATCCAATACCTCGTCGCTATCGATCACCGCGATTGCATCGGCGTGCAGCCGTCCTGAAAGGGTGGCAGGCTATCACTTCTTTAACCCGGTGCCGCTGATGAAAGTGGTTGAGGTGATTGACGGTTTACGTAGTGACCGAGCGATTGGCGACGCCTTGATGGCATTGACGGCCACGTTAGGTCACACGCCCGTAAGAGCCAAGGACATGCCGGGGTTTATCGTGAATCACGCGGGTCGTGGCCTTGGCACGGAGGGGTTGCGGATCGTGCAAGAGGGGGTGAGCGATTTCGAAGGGGTCGATACGATCATGCGAGAGCAATGTGGTTTCAGGATGGGACCGTTCGAGTTGATGGACCTTACCGGAGTCGATGTGTCTCATCCGGTGATGGAATCAATCTACCATCAGTTTTATGAAGAAACCCGTTTCAGGCCTTCTCCCATCGCCGCCCTACGTGTTGCCGGTGGTTTGTATGGACGTAAAGTGGGGGCGGGGTTCTATGAATACCCCGATGGCAAAAAGAAAGAATCGGCGGCGTTGCCTGTGCCTGAGGTGTCACCCTTGCCTTCTGTGTGGATCAGCCCGGCTCATGAGCCCGGTCATGAGATGGCGACACAGCTCTTTAGAACCTTGGGCGCCACCCTGCAAACCGGCAGTCGACCCGACAAGGATTGTTTGATCGTTGTGACGCCCTTTGGCGAAGACGTCTCTACCGTGGTGGCTCACCAGCGTCTGGATGCGCAACGCACGGTCGGCGTGGATGTATTTGGTGGGATCTTGCCGGCTAGACGTCGTACCTTAATGGTGAGCCCCGCCACGACCCGAGATTGGTGCGACAGGGCGCATGCGCTTTTGGCGCGCGACCAAGTGGGTGTCAGCGTGATTCAGGATTCGCCGGGCTTTGTCGCTCAACGGGTATTGGCCACGATCGTGAACATCGCCTGCGATATTGCCCA
Organism: Burkholderiaceae bacterium; assembly: GCA_965656505.1. GTDB lineage: Bacteria > Pseudomonadota > Gammaproteobacteria > Burkholderiales > Burkholderiaceae_B > Algicoccus. Next base: position 128,397 of record CBFHKV010000004.1, on the reverse strand, counting down.
ACAGCAAATTGCGAGCCCGTCTGATATCGATCGTGCCGTGACGTTGGGTTTGAACTATCCTGCGGGTCCTTTGAGCTTGGGGGATACGCTCGGTGCCGCTCGAATTTTGGAGATTTTGAATAACATGCTTACGGTAACCATGGATCCCCGCTACCGGCCTAGCCTCTGGCTGCAGCGACGGGTTCAATTGGGGCTCTCTTTGCTTGAGCCTGGGGCAACGGCCTAAAGCAGAATGTAAGAAGGGTCCATTCTTGGACCCTTCTTAGAAAATGCTGGCGCGTTGTTCAGGAATTGTCAGTTGACCTGTTCGACCATGTAGTAAACGGCATCACTGATGTCTTGCTCATTAGCATTGGAAAGACCACCCATGGCTGGCATGATGCCTTTGCCCTTGATGACATTTGCAATCATGGTGTCCATGCCGGTTTCAATCACGGGCGTCCAAGCGACCTTATCGCCTAGCTTGTGCGCACCAGCCACGCCGGCGGCATGACAAGCCACACAGGCTTGATTATAAATTTTCTCACCGTTAGCCAAATCCGCAGTACTTTCATTCATCGCCACAACGGTCTCGGATTCAGTGCTGGTCGTGTCCACGGCCGCGGTGACGGTTGGTTCGGGGGCTGATTCAGCCATAGCCACTTGAGGTTCTGGCTCAACCTCAGCAACAACCTCTGTGGGTTCTTCGAAGTTGGCCCCTGCGGCATTGGTCAAATAAACCACCGCGCGTGCGATTTCGAGATCATCTAGATTAGGGTTGCCACCACGCGCTGGCATGACCCCTTTGCCGCTGATGACATTGGCCGTCATGCTGTCTAAACCCGTTGCAATCACTGGTCCCCAGGCCACTTGATCAGCAAACTTATAAGCGCCGGCGACACCTGCGTCATGACAGGCGGCACAAACGGCGTTGTAGACTTGCTCACCGCTTTGTAACACCTTGGGGGCATTGACGTCCACAATTTCAATTTGGGCGACCGGGGCAATACGCACCGCCGTGGCTTCTGGTGTGAGCGTGTTTGATCCTGAGGACCATTTGGTACCGGACGTGACCCAGCTGACCAGCAAAATAATCACCACGATAGGAATCAGGAACGACAAAATAACCGTGACGACCAGTTGCTTGGGCGTCTTGATCAAAGAGCCAGGAGCAGGATCGTGACTATCGTGCACATCCTCGTGTTGTGGTTCTCTCGTATCACTCATGGAAACACCTACGTTGCAGTATCCGAAAAACTTGCACAATTATACCGACAATGTCACTAGAAGCTCTAGCGGCCTCTGCGTGCGCTTGTGCAGTCAGCGTATAATTATCCGCTAAGCGCCCGTAGTTCAACGGATAGAATAAGAGTTTCCGAAGCTCTCGATACAGGTTCGATTCCTGTCGGGCGCGCCAGTTTTGCTCTACCCAATAAACGAGAGACACTTACTGCGGACGCTTTAGTGCTTGATTGAACTGGTCCACGTACGTTTCAAACGTCACCGTATCGCTGGCCTCTAGGGCGGTTTGGGCTTTTAATGATTCATCCCGTAATCTGGCCGCTTTATCGCGCTCGCTGTCAGTCAATCCCGCCGCAATCAAACGCTCTGTGTGTTCGGTCGATAACTGGAGTCCAAAGGCCTCGAACGAGAGATTTTCTTGGCGCAAGGTGTCTAAGACACGCGCCGATGGGGTGAGGCTTGGATCAAGCACTTTGTCTCGTTGCGTTTGAATGGCGTCAAGATACCCGTCATCATTGACTTGTTCAGCCATCAATGCAGCGCATGATTCGATTTTGTTGATCGTTTGATCCGCCCATTCGCTCAGGGCAACCGGCGTACCCGCGCGGTTGAGTGTTAAGCCGGGCTTGCGGCCTTGGCGCACCACGTTTTTAAAGTTCTGTGCACTTTCTTCACAAAAACCGTCATCGCCAAACGAGGGACTGCCGTCTAGCGCGCAAAACAGCAAGAAGGCATCCATAAAGCGTGCTGTGCTGGCGCTGATGCCGCACTGCTCAAAGGGATCGATATCTAGACAACGCACTTCAATGTACTGAACCCCACGCTCAGCCAAGGCGGTGATGGGTCTTTCACCGCGCCCTGTGGCGCGTTTGGGGCGAATTGTTGAGTAGTACTCGTTTTCGATCTGTAAGAGGTTGCAATTTAATTGCACCCATTCACCATTTTGATGGGTGCCGATCTTTTCGTAAGCGGGCCAGGGTGTGGTCACCGCCTCGTACATCCGTGACAAGAATGTCGGTAGGTCGTTGTAACAAGGCTTGAGCGTGGATTGCGCCGGGTTCTGGTAGCCGAAGTCGCTCATGCGCAGGCTGGTTGCCCAGGGCAAGTACAAGGTATCGCCATTCAAGGTTTCAAGACCGTGGTCGTCGTGTGTAATGAAGTGCCGACCTACCGCCGGTGACGCGCCAAAGAGGTACATCAATAACCAACTGTGGCGTACGAAGTTACGAATCAAACCGACATAACCCGCCGACTGGCGCGATTGCGCCGATTCGCCGGGCAAATCTAACAGACCCCACAATGCGGATGGCAATGAGAAGTTGTAGTGCAAACCGGCAATACATTGCATGGGCTTGCCATAGCGGACCGCAAGCCCACGACGGTAGACATGCTTGAGCATGCCAGTATTGGACGAACCATACCAAGCGATAGGGATTTGTGCCTCTGGTGGCAGTGCCGCTGGCATGGATTGATTCCAGAACACCTCCCGATCAAGTCCATCGACGGCTAAGCGATGAACCCAGTCCAGTGCCTGCATCAGCGAATCGACATCGTTGTGCGTGTCAGTGATTAGCTCCAACAACGCTTCGGCATAATCGGTGGTGATGTGCGGATGGGTCAGAGCCGAACCCAGCGTCGCTGGGTGAGGGGTCATCGCCAAACGACCCGCATCGTCAACGCGCAAGCCCTCTTTCTCAATGCCTCGCAAAGCCTGCGCCAACATTGGCGGTGCTTGTTTTAAGCGGTCAAGACGCTTTTGCAGCAGGGTGGTCAACGATTACCTCGTGATGTCATTAAAATAGCTCTCTTAGCGCTAGATTGTACGTGAACCGCTGATGGGTTACGTGACCTGCAAGAAAAAGGAAACCACTTGATAAAGATGTCTGACCAATGGAAGCCTCGTGCCCAAATACTAGCGGTGATGTTTTTGATGGTTGTGCTAGCTGGCTGCTACCCAAAGTACAACTGGCGTGAAATGCCCGTCGCAGACGGTGTGGCGACCGTGGCTTTTCCGGCAAAGGTGGATACGGCTGAAAGAGAGCTGACATTGGCCAATATGAAGGTAACGTTCGTTTTAACGAGTGCGACCGTGGATCAAACGGTGTTCTCTTTTGGTTATGCCCAATTGCCCATGGAAAGCACCCCGGCGCAGCGCCAACAAGCCCAGCAGGCCATGATTGGTTCGCTTGAAGCTGGCATGAATCAATCTGCCAGTGACGCAGCCACCGAAGGTGAGGCCTTTGTGATGCGCCGTCAAACCGACAAGGGTGAGCTCGTGATGCACGCCAAGGTGATCCTCTACCATGACCTGGTGATGCAGCAGATTGTGGCGGGTCCGCCGGATCAGTTGGATCAGGGGTTGGCTGATGAATTCATGCGGTCGCTTGAAATGCGTTAGACGGCGTCAGTAAGCCAAGGTAGATAGCCTGCGCCACACACGCTTGGCGGCCGTATACATTGAGTTTTTTGCTGGCGTTACGTAAGTGGAAGTTAATGGTGCTCTCGCTTAAGCCCAAGATGGTGGCGGTCTCCCAGCTGGTTTTGCCTTTTGATACCCAGGCGAGACATTGGAGCTCGCGGTTCGATAAAGATGTTTTAGTCATTCTTTTGTAACCTCTTGTGACAATGGCTTGACTTAATGCGCACAGTTTCGGCGTTTTGAGCCTGTTTGTTAATTCGCATAATCCCTGTGTTTTGCTTAGGAAATTGAAATGAGTGTTTTGCTGGCGGCTTACTTGAGCACCCTGCTACGCATACTCCCGCTGGTGGTTTGTGGATTGATCGGCTTTATTTGGGGTAAGCGAAACATCGCTTACCCCACGGACTTCGTGTCGATGCTGGTGACTTATGTGGCCATTCCCATGCTGGTGTTTCATACACTTATGACCACGCCACTGGAGGCGCAGGCCCTTGTTATCCTGTTGGGCGCGAGCGCTGCCGCTTTGCTGGCGGGTGCCCTGATTGTGGCGGGTTTATTGCGCCTTTTTGGCCTGCCTGTGGCGGCGTTGGGGCAGACGGCCTGGATACCTAATGCAGGCAATCTGGGTTTGCCCATGGCCACGCTTGTGTTTGGATCGCAGGGTTTAACGGTGGCGATAGCGTTTTTTGCTGTCTCTTCGTTTCTGAGTTTCACCCTAGGCCTGCGTTGGCTGACAGGTTCAGCGGGCAAGGTGTCACGACAGCCGGTTGTTTGGGCCACTTTATTGGCGATCATCGCCCGCTGGGCCAGTCTATCCGCGCCTGAGTGGGTGTTAGACAGCGCCTTGCTGCTCGGCAGCCTAGCAGTACCTTTGATGTTGCTGACACTAGGTCACGCGCTGTCTCAGCTGCCTAGCTCGGGTTTCAAAGCAGGGTCACGGGTGGCTGTTGCCCGATTCGTGAGCGGTGCGGTGGTGGCCGTTGGTTTGTTGGGTTTTTCGGGTTTGGCTTATGACATTGCCGCGCCCATTGCCTTACAAATGGTGATGCCCTGCGCGGTCAATAGCTACCTGTTTGCCCGTCTGCACGGCACCGAAGGCGATGCGTCAGCGGGCGCTGTCTTGCTGTCTACGCTAGCGTTCATTATTTTGGCGCCTTTGTTGTTATGGTTTTTGGGGGCGACGTCGTGAGGCGGCGGTGCTACACTAACTATTGTTTTTGGCGCCGATTTGGCTGATCTGCTTGCGGGCGCCTCACAAATCCCGCTAAAGAGGTCCGAATGACTCCCTCTCATACCTCCCAAGCGCCCTCGAGCGCGCAGGACTCATCTGGCAGTGCCTCGACCAGTGTGGGTGTGGTTCGCACGCAATTTTTTGATTTTCATGAGCCGCTGCCTTTGGTCAGCGGTCAAACCCTTGATGCATATACGCTTGCGGTGCAGACTTACGGCACGTTGAATGCTGATCGTTCAAATGCTGTTTTGATTTGTCACGCGCTCAATGCCTCTCACCACGTGGCAGGTGTCTCAGCCGATGATCCCAATGACATTGGTTGGTGGGACAACATGATTGGTCCAGGCAAACCAGTGGATACGGACATCTTTTTCGTGATTGGTGTCAATAACTTGGGCTCTTGCTTTGGGTCGACTGGACCGGCCTCAATCAATCCGGCGACCGGAAAGCCTTGGGGCGCAACCTTTCCGGTGCTCACGGTTGAGGATTGGGTCATGGCGCAGGCCCGCCTCGCTGATCAGTTGGGTATCGAGTGCTTCGCGGCAGTGATGGGTGGCTCGCTTGGTGGAATGCAGGCGATCAGTTGGGCGATTACTTGCCCACAGCGTGTGGCCAACTGCGTGGTGATTGCCAGCACGCCTCGCTTATCGGCGCAGAACATCGGTTTCAATGAGGTGGCACGACGGGCGATTATCACTGACCCCGAATTTCATGGTGGTGATTATTACGCTCATGACGTGGTGCCTCGTCGCGGACTCGCCGTGGCTCGTATGGTCGGACATATCACCTATTTGTCTGATGATGACATGGCGGAAAAATTTGGTCGCGCGCAGCGTGATCCAACCGCTGATGGTGATTATCGTTACGGCTATGACGTGGAATTTGAGGTTGAGTCCTATTTGCGCTATCAGGGAGAGAAGTTTTCGCATTACTTCGACGCCAACACCTACCTATTGATTACCCGTGCGCTTGACTATTTCGACCCCTCGCGGCAAACCGAAGGTGATCTGACGCGTGCCTTTGAAGCAATTAAAGCCAAATTTTTACTGGTTTCTTTTTCGACGGATTGGCGCTTCCCGCCAGCGAGGTCCCGCGAAATCGTCAAAGCATTATTGAACAACGAAGTGTCGGTCACCTATGCGGAGATTGACGCGCCGCACGGCCATGACGCGTTTCTGTTGACCGACGACAGGTACCACGCTGTGGTCCGGGCTTATTTCCACCGCATCGCCAAGGAAAGCTGTCGTGACTGATCCCATCGCAGCGCCCATTCGGCGCGACTTCAAAAGAATCGCGGGCTGGGTTGATCCGCAAAGCCGAGTGCTCGACCTCGGTTGTGGGGATGGTGCGTTGCTGGGTTATTTGCAACAGCAGCGACAAGTCCGTGGTGTTGGGGTTGAAATCGACGACCAGCGTGTGATTGGTTGTGTGCAACGCGGCGTCGATGTCATTCAACAAAACCTAGAAGACGGATTGGCGCTTTTCAGTGACCAACAATTTGACACGGTGGTGCTATCGCAGACACTGCAGTCGATGCACCACACCGAACACATTTTGCGTGAGATGGTTCGTGTGGGGCGCACTGGTGTTGTGTCGTTCCCTAATTTTGGCTATTGGCCTCATGGCTGGTCGATCTTGCGTGGGCGCATGCCCATCACCAAGCAAATGCCTTATGCGTGGTATGACACCCCAAACATTCATTTGTGCACCATCAAAGACTTTGAAGACTTATGCGAGCGACTCAAACTCAAGATCCTTGAGCGCGTGACCTTCAGTCCAACCGCCGAGGTCACTTGGTTGCCGAGCTGGCGGGCCACGCTAGCGCTCTACCGATTCGGTGAGTGCTGATGTTTGCGAGTATCTACTTCGGTCGTCGTGTGGCGCCTTTGCTGGCCTTGGGGTTCGCCAGTGGTTTGCCGCTGGCGCTCACTGGCGGCACCCTGCAAGCTTGGGCAACGGTTGAAAACGTTTCCTTACAGGAGATCGGTTTCCTGACGCTGGTTGGGACCGCTTACACCTTAAAGTTTTTCTGGGCCCCTTTGGTCGATCGTTACGCCCCACCTATCTTGGGTCGTCGTCGCGGCTGGATGGCCTTGACGCAGGTACTACTGGCACTTGGGTTGGTGGCCATGGGCCTGGCTTCGCCTGGCACCTCCTTGGGCCCCTTGGCTATGATCGCCGTGCTGGTGGCGTTCTTTTCAGCGACCCAAGACATCGCCTTCGATGCTTACCGTACCGATGTGTTGCAAGCCAAAGAGCGTGGCGCTGGCGCCGCATTGTCTGTCCTTGGTTATCGGTTAGCCATGCTCGTTTCTGGCGGATTGGCGCTCATCATTGCTGACCAGTGGTTGGGTTGGCAGTCGATGTACATGTTGATGGGATTTCTGATGCTCGGTGGTGTGCTCGCGACGTTGGTCGCACCAGAGCCACAGACCCCGGCAAAGACCCCAGCGACACTGACAGTCGCTGTCATGGGTCCCTTAAAAGAATTTTTTTCTCGTCAGGGTGTCTGGACATTACTCTTACTCATCGTGCTCTACAAGTTGGGTGATGCTTTTGCCGGTGCACTGTCGACCACGTTTTTGATTCGTGGCGCGGGCTACTCGGTGACAGAGGTTGGCACCATCAACAAGATCATGGGCCTGAGTGCCACCATCGTGGGTGCTTTGGTCGGTGGATCGTTGATGACGCGTTTTGGTTTGTTTCGTTCGCTGATGTTCTTTGGCGTGTTGCAGGCAGTCTCCAACTTTGGTTATTGGCTCATCGCGGTGAGTCCTCAGAATTTGTATCTCATGGCGTTTGGCGTCGGCCTAGAAAATCTATGTGGTGGCATGGGCACAGCAGCATTCGTGGCGCTACTCATGGGTTTGTGTCAACAACAGTTTTCAGCGACACAATTCGCCTTGTTATCGGCTTTATCCGCCGTGGGGCGAACCTATCTTGCCGGGCCACTCGCGCCACCGCTTGTGGAGAGCATGGGATGGGCCGGTTTCTTTTTAGTGACCGTGGCCATCGCTCTGCCTGGCTTGTGGTTGCTCTACCGGCGACGTGCCTACATTGACGGTATTGACGATGACGTCAAAAGACAAGCCGAGACGGTATCTGCGTAAAGGCAGAGGGTCTGGCATCTCGCTTGTTCTGTGGTTTTACAATGTGACGTCGTAATCAATGGTTAAGGGGGCGTGATCAGAAAAGCGCTCATCTTTATAGATACTGGTTTGTTGCGCTTTCTTTGCAATACCCGGGGTAGCTATTTGGTAGTCAATACGCCATCCGACATTCTTGGCCCAAGCCTGACCGCGATTGCTCCACCACGTGAACTGATCTTCGCCCGGCTCAAGGGTTCGAAAGACATCGACAAACCCGACGTCATCAAAGACCTGCGTCAACCACTCCCGTTCCTCTGGCAGAAAGCCTGAGTTTTTGCGGTTACCCCGCCAGTTTTTGAGATCAATTTCTTTGTGAGCAATGTTCCAATCGCCACAAATAATAAATTCATGACCGCTGTCGCGATGCTGTTTCATGAGGTTCTCTAACCAAGGACGAAACGACGCTAAGAAACGCATTTTGACGGCTTGTCGTTCGTCGCCGCTTGAGCCCGAGGGTAGGTAGGCACTCATGACCGTGAGATTAGGCCAGCGAGCAGCAATCAGTCTGCCTTCGTTATCAAAGTCTTCCACACCCAGACCCAACACAATCTCTTCCGGCTTTTGGCGCACGTACAGACCTACGCCGCTGTAGCCTTTTTTCTGGGCAAAATGAAAGTGCCCCCTGTAGGGTGCTGGGTCTGTCAGTGCGGGAGTGAGATCGGCTTGTTGGGCTTTGATTTCCTGCAAACAAATGATGTCAGCCGCGTGCTTCTCCATCCACGGATGAAGGCCCTTACGAAAAGCCGCTCGCAGTCCATTGACGTTAAGTGAGGTGACACGCAGCAAAGTAATCTCCACAAAAATGAGATAATGCGACAGACTATAAAGCGGAATCCAATCATGACCAGTGATGCCAAGACCGACTCTTCGACGGCACTCGATAAAACAGCCTTTGTGCAATTCGCCTTAAGCGAAGGTGTTCTTCGATTTGGTCAATTTCAAACCAAATCGGGGCGCCACAGTCCCTATTTCTTTAACGCGGGTCTTTTTAATCATGGCGCTAGTCTAGCCCGGTTGGGGCAATTTTACGCGCAGACACTGTTAGCGTCAGGTCAGCCCTTCGATATGTTGTATGGACCAGCCTATAAAGGCATCTCCTTAGCAGCGAGCGCCGCCATGGCCCTGTCAGCGCGTCCCGAATGCCTGACGCGACACATCCCTTTTGCCTTTAACCGTAAAGAGGCCAAAGACCACGGTGAAGGAGGGCAGCTGGTTGGGGCCCCCCTGGCTGGACGGGTTGTCATCATTGACGATGTGATTACCGCTGGGACATCGGTTGGTGAATCTGTTGAGATCATCAAAGCCGCAGGCGCTGAGCCGGCGGCTGTTCTGATTGCCTTGGACCGGATGGAACGCGCAGGTCAAGAGAGTCAGCTGTCAGCGGGTTCCGCTGTCCAAGAGGTGGGTGTGAGATACGGTTTGCCGGTCATCACGATTGCCAACTTAGAGGATATTTTGACGGTGATCACGCAACAACCCGAATTTGCGGGTCATGCGGCAGCAGTCCAAGCGTACCGCCAACGCTACGGTATAGAACCGAGCACGTGATGGACCTCCAATAATGGTGCGATATGGGTATGTGTGGTCGCGTTGGTTGACCGTTTGTTTGGCGATTGGTCTGACCGGTTGCGGTGCTTTGTGGGATGCCGCCTATCCGCCGCCGCCAGACCCCAGAGTGGTCGTGGGCTTTTATATCGCTAAAACGCAGGCAGCACCCGGGTGGATCGAACAGTCGATGGATGGTGCAGACGCTGTCCTTTATTTGTCGCAAGAACCCATTGTCAGTGGTACCGAAATTCGGTCGGCCACACCCATGCGAGACGCAGCCGGTTATTTCTTTGTCGGTATTCGTCTAAACGATAGCGGTGCGCGCAAATTGGCGCAGGCGTCAACGCGGGCGGTTGGGGATCGTCTGGCGTTAGTGATCAATGAGCGCTTGTTAGGTTCGGCTTTAATTGACGCGCCGATTGAGAAGGGCATGTTTGCCATGGCTACTCGTGACCGGGCATCTGCCATGACCTTGTCGCAGGCGCTCAGTCCTAAACAAGATCGCACTGCGTATTAAGGTGTCGTTCTAGCGATCGGGTGGTGGATTTTCGTTGCTAGACGCCGGGTTCATTAGAATCAGATTGTCTCTGTGGATCAGTTCTGATTCATCCATTTCACCCAAGATCTGCGCAATACTTTGGCTCGGTTGGCCCATGATCCGTTTCGTATCGCCACTGGAATAGTTGATGAGTCCCCGTGCGTATTCACGGCCACTTGGATCGACACAGGCCACCAAGTCACCTTTTTCAAAGGTGCCCTCGACAGCTTTGACGCCGACAGGCAACAGGCTCTTGCCGTCGCGAAGCAAGGCTGTGATGGCGCCATCGTCTAGGGTCAAACGGCCTCGCAAACGCAGGTGATCGGCCATCCACTGTTGACGCGCAGACCAGACCGGTTGCTTGGCAGTCAACGTGGTGCCTATTGATTGGCCCTGCGCCAAACGGGTGAGCACATTGGCTTGCCGTCCAGAGGCAATGACGGTGTTGGCGCCGCTTCGGGCAGCTCTTTGCGCGGCCAAGACTTTAGTGAGCATGCCCCCTTTACTGATGTGACTTCCGGCACCGCCAGCCATTTGTTCGAGGCTAGGATCATCGGCTTGGGCATACTCAATCAATTGAGCGTTTGGATGATCGCGGGGATCTCTGTCATACAGGCCTGATTGATCTGTCAGGATGATCAGCGCATCAGCTTCGATGAGATTGGTGACCAGCGCGGCCAAGGTGTCGTTGTCACCGACTTTAATTTCGTCGGTTGCGACGGTGTCGTTTTCGTTAACGATTGGGATAACACCCAGGCGTAACAAAGAAAACAAGGTTGAACGTGCGTTTAAATAGCGTCTGCGATCGATGAGGTCTTCATGAGTCAACAGAATCTGGGCGGTACGCAACCCGTGAGGGGCAAAAGCATTCTCATAGGCTTGTGCCAAACCCATTTGCCCCACCGCCGCTGCGGCTTGTAACTCATGCATCTCTGTCGGGCGTCGTGTCCATTGCAATCTGGCCATGCCTTCAGCAATGGCACCACTAGAAACCAAGACAACCTCTTTGCCCATTGCACGCAAGGCAACGATTTGTTCGGCCCATTGCGTGACGGCGTGGTGATCAAGCCCTTGACCGTCATTGGTCACAAGGCTGGAGCCCACTTTGATAACCAGACGTTTCGCGCGGGTTTTCAGGTCGTGCGTTTGGCTCAACGTGCTCACGATGCGTCTCCACGGCCGGGATCGAAGCGGGGATCGTCAAACTCGAAGGCACCTGAGGCCAGATCGGTTTGTTCGTGTTCTTGGTCGCGCGCCAGGTCAAGCGCGTCCTGAAGGTCCCAAAGCAACTGTTGTGTACCGTCACCCGTTAGCGCGGAGATGGCATAGACGGGGCCTTGCCACTGGCTCTGCTGGATAAAGGCTTCCTTGATGTGCTCGGGGTCATCGAGCATATCTAGTTTATTGAGCAGTAACCAGCGCGGTTTTGCATAGAGGTCTGCATCGTATTTTTTTAGCTCACCTTCGATCGCCTGCATTTCCGCCACGGCCTCGGGAAGGCGATCTTGATTGGGATCTATGGCGGAGACGTCAACGAGATGCAGCAGTATTCGGGTACGGCTTAAGTGACGCAAAAACAGGTGGCCGAGTCCGGCGCCTTCTGATGCCCCTTCGATCAAGCCTGGGATATCTGCAACCACGAAGCTGCGTGACGGCGACGTACGGACTACCCCGAGGTTGGGATGTAGTGTCGTAAAGGGATAGTCGGCAATCTTTGGCTTGGCGTTAGAGATTTTTGTGATCAGGGTGGATTTGCCGGCATTGGGCATGCCGAGTAAACCCACGTCAGCAAGCACTTTGAGCTCTAGTTTGAGACGCCTTTGTTCGCCTTCTTTGCCAGGGGTGAACTTGCGTGGGGCCCGATTCACACTGGATTTGAAGTGCAGGTTACCGAGTCCGCCCGCGCCGCCCTGGGCAAGCACCACGGTTTGACCGTGGGTATCAAGGTCACAAATGACGTCCCCAGTATCGGCATCTTGTATGACGGTACCGACAGGCATCCGCAAGATGATGTCGTCAGCGCCAGCCCCATATTGGTCGGCTCCGTGGCCTTTTTCACCGTTACGGGCAACGTGCTTACGGGCATACCGAAAATCAATCAGGGTATTGATATTGCGATCGGCCTTGGCGATCACGCTGCCGCCACGACCACCGTCGCCGCCATCGGGCCCACCGAAGGGAATGTACTTTTCGCGACGGAAACTCGCCGCGCCATTGCCGCCCTTGCCTGCAATGACTTCGATGGTTGCTTCGTCAACGAATTTCATGATTGCTCTTTAAAATGACGTCCTGTCCATGCTCGGCGGGGGCGTTCCTGTTGGTTGGTGATCGTTTGTCTTTCGATTCTACGGAAGTTCTTTTCCATCGCCCCTGACAAAAAAACCCTGCCGCGCACGACAGGGTTTTTCTGCCGAGTCAAATCGTATCAATCCGCGAGGATCGATACGGTCGACTTATTCAGTGGGCCTTTGACAGCAAATTTAACCTTACCTTCGACCAATGCGAATAAGGTGTGATCTTTGCCAATGCCGACATTGCTGCCGGGGTGGAACTTGGTTCCACGCTGACGAACAATGATGGATCCTGCGCTGATGAGCTGACCGCCGTAGGCTTTTACGCCTAGCCGTTTCGACTCTGAGTCGCGACCGTTACGGGTTGAGCCACCGCCTTTTTTCTGTGCCATGAGTTACTCCTGGAGCGACTGCGGCTTAAGCCACAATCGATTCAATAAGGATTTGAGTGAAATTCTGCCGATGACCTTGCCGCTTTTGATAGTGCTTGCGACGACGCATCTTGAAGATTTTGACTTTGTCATGGCGTCCTTGCGCAAGAACTGTTGCCTTGACCACCGCACCTTCGACTAGCGGGGCGCCGATTTTAATCTGCTCGCCCTCGCCGACCGACAATACGTGGTCTAGCGTAATTTCTTGCCCAATGTCTGCCGGTATCTGTTCTATTTTAAGTTTTTCACCTGCGGCAACGCGATACTGCTTGCCACCGGTTTTTATGACCGCGTACATGGGTTAACCTCTTGGTTTGGATAACTATTTGGGTAAAGGTTTCTTGCAAACTTCCTTCGGCGCTATGCCGAACCCAACAATATACCTTTTAACTCTTTGAAAGTCAAAAGAATTCCGTGTCTGCCATCAACCAACTGCTAGCGCCAATCCATGCCGATATGACGGCTGTCGATACGGTCATTCGCGACTGTCTCGACTCAGACGTGGTGTTGATCCGCACTATAGGCGACTACATCATCGGTTCCGGTGGCAAGCGCATCCGGCCGGCTATGGTGTTGTTATCGGCGAAAGCCTTTGGCTACACGGGTCACCAACATCTTAGAATGGCCGCTGTGATTGAGTTCATCCACACCGCCACGTTGCTGCATGACGACGTGGTTGATGAGTCAGCTCTCAGGCGAGGGTGTCGGACCGCTAACGATGTGTTTGGCAACGCCGCGAGCGTTCTGGTGGGTGACTATTTGTATTCACGCGCCTTTGAAATGATGGTCGAAGTCGATAGCATGTCGGTCATGCGGGTCATGTCGCAAGCAACCAAAGTCATCTCCGAGGGTGAAGTGCTGCAGTTGATGAATGTGAATGACCCCAACGTCACACGCGAAAACTATCTGCAAGTGGTTCGCTACAAAACCGCGAAACTGTTTGAAGCCGCAGCGCGCGTCGGTGCCATATTGGCGGACGTCGACGCGGCTCAGCAAGAGGCAGCGGCTACTTACGGTCGTCATATGGGCACAGCCTTTCAGTTGGTCGACGACTTGTTGGATTATTCTGGCGACGCCGAAACGCTTGGCAAGAGCATTGGTGATGACTTGCGTGAAGGCAAACCAACCCTGCCTTTGTTGCGCGTCCTAGAGGTTGGTAACGCAGACCAACAGGCCATCGTTAGACACGCCATTGAAAATGGTGATGGTGACTTTGAAGCGGTGGCTCAGGCGATTGGCCAAACCGATGCATTGGCATATACCCGGCGTGCCGCAGAGGCTGAAGTTGAGATGGCCATAGAGGCGCTAAGCGTGGTGCCCGACAGCGATACCAAGACCCTGTTGCAGCGGTTGGCTGGCTACTCGTTGACACGCGAGCAGTGATAGGTTTCAGTTGAAACCTGCTAAAATTTTTGCTGTTAAGAAAATAACAAACAAACGTGTGTTCCCGTGACGACTGTTGGTCGTTAACAAGCCTAAATCGGGGCGTAGCTCAGCCTGGTAGAGTACTGCGTTCGGGACGCAGGAGTCGGAGGTTCGAATCCTCTCGCCCCGACCAAAATAAGAAAAAAAGTCGTTATAAATCAATAACTTATACTTTTAAAATCATCTTAGAAAACTGCACGGTGTGATACATAGGTGTGTCACACGTGTCGACCAGTTCACTTCATTTGAGTCGTAACAGACTTGGCATCTACTGCTTCTATCGCAGAACACCGTTGTCTTTGACGGTTCAGTTTCCCTCTGTCTCAAAATTCGTTAGATTGTCATTGTGGACAAAAGACAAACGAAGAGCAGTCAAACTTGCGAGGTTACTGACCGTCATGTGGGACATGCGAGCACAGCAGTACTTCAAGAGCGAAGAATCATTTCATGCGGCAATGAAACTCTTTCAGGAGTATCTGAAAGCGGCATCACGATATCCTGACTTTGAGTCATTGTCCTTGCATTTCTTTGATGGTCTCGATGACAATACAGGCAACGATACTGATCTGCTTGAACGGGCGGTGAACTATCACTCATCTCTCCAAGTGCAAAACGGTGTGAATCCGTATGCGAGAGAACTTGAGCAACTGAAGCAACTCATTCAAACGCACATTACGACACCTTCAGTATCTGACATAACTGCCACCAATTTACATGCAGTGAAAATCGATGATGCTGACCTGTCTGATTTATCGGACCATTTTCATTTAGAAACGTAGGCTCCGGTTGTTGAACTGCTGTTCCATCCAGACACGTACTCAAGCGGCGTTTGATAATCCAAACTTGAATGCGGTCTGATCGTATTGTAATGTTCCCGCCACTGCTCGATTAAAACCTTTGCATGCTTTCGGCTATGAAACCAGTTCATTGCCAAACATTCATCCCTAAACTTGCCGTTAAAACTCTCGTTGGTGCCGTTCTGCCATGGCTTGCCTGGCTCAATCAACATGTTTGTCATCCCGTGGCGAGCCGCCCAGTCCAGCAACACCGTACTCACAAATTCCGGGCCATTGTCGCTGCGAAGATATTGAGGGTAACCGCGCTTTGCAGCCACAAGTTCTAACACTTCGACCACACGTTTACCTCGAATCGAACCAGCAACATCAATGAACAAGCTTTCCTTCGTAAATTCATCAATCATCGTCAGGCATTTCAACTTCTGTCCGTTTGCACAAGCATCAAAGACAAAGTCATAACTCCAGACTTCATTCGGTCGGCTAGGTGCGCCGATTTGTTTACGTTCAGGCCGATAGCGCTTCTTTGGCTTCTTTGCTGGCACCTGAAGCCCGTGCTGGGCCCAGATTCGAGCTGTTCGGTCTCGCCCTAAGGCGATGCCATCTCGCCGTAGGAAGATCCTTACCCGCCTCGCACCAAATCGAGGGTACTTGGCTGAGTAATGCCGCATGGCCTGAACAATCGATGCGTCCTTGATTGGCATCTTGCAGGTGTAGGTCAAACCAGACCTCGTTACTTGAAGCAGCGCACAGGCTCGTCTTTGGCTAACCCCGCGCTCGATGGCATAACGAGCTTGGGCCAATCGAGCCTGCACGCTCACCACTTTTTTGCAGTGATCTCCTTCATCACTTCGATCTCGAGGTCTCGCTCAGCCAGAATCTTCTTTAACCGGCCATTTTCCTGCTCAAGCGTTCGAAGGCGCTTAACATCGTCAGTGCCCATAGCACCAAAGCGCTTGCGCCACACATAAATCGAGGCCTCGCTAACACCGTGCCGCTTGGCAACCGCTGCGATGGGGTCTCGATCAGCCTCCTGCAGCACTCGAACAATCTGTTCGTCCGTAAATCTTGACTTCTTCATGCCCGCTCCTTGGTATCAAGGAGCCATTGTCTCTAAATTTGACTGGTCTGAAAATCCCAGGTCAGCAGGTGCATAGTGGTTGTCTCTACTCTGTCTTCCAGCCAAATGGGTGTAGTTGAAAGACAAAGAACGAGCGCTGGTCGTTGCGCCTGTACACAGCAATCTTTAGCGAATGCAAGATTGGGCAAGCTAATTTCTCTAATCGGTGCTACGTTGGTCTAGGTGCCGGTTGTCGACCCCTAGACCAACCCACCAATTACCAAGGAAATCCATGAAATCTTCCCTGATATCCGTCACATTGTTGTGTGCGACTCTCCTGTCTGGCGTCGCATTGGCTGACAACAGCAGCTCAATGCTAGGCACTTGGTCTGGGGTGTCCAATGTGGCTGTCATCGGCAATGCGCCAAAGCATCACGAGCCAGGCGATGGTTCGGAAGTGAAGTTTGTAAAAACGGATTTCACCATCGTCATCGAAGCCCAAGAAGGCCGTAACTTCTCAGGGCACTGGAAGTCTGATTCACATGAGGAAAACATTGCGGGAGCATTAATGAATGACATGAAAAGCGGTGTCATTGTCGACTCAGATGGGTCGGCGACGTTCAAGCGTATCAGTGCTAACGTACTCGATTTGTGTTACGTGCATCTACCAAGCGCCAACAATAAAAGCAGTGTGGCTCTCTGTTCTGAGTATAGACGTCAGTGATTTAGAAGCGACTTAGCGTCGGTTTGTTATCCCTGCGCCAATCATCCGTACGGTCGTTTTTTTTGAAGCCAGTGTCTCATGTATTGAGATACTGGCTTGGTTAGCATGTTGTTAGCTTCCTGACGGTGGCTAACGAATCGCAGCACAACCTGCCACAATCAACATAGGTAATTCCAGCGTTTTTTCGTATCCCCAACGGATTTCATCATTTTTGATGAGCCAAAGCGTTTGCCCTTAAGCCTTGTTGGTCGCCCGATGGCTATTGGCCTCTTATTTTAGGATGGTTTGGAATCAATAGGGGTCTCTTTGATCCCAGCTGATGAGCCATCAGATCTTAAAATATTGTCCCTAGCACGCTCAACAATCGCATCGTCGAGCATGCTGAGCCCCCGCTGTTCAATGTCTTCTAAGCTCGGGCTGCCAGCCAGGCGCATCGCTGTTATGAGCTCCTCTTGCAGGGTGCCAAGCACACGCGAAACACCTGTCTCGCCTGATGTCGCCAACCCCCAAATGACGGGCCGCCCCACCAAGACAGCGTCTGCACCCAGCGCGAGCGCTTTCAGTATGTGTTCACCCCTTCTTATGCCGCCATCGACGAGCACGGGTACCTGATGACCGGCTTTGTCCAACGCTTGCTTAACGGATTGCAGTGCTTCCAAGGCCGGTGGAGAAGAATCGAGCTGGCGGCCACCATGATTGGAAAGTATCAAGCCCGAAACCCCATGTTCAACCGCACGTACGGCATCCTCGGCCCGCATGACGCCCTTGAGCCAAACGGGGAGTTTCGATATCTCGACTAACCACTTCAGTTGTTCCCACGCCAGACTTGGATCCTTGCTACGCTCAAACGCGAGCAGGCGCTGGTCGGTGTCGTTCGCCAGTCCTTGGAGATGAGGAAGATCTACTTTTGAGGCAATTGAAAAACCATTTCGAATATCGCGCTCACGCCGACCTGAAACAGGCGCATCGACGGTAAGCACCAGTGCTGCGCAACCGGCATCGTGAGCACGGTGTACCAGTGACTCAGTATGGGTGCGATTTTTGAGCACATAGAGCTGGAAAAGACTAAGCCCGTTGTCACCTAACTCAGTCGTTACTTCCTCTACGGGGGTGCTCGACAGTGTGCTCAGCACCATGCCTAGGCCCAGTTTACGAACCGCTCGTGCAACGGCCCGCTCACCATCTGGGTGAGCGAGCCGGTTCATGGCTATCGGTGCGACCAATAAAGGGGAACTGAGTTTGTGGCCGAGCAATTGTCTTTGTGTGGTAACACGGCTGACGTCCACGAGGACGCGTGGGACGTAAAGTACGCGGTCATACACTTTAAGATTGCGACTAAGCGCCAGTTGATCGCCAGATCCACCGGCGAAGTAATCGAAAGTTGGACCAGGCAATTTCTGACGGGCGGCTTCTTCAAAATCATGTAAGTTGACCAAACTTTGCCCAACAGTCGCCGGTTTGACGCGTGGCTTGCGAGCATGCACCGCTTTATGTGCTGCGATCGTGGCATGGTCGGGCACTTGCGCACCTGCCTCAACAATGCCACAGGCGCCGATGACGGTATTTTCGCCAGTCGTACTGGCCTTAAATATCAAGGTATGCCGTTCGATAGAGTGACCAAAAACAAGCGACCGATGGTTAAACACCGCGCCTGACCCCATCGACTTGAGGTCATATTCTGAACCTAGAGAAGAGGTCAGTAACCATGTATTTGGGCCGACGCGTGAGCCCATGGCTCGGTATAGAAAAGGCAGCATCCAGGTGCCCCTTAACGCGATCAAAGTGCGCTCTAGGTCCATCAACAGGCCTTCCAGAGCGATCCAACGGACCCACATGGTGCCGTAGGCGGGATGCTCGCCTTCGCGCACGCGGCCCAAAATGACCCACTTTGCGATGGGAAGCAGTAAAACCTTCACACCCCGTGGGATAACGAGTAGAGCGGGGAGGAGCGCTAGCAGCAGTAAACCCGAAAGACCCGCAAGCCACTGGACCGTGAGGCCTAGCGCGACATAGCCGAGCACTTGCCCACCCACCACGATGATCAATTGAAGTGCCACTAATAAAGTCTGTAAGCTCGCATAGCTGAACGTTGTGCACTGATCGGCCACTAGGCTTGTAGAGCCCACAACCTGGGGTGGCCTTCCCACAGCGATGACTTTTGGAAGCGATATGTCCTTTGCACCGTGACGACTCAGGTCGCCTAGTAGACTTTCATCGCCCAAGCGTGAGCCCCCCATGAGAAGACAAGAATTGGCAACGATTGCTCGTTTGCCGATGGTTATCGGGGCTGTATCACCAGTGACTGGGTCGTGAGGGAAAATTGCAACGTTACCCGCTACCATCGCGCCGTCTTCAATCTCCAGCAATTCGGGTTCTGCTGTATAGGGTGCGGCAATAAAGGGTCTTGCGCCAACTTTGGCACCCAGAGCCTGGTAAGCCCACTTCATCACGTGGGACATCACGGTTAGACGCAGAAAGACCATGAACAGTGGCACATCGATCAAACGCGAATAAGTCCAATGTGCTGCACCAGGCGATGCCGCCGGCGCTAACTTCCCTAAAAGCAACCGTTTCAAGATGACCACAATGACAAAGTACGCTGCAGGTATGACCCCTTGTGTCACAACGCCCAAGAGCGCAAAGAAAAGCAGGCTTGGCGCGACTGACGTAGTACCGCTTAAAACCGACCAGAGCGTGGGAAGTTCTGTAAAACTCATCAGAAAGATCACGCCGATGCTGATCGCCGCAGTCACTGCATAAGCTACCAATAAATAGCCCAGTGCTCGAATGCCCAAGGGGGGTAAAGCAGATCGGCTGGTTTGGGGAGCCTGACTCGTTTCAATGTCTAGGCCCTGAACACAGCTGTTAGAAGGTAGATTCGCGGGACCAAACACAGAGGCTTGAGGACCAATCACGACGCCTTCACCAATAGCAATTGGGCCTAGTTCTAAGACGCCATCAGTCAAAACAGCGGGCTGCAAATTGGCATCTCGACCAATATGACTACCCGCACCCACTTTGAGCAGATCAAGATCTTGGAGGTCAACGGTTTCTATGCGTACGCCTTTACCCAATGTCGCACCGCATAATTGGTAAAAGAGGTTCAGGGTGGTCGAGCCACGTAGTACCCCCAGGGTCGAGTCCAAGCCACGGAAAAGATTGTTGATGATGAGCCAGCGGTAATAGCTCAGACTGCCGAGTACAAATCGCCCCGTCTTTTGGCGCCCGACAATTAGCCATTTAAAGGCCCATGCACAGCCCATCGTGGACACCAACATCATGCTAAGAAACACGGGACCGAGCAAAAACAACTGGATAGGCGAAATATGCTGGGCCGCCCACTGGATAAGAATCAATGTGGGAATCAATCCCACCGCAAGCATGGCGGGACGTAACAATAAGCTCAGCGTCGAAACCAGAAAAGCCAGTATCTTACTCAGGGGGTGACCAACGGCGACGGATTCGGGCACCGGCAATGTCGTTGGATTGATTGGCGGTTCGTCAACAATGGTGGCTTCACGACGAGGTTCAATGGCTTGGTCGCGGAAATAGGCGACCAAGGCCTCAATGGTGGGATTCTCATAAAGTAACGATGGCGCAACGACGACCCCAAGCCGCTTTTGAAGCTGTTCAATGAGGTCGAGTGCGCCAAGTGAGTCCAAACCCGCTTCAAAGAGCGATTGGTTTTCTTGGGTATGGGCCACACCCAGCGCATCCAGGGTTTCTTGGATCAGCGATTTAATGGACGCTTGATCCGTGACGCTTAGCGCAGGTGATTCATTTGACGGATTTGGGTTTGGCAGCGCGCGAACCTGTTCCAATAGAAGTGTCTTGCGCACTTTGCCAGTTGGTGTCAGCGGTAGCTCTTCGAGGAAATATACCTTGCGCGGCACCTTATAGCTTGCCAGTAGTTGCTTGCACCAAGCAATGACGCGCTGTGCGGTGACGTCGTCTTCTGCCCGGACAATGGTGATTTCGACCACCTCGCCGAGGTCCGCATGAGGCATAGAGAAGGCAGCACATTGCTTGACCCCACCCATGCGAGAGACAATCAATTCGACCTCAGCAGCAAAGACGTTCTCGCCGCCAACGTTGATCATGTCTTTGCTGCGTCCACCGATATGCAAGCGTCCTTCTGGGTCTAGGTGACCTAGGTCTCCGGTCAGGTAGTAACCATCCGGAGAAAAGGCCGATGTTGGGGCTTGGACTGGTTGGCCACCTTGAATCTGTTTGCTAAAGACAGTCACACCTTTAATAGCGACATCGCCCATTTGCCCGATAGGAAGTTCCAAGCGGTCATCATCGACAATCTTAAGATCTAGTCCGGGTAAGACATTCATGCCTTGCCGTAATGGCGCTTGGCTTTCATTCTTAAACGCCACGTGACAGGTGGCCTCCGTCATGCCGTAGCCTTGAATGAAATCACAGTCAAAAAGGTCGGCAGTCTGACGCACCAAAGTGAAGTCTGGCGCCGCGCCTCCAGTGAGAATCCAGCGTAACGCTGGAAACGTTTTGTGTTGAGCCGCACCAGAGAGCACCATCAGCTTGAGCATTGAAGGCGAAATTTTGCAAATGGTGACCTCTGCGCTAGCGATCAATTCCACCACGCTTTTGAAGTCGAGCGAGTTCGGACTGAAGACGTGTCGTGCGCCAAGCATGGTGCCGATCCACACGAAAGCAGCATCACCGACGTGAAACATTGGACCGAAGTGTCCCCAGCAATGCGAATCGGTCGGGTAGAGCTCAAGCGCCTGCATCGTCACAGCTGTGTGCACACTGACGTTTTGATGAGAGTGCAAGATGATCTTGGGTTCACCCGTGGTTCCAGAGGTGCCAAAGCACTGCAAAAACGAATCAATGGTTGGCTCTGCAGGCACCACAGGTGTCTGAGGAGCTTTTAAGAGTGCTCGCCATTGAACATGCTTAACCGTTTCTGGAACTTCAGTTGATTCATCCGTCCACACGATCGTGTGCACGGGGAGACGATCCCAATCGAGCTGCGAAAGCGTGGATGCATATACACGCGATGTGATCAGAATGCCTGATCCCGATTGTTGTAAAAGACTTTGCAACTCAGAGGCTGCCAGTCGATTGTTGACCGGGAAAATCACAGACCCCGATAAAGCGGCGGCGTAGAAGAGTTCAAGCAGTTGGTGACAATTAGGCAGAACAGCCGCCAAAACTGGCTGTCCTGCAACGGGCTGTTCCGCACAAGGCGCTTGTAAAGCGGCCAAACTGTCCGCTAATCTTTGCGCTCTATCTTGTGCTTGCCCATATGTGACCCATTGCCCATCAACGCGATAGGCCTGTCGTGTGGCAAATGCGTTGCAAGCTTGGCGAAACATATCGGCCAAAGTTTCAGCGGTTGGTAATTCGGTTTTATTCTCAAGCGGGGTGGGTTGCGGATCGGTCAGCTCTCGCCGATAAATTTGTGCAAGTCGCATGCCGAGCGCTCGATAAAATCGTGCAGCAAAGCGTGGGTGCGTGCTTAGTCGGGCTTCTAGTTCGGTTCGACCAATGCGAAGAACCTTGGCATCTGAATGTGCCGTAACTGTTGCTGAAGCCGGCCTAGAATCGAGAAAGGATATTTCTCCAACAAATTGGCTAGGGATCACTTTTGCAATGGGCTCGTTCAAGTCTTTGAGACTGACGCTTAATTCGCCCTCGAGAAGAACATAGATACCCTCTGGCTGCCCACCCTGCGTGATGAGAACCTCACCTGCGCAGAGATCTCTGTGATCACTTGCGTCAATGATCCAATCAAGATCTGCTTGTTCAAAAAACCCTAGAAAAGAGTCTAGTTCGTAGCTCATGTTGTTTTACCTTGCATTCCAAGGTTGAATAGGGCAAAAACTTTTCCTGAGCACCTAGCAACGATGTAAAAAATTCAGGGATCACAGGCGATGACTGGAAGTTTGCGACCGAAATTAGCCAGTCAGTCGTGACAACGTCATCACAGTAGTACAGATATCTATCGCTTGTAAAAACACAGCTGGTTGTGGTTAATGACGAGGGATATGACCACAAATAGTTGTGTCGGAAGTACGTTTTATTGAAAGGACTACATCCAATGACTTTACTGCGGTAAAGCGTCCTTTCGATCCGATAGGAATCGTCGGGGGAAGGTTCTGTGTAAACAGAATGCTTTTTTGCCCATTGTTCAATGCCTTGTTATGCAGGCGTTTTAGATGCACCATTATTCATTGACATCGACAAAGGTTAAAATACTGGGAATGTATGTTGATGTCTATATCATTCAAACGTCAAATACCATGGCCGTCAGTTAAAAATCAGGCTATTTATTTCTGGTGAAGTCCGAGTTGTGTAAGTCGATCATTAGGCACACCTAAGAGTGTTGCCGAATAACTGCTAAAGAGAGTACTTGCCAAAAATTCAAGACGCCCTTTTTCGGTGGCGACCGAGCGGTGCATTGGTACAGAGGCAAGCGCCCATTCGCTGGCCAGTGCGACGCCGAGCTCGGTACCAAACTCCTCTAATACACTTGCCATGATATCGGCTTCATTAATCAAAACTGTTACCCAGTCTATGTTCCAAGAAAATGCTTCGCCAGCAACACGATCATGATTTTTGGATACTAATGAGAAGTCCGACGCCAAAATAACGCGCTCAATACGCTCGATCCATTTGTCGGGCACAGCGTGGGTATGTAAGAGTGGTCGCAAGGCGTCAACTGACAGCTGCTCAATTTCAGCGCCATAACGGTTGATCCGTCCTGGATGTTGATAGTCATGTGCGATGGCGATAAGAATCAATGCGGTCTGCCACTGCGTGTCGATCAGTTTTGAGTGTTCGCTTTCTATGGCAGCTTGGAGGGTAACGGTGGTCAACACGTCAGCGAAATGGAGCCGGTTGTGGTAGTGAGGTTCCTCGGGTGACAGGCTGGAATGGCTTTTGCGGCTATTGGTTTCAACTTGAAGCGCCAACGCCCTTGCAACGGCCAACAATTTCGCGCTGGTATCTGTTCGGTGCTCGTCAAGATCCAAAAATTCAGCGCAGGCATCGACAACAAATGTAAGCCCCACCCATTGCGTATCCCAAGACTCGCGAAGAAATCTGAGTGAGGTATGCAGACACCCCCTCCAATCACCAGAGCGATTGTCTAAAAACGAATGCGTTGTTTGCATTTTTGAGATTTCTTTTTCGGATCGATTGCGGTGATATTCCATAGAACCTAACGTCAGGCAGGCATAAAGTATGCGTAATGTGGTGATAAAAGGACATTTAATTAAACGTTGTACTTCGCTCTACTTCGCTCTACTTGGCCTCACTTTAATGACTGATCGCTCTCGATGGATTCTAGTCCTAGTAATTCAAACACCTCGACAGTGGATTTACGGCCTTTGACCGTTACCTCGTTTAGGGCGCGTAGTTTTAACTTCTCGCCAGCCTCTCTCACCACTGTTTTACTCACACAGATACGTGTGCCAAGCTCTTTGTTGATGCCTTCCAGACGTGCGGCGACGTTGACGCCATCACCCATGACCGTATACGACATGCGCTCATTGGATCCAATATTGCCAACCAGAACGACGTCTGAGTGAATGCCAATTCGCACCTTCAGCGGGGGGAGCCCTTCGGCTTCCCAATCTTTATTAATGACATCCATTTCTTCTTGGATTTTTAAAGCAGCTGCGCAAGCTCTGTAGGCGTGGTCTTCGAGCGTGTTGGGTGCCCCCCAAAAGGCCATGACGCCATCACCAATGAACTTATCAACCGTTCCCATTTCTTGGTTGATGTTGTGGGTTGCAATCTGCAGGTATTTGGAAACGCGTAGTAAGAGCTGTTGCGAGGGGCTGTTTTCACTCAAGGTAGAGAAGGACTCTAAATCACAAAACATGATGGTGAGAAAGCGACTACGCCCACCGAGCTCGAGTTTTTGTCCTGATTTGAGCAGGCCGCGCACAAGTTCAACAGGAACAAAAGCGGAGAAAGCGCTGATTGCCTTACGCATGCGATCGATCGATGACGTCAATTGGTCTATTTCAGAAAAGAAAGAGTGCGGTAGCGGACCATCGTCGCGTATTTTGAGCTGTTCTATGTCGTCCACTTCCCGTGCCAACTGTTCAAGCGGTCGAGCGATGCGCACCGACATCGCATAAATAACCAGTAGCTGAGCAATCAATGCCAACACACCGACTAGCGCAATTAAACGACTTGAGTTGGTGATCTCAGTTAGAAAATCTTGTGCGGGGGCGATGCTTAGAATGTGCCAATCCACTGGCACTTTAAGATCAACCTTGCTGAGACTGGCCATGTAATTGGTGTGTCCATCAGCGCTATCGAAGCGAAAGGTGCCAAGAAATTTGCTCGATGGCAATGAAAGTAACGCCCGTTTGGGAAGGTTGCTCGCCAAATCGCTTACGTGGCTAATATTCTCAGCGGTTTCAACGTTTTGGATCTCCGCGTTCGAGGAAGCGATTACCCTTTGTTGAGAATCAAGAATCACGGTGATGGCGTTAGGGCTGATTTTGTGCTCGTTTAGAAACCTTTGAGTAGAGGCCAAGGATATATCGATAGCAGCGACAGCCGCCACCTGCCCATTGACCATGACCGGTGTTGCAAAAGTCAGTTCGATTTCGCCGGTCGAAGCCGATTTGATTGGTCCGTAGACGATGGATTCTTTCTGAGCAGCAGCCGATTGGTACCATGGGCGAACCCGTGGATCATAGGTTGAGTTGACCCGGTGTGTTTCTATTACCTGGTCGCGAGCCCCTGTAAAAACCAGTTGGTCATGGAGAACTTGCTCGCCCTCTCGCTTGAGAAGCCAAAAGGCATGAGTTGTCTGTGATGGGGCTGCTTTACCAAAAAACTGAGCTCCCTCTGAAGCAGGGGCGGCCATCACGATTGAGCCATCTGCGAACCCAACGTATGCCGTATTGATGATGGCAGAGTGCTCTGTTTGCGTTTGTAGAAAACCCCAAGACGCCTCTTTTCTAAAAAAACTGGGATCTTTTGTGGCGAGCATTGCGGCACTTCGAGTCAAAGAGACCACGGGGTCAATGGTTTGTGCAAGTTCTCTGACGATTTGGTTGTTAAAACGATTGACCATGTCTTCAGATGTTGTGGTCACCGCGCGCGAAGTGGCTGTGTAATCTAAGACAACGATGATGGCCAGAAACGGGAGCGCCAAAGTCGTGAACAGCACGACCATGCTTGGCCTTAATCGAAACCGCCTACTCAATTGGTTCAGTCGCATTTGCGTATCCCTAGGCGATCACAAGCGGTTCTATGGGCGGTTTTATGAGTGGTTGTATGTAAGGGCCGAAATGCCACTGTCTTGATGCCTGACCCTATTTACCACCCTTGTGCATGAAGTGGACCCTCACATAGCCCCTAGGTTACCCCAAATGACCGTTAAAACATGCCGTTGCGGTATACGCCAAGGCTCATTGCTCGGTATGCCTCACGGTTATTCATTTCGGTTTCTTTTTCTTCAGGCGTCATGCTCGCCCACCGTTGCTCTTCTGCAGCCTTTGCCGCTTCATTGGACTTCTGCCAGTCCCTGAACATATCTCGCATGCGACGACGCTGAGGATCCATCTGGCCCATGACTTCATTCATTTGACGCAGTCTCAGGACTAGCGTTTTCATGAACTTGATGGCTTGTTCTGGATCCTCTTGAATCGAAGCCATGAAGTCGTCATAAGAAGTCACGACGCACTCTGTTGCGGTGACCGCCTTGATGGTGGCCGATCGGGGACCGGGTTCAAGCAAGCTCATTTCCCCAAAGACGTCACCTTCATTTAAGGTGGCAATCGATTTGGCTTTTTTTTCTTCGCCAACAATGACCTCGACAGAACCTGTTGTGATCAGAAACGCGCTGTTACCTTCTTCGCCTTCCCGGAGAATCACATCGCCCGCTTTGAAATTAATTTTTTGCATTTTTGTCCTTAAGGTTTGTGAAGTTTATGCTTCAACAGGAACCAACACGGTTAAGCGTGGGAGTCGATGTTTCACCGTTAAAGCGGCTTGATTCTGGATGGGTGTGTCGGATTTGTTTTTGCAAAACCCTTTTTTATTAAACACAGCAGCCCCTGATTACGCAACCGTTAAATAACGCAATGATCAATTTGTTTTTGACGTGCGTACATCCAACGCACCACTGACATATTGCAAGCTTTTGCAAGAAATCCTTCTCCCCTTTTTGTTGAGTGCGTTTCCGCTTACCATCCGCAGCAACACAATAATTCTCTACAGGATCCTTCATGGAATCCGTTTGTTTATCTGCCTCATTGATTTGCGCTAGCCAGTTATCTGGTGTGGTCATGGCTGACAATCGTCAGTTGATCGTTGAATCCTTTTGATATCAAATGAAGCATTAGTTGGGTCGACGTCCATGATTCAGTGAACGAACCTTGACCGCAAAAAACTTAAACAAACAGTAAGCAACGGGTTATGCCTTGCGAATAGCAAATGGCAAATGGAGACCCATGCCATTTGTTACTTGCCAAGCCAATACGAATGCGTGGTTTTGGTAACCTTGCCAGAAGGCATCAGTTCCAAGTTGTAAGTGCCACGGATACCAGCGTACTTGCCTGTGCCACCAATGATGGTCCCCTCGTGTTTGTGACCCTCAGAGATGGGCTTTCCATCGACTGACTGCACGATGTCCATTTTGTAGATGGTCCCGTCTTCCAGTGTGGTTTCGGATAGAAAGGAACGCGCGCTCTTGCCAGTGGCTTCGTCAAGGAAAATGAGCGTGGCTTGGGAGTAGTACTCACCAACAGCGGTCCCATTTGGCTCGGACAGGATATTTCCATGTCGGAGATATTGATCACCGATACTCAAACCCGAAGGCGCCACATCAATAAATTGCGGCTTCGAAATCTCGGCATACGTCACAAGCGAATGCTCTTGAGACAAAACAGGGCTGCTCATTCCAATGAGCAACGACAAAGCAAGGAGTCTTTTTTTCATTATCGTGCCTCAGTGTTGGGTAGAAAGATAGTGTTGATTGGTTCTTTAAACTTAGAACCGGTAGCCCACGCCCACTAAAAAATTATAGGTATTTGAAGCGGGATTTGCCGTCACCGTACCGCCCGGTCCATCGGTGTAGGTTGATGATAGATCAGCGTTTGAGTAGGCCTGATAATTGGCTTCCACAAAACCGTAAAGTCCGTTGTAAGCGCCGGCCGAGATCATTTGCTTGTATCCCACCCCGATCAAATAGCCATCCACACTGGCTTTGTTTGAGGGTGAAGAGCAACAGTTGTTCTGGGCGTACTGAAGCTGTTGATTGGAATAGCCTAATTTCAGGTAGGCCAGTTTGGTTTTGTCGATGGCGTAGCCGGGCGACAAGAACACATTGACGCGATTCGATATTGTCACGTGATAATCATAAGCTGTCGGATCGCCCGTGCTCGGATATGAAAACCCCGCGACATTCGTGTCCGTAGATATAGCGGAATAATCGATACCCACGCCGAGCGTGAAACGATCATGAAGATCAAAGGTGTAACCGAGGCCGATGATCAAAGGCATGTTGTCTGAACTGAGCGTGGCACTTGTGCTGGTGTTGGGTG
>CBFHKV010000004.1:96022-99924 GCA_965656505.1 Burkholderiaceae bacterium | reverse complement strand
AGCTGCCATTATCGGTGCCGACCAAGCCAAATGAATCGGTACTGTTGTGCTCATAGCCAGTCGACACTTGACCATAGAACCCAGCGAATGGGGATTGTGCGACGGCGGGACTGATGGCGGCGCCTAAGCCAAGCACAGCCAGTGCAATGAATGGTTTAAAGATATTCATGAGATGTCCCAAAAAAAGTTTGATAACCGCAGCTGTCATAGGCGACAAACATCAGTCCAATGCGAGGTTCGAACGTCATGACTTGATGTCACGTGTGTTTCGCGGCTTGTATTGATCGAAGTGGATGTGCCAGTTGTGCCAGATATGCCTGCCGAAATGACGCCGAAGCCAAGATTTCATGTTTTCCGATACTACAGATTGACCTGCTTCAGTGCTTGCAAATTCTTGCAAGCGGCGAGGGCGATTTTGTCTGTGTACCGGGTGTTTGACCGTGTTATTTCGCGGCGAGGGCTTTGCGGATCAGTTCATCCATGAGGTCATTGATGGCCATGTCTTTTGCTGTGGCCATCGCTCGCAAATCGTCAGCCAATTGTTGGTTGAGTTTGATGGCAAACGGCACCAAACCCTTGGCTTGATCCTGTTTACGGCGGTCTTTGCGATCTGGCGTGAGCCCCTGTGCAAATCTGTCAGGGGTGGTCGCTTGTTTTAACTTGCCTTCGACTTTTCGCGCCAAGTTTTTGTATAAGTCAGTTTTTTTCATAGCGAACTATACCGTGCATTGGCCTCAGAATCGTTTAGATACCCCTTTTGCGTTGCAAGACCCTATGAGCGTTATGTTCCGCCTACTTTGTGTCTTCTAGAGCGGCAAGGTCTGGAAACAGCGTGTCCACAAAACCGAACTGTGTGAAGTCACGGATCTTTGCCGGAAACAGAATGCCAAAGAGATGATCACATTCGTGCTGCACGACCCGGGCATGAAAGTCCGAGACCTCGCGCTCTATTCGATGACCCTTTACATCAAAACCCGTGTAGCGCACATGCTTAAAACGTGGCACTTGTCCGCGCAGTCCTGGCACCGATAGGCAACCTTCCCAGCCGAGTTGCTTCTCTTCGCTCAGTGGGGTGATCACGGGATTGATGAGAATGGTTTCGGGAATCGGCGCTTCTAGCGGATAGCGTGGATTGAGTTCGCCCGAGCCAAACAAAACCACTTGCCAGTCCACGCCGATTTGCGGCGCCGCCAGACCTGCGCCATTGGCCAAAAGCATCGTGTCGCGCATGTCATTGATAAGTTGGTGTAACTCGGGTGTATCGAAGATCGACACAGGTTTGGCGACAAGATTCAGGCGAGGATCGCCCATGATCAGAATGGTTTGTGCAGTCATTAGTCAATAGTAGACCAAGTTAAAGGGTCTGTTGCTTGAGCCTTAGCTTGGGCCCTTACTTAGACTGATTCATTCGAAACAGGGTGTAGTGGCCTACCTGTTGTGGATCACTGAGGTGACGCTGTAACGCCTCTGGGATGACGCGCAGCTGATCTGCCTTGAGTGCAATGAAAAGCGGCTCGCCCGAGGCTGCTGCTGCTTCAATGTCCGGGATCGTTTTGAAAACGCGAGCGTCCCCAGCGGTATAGAACTTTGAAGACTGCGGCTGCCACGGATAAAAATACAGGGGCTCGTCAGCTTGAGCGGTGTTTCGCCAGGTTTGAACAAGTGTCTCGGCTGATAGGTTTTTGTGTTCCTCGGTGAGTCCGATATACCCGACAGCGGTCAAACTGAGTAGGGTGGTAAACAACAGGCCCGCCACCAAGGTGCGACGAATCGTGGTCGCGGCTTGGCGACGGGCGAGCCAGACTGCAGCCAGACATGCCAGCGGCGCGACTGACGGCAGGGTGTAGCTGATAAGCACATTACTGGACAAAGAAAAAAAGACCAGCAAGAAAAACCCCGACAGCGCAAAATAAACCAACATGTGGTGGTATGAGGCTGGGGCCTGATCGCGTGGTGTCTGGCGAGTTAGCCAAGCCAGTATGGGCAACAAAATGGTCCATGGCAGAAAGGCGATCAGGGCAAAGAGCCAGATGAAGCCCAGCGGTCTG
Organism: Burkholderiaceae bacterium; assembly: GCA_965656505.1. GTDB lineage: Bacteria > Pseudomonadota > Gammaproteobacteria > Burkholderiales > Burkholderiaceae_B > Algicoccus. Next base: position 97,876 of record CBFHKV010000004.1, on the reverse strand, counting down.
CCATGGCCTTTGCCATAAAGGTCGCCGGCCCAGTCCTTTTGAAGATAACGGTCCCAGTGCTCACCGACAATAAAATACTCAATAAAGCCGGGCGTGCGCATCTCCGCGAGTATGTACCACGGTAGGGTGATGATTAGCATGAGCAGCAGACCGCGTACCCAAGGCAGCTCTATGAAGACGGTTTTGAGTTGTCGCGCATAGATGGTCCAGAGTCCGATTGGGATCAAGCTGATCACAATGATCACGGGCCCTTTGGCCAATAGGCCGATAGCTAGCCCAATAAAAAACAGGTAGCACTCTCGCTGGCGGTGCTGCCTTGGGCCATTCACGGCCAACCAAAACCCTCGCATTGCCACTGCGCAGCCGAGTGCCAAAGCGGCATCGGTCATGATGGTGCCGCTAGAAATATATAAGATTAGACTGCCAGCGGTTAATACCGCAGCATATTGGCCGGCTTGGTTCAGGCTCAGGCGCTTGAAAAGGTCGTACACCAGCCAAACGATCACCACACCCGCCAAAAAGTGCGGTAAGCGAGCGGCGAAGGCGGACTCACCGAGCAGTTGCAAGCCACCCCCTGTCATCCAAAACGACAAAGGCGGTTTGCCCCAAAAAGGGACCCCGGGCTCTAGCCATGGCGTGACCCAGTCGGCCGACTCGACGATACGACGGCCGATCTCGGCGTAACGCCCTTCGGTCGGATCAGTCAGTGGATACAGTCCCAACGACACCAAGCGAACAAACAGCGCGGCAACGACAACAATAATGATCAAAAGCCTAGACTCTCAGGCGTTAAACGTCAGGAATTGTATCTCAAGAGCCTGAAGTCAAGCATTGCCCAGCCCACTAACATTTAGTACTTCAACATTTAGTACTTCATCCATCGCGGATAACGCGCGTTTTTTGTTTGTGGTCACGGCCTCAGGCAACGCCATTTCATTACCGCACCGAAACCCGTTGTTTCATTCGTTGCCTGAAGATGGCCAAATAGCGCAAAATGCGGCTCAACATCAATTGTTTGGTAAGGAAAACCAATGCGACAGTTTGAGCGCTACATCGGGATTGATTACTCGGGCGCGGCAATGGCCAACAGCAGTTTGAAAGGACTGCGCGTCTATGTCGCGACGGCCAGTGATGATGCACAAGAGGTATGGCCTGCAACGGGTAAGCGTAAATACTGGAGTCGCCAAGGTATTGCGCATTGGTTACTCGAGCAGCTGCGTCAGGACACCCTGACCTTGGTGGGGATTGATCACGGGTTTTCTTTTCCGATGCCTTATTTCGAAGCCCATGGCTTGACACTCGATTGGCCGAAATTTCTCGAGGATTTTAAGCGGCATTGGCCTAGCGACCAGGCTGACACTTCTGTCGAATCCATTCGTATTGGCGAAAGGGGTCTGGGTACGCATCGCTCAGGAGATCCACGCTGGCGACGGGAGTGCGAGCGGCGTTGCCGAGGCAAGTCCGTGTTTCATTTTGATGTGCAGGGATCGGTCGCTAAATCGACCCATGCTGGATTGCCGTGGTTGCGATTTTTGCGGCAAGCGATGGGCCCTAGCTTACATTTTTGGCCATTTGACGGCTGGGCCCTGCCAGCCAATCGCTGCGCGATTTTGGAGGCCTATCCCGCAATCTATAAAAATGACTTCCCCGCCGAAGATCGCACGCCAGATCAGCACGATGCCTATAGCGTGGCCATGTGGTTGCGCAATGCCGATCGTGATGGCCGCCTTCAAGTAGCGCTCACGCCGACTTTAACTGAACCGCAACGCAAGGCTGCACAAATAGAGGGTTGGATTTTGGGCGTGTCCTAGTGGGTCAGTCGATGTCAGTGTTATTTGCAAAAAATTACAAAAC
>CBFHKV010000004.1:45956-95923 GCA_965656505.1 Burkholderiaceae bacterium | reverse complement strand
CGTACAGAACTGTACAAAACTTTTCAATTAGTCTTATTGCTGTTTCTACCCTGTTGGGCGCTTTTGCGTATATCTGACTAACTGAGCGGCTTTTTTGGCGAATGTTAGTAGCAAATCAGGATCCATCTGTTACTGTTTGAGCACGATCAATCATCTGAGAGGATAGCCATGTCACCTTCACCATCTTCTGTTGCTACGCAAGCCTCGCGTCCTTTGCGCTGTTGGGTACCCCTGGTCTTGAGTGTGTTTGTTTTAGCCGCGTGTGGTGGGCAAGCCGGCTTGAGTCAAGACCAGCAGTCAGGCTTCTTGGGTAGCGATTACTCGCGATTAAAGCCTGTCCAAGGCACTGAAGACGGAGTCAATATTTACCGATACAAAAGCCCTTCTTTCAATTTGTCAGACTACAAGGGCGTCATGATTGATCCTGTGGTGATCTATCAAACTGCAACGGCCGAGACCGCGAAAAATGGTGTGACAGAAGAGACCATTTATCAAATCCGGCGCGATATTGATGCCACCCTGGTTCGTGGGGCTAGTCAGCGTTTTAATGTACTTAAAGAACCTGGCCCAGGTGTGGCCCGGATTAGCGTTGCCATCACGGGCGCTGAGGCCATGGGCGAAGGTTTCAAGCCACGTAACTTAATGCCCATCTCAGCCGTGATGAAAGTCGCCAGTGATGCCGCCGGCGTTAACAGCAAAACCGCCATGATTGTGGTGGAAGCCAAGTTGCAAGACAGTGTTAGCGGCCGCTTATTAGGCGAAGCCGTCTACACCGTCTCAGGTGACAGTTTCCGCCTTGAGTCGAGTTCGAGCGAGGCGTTCAAAGAAGCGGCGGTCAAGTGGGTGCAAGCGGCGTTGCGTGAAGCCGTGACTCAAAAGGCCAGGCTTCAGTAAAAAGGGTCTTCGCCGGATCGCGACCTTTCACGGTAAGCGTTCCGGCGAGTGGCCTGATGAACGGTCTGCAGAAGGCGAAATGGCCGAGAGTGCCTGTGCCCGTCGTTCTTTGAGCGAACTGCAGATAAACAAATAGACCGTTATCGGCACAAGTAACTGAAACGGCACCAATAAAAAAATCACAAAAAAGCCCGTCGACATGAACATGTCGTATGTTGGTCCTTCGTGGGCCGCCAGAAAAAAGCCAGCAATGGTTAAGCCCGACAACAAGGGTCCGCTACTAAAAAGAAGCAAAGCCCAGCGCCGGAAATACGGTGGCTGGTATTTTTTTGTGACAATCACGGGCAAAAGGCTGACCCAAGCCATTGCGGATAGGTACAGGGCAGTAAATAAGAGCATTGACATTTTTAAGCGTTAGACCGATGAAAGGGGATCGATGCACGATCCGTGCGGTCAGTTCGGCGTGGGATTATCCCTGAGCAGTTCGTCAAATGACGCGCGTATCTGAGTATCACTGTGTCCTGTTTTTAACGCAAGAACCATGATCAGTAGGCTAAAGACCATGGAGACTACCATGGTTGCGATAAATGACAAGGTGTCGTTACCCCCAAGTGGCTGCGCACTCAATTGGCTTATGCCCCAAATGCCACCAAAGTAAGGCAAGAGCCACGCCGCACCTTGCCATTCATATACCGCTAGCGAGCGACGGCAAATAAGAAAGTGGTAGAAGGCCTGCCCCAAAATGATCACCGCGATCAATTGGAATAGAAACGTGACGGTTTGTGCGCCTGCCCATAAAATGATCCAATTGGCGCTGACAAAAGCCACAGGTGCGATCAAACCCGCACCCCATAGCCTAAAAGGCCGATGGGCATGTGGCAGCGCCTGACGCAGACGCAATAGCAAAATCGGTCCAATCCCATAAGACAAAACGGTTATGGAGGAAATGTAGCCCACCATTTTTTGCCAAGAGGGGAAAGGGAAAAAGAAAATCAAACCGATGAAATACGTGGCAATTAACGCTGCCCATGGCACGCCTTTGGCATTGACGCGGGCAAAATAGGACGGCAACGTGCCTGTTTGTCCACTTGCCATCACTACGCGAGACGTCGTGGTGGTGAACACAAATCCACAGGCCCCGGGTGAGACGACAGCGTCGGCATACAGAACGGTGGCCCACCAGCTTGCGCCAGCAATGGCTGCCAATGAGGCCAGCGGCCCAACGAGACCTTGCAAATGCAAGCCTGCCCAGCCGCCTTTGGCGAGCATGTCAGGCGGGATGGCGTTAATAAAGGCCCATTGCAAGGCCACATAGATCAGCGTCCCAATCACAACAGTACCAATGATCGCGATCGGTAGGTGACGGCCAGGGTTATCGCTTTCACCGGCTAAATCGATGGCCTGTCGGAATCCAAACAAGCTGAAGAAAACCCCTCCCGTTGCAATCGCGGTGAAAATACCTTCAAAGCCGGACTTGGGTGGTGGTACACCAAAGTTCTCGGGGTGCCACGAATAGGTCACCAACACAACCACAGTGGCGAGGGGGACAAACAGTTTCCACCAAGTCGCCCAGGTATTGAGGCCGAGAACGGTGCGAATCATCAAAAAATTGAGCGCCACCATGACACCAAGTAACGCAGCGGCAACGACCATGCCTTTGGCTGTCAAGACCCCGGTTTGTGCATCGGTTAGGCCCGGAAGATAGGCGTCAGCGTAAGTCACGATCGCCATGGTTTCAATCGGGGCGATGGCCACATAAGCCAAAATCAACACCCAACTCCAAATAAAGCCTACCCGTGCCCCATGACTCACATGACTCATGTGCACCAAGGCGCCACTCAAAGGAATCAAGGTGGCCAGTTCTGCAAAGACCAATGCCAGCAGCAGCACAATGGCCCCACCGATCGCCCATGACCAGATACTCAGGGGGCCAGCCTGTAGGGCGGTTTCAAGCGGACCAAACAGCCATCCTGAACCGATCATGCCGCCAACACCCGCAAACAGCAATCCAAGCAGGCTGGCTTGGCGTTTAAGACCTGTGTGGCTAGGCATCTCTTGAATCCCTGTTGTTTACAACGCTTTCGAGATGATGGTGGGTTTGGGGCAAACCCGACCGATGCCCGAGAAAATATAAACCGCTTGGCTTTAAAAATTAACAGCCAAGCGGGCAGTTATTTGTGTGTAAGCGTAAAAGCGACAAAAAAAGAACCAAGCAACGAAGGCTAAGACAAACGCTTAAATCTGCTCGCCTGGCATTTCCAAAATTTCCACGCCACTGATTCGCCAGCGCTGGTTAATTGGCACGAGTTGGTAACGTAAGATATGCAGGGTGTTGTTTTGATCGGTGATCATTACCCGTTGTAGGGCATAAGGCCCCACGCGGCGCACACCCAGATACTTCACGTCGGCTGGACGCCAAACCATGGGATAACTGCGCACAATCATCTGTGCAAATCGCCTGGGGTGACCAAACAGTCGTTGGATGTTTGGGGCAGCGTATTGAAAAGCCGTCTCGAAATCGTCCACCAAAAAGGCATCAATTTGGTCTTGAATAACCGCCTGTATGGGCGGGGTGTCTTTGTCACGGACTTGCGCCACGGCCACGCTGGTCGCCAGCACCAGTAGGAAGATGGTGACACCGAATGCTCGATAAATTAACAGGGGTGATGAAGACATTGTTTGACCCTCGGCGTTGGCTTGACTGCCTCACTTCATGGGAAATCCGAGCTTTTTCAAAAGACTGGCAAGCTTTGCGCGGTGCTGGATACGTTCGACAGATCGCAAACGTCTGACTACGCGTTCAGTCCACGAATCGACTTGCATTTCATGTCGCTTAGAAAACGTGGCCATGCGTTTGTCATAAGCGTGGCGCAGTTTCTCTTCGCCGTCAATATGATAAGTCTCATGAAACAAGACTGCTTCTTGAGGCAGTCGAGGCTTGACTTCGCCGACGGACTCAGCCGATGCATAGCCCACGCAGAGACCGAACACCGCCATGCAGCCCGCAGGCAGGTCTAGCAACTGAGCGACTTTTTCTGGGTCATTGCGTAACGCGCCAATATAGACAGTCGATAAGCCCAGCGATTCGGCCGCGACCGTGGCATTTTGTGCAGCCAAACCCGCATCTATGGCCGCCACCAAAAAGCTCTCGGTCAATGGCAGCACCTCGAGAGAGACACCCTCTTGTTCGGCCAAACGTTGGTGTCGGGAAAGATCGGCAAGCCAAACCAAAAACAACGGGCATTGCTCAATGTGCTTTTGTTGGCTGGCTATCTCGGCAAAAGCCGCCTTCTTCTCAGGGTCGGTTACCGCAATCAATGACCAGCTCTGGAGGTTTGAGCTCGTTGCCGCCGATTGGGCCGCTGCCATCAGTGCCGTCAGTGTGCCCGGTGGCAATGGGTCTGGTCGGTAGCCTCGCACCGATCGGTGTGACAAAAGCAGGGCCAAATGTTCATTCCAGGGCCCTTGTGCTGGCATTTCAAAACCATAGCGTTGGCTAAAAGCCGTGGCTTGATCGGTGGTGATGGTGGTTGCAACCGTATCGTTCATTAACGTGTCCTGAATTGTGTTGAGCTGTATTGAAGTCGTTTGTTGGCTCGACGAAGGATCCGACGACCGACCCGACTAGTTGCCTGACGACCGACCCGACTACCGGCCCTTGAAAACCGGTGGCCGTTTCTCTAAGAAGGCACGACGACCCTCTTGAAAATCCTCCGTGCCGAATAACAAGCCCTGCATGTCAGCCTCCAAAGCGAGTAAATCATCCATATTCATGGGCCCACGTGACAGCGCTGCTTTCACGAAGCCGTTGGTCAAGGGTGCTGTTTTTGAGACTTGATGGGCGATTTCAAGGGCCGTCTCTAAGGCCTTGCCGGGCTCGCAGACTTCTTCGACCAGACCTTGTGCTTGTGCGCGGGTGGCATCAATCATGCGCCCCGTCATCATCAAAAGCTTGGCGCGGCCAAGACCCATTCGTTGAGGGATGGACCACAGGCCGCCGAGGTCTGGAAGCAGGCCGATTTTATTAAACGAACAGGTGAATTTTGCTTCGCTTGAAGCCACCACAATGTCGCAGTTAGCCGCCATACACATACCCGCGCCCGCCGCATGCCCTTCGACGGCTGCGATCACCGGTTTTTCTGAGTTGGTTATCAATCGCACCATGTGATGCGTCTTTTGCATGCGTGCGCGACCGTTGATGGCATTAACACCATCAAACCCGCTGATATCACCGCCCGAGCAAAAGTGCTCGCCAACGCCAGTCAGCACGATCGCTCGACATTGCTCATCGGTGAGCGCATCGCTGAGCGCTTGGCCAAGTTTTTCCCTTAGTGCCATGGACAAGGCATTACGCTTTTGTGGGTAATTCAGTTTCAAGACCGTGACTAGGTCATGCTTTTCGGCGATGATGTTACCGGCTGGGCTGGTTTGAGTGCTCATTTGGCGGGTTCCTCGGTGGGTTGTCTTGGGAGACCATGGTTCTAGCGATTTGACAATAGTTTAGGACTTGGCGTCCGGTTTGGGCGCCATTTTGAAAACCCATGATCAAAAGTTACGGCGATTCAAAAACGACAAACAAAACACGAAGACCAACAAAACATAAATAAAAAACTTGTTGTTTAATACGTACAAATGTTTATTGAACCGCGGTGTCGTCCAACACGAACTTTCTGAGTTTCCAAGCCTTCTATGGTATTCGAGTTATTCCCTCACTTACTTATTGGACCGGTCTTAGCCACCTTCACCTGGGTGCTATTGATCGGGGTCACTGCCTGGGGCTTGGTTTTTAAAACCCGCTTGTTTAATCACTTTGGGGATGTTCCCTTCAAGTCGGCGCTTTGTACCATTCTTAATTTCATCTTCATCTTTTTTATGGCCTTTATGGGTTCCGAGTTTCATGAGGATTACAAAACCGCCAGATTGCATTTGGTGAAAGAAAGAGCGGCGATCAATCGGTTGTTGCATGCGGACTTCCCAACCGAGGCGCTTAACCGCCAGGTTGCACTTGGTGTTCAGAAGTATTTGAGAAATGTGATCGATATCGAATGGCGAGAAAATCTCAATGGGCAAGAGAGCGAGGCGGTATTACAGGCCATTCATGAGCTATCGCAAATCATTCCCGAAGCTCGCAAGGCCTGTACATCCTCGCTGGTTGTGCCTTGTATTGACAGCTTGGCGGTAGCCAATTATTTCCAAAGTATCGACAATCTGCGCGAGGCACGCGATTTCCGTTTGTCTATCGGTACTTATGAGCGCGAGCGATTGCGTTATCTGCTGTGTATATTCCTCGCATTCAACGCCACGGTTTCGATTCTAGCGATGTACCGATATGATAAGAAAGCGGCTTTGGTTCCCTTTGTGATGTATAGCGTGAGTGTTTGGATCACATTTCTTATCGTGGTCTTACAAGCCGAGCCTTATGTCGGTGTTCGTGCTATCGAGCCCGAAATCTTGGAGCAGGTTCTGCGCCAAATCGAATAATGGGTGCGTGCACCATCTGCCTAACTGCCGAGGGGGCCAATGACGTATACATTGCAGGGCTTGTCGTTAGACCGCCAAAAGTATCGCGTGCTCCACGACTTCAACCAGTCGTTTGAGAGGGGCAACGTTACCGGTTTGATTGGACCCAATGGCGCCGGCAAGTCAAGTTTGATCGCGGTGTTGGCTGGGCAGCTGCGGGCCTCTGAGGGTGATGTGCGCCTAGACGGTCAATCACTGAACACTTTCAACCCAAATCGTTTGGCGCGCGTGCGTGCCATCATGGCGCAGCAGGTCCCCAGCGATCTGCATTTGACCGTCGCGCAAGTGCTCGCCTTGGGTCTGTTTGCGTTCGATGAGCTCACAGGGCATCAAAGAGAACAAGTGATTGCCCAAGCGGCTGACATGGTGAATATCACGGCTTGGTTGCCCGACTTGATGCTGACCCGCTCGGTGGGACAACAGCAACGCGTGCATTTTGCCCGCGCGCTGGTGCAAGTGTTGGCGATCACCGGACGTTCGGCATCTCAACCACCGGGGTGGCTGTTACTTGATGAACCGACGGCAAGTCAAGACCCAGCCCATCAGCAGCAGCTCTTGGCGTGTTGCCGTCACTTGGCTGTCCAGCAAAACATTGGCGTGATCGTGGCCCTTCACGATCTAACCCTCGCGGCGCAGTGGTGCGACAAACTGTTGGTCCTTCGGGAAGGGGCTGTGGTGGCCAGTGGTCCCACAAAGGAAATCTTGACGGAGTCCAACATCCAAGCGGCTTTTGGGCATGATTTACAGGCGCACGTGTTGCAAGTGCCGGCGCCAGGGGTTGTTATTTTTAAAAAAAACAAATGATAATTAATCGTATTCACTGCCACTTGAACAGCACAAAAGTTGACTGTTGCCCGTCACAATAAAACGGCAATGTTGTTTGAGCGAAGCGCGCGACATCCAGTTATTTGGAGGGCCAAAGCCCAAAGTCGTGTGTTCAAACGCAGTGGTTGAACCTGTCAACGCTTACTCGCGAGCCGTGTCGATGCGTCGATTAACCTTTCCTATCGCGCCTGTAGTTAAAAAGAATTTTTATATTAAACCCAGAGCGCCTACACTCCTATTGGAGTTACGAGAAATCGTATCAAGATTTACTTGGTAACTCGGATTTCTTCCAACGTTAGGAGGTATTATGCAACTCAAAGGTTCCAAGACCGAAGACTGTCTAAAAGAGGCATTCGCCGGCGAATCACAAGCCAATCGTCGTTATCTCTACTTCGCAAACAAAGCTGACATCGAAGGTCAGAACGACGTCGCAGCATTGTTCCGATCAACTGCCGAAGGCGAGACCGGTCATGCTCACGGTCACCTCGAGTTTCTCGAAGCCTCAGGTGATCCAGCAACAGGTCTACCTATTGGTGGCACCCGTGAGAACTTGACAGCAGCTGTTGCTGGCGAGACACACGAGTACACCGATATGTATCCTGGCATGGCCAAGACCGCCCGTGAGGAGGGTTTTGAAGAGATTGCTGATTGGTTTGAAACCTTGGCAAAAGCCGAGCGTTCACACGCCAATCGCTTTCAGAAAGCTCTCGACGCAGTGGTCGACTAAGCTGTATGCACTAACCGGCTGAAACAGCCGGTCACGTGCCCCGCACCGTTTGGTTCGGGGCGCGTCACGCTTTAACGCGTTTTGCAACGCATTTCACAACGCGTTTGTTTCACCCCCGACTTAAAAAACACCCCGAAAGGAAGCGGCACATGTCAACACGCGAAGGCAACCTCGAAGCGCCTACCCGACACCCATTGGACTGGCACAACCCAGATTTCTACGATGAAGCCAAGCTCAACGAAGAGTTAGAGCGTGCCTTTGATATTTGCCACGGTTGCCGGCGTTGCGTCTCCTTGTGCGGGTCTTTCCCGGCGCTGTTTGATTTGGTTGACGAAACTGAAGATGGCGAAGTCGACGGCATTGATAAGGCCGACTACGGCAAAGTGGTTGACCAATGCTACTTGTGCGACGTTTGTTATATGACAAAATGCCCTTACGTGCCACCGCACCCATGGAACTTGGATTTCCCGCACTTGATGCTGCGCGCCAAGGCCGTGAAGTTCAAAAAGGGTGAGGCCACCATGCGCGACAAGTTGCTTTCAGCAACCGACACCATGGGTAAATTCGCGGGTATCCCTATCGTGACCGAATCCGTGAACGCCATGAATAAGACCAAGGCGATGCGTTCGGTTATGGAGTCCACCCTCGGCGTAGACAAGAACGCCTGGATCCCGGAATACGCTAAGAAAACTTTCCCACAAATCGCAGAAAAGTCTGCTGATTGGCCGGTTCGTGACGGTAGCAAGACCCAAGGCAAAGTGGCGATTTTTTCCACCTGCTACGTCAACTACAACGAGCCAGGGATTGGCCAAGATCTTATTGCGATCCTCAACCATAACGAGATTCCCTACGTGCTCGTGGAAAAGGAAGCCTGTTGTGGCATGCCCAAGCTCGAATTGGGTGACTTGGAGTCGGTGGCTGCCAACAAGGAAAAGAACATACCCAAACTGGCCAAGTTGGCCAAAGAGGGCTATACCATCGTGACGCCCATTCCTTCCTGTACGCTGATGTTCAAGCAGGAATTACCGTTGATGTTCCCCGAGTGTGAAGACACCCAACTGGTCAAAGCGGCCATGATGGATCCATTTGAGTACATCATTGCTCGTAACAAAGAAGGCTTGTTGAAAGTCGACTTCAAAGAGGAGTTAGGTCACGTGAGTTACCACGTACCTTGCCACTCGCGGGTACAAAACGTGGGCAAGAAAACGGCCGAGACTTTGAGCTTGGTGCCGGGCACGCAAGTAAACGTGGTTGAGCGATGCTCTGGCCACTCAGGCACTTGGGGTGTCAAGAAGGAATACCACAAGATGTCTATGAAGATCGGTAAACCGGTTTTCAAAGCCATGGCGAACAAAGAGCCAAATTACATCAGTTCGGATTGCCAGCTAGCGGGCCATCATATTGCCCAAGGAATGCGGGAAAACGGCTTGCCGGAGCCAAAAATGGCGCATCCCCTGACGCTGATTGTGAAGGCTTATGGACTGTGATGCTTGTCAGCCCCTGGGTTTGAGTCATCATGCCCAGGGTCGCTTTGACTCGCTGATAATATTCATTGGATGCAAAGAGGTATATATATGAGCAAAATCAGTCGTGATAGCCTCCTGACGCTTGAGGCTTACCATAAAGCCCGTCCTGAAATGCGCAAGCAGGCCATGCAAGAACGCCGTATGCGTTCTGTGCACCTCGGTGATCACTTGGTGATCATTTTTGAGAACGAATTCTTGATGCGTTATCAAATCCAGGAAATGTTGCGCGTTGAAAAGGTTTTTGACGAAGACGGCATCATGGATGAAATTGAGGCCTATGATCCTTTGGTACCCGATGGCAGCAATTTCAAAGCGACCATGCAAATTGAATACACCAATGAGGCAGAGCGCAAAATCGCTTTAGCCAAGCTGGTGGGCATCGAAGACAAAGTGTTTGTACAAGTGGAAGGTCAAGAACGCGTCTACGCCATCGCTGACGAAGACTTGGAGCGTTCGACTGCGGTCAAAACATCGTCGGTGCACTTCTTGCGATTTGAGCTGAACGAGGAAATGAAAAAGTCACTCAAAAGCGGTGCCCAGATGATGGTCGGTTGCGACCACAAAGAGTATCCCATGCACGTGGATACACTGCCAGACGAAACGCTTGCTTCGTTGGTCAGCGACCTCAAGTAAGCCGACTGGCGAACTCAGGCTTGTTGTGACAACCAAGCGGCGCCTCGAACGCCGCTTGAGTCACCATGCTCTGCAAGTAAAATTCGGGTATGAACCGCGTCATTAAAAACGTGCTGTTCCAGTGATCGGTACAGACGCTCACACAGCCCTGGCACGTTGCTTACCCCTCCCCCAAGCACGATAACCTCTGGGTCAAGCATATTGATCACGGTCGCGAGCGCTGCAGCCAACTGTGAACCGTACCGTTCAAGGGCTTGTTGCGCCGCTCGGTCATCCGCCTGCGCATACTCACAGAGCTGTTCCACCGAAGGGGCACTTTTGGCATCTGCCGAGTAGCCGCCACACTCAAGGTAGGTCCGGCTCAAGCCGGGCCCGGACAGATGGGTTTCAATGCAATCACTCAATCCGCAATAGCACGAGCGGCCCCACTCAACGGGGTCATCGTTGGGTTGAGCCGTTGCACGGCGTGGCATCGGATTGTGGCCCCACTCACCGGCGATATGATGCAGTCCATGGCGGATGTTGCCGTTTAAACATAGCCCACCGCCCACACCAGTGCCCAAGATGACGCCAAACACGGATTGTGCTCCACGGCCCGCGCCGTCCACGGCCTCTGAGAGCGTGAAACAATTGGCATCGTTTGCCACAAGCACGGGCAGTCGCAAGCGGCGGGAGAGGTCTGCTTGGAGTGGTTGACCAATCAAGCAAGTGGTATTGGCGTTCTTGAGTAAACCTGTGGCGGGTACCGGTGTGCCCGGTGCCCCGACACCGAGCGCTTGGGCTGGCCCCACATGAGACTGCGCCAAGTTAACCAGCTCTACAATATTGTCCAGGATGGCTTGATAGTTATGGGCGGGTGTGGGTCGCCGTTCTCTAAAAAGCGTTTCGCCGGTTTGCCCTAAGACCACCACTTCGGTTTTTGTGCCACCCAAGTCCACGCCGAATGAAAGCGCATGATGTCCGGTGTTTATGGCGTTAGAAGTCATCGACATGGCTGCGTTGCCATTGTGTGACTAATTCAAATCGATCGGGGATGTAAAAGTTTCGCGAGGCACTCATCACATATTTGGCTTCATTCAAATAAATTCGCGTCATTTGCAAAGTTGGCACGGCGGGCGATACGCCGAGTCGTTGTGCCGCGGCTGTGGGCATTTTCGAGGCCTCGATACGCTGCACCACGGCATCAACGGGTTCATCAAACAACTCGCCGTGCAAATTGAAAATACTGGTGTGGTTACCTTTTAGTTTTTTGGCAATGTCTGCGTACTCGGGCCGTAAATAAACCTGGGTGTATGAGATGGGCTCCTCTTTTTCGACCAAATGACGGTAGGCGTGTAGCAACAACCAGCTCGAGCCGATTTCGACGTCTAATGCCTTGGCTTGGGTTTTCTTAATAGCCAATTTCTCTTGTCCAAACACCGCCAGTCGAGTGCTGCGCGTGTAGTCCATCAATTCCTTTAACGAACCGAGTGCCGCGACATAAGGCTTGTCTTGGTTCGATTCAGTGGCCGTTACCGTGGTACCGGTGCTTGGGCGACGACGGATCAGCCCACTTTCAACCAACCGGCGGGTGGCCTCGCGCACGGTGTGTCGGCTGACCTGGTATTGCGCGGCGATTTGTTCTTCTGTGGGGAAGTTGCTGCCAACAGGATAAGTGCCGGCACGAATGTCTTTCAAAAGACAGTCGCGTAGCCAGAGGTAACGAGGGCCAGAGGTGCCAGTGGATTGTTTGGTTGTCGACATAACTCGTAATGATAGTGGTGGCGAGGTGCGTGCAAATTATGGTTTCCACTGATAAAAAACCAACTTGCCAACCCCGGCTTTGTACGTACAATGGGAAAAAAATTGAAGGTCAGTGGCTCACATGAACAGCACCAAAAAAACCAACAGCACTAACACCGTAACCGATCAGCTTGCGGATCATACGTCAGGAACGAGTCCTTTCGCAGGCTTAACGGTTATTGAAATCAGTAACAGTGTGGCTGCGCCCTTCGCAGGGCAGATTTTTAGCGAGCTTGGGGCGCGCCTAGTTAAAGTGGAAAAACCCAGTGGCGACGACGCCCGTGGCTGGGGGCCTCCCTTTTGGGAGGGGGCGTCCGCTTATTTTCAAGCACTGAACCGAAACAAACTGTCAGTGGTTTGTGATTTACGAGATCCCAATGACGTCAAAGGCTTGATTGAATTTATTGTGGCCGAAGCCGACGTTGTGATACAGAACTTAAGGCCAGGCCAAGTGGAAAAGCTGGGTATCGATGGACCGACCTTGTTGGCGCTGAAGCCTTCATTGATTTACTGTAATTTGGGTGCGTTTGGTCGTGTGGGTCCGCTCAAGGACAAGCCTGGGTATGACCCACTGATGCAAGCTTTCGGCGGCATCATGAGTACCACGGGTGAGCCTGACCGCCCGGCTGTTCGTGTTGGTGCGTCACTGGTAGATATGGGCACAGGCATGTGGTCGGTGATCGGGACGTTAAGCGCGCTGCTGGAGCGGCAACAAACCGGTCGTGGCCGGGTGGTTGATGTCTCCTTGTTTGAAACAGCCACCTGCTGGGTTTCACTCATGGCCTCGCAGTATTTGGCAAGCGGCGAGCTTGCCTCGCGCCAAGGCTCGGGCGCCTCAGGCATTGTTCCCTATAAAGGTTATGTGACAAGCGATGGCGAGATCGTGATTGCAGCGGGTAGTGACAAATTGTTCCGTAAGTTGTCAGAGGTGTTGGGTCGTCCGGAGTGGCCCGAAGACCCCAAATTCCTTGATAACCCTAACCGCGTCGAGAATCAAGCTTTGCTTTATGCACAGATCGAAGCGCTGATTGCCAAACACACGACCGCCTATTGGATGGAAACGCTCGATGCGGCTGGCATCCCTTGTTCGCCGGTTAACAACCTCGAACAAATGCTTCAGCACCCCCAAACCCAAGCCCTGGGCCTGATTCAGGACGTGCCAGACACCGAGATGCGGTTTCTGGGCCTGCCGTTAAGTTTTGATGGGATTAGACCGACCGCTCGCAGTGCCCCACCCAAGTTGGGCGAACACACCGAAATTTTGAACCGGAGTAGCCAATAAATGAAAGCATTTCCTAAGTATGAAACAGTGGCCTTGGAAATGGCCAGTCCCCACGTATTAAAAGTCACTTTGAATCGGCCGCAAGTCGGTAATGCGATTAATACACAGACAGGGCATGATTTGCTCGATGTGTGGAATCGCCTGACAGAAGATGCGGGTGATATCCGTTGCGTGGTGTTAACAGGTGCTGGTGAAAAAATCTTTTGCGCCGGTGGTGATTTGAAAGAGCGCAATGGGATGACCAAACGTCAATGGACGTTGCAGCATGAGCTGTTTGAGCGCATGTTCTGGACTTTGGTTGATTTGCCGTTGCCTGTGATTGCGGCAGTCAATGGCCATGCCTATGCGGGTGGTTTGGAGTTAGCCCTGTCTTGTGACTTTATCTACGCCAGTAAAAATGCACGATTTGCCCTGACCGAGGCGACTTTGGGCATCATGCCAGGCGCTGGTGGGACGCAGCACCTGCCTCGCGCGATTGGTGAGCGACGTGCCAAGGAAATTATCATGACGGGCCGTCCGTTTAATGCCGAAAAGGCCTATGACTGGGGCTTGGCTAATGATATTTTTGAACCCGCCGAAGTGTTGACCAAGGCATTGGAAACTGCAGAGACCATTGCAGGTAACGCGCCACTGTCGGTGCGCCAAGTCAAAAAATCGGTTCGCTACGGTGGGCAAATGGAGTTGCGAACAGCCTTGCGATTTGAGGTTGAGGCCTACAACCATTTGATAGATACCGAAGATCGCATGGAAGGGGTTTTGGCTTTTAATGAGAAGCGTAAGCCAAATTTCAAGGGGCAGTAATCGCTTTGAATGGAAATGGATTAAGCAAGGAGTTTGGAATGAAACAAAAAGTAATCGTGCGTGAAGTGGGTTTAAGAGATGGTTTGCAAATCCATCCGACATTTATGGCCACTGACCGTAAGTTGGCGTGGATTGCCGCAGAGGCGGCCGCTGGCGTGAGTGAAATCGAAGTGACGTCTTACGTGCCGCCAAAGCTGATTCCGCAGTTTGCTGACGCGGCCGAAGTCACCACAGAGGCCTTAAAAGTACCGAATTTATTGGTTGCAGCGCTCATTCCCAATATGAAAGGCGCCCAGCGCGGGATCGAGTTGGGGGTTCAAAAACTCAACTTCGTCATGTCCGTGAGTCACACCCACAATTTAAAAAATGTGCGTCGCGAGCCTGAGGAGTCAGTTGCCGATTTCAAGAGCATCGTGGCCTTGATCAAAGAGCAACCCGAAGGCGCACGTCCGATAATCACGGGCGGTTTGGCGACTGCGCTCGGGTGTTCCTATGAAGGACGAATCGCTGTATCGGCGGTTGTTAAGCGAGCCGAGCAGCTTGTCGAGGCGGGTGCTGATGAGTTGGTGGTGGCCGATACGGTGGGCTATGCGGATCCGTCGCAAGTGCGTGAGGTGTTTCAAGCCGTGCTCAAAGCGGTGGGTGATGTGCCGGTGGCGGCTCATTTCCACGACACGCGCGGCACGGGGCTGGCCAATGTCAGCGCGGCTTTGGATTGTGGCATCACGCGGTTTGATGCTTCTTTGGCTGGGCTCGGCGGTTGCCCTTTTGCGCCCGGCGCAAGCGGAAACATCGTGGTGGAAGACCTGTGCTTTTTGTTGGATTCCATGGGTTATGACACTGGCGTTGACCTCGAAAAGCTCGTCGCTGTTCGGCAGATCATCGAACAGGCCTTACCCGATATCGCCATGCAGGGCGCCATTGCGAAGGCAGGTCTGCCTCACGGTTACGTGCCGGCTGCTCAGAGACAAGCGGCCTAAGGGCGCCCTCACTTTGAAAACGAAGTATCACCTGTAGAGAACGTAACAAGAGGCAAAAATGGCAGATATCGACGAGCTAAGTGTGTCGTGTGGTGAGGATTATCCGGAGATTCGAGAAAGCGTGCGGCGTGTGTGTGCCGATTTCCCCGGCAGTTATTGGCGAGAACTCGAAGAGCACGAGGCCTACCCAACAGCGTTCGTGAAAGCGTTGACAGACGCGGGTTTTTTGGGGGCGCTGATTCCAGAAGAATATGGCGGCAGCGGCATGCCCCTGAGAGCAGCCATGGTTATTCTGGAAGAAATTCACGCGTCAGGTTGCAATGCCGCCGCGTGTCACGCGCAGATGTACACCATGGGCACCGTATTGCGACACGGCAGTGAAGCGCAGAAGCAAAAGTACTTGCCTGAAATTGCTGCAGGACGGTTGCGACTGCAAGCCTTTGGCGTGACGGAGCCGACGTCAGGGACAGACACCACCAAACTCAAAACCCGCGCGGTGCGCGACGGTGATGAGTATGTGATCAATGGCCAGAAAGTTTGGACATCACGGGCCTTGCATTCTGATTTGATGTTGTTGTTGGCTCGAACGACGCCGCTTGATGAAGTCACCAAAAAAAGTGAAGGTTTGTCCGTATTTTTGATCGATATACGGGAAGCGCGCGATAAGGGTCTGGACATTCGACCGTTGAAAGCAATGGTCAATCACAACACCACCGAAGTGTTCTTTGACAACCTGCGTATCCCTGCCGACAGTTTGATTGGGCAAGAGGGCAAAGGCTTTCGGTACATTCTTGATGGCATGAATGCCGAACGAATTTTGGTTTCTGCCGAAGCCATCGGTGATGCGCGTTGGTTTACACAAAAATCCGTCGAATACGTTTCTGAACGACGCGTGTTTGACCGTCCCATCGGACAAAACCAAGCGGTACAGTTCCCAGTGGCCCGCGCCTTTGCGGAAACGCAGGCGGCTGATCTGGTTTTGCGTCGTGCAGCGGCTAAGTTTGATGCGGGCTTGCCGTGCGGTGATGATGCCAACATCGGTAAGTTGCTGGCATCTGATGCAACCTGGCATGCGGCCGAAGCTTGCCTACAAAACCACGGTGGATTTGGTTATGCCCGTGAATACGACATTGAACGCAAATGGCGTGAGACGCGGTTATTTCAAATTGCCCCGATTTCTACCAACCTGGTGTTGTCTTACATTGGTGAGCACATGCTTGGCATGCCGCGCTCGTTCTAAGCTTTGCTTTAAAGAGAGTAACAATGACTGATTTGACCCGTTCGCTGGCCCGTTATGTGGCTAATCCTTCTTTCGGCCAAGCGCAATCGCAAGCCTATGCGATTGCCAAGCTCGGTTTTATTGACACCATTGGGACCCTGTTTGCAGGTGCGAAAGAGCCCGTAGTGAAGATTTTGCTTGAGCACTATGCTGATTACCAGGCGCCTGCCGAGGCGCCCGTGCTTTTTGCTGGGCTCACCAAGCCATCGTCGATAGCCGCGTGCCTAAATGCAACCGCTGCACATGCACTGGACTATGACGATGTGGCGATGTCGGGGCACCCGAGTACCGTATTGGTGCCGGCCATCTTGGCCGAAGGCCATCGCTTGGGTGTCAATGGTGATCGTGCTTTGGCGGCCTATGTGGTGGGGTATGAGGTCTGGTCTGAACTGGTGTTTCGAGAGCCAGGCAAATACCATTTGAAAGGTTGGCACCCGACCGGCGTGCTGGGGACGGTGGCAGTGGCCGCCGCGGTATCGGTGTTGCATCAACTCAATGAAGACCAGGCGTCTAATGCCCTGGCCATTGCTGCGAGTATGTCCAGTGGTTTGGTTGCTAACTTTGGTACCATGACCAAACCCTTTCATGCGGGTCGCGCCGCCGCCAATGGCATCGAAGCGACACGATTGGCGTTGCTCGGCATGACGGCCGCACCTGACGCGTTTGAGCATCCAGCCGGTTATTTGAACGCGTTATCGATCAAAGGGGATGCGGATCGCACATCTCCCGCTGATCGCTTGAATAAATCGCCACGTCTATTGGAGACAGGCTTGTCGATCAAGCGTTATCCGGTCTGCTACTCCTGCCATCGTTCGATTGACGGTATGTTGGCTTTGGTTGAAACACATCAGATCAAGGCGTCAGACGTCAAGCACATCGAGGTGACGATTGGACCGGCGCAAGCCTCTATGCTTCGTAACCACCAGCCGCAAACCGAGCTAGACGCCAAGTTCAGTATCGAGTTCGCTATGGCCAGCGCACTGGTACAGGGTGAAGTGGGGTTGCGACAGCTCAAAGACGATTTTGTACAACAGCCTGAAGTACGGGCGATCTTCGACAAAGTCAGCGTCAAAATCAACGAAACCCCGTGCCCGCTCGAACCGAGCTTTGCGCTGACAGATCGTGTGGTGGTGACCTTGAACGACGGCCGTACTTTGGATTCGGGCGAGATTCGCTTCCCGCTCGGTAATGCAGGCAACCCGATGGATGAAGCGGGTATGCGAATGAAATTTTTAGATTGTCTGGCTTCGGCCAAAGAGCTGGGTGTAACAGTGCCCGTGGCGGGTGAAACGCTTTATGAGCGGCTCGACCAATTGGCGGCGGTCGGCAGCATCCAATCCCTCTTTGCCCGTGACGATTCGGCACGCTAACGTTTAAGGTGGTGTTCTCGTGACCGTTTCATTTTCAGATGACCCTTCAGCAGAGGTATTGCCGAGTATTGCCTGGTCCGCGAGTTTGCGAACAGCGGCGGATCGGTTCGATACCCAGCCTGCCGTCACCGATGGTGAAGGTCAGTGCCTCACGTATCGTGAGTTGTGTGACCACGCGCATCGCTTGGCCAGGCATTTGGTGGCCACTCACGGTGTGGGTGTGGGTGTGCCCGTGGCGACCGTCCTGCCCAACACGACCGCAGCCGTCATTGCTTCCTATGCCATTCGGCTAACCGGTGCCATTGAGGTGCCCATCAGTTGGAGCAGCACGCCTGATGAGATGGCTTGGTGTGCCAAGCTGGCTAATGTTTCATTGGTTTTGAGTTTGGCCTCGCGGCAAGCGGTGCTTAAAACATTGGGACTAGAGGCGGTGTGCCTAGATGAGGGAACGAGCTCGCCCGAGGATGTGCACGAGGTGTTCGCGCCTGTACCTGGTGACGCGCCGGGTCGAATCCTCTTCACGTCGGGCACGACCGGCAAGCCAAAAGGCGTCTTGTATCGCCACATGGATCGTTGGACGGGTGAACAGATGCTCAAAGCATCACTGCCCTTTGTGCCCGCTGTCGGTGACAAAATCGTGCTCATGACGCCGTTTGTGCACGGCGCGTCATTGATGACTTATGCCTGGTGTGACCTGGGCGGCCACGTCGTTTTGCTTGATGGCGTTGTCATCGACAAGATAGGCGAGCAGTTGGCCGATCCCAAGTTACGGGCGATTTTTGCGCCGCCAACAGTATTGGCAAAAATCACCAGTGCCTTTGAGGGACAAACGTTCAATCAAGTGGATTGTGTTTTCACAGGCACTCAGCCATTAACGGCTTTGATGTATGAGCGTGCCTTTGCGATGTTTGGGCCCGTGGTGAGAGTGACCTATGGTAAATCCGAGTGTGTCAATCCGATCACCGTGTTGTCGACAGATCAAACACACGCTTACTTTACAAGGTCAGATATCCCAGCAGGTGCTTGTGTGGGTCATCCAGCGCCAGGAGTACAGATTCGGATCGAGCCTCAAAACAGCAGCGATGATCAAGAGGGCAGTGATCATGAGGGGTACGGTGAGGTTTTGCTTAAAGCACCTCACATGTCACGTGGCATGATCACGGTCGATGGCTTTTCTCCCCATGAGCCAAACGGTTGGCATCAGACAGGCGACCTGGGGTACATGGATGACTGTGGCCGACTGGTTTTGACTGGCCGCTTGGCGGATGTGATTAAAACCGGTGGTTTCAAGGTTAATCCCGATGAAATCGAAGCGACCTTGGTTGCGCTTGATTCTTCTATCCAGATCTCAGTGACGGCATTGCCGTCAGATTATTGGGGCGAAATCATCGTGGCGGTCGCCGAGTCAGCCTTCGAGGGCTGGGAGACTGAGGCGCAAGCCCGGGTCGCAAGTTTGTCTCGTCATAAACACCCAAGGCTTTTTATCGCTGTTCAGGCCTTGCCCCGAAACCCGCAAGGCAAAGTGAGCCGTCGCCTGGTACGAGAGCAAGTGCTAGCCCAATACGAATTGCAAGACGGCCCTTACCCTGAAATCAAACGCCGATCAGAGACGCTGTAGCGTTAATAAGCCGCTTGAAACAATGTCACAAAGTCACTGTGGCTCGTGGTGCGAGGATTCCAGCGGCTGTAGTCTGCTTTGATGCAGTCACTGGCCATGGCATCGAAGTCCGGGATGGTCGCGCCGACGGCGCGTAGCCCTTCAGGGATGCCGACATCACGGCACAGAGCCGAAATCGCCTGCACGGCGGCTTGACCGGCTGAGGCCTCATCGTCGTTCGCATTGGCGCAGCCCATGGCTTGGGCGACGAGGGCGTACTTTTGCGGTGCGGCGACACGGTTAAATTCAGCGACAGCTTCTAAACAAAGGGCATTGGAAAGACCATGTGAGACGTGGTATTTGGCACCCACGAAGCGGGCCATGCAATGCACATTCCCTAAGCCGGTTTGACCAAACGCCATGCCGGCTAAAGCGGATCCCAAGAGCATATTTAGCGCCGCCGATTCATTGGTGCGGTCGCGTACAAAGTCACGCAAGTGATGACTGATGAGAGCAATGGCTTTGATATTTAGAGCGTCAGTAATGGGGTTGGCTAACAAAGAGGTAAAGGACTCAAGGGCGTGTACAAAGGCGTCAATGCCCGCGTGGGCGGCGACTGAGGCGGGCAGGGTAGCCAATGCGGCAGGGTCTAACAAGGCATAGCGCGCTGGATTAAGCGCGGCGTGTCGTATCGACATCTTGCGGTTTTTATCGGTGTCTGTGATCACGCAAGATCCCGATACCTCTGAGCCCGTCCCCGCCGTGGTGGGGATCGCAATCAAGGGTAGGCCAGGCGTATTGAATTTTTCTAAGCCTTCGTAATCGTGGATGGAGCCGCCATGCACCATCAAGATGCCCACCGCTTTGGCCACGTCCATGGTGCTACCACCGCCGATTGCCAGTATGGTGTCGGTCAAGTGTGCCTGCGCCAAGTCGTAAGCTTTTTTAACCGTGTTGGCACTGGGGTCAGGCTCGATTTCGCTAAAGACAACCGTTTCAACGGCGATCTCTTTGAGCAATTGCTGGACGCGATCATAGAACGGCGTGCTCAGCAACGCGGCATCGATCAGGATAAAGAGCCGCTTGGCACCGAGAGACCCTAAGATGTTTGGCAGTTCATTCACAGCACCATTGCCAAAGTGCGTGGTGGTGGGGCATAAAAATTTTGAAGTATGCATGGTGTTTGATGTGGTTGTGGTTTGATCGATTCATGGGGTATGGTCGTATTTCCGTCAATCTTCCTTGACGGCGTCCCTACTGTCAAAACATCACGCACTGAGAACACGAATGGCCCAGTCCTTGGCACAGCACGCCGCGCAACTTATTTGGCAATTGGCACAACAGCCGGCTGGTGCACTCGAGCAGTTATCGCTCGTTTCAACCCCGAGTCTACCCTCGCTGTTTCACGTTGGGCCTTTGGCTTCGGCGACCATTGGCGTACAAGCACTGGCGGCGGCACAGATATGGCAAGCTCGAACAGGTTGTTCGCAAACCGTGACGGTCGAACAACGCCGAGCGCTGGCAATGTTTCGCAGCGAACGGTACTTGCGTGTGAACGGCGAGACCGTCGATCAAGACCTTAGTCCCTTGTTTGGTTACTACCCCGTTGCCAATGGTCAGTGGGTGCAGCTACACACCAACTTCGCACACCATCGTGATGGTGTTGTGCGGTTACTGGGTTGTGAGCCAACGCGTGAATCGTTGACAGTAGCACTCGCAGGATGGTCGGCTGAGCAACTTGAAACCCGCCTTGCTGAGGCCAACTTGGTGGGAGCGGCTATCCGCAGCGAGCCGCAATGGCAAGGGCTCGCGCACGCAGGCGCCTTGGCGGGTTTGCCGCTATTTGAGATCCAGCGGATCGGCGATGCGCCACCCGAGGATATCGGTCGCGAGGTTGAGCCAACAGCGCCTTTGAGTGGGGTCAGGGTCTTGGATTTGTCGCGGGTGATTGCCGCGCCTGTGGCGGCGCGAACGCTGGCGCAACAGGGTGCCGATGTCTTGGCTGTTGGTGCCGAGCACCTCGCCAATGTATTGCCATTTGTCATCGATACTGGCCGAGGCAAGCGTTCAGCCTTTATTGATTTACGCGGTGATGCCGGACAACAAGCTTTGCTTTCCCTCGTGCGCGACAGTGACGTGTTTATACAGGCCTATCGACCTGGCGCGCTGGCAAGCAAAGGTTTCAGTCCGCAGGCATTGGCACGTCTGCGCCCTGGCCTAGTCTATGTCACTTTGTCGGCTTTTGGGCATGTAGGTCCATGGGCCTGGCGGCGTGGCTTTGATAGTTTGGTGCAAAGTGCCACAGGGATTGCTCATGCCGAAGGCGTGGCAGCCGGTCTGGATGGGCCTGGTAAGTTGCCTTGTCAGGCGCTTGATCATGCCACGGGCTATCTCGCTGCCTTTGGTGCCATGGTTGCCTTGCAGCGACGGGCACAAGAAGGGGGTAGCTGGTTGGTCAGGGTGTCATTGGCGCAAACAGCCCGTTGGTTACAGGGTCTCGGTCATGTCGTTGATGGCTACCAACAGCCAGACCTCACAGACGATGAGGTCGCTCCTTGGTTGCAAACCCAAGACTCGCCCTTTGGACGGGTCACGGCGGTGGCACCTGCTGAGCAAATGTCTGAGACGCCACCGGCATTGAAATTACCGCCCGTGCCGCCGGGGACCCACAGCCCCTATTGGATGAGTGGATGAACATGAGGAGAACGATCATGCCATGGCTACGTTTGATATCTGTGACGCTTTTATTTGGCGTCACGAGTAGTGTCTCTGCCAGTTCGGTGACGACCGAAGTTGTCGCGACCAGACTAGAAAATCCTTGGGCCTTAGCGTTTATTGACGATGAACACATGCTGGTTACAGAGCGCCCGGGACGACTGCGACTTGTCACCACAGCAGGGGCGGTTAGCGACCCCATTGCGGGATTACCCGCTATTCAAGCCGGTCGTCAAGGCGGGTTACTCGACGTGATGGTTGACAGGTCATTCGAAAACAATCGCCGCTTGTACTTTTGTTACACAGCACCGCAAGACGATGACGTGACCCGCTCACAGAATTCAACGGCTCTGGCTACAGCCGTTTTATCGGCAGACAACCGAACGCTACTGAACGTTGAGACGTTGTTTCGACAAGATCCACAGTACGCCGGCGGTTTGCATTTTGGGTGTCGCCTGGTGCAACTCACAGACGGCACGATTGTCATGGGCCTTGGCGACCGATACAACCTAATGGATCAGGCGCAAACGCTGGATCAACACATTGGGAAAGTGATTCGTATCCACCCGGATGGCACCATCCCAGCAGATAATCCGTTCGTTGGCCAATCGGGTGCTCAACCTGAGATCTGGACTTACGGCCATCGCAATATTCAAGGGGCGATGTTATCCACGGATGGTGAGTTGTGGATGCATGAGCACGGCCCCCAGGGAGGCGACGAACTCAATTTGATTAAGGCAGGTGTTAATTACGGTTGGCCCGTCATCACGTATGGCGTGAATTATGGCGGCGGCGAAATTGGGCAGGGCATCACCGAAGCGCCGGGGATGGCCCAACCGATCACTTACTGGACGCCTTCGATTGCACCGTCAGGCATGGCTCAAATCACCACGGATCGATACGGTGTCGATTGGCAAGGTCACTTTGTGTTGGGTGCCTTGAAGTTCAGGTACTTGGTGAAATTGGCAATGAACGGCAACGAAGTGGTAGGTGAAACGGTATTACTCCCCAATCTGGGCCAACGAGTCAGGGATGTGCGGGAAGGACCCGATGGCTTGCTCTACATTTTGACGGACAGAACCGATGGGCAAATCCTACGCCTGATGCCCGTTGCAAATCTCAATTGAAGGTCCACTTGCCCCAAACAAACAAGACATTGCCGCTGTTGCGAGTAAAGCCGGGTACGTAGGCCCCTTGGACGGCCAGGTTCTTGTAGCTGATCGAGGCCATGGGCAGAACGCCTGGAAAGGGGATGTGGTTCTGGTAGTCGCTGCGCGACATCAAAAAGCCAGTCAGGCCAATGCCGGCTTTCACCTCGGATTGGCCCAGTTGCCAAGTGGGCACCCAAGCGTATCCTGCCATTAACGAGGGGTCGCCGTGGGAGTCTAAAAACCCCATGGCGTACATGCCCTCCCAATTACCGCTGTTGTTATATCGCCCTTTGCCGAGACCCATGCCAGCAGGGAATTCGGTATAGTCATCAATCCGTTCTTGGTCGTAGTGCCACCGCATGTGGTGCGTCCACGCAGGCAAGTAGGCCTCCCAATCGCCTTTGTGCCATGTATCCGAAACATGGGTGACCGCCTGATCCCAACTCGCGCCTAGCCACTGAATTGGTGATGACCCGTCCGAGGCGTGAGCCGGTAAACTCAAGCCGACAGATAACAAGCCAATCCAGAGTTTGGTCAAATAACGCTTCATTGTTTCAGTATAAGGGTATCCAGCCGGTCGTGGCCTTTTGTTGGCCGAGCTGACAACAGGTCGCCATTGTGGCTAAATCAGTACTTCACTATTAAGTCACAGTCGTGACATTTTCCCTTATGAATCCCTTAGAACCGAGTACAGCGCTCCCGACCGATCGTGCCAAGCCAGAGTCACTGCGCGAGCTATTTGTTTTTTTTAGCTTGCTGGCGTTACAAGGATTTGGTGGCATTGTGGCGTTCATCGAACGTGGTCTGGTGATACAAAAAAAATGGATGACCCGCGAGGAATTTTTGGAGGACTGGGCAGTGGCGCGCACCATGCCCGGTCCCCCTGCGATCAATATGAGCATCATCATTGGTTCCCGCCACTTTGGCGCACGCGGCGCTTTGGTCTCAGTTCTTGGGATGTTTTTGGTGCCGACCGGGTTGGTGTTGGTACTAGCTGTCTTGTACGCGCGTTATACCCACCAGCCGCAGGTGGTGGAAGCTTTGCGGGCAATGGGTGCGGTTGCCGCGGGTTTGATCATTGCTACGGGTTTACGTCTCTTAACCGCGCTGCGCACAAACGTCATGGGCTTGACGGCCTGTGGGTTGCTGGTGGTGAGTAGTTTTACACTGGTGGCGATATTCCAATGGCGCGTGGTTTATGTGTTGCTGTTGTTGGGTGTTTTGGCGTGTAGTTATGCCTTTTGGTGTATCCGCTTGGCAGACAGGAAACACTGATGGCGACACTATCAATAAACCTGGCATGGGGTGACTGGCTCATCTTGATACAAAATTTTTTGTTGTTTTCGGCGGTGGCCATGGGGGGGCCCTTGGTGCTCTTGCCCGAGATGCGACAGCTTTTGGTGGGTTCGCAAGGGTGGCTTACCGATGAGCAAGTCAGTGCATCGGTAGTGATTGCACAAGCCGCGCCCGGTCCCAACGTGCTGTTTGTGGCTTTGTTGGGTTGGAATGTTGGTTTGAATAACGGTGGTTACGGTTGGGCTTTTTTTGGGGCAGCAGGCACCATGATTGCGATGCTCGTGCCATCATCATTGCTTATTTTTGCCACGTCTCGATGGGTCCACAAAAACAGTCAAAAACCTGGAGTGAGAGCCTTTAAGCAGGGTATGAGTCCGATTGTGGTGGCTTTATTGATCACCTCGGGGTGGATCTTGGCGACGGCTGGCAAAGAGTCGTTCGCAGACTGGCCGTTGTGGGTTGTCACAGTCGTGACAACCGGCTTGGTCCTGTGGGGCAAAATACACATGTTCTGGCTTTTGGCCGCTGGTGCTGCACTTGGTGCAGCCGGTGTGTTGTCAGCGGCCTAAAGCAAAGCGGTGATAGGTAGAGTGTTTTAATTATTGCTCAAGGCGTTGCCTTAGTAACTCGTTGACTTGTGATGGATTGGCTTTGCCTTTGGCCAATTTCATCACTTGGCCAACCAAGGAATTAAAGGCTTTCTGTTTGCCGGCTTTATATTCCTCTATGGTAGAGGGATGAGCGGCCAAGACTTCATCGACCATGGCGCCGATGGCACCTGCATCGCTGATTTGTTTGAGACCCTTGGCCTCAATGATGGCGTCGGGAACCGCCTTAGGGTCTGCCCACATCTCGGTAAACACGTCTCGTGCAATTTTGTTAGAGATGGTGCCATCCACAATGCGCAAAAGTAACTCGGCCAATGCCGTGGCTGGAATCGGGCAGTCTTGAATCGTTTTCTCCTCTCGATTCAATAACGCTGCGACTTCTCCCATCACCCAGTTAGCCGCTAATTTCGCTTGACCAGCCGGTAACTGCTTAACCACGGCTTCGAAATAGGCCGCTGTCTGTCGATCACCGCAGAGTTGCGCCGCATCCTCAGTTGAAAGCTCGAGTGCTTGTTCAAAGCGCTGCCGCATTTGCTCAGGTAGCTCAGGCATGTCTGCCTGAACTGAGGCGATCCAATCAGGCGTGATGATTAGGGGTGGCAGGTCTGGATCTGGAAAATAACGGTAATCATGCGCGTCCTCTTTGCTGCGCATACTGCGTGTTTCGTCTCTGTCCGCGTCATAAAGGCGGGTTTCCTGAACAACGGTGCCACCATCCTCGATCAATTCAATCTGACGGCGTACCTCGTAATGAATCGCCTTCTCAAGGAATCGAAACGAATTGACGTTTTTGGTTTCGGTACGGGTGCCAAACTCGGGTTGTCCTTGCGGTCTGACCGAGACATTGGCATCGATGCGAAACGATCCTTCTTGCATATTGCCGTCACAGATGCCTAGCCATACGACCAAGGCATGTAAGGTGCGGGCATAAGCAACTGCCTCGGCGGCAGAGCGCATCTCCGGTTCCGACACGATTTCAAGCAAGGGTGTACCCGAGCGATTTAAGTCGATGCCTGAACAAGGTTTGCCGTCAGGGGTAGCGAAATTCTCATGGAGAGATTTGCCTGCATCTTCTTCGAGGTGGGCGCGTGTTATGTTAAACGTGTGGGGTTGGTCCTGCACAAAACATGTTATTGCCCCACCGAGCACCACAGGGATTTCGAATTGACTGATTTGGTAGTTTTTTGGAAGGTCAGGATAAAAATAATTTTTGCGGGCAAATATCGAGCGTGGTGCCACGTTGGCGCCCACTGCCAAACCAAAACGAATCGCGTGCGCAACGGCTTGTCGGTTGAGCACGGGCAGGCTACCTGGCAGCGCCATGTCAACTTCATTGGCTTGCGTGTTAGCGACGGCACCGTAACGCGTTGAGCTGCTAGAAAATATCTTGCTATCAGTGGCCAGCTGCACATGGGTTTCGAGGCCGATCACGATTTCCCAATTCATGCCTGCACCCCCGCGCGCTGTTGGTGCCAGTCTGTGACTTGCTGGTATTGATGTGCCACAGCCAGCAGCCGCCCTTCATCGAAGTAATTGCCAATCAACTGCAAACCGACCGGTAAGGCTTGCTGCTTGTGCCCAGGGGCGAAGCCACAAGGAATCGACATGCCTGGCAAGCCTGCCAAATTGACGCTGAGTGTGTAGATATCGCCCAGCCATTCCGCGGTGGGGTCTGTGCTTAGACTGCCGATCGCCGGTGCAACGGTCGGTGTCACAGGACCCATGATGACGTCACACTGATCGGCAAAGACCCGCTGGAAATCCTGTGCAATCAAGCGTCGCACACGCTGGGCTTTTAAGTAGTAAGCATCGTAATAACCATGTGACAACACATAAGTGCCGATCATGATGCGTTTGCGGACCTCTTCACCAAAGGCTTCGGTGCGTGAGCGAGCTGACATGTCCTCGAGATCGGTGTAGGTCGCGGTGCGATGGCCGTAACGCACGGCGTCGTAGCGCGCCAAATTGCTTGAGGCCTCGGCGGGCGCGATCACATAGTAGGCTGGAATCGACATGGCGGTGTTTGGCAGCGAGATATCGACACGCTTGGCACCTAAAGACTCGAAAACCTGGATGGCTTGCTCCACCGCCCGAGCCACATCGTTGTTAAGACCGTCACCAAAGTACTCGGTCGGCACCCCAATACGTAAACCTGAAAGTGGCTTTTTTTCATCGTTTGTCGCTAAAGCAGAAAAGTCTTGCCAGATACGTCCCGGCGCGTTGGCCACACCCCTGCAGGTCTCAATACTGGTGGCGTCCCTTGGGTCAAAACCACTGATGGCGTCAAGCAGCACGGCCAGGTCAGCTGCGCTGCGAGCCAAAACCCCGGCTTGATCCAGACTAGACGCGTAAGCAATCATGCCAAATCGAGAGGCTACGCCGTATGTGGGTTTGATACCGCTGATGCCTGACATGGCCGCCGGTTGACGCACCGACCCGCCCGTGTCTGTGCCGGTGGCACCCATGACAAGTCCGGCCGCAACCGCTGCCGCTGAGCCACCCGAGGAGCCGCCAGGCACGACGTCAGGATCCCAAGGGTTTCGTACAGGGCCAGTGGCGGCGTGTTCATTGCCGGAACCCATGGCAAACTCATCGCAGCTGAGCTTGCCAAGGCAGATGGTTTGGGCTTGTTCCAGAGCCGCTACGACGGTTGCGTCGAAGGGACTATGGTAGTTGTCCAACATTTTGCTGCTCGCCGTTGTGCGCCATCCCTTGGTTACAAAAATGTCTTTGTGAGCCAGCGCAATGCCCGTTAAGGCACCGGCTTGCGCCGTTTGGCGCGCATGATCAGCGCGTTCCGCTTGAGCCAGAGACAACGCTGGCTGGACATCCACGAACGCATTTAAGTGCCGGTGTTTTTCAATGTCACCTAAGATGTCTTGTGTCATTTCTTTGGCGTTGACGCGGCCATCGTCTAGCGCTTGTCGTAAGGCGTTGATGTCATTGAATTGCTGCAAGAATGTCGTCATTCATCTACTCGATTACGCGGGGCACAAGGAACAGCCCGTCAGCATTGGCCGGTGCGTTTTGCATGAGTTCATCACGTTGAGCCAAAGTGTTGGTTGGTAGGCAGGTATCGTCACGCAATCGCAGTTCAACGTCATGCAACGCCGACAAGGGGTGCGCCAACGGCTCCACCCCGCTGGTGTCAATGGCTTGAAGTTGTTCGATCAAGGCCATGACCTGATTGAGCTCTTGTTGAATGCCCGGTTGCTGCTCAGGGGTGATGTGCAACCTTGCCAACTTGGCGACGAACGCCACATCGGTTTCTGTCAGTGCCATAAAGCGGCCAATCCTGTTGTTTGAGCTGCTCGGTGCTGAGCAAATCGTCCACGTAGAAACCATGATTATAAGTTATCATTTAGCACTAACAACGGTGAGGTTTTTGCCAGTTTGGGCAAAAAGCCTTTGCGCCATGGCATTCTTGGTGCACCGTGTATGTGTCAGCATGTCTTGTGTTGTGGTTGTGCGACTCATTGGTCGATTTGTTTTCAGGGTGCTGTAGACCTCAGTTTGGGGTCTGAACGGCTTGTTTTTATTGTCGTCTTTTTTGGCTTGTTTTCATGTTCGGATTTCTGCGTAGTTATTTCTCAAGCGACATGGCGATTGACCTTGGTACGGCCAACACGCTGATCTATGTGCGCGGTAAGGGTATTGTGCTAGACGAGCCTTCTGTCGTGGCGATCCGACACGAAGGCGGCGGAGGCGGCCGTCGAATCATCCAAGCGGTAGGGCATGAGGCCAAGCAAATGCTTGGACGGGTGCCTGGCAATATTGAGGCGATTCGCCCAATGAAAGATGGGGTGATTGCTGACTTCACCGTGACCGAACAAATGCTTAAGCAGTTCATCCGCATGGTTCATCCACGCAATATGTTGGCACCGAGCCCGAGAATCATTGTTTGTGTGCCTTGTGGATCGACCCAAGTTGAGCGACGTGCGATTCGCGAATCGGCTTTGGGTGCCGGTGCCAGTAATGTTTATTTGATTGAAGAACCCATGGCTGCCGCCATTGGCGCGGGCTTGAACGTATCTGACGCCAATGGCTCCATGGTGGTGGACATTGGCGGAGGCACCACGGAAGTGGCTGTGATCTCCCTTGGTGGCATGGTTTACAAGGGATCTGTTCGTGTCGGTGGCGACAAATTCGATGAAGCAATTATCAATTACATCCGACGTAATTACGGTATGTTGATCGGTGATCCGACAGCGGAGCTGATTAAAAAAGAGATCGGTTCTGCCTTTCCGGGCTCTGAGGTTCGTGAAATCGAGGTCAAGGGTCGCAACTTGGCTGAGGGTGTGCCTCGCAGTTTCACGGTTTCGTCTAACGAAATTTTGGAGTCCCTGACGGATCCGTTGAATCAAATCGTGTCTGCTGTCAAAATCGCCCTAGAAAATACACCGCCCGAGCTCGGTGCAGATATTACCGACAAGGGCATTGCCTTGACGGGGGGTGGCGCATTGTTAACCGATCTCGATCGCCTGCTACAAGAAGAAACCGGGTTGCCCGTGGTAGTCGCTGAGGATCCCTTGACCTGCGTGGTGCGGGGTTGTGGCGATGCGCTGGAGCACCTTGAAAAACTGGGTGCGATTTTCATCGACGATTAATCGCGCCGTTTTAGCCACAGTACGTATGGGATTCACGCCGATTTATGGCGACACAAGTCGACCTTGAACTTTTTCGCCGCCGCGTGCCGGCGCAGGTGAAGCTGGTGCTACTGGCTTTATTGGCTTGTTTACTGCTCGTTGTTGATGCGCATACTCGATACCTTGATCCAGTCAGGCAAGGCGTTGGCGTCTTGTTATATCCTTTACAACGTATCGTTATGTTGCCTCGCGATGCCATCGTGCTGGCGCAAGACTACTCTAACGCGGCGCAGCTCTTAAGAGAGGAAAGCGAAGCCTTGCAACGTCAGCGAATTGAGTTGGCGCAGGTTGTTAGCAATGCCGCTCAATTGGTCACAGAAAATCGCCAACTACGCCGTTTGTTGGGCGTTGTTGACGATAAAACGGCCGTTGAGACAGTTGTGGTTGAGGTCTTGTATGAGCCTGCGACGGACTATCGCCGCCGATTGGTATTCAATAAAGGTACCCGGGCGGGTATCGAGCCGGGTATGCCAGTCATTGATGAAGGTGGCATTGTGGGTCAAATTATCCGTGCCACACCCTTTTCAGCTGAAGCGGCGATGTTAACCGATGAGCAGTTGGCCGTGCCGGTGCAACTGCTACGCAACGGTTTGCGTCTGATTGCCTTCGGGTCTGCCGTTCCGGGCAAAATTGAAGTGCGGTATTTTGCGTCAGATGCCGATATACGGGCTGGCGATGTTTTGGTGACGAGCGGTATTGGTGGCGGTTTCCCAGCGGGTTTGTCTGTGGCCACTGTCGAGACCGTTGAGCGCGATGCGGCCTCCGGTTTTGCGCGCGCTTTGGCGCAGCCTAGCTCACACCCGGAACGGTATCGTCATTTTTTGATACTAAAGACAATTGCGGCTGACAGCGATCGTCAGGCATCAGATGCCCAGACCTCAACCAACCAAGGAGAGCCTGATGCGCCAAACGCAGCAAATTGAACGCTCTACAAGTGCGGGGCTTGTGCGTACCCAAGGGATGGGCTCAGACCAACTTGACCAACGATCCGATGGCTGGGTTGTCTGGGGCTCCATTGGCTTGTTTTTCTTGCTATCCCTGTTGTCTTGGCGGTTACTGCCCATGGCGCCTGATCTTCTGATGGTGGTTTTGGCCTTTTGGGCGGTGCACGAGCCTCGGCGGGTGGGTATGTTGACCGGGTTTGTGTTGGGTTTACTACTAGACGTGCATGATGCCAGTCCACTGGGGCAGTATGCCTTAACCTATGTCCTCGCGTGCTATGGTGCAGTGATCCTGCATCGACGGTTATTGCGATTTAACTTGTGGCGGCAGGCCCTACACATGATGCCAGTGCTGCTGATGGCCAAAGTGGTGGCCGTTTCACTGACAGCTTGGGTTAGTGGGATTTGGCCCGGGTGGTCGTGGTTGATCGGCATGCTGCTGACGTGTGTCTTGTGGGTACCTATCGGCTGGGTCTTATTGTTTCCTGGCAATCGCTTGGAGAGCATGAGCGCTGCCACTGACTAATGGGTTAAATAACGGGCCAACTAGCGGACCAAATAGCGGACCAAATAGCGGACCAAATAGCGGACCAAATAGCGGACCAAAAACCGGACGAAAGTCTCTACTGAATAATGTTTGATTTCAAATCTGCGGCACAGCGACAACGCAGCCTGTTTCGATTCAGGGTGTGGCTCGCTGTGCTGGCCGTTTTAGCCGCGTTTTCATTGTTGGGTGCTCGGTTATGGGTCTTGCAGGTGCAAGACCATGAAGGGTTGCTGAGTCGGGCAGACAGTAATCGCACAGCGGTATTGCCCTTACCACCGCGTCGCGGCAATATCGTGGATCGCAACGGTGAGTTACTGGCTCGTAACGCCCTGACCTACACCCTTGCCGTCGTTCCAGCTGAAATGGGGGATGCCGACCAAATGCTGGAACAATTGGGTCAAGTCATCTTTTTAAACGAGTACCAGCAGAAGCGTTTTAGACGACAATTGGCAGACGCTGGTCGCTACACCGAGGTGCCGCTACGAAATGATTTAACCGATACG
Source organism: Burkholderiaceae bacterium (assembly GCA_965656505.1). Classification (GTDB taxonomy): domain Bacteria; phylum Pseudomonadota; class Gammaproteobacteria; order Burkholderiales; family Burkholderiaceae_B; genus Algicoccus. Next base: position 64,300 of record CBFHKV010000004.1, on the reverse strand, counting down.
GAAGCTGCCTATTTTGCGGCACAGTCGTTTCGATTCCCTGGCGTTTCTTTAAAAGCCCGTTGGGTCAGACAATACCCGCAAGGTGAGGCCGCCGCGCATGTGATCGGATACGTTGGGCGTATCGCCGAGACTGATGTCAAGCGGCTGGAAGCCACTAACACCTTGGGTAATTATCGCGGCACCGATGTGATCGGCAAGAAAGGCGTTGAAAAATCCTGGGAACATGTCTTGCACGGCACCACGGGTATTGAATCGGTTGAGGTCACGTCCCGCGGACGCCCCATGCGGACCCTACACCGCATTGACCCGATGCCCGGGGGCGACCTGGTCTTATCGATTGATATGCGACTACAGCGCATTGCTGAACAGGCTTTTCAAGGACGCCGTGGTGCGTTAGTGGCGATTGACCCTCGTAACGGTGAAGTGTTGGCCTTTGTCTCGCAACCCTCGTTTGACCCTAACCTCTTTATTGATGGTATCGATCACGAGAGTTGGCGAGCGTTAAACGAATCCGAAGACTTACCACTGATTAATCGACCGACCTATGGCACTTACCCGATTGGCTCGACATTTAAGCCTTTTGTTGCCTTGGCAGCACTCACTAGCGGTAAACGGCAAGCCGACACGCGTATTTATGACCCCGGCTATTTCGAGCTGGGTAAAACGCGTTTCCGTAACGCGGGTTCGGTAGCGTATGGCAATGTGGACCTTCACAAATCCTTGGTGGTGTCGTCTGATACCTATTATTACTCGCTGGCGAGTGAGCTAACGATTGATTCGTTACATGACTTTATGAAGCCGTTTGGGTTCGGCCAAAAGACTGGCATTGATCTCGACACCGAACGCCAAGGGGTATTGCCATCGACCGAGTGGAAGAAAAAGTCTTTCAAGAAAAAAGAGCAGCAGCGTTGGTATCCTGGTGAAACAGTATCGGTATTGATTGGCCAAGGTTATAGCGCCTTCACGATCATGCAATTGGCGCAAGCCACGGCGGTTTTGGCCAATGGGGGAGACTATTTCAAGCCCCATTTGGTTAAAAGCACGCAATACCCAACGACGGGTGCACAGCACTTTATTCCAACGACGCCTACGCATCGCCTGGCACTTGATTCCGAACACGTGCGTGCGGTGACAGCGGCCCTTGAAGAGGTCACGGCGACCGGTACGGCCCGCCGCGCTTTCACGGACGTCGCTTACCCCGTCGCGGGTAAAACCGGCACAGCTCAGCTGTTTAATTTAAAAGGTAGTCAATATAAGAAAGAGGACGTGGATGAGCGTTTGCGCGATCACTCTTTGTTCATGGGATTTGCACCGTCAAACGCCCCAACGATTGCCTTAGCGGTTTTGGTTGAGAACGGGGGTTGGGGCAGTGAGGCAGCGGCTCCCATTGCCCGCCGAGTCATGGATGCGTGGGTGTTGCATGAGCATACGCCATTAGCCCAAACCAGCCCCCCATGATTGGCTTGTTCAATTTGTTAATCAGGGGCGTGCGGGCGATTGATTGGCCTCTGTTTTTGATTGCAGTCTTGCTATGCGCCATGGGGTTGCTGGTCTTGCAATCTGCTGTGGGCGGTACCGATTGGCGATTCGCTGACCAGAGCCGCAATTTTTTGATCGCCGTGGTGGTCATGTGGGGCGTTGCCATTATTCCGCCGGTCTGGTTAGCGCGAGCTGCACCGCTGGCCTATGGTGTGGCCTTGGCCTTGCTTTTTGGGGTGATGTTTTTTGGTGAAACGAGCAAAGGCGCCACGCGGTGGCTTGACCTCGGTATTGCAAGGATTCAACCTTCAGAGATCATGAAAATCGCGTTACCGCTTTTGTTGGCCTGGTATTTTCAGCGCCGCGAGCAGCGCCTCATGGCATTCGATTTTGTCTTGGCGTTTGTTGTGGTGGCCATACCGTTTTTCTTGATTGTGCGTCAGCCCGACTTGGGTACGGCATTGCTGGTTGGCGTTTCCGGGCTGGCTGCTCTTTACTTTGCAGGCCTGTCTTTTAAGTTGGTGGTACCCGTCATCGTTTTGGCGGTCGCTGGTATTGGGACGGTTTTGTTCTTTGAAGACAGCTTGTGCGCGCCGCAAACCGATTGGGTCGTTTTGCATGAATATCAGAAGGGTCGCGTTTGCACTCTTTTAGATCCCACCACCGATCCTTTGGGCAAAGGGTTTCATACGATTCAATCGACCATCGCAGTGGGTTCAGGTGGACTCTATGGTCAAGGTTACATGAGCGGCACACAGGCGCAACTCGATTTTGTTCCGGAACGTACAACCGATTTTATTTTCGCTGTGTTCGCAGAAGAGTTTGGCCTTTATGGTTCATTGACGCTATTGGTCCTGTTTGCGCTCTTGGTTATCAGGGGGTTCGTGATTGCCAGTCGAGCAACCGACACTTTTGGTCGGGTTCTTGCCGCCAGTTTGTCTGTGGTGTTTTTTGTTTATGTCTTCGTCAATATCGGAATGGTGATCGGTTTGTTACCGGTGGTCGGTGTGCCATTACCCTTCTTTAGTTACGGTGGCACGGCACTCATGACGCTTGCGGTGGCATTGGGTTTATTGATGAGTGTCAGTCGGCACCCGTCCGAATCAGCTGTTCATTAATAGGGTCTCAATGGGTCTGGGTAAGCCTTTTGTCTCCAACAAATCGGCCTCAACCCACGTGCCTAGGGGGGCGGCCAGCCTAGGAGCGGGTACCTCGGCCGGCAAAATAACTCGCCAAGGCGTCAGTGTGAGTTGAAAGTGCGTTAGGTCATGGCCCATGCTGGCCATGCGCGTGACCGCCGTTTTTGTGCCGACCCACCCTTCAAGGGCAGCTTTGAGCGCGTCGACCTCGTCAAATAGTGGCAAGCACCATAGCCGTCCCCAAATGCCTTTATCAGGTCGCTGTTGTAAGAGCACTTTTTGTGCGTGTGTCGCCCACAATAAGTGTATTTCACGTTTTGGACGAGCCACGGTACGGCGTTTGATTGGTAGGGTAGCCGTCAATCCTTTGTGGTGGGCCTGACAATGTTGACGCAGTGGGCAACGCGAGCAGTTGGGTTGGCGGCGGGTGCATAGTGTGGCGCCAAGATCCATTAGCCCTTGGGTGTAAGAGACCATGATTTTGGGTTGACGCTTTACCTGGGCAACGCTCGGCAAACAGTCATTGGCCAAGGACCACAGCTGCTTGATACCGGCGGATTGGGTGACGTCTGCCTCAACGGCAAAATACCGGGCGAGCACCCGTTTGACGTTGCCATCTAAAATCGAGACGCGCTCGTTGTAGCAAAAGGCCGCGATGGCCGCTGCCGTTGAGGGGCCAATGCCGGGTAACGATTGCAGCGAGGTGCTGTCTTTTGGGAATTGACCATGCCACTGATTGACCACGGTCTTGGCGCAGGCGTGCAGATGGCGCGCGCGAGCGTAATAGCCTAAGCCAGCCCATAAGGCCATAACCTCTTCTTCACTGGCTTGTGCCAAGTGCTCAACGGTGGGCAAGCGCGCGGTGAAGCGTTCAAAGTAAGCCACGACCGTGCTGACCTGAGTCTGTTGCAGCATGATTTCAGAAAGCCACACCCGATAAGGATCCTGGGTGTTTTGCCAGGGCAAATGATGACGACCCTGTTTCAGCTGCCATTGCACAAGACGTTGAGCGAAATCCATGGTTTTGACAAAGCCGGGTCGTTAAAACCGCGAGTGACGCTTCACGGACCAGCGCGCAGAAAAACCACCCAGCACCATCACAGCAAGGGCGTAAAGTAACAAGATTGACGCATCAGGTAAATGAAGGGAAAAAAGCGTGCCGTAGGTTTTGGAGAGACCACCAACGGCGACGTTTAACGGCGCAAGCGCCACTTCAGTCAAGCCAATGGCGATAATCACAGCAATACCGCAGGTCAAGCCGCCTTGGTAGAGGAATGGCCTTCGCACAAAAGCCTCTGTGGCCCCAACCAAACGTGCCACTGCAATTTCGTCACGTTGCGATAAGGCTTGCATACGCACGGTATTGAAGACGGCGGCTAACACCACCAAGGCGATGATGAGCGTGACCAAGGTTAAGCCAATGCGAGCCAACTTCAGCAACGCTTCAAGGCGCTGAACCCATAAGCTGTCGAGTTGAACAAATTGCACGTCCTCGAGGGTTCGCCACTGGTTGGCAAACCCTTCAGCCGCTAGCGCCACGGCATCGTCTGCGGCGAAGGTGACTGAAATCGCATGGGGTAGTGGGTTGCTCTCGAGAGTATTGAGCGCTTGCCGCCAAGCATCGTTGGCTTGGAGTTCAGACATGGCTTGGTCTTTGTCGACCACAGCGACGTCCACAATGAGAGGGTCTGACGTTGCTTGTATGCGTTGTGCCAACGCATTGGTGACATCAAGCGAAGCCTCTGGTGTCATGAAAATCGTCACGCTCGGATCGGCTGACACATGCGAAGCCAAGGGTTGTACCGATACCAATACAGAAGCACCGAGGAGTGGTAAAACGAGCGCGAGGGCGATCACCGCGACATTGGTCAAAAAAGAAAACGGCGCTTGTGTCAATCGTCGTAACGTGACTTGTAGCGCGTAACGTTGATGTTGTAGCCAGTATTTCATGTGCTTTTGGCCACAGGAAAGTCTCTGAATCGACCCGGCTCAACCACAAATACTCGATCAGCGTATTGGGCCATAAGGTCTTCATCGTGTGTGGCGACCAACGTGGTCACGCCGACTTGGTTAAAGTCTTTGAAGACGTCCATGACCCGTTTTGCGGTGTCTTTGTCCAGGTTGGCGGTTGGCTCGTCAGCGATCAACAGGGCTGGTCGATTGACAATTGCCCGTGCGATGGCAAGCCGTTGTTGTTCACCGCCAGACAGTGTCACAGGCAAAGCCGTCTCCTTACCGCTCAGACCAACCTTTTGTAGTGCAGCGCGGGCACGCGAGCGGGCAATCTCATTGGGTTGTCCCGTCACAGAAAGCGGCAGCATGACGTTTTGTAGGGCGTTTCGATCGTCAAGTAGGTGCGTGTCTTGCAAAATGACACCCACAGCGCGCCGAAGGTAGGGCCTTGCGCGCGCGGTAAGCCGATCTAAGCGTTGTCCATTGACTTGAATCACACCGCGCGATGCGGGTTCTAGGCCAGCAATGAGCTTAAGCAGTGTAGACTTCCCTGCGCCTGATGGGCCAGCGACAAACAGGAACTCTCCGGCGCTCACCTGAAATGAGACATCTTCTAAGATAGGTGTGCCCGAAGCGTACGATTTGAAAACGTGTTGGAATTCGATCATGGGTCGGTTCTTGAGACAGTTTTTTTAGTGTAGCTCGAAGCATGGCTCGGTATTTGTAAAAAAGGTGATTCCCCATATTGCCGATCATCCCGTGAGACTACCATTCCGTCATCAGATACGGCGCTCGGATGGTGCTGCGTTGGTGTTAATTCGGTGTTTTTTTCAAGACGGAGATTGGTATGAAAGCACTTCAGTACATTGCAGTCAGTGCGGCTTTGTTGCTAAGCGGCGGATTTACCTATGCTGGTGAAACGTTTGACGCCGTGAAAGAAAAAGGATTTGTGCAGTGTGGCGTCACTACTGGCGTGGCTGGTTTTTCCATGCCAGACAGTCAAGGAGTATGGAGAGGTTTAGATATTGATATGTGTAAGGCGATCGCAGCCGCCATGTTTAATGATGATCAAGCATTTAAGGTGACGCCATTAAGCACTGTGCAGCGTTTCACGGCTTTGCAATCGGGTGAGGTAGACGTTCTCACGCGCAATACGACTCAGACACTTTCGCGTGACACGACATTGGGCCTAATAGGAACAGGCGTTAATTTTTATGACGGTCAAGGGGTCATGATTAAAAAAACGTTGGGCGTTACCAGCGCAAAAGAACTCGATGGGGCGACGATTTGTTTGCAACCCGGTACGACGACAGCGTTAAATCTCGCTGATTGGTTTCGCGCCAACAACATGTCCTTTAAACCCGTGGTGATTGTGTCGTTTGACGAGGTATTGCAGGCTTATGAGGCTGACCGTTGCGACGCGTACACCAGCGATAAGTCGATATTGGCTGGCGCTAGGACCACGCTGACAGATCCTGATGCCAATGTCATTTTGCCTGAGACCTTTTCTAAAGAGCCGTTGGGACCGATGGTGCGTCAAGGTGATGCTGCCTGGTTTGATGTGGTTCGCTGGGCGCTCTACGCGATGATAGAGGCGGAAGAATATGGCATCACTTCTGAAAATGCCGAGGAAATGCTCAAAAGTAGCGACCCTAACGTACAACGTATTTTGGGGAGCACTCCAGGTATGGGTAAGCAACTGGGCCTCAGCAACGAATGGGCATTTAGCATTATTTCTCAGGTGGGTAACTATGGCGAAAGCTTCGAGCGCAATGTTGGCATGGATAGTCCGCTTAAGCTTGAGCGAGGTTTGAACGCGACTTGGCAAAAGGGTGGGCTTATGTATGGATGGCCGATTCGCTAAGTAAAGAGCTCATCAAAACCGCTTAAAAATTCGCGTTTAGACGATTTTCTGTTGCTTGGCGGGCTCACGTTGCAAAGATTCGCCTGCGCTTGATGGCAGGCGGCGAAACGACAGTATCGAGAGCGCGCAACACAGGCTAATCACCAAGAAGCCACTCATCATGTCGGGTACAGCCAAGTCGCTAGCGCCACGCACGGTCATGCTCAGATTGAGGACGCTCGCGGCGATGCCAACACCCAAGCTCATCCCGAGTTGTTGAGCCATGGCGCTAAATCCCGTGGCCGCACTCATGCGATCAGGGGTAATGTCTGCAAATCCCAAGGTGTTCACAGCGGTGAACTGCAATGACCGAAAGAACCCTGCAATCAAAAGCACGGCAATCATGAGTGACACAGGGGTTTGATCTGAAAACGTGACACAAAGCGCTAGGGTGACCGCCGTCAAGGCGGCGTTGACAATTAAAACCTGTCGGTAGCCCCAGCGTTTCAGTATGGGTGACGCCACAAATTTCATGAGCAAGGCGCCTGCTGCACTCGAAAAAGTGATCAATCCTGCAGATAATGGGCTCATGCCGAAGCCGATCTGCAACAAGAGGGCCAACAGAAAAGGCGTGGCACCGACAGCAAACCGGCAAAGATTTCCGCCGATCACGGATTCGCGGAATGTGGTGATTTCCATCAGGCGCAAATCAATGATGGGATTCTCACAGCGGGTGCTGTGCCACTTATACAACCATCCCGTGCACACACCGATTGCTAGCATAGAGACAACCCAGACCCAGCTCAAACGCCCTTGGCCAATGATCTCAAAAGCCCCCACTAAGCTGGCAAGGCACGTGGCACTTAAAAAGAAGCCGATGGCATCTAGCGGCCGTTTGGTTACTTGGCTGCTCTCGACGCCGACGTATTTCAAGCTCATGTAAATACCGAGCAGGCCGATGGGCAGGTTAATGAGGAAGATCCAGTGCCAAGAGGCGTAAGTCACCAAGGCGCCACCGATGGGAGGACCAAGCATGGGCCCCAATAGGGCGGGCATCGATAAAAACGCCATCGCCCGCAGAAGGTCTTGCTTGGCTGTAGTGCGTAGCAGGATCAATCGACCAACCGGCACCATCATCGCACCCCCAATGCCCTGAACCAGTCGCCAGCCCACCAGTTGGTTGGTGGACATGGCGAGGGCACAGCCGGCTGAGCTGGCGGTAAAAATCACGATGGCGGCAATAAAGACCCGTCGAGCACCCCAGCGGTCGGCAGCCCAGCCAGAAATAGGCACAAAAACCGCGGCTGCTAGTAAATAGGCCGTAATAGCTAAATTAAGTTTAACCACTGGCGCCGCAAAATCTAACGCGATATCTGGTAGGGCGATGGCGATCACGGTGGCGTCGAGCATCTGCATGAATAAGGCACACCCGACAATAAACGGCACCATTAAGCCCTTGAAACGGCGTTTGATACGTTCTTTTGTTACAGATATCGCGTTTGGTTGGGATTGCCCCATGAAATTGATCGACGCTACAGTAGAATGACAAGATTAAGTCTAATCCTTTTGACTACCCTTATGCCTTACCTACAGGTCTTGCCATGTCCAAGAACTACGAATCAGACATCACCCGTTTCTTGAAACACTACAAATCGACCCATCCTGGCGTCGAAAAGCGTCAACGTGAAGGACGCGCCCTATTGTGGGATAAGCATCAGGATCCGGAGTTGGTTGAAGACTTTAAGCAATCCCGTGTGCCACAACGGCCTTACGTCTACCAAAACGATTAAGTGGTGCCGACCGAGACTAACGGATCGTCAAACGATCCAAATACTGCTTTGGATGCTTTGGTCCAACCGGCGATCGATTCAACACCTGATGTGATTGATTCGGTCGCCTTGGCTCGCTTGTATGGCGAACCACTCTTTGCCATGCCGCAAGACCTGTACATCCCTCCGGATGCACTCGAGGTTTTTTTAGAGACTTTTGAGGGGCCGCTAGATCTGCTTCTCTATCTCATCAGAAAACAAAACTTCAATGTGCTTGATATTCCGATGGCTGATGTCACGCAGCAGTATTTGTCCTACGTTGAGCAAATTCGGGGGACCAATCTTGAACTAGCGGCTGAGTATCTGTTGATGGCAGCCATGCTCATCGAAATCAAGGCGCGTATGCTGCTTCCCATGAAGCCGCGCGAGGATGGTGAAGAGCCGGAAGACCCAAGAGCCGAGTTGGTTCGGCGTCTGCTTGAGTATGAGCAAATGAAACTGGCTTCACAAAAATTGGACCAACTGCCGCGTCTTGGGCGTGAGTTTTACGAAGCGCATGCCACGGTCGATTTTGAAGTCGAGCGGGTGCCGCCAGCAGTTAATCTGCAGGATCTACAAACGGCGTGGGCTGATATCATTCGACGTGCCAAATTAAACGCCCATCACCACGTTACTCGAGAGCAGCTCTCGGTTCGCGAGCACATGACCCATATTCTGCGTAGGCTCACCAATGTGCGCTTTGTTGAGTTTGGCGAACTGTTCATGACACGCATTGAAGAGGGTGCGCCAATTGCGGTGGTGGTTGTGCACTTTTTGGCATTGTTAGAGCTCGCGCGTGAGTCCTTGTTGGACATCACTCAAGCCGAGCCATATGCCCCCATTTATGTGCGGTTGTCTTTCGCCAGTGGGCAGGCCTGACAACGCGGTCGCTGGTTTGCCTGGAGAATGTTGTGAAAGTCGTCCATACCGTTGAAGCTTTGCGCGACCAGTTAAGAGGCCAAACGCGCGTGGCTTTTGTGCCAACCATGGGTAATCTGCACGCCGGTCACATGGCGCTCATGAAAACCGCCCGCCAACATGGCGATCCTGTGGTGGCGAGTATTTTTGTGAATCGTTTGCAGTTTGGGCCTAGCGAGGATTTCGATAAGTACCCGCGCACGTTGCTCGATGACATTGAAAAACTGGAAAAACAACGCGATGTTTACGTTCTGTTTGCGCCCGACGAGCGTGAGCTCTATCCAGAGCCACAGACGTTTCGTATTGCACCGCCCAATGACTTGGGCGGTATCTTAGAAGGCAAATACCGGCCTGGTTTTTTTGACGGGGTTTGTACCGTCGTCATGAAATTATTTTCCTGCGTGCAACCACGCGTCGCGGTATTCGGGAAAAAGGACTACCAGCAATTGATGGTTGTTCGTAGCATGTGTCGTCAGTTTCAACTGCCGGTCGACGTGCTAGCCCATGAAACGGTCCGCGCCGATGATGGCCTAGCCTTGTCTTCGCGAAACGTTTATTTGAGCGCTGAACACCGGGTGCAAGCGGTTGAACTGTATGCCACGCTAGGCGCCATGCGCCAGTCACTACGGCAAGGGGCGACTGACACTGAGGCCTTACAAAAGCTGGCTTTAGAACAACTGAAGTCGAGCGGTTGGTTGGTTGACTATATTGTCGTTAGGCGTCAGCGCGATTTGTTGCCACCCTCTAAGGAAGAGATTGAGCATAACGAACCGCTGGTTATTTTGGCGGCTGCCAAGCTTGGACAGACTCGGCTCATTGATAACCTCGAGGTTTGATGGTGTTGGGCTTGACTCTACCGCCCCAAACGCAGGAGTGTCCTGCGCTACAGGTCAATCCTATTTAAGGGAAACCCCTCCCTGTTAGATCTGACAGCTAGGCACCGGTTTTGAGCTCTGCCAAACTGCCATCCTTGTTACTTAAAAAAAGAATAAATGCAATGGATGAGACAACGCTAAAGACAAAGGACCCTGTGTGGCCAAACTTGACGGCTCGTGAGCGTCAGATCTTGTATCCCGTGTTGGAAGGCAAGCCCAATAAGCTCATTGCCAGTGAGCTTGGCATTTCCATGCGCACGGTCGAGTCGCACCGCGCGAAATTGTTTAATAAGATGGGTGTCAGAAATGCGGTGCAACTTGCTTGCACGCTCTATGCGCAGCATCGTCACGAGCCCGGGCACTCGGCTTCTTCAAACACAGCGGTAGATGCCTATCGGCAAACGGATGTTGGCTTGACATCGAGCTCGACAATCGGATCAAGGTCGGGTTGACGGCTCAAGGTGTAATTCAAATTCGGGTTAGCCCCATCAATGGTCACGATTTGCAGGGTGTCATTCGCGGTCATGCGCAGTTCGGCACGCATGTTTTGATCGTTATCTTGCAAGAACAGGCGGGGTGGTGTTGACAGGCTGCTGCGCCAGCAACCTTGGGCAAAGGCAGGTTGCCCACTCGGCTGACCTTGCGCAAAATAGGTGATACGAGAGCGCCAACGTCCGTTAGGCGCTAACGTGACCAGCACACGCTGCGTTGAGCAGTTCATGTTGGGCGCAAAGCAGGGTAAGTTACCCATGAATGTTTCTGGCTTGTCTATCAACGCGTTTGGTGGGATGTCTACACCCGTTTCACGATCGCTGACGATCTGTGACTCTAATGTGGCTTGCTCAGTCGTGGCTTCACTTGTACCGGATTGCCAAGTCACCTGGAATTGAGAGGGCGCTGTCAGGACTTGACCCGCGCCAGCATTTTCAGCGCCGCGGATGGCATCTTGGGTTGAGCTCGCTTTGGGCGGATCGTAATAATTGGGTGCACGGGTTTGCGCACAACCCACGGTCGCGGCGCCGATCAGGATCAATCCAGTCAAACGTAGGGCAGAACAAGTATGGGTCGTCAAAGACATAGCGGCTCACCACAAAGGGCAAAGAATCGGATACATGCATTCTACGCATTTTTGAATGAATTGCCTTTGCTTGTCGTGGTTGGTGTGAATCGTGAATAACGTGGTTGACACAGTGCCGTGGAGTTTGATTGTTATATTCACCGGGTGTTTCTTGGCAAGCCGGTGCGTACGGTTGACTGAGCGGATAGTGCGCCGCGTGCGGGTCGAGATGGGCGAGGGGGATTGGCCCCTCGTACGGCTTGATGTGCCAGCGAGACTCCTGCCACGTCTATTCGTGGTCTGGTTAGTGGGCCACACCGTCTGGTTTGCCTTGTCGTTACCACTCACCTTGGAGTCGCCCGTTGGCATAGGGCCTGCGGTCAGTGCCTTGTTATTGTTAGCGTCAATGGCCGCATTGGGGATGCTAGCCTGGATAGACGCTGAAACAGGGATTCTGCCCAACGAGTTGATCTTATTGGTGATACCGCTCGTCTTCTTGTATCACGGGTTGCTAACGGGTGAGGTATTGCCTGCCACGACTTTTCTTTGGGGGATGACTTTAGGCTACGCCGTGCCTATCTTATTTATCGGGATCTATTTGGTTTTCACGGGTAGGGAGGCGTTAGGGCAAGGCGATGCCAAATTACTGGCGGTGATTGGTCTGTGGTTAGGGGCGGCACCTTTGATTGATGTGTGGTTGATCGCTTGTGGCTTGCTGCTTGTCTATACTGCAACAAAACGCTGTCGCGACAAGCGAAAACTGAGTTTGAAATCAAGTGTGCCTTTTGGTCCTTTTTTGGTTGCGGCGGCCAATATTGTTTTTATTTGTGGACCTGTTTGAATGTTGAAAATTGGATTGACCGGTGGCATTGGATCTGGAAAGAGCCATGTGGCCGATCTCTTAGGTCGTTGGGGTGCGGCTGTGATCGACACGGATCAGATCGCGCATGCCCTGACCGCACCCAACGGGAAAGCGATCGCGCCGATTGAAGAATCTTTTGGAACAGCGTTCATCACGCCTGAGGGGGCGCTTGACCGTACCAAAATGCGGGATCAAGTCTTTACAGATGACACGGCCCGGGCACGCTTAGAAGCGATTCTGCACCCGTTGATTGCTCAAGAGGTCCGCCTAGAGTCCACCAAAGTGAAAGGGGATTACCATGTTTTTGTGGTGCCCTTGTTGGTTGAGTCGGGGCGATGGCTGTCTCGGGTCGACCGAATCTGTGTGGTTGACTGTGATCAAGAGACACAGGTGGCACGCGTACAAAAGCGCAGTGGATTGTCGTTGGTGCGCATTGAGAGCATTTTGGCGGTGCAGGCGACCCGTGAGCAAAGGCTCGCGGTGGCGCATGATGTGATTCAAAACGGTGCGTCAGTTGGCTTGGATCAACTAGAGCGCCAAGTATTGGGTTTGCACGAACAGTGGTGTAACCTTAAGGCATGAGCAACGCCTTAACGACCCCTTTTGCACCGTGATGCGATTTGAGTACCCCTTCAATGAGCGGGTGAGGGCGTGGATGCGCCTGGAGTACCTCCTCGATCGTTTGCTGTTTTTTTCCGCACCTGGTGATCCACGGATGCACCAGGTAGCGGTCAGTACGCTATTCGATGTGCTCGATGTCACTGAACGCACCGATGTCAAAGGTGGCGTCATGCAGGATCTCGAGCGTCAGAAAGCGACATTGCAAGGCTTACAGGATCACCCGGGCGTCAATGCAAAGGCCCTGAATGCCGTGATTGAGGAAATCGATCAAACCCAGTACCGCATGTCTCAACAGGGCCGCACTGGTCAGGTTTTACGGGAAAACGATTGGCTCACCAGTTTACGTGGCCGCATGGCAGTGCCTGGCGGGGGAACACAAGTTGACATGCCATCGTTTCATGCTTGGCAATGCCGCGATGATGCGTATCGATGCGCCGATTTAGAAAAGTGGTGCGAACCTTTGATGCCGTTGCATGAAGGGATCGCATTGATCATGCGGTTGCTACGTGGCTCAGGTGAGAGCGAAGAGGTGGTGGCAAATAATGGTGCTTATCAAAAGATGTTGGGCGGCAAATCCTATCAATTACTAAGGGTTTGGCTAGACCCGCAGTGGCAGGTTTTCCCTGAGATGAGTGCCAACAAGTACATGGTTTGGGTTCGGTTCGCTGAGCAAAGCGGCGAAATCAAACCCCAACCGGCGCAAAAGGATGTCCCGTTTAGATATTCGCTGTGCGCCCTTTAATGGACTGTCGGTGACTCACAGAATGACGGACGTCAGAGGTTGGGTCGCAAGTGGCAGCATTGGCCTCCTCATGCTGTTAGCAGGCTGTTCTGTAGGGCCTGATTATGTCACCCCTGTCGTGGCGACAGGGGATAGCTACAAAGAAGTAGAGGGTTGGATACCCGCCACGCCATCAAGCCCAAGCCTCAGTGACACGTGGTGGAACATATACCAAGACCCGACCCTTGATCGTCTAATGGTCAAGCTCAACGATAACAACCTCAGCATTGAGCAAGCCCAAGCGCAGTATCGACAAGCGCTTTCACTGGTCCGTTCAGCTGATGCTTCCCTTTACCCAACGATTGGTTTGACGGGTGACGTCACCCGAGCGGATGTGCCCGTTGTGGTGCCGGGTTCCAGCGCTGTGGTGGGGGGGGCGGCGCCCTATACCGAGTATGCAAGTGGTTTGGGTCTCAGTTGGGAAATCGATTTGTGGGGTGGCATTGCCCGCAACATTGAGGCTCAAAGCGCATCTGCACAGGCTAGCGCCGGCGATCTAGCGGCCGCGCGGTTGAGCGCCCAGACCGCATTGGCAACCACTTATCTGCAACTGCGTGTGCTTGATGTCCAGTCTGACTTGTTGGCGCGCACGGTCGCTGCGTATGATCGCTCCTACCAAGTCACTGTTCGACTGCAGCGGGCTGGTTTGGTGGATAAAACGGACGTCGCGGTCTCACGCACACAGCTCGAAAGTGCGCGCGTGCAGCAATTGGATATGCAGTGGCAGCGTTCTCAATTAGAAAATGCGATTGCGGTTTTGGTGGGGCAGGCGCCTTCTTCCTTTTCGTTAGCACCCGTTGCCGAGATGAAAATACGCCCCCCAGCGATTCCTGTTGGCGTGCCCTCTACCTTGTTACAAAGGCGACCTGATATCGCCTCAGCCGAACGCCGTACGGCAGCTGCCAATGCCCAAATCGGCGTTGCCACAGCGGCGTGGTTTCCCGACCTGTCTATTTCTGCCAACGCCGGTTACCAGTCACGACAGTTCTCTCAATGGTTGACAGCACCTGCGCAGTTTTGGGCGTTGGGGCCGGCGTTGGCATTGACTTTGTTTGACGGTGGACGGCGAGAGGCGCAAATTGAGCAAGCACGCGCCGGATTCGATGCGCAAGCAGCGGCCTATCGTTTAACGGTCTTGCGAGGGCTTCAAGAGGTGGAGGACGCGCTGGTCCAACTCAAAGTCTTGGCTCAAACGCAGAAGGTACAGCATCAGGCGGTTCTGGCGGCCAATGAGTCACTGCGTATGACTCGCAATCAATACAAGCAAGGTCTGGTTGACTATGTAACAGTGGCTTTATTAGAGACCACGGCACTGAATAATCAACGCAATGAGATTGCAATCATGGGTAATCGCTTGGCAGCCAGTGTCAGGCTGGTGGCGGCTTTGGGTGGGGGCTGGTCAACCGAGCAGCTGCCGAATCCCCGCAATGCCGTGAGCACCCCGTTCCAAAGCCCTTGAAAGTGTTTCGGGTGACTGTCCACCTAGGGCGTACACCGGTAAACCGGCCTCCTGGTTGAGCCGCTCAAAACCATCCCATCCCAAAGCGGGCTCACCGGGGTGTGAGGCTGTCGGTAGCACGGGACCTAACACCGCAAAATCCGCCGCTAATCGGCGCGCAGCGTTCAGGTCCTTCGCGTCATGCGCGGAGACACCAAGCCATTTGTCTTTCATCGTTTCAGGTCTTTGATCCAGTGCGTGCGCGTCGGCGCTACGTAAGTGCACGCCGTCTGCGCGTTGCCACCACTCGATCGGATGGCAGCTGTTGACCAACAGCTTGGCGCCGTGAGCATGGCACAGCAATCGGGTGGTCTCAAACGCCGCTTCTAGTTCGCCAGAATCACCTTCCCAACCGGGCTCACGCCACTGCACCATACGCAACCCATCGGCCAGTGCGGTTTTTAAGCGTGCCAAAAACCGTGGCCATTGCTCAGGGTTGTGTGCTGCTGATATCAAATATCGGTCAGGCAGCTGTAACCAACGCAAAGGGGGGTAGGTCGCGGGTAAGAGATCGGGTTGTTGCAAAGCCTGATCAGGACTCATCCATTTAAGCTGCTGTCGTTCGAGTGGCTGTGGATCAGACTGCCAGTCGGTGACGCGGCAAAAGTGCAGGCGCACGGTCGTTGTTGGGTAAACATGAATATAGGTTACCCAAGGGGTGGCGCGGGTAACGCCAATACCCAACTCTTCTTGAAGTTCGCGTTTGAGGGCCTCAAGAACAGTCTCCCCAGGCTCTAATTTGCCACCGGGTAACTCCCACCAACCCGACCATGGCTTGCCTTCTGGGCGGTCGCCTAGAAGTAACTGGCCATCTGGTCTTAGAATTACCCCCACGGCGACATCGGTGACGCGGGCAGGCCCCGATGGTGAAGGATCAGTTGGCATGCCTAGCGGCCCAGTCCCGGGCAAAGTGCCAAGCGATTCGACCGGAGCGTGAACCGCGCTCAAGCGTCCACTGCAGCGCTTCTGTGCGTGCTAGGTCAATAGAGGCTTGGTCACAGCCGAGTTCACGTAACCAGTGCGCGACGATATCCAGGTAGTCGTCTTGTCGGAACGGATAAAACGATAGCCAAATACCAAATCGTTCAGATAGGGAAATCTTTTCTTCGACCGTTTCACCGGGATGCACTTCACCATCCGCCTGGTGTTTGGCGGCCAAGTTTTCTTGCATGTATTCAGGCATCAAATGGCGTCGATTCGAGGTGGCATAAATGAGCACATTCTCACCGGTCGAAGCAGCAGAACCATCCAATACCGACTTTAAGGCTTTGTATCCGGACTCGCCTTCTTCAAACGACAGGTCATCACAAAAAACGATGAATTTTTCTGGGCGTTGCGCGACCACGTCGACGATATCAGAAAGGTCGCCGAGATCCGCTTTGTCGACTTCGATTAAGCGCAAGCCCTGATCGGCAAACTCAGCGAGCATGGCCTTGACCAATGAGCTTTTGCCGGTGCCTCTCGAACCGGTCATCAGAACGTGATTGGCCGGTTTGCCTTGAACAAAATGCCGGGTGTTGCGCTCAATCACTTCTTTTTGCCGCTCGATGTGCTGCAAGTCTTTGGCGGTGATGCGGTGAGGATGCGCGATGGCATCGAGCCAGCCATGGGCGGTACCGCGTTTGCGCCAACGAAAGGCAAGTGCATCCCAATTGGTGGGCGGAGGCGCCGGCGGTAACCAAGCCTGTAATTGCGCCAACACTTGATCGGCGCGGATAATCAGATCAGATAAATCGGGGGTGGTTTTGTTTGATGTGTTCATTAGAAGTTAAGACCGATAATCGGCGTTGATACTCACGTACTCGTGCGAGAAGTCGCAGGTGTAGACGGTTTCGCGAATGGTGCCGCGACCCAGAGAGACGCGCACCAAAATTTCAGCGGTTTGCATGACGGCTTGGCCTTGCGCTTCTTGATAATCGGGGTGTCTGCCGCCGTCTTGGGCCACGAGCACGTCGCCGAGCCATAACTTGACTTGATTGACATCCAGATCGTCGATGCCCGCATAGCCAATGGCAGCAAGGATGCGACCCAAATTAGGATCGCTGGCGAAAAACGCGGTTTTGACCAGCGGCGAATGGGCGATGGCGTAAGCCACCTTCAGTGCCTCTTCTTGGGTGGCAGCGTCTTCGACTGCAATGGTGATGAATTTAGTCGCACCCTCGGCGTCTCTGACTATTTTGCAGGCCAGGTCCGTGGCTGCTGCTGACAACGCCTCGCGTAAGCGCTCAAAGCTTGGCGAATCACGCCCCTCGATCACGACGCCGCTCTGTCCGGTCGCCATCACAATAAAAGAGTCATTGGTTGACGTGTCGCCATCGACGGTGATTCGGTTAAAGGATTGATCCGCTAACTGCTTGACGAGCGCATTGAGCAACGCCTGATCGATACCCGCGTCGGTCGCCAGATACCCCAGCATGGTCGCCATGTTGGGGCGAATCATGCCAGCACCTTTGCTAATACCGGTGATGGTGACGGTCTTGCCCTCAATGCTCACCTGACGTGAGTAAATCTTGGGCTGGGTATCAGTGGTCATGATGCTATGAGCCGCTTCATACCAATGGTTTTTATTGAGGTCTGAGATGGCGCTTGGCATGGCCTGTTCGATTTTCTCAATCGGAAGGGGCTCCAGGATCACCCCGGTTGAGAACGGCAAGACGGCATCAGCGGCTATATCGAGGTTTTGAGCGGTGGCCTGACACATGCGCCAGGCCGCATCATCGCCAGCCCGACCCGTACCGGCATTGGCGTTACCGGTATTGATCACCAGCGCTTGAACGGGCGTTTGGCTGGCCAGCACGGTTTCACAGCGGGTCACTGGGGCCGCTTTGAACCGGTTGGTGGTGAACACGCCAGCAACCGTGGTCCCGGGTGCCAGACGAAACACGGTTAAGTCTTTCTTACCTGCTTTGCGGATGCCCGCACTCGCGATACCAATCTCAACGCCTGCAACGGCGTGAATGGCATCGCGTTCTGGGACGACAAGATTGACAGCCATGGTGTCAGGTTCCGTTGTTATGTCAAAGTTTTAAAGACGTCATCAGCGGCGTCTAGGGTGGCTTCAATGACCGCGTCATCGTGCATACAGGAGACGAATCCCGCCTCAAAAGCGGATGGCGCGAAATAGACCCCACGGTCAAGCATGCCGTGAAAGAAGGTTTTGAAGTGCGTCATGTTGCCCGCAGAGACATCATCCAAGCCCTTTGGTGTCTGTTCACAAAAATAAACACCGAACATGCCACCTTCACTATCGGCACTTAGCGGGACACCGTGAGACTTGGCGCGTTCAACCAAACCATCCGTTAAGGCTCGGGTTTGATGGCCCAAACGATCGTAGAAGCCCGGCTCGCCGAGCAGTTTGAGCGTGGTGATTCCCGCAGCAACCGCAACAGGGTTGCCAGACAGCGTGCCGGCCTGATAAACGCCGCCTAGCGGGGCAATGTGTGCCATGATTTCTTTTTTGCCGCCAAACGCACCGATGGGCATGCCACCACCGATGACTTTGGCCAGGGT
>CBFHKV010000004.1:9413-45856 GCA_965656505.1 Burkholderiaceae bacterium | reverse complement strand
GTCCGGGGTGACACCTGTGATGCCTTGTACGCCTTGCGGCCCTACTCGGAAACCCGTCATCACTTCATCAAAAATCAGAACAGCGCCGTGGGCGGTGCATTCGCTGCGTAGCGTTTCCAGAAAACCCGCTACTGGTTTGATCAGATTCATGTTGCCCGCCATCGGCTCCACGATTACGCAGGCAATGTCTTTGCCGTGGGTGGCGAACGCTTCTTGCACGGCTTTGGCATCGTTGAAGTCAAGGACGATCGTGTGTGCCACGAACTCTGGTGGAACCCCGGCTGAAGTGGGGTTGCCGAATGTCAGTAAACCCGAGCCGGCTTTCACCAGCAGGCTATCGGCATGGCCGTGATAACAGCCTTCGAACTTGATGATCTTATTACGGCCTGTGGCGCCACGGGCGAGGCGAATCGCGCTCATGGTGGCCTCGGTGCCTGAACTGGTGAGCCTTACCTGTTCTATGCTGGGCATACGCTCGATCAACAGCTCGGCGATTTGAATCTCTGCTTCAGTGGGGGCGCCATAAGACAATCCATGAACAGCAGCCTCTTGCACGGCTTTAACCACCGCTGGGTGGGCATGTCCCAGGATCGCAGGTCCCCAAGAACCGATGTAATCGATGTAGCGCTTATCTTCAGCATCCCAAAAATACGGCCCTTGGGCGCGTGCAACAAAGCGTGGTGTGCCGCCCACGGAGCGAAAGGCACGTACCGGTGAATTAACCCCACCGGGGATGCTGCGACAGGCGCGTTCAAATAGTTCTGCGTTTCGGGACATGATTAATTGTCCTCCTTGTTCGATGGTGCTGTGTCAGTGTTTTGTTCAAAAGCACGACCAAAAGCTCGGGCCGTTGATTCAATGTCATTGGCCATAAACAAGCCACCCACCACGGCCAAGCTATCAGCCCCCGCAGCGATCAAAGGTGGGGCATTATCGACGGTAATGCCACCGATAGCGACGACTTTGGCTTGGCTGTTGCGATTGGCAATCAAGCCTTGAGCTTGCGTCAAAAGCGCCGGATCTGCAACCACAGCATGCGGTTTGGTTTGAGAAGCATACATGGCACCGAAGGCAACGTAATCCACCCCTTCATCCAAAAGCTTTTTTGCCCGTTCAAGATCGTTATAGCAAGAGACGCCAATAATGGCCTCGGCGCCGAGGGCAGCTCGGGCAGCGGTGGGACTATCGTCGTCACGTCCTAGATGAACCCCGTCTGCACCCACGGCTTCAGCGACCCGCCAGTTATCGTTGATGATTAGCAACACGCCATTGAGCCGACAGACTCGAAGAATCTGGTGCGCCATTGAAATACGCTTGGTGACGGGGTAGGTCTTGTGCCGCCACTGCAGTATCTTGAGCCCGCCACGCGCAGCCGATTCAATGGCGTGGGTTATTTGGGTGATGTCATCCCAATCTGGCGTGACGCCATAAAGACCGGATGGGAAGGTAGCGCGAGTGTTCATGGCGAAGCCGTTGATTGGTCGTGGTTGGGTAGTCTTGAGACTAGGCGGTGACCCATGCCCGCTTGAAAAGCCGACTTTGCTACGTCGCTAGCGTGTGTGCAGGCCTTTTTAGCGGCCTCAGGTACAGTCGAGCCTGTAGCCAAGTGGTTGGCAAGGGCGGTGGCAATGAGACCGTTTAGGTCTTGTGTACGAGGTCCTGTTGGTTGCCAGGGCCAGGCGATGGTCTCACCTTCGGGTCCTAGGAGTAAGTTGATGAGTTGACCAGGACGCTGAGCAAAACCGGTGACAAGCACCCAATCAGCGCCCAGCGCCAAAATGGCTTGCGGGCCGCTCGTGCCGTCTAGATGCAGCAAAACTTCCTCGGTCATCCAGCGATCTAGGGCGTTGGCGCCTATCACGGCGACGGTAGTCTGCGGCAAGAGTAATTCCAGTACGGCCCCAAGGCTGGGTTCTGAGTCTTGATCTTCTTCGTCGCTTGCGGTGGGCATTTGGGCATTTGGCAGGTGCAATACCAGGCAGGCATGACTGTAGTCGGCGGCAACACCAGCAATGACGCTAGCGACCTCTGGACTGGGTACGTGCCCGACTTTAATAGCGTGGATTGGCATGTCCTCAAGCAGGCTACGGGCTTGTTCATCCACAATCTCAGCGGTTGAGGCCTCAACCTGCAGAAATCCGGTGGAGTCGGCAATGGTTACGCCGGTGAGCACCGAAGCCCCATGACTACCATGCCAAGCAGTAGTGATGGTGTCAGCGGGGAGGTCTTGTTGCCCCGAGGGGTCAAACAGGCCAAACAGTAGGGTAACGGAAGGGGTTGTAGAAAGCACTTGACGCGACTTTAGGTAAGATTATGCTTACATTGTAAAAGAACCTACGGAAGAACCATGCGAACTTGGATGTGCTTGATTTGTGGATGGATTTACGACGAGGCAGAAGGTTGTCCCGATGAGGGCATTGCGCCCGGTACGAAATGGGAGGATGTTCCCCCTAACTGGGTCTGTCCCGAGTGTGGGGCACGCAAGGAGGACTTTGAGTTAATGGAAATTTGATCGAATGGATGCCAATGTTGATCTTTCTGGTCACTTTTTGATGGCGATGCCCGGTGCCGTCGAAGGCGAGCTAGCGGGTACCGTTATCTACGTCTGCGAACACTCCGACCAAGGTGCCTTGGGTTTGGTGATCAATCGACCGATGGATCTAAAGATCAGCCATTTGTTACAGAAAGTGGACATGGCATCCACCGATGGTGATGCTGAGGGCGCCTTGGACGCTACGGGTAGTGCGGGAGCGATGCAAAGCACGAATCCCTTCGCAACGGCTGATGCGTCTGAATCAAAGCACCCCATCGAATCTGCTGAATCGCCAGTGTTTTACGGCGGACCCGTACAAACCGATCGTGGGTTTGTACTGCATAAGCCCGCTGGTGAGTATGCATCTAGCATTCAATTAAATGATTCGATGGCGTTGACAACGTCTAGAGACGTTTTGCAAGCCGTCGCGAGTGGCGACGGACCCGAGCAAATGCTGGTCACCCTCGGTTATGCCGGGTGGGGAGCAGGTCAGTTGGAGCAAGAGCTCGCACAAAACGCTTGGTTAAGCGTCGCGGCGCAAGCGGATATCATCTTTGATGAGCCCCCGGCCTCTCGGTACCCGGCAGCCATGCGTTTGCTTGGTATTGATCCAGCGATGTTGGCGGGGTCAGCCGGACATGCCTGACGAAAGAACGCTCTTGGGCTTAGATTACGGTACGTCCCGGATTGGCGTGGCATTCGGTAGCACCCTTTTGAGAAACGCCAGACAGATTGAAATCATCGCCACGCCAGTCAAAGCCAAGCGATTTGCCCGGATCGAAGAGTTATTGGTGCAGTGGCAACCTCAGGCCCTGGTGGTGGGTTTGCCCTTAACGCAAGACGGTGGCGAGCAGCTCGCGACCCGGCAGGCGCGTCGATTTGCTCACCAACTTGAGGGTCGGTTTGGTTTGCCGGTCACGCTCGTCGACGAGCGTGAGTCCAGTATCGAAGCGCAGGAGGTCGTTAGGAACCAGCCCGATGACGCGGTAGCAGCAGCTATCATTTTGCAACGTTATTTTGATGCTTTGCCTGATCCAGGGCAAACGGGAACCGAGACATGACAAGCACACAAGACGCCTCGGCCGATATGCCCTGTGCAGAAACCCTTTACCAGAGACTGAAAGAAGGGGTGAGTCAGCTCATTACCGACTTGCCGCGAGATCAAGTTCACTTGGTGGGTATTTTATCGGGTGGGGCGTGGTTGGCAGAGCGTTTGCAACGTGACCTCGGTTTGCCGGGTTCCATGGGAAGCTTGAACATCAGTTTTTACCGCGACGATTTCGACCGAATCGGCTTACACAATCAAACGGTCCCTTCAGAGATTACATTTGACGTTGTCAATCAGCATTTGATTGTGGTCGATGATGTTTTGTATACCGGGCGTACGATACGCGCAGCCATGAATGAGCTTTTTGATTATGGGCGACCAGCAAGTATACGGTTGGTGGTGCTCATCGATCGGAACGAACGACAGTTGCCTATTTGCGCCGATTTTTCAGCTTGGCAAAGCCCGACACCATCACTTGGCAATTGGGTGCTTGCTAAATCGGACCAAGGGACTTTCTCTTTACATCTTGAATCAGAGACACCGGATGCGTAATCCTCAGTTAAATAAAAATGGCGAACTGACGCACTTGATCAGCACCGAAGGTCTGCCCCGAAGCATCATTGAACATATCTTAGATACCGCGCAAACTTTTGTTCCATTGGCGGATCGTGATGTCAAAAAGGTGCCACTGCTACGGGGTAAGAGCGTTTTCAATTTGTTTTTTGAGAACTCAACCCGTACCCGCACAACCTTTGAAATTGCGGCGACTCGCCTTTCTGCCGATGTATTTAACCTAAACATCAACGTGTCGTCGGCTGCCAAAGGCGAAACATTGCTAGACACCATAGCGAACCTATCGGCCATGCAGGCAGATATTTTTGTGGTGAGGCATGAGGCCAGTGGGGCACCCTATCTCATCGCCCGGCATGTGGCCCCTGACGTGCATGTTATCAATGCGGGGGATGGACGGCATGCCCACCCGACGCAAGCGTTGCTTGATATGTACACGATACGTCACTTCAAAAAATCTTTCGCTGACCTCACTGTGGCCATTGTTGGTGACGTCATGCATTCACGCGTGGCGCGCTCCAATATTCATGCCCTTACGACGCTTGGGGTGGCTGAGGTGCGCGCGGTGGGGCCGCTGACCTTATTGCCGAGTGGCCTGGCCGAGATGGGTGTACAGACCTATACCAACATGGCCGAAGGGCTAAAAGACGCGGACGTCGTTATTATGTTGCGACTACAAAATGAACGCATGCGAGGCGCGTTGCTGCCTTCCTCGCATGAGTATTTCAAGCAGTTTGGATTAACCCAAGAAAAGTTAGCGTACGCCAAACCGGATGCACTCGTGATGCATCCAGGCCCGATGAATCGTGGTGTGGAAATAGATTCCGCGGTGGCCGATGGGCCCCAGTCGGTCATCTTGAACCAAGTCACCTTCGGTATTGCAGTTCGTATGGCAGTCATGAGTATTGTGGCGGGGGCATCATCGTGAGACTTCATCTAAAAGCCGCTCGGCTGATTGATCCCACCACGGGCATGGATCAAACCATCGATTTATGGATGGCAGGGGGACGCGTGGCGGCCTTGGGTCAGGCACCTGACGGGTTCACTGCAGACCGGGTTATCGATGTCGCTGGAAAGGCCGTGATCCCCGGACTGGTTGACCTGTGCGCCCAGCTACGTGAGCCAGGATTTGAATATCGCGCCACCTTGGAATCTGAGTTGCGTGCCGCCATGGCTGGCGGCGTGACGAGCTTGGTCTTGCCACCAGATACCGATCCGCCGCTTGACGAGCCCGGTTTGGTGGAAATGCTCAAGCACCGAGCGAGGCAACTGGATCAAGTGAATATTTATCCGCTCGGTGCGATGACGATAGGCCTGAACGGCGAAGTCATCACGGAAATGGCTGAGTTGACTGAGGCGGGTTGTGTGGGTTTTGCGCAAGCCGATCGCTCGATTTTGGATACGCGGGTTTTGTTTAGAGCCATGCAGTACGCCAAGTCCTTCGGGTTTGGGTTGTGGTTGCGACCGCTAGACCCATGGCTATCACGCAATGGGGTGGCAGCGAGCGGGGCCTATGCATCGCGGTTGGGCTTGACCGGCGTACCCGTACAATCCGAAACCATTGCGTTGCATACGCTTTTTGAATTGCAAAGGGCCGTGGGCGTGCGACTGCATATTTGTCGTGTGGCCTCGGCCGCTGGCCTGGCCTTGATTCGTCAGGCCAAGGCGCAAGGGCTGCCAGTGACTTGTGATGTGTCGATCAATCACGCGCATTTAACCGATGTTGATATTGGCTATTACGACACACACTATCGTCTAGATCCTCCATTACGGGGCCAACGAGATCGTGATGCGCTGCGTGAGGGATTGGCAGACGGCACGATTGACGCGTTGTGCTCAGACCATACGCCCGTCGATGATGATGGCAAGCAAATGCCTTTCGCTGAAGCAGAAGCGGGTGCGACCGGCTTGGAATTGCTGCTTTCTCTAACGGTCAAATGGGCGCTCGATGAACAGATCCCGTTGGTGCGCGCATTGGAGCGGGTCACCTGTGGGCCGGCGCGTGTGTTGAGTGCTTCGGCACCGGCCATGCCACCCATTGGTTCGCTGGCGGTTGGATCGCCCGCTGACTTTTGTGTGGTGGATTTAGATGACTACTGGACGGTATCGCGCTCGCAGCTCATTAGCCAAAGCCAGCACACACCGTTTTTGGGCCTAGAGTTGCCAGCCAGGGTGTTGGCCACAGGTGTGCGTGGCCGACTGATTTGGGAATCTTCAGCTTGGGTCTGATTCGGTTTGTGCCACGCGCTGTATTAACAGCCGTTTGGGTCTTGCTTGGATTGCTCATCATTGGTTTGATCTTCTGGTGGGTGGGATTGCCAGGTCGTTTGTGGCTCAAAAAACAGTGGTCTAAAGGGTTGCTTTGGCTATGCGGTGTCAAAGTGAAAATCGAAGGGGATCCTCAGTGCCAAGGGCCGGTGCTATGGGTTGTTAACCATGTGTCCTGGCTAGATATCTTCGTGTTGAATGTGGTTCGATCAACCACCTTCGTGGCCAAGCAAGAAATTCGCCGTTGGCCTTTGATTGGTTGGTTGGCCGCGGGAGCCGACACCATATTTATCGAGCGAGGCTTTCGGCATGCCGTGCAGCGCGTGGGCCATGCGATGCAAAAACGCTTTGAAAAGGGTCAAGCGGTCGGTTTTTTCCCAGAGGGAACCACCTCTGAGGGATTCGATGTGTTGTCTTTCTACGGCAACTTGTTTGAACCCGCTAGGCGCACGGCGGTCACCATTCAGCCTGTTGCACTGCTGTACTTTCATCAGGATGAAAGAAGTACGATGCCAGCATTTGTCGGTGAAGAGTCTTTAGTACAAAACTTGTGGCGGCTTTTGGGTGCTGACGGCGTTAGCGTAACGTTGAATTTTTTGGAACCCATTGGGGTCGCAGGTGAAGACAAAGCCCCCCGGGCGCAGCTGTCCATACAGGCGCGTGCGGCCATCCGTTCGGTCGTAACCGCCCACTTGCGTACCGAATCAATGAACGTGTAGTGGATCGACGCTTTGGTGACAGGCGATTTGGACAATTTTTCTGTCATGTAAACGCATGGCAGTCAAATGACCACCCCACACACAACCGCTATCTAAGCAAATCGCATTTGGGCGGACACTCAAGCCAAGCGTTGACCAATGACCAAACACCACAGTGACCTCGGCTGTTGCTCGGTTGGGCACATCAAACCATGGCATGAGTCCGTCTTGGCGAGGAACCGGTGAGGCTTTCAGTGATAACGCCATGTGACCTTTGGCATTGCACATGCGCAGTCGCGTTAAAGCGTTGACGATCACCCGTAGGCGTTTGCCACCGCTATGGGTATCTTTCCAGTGATCGGGCTCATTGCCAAACAACTTGTGAATGGTTTTTTGCCAGTGCTTGCCGCGTAATTGCGTCTCGACTTCCTCGGCAAGTGACAGGGTTTTTTTAACAGTCCATTTCGGTAGAACACCTGCATGAACGAGGAGGTGATCCTGCTCAAAATGCGCCATTTTTCGATGTCGAAGCCAGTCGATAATATTGCCAGCGTCTGGTGCAGTGAGTATGTGTTGAAAGGTGTCGTTTTTACCGGGTGCCCTGACGCCAGCGGCAACCGCCAGTAGGTGTAGGTCATGGTTGCCGAGCAAGATCACGCAGCGCGATTCCATTGCCATCAATTGCCGTAAGGTCTGCAACGATTGTGGCCCTCGATTCACCAGATCGCCGGCAATCCAGAATTGTGCGTGCTCGTCTTGGGCAATGTCAGGGTGGTTTAGAAGTTCGTTGAACGACTCACAGCAGCCTTGTATGTCGCCAATCATCCAAATGCTCGGTTGACTCATGTTGCGGGTTGCTCCAAGCGCGCATTGTCTTTGGATTTGTTTTTTGGACCTCGACGTTGCTCCATAAACATGACGGCTGCGAATGCCGCAGCGAACACCAGCACATTGGGAAGCAAAGCCGTGATGATGGGTGGCCACCGATAAAGCGTGCCGACGTTTAGTGTCAGCTGGCTGACCATAAAGAAGGTTGTGCCAATCAAAATTCCAATGAACATCTTGCCGCCGACACCACCTCGTCGCGTTTGCATGTAGGCAATCGGTGCGGCAATGGTCAACATCACAATCAATGTGAATGGGTAGGCTAGCTTGCGCCAGATTGCCACGATCTGACGATCAGCGTCTAGCTGGTTGTTTTGCAGGTAACCGATATAGTCCCAAAGTGCGACCAAAGACATGCGTTCTGGGGTTGCGATTTTGGCCGCCACGCGAGCGGGCGTCAAAGAGGTTTGGAGTTCGCGACTTGGTTCTGTGGACAGAGTGACCAGCGGTTCGGTGGGTCGAATTTCGTTCGCCAGCGCATCGGTGGCGTCGGTTGGGATGCGGGTATCTTTAACGTCAAACAAAACCAGACGGTTATCCTCAAATACACCACGTTTGGCTTGCGTTTGCTGAATGAGGTTTAGGCTTTTGTCTATTTCATAGATCGAAAGGCCCGCTACTTCGCCCGAACTGAGTAGCTTGCTGACATTGATCACACGGTAGCCGCCCGTCTCGTTGGGCTCTTTGAACCAATAACCGCTGACCAGACGCCCGCCTTGCACTTGGCCCCTGAGCATCATGTTGGCCTCGCCATATTTGATTTCGGCGGCTGGTGTGATGAGTTCTGAGAGAATAATCGCGAGGATCATGACCGGCAGCGCGATTAACCAAAGCATGCTGAGCAGCTTCACTGCACCAACGCCAGAGACGCGTAGAATGACCAGCTCGTTGCGTTGTGCCAAGCCAGCGAGTGCGACAATCGCGCCAATAAGCAACCCAATCGGCAGTAGATCATAGAGGCGGGTCGGCAGGGCCAAGGCCTCAAGGTAAAAAAGCGCACTTAATGGGAATCTGTCGTTAACGGCGTCAAGTTGATCGACCAACGTGAAAAATGAAAACAAACCGATTAATGCGAGCAACACGACCAAGGTCGAACGATAGATTTCGCGGGCGAGGTAATTGCGTGCAGTCGACATGAATCTCAGTTTACCGGACAGTTGGTGTCATCTGGGATCGAATGGTTTCGATGACGGGGGCTGGATCGGGGTGTATGCCATGCCAAATAAAAAAACTTTCAGCTGCTTGCTCAACAAGCATACCCAAGCCATCAGCGAGTCGGCTGACCCCTTGACTGGCGGCTTGCTTTAGGAAGTTGGTCGGTTCAGGACCATACATCATGTCGTACACGGCCGTGTTCGGTCGGTAAAGTCTGTTGGGTAGCCCCAAGGCTTGTCCTTGCAAGCTGCTAGCCGTTGCGTTGATCACCAAATCCCAGGATTGCTCACTAAGTGATTGCTCAATCGCGCCAGCCGAGAGGCGTGCGGTGTCATCAGGTTGTTGTAGGAGCCAAGCTTGAAGCAGCGATTGGGCTCGCGTGGTAGTCCGGTTGGCGACATGAAGCTGCCCACAACCGGCGTCCAATAGTGGGCCAATCACGCCTTTGGCGGCCCCACCCGCGCCGAGTAAAAGGACACGGGCATCGGGCACCAACAGACCGAGCCTTTTTAGGTCTCGAACCAGGCCAATGCCGTCGGTATTGCAGCCGTGTAATCCTGTCTTTGTTTGCCACAGTGTGTTGACCGCGGTGGCTAGACGTGCACGGTCACTGAGATGAGTCTGGGCCAGCTGCCACGCCTCTTCTTTAAAAGGAACCGTGACGTTCAAGCCTTGTCCGCCAGTTGCAAAAAACTGATGAACCGTACTGGCGAAGGCATCCGGCTGGGCTTCAATTCGGTCATATGTCAGGGAGAGTCCCACTTGATCGGCAAACGCAGTGTGTATCTGGGGCGAACGGCTATGCGCGACAGGGTGACCGATAACGGCGAAGCGAGGTGTTAGGTTGTTCATGGTGAGGAAGTCTCCAGCGCGCCTGGCGTGAATGACCAGGTTCGGGTGATGACCAGTTGGTCAATCTGTTGGGCTATCTCAGGCTCAAATGGCGCAAAAGGTTGCGCGAGCTCAATAATGCGACGCACGGCTTGATTCAATCGGCTGTCTGCAGCCGGGCGGTCCAACTCAATGGCGACAACCTGTCCGTTAGAAGCAATCACTACTGTGGCCTGAAGCTTGCCCGTTGGCCGCTGAGCACCGGTGCCGGGGTAGTGTTGGCTACCGGTTTGTTCGACCTTGACCCGCCAAGCATCAACATAAGCCGCAAACGGGTTGGCGACTGCCGATGGCGCGTCAAAGTATTTCCTTGGCCGGCTGTTGTATTGCTTAATTTGCTCGCGAATGGCAGCCATGCGCGCATTGCGTTCAATGGCGCGTTGATCTGTTTGGTCCGGACCGATCGCTGGCTTACTGTCGCTTATCTCGCCCTCAAGTTGATCGGGTAAGACGGCCCAGCGGCTTTCTAATTGTTTAAGCAGTTGGCTCTGTTTGGCCTCAAGGCGTTGACGTTGTTGCGTGAGTTCGGCCAGAGACAGGTCGTCGGCGGCGTCACCCATGCGCGGCACCGGGTTGGTGGCGATCCGTTGTGTTTGCTCACCACCACCTTCAAGGTTTTCTTGGGCGATGAGTTGGGGCGCTAGGGGTGCCTGTTCGCTGAATGTATTCACCAAAACGACTTCTAGATTAGGCATGACTGGGGGCGGCGCACTCGCCGCGGTTGGACGCCACACCAAAAAAGCAGCATGCACACACAATGACAGCGCAATACCCCAGCGTAAGTAATGCTGCCGAGGGGCTGCAAGCCATTGCAAGCAGGCGGTGAATGGATTGGTGTGTTTCATGTCTTTGATCAAGCGTCCTTCGTGATCATTCTAGTCCGTAAGGCTTTCAAAATGAGCGATCACAGTGAGCGCCAATTCATCGAAACGGCTCAGGCTTAAGTGAACCCCTGCACCGCGTTCAAGCGCCGGTAATCCAGCCACGTTCAAGACCAAAGGCACATCATTTAAGCGGACCAGATCATCTCGTACGACAGTGCCTTCGCAGGCAGTGACCTGCTGCTGCTGCAGCCAGCGCAAGCACCAGTATCTTTCCATTTGCCGCTGGTAATCCGACCAGTTCGCGTATTGCGATTCAAAGGCTGTGATCGCAGCAAATAAATCGGCGTCTTTGGGTTGATACGGTGCCACCAAGGCGGCAGAGACGCCGTTTTGGGCGATAGCCACCAATTGTCTTTGGTTGACAAGGTCAACGTAGCGCCGCAACGGTGATGTGCACCAGGCGTAGTGTTCAACCCCAATGGCTTCATGTGGTCCAGAGTAGGTACTCATGCGAACACGACCGCCTTGTTGGGTTCTAAATATACCGGCCATGTTGTGGGAGGCAATTTGCTCGGCCCAAAGACGGTTAGCCAAAATCATGTATTCGGCCACGATCCGATCTAAGGGCGCGTCGCGCCGACGGGGCTCGATGCGCACAGGGGTATCGGGATCTGTGGGCGGTCCATCGAGGTAGAAGTTGTAGTCAACCCGTTGATTGGACTCCGGTTTGCCACGTCTTTCGTCGCGCTTTGCCGATAAAGCCAGTGCCAAACGCCAGAGGGGGCGAGCCCACTGGGCGTACGCAAACGAGCTGGTCGGGTCATCAAGTGCGGCAGCCGTGATGTGCTCGTCTAGTTCGTTATGTCGCAAATTGGAGGTCACTGACAACCGCTCAACCCGCGTTTCGTGGTGCCTGATCTCGCCTGTTTCCGGGTTTGCTTGGACATAAAGCGAAAGCGCCGGCACGGCGTTGCCCGCTGTCAACGAATAGTGCTCGATCACGGTATCGGGCTGCATGGGGATCTTCTCGCCCGGGGTGTAGACGGTTGACATGCGTGCTCTCGCCCATTGGTCAAGCTCGGTGTCACGCGTGACGCCTAGGGCAGGTGCCGCCACGTGTATACCAACGTTGAGCCAGCCGTCCTCTAATTCGACCACAGATAGGGCGTCATCGATTTCGGTGGTGCTGATGTCGTCAACGGAATAGGCGGTGACATCGGCCAAGGGTATGTCGTTGTGTTCGAGCAATGAACCGACCGCGGGGAAATCGGTGCCTTTGGGGAAGTGGTTTTGTAGAAACCTGGCCCTATGCAGCGCTAGCTCATGGGGCCAGGCCCCACAGCGCAACAGCAGCTGCTCCGGTGTTTCCTTGGACTGTTCGCAGGCTTGGATAAGTGCTTTGTAGGTCGCGCTGTTTTTATCGGGTCGTGTGATTAATTGCGTGGCGCTCTCGGCAAAAGCCTCTGGCAGTTGCCCCTCGATTAACGCTTGGGCCCAGTTGGCTTGTACGGCCAAAGCCTTTTGTTTTTTTTCTTCGGCAGCGAGCGCTGCTTGCAGGATGTCAGCGGGTGCCGGTCGGTATTTGCCTTTGCCACGTCGATGAAAGTAAATCGGTGAATCGTGTAAGCGCCAGAGCAAGGTCGCCTGTTCGAGTGCGGTGGCTTCGTGACCAAAATAATCGTTGGCTAACGTTTGCACGTCAAATTCTTCTTGTGGTGCCACTTCCCACAAAAACTCGGGTTCTATGTCCTTGGCGAGTTCGGGGGCTTGTTTAAGCAAGGTCTCGGGTTCGGGCGTTGCGAATGTGAAAACGCAGTTGTTGCGTTTTATCTTGCTGCGCTTGCCTGACGCCGATTCGATTTGTAAGCTCGTATCGGTTTCGCTTTTGATGAGCGCGGCTTTGAAGGTGCCGCTTTCTTCGTACAGAACAAACATGAATTCAACCTGTGGTGGGACGTTGTGACAGACCGGCGAAGGTAAGGACGGCAGGCAGGTGGGTCTTGAAATCCGACAGGCCGTGGTCGCTGCCTTGAACAATGATTTGGTTGGCACCGACAAGAAATTCACGCATCTCGCGCCAGTCCAAGACCTCATCGCCTGTCGCGGCAATCAGTAAATAGCGTTTTGGGTTGGTGATGTTGTGGCAAGCCATGGCTTGCAACTGATCAACATAATCCGGTAAGAAATGGAATGGTTTGTCGCTATGATATTCCCGATGGGTGCCGACCTGGGTTGCCAAGTCGCGCGGGGCATAGACAGCAGGATTGAGCAGCACGGCGCGACAGCCTAGCGTTTCAGCGAGCGTCATCGCATAAAACCCGCCGAGTGATGATCCAACAATCGTGAGTTCTTTAAGGGGTTGTTGTAAGCGATCGGCTATTGATTGCGCCAGCTTAAGGCCAAGCGCATAAGCCTCTGCAGGGCTGGCAGGTAACTGAGGGCAGACCCATTGGTCATGTCGCCCCAAGTCTTGTAGGGTTTGGGCCATGAGCTGGGCTTTGTACGACTGAGGAGAAGAGCGAAACCCATGCAAATAAAGCATCATGATGGCATTTGCCCGATGGTGTTTAGTAGCCGCTCATGGATGCCACCAAAGCTGCCATTGCTCATGACGACAATGTGATCGCCAGACTTGGCGGCTTGGCTAATGGCTTGAACCAGTGGGTCGATGGAACGGTATATGTCGACCGATTTACCGGCGTTTCGCAAAGGGGCCAGCGTTGCTTCAGCGTCCCAGTCCAACGAATGCTCGCCTTCTTGCGGCGAGTAGCAGAAGACAAGATCAGCATCATCGAGGGCCTTGGGCAAACGGCTCGCCATGTCGCCGCGCTTCATGGTGTTTGAACGGGGTTCCAATACCGCGATCATGCGAGCACCGGGGACCTTGGCGCGCAAACCTTGCAAAGTGGTTTTGATGGCCGTGGGGTGATGGGCAAAGTCGTCATAGACGGTGATGTCGTTGACAGTACCGCGTACCTGCATACGGCGTTTGACGCCGTTAAACCGGTTCAAGGCTTCCAAGCCCGCTTCGGGCGTAACGCCCACCTGTTTGGCAGCTGCCAAGGCAGCCAGTGCATTATTGGTGTTGTGTTGCCCGGTTAGCGACCAAGAGAGGACGCCCACTTTCTTTCGGCCGTGCCAGATGGTCGGCTGGTGGTCACCTTCATGGTGCCAACCCGTTGCTTGTCCCACTCGATCAATGGGTGTCCAACAGCCACGGGCGATGACCCGTTCTAGCGCTTGGTCTTGATCAGGCATGATGACTTGGCCTTCGGATGGGACCGTACGAACCAAATGGTGAAACTGTGTTTCGATGGCTGCTAAATCAGCAAAGATATCAGCGTGATCGTATTCGAGGTTGTTAAGAATGGCGGTGCGCGCCCGGTAATGGACGAACTTGGATCGCTTATCAAAAAAAGCCGTGTCGTACTCGTCGGCTTCAATGACAAAGTGTTTTCTGCATGACTCATACATGGCCGAGACGCCGAGGTCAGGTGCGACACCACCGATCAGAAAGTTAGGGGTAGGCCCTGCCTCTTGCAGTACCCAGGCCAGCATGGCGCTGGTGGTGGTTTTGCCGTGGGTGCCAGCAACAGCCAGCACATGTTGGTCTTTCAGAATCATTTGCCCAAGCCACTGCGGACCCGAGACAAATGCGGCGTTGCGATTGAGGATGGCCTCCATGAGTGGATTGCCTCGGCTAATCACATTACCAACCACAAACAAATCGGGCTTTAGCGCCAGTTGCCCGGCATCAAATCCCTCTATCAGCTCGATGCCTTGCTCTTGCAGTTGCGTGCTCATGGGTGGATAAACACCTTGGTCACACCCTGTCACGCGGTGTCCCGCCGCACGGGCGATTAACGCGAGACCACCCATGAAAGTGCCGCAGATACCCAATAGATGCAGGTGCATGAATTCCCTTTCCTTTGAAGGTGCTCGTAGGTGCCGCAGGCTTTTGCTATTCGCTTATCCCGGCGCTTGAATAATGACTCATTGTAGAGTGAGTCAATCGCCACTGTCCTGTGGGAAACGCTATGATGATGCCATGAAGAGAAGAACAGTAATTATCGGTGCGGCAGGATTGGCTGCGATGGCGGGTGTCGGCTATTTTGGCTGGCAGCAAAGCGCGCGCCGTGCGCCACAGGCCAATCGTGCGATTCGTGAACCAAAAACGGTCACGCCTGACATGGATGCCTTTTACCTAGCGTCCTTGCCAGACCCGCAAGGGATCGAGCAAGCCATGTCACAGTGGCGCGGTCGTCCACTGGTGATTAATTTCTGGGCAACCTGGTGTCCGCCTTGCGTCAAAGAGATGCCTGACTTGGAGCGGTTGGCGCAAAAACACCCTGAAGCGCAGTTTATCGGTGTAGCTGTTGACACCGCTGCTAACGTCACTGATTTTCTCAAGAAAATCCCGGTCAGTTTTCCTATTTTTGTAGCAGGGCATGGGGGCATCGGTATGGTCCGCGCGCTCGGGAATCCCGCCGGCGGCTTGCCGTTCACTGTTTTGGTGCGAGCAAAGGGTGACGTCGGCCCCCTTATTCTGGGTCCTGTTGATCCAGCAGCCTTAGACGTCCAGATCACCAAGCTGGTGTCTGGTTCAGCGGTGTAACCGTGGATATCGCCACAAATTGGCGGGAGATAGCGGCATTAGTCACTTCACACAGCCTTGTGATGCGCTATGATGGCTAAAAATGACACACCAAAACTGACTCATCATGACACATCAAATCTTGGTCCTACACGGCCCAAACCTAAATTTACTGGGCCAACGCGAACCCGAAATCTATGGCAAGCAGACTTTGGCTGATGTGGATAGCGAATTGGTTGCATTGGCAAAGACGGCGGGGGCTGTACTAAAGACGTTTCAAAGCAATTCGGAAGGTGCTCTGGTGGATCGGGTCCAGCAGGCCCGTACGGACGGCACGACATATTTATTGGTCAACGCAGGTGCCTACACGCACACGAGCGTGGCGATTCGTGACGCGTTAGCAGGCGTTGCCTTGCCGTTTGTGGAGGTTCACTTGTCCAATGTCTATCGGCGCGAACCGTTTCGTCATCACTCTTATCTCAGTGACCTCGCGACAGGTGTGGTTGCTGGCTTGGGGGTAGAGAGTTACCGTGCGGCATTGGCTTTCGCTTTGAAACAGCCGCTCGAGAAATAAAAGGTGTGCATTCTGTTTCACAGATTGTTTTTTTAATTGGTTTAATCCACTGACCCTTTGGGAATTATTTATTATGGATTTGCGTAAGCTCAAAACATTGATTGATTTGGTTGCTGAGTCAGATATTGCTGAGCTCGAAATCACCGAAGGTGATGACAAAGTAAAGATCGTGAAGTCATCTGCACCGGTGGCATTCGCGCCAGCGCCGGCGCCTGTTGCGGTGCCGACACCCGCTGCCACGGCCAGCGCGGCTGCAGCAGCAGAGCTCGCACAAAACGAGGCATCAGCAGCAGCCTTCGAAGCCGATGCGGTAAAGGCCCCCATGGTTGGCACGTTCTATCGTGCGCCAAGTCCCGGGGCTGCGGTGTTTGTGGAAGTTGGACAGACCGTTCACCAGGGACAGCCCCTGTGCATCATTGAGGCAATGAAGTTGCTCAACGAAATTGAAGCGGATAAGTCAGGCGTGGTGAAAGAGATTCTCGTCGAGAATGGCGAGCCGGTCGAGTATGGACAGCCTTTGTTTGTGATTGCCTGATTATGTTTGAAAAGATTTTGATCGCCAACCGTGGCGAAATCGCCCTGCGTATTCAACGCGCCTGCCGCGAGCTCGGTGTTAAAACAGTGGTGGTTCATTCAGAGGCTGATCGTGATGCCAAGTACGTCCGATTGGCTGATGAGTCGGTTTGTATCGGTCCCGCGCCGTCAAAAGACAGCTACCTGAGCATGCCGGCCATCATTTCGGCAGCGGAGGTTACCGATGCCGAAGCGATACACCCTGGCTATGGATTTTTATCAGAGAATGCTGATTTCGCCGAGCGTGTCGAGAAAAGCGGGTTTGTGTTTATTGGGCCGCGCTCCGAATCCATTCGTTTGATGGGCGATAAGGTTAGCGCCAAAAAAGCGATGATTGCGGCTGGTGTGCCCGTGGTGCCCGGCTCTGAGGGTGCGCTGCCAGATGACCCTGAGGTGATTCTAGAGACCGCTCGCCAAGTGGGTTATCCCGTGATCATCAAAGCGGCAGGCGGAGGCGGAGGGCGTGGCATGCGTGTGGTACACACCGAAGCAGCGTTGTTGAGTGCGGTGACGATGACAAGGACTGAAGCTGGCACGGCTTTTAACAATCCTGAAGTCTACATGGAGAAGTTTTTAGAAAACCCACGCCATGTGGAGATACAAATACTGGCTGACGGCGGTAAGCAGGCGGTTTGGTTGGGCGAACGTGATTGTTCGATGCAGCGCCGTCACCAAAAGGTGATTGAAGAAGCGCCAGCGCCAGGGATTTCGCGTCGGCTAATCGAAAAAATCGGTGAACGTTGTGCCGAGGCGTGTCGCAAGATTGGGTATCGCGGCGCTGGTACGTTTGAGTTTTTATTTGAAAACGATGAGTTCTATTTCATCGAAATGAACACCCGCATTCAGGTTGAACACCCGGTCACCGAATTGATCACGGGAATCGATCTGGTGCAGCAGCAAATCCGAATCGCGGCGGGCGAGCCGTTTACGCTCAAGCAGCGTGACATCAAGTTTGAAGGCCATGCGGTGGAATGTCGGATTAACGCGGAAGACCCCTTTACGTTTGTACCTAGTCCAGGAAGGATCACGAATTGGCATGTGCCGGGTGGCCCTGGGGTCCGAATCGATTCTCATGTGTTTAACGGTTATTTTGTGCCCCCCCACTACGACTCAATGATCGCCAAAGTCATCACATATGGTGACACGCGTGAACAAGCCGTGGCTCGAATGCGTATTGCATTGTCCGAAATGGTGGTCGAAGGCATCAATACCAACATCGCGTTGCACCGCGAATTGATGGTTGATGCGCGCTTTGTCGAGGGTGGCACGAGTATCCACTATCTGGAACATAAGCTGGCTGACCGCCCCTAGGGAAAGTGGGAAGCCGTTTGGTGATGCTTGTGACTAGATCAGGAGATCAGGGATATGCGTGAGTTGGTTTTTTATTGTCATGGTGAGCATGCCGACCTAGCGACCGACGCCTTGATGCAGGCGGGCGCCTTGAGTGCGTCGGTAGAAGATGCCGACCTTGACACCCCTGATGAGCAACCGATTTATGGTGAGCCAGGAAGCGACGCAGCCTCGCATGCGTGGCAAGCCAGCCGAATTTTGGCGTTACTTGCTGACGGGGTTGATCCGAGTCAGGTGATGCAGCAAGCGCAAGCCGCTTTGTCGTTTACGCTTGACGCTGATTGGCAGACCCGAGAAGTGCCAGATCAAGATTGGGTCCGCTTGACGCAATCGCAGTTTGGACCGATTGAGGTCGGTGACCGTTTGCTCATCGTGCCGAGTTGGCATCAAGATGACAAGCCGCAAACAGAGCGCGTGATCCTGTCTTTGGATCCCGGCTTGGCATTTGGTACCGGTAGCCACCCCACCACACATTTGTGTTTGCAGTGGTTGGCCAGTGAAATGCCCCGAGAGGCGCGGCTGCTGGACTATGGTTGCGGCTCTGGCATTTTGGCGATTGCCGCGCGCCTATTTGGGGCGGGTCAGACCTGGGCGGTCGATATTGATGAGCAGGCCGTTGAGTCGACGCATGACAACGCGCGCGTCAATGCAGTGACTTTGAATGCGGCCTTACCGAGTGGCTTGCCCGATGGTCAATTTGATGTAGTGGTGGCCAATATTCTGTCCAATCCATTGAAAGTTTTGGCGCCGATGTTAAGCAAACGGGTCAAGCCGGGTGGCTCGTTGGTTTTGTCTGGTGTGTTGGAACGGCAGGCAGAAGAAGTCGCGGCTTTTTATGCCCCTTGGGTAAATCTTGCTGTTTGGCAGTCACTCGATGGCTGGGTGTGTTTGGCTGGACAGATCGATCCGGAGTCCGAGCAGTGAGTTTGGTAACCCGTTGCCCCAAATGTGACAGCGGATTCGCCGTCACAGCGACGTTATTGAAGCAACACGACGGCTTGGTGCGATGTGGGCAATGCTCACATGTCTTTGATGGTTATGTTTGTTTGCAAGACAGCTTACCCACCTTGACGGATAGGGTCAGCGACGTGGGGGATCAAGCAGAGCCGCTCTCGGATGAGCCAAAGGTGTTTCGTTCTCGAGCGCTGGTCTTTCAATCCGTCGATCAGCCCGTCGATCACCAGATCCTTGAGCCTACACGTTCATCGTCGTCTAAGCCCGAGCCCAGTCCTGAACCGGTGATCGACCCATCAGAGCCCCGCTTTACAAAACCGATTCCACCCGTTGCGTCGACGCCATCCTCGGATCGGCCCGAGCCGGTGTTTACCAAACCGTGGCGCCCCGTAGACGCAGCACCTGCACCAGCGGTAACTGCTGCATCACCCGCACCAACAGTACCAAAAGTCTCGAGTCAACCTATAAGGGGTGCGCAGACTGTTTTTGCCAAACCAGCCGTCAAAGTTTTGGGTGAAACCCGAGTCCGAGGCGAAGACCCATCGGCATCAGGCCGCACGCTGCCAGACTTTATGGTGCCGGATGACCCAGAGCCACAGGGTCCTGTGCTGTTGTGGCTGAGTGGTTTGGTGCTCTTGTTGGTTGTCTTGTTCGGGCAGTTGATTTTTATCTACCGTGATGATTTGGCGAGCAGTGTGCCGGCTTTGCGTCCCATGCTGGAGAAAGCCTGTCAGCCTTTTGACTGCGAGGTCGGTTACGCTAGGCGTATCGAACGAATTTTTGTGGTGGGGTCATCGCTGCAACAAGTGCCGAGACAGTCGCCTAGTGGTGCTAGCCAACATGACTACACGCTTCGGTTGACGTTACAAAACCGGTATAACCAAGCGCAGCCTTGGCCTAATTTGATGGTTGCGTTATCCGATTCGTCTGGCACGGTGGTAATCCGTAAAGTTGTCACACCGGCCGAGTATTTGCCGCCCGCTTTGTCAGAGGGCCCCTTTGGCCCGCAGCAAGAGGCCAGCTTGGCGATGCCACTCAGGGTTGAGGGTTCACCTGTCAGTGGCTTTGAAATCGATACATTTTTTCCATAGGGCCGGTTTTCCGGGTAAACAATATGTCTTCTCAAGTTTTGATTTGTGGGTCGGTGGCGTTTGACACCATCGCTGTCTTTGATGGCCGTTTTAAAGACCATATCTTGCCAGACCGTATTCACGCGCTTAGTGTGTCGTTTTTGGTGCCTAGCATGCGTAAAGAGTTTGGGGGTTGCGCTGGAAACATTGCTTACAACTTGAAGCTTCTTGGTGGCCAGCCGATACCTGTGGCGACTGTCGGACAAGATGCGACTGATTATCTGGAACGGTTTAAGCGTTTAGACATCCCCACGCAATTCATCAAAGTTTTGCCGGATATGTTTACCGCGCAGTGTTTTATCACCACCGACCTTGATGACAATCAAATCAGTGCCTTTCACCCCGGGGCGATGGATCACTCGGCATACAATGATCCGACCACTCAAACAGCCGGATGGGCGATTGTGGCGCCTGATTCAAAAGCAGGTATGCTGGCGCATGTCGATCGGCTGTCTGCGGCGGGTATTCCTTTTATTTTTGATTTGGGCCAGGCCATGCCTCTGTTTGATGGCGCCGAGCTGCTAACAATTATTGCCAAGGCGGATGCGCTGACATTGAACGATTACGAGGCGAGTGTTGTCGAAGAAAGAACAGGTCGCTCACCAGCCTCTCTCGCAGATGATTTAGAAGCCGTTGTCGTGACGCGTGGTGCAGAAGGTGCGACGCTTTATTTAAAGGGCCAGTCGATTACCATTGACCCCGTGACGCCCACGGCGGTGACGGATCCGACTGGCTGTGGTGATGCGCACCGAGCAGGTTTATTGCATGGGTTGACACACGGCTGGTCATGGGAGAAGGCCTGCATGCTGGGTAATGTCATGGGTGCCCTCAAGATAGCTTCACGTGGGCCGCAGAATCACTCACCTTCGGTGGCTGAAATCAGCAAATCCATGCAGAGTACCTACGGCGTTGGGCTTTAATTGGGTATTGATTAATTTTTTTGGAGTAAGCGTCATGAATGATCAATCGATTCACGCAGGTTCGTCTTTGGCTCGCCTGGGCATGATCGTTGGTTTTGCAGCAGTTGTCGGTTTGACTGTTGCCGGCTGCAGCACACAGACGGGTTCTGCTAGCGTCTACAGTTATGACCAAGCGCAACGCGAGCAAGTCGTTCGAGATGGCACCGTGACCAAAGTTCGTCCCATTGTGATCCAGAATGATAGAAGCTCTGGTGCTGGCATGGTGGCTGGTGGTGCACTTGGTGGGGTGGCGGGTAGTGCCGTGGGTGCGGGAATAGGTAGAGACCTAGCCATTGTTGGTGGGGCCATTCTCGGTGCCTTGGTGGGTGAAAAGGTTGAGCAAAGCGCTGGCAAGACCAACGGTCTAGAAATCACTGTTCGATTAGATAATGGTGAAACACGCGTGATTGCCCAAGCCGATGATGTGCCACTCTCCGTTGGGCAACGGGTGCAAGTGATCAGTGGAACGGGTGTCACACGTGTAGCGCCGATGTAAGGTCAAACACCTAATAGGTACCTGACAAGATATATCGTGTGAGCCAAGTGTTATTTGGCAGGTCTGAGAAAGAAACAACACAATAAAAGCCAACGACCTTTGCGGAAGGTGGTTGGCTTTTTAGCTTTTAATGCGCATTTAATATGTGTAGGGATTTAGATACCGAAGAGTGTGAAATTGATGCGGCTTAGCATCATCATCGCGATTTGAGCCAGTATCAACAATACAAGCGGTGAAAAATCAAAACCGCTGGAGTTGGGCAAGATACGTCGTATAGGCTCTAAGAGTGGCTCGGTAAGTGTGCGCAAGACTGGCATCACGGGGGCCAATGGATTGACCCAAGACAGTACGGCCTGAATCAGTGTGAGCCAGATAATAAGATTTAATGCCCATCGCCCGAGGGTGACTAAAGCAGCCATCAGCGTCGGGCCGAGCAGCTCGACGGGCGGGATGGAACGCATGGCGACCATCCACAAAAAAATGAGGTAGAACAGCGCGATCAGGTAGGCACCCAATAGCGTCGGATAGTCAATTGACTTGCCGGTGGGGATGACGGCTCTGATGGGTTTGGATAACCACTCTGTTGCTCTGAAAATCAACTGTGCGAATGGATTGAAAGGATGAAATCGCACGGCGTGCAACCAGCATCTCGCTAGAAATGCCGCACCAAGAATGGTGAAACTGATTTCAATCAGGAATCGCAGTATATCGCCAGACATGGGAATTAAATCACCGTTAAAAGACCATCACCATTCGCATTGTCGCACGACTGTTCGACCACGCTGCCCAACACCCTCACACATAAAGAACCGCCCAGGTCTATAAAGACCTGGGCGGTGATCTACAGACAGCTTACCCCTGTTGAATTAGGGACGGCCACCCGTTGGGAAGGGCCACGCTGCAGCAGGATTCAAAGCTGTTTTTGCACCAGGTGCAGCAGCTGTTGATGGTCTTGCTGTTGCTGCCTTTCTTACTGCGGCTTTCTTAGCGGCCGGTTTTTTTGCTGTTTTTTTTACTGCCTTTTTTGCCGGAGCCTTCTTAGCAGGTGCCTTCTTGGCGACTGCCTTTTTAGCTACAGCCTTTTTGGCAGGTGCTTTTTTAGCGGGTGCTTTTTTTGCAGCCGCTTTCTTAGCAGGCGCCTTCTTGACAGCTTTCTTTACTGCTTTCTTAGCAGGCGCCTTCTTGACAGCTTTCTTTACTGCTTTCTTAGCCGGTGCTTTTTTGGCAGCGACTTTTTTGACGGCTTTTTTCACTGCCTTCTTGGCGGGTGCCTTTTTAGCAGCGACTTTTTTGACGGTTTTTTTCACTGCCTTCTTGGCGGGTGCCTTTTTAGCAGCCACTTTCTTGACGACTTTTTTCACTGCCTTCTTAGCCGGTGCTTTTTTAGCAGCGACTTTTTTAACCGCTTTCTTCACCGCTTTTTTGGCAACGGTCTTTTTGGCAGCCACTTTTTTCACGGCTTTTTTGACGACTTTCTTCACGGCTTTTTTGACAGGCGTTTTCTTAACCGCCACTTTCTTCGCCGGTGCCTTCTTAGCGACGACTTTCTTAGCCGCTTTCTTGGCTGGCGCCTTCTTTGCTACTTTTTTGGCTGTTGCCATGGTCTAACTCCTTTAGTTCAGGGACCCAAAACAAGGAGCGCGCGCCTGGAAGACTGCCCTAGGGGGTCGACCACCAGGCTCGCGCTATCCACGTCCCAAACTTGTGTCCACAACTGAACACAATAATTTGGGTCGCGAATGCTTGACAACCACCCCACTGACGGGTCTATCGATGACTGTCCGATGGGGTGGTCTTTCCGGCAACGGGTTGTTTGCCCGTTGCCGTTATTGCTTGCGTTTCGAGTCTCTGACTGAGGCGTCTATTACCAGTTCAAGGCACCACCGGTCTGATACTCAATAACGCGCGTTTCGAAGAAATTTCGCTCTTTCTTTAAATCAATCATTTCAGCCATCCAAGGGAAGGGATTTTCCTCTTGTTCAAATAGTGGCTCTAGCCCAATTTGTTGGCAGCGACGATTGGCGATAAACCGCAGATAGGCCTTGAACATGGTGGCGTTTAGACCCAGCACACCGCGTGGCATGGTGTCTTCGGCATAAGCGTACTCAAGGTCAACCGCTTTTTGAAACAATTCGCGTATTTCTTCACGAAACGCTGGTGTCCACAGATGAGGGTTTTCTAACTTAATCGTATTGATCAAATCAATACCGAAATTGCAGTGCATTGATTCATCGCGCAGGATGTACATGTATTGTTCAGCCGCACCGGTCATTTTATTTTGTCGTCCGAGTGCCAAGATTTGCGTAAAGCCCACGTAGAAGAAAAGGCCTTCCATCAGGCAAGCAAACACAATCAGTGAACGCAGCAGTGTTTGGTCTGCTTCTGGTGTTCCTGTCTTGAAATTAGGGTCAGCAATGATGTCAATAAATGGGATCAAAAACTCATCTTTTGCGCGAATAGAAGGCACTTCGTTATACGCATTAAAGATTTCTGCTTCATCAAGATCCAGGCTTTCAACGATGTACTGGTAGGCGTGGGTGTGAATGGCTTCTTCAAATGCTTGACGCAGAAGAAACTGGCGGCATTCGGGCGCTGTGATGTGACGGTATGTCCCAAGCACAATATTGTTGGCAGCCAAAGAGTCAGCCGTCACGAAGAAACCGAGGTTGCGCTTGACCAAGCGGCGCTCGTCTTCGGTTAATCCGTTGGGGTCTTTCCACAGGGCAATGTCACGAGACATATTCACTTCTTGCGGCATCCAGTGGTTAGCGCAGGTGGCGAGGTACTTCTCCCAAGCCCACTTGTATTTGAACGGCACCAGCTGGTTGACATCCGTCTTGGCGTTGATGATGCGCTTGTCGGCAACGTTCACGCGCTGTTGTTTCACTTCCTCAGTCGCCGGTGCAGAGGCTTGCTCACCGTTTGGCTTGGGAATGGGGTGATCACTGAAAATCCCCGTGGCAGGCCTCATGCTTGTGGTGTTAGTTGTTGTCCCCGGTACTGCGCCACCCATGGGGGCGGTTTCCGGTTGTGTGGCAATAACTTCATCGTTCCATTGCAACATTTTTATTCCTTTCGTTGGTTATTGGCAGGCTTCGCATTCTTCAAAACCAGGATCGCCTGGTCTCATGGTGCAAGCCGCACCAACGATTTCAGCTTCCGGCAAGGCCGGGCTCGTTGTCATGGTTGACCCTGCGGCAGCGCTAGTGGTTCCACCGGTCATGCTAACGGCGTTTAACTCGCCGCCTTGGCCCGTGGATTTCTCAGCGCTAGTGGCCCCTAAGGTTCGCAGGTAGTAGGTTGTTTTTAAGCCGCGCAACCAAGCCAGCTTATAGGTGTCGTCGAGTTTCTTGCCCGAAGCACCCGCGATATAGATATTCAGTGACTGCGCCTGATCGATCCATTTTTGACGACGCGAAGCGCATTCCACGATCCAGCTTGAGTCAACCTCAAATGCTGTCGCATAAAGTGTGCGCAGCTCAGAAGGTACCCGATCAATACGGGACAGGCTGCCGTCGAAGTATTTCAGGTCAGCGACCATGACTTCGTCCCACAGGCCCAGCTTCTTGAGATCTCTCACTAGGTTTTGGTTGACCACAGTGAACTCGCCGGATAGGTTCGATTTAACGTACAAGTTTTGATAAGTTGGTTCGATGCACGCAGACACCCCGATGATATTGGAAATTGTTGCCGTTGGGGCGATTGCAACGCAATTTGAGTTACGCATGCCATGTTGTTTGATGCGTGCACGCAACGAATCCCAATCTAAGCTGCTTGATTCGTCCACTTCAACATAACCGCCACGGTGTTCGCGCAACAAGGCAATCGAGTCTTGCGGCAGTATGCCGCGTGACCACAATGAACCGTCGTACGAATCGTATTGACCCCGTTCGGCAGCCAATTGGCTTGAAGCCGCGTAAGCGTAATAGCAAACCGCTTCCATGGATCGATCAGAAAACTCAATCGCTTCATTCGATGCGTATGGGATACGCATTTGGTGCAAGCAATCTTGAAAGCCCATGATGCCAAGGCCAACGGGGCGGTGGCGAAGATTGGAATTGCGTGCTTTGTCAACAGCGTAGTAGTTGATGTCAATCACGTTATCCAACATCCGCATTGCGGTGTTGAT
Source organism: Burkholderiaceae bacterium (assembly GCA_965656505.1). Taxonomy (GTDB): domain Bacteria; phylum Pseudomonadota; class Gammaproteobacteria; order Burkholderiales; family Burkholderiaceae_B; genus Algicoccus. The sequence goes on along the minus strand of CBFHKV010000004.1, from coordinate 20,225 downwards.
GGTTTTCTCTAGCTTGGCTTGGTCGAGGATCAAGCGACCATCCGCTTGCTCAGTCAAGTGGGCCACCAAGTTCACCGAACCCAAATTGCAAACAGCAATCTCTGACTCGTTGGTGTTGAGCGTGATTTCTGTGCAGAGATTTGAACTGTGCACGATACCAGCGTGTTGCTGCGGTGAGCGGATGTTGCAAGGATCTTTGAAAGTGATCCAAGGATGACCGGTTTCAAACAGCATCGACAACATCCGGCGCCACATCGTGAGTGCCGGTAGCTTCTTGAACAGTGTCAGTTCACCGCGGGTTGCTTTTTCCTCGTAGCCTACATAAGCTTCCTCAAACGCTTGACCCACCTTGTCGTGCAGGTCAGGGCAGTCCGATGGTGAGAACAACGTCCAGTCACCCCCCTCCATGACACGCTTCATGAATAAGTCTGGGATCCAGTTGGCGGTGTTCATGTCGTGCGTGCGACGACGTTCGTCACCGGTGTTTTTGCGCAGCTCAAGAAACTCTTCCATGTCGAGGTGCCAGGTTTCAAGGTAGCAACACACCGCGCCTTTGCGCTTGCCACCTTGGTTTACGGCGACTGCGGTGTCATTGACCACTTTTAAGAAAGGCACAACGCCTTGGCTTTCGCCATTCGTGCCTTTGATATGGCTGCGCATGGCTCGCACGGGTGTCCAGTCGTTTCCTAACCCCCCGGCGTATTTGGCTAGCAGCGCGTTCTCTTTGATAGCCTCGTAGATGCCATCAAGATCGTCGTCAACTGTGCTGAGATAGCATGATGACAGCTGTGAGTGCAAAGTGCCCGAGTTAAAAAGCGTGGGGGTCGAACTCATGAAATCGAAAGAGGACAAGATTTCATAAAATTCGATCGCGCGCTCTTCGCGGTTGATCTCTCTGAGCGCGAGGCCCATGGCCACACGCATGAAGAAGACCTGTGGCAACTCGATACGCTGACCTTTCAAGTGCAGGAAGTAGCGGTCGTAGAGCGTTTGTAGGCCCAGGTAATCAAATTGCAGGTCGCGTTTGGCGTCAAGTGCTTCTCCGAGCCGCTTCAAGTCGTAACGTCCTAGATCAGATGCCAACAAACCACCCTCGACCCCCTTCTTGATGAACTTGGGGAAGTAGGCGGCGTACTCGGTCAACATTTCGTCTTGCGAGACTTCGCGCTCCAATACTTCTTTGCGGATAGAGTGCAAAAGCAAACGAGCGGTTGCTTTGCTGTATGCCGGGTCTTTCTCAACCTGTACGCGAGCCGCCAAGATCGCTGATTTGTAAACCTCATCGAGGGGCACGCCGTCGTAGAGGTTTTTAAGGGTTTCCTTCAGAATGAGGTCGGTGTCAACAAACTCTTCGAGTCCAAAACCCGCCGACTCGATGGTCGCCTTGAGTTTGGCAAGGTCTAAAGGCTTGCTAATACCGTTTTCTTTGATGGTGATCGTTGACTCGCTCGCTGGTGCGGCGGGCTCGGCGGACTGTGCACGCTCTTGCGAGCGACGCTCGCGGTAAAGCACGTAAGCGCGAGCCACATCATGTTCTCCCGAGCGCATAAGAGCCAATTCCACGGCGTCCTGAACATCCTCGATGTGGAAAGTGCCGCCGTTGGGACGTCCGCGCACTAACGCGCTGACGACTTGGTTTGTTAATTGCTCAACGAGCTCGCGTACGCGAGCGGAAGCGGCGCCTTGCCCACCGTTCACGGCAAGGAAGGCTTTGGTCAGGGCGATCCCAATCTTGCTCGGTTCAAAACCGACCACCGCTCCATTGCGACGAATCAGGCTGTAGTTAGCCCATTGGCTGGGCTCTGTTTTAGGGTCATTGCCCTGATCGACCGGCCGTTGGTTAACGGCAGACGAGGTGGGAGTTTCAACTTGCATGGCGGCTCCTGCTATAGACACGAAACCAAACGGGTTTCATGAGAAATCGGATCAAGAATTCGCTATAAACCACTATATCTAGTGTTTGTCAGCGAACGAATCACAAATTCTAGTGTCTCATGCCCAGCACTGCAAGGTTCTTTTTAATAAAACGCTCTCGGGTAAACCCTGATGTTCAAGCGCCAAAATTCTGAAAGCCCCGTAGCCTGTGCAATACCGTCTCGCGACCAAGGATTTCCAGTACCGCGTCGATGGCAGGCGTTTGTGTGGTTCCTGCCACGATCAGCCGCAACGGGATCGCAAGCTGTGGCATTTTCATGTGGTGAGTGGCCAGTGTGGACTTGATCAGGGCGCCAATGGCTTGCCGGTCCCATTCGATCTCGGTCGCTGCCTCGGTAAAGTTGGCAACCGCCGTCTGTGCTTCGGGGGTGAGGTGTTGGTTCATCAGTTCGGTTGAGGGGCTTTGTGGAACAGCACAAAACAACAGGCTGGCTTGCGCCAATTCAACAAGGGTTTCGCAGCGGTCCTTTAATAACCCCAACGCCTGCGCCAGGTCAACGCACGTTGGATCACCACCGAGCGCGACGAGTCGTGGGGTGATTTTGTCGGCCAGCCATTGGTTGTCAGCCGCCTTGATGTAATGGGCATTGACCCAGTTCAGTTTTTTTGGGTCCCATTGCGCGGCTGATTTGGATAGATTCTCGCCATCAAACCAAGCCGTTAATTGTTCACGCGAGAAGATTTCGTCGTCACCATGACTCCAGCCTAAGCGAGCCAGGTAATTAACCATGGCGTTTGCGAGATAGCCATCTTCCTCGTAGCTCATCACACTGACTGCGCCATGTCGTTTGGAGAGCTTTTCTCCATCGGGTCCCAATATCATGGGCAAGTGCCCATAGGCAGGCACCGGCGCACCTAAGGCGCGAAGGATGTTGATCTGTCTCGGTGTGTTGTTGACATGGTCGTCGCCGCGCAAGACATGGGTAATGCCCATATCCCAATCATCCACTACCACACAAAAGTTATAGGTGGGCGTGCCGTCTGGCCGTGCGATGATGAGGTCATCGAGTTCTTGATTGCCGATGCTAATAGGTCCTTTGACCAAGTCTTGCCATTGGGTATGACCGGTTGTCGGGTTTTTAAAACGCACCACAGGCGCTTGATTGGCAGGGGGTGCAGGCAAGGTCTTGCCAGGTTCTGGGCGCCAAGTGCCGTCATATTTTGGCTTTAAGCCTTTTTGGATGGCGATTTCGCGCATGGCTTGCACCTCTTCAGGCGTGCTGTAGCAAAAATAAGCGCTTCCTTCTTCCATCATTTTTGCAAGTACCGATTTATAGCGATCCATGCGCTGCATCTGATAGAAGGGACCCTCGTCAGGCGTTAAGCCAAGCCATGCCATGCCGTCCAGAATGGCCTGCACCGCCTCTGGTGTTGAGCGCTCTAGGTCGGTGTCTTCAATGCGCAGCACGAAGTCACCTTGGTAGTGCCGGGCGTATGCCCAAGCGTAAAGCGCGGTTCGCGCACCACCCAGATGTAGAAATCCCGTTGGCGATGGGGCAAAACGAGTGCGAACGCGGGTGGTCTGTGTAGGGGTCATGGTTCTTTTCAATTCAAGTAGGGTTAACAACACCGAGAAACACAGGGATGGGTCACGTGTATTTGCTACGACGAAACGACAACGGTGCAATTAATTTTAAAGGCAGTTAAACACTTGTCTGGGTTGAATGCTCGATGATGTTTCGTCACGCTCTGGATCCTTTGTTTCAACCGGCCCATGTTGTCGCTGATGACAGGCCTGGGCATGGTCAATGAACCTGATCCAGATGACCCTGCGATGCGTCGGGTTTGGTTGACCTTGGATTCAGCGAGTCAATAGGGTCTCGTGTATGAAACGGGTAATGTCGGCGACCTCTTCAGGGCAAACGCTGTGTGGCATGGGGTACGTGTGCCATTGCACGGGGTAGCCGTTAGCGACCAATAAGTCTTTGCTGGCTTGACCGCGTTCGAGGGCAACCACCGGGTCTTGTGTGCCGTGGGCAATAAAAATGGGCGTCTCGCGGTTTGCTGCTTGCCATCGACTGGGTGCTTGATCGGCAATTGGCAGATAACCCGATAAGCCAATCAAACCAGCCAAGCGTTTGGGATAGCGCAACCCCGTATGCAGTGTCATGGCACAACCCTGCGAAAAGCCGGCTAACAAGATGCGTTCGGTTGGGATGCCGCGGGTCACTTCTTTGTCGATGAAGGTGTGAATGGCTTTTTCTGAGGCTAGTATGCCGTCCTCGTCTTGTTGACTAACAAGGCTGGGTTCAAAAATGTCGTACCACGACCGCATTGCCATGCCGCCGTTGATCGTCACCGGTTGGATTGGGGCGTGTGGAAACACGAATCGCACAGCGATATTGGCGGGTATCTGTAAAGCGGGTACCAAAGGCGCGAAGTCATTGCCATCGGCGCCTAGTCCGTGCAGCCAGATGACGCTGTGGGTGGGGTTGACGGCGGTTTCGATCTCAACGGCGTCTAAAGTGGGTTGTGCGGTCACGGTTGGTTTCCTGAGTGGTTTGCGTTGTCTAGGTTTTCGGGGTCGTGAGCGGGTTCGTGTTCGTGCGCTTGATCGGTGCTTGGGGTGGGTGTGGCGGCCTTGATCGCTTGAAAAAGGGCGCGAAAGTGTTTCTTTTGTGGGGCTTGTCCAGGCAAGAGCGCTTGATTTTTAGTCTGCTCTTGGCGCGCCGCACGGATCAATGCGCGCAGTGCCTGCACATCGGTGTCAGGGTGCGCGTTTAACCAGGTGGTCAAGGCTTGGTCATCAGCCATCAGCCGATCGCGGTCGCGTTCTAGCGCATGCATGTAGGCGGTGTCTGCGTTAGAGCCTTTTTCCCATGTTTCTATCTGCTCAAAAATTGCTTGCGCGGGCGCATCGCGCATCAGTTTGCCGACGTAATGGACTTGCCGCCGGCGTCCCTCACGGCTCGTGGTTCGCTGCGCCATCAGGATCGCTTCCTCGAGCTTTTCTGAAATCGGTAGTTGTTTGACGCGCTCAGGACTCAACTCGACCACCCGTTTGCCGAGGGCGAGCAAGGCAAGCATGTCACGCTTGACCTGAGACTTGCTGGGTCTTTCAGGAGGTTGGTCGGGTTCAATGGTGTCTAATTCAGTCATGGCCTGCCGCCGTTAATGTTCCTTCGCTATGATACGAGATCCATCGCGTTCTGACGAAGACCCCGATTTTTACTTAAGAGAGACCCTATGCAACCCCTGCCATACCGTGAACACCGCGCCGAGTTTGAGGCACTGGTGACTGATGCCCTGAATTACGCCAAAACCCTGGGTGCCACCGATGCGGCAGCTGAGGTTTCTGAAGGTCAGGGTTTGTCGGTGGGTGTCCGTCTAGGGGAAATTGAGACGGTTGAACAGACGCGCGATCGTTCGTTAGCGGTCACGGTGTTTGCTGGACAACGCCGCGGTTCGGCCTCTACGTCAGATTTCTCAAGGCAAGCCCTCGAGCAAACGGTTCAAGCGGCTTGGCATATTGCCAAATACACTGCCGAAGACCCTGCTGCGGGTTTGCCTGATGAGCGTGATTTGTTGTTAACGGCAAGTCCTGACCTCTCTTTGTATCACCCGTGGGACGTATCGGTTGAGAAAGCCGCCAATATGGCACTTGACGCCGAACAGGCGGCGCGGTCGCTTGATCCACGCATCACGAATTCGGAAGGCGCTGGCGTTGAATCGCAGGAGGGTCAGTTCGTTTTGGGGAATACGCGTGGTTTTCTGGATGGTTACCACTTTACGCGTCATGGCTTGTCAGTCGCCCCTATCGCCGGTCGTGGTGACAACATGCAGCGCGATTACTGGTATGTCAGTGATCGCCGGGCGGATCGATTGTCAGACCCCGTGAAGGTTGGGCGCTACGCCGCAAAACGTGCGCTGGCACGCTTGAATGCTCGGCGACTGTCAACCCGACAAGTGCCGGTGCTATTTGAAGCGCCGTTAGCATTGGGCCTGCTCGGTGCGCTGACTCAAGCGGTGAGTGGCGGTGCGTTATATCGCCAGACGACCTTTTTGCTGGATTCTTTGGGTCAATCGATATTTCCGGATCACATCATGATTGATGAAAATCCGTTTATTCCAGGCGCGATGGGATCAGGTGCATTCGATGACGAAGGGGTACGAACGTCTTTGCGGCAGGTGGTGTCGGCGGGCGAGCTACAAAGTTATTTCTTGTCTTCCTACACGGCGCGCAAACTCGGTTTGGCAACGACGGGCCATGCGGGCGGATCGCATAACTTAAGACTCTACTCCACGGATACGCAAGCAGGCGATGATTTCGAGGCGATGCTTAAGGCCCTGGGTACGGGCCTCTTGGTGACCGAGCTCATTGGTCAAGGGGTCAATTACGTCACAGGTGACTACTCCCGTGGTGCGTTTGGTTACTGGGTGGAGAATGGTCAAATACAGTACCCGGTTCAAGAAATCACCATTGCGGGCAATTTAAAGGATATGTTCCAGCAAATGGTAAAAGTCGGGGCCGACGAGGCAACCCGGGGCAGCAAAACCACGGGCTCGATCCTGATTGAGAGAATGTCGATTGCTGGCACCTAGCAACGATTGCTGGGGCCAACTGTGACGATTGGCCGGTCAGGTTGGGCAAACCCCTGATTTTTATAGTAGAATTTCGAGTTCTCTTTGGCGAACCAGGTTGTACGGACGATTGACAACGTCTCGACAGCAATTAACCAAGCCATTTGAGAGCAAACCGAAGTGGGGATGGTCCTCACTCATCAATACATTGGAACCCAACATGAAAACCTTCGTGGCAAAGCCGCTAGAAGTGACGCGTGACTGGTTCGTGATTGACGCAAAAGGCAAGGTTCTTGGACGTGTGGCCAGCGAAGTCGCACGCCGTCTGCGTGGCAAACACAAGCCAGAATTTACGCCGCACGTTGATACCGGCGATTACATCGTCATCATCAACGCAGCCGATATCGTTGTAACTGGTAATAAAGCGCAAGATAAGAAGTATTATCGCCACACGACATACCCCGGTGGTATTAAAGAGACGAACTTCTTCAAAATGCAAGAGCGGCATCCTGGGCGCGCGATCCAAAAGGCAGTTAAGGGTATGTTGCCCAACGGGCCATTGGGTTACGCCATGATTAAGAAGCTGAAGGTTTATGCGGGCGCTGAGCACCCACACACCGCCCAGCAACCTAAGCCACTCGACATCTAAGGACGCGACCATGATTGGTAATTGGAACTATGGCACCGGCCGCCGCAAAACTTCGGTAGCGCGTGTGTTTCTCAAAAAGGGCGCTGGCAATATCATCGTCAACGGCAAGCCTGTTGATGAGTTTTTTGCCCGTGAAACTGGCCGTATGGTCGTGCGTCAACCGTTGGAACTGACGGGTCACCTTGAATCGTTTGATTTCAAAATCAACGTGCATGGTGGTGGCGAAAGTGGTCAGGCGGGCGCTGTGCGTCACGGTATCACGCGTGCATTGATCGATTACGATGCTACGCTCAAGCCCTCGCTTTCAAAGGCAGGCTTAGTGACTCGCGATGCCCGAGAAGTTGAACGTAAGAAAGTGGGTTTTCGCAAGGCCCGTCGTCGCAAGCAGTTCAGCAAGCGCTAATTTGTTTGGTGATTTGCTTGACGATGGAAAGACAAAGGCCGCCTTCGGGCGGTTTTTGTTTGGCTGGTGCCGGCGTATTAGAATGAAGCGATAAGGCGCAATTATTGAACTCAAAGGCAGCTATGCAAAACGCAGATAAAAAAATCAAAGTGGGTATCGTGGGTGGTACGGGCTATACCGGCGTGGAGTTGTTGCGTTTGTTGTCCCAACACCCCCAGGTTTCGCTCACGGCGATCACGTCGCGCAAAGAGGCGGGCTTGTTGGTCGCTGACATGTTTCCTAATTTGCGCGGTCATGTCGATTTGGTTTTTACAACACCGGAAGAAGCGGCGCTAAACACATGTGATGTGGTGTTTTTTGCCACGCCGCACGGTGTTGCGATGGCGCAGGCACAAGCCTTGCTCGATGAGGGTGTTCGTATCATCGACTTGGCCGCTGACTTTAGGTTGCAAGACACCGCGGTATTTGAGCAGTGGTACAGCATGCCGCATGGTTGTCCTGATGTCTTACGCGAAGCGGTGTATGGCTTGCCAGAGCTCAATCGGCATGCGGTTGCAAAGGCGCGGGTGGTGGGTAACCCAGGGTGCTATCCAACCACGATCTTGTTGGGCTTGGCGCCATTACTGAAGCCGCATAGCCTGATCGACCTGAGCGATATCATTGCCGATGCCAAATCGGGTGTGAGTGGTGCAGGGCGTAAAGCGGGTGTTGCGACCCTGTTCTCAGAAGTCAGTGACAGCTTTAAGGCCTATGGCGTGTCAGGTCATCGACATCATCCGGAAATCAAGGCGCAGTTGGACCTTTTAGCGGGTCAGTCGGTTGGTTTGACGTTTGTCCCTCACTTGGTGCCTATGGTGCGGGGTATGTTGAGCACCATCTATGTGAAGCTTTTACCGCAAGCCAAAGCGCAAGATTTACAAGCGCTCTATGAAACGTTTTACAAGGATGAGACCTTTGTGGACGTGATGCCGGCTGGCAGTCAGCCCGAAACCCGGTTTGTTCGGGCATCTAACCAATTGCGTTTGGCGTTACACCGCCCACCAGGGCATGCTGATCGGTTGATCATCTTGGCGGTGCAAGACAATTTGATCAAGGGCGCTTCGGGACAAGCCGTTCAAAACATGAATTTGATGTTTGGTTTGCCTGAGGGTCTAGGCCTGTCTCAGATTGCTGTGCTGCCTTGAGTTGTGTGCTTAAGTATTGGCGTTAATGTTCGCGCGCGCGAACCGTGCCATGGCGAGCATAGAAAAAATAGAAGAGAAGGGCCAATGCCATCCAGATGCTGAATAAACCGTAGACAACCGCACTCAAATTGCTTATTAAGTAGATGCATGAGGCGATGCTCAGCAATGGTGTCATGGGGTAGCCCGGTACACGGAACACTTTAGACGGTAGGTTTGCTGTTGAGCGCTTGTTTTGTTTCCTGAGAATCATGAGGGCAACCGCTACCGCCAGAAATGCCATTAATGTGCCCATACTCACTAAGCCCCAAAGCACATGACTTGGCAAAAATGCCGCTAAGGGCGTGACGACCACAGCAGATAACAAGGTCGCGCGTGCGGGACAAAAGGTCTTTGGATCAATGCGCTTCAGAGGCGCGGGCATCATGCCATCGCGAGCCATCGCGAAATAGACGCGGGCTTGTCCAAAAAGCGCAATCAACGTGACACTAAAAATAGAAGCCACAGCGCCGAATGCCAACGCAACGCTGCTGAATTTGTTGCCCGTGGCTTGTTGCAAGATTGCCGTCAAGCCAGCTTGGCGACCCACAAAGGCTTCGGCGGGTTGAACACCAAAGCTGCTGAAAGCGACCAAAACATAGATTGTGGTGACAACCAGCAGTGCCATGATCATGGCCAGGGGGATATTGCGTTGTGGGTTGATGGCTTCCTCGCTGGCATTCACGACCGCATCCAAACCCACATAACTGAAAAAAATGATGGCCGCAGCTGAACTCACTCCTTCAAAGCCGTTCGGCATGAAAGGGTAGAAATGCACGCGTTTGAACACCTGCAAAGACATCGCGATAAAAAGCAACAGTACCAATAGTTTCGTGAGTGTTAAACAGGCGTTGAGTTTGGCCGAATCGTGCGATCCCCGTAATAAGATCACGACGCAAAGCCAGACCAGCACAACAGCAGGTACGTTCAGGTATCCAGCGCCGCCCCAGTGCAATCCCGCGACATCGCTTTGAAAGGGTGATAGCCGCCAAAGCGAGGGGATTTGGAACCCAGTCACAAGTTGAATCAGTTCATAGAGATAACTACTCCAACCGACCGCGACCGCAGCAGCCGCAATACCCCACTCTAAGATCAAGCATGCGCCAATCATGACCGCCATGCCTTCACCCATGGTGACGTAGGTGAAGGTGTAAGACGAGCCCGAGACGGGCAATGCAGTAGAGACTTCGGCGTAACAAAGCGCGGTTAAGCCAGCAGTGATGGCCGCCACCAAAAATGACAGCAAAACCCCGGGTCCCGCCAAAGGCACGGTCTCGGCCAAAGCGAAAAAGATGCCCGTGCCCAGGGTGGTGCCCACACCCATGAGGGTGAGTTGCCATAATGAAAGGCGCCGCGGTAACTGTCCGGGAGGCACGTTGTGATCGTTGGTAATCGGCAAATTGCCGGCATCATTGGATTGGTTTTTTTTCTGGAAGAAATGCTTGAACATGGGGGCGTGGTTGTTTGCGGTCAAGTTGTCAGCTTCGAAATCATTGGCTGATAAGAAAAAGGTGGCGAAGTTTATGCCAGAATGACAATGGTCGCCAAATACATTATTAAAATAAATAAAGATACGATTTGATCTAGCCGCAGTAAAATAAAAAAAATGGTTTATGGCTTCTAACCCGTTTGTCGTTGCTTGTGAGTGGCGTGAATCGAGTGCATTCCCTTGATGTGGCTAGGGTTTATACTGATTTGGTGATGGTGTTGTCGTACTGTCAATTTATCGAAATGTTTTTTGGTGTTGTGCTAGTCGCAACACGAGGAGTTCTCATGAGCAATATGACCGAAACCGTTGATTTGCAAACCCCCCCAACGCCCATCATTTTTACCGATTCGGCGGCTGGTAAGGTCAAGGATTTACTGATTGACGAAGGCAATGCAAACCTCAAACTGCGCGTGTTTGTGCAAGGCGGTGGTTGTTCGGGCTTTCAGTATGGTTTTACTTTCGACGAAGACGTGGCTGAAGATGACACGGCTTTAGAGAAAAACGGTGTTCAGTTGTTGGTTGACCCCATGAGCTTCCAGTATTTGGTTGGCGCGGAAATTGATTACAAAGAAGACTTGGAAGGTGCACAGTTTGT
>CBFHKV010000004.1:0-9314 GCA_965656505.1 Burkholderiaceae bacterium | reverse complement strand
GATCCGTAATCCTAACGCCACAACGACTTGCGGTTGCGGTTCTTCGTTCTCTGTCTAACAGCCAACGCTGACTAAACCCTGCAGGCCCTCTGACGCGTCTGATATTTTTTGGCGCCACTCACGCGGGCCAATGCGCACCCAAAATACGCCCACCACGAGCGCCGGTTACTTCAGGTAAGTTTCCGGCTCTTTTTGTTTGGTGGGCCCACGCAAGCCATGCAAACGCCATGGCTTCAACATCTTGCACGGGTACGCCAAGGCTGTCGGTCGTGTCGACCGAGCCACCCCAATCGGACTGTAGCTTTTCTAAAAGCGCGGTGTTCTTGGCACCACCACCACAGACGTAAATCACGCTATCACGCACGCCTTCTTGTTTGAGGGCGTGTGTGATGGTGCGCGCGGTGAGGGCTTGAAGGGTGGCTTGGACATCGATGGGCGACAGGCCATCTTGGATGCCTTGTTGGGCTTGTCTTTGGATGAATTGACTCAGGCGTGACTCGAGCCATGGGAGATTGAACTGGTCGCGCCCCGTGGATTTGGGTGCGGGTGCGTCAAACCAAGGTTCAGATCGCAAGATCCAGTCCAACAATGCGGGTTGTACTTGCCCTCGCGCCCCCCAAGCCCCTTCGCTGTCATAGGGTTGATTGGTGTGTTGTTGACACCAGGCATCCATGAGTAGGTTGGCGGGGCCGGTATCAAAGCCGGTAACGGGCCAACCCGGTTGCAATAAAGTGACGTTGCCAATGCCGCCCAAATTCAAAATGATGCGGGTTTGATCTGACGCAAACAATGCCTGATGGAAGATGGGCACCAGCGGCGCGCCTTGTCCACCGCAGGCGACATCTCGACTTCTAAAATCGGCAATCACATCAATGCCCGTGGTTTCGGCCAATAGGGCTGGGGCGTTCAATTGGATCGTGTAGCCGAGCTCGGGTCGGTGTCTGACGGTTTGGCCATGCGCGCCAATCGCCGCGACGTCATCGGGTGAAAGGTGGGTTGTTTGCAATAGCTGATCGACCGTCTGTGCGTAAAGTGCCACCAAGGCTTGGCTGGCTAATGCAGCACGCTCGAGTTCGTTGTCTGCGGGTGTGTTGAGAGCAAGCAACTCGGCACGAAGGTCTACGGGGATATGACGGCTGCTGCGTGCGAGCAATGTCGGTTTGTTGTCATTACCCATTCGTATCAACACGCCGTCAACACCGTCTAAGCTTGTACCCGACATCAAGCCGATATAGTGCGATGCGGACAACGGAGCGGTGGCGTCACGCATGGGTTAGAGGAGCCAGTTTGAGTTATCGCGAAACGAGTTTTAACAAATCGGGATCGGTTTGATGTAGTGCCGCGATTTTTTTAAGCTGTTCGCGTAACGGCAAGGCATTCTGGGCAAACAGTTCTTTTTGTTTGCCGTCCAGTACCACGGCCTCCGGCATTTTGATGCCAAGCGGATCCACTGGCTTGTCTTTGATGCGGAATTCGTAGTGCAGATGAGGCCCGGTTGACCAGCCGGTGGAACCGACAAAACCAATGATCTCGCCTTGGGAGACACGATCGCCGCGCTTTAAGCCTTTTGCAAACCGGCTTTGGTGTGCGAACAGGGTTGTGATGTTGTTGGGGTGCCGCAAAACGATGGTCTTACCGTAGCCGCCCTTGGTGCCAATGAATTGAACCACACCATCACCTGTGGCACGGATGGGTGTACCCGTGGGCGCGGCAAAGTCAATGCCATTGTGTGCTCGCCACCGTTTGTGGATGGGGTGTTTGCGCATGCCGAACTTGGAGCTGATGCGCGTGAACGGGATAGCCGAGCGCAGAAACGCGCCGCGTAGGCTCTTGCCTTCGTTGTCGTAGTAGCCACCATTGCTGTCTTCGGCTTGAAACCAGAGGGCTTCAAAGCGTTTCTGTTTGTTGATGAATTCGACAGCGAGCAGTCGTCCGGCACCGGCTGGACGTCCCTCATGGCTGCGGGTCTCGTAAATCACCCGGAATTCGTCGCCTTGACGGATGTCTCGGATGAAATCGATCTTGCCGCCAAGCACTTCAGCGATTTGCATGGTGATGCCGTCTGGGATACCGGCGGCATCAGTGGCACCAAATAAAGACGAATTGATTCGCCCGGCCGCGATATGCATCTGGGAATCGGTTGCCGCCCGTTTTTGAGCGGCTTCAAAGGTCCCATCGCCGGTTTTGGTGAGTTCCAGATACTCTGTCAGGAAATCACCTTCTTCCTCTAAGCCTGGTGTGTGATAGTAGCGTAACCAATTAAGGCCGCCGTCTTCATTGAACGAAGCCTGTACCGTCCGGCCGGGTACGAGGCGATGGGCGGCATTACGGGTGTCTTTGTTGGCAATAATAAACGCCATCAAGCCGTCTTCTTTAACGGTCAATCGCGACAGGATGCTGGCAATGGTGTCGCCCGATTGGACGCGTGTTTCTAGTCGATACTCGCTCGCTTGATCAGCCATTGGGATGGCTGGCTCGGCGGGCAGGGGCAGCACAAAGGAATCGGCAATCATCCTTTGGGTGGGTAAATGGGTCTGTTCGGGCTGAACCATCGCGAAGGCGCCCGCCGCGACCAGCAAGCCACCAACCGTTAATCCCAGTGCGAGTTTGATCGGACGTCGTCGCTGACCCACGTTGCCGGTTGTTTGTTGATTTATCCGGTTGCCAAAGGATGCGTTACGAAGGTCGGACATGTAGTAGGTCTCTGGTCAAAGTGATCAATGCAGGCGACTGATGCGACATGCATGTACCGTTCTACGACACGCGCTTTTATGGTAGGGCTTTTGCCCGTGTCTATTCCTGTCATAATGTTAGCCTATTTCATCTCGTGAGAACAGATGCGGCCTTCGATTAACGGTCGGTCTGTTACCGATTGTTTCAGTTTGAAGCCGAATCTGATTGCCATGACTCAAAAAACCTATCCGATCACCGACCGCGTGAAGGAAAGCCTGCGGATTGCCTTACGCAGCTGCGATGAATTACTGGTTGAAGCGGAGTTTGTGCAAAAGCTGGCTCGCAGTGAAGCAGAAAACAAACCCTTACGCATCAAACTCGGCCTTGACCCGACAGCACCGGATATTCATTTGGGCCACACCGTGGTGCTCAATAAACTGCGCCAGCTTCAGGATCTTGGGCACACGGTCATTTTTTTGATTGGTGACTTTACGTCAATGATTGGCGACCCGTCTGGCCGAAATACCACGCGCCCGCCGCTCACGCGCGAGCAGATTGAGTCAAACGCCAAGACCTATTACGCACAAGCGAGCCTCGTGCTCGACCCGGAAAAGACCGAGATTCGCTATAACTCAGAATGGTGTGACCCTCTGGGGGCGCGCGGCATGATCGAGTTGGCATCTCGTTATACCGTGGCACGCATGATGGAACGCGAAGACTTTACCCAGCGGTTTCGCAATGGCGTTGCCATTTCGGTGCACGAGTTTCTGTATCCCCTGATGCAGGGATACGACTCGGTGGCGTTGAAGGCGGACCTGGAACTAGGCGGGACAGATCAAAAGTTCAACCTGCTAGTTGGACGTGAGCTGCAAAAGGAGTTTGGGCAGGAGCCGCAGTGTATTTTGACGATGCCCTTGCTGGAAGGCACGGATGGTGTCGAGAAGATGTCCAAGTCAAAGGGCAATTATATTGGTATCAGCGAAGCGCCAGATTCGATGTTTGGCAAGCTGATGTCGATCTCTGATACCTTGATGTGGCGTTATTTTGAGTTGCTGTCGTTTCGCCCGGCGGCCGATATTGAGGCGTTACAAACTGAAGTTCAACAGGGTCGTAACCCACGCGATGTGAAGGTATTACTGGCTCAGGAGATCGTGGATCGTTTCCATGGTGCTGGTCAAGGCGAGCTTTCGCTAGGAGCCTTTGAGGCACGCTTTCGGGACGGTGCTATCCCTGAGGATATGCCGGAAATGACACTCGGTCCGGCGCCAGTGGGGATTTTGAAAGCGTTACGCGAGACGGGACTCGCGAGTTCTGGTAGTGAAGCGCAGCGGCATGTGGCGCAAGGTGGGGTGCGAATTGATGGGACCAAGGTCTTGGATAAGGGTTTAACACTAGATTCAGGCATTTTTGTCCTGCAAGTAGGCAAACGTAAATTTACCCGTGTTACCGTGCTTTAGAGTGATAATCGAAAGAAACGCGAATCTGAGACGCGTATACGACACGCACATTCGTCACGGCGATTCGTCACTTACATTCATTAAGTAAACCGTAATTTTGGTGGGGGTTTGGACAACAGGTCAAACGTAACCCTTAGGATAGGCCTCCCCAATCGATTTTGATGCTTGCATACCCGAGGAGTTGTCATGAAATTGTCGAGTCTTTCGTTTGCTGATCAAGCCTGCATTCCAGAACTCTACGCCTTTGGGAAAATTGATCCAAAGACCCACATTACTCTGGCAGATAACCTCAATCCCCATTTGGTGTGGGAAGACGCGCCTGTTGGGGTCAAATCATTTGCGGTGATCTGCCATGATCCCGATGCGCCGACCAAGGCTGATGATGTTAATCAAGAAGACCGTGAGGTCCCGGCGGACTTGCCTCGTATGGATTTCTACCATTGGGTCCTGATTGATATTGACGCCAATACCAATGAAATTGCTGAGGGCGAGTATTGCACCGAGGTGTTGCCTCGGGGCAAAGGGGGTCCCTTGACGCCGCAGGGCACACGCCAAGGCATCAACGATTACACCAGCTGGTTTGCTGGTGACAGGGATATGGCGGGTGAGTATTTCGGTTACGACGGGCCATGCCCGCCTTGGAATGACGCCTTGTCGCACCGCTATATCTTTACGGTGTATGCCTTGGATGTGGCCAGTTTGCCGCTCGAAGGGACTTTCACAGGGCCTGAGGTCCTTGAGGCGATCAAGGGGCACGTCCTAGGCAAAGCCAATTTAACAGGGACTTACACCTTAAACCCTGACTTGGCGCCTAAACAGGTGGGCTAAAATCCCAGTGGCGTTACAATGGAACATGACATTGCCAGATGGCATTATCTGCGGCGGTTGACAAGCTGCCTGTTGGTTCTATAGGTAGCGCCATTGCCCTATTCCCTCCAAGACGACTTTTTGCCAGGATCGCACATGTTTGACCGCACATTGACCCTTGATCGTGTTGACCCCGAAGTTTGGGATGCCATTCAGAAAGAAAATACCCGCCAAGAGCAACACATTGAGTTGATTGCGTCGGAGAACTATACGAGCCCAGCGGTCATGCAGGCGCAGGGTTCGCAAATGACTAACAAATATGCAGAAGGTTATCCCGGCAAGCGCTATTACGGTGGTTGCGAGTATGTTGATATTGTTGAGCAATTGGCGATTGATCGCCTAAAGGCTCTGTTTGGTGCCGAAGCGGCTAATGTGCAGCCCAACTCAGGCTCTCAGGCCAACCAAGCGGTGTATCTGGCGGTTTTAAAGCCGGGTGACACCGTACTGGGCATGAGTCTGGCAGAGGGTGGGCATTTGACCCACGGCGCAAGCGTAAACGCTTCGGGCAAACTCTACAATTTCCATCAATACGGTCTCGATGCCAATGAAGTTTTGGATTACGACCGGGTTGAACACTTGGCTAAAACAGAAAAGCCCAAGTTGATTGTGGCGGGTGCGTCGGCCTATTCCTTAAGAATGGATTTTGAGCGGTTATCCAAGATCGCCAAAGACAATAACGCGCTGTTTTTGGTTGATTTGGCGCACTACTCGGGTCTGGTGGCGGGTGGGGCGTATCCCAATCCGGTGCCACATGCGGACTTTGTGACGTCCACGACGCACAAAGGCCTGCGCGGACCGCGTGGCGGCATTATCATGATGAAGGCCGAGCACGAGAAGATCATTAATTCTGCGATTTTCCCGGGCATTCAAGGTGGGCCTTTGATGCACGCGATTGCGGGCAAAGCAGTGGCTTTCAAAGAAGCGGCTGCACCAGAATACAAGGTCTATTCGGCCCAAGTGGTCAAGAACGCGCAGGTGTTAGCGCAGACCTTGGTTGAGCGTGGGCTGCGGATTGTGTCAGGCCGAACAGAAAGCCATGTGATGCTAGTTGACCTAAGGCCTAAAGGCATCACCGGTAAGGTGGCTGAGCAGGCGCTGGGTGAAGCGCACATCACGGCCAATAAAAATGCGATTCCTAACGACCCAGAAAAGCCTTTCGTGACCAGTGGCGTGCGTTTAGGCACCCCGGCAATGACAACCCGTGGCTTTAAAGAGGATCAGGCAAAGCAGACGGCGCATTTGATTGCAGATGTGTTGGAGAATCCGACCGATGAGGCGAATTTGGCCTCGGTGCGTGAGCGTGTACATGCTTTGACCCAAGCTTTTCCGGTTTACAGTTAACCAAGATAGGGCGGTATACAGTCAATAATGAAGTGCCCTTTTTGTGGTCATTCTGAAACCCTAGTGGCAGATTCTCGTATCGGTGAGGAAGGCGATTTTATTCGTCGACGCCGACGTTGCGAGAATTGTGATCGCCGCTTCACCACTTTTGAACGGGCTGAGCTGTCGATGCCCACGGTGGTTAAACGCAATGCAAGCCGTCATGAATATGACCCCTCTAAACTTAAGGCGAGCCTGAAGCTAGCACTTCGTAAACGGCCGGTGAGCACAGATCAAATTGATCAAGTGGTTCATCGCATTGAGGAGCAGTTGCTCACGAGCGGTGAACGAGAGGTCTCAACAGAAAAAATTGGGGCCTTGGTCATGCATGAGCTTGATCAGCTCGATAAGGTGGCTTATGTGCGGTTTGCGTCGGTCTACAAGAGTTTTGAAGATATTGGTGAATTTGTGCAAGCCATTAAGGAAATGCAAGGGCCACTGCGGGGCCCGCCTAAATGAGTGCTGAACATCTGGTACTTGACGAACATCACATGTCGCATGCTTTGGCTTTGGCGCAATCGACGTTGTATGTGCCAACGCCAAATCCGAGAGTGGGTTGCTTGATTGTGCGTGGTGATCAGGTGATTGGTGAGGGTGTCACACAAAAAGTGGGTGATGCACACGCGGAAGTGATGGCGCTACGTGATGCGCAAAGTAAACAACACCCCGTTGAGGGGGCGACGGTTTATGTCACGCTCGAGCCTTGCAGTCACTATGGCCGAACCCCGCCTTGCACCAGTGTTTTAATTCAGTCCAAGCCGGCCCGAGTGGTGATTGGTCACGTCGATCCTAACCCTGCTGTGGCTGGTCGAGGGATCGAGCAGTTGCGCGCGGCTGGCATTGAAGTGACGGTAGGGGTTTTGGCGATGGAAGCGTTGGCGGTCAACCCAGGCTTTGTATCGCGAATGGTGCGTGGGGTGCCCTATGCTTGGCTCAAGGTGGCGGCGTCAATGGACGTTAAAACCGCCTTACCAAGTGGTGAGTCGCAGTGGATCACAGGACCCGAAGCCAGGGCGGATGGTCACCATTGGCGAGCACGCAGTTGTTGTGTGCTTACGGGTATTGGGACGGTCAAGGCTGACGACCCGCAGCTAAATGTGCGTGCGGTACAGACGCCACGGCAGCCTAGGCGGGCGCTGATTGATCACAAGCTTGACCTATCACTTGATGCCAAGTTGCTAAAAACACCAGGTTTGATGATATTCACCGCGAGTACGGATAAGCAGAAACAGCGGGCATTGATCCAAACGGGTGCGGTCATCACGGAAATGCCGCAAACGAATCAACCGGGCAAGGTGGACCTAGGGGGTGTGATGCGCTGGTTGGGGCAGCACGGTATCAACGAAGTGCATGTTGAAGCCGGCGCAAACCTGAATGGCGCTTTGTGGCAATCGGAATGTATTGATGAGCTGTTGATTTATCTGGCACCCATGTTTCTGGGTGAAGGGCTGCCCATGTTGAAGCTGCCTGGAATTGATCAACTGACTGAAGCAAGCCAGTTGGCTTTTGTGGATCACCAGGCACTAGGGGCGGATATTCGAATCAGGGCGCGTGCCACTGATCGATGGCAAGCCTTGACCGATCACGTTCAAGCAAGCAATGCACGCTTGCAGTAGGGGTTAATGTATGTTTACTGGCATTGTGGCCGCGATGGGCCAACTCAAAGAAGTCACACCGATTCAGCCGGATCAAGCCGATAGTGGAGTGAGGCTTTTGATTGATGTGGGTGGTTTGGACATGACTGACGTCAAGATCGGCGACTCGATTGCGATCGAGGGTGCTTGCATGACTGTCACAAGCCTGCCCAAAGCGCAGCACTTCACTGCTGACGTGTCCCGCGAGAGTTTGAGTAAAACCGCGGGGCTTGCCGAACCCGGTGCGGTTAACTTAGAAAAGTCACTCAAGATCGGTGATCAGATCGGTGGACACTTGGTATCTGGTCATGTTGACGGCCTGGGTCGTGTCGTCAAGTTTGAGCCTGTCGGTGAATCTTGGTTGCTCGTCGTCGAAGCGCCCAAGTCACTGGGCATGTACCTCGCCTACAAAGGCTCTATCACCGTCAATGGTGTAAGCCTGACGGTTAACGACGTGAAAGATACGGACAAAGGCACTGAGTTCAGCATCAACGTGATCCCGCACACCATCGACGTCACGACACTTAAGCATTTGAAAGCGGGCCAACCCGTCAACCTTGAAGTGGATACCATCGCCCGTTACGTGCATCGCATGATGGGCTTTCAGTAAACAAGAGTCAGCGCGAGTCAATGCGAGCTAGCGGGAGCTAGCGAGATGTGCAAAGTGGGTTGAACTCACCGCACAACAAATGACAGTGGATGGAACAGACAATCCTCTGGTCTGTTAAACTCCAGCCCTTACGTCGCCGGAGATATTCTTCTCTGGTTCAGACAGGACAGGTGGCCGAGTGGTTGAAGGCGCACGCCTGGAAAGCGTGTATACGTTCAAAGCGTATCGGGGGTTCGAATCCCCCTCTGTCCGCCACGATTAATTGAAAAAATTAAAAAAATCAATTATATAAATATATTTAACTAACTTATTTCCCCCGTTTTTTCCGCCAGGTTTGGTACGTAAACGGTGCAGACTGCTCTTTCGTATGCAAGGAGATTGCTGCGACCCGTAAACAAGGCTTTGGGATTTACAAACATCAAAGACTGGGATCGCTACAGCAACGGCGGGTGCATCTCTGCTCAACCGCGAGCAAGTCAAATTAGGCTTGCTTGAGGGTATTGATGTTTTGTCGGGTGGGTCGGATTTTAGCTTGTCGATCTCTGTTAATTGTTAAAACCAGAAGAGTGATGGCCATTTTTGCATTTTGCACATAGTATTTTGGTCGGAAGTACATGCGATAAGTGTTTGTTAATCGGTTATCGAAGTTCAACTTTCCTTTTGGCTTGGAGCGATAGTGTCTCGACTAACTGA
>CBFHKV010000003.1:14375-199814 GCA_965656505.1 Burkholderiaceae bacterium | reverse complement strand
CTCACCCACTGTCAATTCGCTTCGCATTTCGTAATCAAATGCCCACACTTATCGGTTGTTTGGTTGTTAAAGAGCGTCTTGCAAAAGTCGTTAATAGAAAAGACCACTAGTCAACGACAAACAAATCTTGTTAGCTGATTGTTTGTCATTTTTCTGTAGTGATTTTGGGATATCTTGATCGAACTGATCTAAGAAACCTGCTTTCTGCTACTGACTTTCTCTGCCGTTTGTTTTTTCATTTCGGAAAACACGTTGCTGCAGAGAAACGAGATTATGCACAGGTTTTTTAAGCGTGTCAAATGAATCCATACCTTTGACAAAAATATTTCAAAGCCATGGGTTTACTTAAAGCAAATCCAGAACATAAGCGGCGGTAACCCCCCCGCTCACTTTAGTTTTGAAGCAAATCCTCGATTGAGTTTTTCTACCTTTGGCGCAATGATGAACTGGCAATAACCTTGATTGGGATTTTGCGCGTAATAGTCATGGTGATAATCCTCAGCCACCCAAAAAGTTGCTGACGGCAAAAGTTTCGTGCAGATCGGCTGGGCAAAAGCACCCGATTGATTCAAAGCATCTATCGCGGATCGAGCCAACTGGTGTTGCGCTTCGTCCTGGCAAAACACGACCGACTGATATTGGGGTCCAACATCATTGCCTTGTCTGTTCGGTGTGGTTGGGTCATGAGTCGCAAAAAAGATTTCAAGCAGTGTTTCAAAGGAGACCTCCGCAGGATCGTACTCGATACGAATGACCTCTATGTGGCCGGTATCACCGCGGCAAATCTGCTCGTAAGTAGGATGCTCAACGTGGCCACCACAGTAGCCTGGCTCCACCAAGCTCACGCCCTTGAGTGCATCAAATACCGCCTCGGTGCACCAGAAACAACCCCCACCAAAAACCGCTGTCGCCACAGACTTCTCCTTTTGTTTTCAGACCACGCTAGGAAGGTTCAAGCGTCAAAATCCATTGCGCCAATTGTTTGGCTTGGGCATCGGTCACTTGATTCTGCGCCGGCATGGGTATGGCCCCCCATTGGCCACGCCCACCCTGACGGATGCGGGTGGCCAGATAATCAGCCATACCCGGCTGCCCGCCGTAGCGTTGTGCCACTTGGGTGAATCCGGGACCAACCCGTTTTGCGTCGACCTGATGGCACCCCAAGCAGGCGTTTTGCTTGGCGAGGGTCTCACCCTGGTCAAATGTGATGGCCGCCTCGCTGGCCGCCATCACCGGACCCGTCGCCCACAGTAAGGCCACCCCCAATCGCAGGTTACTCATCCATGGCATCTGTAACGGCTCCTCGGCTGGCCGTGCTGGCAAGACGGCTGAACTTGGCTAGGACACCGCGCGTATAGCGTGGTGCGGGTTGCTTCCATTGCTGACGGCGTTTTTCAATTTCGTCGTCATCAACATTTAAGTTAAGGACCAATTGATGCGCGTCAATCGTTATCGAGTCACCCTCGCGAACCAGCGCAATCGTGCCTCCGACCTGGGCTTCGGGTGCCACGTGCCCAACCACCATGCCCCATGTGCCGCCAGAGAATCGACCATCCGTGATCAAACCCACGCTTTCGCCCAAACCTTGACCAACCAAGGCCGATGTGGGCGCCAACATTTCCCTCATGCCAGGCCCACCTTTGGGGCCTTCGTAACGAATCACAACCACATCGCCTGCGTTAATCTCACGCGCCATGATAGCGTCCATGGCCAAATCTTCTGAATCAAATACTCGAGCGGGCCCCGTGATCACCGGATTCTTAAGACCAGTGATCTTGGCTACTGCACCCTCGGTCGCTAGATTGCCTTTCAAAATCGCCAAATGCCCGTGAGGGTAAAGTGCTTTATCAAGCGTACGAATCACATCTTGCCCCTCAGGGGGTTGATCCGGTACGTCTTTGAGGACCTCCGCAATGGTCTGGCCCGTGATCGTCATGCAATCCCCGTGTAAGAGACCGGCATTGAGCAAAATCTTCATGACTTGGGGAATGCCACCGGCACGGTGTAGGTCCACCGTGAGGTATTTGCCGGATGGCTTTAAGTCACAAATGACGGACACGCGCTTACGGATACGCTCAAAATCGTCAATCGTCCAAGGCACTTCAGCAGAATGCGCGATGGCAAGGAAGTGGAGAACAGCATTGGTCGAACCACCAACAGCCATGATGACCGAAACAGCGTTTTCAATCGATTCTCGGGTGATGATATCCCTCGGACAGCGTCCTCCCGTACGTACGGCATCCACCAACACCTCGGCGGCCTTTTTAGCATTCTCTATGGCCTCACCGTCTTCATTGGCTGCGGTACTTGAATAGGGCAAACTCATGCCCATGGCCTCAAAAGATGAGCTCATGGTGTTGGCCGTGTACATGCCACCACAGGAACCAGAACCTGGAATCGCCTTTTGCTCGATGGCTTTAAAGTCTTCCTGACTCATGCGCTTCATAGTGAACTCGCCAACCGCCTCAAATACCGAAACGATGTTGAGGTCTTTACCGTTGTGGTGGCCAGGTTTGATTGTTCCCCCGTACACATAAATACTCGGTACATTCATGCGAGCCATGGCGATCATGCCACCCGGCATGTTCTTGTCACAACCACCGACAACAACCACACCATCCATCCATTGGCCTTGCACAGCCGTCTCGATACAGTCTGCAATGACCTCACGCGACACGAGAGAGAACTTCATCCCTTCGGTGCCCATCGACATGCCATCAGAAATGGTTGGGACCCCAAATACTTGTGCATTGCCCTTGGCCTGTTGAATCGCTTGGACGGCAGCATCCGTCAATGGCTGCAGACCACTGTTACATGGCGTAATCGTCGACTGGCCATTGGCAACCCCAATCATTGGGTTGGCAAAATCGGCTTCCTTGTAGCCCATGCCGTAGTACATGGCGCGATTAGGGGCACGCGTTGCACCCTCCGTGATATGGCTGGATCGTTCAAACTTAGACATAAGGCTTTCCGTAGAAATTAAGGACGAACACGAAGGTTATTATGAAACCTCTTTTATGGAAACATTTGATTTATGCTCAATTTCCCGCAAATAGATCCCGTCGCAATCCAATTGGGCCCCATTTCCTTGCACTGGTATGGTTTGATGTATCTGGTGGGATTTGGTTCAGCGTGGCTTCTGGGCCGGTATCGCGTTCAGAAAGGTTTAACTCGCGTTACCTTGGTAGACCTGGAAGACATGCTATTTCTGAGCATGCTGGGCGCCATTATTGGGGGTCGCCTTGGCTACGTTATTTTTTATAAAACAGCATATTACCTAGAGCACCCCGCACAAATTTTTTACCTCTGGGAAGGTGGGATGTCCTTTCATGGTGGCTTACTCGGTGTGGTGCTCATTCTTTGGTTTTTTGCTAGACGTCGTCAGTATCGGTTTCTAGAATTGGGGGATCTCATCGCACCTTTGGTCCCGTTAGGATTGGCTGCCGGCCGCTTAGGCAACTTTATCAATGGTGAACTGTGGGGCCGTCCGACGGATGTGCCCTGGGGCATGATTTTCCCTGCCGCCCAAGATGGGATTGTCCGGCATCCCTCGCAGCTCTATCAATTCGGCCTAGAAGGCCTTGGTTTGTTTTTACTCGTTTGGCTATTCGCGCGCAAACCCCGGCCGACAGGACAAGTCAGCGCAGTATTTTTGATGGGTTACGGCACGTTTCGCTTTATCGTGGAATTTGCCAGAGAGCCCGATGCGTTTCTGGGGCTTCTGGTCGCCAACTTAAGCATGGGCCAGTGGTTATGCCTGCCCATGGTCATCGCAGGTGCGGTGATCTATCGCTTCAGTGCAAAGCGACCAAACCCATAACCGTCAAGCTAACCGACTCCTGACTCGGCTCTAAATCCAGGCTGGGTTTGGAGGCGGCGTCGGATTGATTCATCCGACTCATCAAGACCGGCCTAGGACTCACGACATCCCCACTGTCTGAGATCTCCAATTGAATGATCTCGTATTTATCGTAACCAAAGGCTTTGGTGGCTGCCTGCGCCTTTTCACGAAATGCTTGAGCGGCTTGCTCAACCAAACGGGCTTGTTCGCTTCTTCTAGCCCCATCTGACAAAGAGAAATTAACCCGTGATAGGGCCAGCATATCGGTGAGCTCATCAGCCGCCTGGCTAATCGCCGGCAAATTTTTGGAATCCAGAACCAGCTCGCCCCGCCCCCGCCAAACAGTCGGCTCGTTCGCTTCAGTACGTGCGGGATAGATTTGGAGGACGCCGTTGCTGATGTTGACCTCGGCCGGTTTACCCAGTTTGGCTTTGGCCTCGTTCAGACTGGCAATAAGCTGTTCATTGGCCGCTGCTGCCGAGTTTGCTTCTGCGTAAGCTGTGAAGACCAACGAAAGCTCGTCCTGATCGACTGTCGCGTTAACGGTGGCAGATAAACGCAACTGCGGCTCATCATCGGCCAAAACAGGCGCGCTATACGCGGTTAATACCAAAAAAAAAGCACCCAAAATAGCCAGTGGACGCTTAGCGAATCTGCTCATTGGATGGTTCCTAAAAAAATGCCCCGCAAGTGCCGTCCAGACCGGCATCTCGAACCGAGGGTTCAAGTCGGTCGCTTCGTGAAAAATTTCGGGCAATTCCGCTAGGGATTCGCACTCCCGTTTCTCAACCTGCAACCTATATGCCATAAGCATTGGTTCAGAGAATGTGTGGTCAAGTCACGTACACCGCAGGGACAACTGGTTGCGCTTTGACTCAGCCAACGTCTACTGAATCAAGCATTGCGTTCATGTCTTCCATCTTACGCTTGAAGTCGCCTACCGACAAATCACCTAGCGGGCCTTGTGGTGACTTCATAACCAATAATTCGGCCGCGATCTGAATCGCCGCCATGATGGCTATTTTTTCATTCCCAGCCACTTTGCCGGTTCCTTGAATGCGACCAGCCAGTTGGCTGACGTGATTAACCGCTGCTTGCAAGGTTGCTTTTTCATCGGCACCGCAGGACAGGGCGTAATCGCGACCCAAGATCTTTGCTTCTACGGTTTCCATTAGATCCTCTCCTGTGGCAATGCGCCAGGTAAACGCTCCAGAACGCCATCGATGCGCTGTTTGGCTTGCTCATTGACTTGACGTAACTGCTTAACTTCATGCGCTTTGGCTTTTAGGTCGGACTGTATGGTTTCATGCTCCTGCTTAAAGAGATCCAATGTCCCCTGTAACGCCGATTTTTCTTGTTCGGCATTGGCTCGTGTCGATTCAGCTTCCGCTCGAGCCGAGCTCAAAGAGGCTTTTAGTTCAGTCAGCTGACCATCACCTGACTGCAATTGGGCCGCAAGTTGATCACGTTCAGATTGCAGCTGCGCGACTTGCTGGCGTAAAGTCTGCGCCTCAGTGGACAGCACTTGCATGCTGTCGACGAGTCGTTTTATCCGTGCGGCTAATTGGTCTAGTTCTTCAATCATGGGCTAATCGTAAAACAAAACGGTTCTGCCGTCAGCGATTGTTTCTGTACACTTTCAAAAATTTTCGCAAAAACCCCAGGGAGAGGCAAAAAATGACTGAGGCTAGCATTAATCCACGAGATTACGATGCGGTAAAGCCGCAACACATCGCTTTTATCGGCTTGGGTGTGATGGGATTGCCGATGGCAGGTCACCTCGCGAGAGCCGGGCATGATGTCACGGTTTACAACCGAACCGCGACAAAGGCTGAAAGCTGGGCCAAACAGTTCGGCGGGCAACACGCACCCACACCCAAAACAGCAGCCCAAAATGCCGACATTGTCTTTTGTTGTGTCGGTAACGATGACGATTTGCGTAGCGTGGTCCTTGGCGAGGATGGCGCATTCGCCGGGATGAAACCAGGCAGCGTGTTCGTTGATCATACGACCGCATCGGCTGATGTGGCCAAAGAATTAGCGGCTATTGCTCAAGCCAATGCTTTGGACTTCATCGATGCGCCTGTTTCTGGGGGACAAGCGGGTGCAATTAATGGCCAACTCACGGTCATGTGCGGTGGCGCCAAAGCCACTTTTGATCGCATTAAGCCCATCGCCTCTCACTTCTCAAGGGCCGTGACATTAGTCGGTGACACAGGCGCCGGTCAGTTAGCAAAAATGGTTAATCAAATTTGCATTGCAGGACTGGTTCAAGGTTTGTCAGAAGGCATTGCCTTCGGACAAGCGGCTGGACTTGACATGAAACTCGTATTAGACGTGATCAATAAGGGCGCAGCCCAGAGCTGGCAAATGGAAAACCGCGGCAATACGATGGTCGATGATCAGTTCGAATTTGGGTTTGCGGTTGACTGGATGCGCAAAGACTTGGGCCTAGCCATCAACGAAGCCAAACGAAACGGCGCGCGCGTGCCCGTCACGGCACTTGTGGATCAGTTTTACGCCGATGTGCAGCAGTTGGGCGGTAACCGCTGGGACACATCAAGTCTAATCAAAAGGTTGCGATGAACTTTCTGTACTGGACCGGCGCTGCCTGTGCAAGGCTCGACCGGTCCGTTGTCGAAACAGCAGCTGTCCAAGTTCTGTGAGGGCCAACTTGTACACGCCTCGCTTGAAATCGATCACGGCATCCAGGGACACCCAGTATGGGCTCCAGCGCCAAGCGTCGAACTCGGGATGCGCCGTCGCTCTTAAGCTGACGTCTGAATCACGGCCGACCAATCGCAAGAGAAACCAAATTTGTTTTTGCCCACGGTAATGCCCACGCGAGTCGCGCCTGATAAAATGATCTGGCACATCGTATCTGAGCCAGTCTTTTGTTCGTCCCAATATCCGCACATGCTCGGGCTTTAAGCCAACTTCCTCATGCAATTCCCGAAACATTGCCTGCACAGGACTTTCACCAAATTTGATGCCACCCTGCGGAAACTGCCAGGCATGTTCCCTAACACGCTTACCCCAAAAAACCTGATTTTTCTGGTTCACGAGGATAATACCGACATTGGGGCGGTAACCTTCTCGGTCTAACATGGCCGCACCCATCGAATTCAATACAATTGATCCAAATTATACGGATTGATTTCCGATTCACCCTACAAAGTTACCCGAACCCATGCGAGCCAGTGAATTTCACCTCAACACCATTAAAGAAGCGCCTAATGATGCGGAGATTGCTAGCCATCAGCTCATGATGCGTGCCGGCATGATTCGCAAACTGGCCGGTGGCATCTATAGCTACATGCCCCTTGGCTTGCGAGTCATCCGAAAAATAGAAAACATCATTCGGCAAGAAATGGAGGCCGCTGGTGCACTTGAACTGCTGATGCCGGTGGTTCAACCCGCCGAACTTTGGCAAGAATCGGGCCGTTGGGAGCAATATGGTCCTGAATTACTGCGTGTCAAAGACCGCCACCAACGCGACTTTGTTCTGCAACCCACGTCAGAAGAAGTCATCACCGACATCGCACGTAACGAGATCAAGAGCTGGCGTCAGCTACCCGTAAACTTTTTTCACATACAGACTAAATTTCGCGATGAACGCCGCCCCCGGTTCGGCATCATGCGCGGGCGCGAGTTCACCATGAAGGATGCGTACTCCTTTGACCGTAACAGCGAGGCGGCCATGCAGAGCTACCAGCGCATGTTTGACGCTTACAGTCGAATTTTTACCCGACTTGGATTGACGTTCCGAGCGGTTGCAGCGGACACGGGCTCTATCGGTGGATCTTCGAGCCACGAATTTCAAGTTATCGCAGATATTGGCGAAGATCAAATCGTGTTTGATCCCGCGAGTGATTACGCCGCCAATATCGAATTAGCCCCAGCCCCATGCTTGATTGCGAAGCGTGCCGATCCCACACAAGACCTTCAAAAGGTGCACACACCCGATGCAGCGACCTGCCAACAGGTCAAGGACTTACTCTCAATCGACATCTCGCAAACCGTTAAATCACTTGTGGTGGCCACGCCATCCGATGACGGTGCAGACAAGATATGGCTCTTGTTGCTGCGTGGCGATCATGAACTCAATGAGATCAAGCTTGGCAAACTGTCCGGCTTCGAAGGCGGGTACCGTCTCGCCACAGACGAAGAGATTCAACAGCACTTTGACTGTATACCTGGCTATCTGGGTCCGGTTGCTCTGGACACCGCCGTCGCAGTGATCGCTGACACGACTGTAGCCCACATGAGCGACTTCGTCTGTGGCGCCAATGAGGCGCCTTACCACCTGCAGGGTGTGAATTGGGTTCGCGACCTGCCTGAACCCAGTCTGGTGGCAGATTTACGTAACGTGGTAGCCGGTGATCCGTCACCTTCTGGGACCAGCACACTGCAATTGCAACGCGGCATCGAAGTCGGACATGTCTTTTATCTGGGCACCAAGTACTCAGAAGCCATGAAAGCCACCTTTCTCGACGAAAACGGCAAGCCTGCGCCCATGGAAATGGGCTGCTATGGGATTGGCGTGACCCGTATTGTGGGGGCAGCCATCGAACAAAATCATGATGACCGAGGCGTGATTTGGCCTAAAGCCATGGCTCCTTTCGAGGTCGTTATTTGCACGATTGGCTGGGCAAAAAGCCAGACTGTGCGTGATGCGGCAACGCGGCTTTATGAATCACTGCTGTCGGATGGCGTGGATGTCATCCTTGATGACCGGGATATTCGACCGGGGGTCATGTTTGCCGAGTGGGAACTGATTGGCGTACCCGTGCGTGTCACCGTGGGTGACCGAGGACTGGCCAATGGACAAGTTGAGCTTCTGAAGCGCCGCGAGACAGAAGCGCATCTGATCAACCTAACCGATGCCCCAGAAACCATCAAATCGGCCTTGCAATCATCGTCTGACTGAAGCAGCCCGTCACCATATGATCTCACTGCCCAAGCCCACCACCATTGATTGGTACAAAGCCCACCGCTGGCCGATCCGTGTCTATTACGAAGACACAGATGCGGGCGGTGTGGTTTTTTACGCTAATTACCTCAAATTCATGGAGCGGGCGAGAACCGAATGGTTGCGGACACTTGAAATAAACCAACAGGATCTAGCACTTGCTCAAAGTGTCATCTTTGTGGTGTCGCAGCTAGATATGAAGTACAAATTACCTGCTAGATTAGACGATGCACTTTTTGTCGAAACCGTGGTCACATACGTGGGACGTGCATCGATGACATTCACGCAGCGTGTGATGCGTCACTCGAATGTGCTTGCACTTGGTGACATTCGAGTGGGCTGCTTGGATACCCGCTCTTTCAAACCAACGGCATTGCCTGTCGATATTCGTAAACACGTTTCACTTTTAACCAAGAGATAACTCATGCCAGACGCTAACCCAGACATGTCAATACTCACCCTGATCTTGCAGGCCAGTTTGCCTGTTCAATTGATCATGTTGATGCTCATTGTCATTTCCATCGTTTCCTGGACGTTTATTTTTTCTAAGCGCGCCGCTCTTCGGCGCGCCCGCCAGCAAACACAAGATTTTGAGGACGACTTCTGGTCCGGCGGCGATCTAGGCGCACTTCATCAGACCGTCACCAAGCGACGCAGTGAGCAAGGCGCTCTTGCACGGATTTTTGATGCTGGCATGACCGAATTCCTAAAAATCCACCGATCCGAAAGTGCCCTAGATGGTTCACGCCGAGCCATGCGGGCGGCCTTTCAGCGCGAGCTTGACGACATGGAAACCAACCTAGGGTTTTTGGCTTCGGCCGGTTCAGTTAGCCCCTATATCGGTTTGCTGGGCACAGTTTGGGGCATCATGCACGCATTTATCGGGCTAACCAATGTTGAGCAAGCCACCCTAGCGGCGGTCGCACCTGGCATTGCAGAAGCACTGATTGCAACGGCCATTGGATTGTTTGCCGCTATCCCAGCCGTCGTTGCTTACAACCGGTACACCAGTGACGTGGACCGTCTGGCGACACGTTTTGAGACTTTTGTCGATGAATTTTCAAATATATTGCAACGGCAGACTTCAGCATGAGTTCATTACGCTCAAGCCATGGTCGCGCTAATCGCCGCCTCAAAAACGAAATAAACGTTGTGCCTTACATCGACGTTATGCTGGTTTTATTGGTGATTTTTATGGTGACCGCCCCGCTCATCACACCCGGCGTAATTGATCTGCCTAGTGTGGGTAAAGCCGCGGATGTACCCACCACGCCACTTGAAATTCAAATTGCCGAGAACGGGGATTTGTCTTGGCGCAAACGTGAGGCGGGCGCTAATTTTCAGCCTGTGCAACAAAACGAAATCGCGCAAACAATCCTCAATGTGGTGGAGCCAGACCAACCGGTAGTCATTGCTGCCCATGGCAAAGTGCCTTACGAAATGGTAGTGGCCATCATGGATCGCCTACGTGCCAATGGCGTTCAACGGCTGGGACTATTGGTTGAACAAAACCAAGGTCAAGAAGCTGTCGACGTCACACCCCAAGGCCAGTAGCCACAATGAGGCAACGGACTCGCCCATCACGGTTGTTGTCGCTGAGCGCTGCGCTCAAAGAGGATAACGTGCGTGCAGCTATCGCCGCTGTCAGCTTGCACCTTTTACTTGTCATCGCCTTGGTTGCCAGCTGGAGCTGGAAACTAGAGAGTCCAGGCCCTTTGCAAGTGGAGCTCTGGACCGAGGGCACCACGCAACAAGTCGCCAAGGCACCTGAACCTGAACCTGAACCTGAACCTGAACCTGAACCTGAACCTGAACCTGAACCTGAACCTGAACCTGAACCCCAGCCGGAACCGGAACCACCGGCGCCGGACAATATCGCCGAAATAGAAGCGCAGATTGCGTTAGAAAAAGAGCGGGAGGAACAAGAACGCTTGGAGCAGGAACGTCTTGAACAAGCCCGTCTAGAACAGGAGCGCCAAGAACAAGAGCGCTTGGAGCAAGCCCGCCTAGAACAAGAGCGTCTCGAGCAAGAACGCCTAGAACAAGAACGCTTGGAGCAAGCCCGCCTAGAACAAGAGCGTCTCGAGCAGGAGCGCCTAGAGCAGGAACGCGAGCGACAGGCAGAAGCGCAACGGCAAGCGAGGTTGGAAGAAGAAAGGAAGGCCAAGGCCGAGGCTGAGGCTCAGAAAAAGGCCGAGGCCGAACGCAGAGCCGAAGCAGAACGCAAAGCCAAAGCACAAGCCGAAGCGGCCAAGAAAGCCGCCCAGGAACAAGCGCTACGCGATGCCTTTCGCAACGACGTGCTCGGCGCCACAGGCATCGCCGGTGGCGCTGCTGATCGCAATCAACGCGGGGGTGGGGCCGACGACGGGTATGCGAGCAAGGTGCGAGCATGCATACAGCCAGGCGTGTCTTTCCCTGCCCCGACCCGGGCCGGCAATGACAATCCAACCGCACAGTATCGGGTATATTTGAGGGGTGACGGGACGGCCTCATCGATGGAGCTGCGTCGTTCTTCTGGCGTAACCACTTTCGATCGAGCGGTATCAAATGGCATACGCCGTTGTTCGCCTTTTCCAACACCGCCGTCTGGCAGATTCCCCTCGTACATCGACGTTAACTATTACATGTACGATTGACCGGAGATATGAAGCATGTATCACTTAATACCAGCCTATCTGTCAACCCATGCCAAAAAGACCTTTTGGGCAGGCCTCATGGCGGTTTTTTTTGGGCTCTCTGCGGTTGGAACCAGCCAGGCACAGCTCAGGGTTGATATTTCTGGCACAGGCGCACAGCAGTTTCCTGTGGCTGTGGCTGACTTTGAAGGCGATTCCGCGGGTCGCCTTATCGCCGAGGTAATTCGTGCCGACCTGACTCGCTCAGGTCAGTTTCGCTTGATTAACACCACGGGGGCAAAATTAGCCGCCGAAACGCCGATCGCCTTTGATGAGTGGCGCACGCGGGGAGCAGACTATGTCGCCTACGGGTCTGTCAGCACCACCGGAGAAAACCAATACGAGGTGAGCTACCGATTGGCTGACACCATTAATCGGCAAGAACTCGATGGCGTTGCTTTCTCTGGAAACGAACGCGAGTTAAGACGCATCGCCCATCAAATTGCCGACCGAATTTATGAAAAAGTGACTGGCATCCCCGGTGTGTTTGCAACCCGAATTGCTTATGTTCTCAATCAAGGCGGCACCTACGAGCTGCAAATCGCCGATGCTGATGGGCAAAATCCGCAAATCGCCTTACGTTCAAGAGAACCCATTATTTCACCGGCATGGTCACCCGATGGGCGCAAGCTCGCTTACGTTAGCTTCGAGTCTGGTAAGCCTGTGGTGTATGTGCATGAGTTGGCCACCAGTCAACGGGTGCCCGTTGCCAACTTTAAAGGCAACAACTCAGCACCGGCATGGTCGCCCGATGGTCAAACCTTGGCCGTGGTTCTCACCCGTGACGGCCTTTCCCAGCTCTACCTGATCAATGCTGAGGACGGATCGAATCTGCGTCGCTTAACCCGCTCTCCTCTGATTGATACTGAGCCTGTATTTAGTCCAGATGGGCAGTCGGTCTTTTTTACTAGCGATCGAAGTGGTAACCCACAAATCTATCAAATCCCGGTGACAGGCGGTGAAGCGAGACGTGTCACCTTCAACAGTGATTACAACATCTCACCCCGCATTTCACCTGACGGTAAAACCTTGCTGGTGGTCACACGGCAAAACGGCGCCTACCGTGTGGCATCCATCGATCTTGAAACCGGCACGGAAACACTACTGACCGCAGGGCCTGACGATCAATCACCTAGCTTTGCGCCCAATGGTAGACAGGTGTTGTATGCCGCCAAACAGGGTGGCCGCAGTATGTTAGCGGGTGTATCAAGCGATGGACGAATGCGTCAGACCCTGTCAATATTGAACGGTGAGATCAAAGAGCCCACTTGGGGCCCTTTCGGCAACGCGCCATAGGTTGTTACCCACTAACGTTCAAGCCTACGATCAGACTTGTACCCACCCACAAGGAATATTCATGAATTTGCGCATCATAAAATCTTTATCCGTGGCAGCCTTAACAATGACCTTGGCTGCTTGCGGCTCGGTTTCTCTGGACGACAGCGCGACCGGCTCAGGTGCAGGTAGCATGGGGGGAGCCAGTGGACAAGGCGTGATGGACCCATTTAACCCTAGCAGCGTGTTGTCACAAAACCGTTCTGTTTATTTTGATTTCAATAGCTACACGGTCGGTGAGCAGTACGGCACACTCATCAGTCAACATGCCCAATATTTGTCAAACAACCCGAACCAAGAAATTGTGATCGAAGGCAACACAGACGCCCGTGGTGGTTCGGAATACAACTTGGCGCTCGGTAACCGACGAGCTGAAGCCGTGCGTCGTAACCTGACCTTGCTTGGCGCACAAGACGCCCAGATTGAAACCATTAGCTTCGGGAAAGAGAAACCCAAAGCCCAAGGTGACAGCGAAGCAGCCTACGCAGAAAATCGCCGCGCCGATATTGTTTATTTGCGCCCCTGATGCGGGCTCTTCAGATTCAAAGAGAGAGGGTAGAACATGTTTCGTGCATTTAAATCAAGTCTGCTCGCACTGTTGCTCATAACAACAGTACCTAACGTGCATGCCTTCACTGACTCAGAAGCAAGACAAGCTGTCATCGAACTGCGTCAGCAACTGCGTACGTTGACTGAAACCAGTCAACGCGCAAGCCTGCAGCTTGCGCAGCGCATCGATCAGCTCGAGCTAGAAGTCACACGCCTAAGGGCTCAGCTAGAAGAGCTCGGTGCACCGCCAAGACCAGGGGCTGGACAAGCAAACGGTGGTGCTGATCAAGAGCAGGCGCAAGATAGCCGGGAGCAAGCAGCTTTCGATGGTGCAATGGATTTGTACCGAGACGCGAATTATGGCGAGTCGGCTGAGTCTCTATCCGCTTTTTTAACCCTCTATCCGAACAGCGTCTTGGCACCAACAGCCCAGTTTTATCTCGGCAGCAGTTACTACGCGCTTCGAAACTACAAGGAATCTTTGTCTGTCCTTTCACGCATGGCCGAACAATTTCCGGATCACCCCAGAGCGCCTGATGCTTTATTGGTGGTCGCCGGCAGCCAGTTTGAGCTTAGTCAAAGAGGCAATGCCAAAACCACACTACAAAAAATCGTAGACGATTACAGCGGCAGTGCGGCGGCAGACTCAGCCGCCAAAAGGCTCGAACTGCTGTGATGCTTTAAGACTCGCGGGCTATGTTTGCAACCACAACAAGCCCGCGACGCCCACCACAATAAGCGTCATCCCTATTTTTTCTTGTGTGGTAGTACGTCCAGCAAAAAAACGCTTTGATAGGAAGTGCGCAAAAAACACTTCCACCAGAGCCAACGTGCGCACATTAGCGGCCGTTGTGAGCGCAAAGCCAACGAACCACGCTTGTGATCCGGCTGCGCCCAGAAAGCCCCCCAAAACCGAAATCCGCCAGGCCTTTATACATCGACGCCACGTGTCTGGATCCCGCCAAGTCAACCAAACCGCCAATACCAAAGACTGAAAAAATAGTCCACATACCAACGCCCACGCCGCCCGCACCAAAAAATTACCGTCGGGTAAAGACAAGATAGCCCCACGGAAACCGACCGCCGCAATCGCGAAAGCTGTTGCAGAAGCAAGACCGAACATAACGGGCTTGTAGAGCGACTCATTCGACTGATCCGGTTCTCGCGGTCGATAAGCCATCCAGATAACCCCTAGCGTGGCCAAACCAATCGATAATCCCGTACCAATACCCAGCGGATCACCAAGCACTAAAACACCAAACAGCGCAATTTGGAGCGGTTCTGTCTTTATCCAAACCGTCACCACCACAAAATCGCGTAATTGCATCGCGGCCAACATCAAGGCCGTGGCTGCGATTTGGGCACTGGCTCCAAGTAACGTAAAACCCAGAAATGTTCCGGTGAGTGTTGGCCAAGGCGCATTGGTTAGCCACCAGGCCAAAAGGAAAAACAATCCAGCAAAGGGAAGTCCAAACAAAAACCGAACTTGGGTTGCCCCAATGGTGCCCAGCTCGTCGGTCAAACCGCGTTGGATGGCATTACGACTCACTTGCAGAGCCGCAGCGACGATAGTGACCGGTACCCATAGCCAGGGCCAAACGTTTGCATCAATATTCAAAGCGCTGTCTCACCTAAGTACCCATGATTGA
Source organism: Burkholderiaceae bacterium (assembly GCA_965656505.1). GTDB lineage: Bacteria > Pseudomonadota > Gammaproteobacteria > Burkholderiales > Burkholderiaceae_B > Algicoccus. The sequence continues at coordinate 184,790 of CBFHKV010000003.1, read as the reverse complement.
ATGTTGAGTTTATGAAAAAAAACAACCCCTGACGGCGAACCATCAGGGGTTGTTCTTTTATAGACGGGATAAGTCAGGGGTAGGCGTTTAGAAGCCCATACCGCCCATACCACCCATGCCACCCATACCGCCCATGTCACCCATACCACCAGGTGGCATGCCACCACCGGCTGGCTTATCTTCTGGGGCGTCACAAATCGCGACTTCGGTTGTCAGCAACAAGCTGGCGACTGATGCGGCGTTTTGCAGGGCTGTGCGTGTCACTTTGGTCGGATCGAGCACACCTTGCTCAACCAAATCGCCGTACTCACCGGTGGACGCGTTGTAACCATAGTTGCCTTTGTTGGCAGCCACTTGGTTCACAACGACGCTAGGCTCGTCACCGGAGTTCGCCACGATGATGCGCAGTGGCTCTTCAACGGCGCGCAGTACCAACTTGATACCCGCGTCTTGATCGGCGTTGTCACCTTTGACTTTCTCGATGGCACCGCGAGCGCGAATCAACGCCACGCCACCACCTGGCACGATGCCTTCTTCAACGGCTGCACGCGTCGCGTGTAGCGCGTCTTCGACACGGGCTTTCTTTTCTTTCATTTCGACTTCGGTGGCTGCACCAACACGAATCACAGCAACACCGCCAGCCAACTTGGCCACACGCTCTTGCAGCTTCTCGCGATCGTAGTCTGAAGAGGCCTCGTCAATTTGCGCACGCACTTGCTTGACGCGGGCTTCGATTGACTTGCTATCGCCAGCACCGTCGATGATGGTGGTGTTTTCTTTACCCACTTCGATGCGCTTGGCTTGACCCAACTCTTCGAGCGTGGCCTTCTCTAAAGAAAGACCCGTCTCTTCCGAGATCACGGTACCACCCGTCAAAATGGCGATATCTTCAAGCATCGCTTTACGGCGATCGCCAAAGCCAGGGGCTTTGACAGCGGTTGTCTTCAAGATACCGCGGATGTTGTTAACCACCAAGGTTGCCAAGGCTTCGCCTTCGACGTCCTCAGCAATAATCAAAAGCGGACGGCTCGACTTAGCAACATGCTCAAGGATGGGCAACAAGTCACGGATATTGCTGATTTTCTTGTCAAAAATCAGGATATACGGGTCTTCTAGCGCAGATACTTGCTTTTCAGGGTTATTGATGAAGTAAGGCGAAAGGTAGCCGCGATCGAACTGCATGCCTTCAACCACATCAAGTTCGTTCTCTAGAGATTTACCGTCTTCGACAGTAATCACGCCTTCTTTGCCCACTTTGTCCATGGCATTGGCAATGATTTCACCAATGGAGTGGTCGCTGTTAGCCGAGATGGAACCCACTTGAGCGATTTCTTTGGTGGTTGTGCAGGGCTTTGAGACTTTCTTCAGCTCGGCGACCGCAGCAATCACTGCCTTGTCAATACCGCGCTTCAAATCCATTGGGTTGATGCCCGCAGCCACGTACTTAAGACCTTCAACCACAATAGATTGAGCCAGCACGGTTGCCGTGGTTGTACCATCACCGGCGGTATCTGATGTCTTGGAAGCCACTTCCTTGACCAACTGAGCACCGATGTTTTCAAACTTGTCTTGTAACTCGATTTCTTTGGCAACAGACACACCATCTTTGGTGACGGTTGGCGCACCAAAAGAACGCTCTAGAACGACGTTGCGGCCCTTGGGACCTAGTGTCGCTTTAACAGCATTGGCGAGCACGTTCACACCACGTACGATACGTGAGCGAGCGTCATCACCGAAATATACTTGCTTTGCAGCCATGAGATTTACCTCTTAGGTTCGGTTCTATTTTTAGTTAACGACGGCTAGAATTTCTTCTTCGCGGATAACCAATACTTCGTCACCGTCTACTTTCACGGTTTGACCGGCATACTTGCCAAAGAGCACCTTATCGCCAACTTTGACGTCTAGCGGCTGAATTTTGCCATCTTCATTTTTCTTACCGGGACCAACGGCCAAGATCTCACCTTGATCTGGCTTTTCAGCGGCACTTTCAGGGATAACGATTCCTGAAGCCGTCTTACGCTCGTTGTCCAGGCGTTTGACGATCACACGATCGTGCAGAGGACGCAGGGCCATGAAACACTCCTGTTACAAGTTAAGTAAAAATTAAAACTAAGACAGAGACGCCGTGATTAGCGACTCATTCGTCGCGAATTGTTAGCACTCTATCTAGTTGAGTGCTAATTATAAGGACGAATTGGCAGGTTTCAAGGGGTAAGACAGATCAAACCCAAAATTTTTTAACCGGTTATTCCGTAGAGGACCGAGTCTTGGCCGCCTTACGCGCCATAAAGTCGTTGATGATCTGTGCGTGTTCCGGCGTTTTATGAGCCAGCGCTTGATAGGCGGCCGAAAGTTCGAGTAAGTTTGCCAGTGAGCTCTGCTGGCCCTCGCGCAGCAAACGTTTGGTCATGCGAATCACGTCAGACGAGTTCACCGTCATTTTGTGGGCCAATGATTGGGCCGTTTCCATGAGCGCTTCGGCGGGCACGACTCTAGAGACGAGGCCCCACTGCAAAGCCGTTTGTGCATCAACCGGTTCACCCGTCATTGACATCTCAACCGCACGAGCCATGCCGACAATCCGAGGCAAAAACCAAGCACCCCCGTCACCAGGGATGATGCCAACCTTCACAAAACTCTCGGCAAACGATGCGGTTGGTGCCGCAATACGGATATCGCACATACACGCGAGGTCACATCCCGCGCCAATCGCCATACCACTGACAGCGGCTATCGTTGGGATTTCTAGATTGTGCAAAGCCAATGGCAAACGCTGGATGCCGTGCCGGTATTCTTGTCGTAACGCCGCGGGTGTCACTTCGGGTTGGATTTGACGTGCCATTTCGTCAATCTTGCCACCAGAAGAGAAAACTTTTCCCTCAGCCGTCAAGATCAATGCCTTGATGCTTGGATCGGCCTCTACCCTTGAAAAGGCATCGAGCAACGCCTCAGTCAGCCCCGTGCCCGTTAATGCGTTGCGCGTCTCGGGGTGATTGAGGGTTAAGGTCAAAACCCCTTGTTCGTCTTTGGATTCTAGAAGTACACCGTTAGTCATGTATGCCACCTTATGCCGCATTGCTTGCGATTAGAGACGCCGAATCCCCACTTTTAACATTACCGCCCCGATGCCTTGGCGCTAATACCGCCTGCAACACTCACGTCTGTTGTCTCGAAATCCGCTATCAAAACACGCGTGTGTTGGGTGGATATGCCTAGGGTCTGCTCGACAGCTGTTGTCAGTGCGGCCATTAAAGCCGCTTTTTTGGCTTCGTCTCGCCCTCTTATCAAGGCCACATGAATCAGAGTCATGGGCTGCGCCACTTCGCCTGCAACCACGTTGTTCTCTGGGGCTATTTCCAGTAAATTGGCTCGAATCGTCGATAACGGCGCCTGAATACCTTCCACCACCGCTTGCGTTGTTGCCTGTAAGAAAGATGACTTTTGTTGTTTTGAAAAGCCCGTGGGGATTTGTATCGTTAAAATCGGCATGGTTGATCTCGCTTTTAAAGAAGCAATGGTAGGATTGACGCCAACACAGCCTAACAAATTTCCTCTCTTTGGACGACAGTTGCTTCGTGTCTTCACACCCTTCACCCTACAAGAGCAAAGGCGGCCTTAGCCGCTTGGGTGCGGCTTTAAGGTACTCGTGGAAAGGATTAAAGGCCGCTCTGCGTTATGAAGCGGCTTTCCGACAGGAATTGGCGGTGGCAGCCATCCTCATCCCTTGTGCTTTTTTCTTGGGCCGTACGGCCACAGAGGTGATCCTCCTGTGCAGCGTTGTCCTTCTGGTCTTGATTGTTGAGTTGCTGAACTCTGCTGTGGAGGCCGTGGCTGACGCGATCTCCTTGGACAATCACCCCCTCTTGGGGCGGGCCAAGGATTTGGGCAGCGCCGCCGTTTTCTTATCAGTGGGGTTTGCGATAGCCGTATGGCTAACGTTCATTCTCCTGAGATTTGTCTTTTAAGTGCATTGACTATGACCTTTTCAGAAAAACTACAGCAAGCTTGGCAACGGCGTAACTCGCTATTGATGGTTGGGCTCGACCCTGATCCCGCTCGGTTGCCAGACGGACTCCGAACCGATGCCGACAGCCTATTTGTCTTCTGTCGTGACATCGTTGATGCCACGGCGCCTTATGTCTGCGGCTTTAAGCCGCAAATTGCCTATTTTTCAGCCATCGGTGCTGAGCCAGCACTTGAACGCGTTTGTCTTTACATTCAAAAACACTACCCCGACCTTGTCCTCATGCTCGATGCCAAGCGCGGTGACATCGGTGCAACCGCCGAACAATATGCCGCGGAGGCCTTTGACCGTTATCAAGCCGATGCTGTAACCATCAATCCCTACATGGGCCTTGACTCTGCTGAGCCTTACCTGGCTCGTGGCGACAAGGGTGTTATTGTTTTGTGTCGAACATCGAATCCCGGCGGCTCAGACTTGCAAGCGCTATCAATCGATGGCAAGCCACTTTATCTTGCGGTGGCCGAAATGGTCGCCACGCGCTGGAATCAATCAGGGCAATGTGGCTTGGTTGTTGGCGCAACGTATCCAGAGGAACTGGGCTTGGTCAGAAAAGCTGTTGGCGATGACTTGCCCTTACTGGTGCCCGGCATTGGGGCACAAGGTGGGGACATTTTGGCGAGTTGCCAGGCTGGCTGCAATGCGCAAGGCACTGGCATGATGGTGAGCTCATCGCGTGCGATCTTATATGCCAGTTCGGGCGCGGATTGGGCTCAGGCAAGCGCAGCTGCCGCCAAGGAGACTTGCGATGCGATTAATCGAGCCAGACCCACTGCTTGACTGGCTCCAACACAGGAGGCGATCATGATTAAAGGTTTAAACCACGCGGCTTATCGATGCCGTGACTCAGAGCAAACCCGCGCATTTTACGAAGACTTTTTAGGTCTTGAGTTAGCCCATGCTTTGCCAATCGCGCAAACCAAAACAGGCCGCGAGGTCTCTGTTCTGCATACTTTTTACCGAATGGGTGACGGCTCGTTTATTGCTTTCTTCGAAGACCGATCAAGGCCATTCGATTTCAAGCCCCAACATGATTTTGATTTGCACATTGCCCTCACCGTCGATCAAGACACATTGCTCGCCCAAAAAGAAAAAGCCGAGCGACTGGGCATGGAGGTTCGTGGCATCTCCGATCACGGTTTCATTCATTCGATTTATTTTCGTGACCCCAATGGTTATGTGGTCGAACTGTGCGTTATCGATCAATCGCTAGATGGTAAAGAGAAAGAAGCGCACGATCTGCTCGTTGACTGGCAAAAAAACAAACCGGCCGCTATGGCTTAACCCGATCTAACAGCTCGAGTAGCCTTTCTAGTGAAAAATCAACCGAAGCCTGCCTAACGGCGGCTCGGTTGCCAGTGAAGATATGGCTAACCGCCGTAGCAATGGTGTCTTCCGGTGTACGCCGAGCAAAACCAAACCACACCAAGCCAACAGGTTTGTCAGGACTGCTACCGCCACCTGGACCGGCAACACCGGTCGTGGACAGCGCCACGGTCGCTCTAGGCGCCATCGCCAAAGCACCCATGGCCATCTGTTTGGCAACCACTTCACTAACGGCGCCAAACGATTTCAAGGCATCAGACGACACACCTAACTGGGCTTGTTTGGAAATATTGGTGTAAGTCACCCAACCTTGATCAAACCAAACACTGCTACCCGGCACTGATGTCAATGCGCCGGCCAACAAGCCACCGGTGCAGGACTCCGCCGTCACCAAATGATCCCCAGAATCCAATAAGGCCTTTGCGGCCTGCGACGCCAGTGGATGCGCGCCTTGCTCTGCTTCGCTCATTTTTACGTCACTCCTTGCCAAATCGACAAAATCAAATACCACCCAATACCCACCAACACCCCCGCGTATAAAGCAGCGACCCAGTCGTCGAGCATCACCCCTAACCCACCTTTATAACGCCCATCAAGCCAAGCGATGGGTGGGGGCTTGGTCGTGTCAAAAATCCTAAAAAGAACCAATGCCGCGACGGCGACCCAAATATTGTCAGGCAACAGCCAGAGCAACAACCACATGGCGGCCATCTCGTCCCAAACGATGCCCACATGGTCAGCCACAGCGAGCGCGCGACCAGCGACCGCACAAATCCAAACACCTGAAAGAGCGGCGATGACCACCAGAGCTCCGAGCCAAGGCTCGGCAATCCAGTGCTGCATTGGCCACCAAAGGCCAAAGGCCAACAACGTACCCCAAGTGCCAGAACCCGGTCTCAATAATCCAACACCAAAACCGAACGCCAACAAACTAATGGGCCGTCTGCATAGCCAACCCAGGGTTGGCCAAGGCACATGGTGACGATCACGAGTGGGGGTATTCGTCATGCTGGGGGCCTATTTGAAGTGATCGAACCCACCGCGCTTGATCGCCGTGAGCTGACCATCCTGCTGCAGTAAAGATAACCCTGTTTTCGCGCATACCGTGCCAATACGACTAATAGAAATATTTTCTGACTCACTTAATGCCGCAATATTTTGGCGAGCGGAAACGGGTGCGGTAAAACACAACTCATAGACGTCACCGCCATAAAGAACAGCGGATTGAACAACCCCAGGATCCAAGCCACTCAATGCCGAGTGAATCGGCAAGCTTACTTGATCGAGTATGGCACCACATTGGCTCGCTTCCAATACATGCTGCAAATCCTGAACCAAGCCATCAGAAATATCAATGGCCGCATGCGCCAAAGGCAACAATGCGCGCCCAAGCGACACTCGCGGCGCCGGTTGCTCAAGGCAAGGTCTCACGGCAGCCAAGATATCGGGCGCTAAATCCAATGTGCCCGACAAACCCCTTAAGGCAATACCCGCGCCACCTAAGTGACCGCTGACCCAAATATCATCGTCAACCTTGGCAAGATCGCGACGCAAACCCGATTGTCCTTGAGGCAACGTGCCCAAGGCCGTCACACTTAGCACAATACCTTGTTCGCTCCCCACGGTATCGCCCCCGATCAAGGGGCAATTCCATTGGTCAGCCAATTGATAAAACCCTTGCGCAAACGCCTCTAACCAAGTGTCATCTGTTTTCGGCAGACCGATGCCCAACAAACAGGCCAGGGGCGTTGCCCCCATGGCAGCCAAATCGGAGAGGTTTACCGCCAAGGCCTTATGCCCAAGCATATAAGGATCGACATTTGCAAAAAAATGCCGACCTTCAATCAGAAGGTCTTTACAACTGACCAGGTCAGTATCTGGTGGCAAGGGCAAGCGCGCCGCGTCATCCCCGTATCCCTGGATTCCCTCGGGCACCGGTCGAGAAAAAAACTGTTTGATAACCGAGAATTCGCCACGAGTCATGGCGGGTTAGCGTTTAGAAGGTCCGCGATTCACTTCAGCCACTCGCACCGACAACGCGAGCTTGTCGAGTACGCCGTTGATGAATTTAAACCCATCTGTGCCACCGAAGGACTTAGCCAACTCAACCGATTCATTGATCGCCACGCGGTAGGGTACGTCAAATTGGTGCGTCAACTCAAAGCTGCCTATCAACAAGATGGCATGCTCAACCGGCGAAAGCTCGGCCAAGGGCCGATCCAAATACGGCTCAAAAGACAATCGCAATGGCGCAGCATTATGTAGGACACCCTGCCAAATCGTCCTAAACCAAATCTCATCGGCTTGTTTGAATTGGTCGTCATCTTTGATGTGCGCTTCGATCGCTCCGCTCTCGGCGTCGTCACTTTGCACCAACCAAGCATAAACCGCTTGCAAGGCAAATTCTCGAGAAAGGCGACGGGCACTGCGCGGTTTTGCATCGCGACGCCCCGACGCCTGAGGTGGCGCGCCATCGGCGCTAGGTTCCGTTGTCATCGAAGGTCATCGTCCTGGGCGGCATCATCGCCATCGCCCTCTTCGTCATCATCTTCATCCTCAGGTTCCAGCGCGGCAATCAAATTGGCCATCTCAACGGCCGCTTGTGCGCAGTCACGACCCTTGCCGCTGGCTCGCTCATCGGCTTGTGCTTCATCTTCAGTCGTCAACACACCGTTGATCACGGGGATGCCTGTCTCCAGTGACACGCGTGTGATGGCAGCGGCACTCTCATTACTGACCAGTTCGAAATGGTACGTTTCACCACGAATCACAGCACCGAGCGCGATCAAAGCATCAAACTCAAGTGTTTCAGCCATCTGGGCCAAGGTAATGCCAAGCTCCAAAGCGCCTGGGACCGAGACAATCATGATGTCTCGCTCATCGACACCGAGTGCTTGCAACTCAAGCAAGCAGCTGTCTAGCTGCGTGAGTCCGACGGTTTCATTGAAACGGGCTCGCACGATACCGATATGCAGCCCTTCACCGTTAAGGTCTGGGGAGATTGTGTAGGGGCTCATTCGATTTCCTGTGGAATATTGCTTGTTGTGGACCCTTCATCGTAACCGGTAACCACCAAACCAAAACCGGGCATGATGCTGGGCATTTTTCTGGGACGTGCCATGAGTCGCATTTGCCCGACGCCAAGATCGCGCAAAATCTGGGCGCCCATGCCATAAGTTCGCAAGTCCATCCGCGCGGGTTTGCGACCCTGCCGCTGGGCAATCGCTGTTGAGTCTGCTGTGACCTGAGAGAACAAGGCGCTGGCTTGCGTATCGGCGTTGAGCAACACCATGACGCCTCGAGGGGCTGCTTGGATCGCCTTCAAAGCACGGTCAACGCCCCAAGAATGCCCTGGACTTTGCACGTCCAATAAATCAAACAGCGTTGTCGGCTCATGCACCCGCACCAAAGTCTCTTGGTCATGCAAAATCTCGCCTTTAACCAGTGCCATGTGGGGTCTGCCATCGACCTTGTCACGATAAACCGTCAAAGAAAAAGGCCCCCACGGTGTATTGATGGGCCGTTCGGCCACACGCTCAACGATAGACTCGTGTTCATTGCGGTACTGAATCAGATCAGCGATCGTACCGATCTTGAGTTGATGTTCTCGACTGTACTCAATCAAATCGGGCAAGCGAGCCATGGTGCCATCGGGTTTTAAGATCTCGCAGATCACCGCAGCTGGCGTCAAACCTGCCATCGCCGTCAAATCGCAACCCGCTTCTGTGTGTCCCGCCCTCACCAACACCCCACCGGGCACCGCGCGCAAGGGAAACACATGTCCGGGCTGCACCAAATCGGCCGGCTTGGCATCTGGTGCCACCGCCACTTGAATCGTACGGGCGCGGTCTGCCACCGAAATGCCGGTATCAACCCCCTGCGCGGCTTCAATGGACACCGTGAAATTGGTGCCGTAAGGCGTGCCATTGTGGCTAGACATCAACGGTAACTCGAGTTGCCGGCAACGATCCTCTGTCAATGTCAGGCAGACCAAACCGCGACCGTGGGTCACCATAAAGTTAATGGCTTCGGGCGTCACAAACTCAGCTGCCATCACCAAGTCGCCCTCGTTTTCACGATCTTCTTCGTCTACAAGCACCACCATTTGCCCCGCTTTTAAGGCCTCCAAGATTTCGGAGACGGGTGAAATGCTGTTAGACAAGGAAACATCATCATGCTTACCCATCGGTAATGTGGATGACATACAACACCTTCGCTTTTTCAAGCCATATATTCAATGTCCCTATTATAGGTCCGTGCGTCAACCTGCCTGATAAAACCACGCTTCATTTCAAATTAAAGACATGTCATCAAATTTTTAGGCATGTGTCAGTAGAATCAGAAATTCAGTCAACGATTAAGTTTCATGACACAGGTAGCCATGTCGGAACAGGAATTGAAATTACATGTGCCGCGCCCTTCGCGCCAAGGCATCCAACGAGCCATGCAACGCGGGGCGGTCACCACATGGCGACTTAAGGCGAGATATTTTGATACGCCAGACCGCTTTTTAGCTAACGCGGGGATCGCGCTCAGGCTCAGACAAGAGGGCCGTCAGTGGATACAGACCCTCAAAATGGCGGGCGATGATCCTCTGTCCCGTGTAGAACTCAATCATTTAAGGCCGAACGCCACGCTCGACTTAAGCCTTTACGACGAATCACCTGCGCGCAAAGCCATCAAAAAAGCAGCCAAACACCTCGACATTTGTTATGAAACAGACATCAAACGCCAGTTTCGCCGTATCCGGACGCCGGCGGGCGTCGTTGAAGTCGCCTACGACCTAGGCAAAATCCGTGCCGGTGAACTGACCCTACCCGTCTCTGAGATTGAGTTCGAACTCGTTTCCGGGCGGCTACAAGCCGTGTTTCTACTTGGTTTGAAATGGCAGGCGGCGCATGCCTTGGTCCTTGATTTGCGCAGCAAAGCCGAACGTGGCGACCAGTTGACGACGGTGGCACAACGCTTGGCTGGCATGGGTAATCTAGATGAGCCAGCGACGGCTGCGGCCCGTGCCCGCGTGGTGGCTGACTTTTGGCGTCCTCGGCTAGTCAATGCCATCGAACTCACACCTGATCTCTCCTGCAGGCAAGCGCTCGCGAAGGTCACCTTAGAGTGTCTTGAGCAAATAGCCCGCAACAGCGCCACGTTGGCTGAAGTGGATACGGCAGGCATTTGTGTCATGGGCACACCCGAACACGTCCATCAAATGCGGGTCGGCATTCGCCGCCTCAGATCCTGCTGGTCGCTTTACAAAGGGCTGGCCCCGCTGCCGCCAGAATCCTGGCAGCAAGACATCAAAGCGCACTTTGGCGCTCTGGGTTCTGCCCGTGACGATGACGTGATGCGCGACACCCTGTTACCCGTCTTAAATGCCGCGGGTCAACCGCCTGTTGATCTCAGGCAACCCACCGACGAGGCTTCGCCTAGACAGCTTGCCAGCGGTTTGGCTTTTCAAGCTTGGCTCGTTGAAATGCTCGCCTGGGCCGTCAACGGACATCCCATACAGACACCCGTCTTACCTGAAGTGCAAGCTGAGGGGGAAGACAAAAAAACCAACAACGACAAATCAAGCAAACCCGGTCAGCTGACCACGGCGCTTAAGAAAAAGTTGTTCAAGTGGCACAAAAGGGTACTGACCAACGGGCTAGACTTTGATGCACTAGAAATTGAAGCCAAACATGACCTGCGCAAACGCGCCAAACGCTTGCGCTATGGTTTGCAATTTAGCGAGTCGCTTTTACCCACGGTCAAACTTAAAAACTACCGTAAGCAACTCTCAAAGATTCAAGATATTCTGGGTGAGATGAACGATCTGTATGTCGCACAAGAAAAGTTTGAGGACATCCGCAACGAACAACCACCCGCGTGGTTTGCCGTTGGCTGGATCGCCTCACGACTTGATGCCTTGGGCAAAGAGGCCAGGCAAGCGTTCGTGCAACTCAAACAAGCCGATCACTTCTGGGATTAGTTGGCGTCGTCAGGCCTCGGTCTTCGCGGTCTAGTGAGTCAGTGCTTATTGAATCAGCGCTTGCGCAAACTCACCCGCCACGAACGGTTGCAGGTCTTCTAACTGCTCGCCAACGCCCACCCAATACACCGGCACTGGGCGACAGCCTTGAGCGCCACTGGCCAATGCCGCTAGCACCCCTCCTTTGGCGGTGCCATCGAGCTTAGTGACAATCAAGCCCGTTAACCCTAGGGCTTCATCGAATGCCTTAATCTGGGCAAGCGCGTTTTGTCCGGTATTGCCGTCAACCACAAGCAACACTTCTTGAGGCGCCTCTGCCTGGGCTTTCGCAATCACGCGTTTGACCTTTTTCAGTTCGGCCATGAGATTCAATTGTGTGGGTAACCGACCAGCGGTATCAACCATGACAACATCCATCTGCCTGGCTCGACCTGCTGCCACCGCGTCAAAGGCCACTGCCGCGGGGTCACCGCCATCTTGGGCAATAACCGCCACGTCGTTGCGCGCCCCCCACTCAATCAATTGCTCTCTCGCGGCAGCGCGAAACGTATCGCCAGCCGCCAACAAGACACTTGCCCCTTGCGTTCTCAAGGCATAAGCCAACTTGCCAATCGAAGTCGTCTTGCCCGCCCCATTCACACCCGCGATCATCACGACCAACGGTTTCTCAACACCCACGTCAAATGGCTTTTCCAATGGGGTTAGGTGGGTCGTTAGCACCTCCACAAGCGCTTGCCTGACGGCTTGTACCTCATTCAAACCTTCTTGACGGACTCGCTTTCGAAGGGCTTGAATCAAACTCTCGCTCGCTTGCACGCCCGCATCAGCCATAATAAGTGCTGACTCAAGGTCGTCATACAGACTTTCGTCGATGGTTTGACCGGCGAATAAGCCACCGATCTGGCGACCTGTGCGCGACAACCCCTGCTTGAGGCGACCCATCCAGGAGTTGGAGGCAGCGCTCGGCGTGGAAATTGAAGTCTCGGGTGCCGGTACGCTTTTAGCGACGGCGTCAACTGTCGCCTCAGCATCGGTATCGTCTGATGACACCGCAAGGGCAGGCGCTGCCTCGAGCGGCGCGGCCTCTGAGACGTTTGACTGATCAGTCTGATCCGTCTGGTCAGGCGATTTTTTTTTGCGGAAGAATCTAAACATGGTGAAGAAGTATATTCGTATCGTGGCTGGAGAGTATCGCCGCACCCCTATTGATGTGCCACAACAAACCGGATTGCGCCCGACACCGGATCGGGTTCGCGAAACTCTTTTTAACTGGGTCACGCATCTGTGGGATGGCGAATTCAATGACAAACACGTATTAGACCTTTTTGCGGGCAGTGGTGCTTTAGGATTTGAAGCCGCTTCCCGCGGCGTTGCCCACGTCCAAATGGTAGAGTCGAGCCCTATCGCCTGCACTGCCCTAAATCGGCTGCGTAACAAACTCGGTGCTCACCATGTTCGCATCCAAGGCGGTTTGGCGCAAACCGCCTTGGCCCAAATGCCCCCGGAACAGTTTGATCTGATCATGCTCGACCCACCCTTCGGTGAAGAATGGTTCCCTGATCTCCTAAGCAAAGTTTGGCGGTTGCTTAAAGACGATGGACTCGTGTACGTTGAAGCGGCGAATCAGGTACCCACACCCGATAATTATGTTGCGTTGCGTCAGGGGCGCGCAGGTGCCGTACACTATCAATTACTTCAACGAATTGCACTGCAAATATGATCACAGCTATTTATCCAGGAACGTTCGATCCATTGACACGCGGTCACGAAGACTTGGTTCGCCGCGCCGCCGGCCTCTTTGATGAGGTAGTGGTGGGTGTTGCTTACAGTCGCGCCAAAAATCCATTTTTTAGCGTGCAAGAGCGGGTTGAGATTGCTCAAGAGGTCCTTGGTCATTACCCAAACGTGCGCGTGGCAAGCTTTTCTGGCTTGCTCAAAGACTTCGTACGCGATCAAAACGGTCGCGTGATTGTTCGTGGCTTGCGAGCCGTATCGGACTTTGAGTATGAATTCCAAATGGCTGGCATGAATCGCCATCTATTGCCTGAAGTCGAAACGTTATTCATGACACCTTCTGACCAGTACCAGTTTATATCCGGTACATTCGTGCGGGAAATCGCACTACTGGGTGGCGATGTCAGTAAATTTGTGTTTCCTTCTGTTGAACGTTGGCTGCAAGCCAAAGGCAAAGAGCGGCTCGAACAATCTTGGCCTCAAGATTAATCGCCCCCTCAAAAAGGCAACAAGACCATGGCATTGAGAATCACCGAAGAATGTATTAATTGCGACGTCTGTGAGCCACAGTGTCCGAATGACGCCATTTCAATGGGCGAAGAGATCTACGTGATTGATCCGGGTGCTTGTACCGAATGCGTGGGTCATCACGACGAACCGCAATGCAAAGTCGTTTGTCCCGTGGACTGCATTGAATTACACCCGCAATTCAATGAGAGTCAAGAAGCCCTTATACTTAAATACAAAGCACTCACCGGTCGCAAATTAGCTGCCTAGGACGTCTCACCTGTCGTTGTCCGGTTGGGTGGGTTGTGATCAGGATGGACTTTGACCAAACGACACGGCTGCCCCAAGAAGTTTGAGAACCAAGCAGCAACCAACTCACCTTCATCAATCACATCCAAAGATTGCTGTTCAAACTGCGCCTGCATGCGCACGCTCTCATCGTCTTCGATCACATCAAGCACCACGTCTAGGCGCAACATGCCCGGGGCTTTTAAAACCAGACAACCATGCGCCAGACTTAACTCCAAATTCGACAGCGCAGGGGCCTGAGCGGCATCCACGAATCTTGCGGTCTCGTCGATCACCAACCAACGGTGATGGTATGGGCTCGCATCAGGGGAGTCGACACCAGGGCCATCAATAATGGGATGCGCAGACATATCGGGTACTCACAAGTCAAAGACGCCTGAAGACGTCAAAATCAAAGGGCTGATCCCTCACAGGGTCTCATCTAAATCCAGAGCCAAATCCAAAGCCAAAACCAGACCTCATGACGGTGGATTGATACCGAGGTTATCAATAGGACCCCGTAGGATAAACCGGATATCGGCCTCACGGGTTTGAATCTGAATGCCCTGGCGTTGGTGATTGAGTTGGCCTTTTAATTGAACGTGCATGGGTAAAACGGTTTGACCCGTTCGAAGATCCACCGCACCATTATCCGCTGATACCTCGCCCCAGGGTCCGCTAGCCTGCCAACGCACGGCACGGGCCATCCCGTCTGACAACTGCCACCGGCCTTGCATGCTATCGATCTGTAAAGTCTTTGTGTTGCCTAACCCGACTTGTTCGAGCGCGGCTTGCATCCTTTCAGCGTCTATAGGCTCAATCGCGATCCCTTCAGCGCGCACGGTCACCTCACCGAGCGGCGCTGGCGTGAGCGTGGTGGCCGCAGCCAATTCAGCCCGCTCTATCGCCAGCCATTCTTGTTGAGCTGGCCCGAAAGCCAAGCGTTCCATCACCAAACGATCAAGCTTGAGTTGCCAGTTACTTTGCTGCCAGCCAGACCACGCATCCCAGCGACGCTGGAATGCTTCAGGGCTCAAAGTGGCAGGCCGAGTCGCGCGATCTGATGGCTCGGTTGAACGGGTGAGCCTGACATTGCTGATGAGCGCTTGTTCAATGTGTATCACCTGATTGCGCAAAGGCCACCAGGCCAATGACAGTTGCAGTTGACCTACATTTAATTCGTCGTTGTAAGGCGCTTTCGCATAGACAAACACATCGTTTGCCTGTAACGACAAGGTTGGCCATAGGCTGATTTCCATCTCGCCGCGAACATCTAACTCAGGGTGCACAAATCGTTGCAGCCCTTGTTTGACAAAGCCATGCCCCACACTTGTGTTTAATACAAGCAACGTTATGGCGACGAACAACATGACCACAACCATTAGCCACAATAGCCATCTGCCAAGGGTACCGAGCATAAACAAATCTCCTAACGGGGCGCTAAAGAAAACCCTTAACCACCACTAATAGCGGTGCAGCTTAGCGGTGCAGCTTAACTTTGCGGCATGGCAAACGTGTCCTCATGGCCCACTTGACATGGTGCGCTGGCCTCACGGCTTGCCAACCAATGGGTTAATTGGTCTTCAGACAAAGCGCCCATTTCGAGCGCAGCCTGCCCCATCCCCTCATGCAGAAGCCGCAACAAATCACGGTGACGGCCATCCAGATGCCAAGTGCTATCGCCACGCACGACGGTCCAGCCTTTGGTCTTTAAGCATTGCGCCAAAACGTTAGCCGCGTCCGGGCCTGCGGCAGCGCCGAAACCCTTATCCGTTTGTTGGTGCCGATGAAACGCAGCGACCACCGCGTCATCGCCTGCCACCGGCGTTTGCCAAATCGATCGGCCATCGTAGGTCAATACGGTATAAAACGGGACTTCTAGCCAATCACAAAACCGGGCGATCCAATCCGGCGAAATCAAATCAAATAACGCAGCGGCGGTGACAAGGTCGTACTCGCCGTGGGCCAAGACGGTTTGTAGATCCCGATTCAAATCGGCTTGCCGGAAGCGGATGGACAGCGTTTTTTCTGCGTGCTGCACCACCCACTGATCCGTTGCCTCTTGCAAAACGACATCGGCCCACTGGCGGGTTTGTGTTTTAGCCAGAGCCAATAACTCAGCATCATGGTCAATCAACGTCCAATGCTGCTCTTTTCCGAGTTGCGGCGCCAAGGCCCTTAGGTTTGAACCACTGCCGCACCCCAAGTCGATGATTCGTAACGAGGCAAGCGCGTTACCATGGCGCTGCTTTAAACCCTCAAGCATCGCTGCTTGCACGTCCGTGTTGCGGCTGGCGTGATCGATCGGTTCGCGCAAACCCAACCAGTGCGAAGAGAAGCCGCTCATAGACATTTTTGCTCGTCGATAAATTGCGTTTTCAACATTTCGTAAAAATATCCTTTCTTAGAACGGAGGGCCTCGAATGTGCCGCTTTCAATCATACGGCCATTTGCCATGACCACGATTCGGTCAGCGCCACGGATGGTCGACAGCCGATGGGCAATCACCAAGGTGGTTCGACCCTGACGCGCCCGGTCAAACGCCTCGATGACTGCTGCCTCGGTTTGGGGATCTAAAGCGCTAGTCGCTTCATCCAAAATCAGAATCGGGGGGGCTTTGAGCAAGACCCTGGCGATAGCCAAACGTTGCCGCTCTCCACCCGATAATAAACGGCCCCTTTCGCCAGCGAGTGACTCAAAGCCTTGGGGAAGCCGTTCAATAAAGTCCAACGCACAAGCATCACGCGCCGCCTTGCGCAGCTGTTCGTCGGTCGCCTCGGCGCGACCGACACGCAAATTCTCCGCAATCGAACGGTTAAATAGCAACGTTTCTTGGAAGACCACCCCGATGTTCTCGCGTAAACCGGATAGGGTCATGTCCCTGATATCTTGCCCGTCGATTAGCACCGCCCCCTCTTGCGGATCAAACAAGCGGTATAGCAAGGCCAGTGCAGTGGATTTGCCGGCGCCTGACGCGCCGACCAAAGCGACGGTTTGCCCTGGCTCGATTTCGATATCGAGGCCATCAAGCGCCCGTCGGTTGGGGTCGTAGCCAAACGACACGGCTTTAAATGAAATCGCCCCACGTAAGGGCCCAGGCGCCGCGGCCAGTGGCGACTCTTTCACACGGGCTTGTAAATCCAGCACATCGAAAAACTCTCGTAATTTGGGGGCCTCTAAAGACAAGCGGTTCGCAAAGCCAACGGCTTGCTCAAGTCGCCCAATGATCAAGCCGGCAAAACCAATAAAAGTCACGATCTCGCCGATGGATATTTTCCCCTTGGAAAACAACCAAAGCCCCATCAACAACATGCCCAGCACAGTCAACGTGGTGGCTGAACGAGACAAAACTGTAATAATCGCCCACCAAGACAAGGCAGGGAACTGCGCTCGAAGCACGCGATCGCTCAGTCCTTTCAAGGTGCCAACTTCTCTGTGCACACGAGAAAAACTTTGCACCAGTGCCACATTGCCAATGGTGTCGGACACATGCTCTGCCAGGGCCGAATAGTGACTTTCTACCGATCGCTGTAATACATCGGTTTTTTTCATCACAAAAACTGTCATACCCACAAACAGCAAACTCAAAACAATCAGCAGACTCGCCATCTGCCAGTTCATCAAAATCGCAACGGGCATGAGAACCACCACCGCCAAAAAAGCCGCCAAATGGTCTCTGAAAAAACTCAACCAAATCGACCACAGCGCGTCCGTGCCTTGGAGCATGATTTTCATGAGGCGGCCCGAGTGTTGGCCGTCGCGATGATGCAACGGCAATCCCAAGACGTGCTCAAAATATTCATGAAGCACCACATGGCGGCGCGCGTGTGCCAACCGATCCGCAAACAAAGCCACCAAAACGGCACTACCAATGGCAAACAATCCCACCAACACCCAGGCCATTAACAGCGGACTGAGTGACGCCCAAAGATTGGCGCTTGGCGAGCCCACGGATCCGGCGTGATTGATCAACACATCAATCACGCGTCCAAACAATATGGGTTCCGCGAAAACGGCACACACCAACAAAAGGTTACCGCCAGCCAAATACCACGCTGTTTTTTTATCCGCGCCCAACAGACCTAGCACGCGTCCATACAGACGCCGCCACGACATCTCTTTATCGGCCACTTTCAAAGTGAGCCTGCGTCATGTCAGCAATCACTCGGGTTGAATCAGCCACCACTGCTAACGCTTTGATAAAGGCACAAGGCTGCACGTCGTCAGGCGTCGCCAACCAGCCACGGCGTTGCATCACTCGCCCAAGGGCTGGATGGGCACTCAAAACGGCGAAGGGTATGGCAAGCCAAAGTCCCACGAGGAAAAGAGCCATGGGCAACAAAACCAGGGGATGGGTCAAGGCCAGCGGAAAGGCGAGTAACAGACCGATCAACATATGTCCCCAAAAGGCCTTGATGGCTCTTGACCAACTGAGCGACGCCGCATCGCGATTCTGTGTGGCCCAGCCTGCTTTCCTGCCAAACAAAGTCCCGATCATGAATAAGGTTTGCGAGACCCACATGATCGGACTGATGATCGTCGAAAACAGTATTTCCACCATCAAACTCGGAACGAATCGAATCACGCCCCCAAAGGCCTGTCGCTCGGCAGATCGCAAAAGAACGAGCATGGCGCTGCCAAGTTTCGGCATCAAGGTCATGATCCAAATGACCGCGAGCAGCGGCCACGCGTAGGTCACATCGAGCACCGTTGAGACTTGAGAAGACTGGCTCATTAACGCAATAAACAAGCCAACGCCCAACAGCCAGGCGGGGCCTAATAAGAACATCAGAATCGCCAACAAGAGCTGTATGCGACTCGTTACTTTGAGCCCCGGTAGCTTTAAAAAAGACACGTACTGTAAGTTACCGGCACACCACCGTAAGTCGCGCTGAATAAAGTCAAGCAGATTGGGTGGGTTTTCTTCAAAACTTTCGTCCTCAATCGGGTAAACCCTCACTTCATAGCCTGCACGCCGCATCAACACCGCTTCAAGCTGATCGTGACTTAAAACATGGACGGGTTGCCCGCGCCGATCTTGCCAAACAGGCAATTGACAGTGCGCCATGAAGGGCGCCAAGCGGATAACAGCGTTGTGCCCCCAGTAAGGACCGCAATCGCCTTGCCACCAAGCGCTGCCGAGTGTGTAGGACCGCATACCCAAGCGCATCCCGAACTGAAACA
Organism: Burkholderiaceae bacterium; assembly: GCA_965656505.1. GTDB lineage: Bacteria > Pseudomonadota > Gammaproteobacteria > Burkholderiales > Burkholderiaceae_B > Algicoccus. The sequence continues at coordinate 165,756 of CBFHKV010000003.1, read as the reverse complement.
AGCGAGTGAAGGCATTGCCCGAAGGCAAGCCAACAACCAGTCCTTGCAAAATACCCACATGAGGGTTGGCCTGCATGATTTGCACAAGGTGATCCAGGGCCTGGCCACTCATGAGGCTGTCGGCATCCAGTACCACAGCCAATTCGTGCGCTTGACCCCATTGCTGACAAAACGCTTCAATATTGCCTGCTTTAAACCCGGTGTTGACGTCACGGCGCCGGTAAGTCAAAGCCACCTGTGTGCCCCAACGATCGGCCACGGCGTCAACCGCCAGGGCTTCGCGAGCGGCGTTTGGGCCATCCGACGTGTCACTCAAAACATACAAGTGAAAGCGTGATTGCGCGCCTTGGGCGACCAAGCTTGCCAGCATCAAATCCAAATTGCGAACCAAACGTGCTGGCGCTTCATTGCGAATACACAATAACAAGGCGGTTTTGGTTGGTGACTGAACGACTGATGATTGATCCACCTGATCCGGGGAAGAGGATGCAGCGGTTAGCGCACTCGGGGGCAAGGGCTGCCAAGGCACCTTAGAAGACAACGCGAGCCAAACACCAAGCAGTGCATTACAAAACCCGATCGCAAGCCACGGGGCGACCACAGCGAATACCGCCATGATCGACCAATCCAGCAGGCCAAATCCCCCTGGCGCCAAAGCCAGGGCCATTAACCCTATGAGACCAACCGTACAAGTCAGTACCAACAAGATATACAAGACACGGCGTCGCGTCATTACCATCGCACCAATTCAAATAGGTTCGGGATAGAGTGGAGAAGCCCTGAGAAGTTCCGCGTTATCGCACAGCGTCAGTGGCAATCGCCTAAGGACATTGCCCCTATAATTTCTGGGCCAAGGTAGTATAGGCGACGAAAGCGATATCAACACCAACCCCTTTTTTAGTAGCCACGCTTTGCCGACTTCTTCAGTGTTCGCAGACGCCCTGTGGTACCTCGAACCCGGGCAAGCCATGATCCAAACCGAAACGGTCGAATCCCATTCGCCTGAGGATTGTTTGGTGACTGCGCTGCATAGCGCCATTAGCCGTGGCACCGAGTCACTCATCTTTCACGGTCGCATCCCACCGAGCGAATATCAACGGATGCGCGCGCCGTTCATGGGTGGCGACTTCCCCTTCCCGGTTAAGTATGGCTACTGCCATGTGGGGCTCATCGAGCAAGGGCCCGCTGAGCTCGTCGGCCAACGCGTCTTTTCTTTGCATCCTCATCAAAGCGCCTTGTTCGCGCATCCATCGGTGCTTTGTCCTTTGCCTGACGCCCTGCCTGGCACGCGTGCCGTCTTGGCCGCCAATATGGAGACAGCCCTCAATGCCGTGTGGACCGCCAAGGTCGGACCCGCCGATCGCGTCACCGTCGTAGGCGCTGGCGTGGTGGGATTGCTGGTCGCTTATTTGTGCGGCAAGATCCCTGGCACCGAAGTTTGCGTGATCGATCCGTTTGAAGGCCGTGCCACGCACTGCCATGCGTTGGGCGTTCAATACCTGCACCCCGACCGTATCGACGAATCGTTGGCCCGTGACTGCGACGTGGTGTTTCACACCAGCGGCGACCCCAAGGGACTGGAAACCGCCTTGGCGTGTGCGGGCAACGAAGCCGCTGTGATTGAGCTGAGCTGGTATGGCAACCGTGTGGTTCCTGTGCCGCTGGGTCAAGCGTTTCACAGCCAGCAATTGCGCCTGCTCTCTTGCCAAGTCGGTCACATCGAAGCCTCGCACCTGCCTCGCTGGGATTTCAGGCGACGGCTCGTGGCGGCCCTTGACTTGCTGCTTGATGATGGTCTGGACTGCCTTTTGGAACCGGCCATGGCACTAGGCGACGTGCCCGCGAACCTGAACCGATTGTTTGACCCCGATCACCCTGCCTTGTGCCAAGTGATTAATTATCCCTAGAGGAGTCCGTATGTTTGCCATTGAAGTCCGCGACCACATCATGATCGCCCATTCGTTTAAAGGCGAGGTCTTTGGACCCGCGCAGGCCCTGCATGGCGCGACCTTTGTGATTGATGCCGCCGTGTATGCCAAGTCCCTTGATGCCAATGGCATTGTGATCGACATTGGGCGTGCTCACGAGGCCTTGAAAGCGCTGCTTCAACCCATCAATTACAAAAATCTGGATGAGGCGCCTGAATTCCTCGGTAAAAATACCACCACAGAATTTCTCACCCAGTATATTTTTGAAGGCTTGGCCAATGCCGCCCGACAAGATGAACTTGGGCGCAATGGGCGTGAACTCCACGCCATCCGTGTCACGATATCCGAGTCGCACGTGGCCCGTGCCTGGTATGAAGCGCCATTGTGGCCCAACGACTAACCTTCGCGTACCCGGGTGACCTGCAAACCCTGACGGGGGGTTACCTCTACGATAAACGGATCCTGCAAGCCCTTGGTGAGGCCGGTTGGGATGTGGCATCCGTTGCCCTTGGCGATGGGTTCCCTTGGCCCAACGCCCAAACCACCCTAGCGGCCATGGAACGACTCTGTGACACCCCACAAGATCGACTGTTGGTCATCGATGGGTTGGCTTTGGGTGCGCTCGGTGACAACACTCGCCGGCTAACACAACACCACCCCTACATCGCTTTGGTACACCATCCCTTGGCTCGGGAATCCGGTTTGTCCGCTGAACAAGCCAAGCGTCTTTTTGAAAGCGAAATCGTGACGCTTAAAAACGCCCAAGGTGTGATCGTCACCAGCCACATCACGGCTCAAACCTTGATCAATGACTATGCCGTCGAGCCAGATAAGCTACATGTGGTGATACCAGGCATTGATCGGCCTGAAATCGAACCTGAACCCGAATCCGCCAAGGCTGCGGCAACGTCAGGATCGGAGACTGAAACGCTGCGTTTGTTATCGGTCGGTGCCATTGTGCCGAGGAAGGGCTTTGACGTGCTGGTGCGCGCTTTGCATGCGGTCGCCGATCGCCATTGGACCCTCACCATTGTCGGTGACCCCACGCGATCACCAACAACCGCGTCAGCCTTACGCGCTCAAATCGCTTCGCTGGGTTTGACCGATCGGGTCGTGTTGGCGGGATCTGTGTCGCCCGCGGCATTGGCCGAACACTATCGGCGAGCCGATGTGTTTGTACTGGCGTCTCACTACGAAGGCTATGGGATGGCGTATGCCGAAGCCTTGTCGTGGGGGTTGCCCATCATTGGCACAACCGCTGGCGCGATCAAGCAAACCGTACCCAAAGACGCCGGCTTGCTCGTGGCGCCAGGTGAGCCAGTACCCCTGATTAACGCACTGACACAAATGTTAGATGACCCCTGCAGCCGCCAAGCCTTCACGGATACCTCCCGCCAGTATGGACAAGGCCTACCAAGCTGGCAAGCATCAGGCGAGGCTTTCGCGCACGCCTTGACGCAAATTGCAGGCCAGCAATAAATCATCCCCTAGCGTGTGAGCCGTCGCCGAGAATTGTCGGGCTTCGCTCAAACGATGGGGGGCTGGTTGCTGGATCCCTGGCTTGCCAGTCCCTAACAGCATGGCCGAGGTAAGCAGATGGAGATGGTCAATGCAATTGGCGGCCATAAATCCTGCAAGGGTCATGGGGCCGCCTTCCACCAATATGCGTTGATACCCCTGATCAGATAACCACTGCAGCACCGCTGTTGGACAGAGCTGACCTTGCGCTGTGGTCATGAAGGGCACGACTTCAACGTGCTCTGGCAAATCGTCCACCTGAACACCGACAGCGGTCATCACAACGGTGCGAATCGCTGGGTCTGACAGTAATTGGGCGTTCGTTGGTATTCGACCCTTCGGGTCTAGCACTAACCGCATGGGATGCTCACCGGGCACCAAACGGACCGTTAAGCGTGGATTATCGGCGATGACGGTGCCAACACCCACGATGACCGCATCAGACCAGGCGCGTAAAACGTGTAAATGCGCAAGCCCTGAGGTTCCGTTGATATACTTTGACTCTCCAGTTGCTGTGGCAATCTGCCCATCTAACGACTGGCCCAATTGCCCAACAACGACTTGCGCCTGGTCCCCAGGCTCTATCGATTTGGGATGCCACACTTGCTGGGTGAAAGCTTCATCAATAGACATGGCCACACAACCTTTGAAGGCAAAAACAAAATACCAATCCCGCACAAACAAAGCGGGTTTAGACCTAAAGCACCACACGATTGCTTGTAACATTCATTGAAATATTAAACCTTTGCGGCTTTCGCTGGTCGAATGCCAAATGTGCCTTTTTCCTCTCACGGCTGTCGCGACATAACTAGCAGATGAATAACCCAATTACTGATTCACTTTCAACATCACCCTCAACACTACGCCAACTGGTCCAAGTTGATCGCGCGATTAGTGAGTTACGCCGCGGACGCTCATTGTCCGTTACTTCCCATGACGACAATCGCTTGATTGCTTCGGTTGAGACGATTGACCCTGATGTCATTGAGCAGTTCCATTCGGATACCCAAGAGCAAACCTACCTCCTAATTACCGGCCAGCGTGCCAAATATCTTGGGTTTGAAGCGCCAGCCCACGAAACAATTTACCGGTTAGTGCCTTCCCAGCGCATGCTCTTGGAACAGCTCAAAGCCATTACCGACCCGGTTTGGGCACTCGGTCGCACACAAAAGGCACAAACGTTGTTGGCGACTTGGGCATTGAAAGCCGCTGACGACACGGATGCTTTGTGCATTCAATTGGCCAAACAAGCCGAACTGCTGCCCGCCTTGCTTGTCACCCAGGCGGCACATGAACCAGACAGCAACGAATGGGCTATTGATATTGACGATGTTTTGGGCGGTATCGCGGCGCAATCACGTTCCCTGCGTATCGTCAGCGAGGCGCAAGTCCCGCTTGAAGACGTAGATCTCGCGCGGGTGATTGCCTTTCGACCCAATGATGGGGGCGTCGAACACCTCGCTATCGTTGTGGGTGAACCCGACCTCGCACAACCGGTATTGGCTCGACTGCACTCGGAGTGTTTTACTGGCGACCTTTTGGGGTCGTTGCGATGCGACTGTGGTCCACAGTTGCGCGGCGCGATTGCACACATGGCGCAGGAGGGTGGTGGTATTTTGCTTTACTTGGCACAGGAAGGTCGCGGTATCGGTTTGATCAATAAGCTGCGAGCGTACCAGTTACAAGACAACGGTTTGGATACGGTTGATGCCAACTTGGCGCTTGGCTTCGAAGAGGACGAAAGAAACTATTTACCTGCGGCCCAAATGCTGCGCTTGCTAAACGTGCCAAGCGTCAGACTCATGACGAACAACCCCAAAAAAGTGGCCGCTTTAGAGGAGCTCGGCATCAAAGTGGCCGAGCGCGTTGCTCATGTGATCGAGGCCAACCGCTACAACGAAGGCTATTTGTTCACCAAAGGCACCCGCGGTGGTCACTTATTCGATCTGGTGCGCGACCCGAAAGTTTCAAACGAGCAGTAATGTCTAAAGGCTAAAGGCATCAAACGTTAAACAGGCATTTATTAATCTATTTACATGATTTAATGAAATAATATGGCGGTTTGACTCGTACCCGCTTTCATACCGGAAAATACTTTGGCGATAATCAGCTCTCTTCGGGCCAGCAGGACGATGATGTGCTGTTCATCTCTCTGTTTGCTTCCATCAATTGTTTGGTCTGCAACACACCTTGCTCCAACGCTATGATCGAGATATTCAAGATTCAAATCCTCAGAGTTTTACTACTCAGTTTCTTTGTTTTCACCAGTCCAATCGTCCTCGCCCAAAGTTCACCCATCAAACTGATGGTTGGTTTCCCAGCCGGTGGCGGAACTGACGCTATTGCACGGATACTCGCTGAGAAGCTCAGTCATTTCCTAGGCGTGCCCGTTACTGTTGAAAACCGAGCTGGCAATGGTGGGCAAATGGCAGCGCAGGCTCTTAAAATTGCACCGCCAGATGGCTCGGTGCTCTTTCTTTCGCACGACCATACCATTTCAATCTTGCCCATCATCAATAAAAATTCTGGATATGATCCTAAAAAAGACTTTGTACCTGTTGCTGGCTTTGCGAGCTTCGCCAATGGTTTCGCCTTATCAGGTAATTTTTTAAATAAATCATTGGACGAATTTTTACAATCCGTTCGCATACAACATCAAGGCAAAGCACCCGTCGGCGTTCCCGCCGCACAATCTGTCCCAGAGCTTCTCGTCAAATCACTCGCCAAACAATTTGAGCTCGACCTTATCGCCATTCCCTACAAGGGCAGCGCACCTATGATTGCCGACATGTTAAGCAATCAAATGAATTCAGGCGTAGCATCCGTACCTGATTTCATTAAGTTTCAAAAAGCAGGAATGTTGCACATGGTCGCTGTTATGGGAACCAGTCGACAAGCCATCCTACCCGATACACCTACCTTTGCCGAGCTGGGTATTAAAGGCTTTGAAGACTTGTCTTATTACGGAATTTTTGCACCTAAAGGCACACCAACAGCCACGATTGACCGCTTCAGCCTCGCCTTAAAGAACGTACTTGAGTTACCTCAAATCCAGCAGAAACTTAGCGCACTAGGTTTAACCATCGAATACATGACGAGTGATACGCTTTCCGAGCGGGAAAGCATTTACTCAAAAAATTGGGCACAAATCATTGCAAGGATGGGTGTCACAGCACAGTAATCCTATTTAGACGTTAAATAAGAAGTTCAGCACGTCACCGTCCTGCACCACATACTCTTTGCCTTCTGCACGAAGCTTTCCGGCTTCTTTGGCCGCCTGCTCGCTCTTGTGCGCGATGTAGTCATCAAAGGCAATTGTTTGTGCGCGAATGAATCCCCGCTCAAAATCCGTGTGGATCACACCGGCTGCCTGGGGGGCTGTGGCCCCGATTGGCACCGTCCACGCTCGAACCTCTTTGACACCGGCGGTGAAGTAGGTTTGCAAGCCCAACAAGGTGAAAGCAGCACGAATCAGTCGATTCAGGCCCGGTTCTTGCATGCCCATGTCCTGCAAAAAGACGTCCTTGTCCTCATCCGAAAGATCAGCGATCTCTGCTTCAATCGCCGCGCAAATCGCAACCACAGGGGCTTTTCTATCGGCCGCATACGCTTTTAACTTATCGAGCAACGGGTTATCTGTGAACCCTTGATCACTGACGTTACCCACATACATCGCGGGCTTGGCCGTGATGAAACACATGGGCTTCAAAAGGACTTGATCGTCTTTGCTGAGATCCATCGTGCGTATGGCTTTACCCTGATTGAGATACTCAACCACTTGCTGCAAGAGCACCACCAATTGCTGGGCTTCTTTGTCACCGGCCCGCGCTGTCTTTTGATATCGGTGCAGGGATTTCTCTGCTGTCTGCAAGTCGGCCAAAGCAAGCTCTGTCTCAATCACTTCAATATCGGCAATTGGATCAATGCGACCCGATACATGGATGACGTTGTCGTCCTCAAAGCACCGCACAACATTGACGATGGCGTCCGTCTCACGGATGTGAGACAAAAACTGGTTACCCAAACCCTCTCCTTGGCTCGCACCCGCGACCAAGCCGGCAATATCAACAAACTCGACTGTTGCCGCCAATACGCGCTGAGGGTTCACTAACTCAGCGAGTTGTTGCAAGCGAGGGTCAGGCACCTCCACCACGCCCACGTTGGGCTCGATCGTACAAAAAGGATAGTTTTCCGCGGCGATCTGCGCCTTGGTGAGAGCGTTAAATAGGGTTGACTTGCCTACATTAGGGAGTCCAACAATGCCACACTGCAATGCCATACGAATTCCAAAAAAATCATTTACGCGCCAGTTTAACCCCGTAGGTGCCCAAGCGACGGCGTGGCATCTTCCGTTGGCTAGTAACCACCGCTTTTTTTGTTTTCAAGGCCTGCATGAGGCCTACATAAAGCCTTTTTGGACGAGGTCAGCCCTCGCCCGCCCATTGCATGAATCACAGGCTTTTCATGTCTCACCATGTCTAACGCTGCCCTACTCGATCGCCTGCATCAGGACTTCATGTCGTTACCCGACATGCTAGGCGCCATGGTGGCGAACCAGACTAGGCCATTCCGATTTTTTTTAACCAACTTATGGCCAGCCATGCCGCCATCAAGGGTCCGAAATTAAACAAGGCGTGCAATAGAATCGCTGCGCCAATGCCCCGGTTCACCCTGATCCAGCCCAACACCAAACCCGTAAACCATTGCGGCAAAACAAGGATGGGGTACATCCACCACACGATGCTGGTGATTGAGAAGTTGTAGATATGCAGAGCGGCAAAACCGGCAACCGATAAGTGAAATACCCAACCAAACCAGCGCCGATATAAACGCAACCAAGGGAGCCACTGTTGGCTGGGCACTTGGGTCTGTCGGGTCAGGCGATAAATCAATAACGCAGCAACCACAAACATCATGGACTGCGTCAGTCCCACACCTTGCCACAACGCCAACACCAAAAAAGGCACAAGCCACAGGGCCATCACCGGTCGTCTAAGGCCATAGCGAAACAACATCTCTTCGACCAAGGGCGCCCAAAGCAAGGCCAATAACCAAGGCAAGTTTTCAGGGTCGACCCGGTGTGTGGCGCCAGCTTGGTTGGCCACCCCAACCACCAATGGCCCAAACAAGAAAATATTGATGCCCCACAAAATGGCAGCCCAACTCAACAACCGGCCGAACCCAATGCCAGGCAGCCAATCCAGGACCCAGCTCGGTTGCGGCGACACCTGTCGACAGCGGCGTCCAAGACGTGGTCGAAGGCAAAAGACCAAAAAGTCTTTCCACTCATCAACCCAGCTCATGGGCTTGGCTGACTTAGCGGGCGGGAGCGGGTTCATCACGATGTAATGACATGGCCAAACCGATTCTTACCTCGGAGACACTCGCCGATTCTAGGCAGGCTGTCTTTCAGACCATTGTGCCCAGCTAGGCCTTCGCCTGCTTTGAAACGGATTTGACTCGGCTCCAAGTCCAACTCATCATGCACCACCAAAACTTCCTCCGCTGAAATTTAAAGAATTGAGTCAATGCGCCAACAGACTATTAAGAGCCATTCGTAAGCTACCGGTATAGCAGACAGGTCATCATTGTAGAGATTCACCGTTAAATTGCCCTGCTATAACAACAACATCACCAACGTCACTACGGTCTTTCAATGAGACAGTAGATCGACATAGGCCTGATAGCTGTACTGACGGTTCTTTTTCTGCCCGGTGATCTCTGTGACGATGCCCAGTTCTTGTAACACCGTGACAGCCGCCGTTGCGGTGGGAAAGGTGGTCTCTAATTGCTGGCGTATCGCTTCGATGGTGAAGCGCGGCATCATGGGTAGTTGTTCGAATAATCGGTAACTTAGCGGGCTGGCCTTGGCCGACTGCAAAAGACGCTTGCGATCGTTGGACACGAGGCGAGCCAATTGAGTGATGTTTGTTTCGCCCTCCTTGGCCGCGACGACAACGCCTTCAAGAAAGAACTTGACCCAGGACTCCCAATCGCCATCTATGCGGATGGCCGACAAACGACGGTAATACTCGGTCTGATGTTGCTTGAGATAGCCGCTGAGGTAGATTAAGGGCTCAGATAGCAGCCCCCAATGTTCGAATAAGGCCGCAATCAGCAATCGCCCGATGCGTCCGTTGCCATCCAGAAAAGGGTGAATCGTCTCAAACTGCGCATGGATCATGGCCACCTTGACCATCGGCGGCAAATCTGTCGACGGGTCGTGGATAAAATGCTCTAGCTCAGCTAGCAGCCTAGCAATCTCTTGAGGCGGCGGTGGTACAAACACCGCGTTGCCGGGACGTGTACCGCCAATCCAGTTTTGCGATCGACGGGGCTTGCCGGGTTGCTTACCCGCCCCGCGTGCACCGTCAAGTAACAGTTTATGTGCCTCACACAATAGTCGCACGCTGATAGGCAGTCCAGTTGGGTTACGTAATTGCTCTTGCGTCCAACGAAAGGCACGGACGTAATTGGTGACCTCTTGCACGTCCTCGGTGTTGCTGACTTTGAATCCAGCCTCTTCATCCAAAATGTCTATCAGCGTGGCTTGTGTGCCCTCAATCTGCGAGGTAAGGAGAGCCTCCTTTCGAATGGCGCTGTACAGCAACCAGTCCACTGAGGGCACCAAGCCCGCAACCCCCGCTAATCGCGCAAGGGCGAGTTCGGCTTGACGGTTGAGGACATTGAATACCTCAGGTGACAGGGGCGGATCAGATGGTGGTAAGGCATAAGGCACGAACGCATGCACTGGCTCTCCGAGCGTCGTGGAGATGGCGTATCTTCCTGTTTTGCGGTTCATTTAAAGTAACCTTTAATTGATTTATATACAATTAAAGCACTCTTTAATTAGATTCACAACGATTAAAGATCACTTTCAATAGCATCTGCGAGGACATGTTCAGGGTATAGGTGTGTTTTTTTATGGGTCAGACCCACATCACAGGCTTGGCTGACTCAGCGGGCAGGAGCGGGTTCATCACGATGCAATTGCGCCATCGCTTGGTTTGCTTCACCCTCAAGCAATAACGGCATGGCCAAATTGATTCGCTCTAAGGCTCGATCGATGAGCCCCTGTTCCTCTTGTCTGGGCGGGTGCAACACAAAATCAGCCACCCCTTGATTCAACCCCATTCGTCGTGGATGACCAATACCAATTCGTACCCTAGAGAAATTGGCCGACCCCAGGCAGGCTTGGATGTCTTTGAGTCCATTGTGCCCAGCATGACCGCCACCTACTTTGAAACGGACCTGACCCGGTTCCAAGTCCAATTCATCGTGCACCACCAAAATGCCTTCGGCTGAAATTTTAAAGAATCGCGCCAGCGCGCCAACGGATTGTCCTGAGCGATTCATGTAGGTCAGTGGCTTGAGTAGCCAAATTTGCCGACCTTTCCAACGGGTCTTGGCCACCTCGCCGGCGAACGACTTTTCCGATTGAAATGATGCACCCAGGGTCTGCGCGCACCGCTCTGCCATCCAGAACCCGACATTGTGTCGCGTATTGGCATAATCATTGCCCGGATTGCCTAAGCCCACAATGAGGGAAATCGGTGTCTGCGGCATCTAAAAGGACCTTCAAAATAAAAACCCCGTTGACGATATCACCAACGGGGCTATCAGGGCGAAATGCCCACAGCGAAACGAAACCGCTGTCTTAGGCCTCTGGCGAAGACTCAGTGGTTGCATCGCCCGCTTCGTCATCACCTTTCTTGGCGGCAGGGACGTTGATAGAAGCGATCAAAGGATCCTCTTCACCACCGTGTGTGATGTACTTCACGCCAGCGGGAAGCTTGATGTTGGATAAGTGAATGGCATCACCAGCTACGGCCAAACCCAAGTCCACCTCAATGAAAGGTGGCAGCTTAGAAGGCAGGCATTCGATTTCAATTTCAGTCACCACGTGTGTGACGACAGCCGCGCTAAGCTTCACCGCCGGTGAAGACTCGGCATTGATGAAATGCAAAGGCACTTTGGTGTGAATCACTTGCTTGGCATCGACCCGCTGAAAGTCAACGTGCATGACGATTTGTTTGTATGGATGCCATTGCACATCGCGCAACAAGACAGAATGCTTCTTGCCTTCGAGTTGCATATCGAGAACCGATGCGTAAAATTGCTCTTTACGCAAGGCATGGTAGATTTCGTTGTGATCGAGCTCAATCGACAGCGGGGTTTCTTTCCCACCGTAAACAATCGCAGGTACGCGACCCGCATGGCGCAGGCGGCGGCTCGCACTCGATCCCTGAACGCTACGTGTTGTTGCATTAAATTGCATGTCTAAACTCCAAAAGGGAATGCTCCAAAAGGGAATGCTTCCCAGGTGACCCGAACCGAGCATCGGTCTCGGGTATCGACGGGTGGCCGCGACCAGCCAACCGTCTGATTCGAAAAAAAACAACGCAGTATAAACTGCTTAACCTGCCATCAATCCACAAATAGCGAGCTAACCGATTCGGCATGCGATATTCGCAACATCGTCTCGCCCAATAGAGCGGCACAGGATAGTTGCCGTATGCGGCCGGAGGAAAGTGCCGCCTCAGACAAGGGTATGGAGTTGGTCACCACCACCTCGTCTAACGCCGACTCACTAATTCTCTCGATCGCGCCGCCCGACAACACCGCATGGGTGCAGTAAGCATAAACGGCTCCCGCACCGCGCTCTTTGAGTGCAGCCGCTGCTTTGCAAAGCGTCCCGGCTGTGTCGACCATGTCGTCCATGATCACACAAGTCCGGCCGTCTACATCACCAATAATGTTCATCACTTCTGACACATTGGCGCGTGGCCGACGCTTGTCGATGATGGCCAAATCAGCCTCTAGCTGTTTGGCTAGCGCTCGGGCTCGAACAACACCACCGATGTCTGGAGAAACAACGACCAAATTAGACAGGTTCCGGCGCCAAATATCACCCAACAAGATGGGACCGGCATAAATATTATCGACAGGGATATCGAAGAATCCTTGAATTTGATCCGCGTGAAGATCCATGGTCAGGACTCGATTGACGCCGACGACCTGCAACATGTTAGCCACCACTTTGGCTGAAATAGAGACCCGTGCGGAGCGAGGACGACGGTCCTGGCGGGCATAGCCAAAATACGGAATCGCTGCGGTGATGCGCCCAGCCGATGCGCGTCTAAGCGCGTCAACCATCACCATGACTTCCATCAGGTTGTCATTGGTTGGTGCGCACGTCGGTTGCAAGACAAAAACGTCTTTGCCACGAACATTCTCATTGATCTCGACCATGACTTCGCCGTCAGAGAAGCGACCAACAGTCATCTTACCCAACGACATATCGAGGTGATTTACCACATCAACAGCCAAACGGGTGTTGGCTGTGCCGGTAAAAATCATGAAACTTTCAGGAGCCATGGTTAACGAATCACTGAAACGGGGAACAAAAAAGCTGTTGAACCGTGCCCGACGGATGATGGCTTGTTCAACAGCTTACGAATAATGGCTGGGGAGGAAGGACTCGAACCCTCGAATGCCGGAATCAAAATCCGGTGCCTTAACCAACTTGGCGACTCCCCATTTTAGTCAACTAACCAATGCTGTAATGGATGACTAAGCAAACCATCACAAACATAAGCCGATTGCAAAACGTCTTGCTCACAAGTGCCCGACGCACGGCTTTTTAGTTTAGCTTGCAGTGCCTCATAAGCCAACAATGCTTGAATAGGCCCCTCAAACTCACTGAAAAAACAAGCACCCGAACCCGTCAAACGAACGTCGAAGCCTTGAGATTTCAGCCATCCCCGCATCAACGCAATACTTGGAAATGCCTGCAACACCACCGATTCCAAATCGTTAACCCCAAAGGGCTTCTTACCTAGAAACTGATGACGTCCGGAAAAGTCCGATATTTTGACGGTTTCGGTGTTCCGTGTCAAATGAGGCGACCCAAAAATGGCTGCGGTCGATACACTTTCCCTCGGCTTAAAAATCACATAGGCTGAGTCCGGCGCCTCGACGGGCGTGCACTGCTCACCAATGCCCGTCACAAACGCCGCCTGCCCGGAGAGAAAAAAGGGCACGTCTGCGCCCAAGGGCAAGGCGAGCGCCATTAGCTCGCTGCGCGTCAAGCCTGTTCGCCATAAGCGATTGAGCGCTATCAGGACCGTTGCGGCGTCACTTGACCCGCCCCCCAAACCGCCACCGACCGGGATTCGCTTGTACACGACAATGTGAGCACCCTGACGGCTACCTGTCGCATTTTTAAGCGCCTGGGCCGCACGAACAGCCAAATCATCGGCCTCATCCAACACGGTCGCCATCGAAGACTCGCGTGAGATTCTGCCGTCCGCGCGCAGATCAATGGTTAAGGTATCGCTCAGTGAGACCAAGCGAAATAAAGATTCCAGCAAGTGATAACCATCCGCGCGCTGGCCAACCACATGCAAGAACAGATTGAGTTTGGCAGGCGCGGGCAAGTCGTAGAGTGTCATTGGTTACCCGAGTGCACTAGTTGATCACCAAGCGCAGCATAACCTCGCGCCCCGGAGCTTTTTTGGTCAACGTCATGCGGGTTGGGCCAACATGGTCATAGCGAGCGAAACCAACCTGCCATCCGCGCTGCTCAAATGCGATGACGCGTCCTTCTTTGTCTCTCATGACATCTTTAACGCTGGCACGATCACCTAAGCGGCCTGTCATCCAGTCGTTTAACGCATCGACAGGCACTTCTTCGCCTAACGTTTGTTGCATCAGCGCGGTCGGCGACGTCGCCCGTTGATCTGGTGCATCCGCTCTTTGTAAGGTCGCTCCTGCCGCATCGACAGAGAGCTTCGCCAAGGTTGCCCCCATCGGGCTCTTCAAAAGCAACACCCAGCCATCTGTGGTCTGCTGCCAAAGAAAATTGCCTTGAACCGCTGTCGGTGGCTCGATAGAACTGCTGGCCTTAAGCGCGAAGCGACCCTGCCGCTCTGTGCCAGGTAATGCCCCTGAAAGCGGTGGTGATGTCGCGCAGGCTGACAACAGCAACGCCACACCAAAACAGGTGAGCACCCGCCAGCCCAGCTTCAAATCTGTCAACTTATTCGACATGAAGCGCTGCACCCAATCTCTTGCCATGCCCGCTGCTAAAAAAGCCCTCAAGGCTCCACTCCGAATCTCGCCAGGGTGTCGATTAACGCAGGATCATTTGCGTCGATGGCTTGCCCTTCGGCCCAAATTTCACGGGCTTCACCACGCCGACCGGTCACCCACAGGAGCTCGCCCAAGTGGGCCGCAATCTCAGCCTCTGGACTGATTTGATAGGCTTGGCGTAGATATCGCTCGGCGTCTTCATTTTCACCCAAACGAAATTTCACCCATCCTAAGCTATCCAATATGTACGGATCTTCAGGCAGTATCTGGTGTGCTCTTGCGATCAGTTCGTAGGCTTCTTCGAGACGCACACCACGATCAGCGAGTGAATACCCCAACGCGTTGTAAGCATGCGCATAGCCGGGATCTAGCTCAATGACCTGACGCAGGTATTTTTCCATGTCATCGTGGCGTGACTCGCGCTCAAGCAGCATGCCGAGTTCATATTGAATTTCGACGGAATTGGGAATCGCCTCGTTGGCCATCTCAAGCCGCTCAATGGCCTGTTCGTAGCGCTGCGCTTTACGCAAGATCTGACTCATGGTGAGCACACCAATCAATTGCTCATCCTGATCAGCCGCATGAATCGCATCGATCATGGCAATCGCTTCATCCACACGCCCTTGTTCGGCGCGGATACTAGCCTGACGCAAACGCGCAGCGTATTGCGCACCTGGCTCATCAATGCGACCGAGAAATTCGATGGCCAAGTCTGGATCGCCTTGGTCTTGGGCGATACGCGCCAACATCGTGTACGCATCGGCTAAGGCGCCACCCGCGTCTGAAGCGCCTGTGGCCATCGCCGCTTGCCGCTGTGACTGAACCGCCACGTATTCTTCCAGTAGCTCTCTGGCTTGAGACAACCGTTGATCGCGATACGCCAATTGCGCGCGAATAAAGAGCAAATCGAAATCTTCAGGAAACTCTGTTGACATCAGCGCCAACTCATCAAGCGCGCTGTCCACATCACCCTGTTCGGCGAGTTTGCCCACTAGCATCAAGCGCAGTTGTCGCGCGTCTGGGTAATTCGTCGCAAATGCCTTCGCATTACGCAATGCCGTTGCCGCATCAACGGGTAGTCCATAGTCCAGCACACGCATGGCTGCATCTTCCGAGCTCGGCTCCAGCGCCAGGGCGGCGCGTGCTTCTTGCAAAGCACGGGGGTAATCCTCTGCCGCTCTAGCCATGTCCGCTAAGGCCATGTGCGCGGCTAATGTGCCATTGGCTGCGCTGCCTTGAACCACCTGATCCAATAAGGGCAAAGCCTGCTTGGGATCAGGCATACGCTTTAGGATATTCATCACGCGGCTCATCGCCGCTGTTATGTCCGACGTTTGATCGACTTGTTCAATCAGCGCAGCCACCAAACCTTTGGTCTGACCTGCCGCTGCGCTCAAAGCCAGCTGTGTGAGGCGAGCTTCCTGATCCTGCGGGGCGCTTCTGACCCAAACCTCAGCACTTGACAGTGCGCCTTCCAAATCACCGATAGCCGCGTAGATCTCAACCGCTCTTTGAGCCAAACGTGGGTCCGTTGTTTCGCGGGCCAGCACAAGCATGGTATTGGCTGCCAGCAAAAGCTCGCCACGCTGAATGGCGACTTCAGCCGCCAAAATCTGGTAGAGCAACTCCGCAGATAACTGTACATCGGGTAATGCGCCAGATCGCAGCGTCACCCGGGAAACAGGGGCGATCGCAGGCTCACTTACGGTTGCCGCGGGTATCTCAACATCGTCACTGTCGGCGTCCGAGGGTAGCGGTTGCGCACACGCCGAGCTCGTGACGACCAAGAACAACATCACAGCGGTCGCCTTCAGGCGCGTTAGGCAGATAGATAGTCGGTACAACGGCGCAATCCCTAAATGTTTGTCCAAACGAGCAAGTCTCATTAATGGCAAAATGGGTCTTCAACTTTCAGTATTCATCTTAGCACCCGAATATGCCCGAATTACCTGAAGTAGAAACAACCCGACGGGGCATCGTGCGCTTGGCTCAAGCGCAGCCACTCGTCGAGATGACGATTCGGGAACGCCGGCTCCGGTGGCCTGTCTCACCCGCACTGCCGGATGCCCTCGCCAAGACGACGCTGGCTGATTGCCAACGTCGTGGCAAATACTTACTCATGCATTTCGACCCGCAAGGCACGCTTTTGGTTCATTTGGGTATGTCCGGGTCTATTCGAGCGGTACCTGCCGATTCCCTTTGGCGCACACACGACCATGTTCAGTGGCGCTTTGCCAATGGCGCTTGTCTGCGCTATCACGACCCAAGGCGCTTTGGTTCCATCATTTGGCACCCAGCCAACATGGGCAATGCCACCGATCACCCGCGACTCGCTCGCCTAGGGATTGAACCGTTTGACGCCGCCTTTACCGTCGATCAATTACTCGCGGGTTTAAAAGGCAAGCGAATCTCAATCAAACAAGCGCTACTGGCCGGACACATCGTGGTGGGCGTGGGTAACATTTATGCTTCTGAAAGTCTCTTTCGAGCCCGAATACACCCTCAGCAAGCCGCAGCAGACATCTCTAGACAACAGGCACAGCGCCTTGTCTTGGCAATTCAAGACACCCTGACGAACGCCTTGGAAAGCGGCGGCAGCACATTGCGCGATTACATCAATTCATCGGGTGAGCCCGGCGCTTACTTCACGTTACACGCAGCCGTCTATGAAAAAAAAGATCAGCCTTGCCCGGTGTGCGATCGCAAAATCCGCCGCATCGTCCAAGGCCAAAGGGCAACCTACTTTTGCCCGGGCTGTCAGCGGCTTCGCAAACCTGCCGCACCACGCAAAACCGCTAAAAATTAAGAAGCTCAACGTTCAGAAGTTAAACGCAAAAGCTAAACGTTCAGCACCTTGCCGGGGTTGAGCAAATCCTTGGGATCGAGGGCCTGTTTGATGCGCCGCATCAGGTTTAATTCAATCGCTGATTTGTAGCGTGGCAACTCATCGCGCTTTAACTGGCCAATGCCGTGCTCGGCGCTAATCGAACCTTTGAAATCAGCCACGCTGTCGTGCACCAACTGATAGACCTCAGCTTGCAAAGACAATAAAGCCTCTTGCGTCTGACCTTGGGCTGGCGCCACGTTGTAGTGAAGATTGCCATCCCCCAAATGACCAAACACAATGTTTTCTACGCCGGGAAAGGTCTTTTGAATCGCGGCATTGGTGATTTGAACAAACTCGGCAATCCGCGAGATGGGTATAGAGACATCATGCTTGATGCTCTTGCCCAATTCGGCCTCAGCCAACGGGATGCTCTCTCTCAGATGCCAGAAGGCTTTGCTTTGGGTCGAGTTCTGCGCAATGGCGGCGTCTTGCACCAAGCCGTCTTCAATCGCCTGACCGAGCACGTCTTCAAACCTTTCTTGGGCGTGTTCGGCACTTTCACTATCCGACAATTCAAGCAACGCAAACCAAGGTGACTGTGCGGAAGGACCATCAAACGGTATGCGCTGTTGGTCGAACAAGCGCACAACCGACTGCAACACGGGGCCGGCCATCACCTCAAATCCGGTTAGCGCCGGCCCGAATCCCGACCTTGCCCTAGAGAGAAACGAGACCGCTGCATCCAGTGAATCGAGTGCGAGCATGGCCGTTGTCTGAGCCACGGGCAGTGGGTACAACTTAAGCGTTGCCGCCGTGATAATGCCCAACGTGCCTTCGCTGCCAATGAATAAGTCACGCAGGTCATAGCCGGTGTTGTCTTTGCGCAGCCCACGCAAGCCATCCCAGATTTCGCCCTCTGCGGTGACGACCTCGAGTCCGAGCGCCAGTTCACGGGTATTGCCATACCTGAGCACTTGGGTGCCGCCCGCATTGGTGGCCAGATTACCCCCGATCGTGCAGCTTCCCTCTGCCGCAAGGCTCAAGGGAAACAATCGATTGGCTTTTTGCGCCAGCTCTTGCAAATTCTGCAACACACAACCGGCTTCCACGGTCATGGTGTCATTGTCAGTGTCGATCTCACGCACTTGCGTCAATCGACTGGTCGCGAGCACGACCGCATTGCCCGACTGATCGGGGGTGGCGCCACCACAAAGGCCTGTGTTGCCACCGACAGTAACGATTGGCACGCCGTTGGCCACACAACACTTCACGACGTCTGCCACTTCCTGTGTCGAGCCGGGACGGACAACCGCCTGGGCAGCGCCTCTATAGCGACCACGCCAGTCAACCAAGTAGGGCTGAGCATCTTCGCCTGTCAGCACGTGACTGGCGCCAACAATGTTTTTTAATTTTTCCAGCATCTGTCCCTCGATGAATGAACGCTTGCGCAGTTGTACCAAACCATGTCCTTTATTCTAAGGCGCCACGGCACGGATCGTCGAAAAAATCAACGGCGCAGCGGTTACGCTAACGATTTGCGATAATAAAGCCTAGATTTTTCTTAGGGGCAATTCCCATCGCAATGAAAGCGGTCATCAAACAGGACGATCAGTGAGTACCGTCAAGGCACTCGACCCAATCGATTAGCCACTTTGGAACACAACATGCCATTATCAGAATTGCCCGCACACGCTTTTAAGGCCTACGATATTCGAGGCGAGTTTCCGAATGTGCTCAATACAGACTTTGCGATCTTGCTTGGCCGTGCTTTGGCAGCCCGCGCCACAAAGGCAGGTGTTTCGGCCCTTGTGATTGGCTATGATGGCCGTTTAAGTAGTCCGGAATTGGCGCAAGCCCTTGCAACCGGCATTCATGAAGGCGGTGTGAACACGCTTGACGTGGGCATGGTACCAACGCCTTTGGTTTACTTTGCTGCCCACACGCTCGGCACGGGCTCGGGCATCGCCATCACGGGCAGTCATAACCCACCGCAGTACAACGGCTTCAAAATGATGATGGCTGGTTGTGCGCTATACGGCGATGACATCACGTCCCTGAGAACGGAGATGGGCACGCCCAAATCCGTGGCCCGCACGCCCGGGCACAGCACATCCTTCAACGTCATGGACCCTTACATTGAACGAATCGTCGGCGACGTTCGACTTGATCGTCCCATGAAAATTGTCATGGACTGTGGCAACGGGGTGGCTGGGGCGGTGGCGCCAGCCTTATTTCGAGCGCTCGGGTGCGAGGTGGTCGAGCTTTTCTGTGAGGTGGATGGTCGGTTCCCAAATCACCACCCAGATCCCGCTGACCCCAAAAATTTGCAAGACCTGATGAAAGCCCTGCAAACGTCGGATTGCGAAATCGGACTGGCATTCGATGGCGACGGGGATCGTCTCGGGGTCGTCACCAAGAACGGTGAAATCATCTGGCCCGACCGGCAAATGATTTTGTTTGCGCGCGATATTTTGCAGCGCTTACCCAAGAGTCAGATTCTCTTTGACGTGAAATGCAGCCGTCAGCTAAGCGAAGCGATTGTCGCTGCGGGTGGTGAGCCCCTGATGTGTCGCACGGGCCATTCCTTGGTCAAAGCCAAACTGGCCGAAACCGGCGCCCCTTTGGCCGGCGAAATGAGCGGCCACATTTTCTTCAAAGAACGCTGGTTTGGTTTCGATGACGGTCTTTACACCGGCGCGCGTTTGTTAGAAATCCTGTCTCGCGCTGCGGATTCAACAACCGTACTCGAGGGGTTACCGAACGCTTTCAGTACCCCTGAACTAAAAATTGAAATGAAAGAGGGTGAGCCGCATGCCTTCATCACCGCGTTACAGGAACAGGGTTCTTTTGAAGGGGCCAGTCAGATCGTCACGATCGACGGCGTCAGGGTCGACTATGCCGATGGCTTTGGGTTGGCGAGGGCATCGAACACGACTCCCGTGATCGTGCTCCGCTTTGAAGGCGATACACCCATGGCACTTGACCGCATCAAGTCGAAATTTAGACAACAACTCTTGGCAATCGACAATAGTGTTCGCTTGCCATTTTGAAGCTAGGTGACCCGTGCGCATAGATCAACTTTCTCAGTGGCCTGCGTTTTGTGATGCCACCCGAAAAGCCCAACCCAACACCAATGAGGTACGACTAATAGAGGCCGCAGGGTTGACCGTTGATCTGAGTACGCAGCGCTTTTCAGTCGCCTTCCAAGCCGAGTCGGCCTCTATTTTGCAGGCATTGGGGTTTGATGGCGCTCGGCAAGCCCTTTTTGATGGTGAACCTATCAATCGCTCCGAGCATCGGCCGGCTCTTCACACCGCACTAAGAGGCAGTCCAGCGCCAGCGGCAGTGAGCCAAACGGTAGCCACAGCATTAGACCGCATGGCCAAATTCGTTGAACAAACCAACGCGGCCAATCGCTATCAGAATGTGGTGCACCTTGGCATTGGCGGCAGCGACTGGGGGCCACGCATGGTGTGGCAAGCGCTCAGGGGGATCGGGACGCGACGCGAACTACGTTTCGCTGCCAACATTGATTCACACGCCATTTCTAGCGCACTAGCCGGTTTGGATCCACAAGACACGCTCTTGGTGATCGCCTCGAAATCATTCACCACTCTCGAGTCCATAACCAACGCGCAATACGCGCTGAACTGGATGCAGCAAGGGGGTGTGAGCCGTCCACTGGATCACACCGTGGCGCTGACTGCCAATCCAGACGCCGCACTCGCTTTTGGGATCGCCCCCGAGCGCACCTTTGCGTTTTGGGACTGGGTCGGTGGTCGCTATTCGGTGTGGTCATCCATTGGATTGACACTGGCCTTAGGATTGGGTTGGCAATGCTTTGCCGATTTACTTGCTGGCGCCCGCGCCATGGACACGCATTTTTTGACAGCCCAGCCAAAAGACAATGCCCCTGTTCAAATGGCCTTGGCAAGCGTAGCCAACACGAGTGTGCTGGGTTTCCAGTCGGAGGTTATTTGCCCCTACGATGCGAGACTGACTGATTTTGTGCCATGGTTGCAGCAGCTACAAATGGAATCGTTAGGCAAAGGCGTGACGCAAGCGGGCGAGCCAGTGGCCATTAATATCAGTCCCGCGACTTGGGGCATGCCAGGATCGGATAGCCAGCACACCTTTTTTCAATGGCTTCACCAAGGTCAAACCGGCGCTCCGGTAGATTTTGTGGTTTGTTTGGCACCCGACCAACCCCACGGCAATCATCACCGCCAACTGTTCGGTAACTGCTTGGCACAACGCGCGGCCCTATGGCAAGGCAAAACCGAAGCGCAAGCTTTTGCAGAGCTGACCGCAAAGGGGATGGCGGCTGACCAAGCGAGTGATTTGGCAAAACACTGCATACACCCAGGCAAGCGTCCGTCAACGCTCATCGTGCTACCCGCACTCGATGCTTATCGGCTCGGGGCGCTATTGGCCCTTTATGAACACAAAGTGTTCACCACCGCATTGCTATGGGGTATCAATGCGTTTGATCAATGGGGCGTGGAGTTTGGCAAATCCCTTGCTAGGCAACTGCTTGCCGAAGATCAGACCATGCTAAGTGGTTTTGATGCCTCTACTCAGCTCTGGATGTCTGCGCTGAAACAAGCCGAAGAGACTTGACCAAAGCGTTTCGAGAAGGCCACGAGAGCAAAAAAACAAAAAAAAGGCCCAAAACCGTGAGGTTTTGGGCCAAATCCACCAAAGGAGGAGGGTGGAGGAGACAATCTCGCCGAGATAACTTTCGGGCTTGCGACTTCGCGGGTTGCGTCATCAGGATGACAGCCAACTTTTCGTATCGACAAATACAACAACAATATTTATCTAGGGTTATCCCGAATATTTGAGAAAAACAATCCCTTACTTGTCGATGATCAGCTAAGTAGTTATCACGCTTAAGTACAAATATAACCAACTTTATTGTGCAATGCAAGGTGGCTTAGGGAAATTTTTTCTCTAAGAGGAGCGGCAAAATTGATGCATCGCAACATAAATATCACTTAACGGAGAAGCACGGCGACTGGCAATGGAATGCCTTAAATCCTATATGCCGTTTTGGTCATAACCTTAGACACAAATTTCATAAATGATGGGATCGGCGCCGGTAAAGTACGAGCACCATGTCGCTGAGCGGTCTTTCGGTGCTTGATCTCATCATCGCGCATTTGCGTCACGATTTCTCTCGAACGCGCGTCTTGATCGGGTAATTTCTTTAAATGGTTTTCCAGATGGGCCTCGACCTGGCGCTCAGTTTCCGCCATGAAGCCGAGGTTGTATTTTTCCCCTGCCCGGCTCGCGAGCGCGCCCATCGCGAATGATGCCGCATACCAAATCGGATTCAATAAGCTTGTCCGACTATTGAGCTCCTGCAAACGGGTGTCGCACCAAGCCAAATGATCCGTCTCCTCGAGCGCAGCCTCGCGAAGCAGCTCACGGGTTTGCTCTCGCTCGGAAGCTGTTGCTTGGCCACGATAAAGCGCTTGTGCACACACTTCGCCAACATGATTGACCCGCATCAGCCCTGCCGCGTGACGTTGCTCGTGGGGCAACAACGTCTCTTCCGACGGCCCGATGGGAAGCCCCGGCGGATAAGGTCTCGAAGCTGTTGCCACGCCGGATAGAACCTGCAATGCAATCGCTGCCTCACCCACAAGTGCGTCCATCAGCCCCTCTCGTCGCCTGAAGGGCGCCACTGTTTTGGTGGTGTTCATAAGACACAATCTCCTGTCTTGTCTTCAAGGTTTTGCTGATTTTAGGGGAGCTAAAAGCTATCATGAGTAGTATTGGATAAGCATTAAAGGATATTTCATGGAATGCACGGTGCAATGGGGCGGACCTGAAGGCATGCTGTTTATCGCTAAAACGGGTACCGGGCATGTCACCGCGATGGATGGTGCGCCTGATGGCGGCGGCCACAATTTGGCACCTCGGCCAATGGAGATGATCTTGGCAGGCACCGGTGCTTGCACGGCCTATGACGTGGTCCTGATACTCAAACGCGGCCGCCATCGCGTTCAAGGTTGTGATGTCAAACTCACGGCGGACCGTGCCGACACCGACCCCAAGATCTTTACCAAGATTCATTTCTCTTTTACGGTCACGGGAGAGGATCTTTCAGAATCTGCTGTTCAACGCGCCGTGAAACTCTCGCATGAAAAGTATTGCTCTGCTTCCGCGATGCTGCATCACACCACCGAGATGACGTGGTCAGTCGACATTGTGTCGACAAAAACCGCGCAAAAGCCATCAACATGAACCAGTATGAAACCTTCCTGCGCCACATTTATGATCATGGCGTCAGCAAAAGCGACCGCACGGGGACAGGCACGCGCTCGGTTTTTGGCTATCAAATGCGCTTTAACCTGCAAGAAGGCTTTCCTTTGGTGACGACCAAGCGTCTGCATACCCGCAGTATTTTTGTCGAGCTGCTGTGGTTTTTACGGGGTGATTCAAACGTTAACTGGTTGACCGACCGAAAGGTTTCGATCTGGGACGAATGGGCAGGCCCCAATGGGGAGCTTGGACCGATTTATGGCGTTCAGTGGCGCTCTTGGCCCGCCCCCGATGGACACAAAATCGACCAAATCAGTCAAGTGGTCGAACAGATAAAGACCAACCCAGACTCACGGCGCTTGATTGTGAGCGCTTGGAATGTGGGGCAAATACCTGACATGGCCCTCCCACCTTGCCATGCGCTTTTTCAGTTTTATGTGGCAAACGGCAAACTGTCTTGTCAGCTTTACCAACGCAGCGCTGATAGCTTTCTGGGCGTGCCTTTTAATATTGCCAGTTATGCCCTGTTAACGCATATGGTGGCGCAACAATGTGACTTGGATGTGGGTGATTTTGTTTGGACAGGTGGCGACTGCCATCTTTACGACAATCACGTACAACAGGCGACAGAGCAGCTATCGCGCGCACCCTTCGCGTATCCCAAATTGACATTGGCGCGACGGCCGGCGAGTATTTTTGACTATGAGCTCGAAGATTTCGTGATCGAGGACTATCAATACCACCCTCACATTAAGGCACCTGTCGCCGTATGACTGAACTGGCTCTCATCGTTGCTTACAGCAAAAACCGAGTGATTGGCAAAGACAATCAACTGCCATGGCGCTTGCCCAGTGACCTGGCGCACTTTAAACGCCAGACCAGCGGCCACCCCATCATCATGGGCCGCAAGACCTGGGAGTCGATAGGCCGTCCACTGCCTAACCGACAAAATATTGTGGTGACACGGCGTGGCGAAGGTGACTTTACTGGCGCAACCGTTGTGCCATCGCTAGAAGCAGCCACCGCCGCAGTGACAGAAAGCGACACAGCATACGTGATCGGTGGGGCACAACTCTACGAGCAAGCCCTGCCAAGGGTGCAGCGCGTTATTGCCACTGAAATTGATGTCCATATCGACGGTGACGCTTTTTTTCCACCGCTAGACCCTGACATCTGGGAAGCGACGGCCATAGAGACCCAGCCACCGGAGAACGGCCTGTCTTTCGCCTTTGTGACTTACTCTCGTCGACAGGCCTAAGTTTGCCGACTTAACCCGCGTCTACCACCGCTTGGTAACCATCTGCCTCAAGAAGCGCCTCAACATCCGCGGGATTGTCTGGCTTGAATTGAAAAATCCAAGTGCCATAGGGGTCCGTGTTGACCTGCTCCGGCCCTTCGCTGAGCGCGCTATTAAATGCGAGCACTTCGCCGGAAACAGGCGCATGAATATCAGAAGCGGCTTTGACCGACTCGACCACGCCAGCAGTTTCGCCAGCTTTCAATTTGGCGCCCACACGAACATCACCCACATAAACCAAATCACCCAATTGCTCTTGCGCTGGGTCGGTGATGCCTACCATCATGACGCCGTCCTCCAACATAACCCACTCGTGGGAAGCCGCGTATTTGCGATCACCAGGAATACTCATTAATTTCTCCGAAATGAAAATATTTCAAATGCTTAAGCGATTTTAAAAGCCATGTCGCCTTGTTCCGTCAAAGCACAGCAACTGATGAGCCATGCGAACCATGGCAAGATCTTCGTGCGCCCCTGAAAACGTGGAGCTTATGCTGTCTATGCGGGCAAGGTCAACAGGTTCGTTCTGTCGGCATACCCGCGCCGCCTTTCGCATGCTATGCCTTTCCTTGCTCAGCAATAAACCGACCGCTAATAAAACCAGACGACCAAGCCCATTGGAAGTTATACCCACCTAACCAACCCGTGACATCGACGACTTCGCCAATAAAGTGCAAGCCCGGCACTTGCCGGCTTTCCATGGATCGTTGATTAAGCTCGTCGGTATCAACACCGCCCTTCATCACCTCAGCTTTTTTAAAACCTTCCGTGCCGGTTGGCTGGGCACGCCAGTCTTGCAGCTCGGCCCCGAGCTTGCGTAACGCCTTGTCAGACGATTCCGCCAATTTGCGTTTACCGCTTTCAGCCAACCAATGGTCGGCCAATCGTTTAGGCCAAAGCGGTGCGAGCGCGGTGGCCAACTGCTGTTTGCCACCTGTTTTCTGTTCGATCAGCCGATCAGCCACCGCCACCCCAGGCATTAAATCGATGCTTAACGATTGCCCGGGTTGCCAATAACTCGATATCTGCAGGATACCGGGGCCTGATAGGCCTCGGTGTGTAAAAAGCATGTCTTCTAAAAAAGGGGTCGCCTTTGCATCGTCAGCCACACTCACGCGCGCTTTGATTGACAAACCAGCCAACGCACCAAACGGCTGCCAGAACTGCGGATCAAATTTCAATGGCACGAGCGCGGGTCTCGGATCAACCACACGCAGACCAAAGCGCCGTGCTATCTGCAAACCAAAATCGGTGGCGCCGATTTTGGGGATGGATGTCCCACCCGTGGCGATGACCACACGGCGAGTCTGAATCGGACCGGCGCCCGTTTGAAGAACAAAGCCCTCACCTGACTGGGCAATATCCTGCACCTCGCACGGCATCTGCCACTTGACCTGCGCGGCATCACAGGCCGATTTCAGCATGTGGATGATCTGCTCACTGCTTTCATCACAGAAGAGCTGCCCACGGTGTTTTTCGTGCCAGGCGATGCCATGGCGGTCGACCCAGTCAATAAAGTCTTGCGGTGTGTAGGCTGCCAAGGCGGCTTTACAAAAGTGCGGGTTACCAGAAATAAAGTTTTCCGCACTGACTTGCCGGTTCGTGAAGTTGCAACGCCCCCCGCCGGAAATACGGATTTTTTCGGCCAATTTGCTCGCATGATCGATAAGGACCACCTTTTGCCCCCGTTGACCGGCGGTGGCCGCGCACATCATGCCGGCCGCCCCGGCACCCACCACAACCACATCAACGACTTGCACGATGGTCTTCTCTAGGCCTGCTCAATGAGGCAATCCACATAATGCCGAATCTCGCCGTCTGGCCCAACGTCTTGCGCAAGGCCGTGAATATATGTCTCAAAACCAGGGAATGAGGCATTGAAATCGCGCGCGAATTGCAGGTATTGAACAATCGTGGCGTTGAAACGCTCACCAGGGATGAGTAACGGGATGCCTGGCGGATAAGGTGTCAACAACACCCCCGTGACGCGGCCTTCAAGTTCATCCACCGAAACGCGTTCAACCTCACCATGGGCCATCTGCGCAAAAGCATCTGACGGCTTTAAGGCCGGAATCATGTCACTTAAATACATTTCGGTCGTCAGCCGTGCAACGTCACTCGCGCGGTATGCCTCGTGTATCTTCTGACACAGGTCGCGTAGACCCATGCGTTCATAATGCCGATGACCCTTACAAAACACCGGCAAAATACGCCACAGGGGCTGGTTACGATCGTAGTCGTCCTTGAACTGCTGCAGCGCAGTTAGCAGGGTGTTCCAACGGCCTTTGGTGATGCCAATCGTAAACAAGATAAAAAAGGAGTACAGACCGGTCTTTTCCACCACCACGCCGTGCTCGGTGAGATACCGAGAGACCAAAGCCGCAGGAATACCTGTTTCACCAAAACTGCCTGACATGTCTAGCCCTGGGGTGACGATCGTGGCTTTGATGGGGTCGAGCATGTTGAAATCGGTCGCCAGGTCGCCAAAGCCGTGCCAATGATCATTGGACTTGAGCACCCAATCCGATTGTTCTCCCACCCCGCGGGTGACGAGTTCATCAGGACCCCAGACTTTGAACCACCAGTCAGCCTCACCGAACTCTGCCTCGACCTTGCGCATGGCACGCCGAAAGTCCAACGCTTCGCGGATACTTTCCTCCACCAACGCCGTCCCACCGGGTGGCTCCATCATGGCAGCCGCCACATCACAGGACGCGATAATCGCGTACTGTGGCGAGGTCGACGTATGCATCAGGTAGGCCTCGTTGAACAGATTGCGATCAAGTTGGCGTGATTTGGGTTCTTGCACCACGATCTGTGAGGCTTGCGAAATCCCTGCGAGCAGCTTGTGTGTGGAGTGGGTCGCGTAAACCATGGCGTTTTCACTGCGCGGACGGTCTGGCCCTATCGCATGCATCTCCCGATACAGCGGATGAAAGGCCGCGTGGGGTAACCAGGCCTCGTCAAAATGCAGCGTGTCAATGGTCGAACCCAAACGCTCCTTGATCATTTCGACGTTATAGATCACACCATCATAGGTGCTTTGCGTCAAAGTGAGAATGCGTGGCTTGCGATGACGGACCTTACTGGCAAAAGGGTTGGCTGCAATTTTTTTCTCGATGTTTTCTGGTTCGAACTCGCTCAAAGGGATGGGCCCAATAATGCCCATGTGATTGCGTGTTGGACGCAGAAACACCGGAATGGCACCTGTCATGGTGATCGCATGCAAGATCGATTTGTGACAGTTTCGATCCACCACCACAATATCGTCAGCGGCCACGTTGGCATGCCAAACCACTTTGTTCGATGTGGATGTGCCATTCGTGACAAAAAAACAATGGTCGGCGTGAAAGATGCGCGCGGCATTCAATTCGGATTCGGCAATCGGCCCCGTATGGTCCAAGAGCTGACCGAGCTCATCGACGGCGTTACAAACATCCGCACGTAGCATGTTCTCCCCAAAAAACTGATGGAACATCTGTCCCACGGGGCTTTTTAGAAAGGCCACACCACCTGAATGACCCGGACAATGCCAAGAGTAAGAGCCATCTTGCGCGTATTTAACCAACTCTTTGAAGAAGGGGGGTGACAAGCTATCAATGTAGCTGCGTGCTTCTCTAATGATGTGGCGCGCTACAAACTCAGGGGTATCCTCAAACATATGAATGAACCCATGCAGTTCACGCAAAATGTCATTTGGAATATGTTCGGACGTACGCGTTTCGCCATACAAATAAATCGGAATATCGGCATTGCGAAACCGTAATTCGCCGATAAAAGCGCGTAAGTTCTTGATGGCACTCGAGTGGTCAATCGCCACATCGATATCAAACTCTTCATCATCGATGGATAAAATGAAAGCGCTTGCCCGGCTTTGCTGCTGCGCGAACGAACTCAAATCACCATAGCTCGTGACGCCAATCACCTCCATGCTTTCCGCTTCGATGGCGGACGCCAATGCCCTCACGCCCAAACCCGAAGCGTTTTCAGAGCGATAGTCCTCATCAATAATGAATATGGGGAAGCGGAATTTCATGAGCACAGCTCCAATTGATCAGGTGCGGGGTAACGTGACACCACGTTGCCCTTGATATTTACCACCGCGATCACGATACGATGTTTCACAAACCTGGTTGCCCTCAAAAAACAACATTTGTGCGCAACCCTCTCCTGCATAGATTTTTGCGGGCAGGGGTGTTGTATTCGAGAATTCCAAGGTCACATGGCCTTCCCACTCGGGTTCAAGTGGGGTGACATTCACAATAATGCCGCAACGTGCATAAGTGCTTTTACCCAGACAAACGGTCAGCACACTGCGCGGTATGCGGAAGTACTCAACTGTGCGTGCCAGGGCAAATGAGTTCGGCGGAATGATACAAACATCACCAGAAAAGTTGACAAACGACTTTTCGTCGAACGCCTTGGGGTCGACGATGGTTGAATTGATGTTGGTGAAGATTTTGAACTCATTGGCGCAACGCACATCGTAGCCATAGCTGCTGGTGCCGTAGCTCACAATCCGTCCTTTGTCGTCCTCACGAACCTGTCCCGGCTCAAAAGGATCGATCATTCCCTGCGCGGCCGCTTGGCGGATCCACGAATCGCTCATTATGCTCATGCCTAGCGCCCCGATTCAAAGATAAAGGCGGATTTTAACGCCCATACCCGACATTGAACGACTAGGGAGCGCACAAAGGCGATTTGACAGGCAATCAGCGTTTCTTTTCAACCACGACGTTCGGGAATTTGCTGCGCATGTCTTTGGGTAAGGCCGCAACTTGGCCTGCTAGGCGGCGGGCGATGTCGCGGTACAAATTCGCTGTCTCAGAATCAGGACTCGCCTCTACCGTTGGCGAGCCCGCATCAGCATCGACCCGAATGGCCAACGCCAAGGGCAAGCGACCTAAACATGGCACTGAGAACTCTTCGGCCATGCGGTCAGCCCCACCCTCACCGAACATGTGTTCAACGTGGCCGCAATTGGAGCAAATGTGAACCGCCATGTTCTCAACCACACCGAGCACAGGCACTTCAACTTTCTGGAACATCTTTAAACCTTTGCGGGCGTCGAGAAGCGCAATATCTTGTGGCGTGGTGACAATGATCGCGCCGGTCACTGGCACACGCTGGGCCAAGGTCAAGGCGATATCGCCCGTACCGGGAGGCATATCGACAATGAGGTAGTCCAAATCACCCCAATTGGTTTTACGCAGTAGCTGTTCTAAGGCTTGCGTCACCATGGGGCCTCGCCAGATCGCAGGCGAGTCGGCGTTCACCAGAAAACCGATTGAGCTCGCTTTCAAACCCAGTCCCTCCATGGGCTCCATGGTCTTGCCATCGCTCGAATCAGGCCGCCCAGAGATATTGAGCAGGAGCGGCACACTCGGGCCATAAATATCGGCATCTAAAAGACCGACTTTGGCGCCTTCGTCGCGAAGCGCCAAAGCCAAGTTCGCGGCGGTGGTACTTTTACCGACCCCACCCTTGCCCGAGGCAACAGCAATGATATTTTTAACGCCAGGCACCCGATCCACGCCGGCTCTGATCGCGTGCGACTCGATTTTGGGGGCAAGGGTGATTTGAACCTCAGCCACACCAACGGCTTTCAAAGCCGCTGTCAAAGGTGCCAAAACCGTTTCGCGTCCTTTGTCGACGGCGTAGCCAGGCACAAGTGTCAAGGACGCGACTTGGGTCTGTGCGTCCACGGTCAAGTCCTTGACGATGTCGCCGTAGGGCAAGCCTGACAAGGGATCGGTCGTGCGCGCGAGCAAGGATTGAAGGGTTTCAGGTGTAACAGTCATTGGTTGTTCCGCAATTAGGGGCGTAGAATCAAAAGACATTCATGTTCTAAACCGCTATATATTATTCAAATGATTGATTTTTTAAGCCGACTTTTTCGATTCGTGGCGCTCGGGCTTGTGGCCCTGATTGGTCTGGGGATGGCGCTTATTTTTACATTCTCGACGATTATCGCCGTGGCGATCCTATTTTTGGTTGCGCGTGTTCGTGGCCGGACATTCTCAGTGCAAGAATACTGGACAAACCGGCAGGCACGGCGCAAACCCATTTTCCCCAAAGGGAGCCCAGGCTATGACGGGTCTTCCAAAGAGAACGTCACTGACGTCGAAGCCCGCGACGTACGATAAGTGCCGTTCGTTAAGTGCAGTTCGTTAAGTGCCGTGCGTTTGATGATGTGCGCCATTTAACGTACAACGAATGACTGACGCTAGCCCCCCCTTTATCCCCACCCCAATCACCATCTGAAGCGATCAGCGGTGTTTGGTGCCACTGTGCATTAAAATTGATGGTCTAAGCTTTTGTCGGGAAGACTATGTCGCGCACGCTGTTTGTTACCACCGCCCTACCCTATGCCAACGGCTCATTCCACATCGGTCACATCATGGAGTACATCCAAGCCGATATTTGGGTGCGCACCATGCGCATGGCCGGCCACGCCGTTCACTTTGTCGGTGCCGATGACACGCACGGCGCACCCATCATGCTCAAGGCCGAGTCTGAGGGCATCACGCCACAAGCCCTTGTGGCCAGATATGCGAACGAGCGGCCGATTTACCTTGACGGCTTTCACATCAAGTTTGATCATTGGCATTCAACCGACTCCCCAGAAAACATTGCGTTATCTCAATCGATCTATCGCGAGCTGCAAGCCGCCAACTTGATTGAGACGCGATCGGTTGAACAGTTCTTCGACCCCCAGAAAGGCATGTTTCTACCAGACCGCTTTATCAAAGGCGAGTGCCCTAAATGTCATGCCAAGGACCAGTACGGTGATGCCTGCGAGGTTTGTGGCGCCGTTTATGCGCCCACAGAGCTCGTGGAGCCCTACAGCACCCTGACTGGCGCCACGCCAGTCTTGCGCTCATCCGAACACTTTTTTTTCAAATTGTCTGATGAGCGTTGCGTGGCCTTTCTGCGCGATTGGACAGCGGGCGCAAACGCTCGTGGCGAGCCGCACTTACAAAGTGAGGTGTTAGCCAAAACCCGTGAGTGGTTAAGCGATAGCGAAGGGCAGGCCAAGCTTGGCGACTGGGATATCTCGCGCGACGCGCCCTATTTTGGGATTGAAATCCCCGATGCACCAGGCAAATATTTCTATGTCTGGCTCGACGCGCCAGTGGGCTATCTGGCTTCACTCAAAGCCTACTGCCAAAAGAAAGGGCTCGATTACGACACCCTGCTTGATCCAGAGGGCGACACGGAGCAAGTCCACTTTATTGGCAAAGACATCGTTTATTTTCATGCCTTGTTTTGGCCAGCAACGCTCAAGTTCTCCAAGCGTAAAACGCCAGACCGTCTCAACGTACATGGCTTTATCACCGTGAGCGGTGAGAAGATGTCAAAAAGCCGCGGCACTGGCATTTCACCCCTACGCTATTTGGAAATCGGCATGAACGCCGAGTGGTTGCGTTACTACATTGCCGCCAAACTGAACAGCCGCGTCGAAGACATTGACTTCAACCCGGATGATTTTCTGGCTCGGGTTAACAGCGACCTGGTAGGCAAATACATCAATATTGCCAGTCGAGCAGCGAACTTCATCAGCAAACACTTTGAGGGTCAGCTCGCGTACAGCGGTGACACGGCCGTACTGTCTTCACAATGGCAAACCGTCTCTGCAGAGATTCAAGCGGATTTAGAGAACCGAGAGTACGGTCGGGCCATCCGAGAGATCATGAGCCAAGCAGACATGATCAACCAAGCTTTTGACACGGCCCAACCTTGGATTCTGGCCAAAGGGATCGGACAGGCGTCAGCTGAGCAGAAAGAGAACTTGCAAGACATCTGTTCACGAGCCTTGGCTGGCTTTAAGGCACTGTCAGTGATGCTAAGCCCGATTCTGCCGTCGTTGACTGAGCGAGTGGCCAAAGAACTTTTCGGTCTCGACAGAACCTTTGTCTGGGCAGATGCTCATGCGTTACCCGCGCACATTGCGCCTTTTAAGCACCTGATGCAACGCGTCACGCCCGATATGCTGGAGCGCTTGTTTGAAGGACCAGCCGCGTCGGAACCTGCATCGGAATCTGCGCCGATCTGCCCCGGTGGTGAGGCGATTGCACCGACGATCCATATCGATGATTTTGCAAAGCTCGATTTACGCGTGGCCAAGATCATTGCCTGCGAAGCGGTTGAAGGCTCACACAAGTTGCTCAAACTCACCCTAGACGTGGGCGAGGCCACTCCGCGTCAAGTCTTTTCTGGGATTAAGTCTGCCTATCAACCTGAGGATCTGGTTAACCGTCTGACCGTTTTGGTGGCAAACCTAGCACCACGAAAAATGAAGTTTGGTATTTCCGAGGGGATGGTTTTGGCTGCTAGCCATGCCGATGAAAAGGCCAACCCGGGCGTTTACCTACTCGACCCTGCGTCTGGGGCCACGCCTGGTATGCGGATACGTTAAATGCTTTGACGGGGCAATCAGCCCGCTTTACGGGCTGGTTGCAACGCAGGGTCTAAGGTCTCTCGCTCGTCAAACACGAAACACGTGCCCTCAAAGCCCGTGCCGCCGGTGAGCTCGAAATATTTCAAGATCCCGCCATCTAGTTGATAAACGTGATCTAGCCCAATAGAGCGCATGTAAATCGCCGCTTTTTCACAACGGATGCCACCGGTACAAAAACTCACCACCGTCTTGTCTTTCAATTCATCGGCGTGCGCCTGTGCCGCTTGAGGAAACTCGGTGAACCGGCTTAATTGCCACGACACCGCCCCCTTGAAAGTACCCGCTTGCACTTCAAAATCATTGCGTGTGTCCAACAGGACGATGGGGCGTCCTTCATCGTCATGCCCTTGCGCAATCCAGCGCTCGGTTGTCTTAGCATCCACCGCCGGCGCCCTACCACTCTGTGGTTGGATAGCGGGGTGATTCATGCGAATGATTTCGTTCTTTATTTTTACTTTGAGCCGCTTAAATGGCACCGTGTCGGACTCACTGCCTTTGACCTCGAGAGCGGCAAACGGTGGGAAAGACCGTAGCCACTTTAAGAAATTGTCGAGTTGCGCTTTATCGCCTGCCAAAAAGAGATTAATCCCCTCCGTTGAAAGCAGCACGGTCCCCTTAAAGCCACGCGTAGACGCCTGATCAAAAATACTTGCGCGCCAGGCGGCCAAGTCATCGAGATTCACAAAATGGTAGGCGGCGACATTGTGTACAGACATGGTGTTAGACGAAGGGGGTGTAAGGGGAATCAAGGGGAATCAGAGAAATGAGGGGAAATTATGTCGCAGACGAAAGGGTTGAACCGCCGGAGGGTTCAGGCGCCATGGGCTTGGCGAATGACAACTCAAAAAAAACAGAGCTGTCAAAAGGTTCACCGAGCAGCGTACGCGATAGCAACTCGGCGCCCAGAATCTGCGGAGAAAACACCATATCGGGGTTCACGCGACGGATCTTCTCAAGGTTGCGATTTGAATTAACCACCGCCACCGTCTTTGCCCGACAATCAGGAAAAGATTTAACGGCTAAAACGATAAAAGCATTATCCGGGTCGTCTTCTCGTAGCGCCAACACGTAATTGGCATCCATGACACCGGCTTCGATCAACGTTTCACTGCTAGAGGCGTCTCCCCACAAAATATCGGTGTCCGCTGGATACTCGTGGGCAACGCCCGGTTTGAGGACAACAGTGACCGTTTCAGACTTCGCCGTTAGGTTACGGTACAAGCCCAGGGCAAGGGGTGTTGCCCCGCATAAGATGGCATGGTTTTTTCTCATTGACAGCCTCGCTCTTCCTTGAATGATAGCGCGTAACTTGCCGCCCACAAACGGCGTGATGACAGCGCCAAGGGACGTCGCAAATACCGTGATGCCAATCACAATCACTGAGATCACAAAAAGTCGTGCCGTGTGCGTGACAGGCACGATATCGCCAAACCCGACGGTTGACATCGCTACCATCGAAAAGTAAGCCGCGTTAGCCAAATCAGTCACAGGGGGTTGAAATTGGTCGCCCAAATACAGCACACCCAAATTGGCATACCAAACCAGCGACACCAGGCTAGCGAGCGCAAACAAAGTGCCGGCTGCCAAGCTACTGCGATCAAAAAGAGACCAAAAGCGAAACAGTATGGCCAACAAGATCAAGTTGTATAAAACCACACCATCCACGAAACCGCCCGCTTTATAAAACGCGATTGCCGTGGTCGAAACCAACAACACCACGCTAAATGCCCACGCAATCCTCGCCCTGCTCCACAATCCCACCGACATTAACGCCAGAGCCAAGGCAATGACCACTTTAGGCAAGTCGAGTAAGCCGATTGCATCAATGGCGTCTCGCCAAGAATCTTGACTCATCCATGAGAGGTGCTCACCGGCCCAGACACGATAAACCAAGGGGTAAACCACTAAAAAAGCATTCAACAGCACCCCGAACGCCAATAATCGGGGCAATCGAGGGGTTAGATACTTCTGAACTCGTCGCCAAGCACTCGGTCGTGCAAGTACGTGAGCCATAGGATTGCTCATGGTTCGGTTCCTATCGGAACATCGGTCTGTGGTTGATAACAAAAGATGGAGCGGGTGATGGGAATCGAACCCACGCTTGAGGCTTGGGAAGCCGCCGTTCTACCATTGAACTACACCCGCTTTTTTATAACCAGTTTTTTATAACCAGTTGATACCCATTGATTTTTCAGGCAAGTTTTTAAGGCAAGTGATTGATTGTCAATGTTTTAAAGCGTTCTTCAACCTTGTTTCAAAATTTTAGCATCACTTGAGTCCTCAGCTAATCGCAAGAATCGTGATTCAGGCATATTCTTCGAAGACAGCAAATGGTCAAATGATGCCTTAGCCGCCGCTTTGACTGTCTCAGCGGGGGCTTCTGATCTGTTCTGGCGCTTCACCCGCTTCGGCCACCAGCGTTTAAAATAGCACCATGAACATTCAATTAAACGGCGAGCCCAAACCGCTGGGTACCCCCTGCTCCGTGCATGATTTATTGGTCGAGCTCGGCTTGGCAGACAAACGCGTTGCCGTCGAGCTCAATGGCGAGATCGTTCCTCGCAGCCAACAAGCCACCCGAACGCTACAGGCCGATGACCAGGTTGAGGTGGTTGTGGCAGTGGGTGGCGGTTAATGGCAGACCCAATAACGAATCTCATGAAAGAGACCGCAGCGGACGAATCGGCGTCCAAACTGCCCGTGACACCTCACATCCGTAGTTTTGTCCATCGGCGTAGTCACATGACGCAGGGGCAGCGTCAAGCCATAGAGACGTTGAGTTCCGACTGGGTGTTGGGCTATACGCCGCAATTATTGGATTTCACACGGACGTTTGGCCGTCAGGCGCCGACGATTCTGGAGATTGGTTTCGGGATGGGCGAGACGACAGCGGCCATTGCTCAGGCTCGACCTTCAGAGAACTTTTTGGGGCTAGAAGTCTTTAACGCAGGCGTCGGGGCGTTACTTGGGCGTATTCAATC
The DNA here is from genome assembly GCA_965656505.1 of Burkholderiaceae bacterium. Classification (GTDB taxonomy): domain Bacteria; phylum Pseudomonadota; class Gammaproteobacteria; order Burkholderiales; family Burkholderiaceae_B; genus Algicoccus. The sequence continues at coordinate 129,380 of CBFHKV010000003.1, read as the reverse complement.
ACTTGAATTGAACAATATCCGCATCATCTCCCACGATGCCGTCGAGGTCTTGCAGCACATGATCGAACCCCAATCATTGGCAGGCGTGCACATCTATTTCCCCGATCCTTGGCCGAAATCCCGTCACCATAAACGCCGTTTGATACAGCCACCGTTTGTGCGGCTTTTAACGAGCCGGTTGGCGAGCGGGGCTTATGTTCACTGCGCGACTGATTGGGAGCACTACGCTCAGCAAATGCTCGACGTTCTACAAAACGAATCAAATCTGGACAACACGGTAGCGGGCTTTGCGCCAAGACCGGCACATCGGCCGCTCACGAAATTTGAATCACGGGGTTTGCGGCTCGGTCATGGCGTTTGGGATTTGATTTTTAAAAAGCGCTAGCCCCTGAAACCACCGCCAAATCCTCGGCCGAGCGACTTCATGCCGCCCATGGCTTTGAGCATTTTGGACATGCCGCCTTTTTTCATTTTTTTCATCATGTCCTGCATCTGCTCAAACTGCTTAAGCAGTCGATTGACGTCTTGTACCGGCACGCCGGCACCCGTGGCAATACGCCGCTTGCGAGAAGCCTTTAGCAATTCGGGTTTGGCTCGCTCGTGCGGCGTCATTGAATTCAAGATACCCTCAGTACGACGCAATTGTTTCTCTGCTTGGGGACCCTGCATTTGACCCGCTGCGGCTGCCATGTCGCCAGGTAATTTTTCAAGCAAGCTACTCATGTCACCCATTTTTTTCACTTGGGCGAGCTGCTCTCGGAAATCATTCAAATCGAACTTGTCGCCCGATTTCATTTTGCCAGCAAGTTTTTGGGCTTGGGTGGTGTCGATGTTTTGCTGCGCCTGCTCAACAAGCGAGACAATATCGCCCATGCCCAATACGCGTTGGGCCATTCGTTCGGGATAGAACGGTTCTAGCCCATCCAATTTCTCCGAGACGCCAACAAATTTCAACGGTTTGCCAGTGACCTGCCGCACCGACAACGCCGCACCTCCCCTGGCATCGCCATCGACCTTGGTTAACACAACGCCGGTCAAAGGCAACGACTCGCCAAACGCTTTGGCCGTATTGACCGCGTCTTGACCTTGCATGGCGTCTACAACGAACAGGGTTTCCACCGGTTGCAGCTGTGTGTGCAACATCTGGATTTCCTGCATCATCGCCTCATCAATGCCCAGGCGACCCGCAGTATCAAAAATCAACACATCGATGTGCTGTCGTTTCGCATGATCGAGCGCGGCGCTAGCGATATCGGCCGGCTTTTGCGAGCCATCGGACGGAATCCACTCGACACCCGCTTGGGCGGCCACGGTTTTAAGTTGCTCGATCGCAGCGGGTCGATACACGTCGGCGCTGACGACAGCCACTTTTTTACGGCCGGTTTTACGACCTTGCTGAACGTGGCCGCCTTCGGCTAACCACTTGGCTAACTTTCCCGTGGTGGTGGTTTTACCGGCGCCTTGCAGGCCCGCCATCAAAATCACCGCCGGTGGCTGGACGGACAATGACAATTCAGCGGCCTCGGAGCCAAGATCACCCCCCATCAGGGCGGCCAACTCACGATTGACCACACCGACCAAGGCTTGTCCCGGACTGAGGCTGCCGACGACCTCTTCGCCAAGCGCTTTTTCTCGCACACGGGCGATAAAGTCTTTGACCACCGGCAACGCCACATCGGCTTCTAACAGGGCGAGACGGACCTCACGCATCATCTCTTGCGTGTTGGTTTCGGTCAGACGGGCTTGGCCGCGGATCGTTTTAACGACTCGGCTCAGACGTTCGGTGAGATTTTCTAGCATGCAATGACCAATGAAATGGGGTGGATTCGCTTAAACTAGCAGAATGTCTTTAGGTATTGTATTTCACACCATCGCCGCCGCGGTCTATATCGGCCTGTCTGTCCTTTTATGGGGCACCCTACAGTCCGGGAAACCTGTCGACCGCCTCGGTCGTTACACCCGCTGGGGCTTGTTAGTCGCCTTGTTTTTCCAGGGCATGGCGCTCTACGATCACATCTTGGCTGACGGCTATTTGCACCTGAGCTGGGTCTTAGCCCTTTCGGCCGCGCTCTGGTTGGGGCTCATCGTGTTCTGGCTAGAAAGCTTGGTCGTAAAAATCGATGGCCTGCAACTGATTCTGCTACCCATCACGGGTTTGACCTGCGCCTTGGCGGCTTTCTTTCCGAAGGCCTATTTACTCACCAGTGCCACCGAATCTGCGCTGCGTGGGCACTTGTTACTTGCACTAGCGGCCTATGGCTTGATCACCATTGCCGCGATGCAAAGCATCTTGATGGCCGCAACCGATCATCATTTGCATCATCCGAAACAATCGGTCGGTCAAGCTGGCGGCTTAAGGCGGGCATTGGGTCGCATGCTTGATGCCCAACCCCCATTGTTGACGCAGGAACGGCTGCTGTTTCGCCTGATTTGGATTGCTTTTACGGCGCTGTCATTTGCGGTGATCTCTGGCGGATTGATTTCTCTAGCAAGTACTGGGCAATGGTTGCCGTTCGACCATAAAACGGTCTTTACGGTGCTGTCATGGGTCACTTTCGGTATTTTGTTGATTGGCAGGTATTTGCGCGGTTGGCGCGGTCGTATTGCGTTACGCTATACGTTGGTTGGCTTCGTGTTCCTTGTGTTGTCCTACACCGGTAGCCGTTTTGTGATTGACGTTATCTTGAATCGTTCCTAAACGCATGGGCAAAATTTTATTTTGGGCGGTTGTGATTATTGGCGTGTTGCTGGTGACCCGCCTTTTGACGCATTATGCGGCCAACCGCAAAACCCCAACTTCAAAACCGGCACAAGAGCCACCTCGCTCTCTTAACGCCTCCGAGGCGATGGTGAAGTGCGCGCACTGTCAGGTTTACATGCCTCGTTCAGAAGCCATCCAACAAGACGATGCCTTTTGGTGCAGTACCGAGCATGCCAAAAAAGGCATACACCATTCCCCGTGAGCATCGCCCCTTCAAGCATTCGATCGGACGGTTGGTTATCGGCGCCCGGGGTGCGACACGCGCCCTCACCCAATCACAATGATCGTCCACCGAACACCCCCATCGACTTGCTGGTCATTCACAACATCAGTTTGCCACCGGGTGTGTTTGGAACGGGTATGGCACAGGATTTGTTTCTCAACCAACTCGATACCTCGCGGGACCCATGGCTCGCGCAGATCGAAGGCTTGAAAGTATCCGCTCACTTTTTGATTGAACGTGATGGCGAACTGACTCAGTTTGTTTCCTGCCTGGATCGGGCCTGGCACGCTGGCTCGTCTTCCTTTGAGGGGCGGCAGGCCTGTAATGATTTCTCGATTGGTGTTGAGCTTGAAGGCACTGATGAGGTTGCTTTTACACAAGCGCAGTATGACCAGCTCGCAAACTTAACCCAGACACTACGCGCAACCTACCCATTGGCCCACGTTAGGGGGCACAGTGATATTGCCCCTGGACGTAAAACCGATCCGGGCCCGTGCTTTGACTGGTCCCTCTACGCAAAAAAAGCGGGCTGGCAACCCCATGAATTGCCAGCCCGTCTATCGACTTAAAGGGTACCGATCCCTTAGTTTTTCAGCAGCAGTTGGTTCATCCGCTGCACAAAGCCGACGGGATCAGCGAGCTGGGAACCGTCAGCCAGTAACGCTTGATCCAGCAGCAACGAAGACCAGTCACCGAATTGCTCATCAGACGATTGCTCAATGCGCTTGACCAACGGATGTTCTGGGTTGATTTCCAGAATGGGCAACACCGTCGGTGCGGCTTGGCCAGCGGCCTGCAACATGCGTTGTAGGTGTGGGCTCATTTCGTTTTCATCGACGACCACGCAGGCGGGTGAATCGACCAGACGCAAGGTGACCCGTACTTCTTTGACCCGGTCTTTGAGTGTCTCGGTCAAGCGATCCACCAAAGGCTTTAAGGCTTCGGCCACTTCAGTCTGCTTTTTCTTTTCTTCTTCGTCGGCCAACGCCTCTAGATCGAGGCCACCTTTGGCCACAGAAACCAAGGACTTGCCATCAAACTCATTCAAATGCGAGAGCATGAATTCGTCGACACGATCCCACAAGAGCAGGACTTCGATGCCTTTCTTGCGGAAGACCTCAAGATGGGGGCTTGAAGAGGCGGCCTTGTAGCTTTCAGCGGTGACAAAGTAGATCTTGTCTTGGCCCTCTTTCATGCGTGACACGTAGTCAGCCAAGGACACGTCTTGGACATCTGAATCTGCTTTGGTAGAGGCAAACCGTAAAAGCTTGGCAATGCGCTCCTTGTTGCCAGCGTCTTCGCCTGTACCCTCTTTGAGCACCTGTCCGAATGTTTGCCAGAAGACGGTATAGTCTTCTGGCTTGTTTTCAGCGAGGTCTTCGAGCAGGCTCAAGATGCGTTTGGCTGACCCTTCACGGATGGTGCGTACATCGCGGCTTTCTTGCAGGATCTCGCGCGAGACGTTCAGGGGCAAGTCAGCCGAGTCAATCACGCCGCGTACAAACCGCAGATATGACGGGAGCAGTTGCTCGGCGTCGTCCATGATGAAGACCCGTTTGACGTATAGCTTGACGCCTCGTTTGGCGTCGCGATCGTACAAATCAAATGGCGCCCGTTTAGGCAGGTATAGCAGTTGGGTGTATTCGCTACGGCCTTCAACGCGATTGTGGGTCCACGCCAATGGATCTTCAAAATCGTGTGAGACGTGCTTATAAAACTCTTTGTACTGCTCTTCTGTGATGTCGGACTTGTTGCGGGTCCATAAAGCACTGGCCTGATTAATGGCTTCCCACTCACCGGTGCGTTTCATCTCAGAGGCTTCTTGATCCCACTCTTCTTTGGGCATTTCCACTGGCAAAGAGATGTGGTCTGAATAGCGACGCAAGATTTCGCGTAGTTTCCAACCACTCAGAAAATCGTCTTCGCCCTCACGCAGATGCAAGACGATGTCCGTGCCGCGCTCGGCCTTGGTGCGATTTGCAATATCAAATTCACCTTGCCCGTCTGATGACCACTCGATGCCTTGATCAGCATCGGCACCCGCTGCGCGGCTGTAGACGGTGACTTTGTCGGCGACGATAAAGGAAGAATAAAAACCAACCCCGAACTGTCCAATCAGTTGGGCGTCTTTCTGCTTATCGCCAGTCAACTGCGAAAAAAACTCGCGGGTGCCGGAGCGAGCGATGGTACCTAAGTTGGCAATGGCGTCTTCTTTGCTCATGCCGATGCCGTTGTCTGAGATCGTGACGGTGCGCGCGTCTTTATCAAAATCCACCCGCACTCTTAGATCAGGGTCGCTTTCAAACAACTCAGGCTTATCTAGGGCTTGGAAGCGTAATTTGTCACAAGCATCAGATGCGTTAGAAATCAACTCTCGTAGGAAAATTTCCTTGTTGCTGTACAACGAATGAATCATCAGATGCAGCAACTGCTTGACCTCTGCCTGAAACCCCATCGTCTGCGCCGAATCTGGCTTGGTCGCCTCTGTCATCGTCTCACCTTTGTCTATTACGGATTGTTAGCAAAAAACGGGTTCTTTTAGACAGCACAGGGCAGCGAATAAGAACCCGCGATACTTATGAGTTGGGGATTGATCCAGCGATTTCAAGGGACCGCTCAGGCAAACTAATACCCATACCAAAAACAGGTTTCAATTTCCACGTATAATCTGTCTCTACCAAATGAGATGAGCCTCATCAGGAAAGTGCCCGGGTGGTGAAATTGGTAGACGCAGGGGACTCAAAATCCCCCGCCGCAAGGCGTGCCGGTTCGATTCCGGCCCCGGGCACCATAGCTAAGTTATAAGCTTTAAGAGGCTTTATTAGATGCTGGCCGGTTTAAGTTTTGAGCATATGTGATCGACCTACGCTCAATACCCTTGTAACTAAAACCTGAACACCGCGTTAATCGACACGCTCTGTGACCAGTAGTCCTCACCTGCCTGCAGACCGTATTGGGCACGTACCTCATAGCCCTCTTGCTCATAGATCTGCATACCGAGGTTTAAACGACCAAGCACGTTCGGGCCATCGGTGACGACATCAAAGGTGCCATTGGCTGCCTGTGCACCGACAAATGAAGTCGGTGTGGTTTGCTGGTTGTTGGGCAAGAACGTGGCACCGGCACTGACAAAGAACATCATGCGTGTTTTGTTCTCAGTCACAAAGTCTGCACCGTATTCCACCATCGGTGAAATACCCACGTTCCACTGGTTGTTCGATTGGGTTTGTAGTGCCAGATCACCTTGCCCTGATTCACTGAACCCTGGGGCTTGGCTATATGCCACATCAAAATCCACGTATGGCCGGATATAGTGTGCGTCTTGCTCAAAGGTATAAGCTGCACGCACTTTGGCACTATAAATCGACAGGCTGCTGTTGCTGTTGTACTGACGGTTAAAGCCTGACGCAATACCGGCATCCGAAGCACTTAACTGACGGTTGTTGTCAAACCAACCGTGGGCGTAACCCAGCGATCCACCAAATGACCACTGCCCCACATCACGTTTGGCAGACAATGACAGGTCAAACACCTGGCCATTGCTTGAGAAGTTGGTAGCGGTGAGACCATTCAATGCATACCCAGCAGCTGAGCGAGATGAGCCTCGACAGGCAGGCTCAGCTCTTGCATACGCGAGAGCCCTTGATCTTGTTTAATCAATCGTCAGCACCATTCGAAACTTCACTTGTCCAGACTTCAGCTTCTGAAAAGCGATATTGGCATCCTCGAGCGGCATGGTCTCAATCATGGGGATGGCTTGTGTCAACACACTAAATGATAGTGCTCTTTCATTTTCAAACGGTGAACCCGTGATCGAGCCTATGATGCTGCGTTCACCACCGACGAGCAATCCTAAAGGAATAGAGGCAAGGTCTTTGCCTGGAGCAAGCACCACCATACAGCCAGCGGGCGCCAAACCAGACACCATCGATGACACCAGTGCGCCTGAACCGACAGTCGTGATCATGGCGACCGCCCCACCCATGCTTTGTAAACGAGCAACCGCATCTTCATGGTCGGTATCTATGTAGACATGTGCGCCTAGCTCGAGGATCTCAGCAGCAATATCAGCACCGCGTCCGATCGCCACCACTTTGAACCCCATACGCCGGGCATATTGGACAGCCATATGCCCAAGCCCCCCGATCCCCAAAACAGCGACAACATCACCGGCTTGTGCACCACACTTTTTTAGAGCGTTAAATGTCGCAATACCGGCACATAGAATCGGTGCAGCTTCGGTTGCCTGCAGTTCATCCGGTATTCGCACCAAACCCGTGGCGCGTGCAAGCATCATTTCTGCGTAGCCGCCATCACAGCTGGAACCCACAAAGGGTTGGTTGCGACAGAGCTGAAACAAACCTGCCCGGCACTGTATGCACGCCAGGCAGTGCCCGCCTAGACGCCCAACACCCACGCGCTGGCCAATTGCCCATTGCGGTGAAACATGGTTGCCGATCGCCACGATCTGACCGACCACCTCATGGCCTGGGACACGACTCGGACTCAGGCTCAGATCAGCACCATCAATGTCACTGGCATCAGCACCACACATGCCACACGCTTGAACCGCAATCAGTACCTCGCCTTCACTGGGTTCAGGGGTTTGCCGTTCCACCAGATCTAGGTCTCGCGATGGCGACACCTGCATGGCACGATAGGTGGGTTTCAGGGTAAGCGGGGCAGCGAACGGGACAGAGGGGGTCATGATGGCAAGTTGCTTGATGGGTGGTTTAGTAGGATCTTTACACCGATGCTTGCGGCATCAATGGCACCAGCGACATAGCCAGGAAACTCAACCGACCACTCACTGCCAATGCCGATAATGTATTCGTGCCAGGCGCCCGTGGTCGGTTGATTGGGTGGTGCCGAGGCGTGGTGAGCACTTGCGCCACTATCTTGGGCTGTGGCGGTAAAAGGCTCAAGAGTCCAGTCTTGCAGAAACTCGGCTTGTGGGGTTTTCGCCTCGCTGCCAAATAATGCTTCCAATTGTGTGCGGCAAAGGGTCTTTAGTTCCGCTTGAGTCAATTGCTGGCGCTGGGCGGCTGGCAACCCGACAAAACCGAATAGTGCTGCTTTACCTTGTGGGTTTGACGCGTCATGGATTTCAACAAGCGGGCCACAGAAACTGCTTGCTTGGCCAGAAAGTCCCTGATCGCGCCAAAACGGCTTGTCGTAGATGGCGACATACTTGGCGTGGGGAGCCATCCACGTGGGCGTGCGATCCCAATCCCGTTTCAGATCGTCTGGCAGCGCAGGCACAAACGCAATAGTGTTGGTAGCCAAGCGAGGCGGCAATGCCAAGAGTGCGTGCTGCACCATCATCGACTGTGTTGAACCACCCCTGCCGCTGTAACGGATGATGACCTGTTCGTCAGCCATGCAGATGCTGTCTACAGCGCATTGCAACTGAATTTTTGAGGGGTTAATCTGCGCAGCGAGTTCATTCGTCAACGCAGCCATACCGCCGACCAAACGCATGGAGACGGGGTTGCCACGATGGCCAGGCGTTCGTATGGGTGGCTGCCGTGCGAAGCGCTGCAGCAGGGTGTCGCCTTGTTCAAATTGCTGCACGGTTTCCAAACCAAGGCTTCGAATCAGGTTGGCTAACTGGGGTTGGTATTGTGGCCAGAACCAAGAAGGGCCAAGGTCGAATCGATCGCGATTGTGGTCACCCTCGAGCCCTTCATTAGCCGGGACCGAATAGATTCGACCGCCTATTCGATGACGTGCTTCAAGCACGACAAAATCGCTTATCCCTGTTTTTTCTAAGCAATAAGCAGCATATAGACCACTGACGCCGGCACCGACGATAGCAACTTTAGCTGTTTGCATGGTGGTCTGCCAATATCCTGTAAAAAAAAAGACAAGCCCATGAGCCTTAAACGGCAGCCGGCAATAACAAGCTAGGCACCCAAGTGTAACCATCGGCGCACCTGATATAGGCCTCTCGAAATCCATGTCTTTTGTCTTGGGGATCAACGAGGATCATGGCCCCAAAGTCACGTGCTCGGACAACGACTTGATCCGGGTCAAGTCCATAGAGACGCAACTCAACGCCACGACCTCGAAGGTCTTGAGTCTCTGACATCAAACGAAACGGATGTCTCTCGTAGCTGTGTATGGCATGCAACATCCATCGACTACCCATGGCTTGCATCAACGCGAAATCCGGATCAGCGTAGATGACCTCTGCACCAAGGACTGTGTTTTGGAAGCGAACCGCTAGATCGACTTCCGAAACCAACAGATTCAATCCCAAGCCAGTCAGGGTAGTGGCCAATTGGGAGGCCGGTATCCAAGGCTCACCAACACGCTTTTTCATGAGATACCTCCAAGGATCTAAACACCGAAATTTGAACCAAACCCACAAGGCCACGACATGTTGCGTGTTTTGCAGAGATCGACTATACCAAATGGGTCAGATACAAGACGAGCCTGGGCTAAGAAACCTTTTCACTGTCGTCACTGGCACACAGCTTCGCCGCCAGCGCCATGACAGACTGGCGCCCACACCAAGAACATAAATAAAAGGAACAGCTGAAATCAGCTTCCTTGCTTAGATCCGCAACCGTCGGCAGTTGGCAGCGGTTTGCCAGCAAATCGATCGGACAGCCACTCGAGATACTGCGACTGAGACGCTGCTGGTGTTCCAAAATGCGTCACCTTGCCAGGCAACTGAACCCGAGTCACTTCACCACCCTGTTTGCAAGTGCTCTCCATGTACTTTAAGTGCATGATGGGCGGAGCCACCGTATCGGCTGTTCCCCAATATATGACGACAGGTGCCAATGGCTTGACCGGCTGGACTCCAGCAGCAGTCATTGACTCAACCCAAGTGTTTGTATTGGTAATTGAAGGGCGCAGTAGCGTTTTGTAATTGTCGCCGTATACGTAATTGAAAGTATCCGAGGCGACGTGTACACACTTACGTGAAAGAATCTGGTCAACTGCCTTGGCGCCCTCTTCTGTCAAAAGGTCATTCAGTGATATTCGGTCGTCAAATGCAGCCTGAGTACCCCATAGATTCATCACAAGATGCGTGAAGTTAAAGACGTTATTGGACATCAGACCAATAAACCCTTTGACTGCTTTCGTTGCATCTTCAGCGCTATAACCCGGTGCTGGCAATAGAGCAGCGATGTCAGCTGGCGCCATGGCCACAAAACCTACGATCTCAATACCCTTGACTGCAGCATTACTCGCACTTAGGTAATCAGGCAGACTCGCAGCACCAATCGTGGAGCCACCACCTTGAGACCAGCCATAAACAGCCGCTCGTTTACTGGCTTGAGCCTCTTCAATTTGATACAAAGCGCGTAATGAATTGATGGTGTCACGCCCTTGAGTAGCAGACACTACATACTGGTGTCGACCGCCGCCCCCTAGACCTTGGTAATCCGTAGCAACCAACGCATACCCTTGATCAAGCAACGGTTTCATCGCTGGGAAACCTAAGTCAGTCCAAGAGTTTCCGTTCGGCAAAAAGTATTGATTCAGTGGCTGAACGGGGTCCAGAACCTGAGACGGCCCACAGCTTTGCGCGGTACCAGTTGTACCGTGGGCCCACGCCAACATCGGGCGACCACCCGTGGGCGGTGGCGTATCGGGCACCACGGCCACACCGGTCACCACAAATCGACGTTCTCGCACATCCGTAGAGACATACGCGATTTTCCAAGCTTTAACACCAGGCACGCTTGATGAAATTGGCTCTGCTTTGAGTAAGGTGCCGGGGGCTGCGGTTTGATCAGGCTCAGGCAAATTGAGATAAAAAGCATCAAGATTGACCGGACCAAACCGATCATCGGGGTTGGATGCCGCAACGGCTGTTCCGATGAATGCAACGCTTATTCCCAGAATTAGTGCTTTAAGCATGTGTCTCATCCTTAAAATGATTTAGTCATGCACGCAAGACCACCGCGCCTCGACCATCTGCTAATGGCAGAGTTTTTGTTTGTGTTAGACAAATTTGGTTATCGTGGTCCCCAGATTTTAGACACCGGTTTAAGCTGGTACTCACCGGTCACCGAGAACGCTGCTAACCGGGCACCCGATCAATGTGCAACCTGTGAGGATCCAGCCAACTGGACAAACGGATCCTGTGTTATCCATCGTATTTTGCAGTCAGCAGACTGCTCCGATGGATGTTGCACCAATGAACAAGGCGGAATCTTGCTTGATGTGGCAAACGGGGTTGCACTGTAGCGCAGTCTCAGACATGAGCATCCCATCAAGTTCTGGTTTTACGCGGCTAACATCTTCTGATTTATCTTGTATCCCCAAGATGGTTATAACGCCTAATGCGTCCAAGCAATCATGACACCCGCAGGTTTTAGCTATGTGTGTTTTCGGCTCATGGAGTAAATAATGGGATTACTTTGAGTGCTAAATTATTACCTGTTTGTTGTTAGAACGTCATCGAAAAATTCAGACTTACCCCATGCTCATTACCATTTTCATTCCACCCATAAACGTAACCCGCGCCAACGGCTATCGACTTTGTAACTTGACCGCTAATACCGAGTCCTAGTGACAGGCCATGAGCTCCGCGGTTTTGGCCCACCTGTGTGATCGTACCTGTGATGGGGTTACTAACTGTAATCTCATGGAACTCATTGTTTGCGGCTAACCAATCGTAGTAATAGTATGCGGCGCCTAACAATGACCAGTCAGCGGACTCATCGCCCATTTGAAGTTCGGCCGTCAGGCCAACACTCGTCAAAAATGATTTCGCGGTGTTGTTGTGTAGATCGAAATTAAAGTCTCCACCACCGCTTTCGGTGGTTGCGCGTTGGGTGGTTTGTGAGAATATTGCCGACACCGACGGAATTAAAGCAAACCGTCCGTTCAGATCCAAGCGTTGCGCGGCTTCAGTGCCAACGTAAAAACCACGGCTGTCGAAGTCTGCCTTGGCGGTACCACCCGTAAAGGCCCCAACATCTGACACCATGCGATCACTCTCGTGATCACCAAACGAATAACCAAAAACCCCACTTAGCCTTAAACCACCGGTCGTACCCCAAGCTCCGTATGCACCTAGGTGATAGGAATTACCGCTAATGTTCTGATTTGCAGCATCGTGTTCGCTGAGCTTCGTGCGATTAAATGCGGCAAATAAGCCGACCTGCTTGTTTTCATCCGTGAGGAGGTCAGCCCCAAGCACGAGCCCACCTAGTTCATAATTAAAACTTCCAAGACCCGAACTGCCATTGACCTGTCCATCCACTGCAATAATTGATCCCCATAAACCACGACAAGTAGAACGTTTTGATCGAAGGCATTGCTCTTCATCTAAGTTAGAAGGCGAAGACATCATAGCTAACTGCTCTGCAAACATGCCTCCCCCAGAAAACAAGCCGGTGCCACTGACGTGTCCAAGGACGGTTCCAGCGACCATGTCGTAGTCTTCTAAGATCACGGTCTGATACGATGAAAAAGGCTCGACATGTATATTGTCCAACTGAGCAAGCTGGGGATTCGTGAGTTTATGAAGAGCATCATTAATCGTAGTATTGGGCGTGGAGGGCAAGCTTGTGGTCGGTGCTGCAAACGCGGTCTGAATCAGACCACTCACCAGGCTCTGGGTGTTTGGGCTGCTAGGAGCCAAGGTGGTCAGGTGATTTAAACCCCTATTGATAGCAACTAGCGTGACATCATCATGACCCAGGGTTTTGCGGTCGACAACGATGAAGTCAATTAGTGCTGGAATGGAGCTATCCTCAACGATATCAACCGTTTGGTTTTGCAGGACAATAGCACCGGCCACCCCGGCTCTGTCAGCCTGTACAACGGTGAACTCTTTACCATCCAAATCAAGTGCTGATGGGTTGTCAAGCGCATTAACGGAGATGTGGCTGAGCGTCGATAGGCGCACATTCCCATCACCGTAACGGAGCTGGTCGTTTTGCGGTAAACCACCCGCAACGCTGATGTCCACAGCGTAAACCCCACCATCCAAAAGCCCAGTGTCCACTAGATTGTCGGCAAAACTTGGCACGTTGCTTTGGGAGAATTGTACATACCCGTTGGTTACGATCGTACCGATGGGCTGTTTGTTACTCAGATCACCTGGTGCCAGAACTCCAACACTTGTCCCGTCTTCCTCGATAAAGATACTTCCGTCTCCGAGGGACCCACTACCCTCCAGACCACCGAGGACAAACATTCTGCTACCCGCTTGCAAATTAACGTCGAGGTCTGGCTTAAGAACTAAGCGGAACCTCGGACCCACCGCGAACTGGCCTCTGTTCGCAACGTTAATCGTGCCGTAGATTGTTCGGGGGTCTTGATCATCAAAAACCGACAATGTACTGCCTTCACCGACATTGATTTCCGCACCACGAAGTTCAAAGATTGAGAAAGCGCCCTGACCTGCCACGCGCAGAGAACTGTTATCCAGATCCACTGTCAGATCTTGAGAACCCAAAAAATACTGAACGTTCATCAACGCAATATCGCTCAGGGTTAAGCGTGCCGGCTGCGCCCGTTGCGCTTGCAACAGATTGACATCAATACTTCCGACGCGCGTGTTGCCATTGGGTATAAAGGGAATTATTACCGAGTCACCAGCAATCGAAAGTTTACCGACGTTCAACTCAGCACTTGCACTTATTCGAGCAATTCCATCGTCCATGACCAGTTCATCACTCACCGAAACCGTGACACTTCCAAGGCCAATCGAGAGTGTGCCACCTGTTTCGAGAGACAGATTGTCTAGCGATACTTGCGTATTGGCTCCTATGGCATTTAGACTGCCACCGTTGGTGACACGTGTGTCGCCTTCTTGTTGTACAAAGTAGCTGTCAGCAAATGTGAGACTGCCTGCGTCAACGTTAATTGAAGACGGTCCATACAAACGAAAGGCCTCAGTGATCTTTGAGCTTCCGGCTGTACCGGCAAATCTGATGGTGGCATTTGCGCTGGGCTGGACATTGATGGCCCATTGAGCATCGTAGGTATCGCTAAGGCCACTAACAATCCTGCTGTCGCCACCAACAAAGTTAAGGTTGACCGAACTGGTCGAGCGAAACACTGGGGGTGCAACAGAGAACACCAGTTCCGAATTGTCAAGCGTCAACGTATTATTCTGCCCCTGAAAATTCAGACGCATATCGTTCGGCTTGAGAATGACATTTTGCAGTGAAAGTTTTTCAGTCACGATGTCATATGTAAGGTTTGACGGTTGGAGGAATTCGCCTCGACTATCGAAGGTAAGAGTTGGGCGATTGGCACTGCTATTGATCTTAATGTCTTGCCAAGGGCTATAATAAGGGTTGACACCTAGTCCATTGACCGTATTTTCGAACCAAACTCTGCGGTCCGAGCCCGGCAAGCGTATTCCGATGCTGGTGTACTTGGGGTCAAAGCTACCGATCTGGCTACCAACAGCAAGCGGAGTGTCCACGACTAACTCTTCCGCGCTTAAGAGGGTGGGCACTAACATCAACAAAAGCACCGCCGACTTACGAGTTAACATGATCAGATCCTTGTTCCTTTAATATGTGGTGATCACACCCTAACGAGCTTGGCGGCTTAGGTACGGTTGTTCTGACGGCGGTCATCCTAATTAGTTCCGACCAGCGTGGCTTTTTGTAAAACCAATTTTTTTAGTGACCCGGGCTAAATGTTGATCCAATGTCAGTGAGAGTTTTGACTCTAACTTTATTTCATTGCAAACTCAATCTTTGCCTGACCTCCTGTGGTGTTGGAATCGCTGGAAACAAACTCAAATGCAAGTCCTTTTCCGCCTTGGTCTTTGGTAGCCAGGTGCCCGGAGCTGGTGGCTTTTTACCAATCGATTGATGCGGACGCAGTGTGTTGAAGTGAATGCGCCACTGCTCAATGAGCACTCGCGCTTCGCCTAAGCTGTAGAACAACTCTCCATTGAGCCACTGATCCCTAAACTTGCCGTTAAAGCTCTCGCAATACCCGTTCTCCCATGGGCTGCCTGGCGTGATGTAGGCAGTATTGGTTCCCAAGCTCTTGAGCCAATTCCTGAGGATGGTGGCCACAAACTCAGGCCCGTTATCGCTTCTGATGAATTCAGGCACACCACGCTCGAGCATCAAATCCGATAGCACATCAATGACATCAACCGCCTTGATGGCGCGAGCCACGTAAAGCGCTAAGCACTCCCGGCTGAATTCATCGATCACCACCAGAATACGAAACTTGCGCCATCGCCTCGACCAAGGGCAATAGGTGTGACCCTGCACAAAGTCATAGCTCCATACATGATTGACCCGCTCGGGGCGAAGCCGCACGCACGAACCATCATTGAGCCACAGCCTGGCTCGGGCAGGCTGCTTGGCGGGCACCTTCAAACCCTCTTGTCGCCAGATGCGCCTGACCACCGCTTCGCTGGTTTGCCAGCCCGCGCCGCTTAACAACCCACAGACAGTTCGGTAGCCGTAGCGCCCATACAAATTGGCCACCTCCAGCACCCCGTGGCGCAGCGCTGTTTCATCCACCAAAGGCACCTCTGCATACCGCATGGTGCTCCTAGCTACCCCCAGAATCTGACACGCTCGGCGCTCAGACAGACGCGGATATTTGCCCACAGCACCGCGCACCGCTGCACGCTGGCGCTGTGGGCTTAGAAGTTTCCCCGTGCGACATCCGTGAGCACCGCCTTCTCCAAGTGCAACTCACCCACCAACCGCTTGAGCCGAGCGTTCTCCTGCTCCAGTTGCTTCAAGCGCTTGGCCTGATCAACCTTCATGCCTCCATACTCCCGACGCCAGCGGTAGTAGCTCTTGTCTGTAGCCCCCGCCTCCCGGCAAGCCGTGAGCACGTCCTTGCCTTGGCCAATCTTGACCTCGATCTCGCGCAACTTGGCCACGATTTGCTCGGGCTTTAATCGAATACCTTTTGGCATAACTTAATCCTTTCGAATGATAAAAACACGCAGTTTCTCTCACTCATACTGGATCAGTTTTTAAACGCAGGTCACCGTCAGCACACCCACCGCCAGCGGTTTGACATCATCACTCAAAAAAAACTTGTGTTGAGGCGGCCTGTCGATACACAATCAAATGGAAAAAAATAAAAAAACACAACAACAAATCGTCCCTGTTCAACGTTTGGACGGGGTACAAAAGGAGACAAAAGTGGCCACAATCGCTTTCATTGGCGTGGGTAACATGGGCGCCCCTATGGCGAACAATTTGATCAAAGCCGGCCATCAGTTGTGTATCCATGACCGGGTGCCCGCGTGTATGGCCGCCGTACCCGGTGCAAAGGTTGCCCCCACTGCGAGCCAGGCTGTCGAAGGGGCAACGGTCGTCTTCTCAATGCTGCCCGAGAGTCACCATGTGGAAGCGCTTTATTTGCACGAGCAAAAGCTCTTGTCACACATCGCGCCTAACACCTTGGTCATTGACTGCAGCACCATCTCGCCGGCGAGCAGCCGCAAAGTCGCTCAAGAAGCCGCTGCGCGTGGCATTTCGATGCTCGATGCGCCCGTTTCGGGTGGTACCAACGGTGCGGTTGCCGGCACGCTCACTTTCATGGTGGGAGGCGACGCCAACGCGTTTACCACCGCCAACCCCTATCTGCAGGCTATGGGCAAAAACATCTTCCACGCGGGTGGGGCAGGGGCCGGACAGGTTGCCAAAATCGCTAACAACATGATGCTTGGCATTCAAATGGCTGGTGCCTGCGAAGCGCTCGCTTTAGGCGTTGCCAATGGCATGGATCCTCATGTTCTTAGCCACATCATGCGCGTCAGTAGCGGCGGCAATTGGGCGCTAGAGAAATACAACCCCTGGCCAGGTGTGATGGAAGGCGTACCCGCCGCCAATGACTATGCGGGTGGCTTTGGGGTCGATCTCATGCTCAAAGACCTTGGGCTCGCAGCAGGCGCAGCCTTGGACACTGACTCAACGATCACGCTCGGGGAAACGGCGCGTGAAGTCTTTGCGCAACACAGCCAACGGGGCCATGGCAAACGCGATTTCTCTAGCGTGCTCCTTTCGATCAAGCGCAACCCCTCCGACTGACCCTGCTCGATGTTTCACACCGATCCAACGGAAAACGAACCCATGTCACAAAGAACGACCGATGCCTTAATTAACACAGATCACTTTATTGCCTCGAGTGAGCAAGACGGCTTGACGTTGCGCCTGCGTGAACGGGCGATGGCGCCATCAAACTCACCAGCGCAACAGACCGTACCACTGCTGATGGTGCACGGCGCAACCGTGCCAAGCGTCTTGTGGGACCACCCCATCGCCCAATGGTCTTGGATGAATCGGCTCGCCTTGGATGGCATTCATGTCTATGCCTTAGACATCAGGGGATACGGCGGGTCCACTCGCCCGCCTGTCATGGCAGCGCTAGACCCTGAAAACTTCGAACCCTACGCACGCGCCGCCGACGTCCAACAAGATGTCATGGACGCTATTGATTTCATCAAAACCCGCCATGGTGTCGATACTGTCGACCTCTTGGGGGGGTCGTGGGGATCGATTATTTGCGGCCTTTTTGCAAGTAGTCACCTGGCAAAACACATCCGGCGACTCGTGCTGTATGCCCCCATCTATAACGAAGGACACACCAAAACCTCCTGGTGGCATGGCGCCGTTGATCCCAACAACAAATCGCAGATCAATCCAAAACTTGGTGCCTATCGCTGGGTGGTTCGCAACAGCATTCTTGATCGCTGGGATGAAGAAATACCGCACCCAGACAAAACCTTGTGGCGTAAAGACGAAGTCTTTAATGCCTTGTTTGAAGCCTGTTTGAAAGAAGACCCTGCAGCAAAAACCGATCCATCGCCTGCCCCATCACGTGCCCCATCGCCTGCCTTCAGGGCCCCCAATGGCACCCTGGTTGATCTCTTTGCCGCTTACACCGGTCACCCAGTGTTTGATGCCAAACGGATCCAGACACCCACCCTTTTGGTGCGCGGGGATCATGACGAGACCGCTTCTCGAATCGGGGCATCACGCTTGTTTGATGAAATCAACGCCACGCACAAGGTCTGCGTCGAAGTCGGCAACGGGGCCCATTTTGTGATTTTGGAGCACCAGTGGCAACCGGTACATCAAGCCGTTGTCCAATTTTTAAGTGGCTCAAATTGATTGTGACAGGAGATGACATTGAACCTACATCCCAAACTCATTGAGATGTTGGAGGCCGTGCGGTTAAGTGGACGCCCGGCTTTTCATGAATGCACGCCCCCGCAAGCCCGTGACGTCATGGCGGCAAGCGCTGCCGCGCTTGGCAACGGTCCGGACGTTCACGCCGTCACACCGATCGACGTGCCTGTGCGTCATGGCAAATGTCCCGCCACACTCTACCGAAGCGGACCCGTAGAGAGCGGTCTGATTGTTTATCTGCACGGTGGGGGTTGGTGCCTGGGCAGTTTGACCGAGTTTGATGCACTGGCTCGCCTGTTATGCCAACAGAGTCACTGCGCTGTCTTGCTGTTGGACTACCGATTGGCACCCGAGTACCCCTACCCCTGTGGCCTTGAAGACACCATCGACGCCATCACTTGGGCGTATCAATCGCGCGAGTCGCTGGCAGGCTCATCGGTGCCACTGGTCATTGCAGGTGATAGCGCCGGTGGTAATTTGGCTGCCGTTGCCGTGAACGAATGCCATCAAAAAATCCCCATTGCCAAACAATTGCTGGTTTACCCCGTCACTGACTGTGATTTCGAGACCGACAGTTACAACACATTTAGCTCGGGGTACCTGCTCCATAAAAAAGACATGACGTGGTTTTTTGAGCTTTACGCCCCGCCAAGCGAATGGATCAGTGACCGTATCTCGCCCATTCGACACAAAAACCGACGTGGCTTGCCATCCACGTGGATTGCGCTCGCTGATCATGACGTGCTGCGAGACGATGGCATTCAATATGCAAAGGCATTAGAAAGGGACGGTGTCGAGGTGACCTTACGTCTATATCCCGGTATGACCCACGGCTTTATTCGAATGGCAAATCTTGTTGATGTGGCCCATCAAGCCGTGACCGAGATGGCACAAGTGGCCTACGACGCTTGTCAACGCAGCCTGCGCCAGAGCCCAGCCCCAACAGGAGAAGAGACATGAATGCAAACCCATCAACCACACCACTTGACGTTGTGGTCATCGGCGCAGGCTTTGGCGGCCTGTATGCCTTGTATCGATTACGTAAATTAGGGTATCGCGTTCGGGTCTTGGAAGCCGCGGACGGCGTGGGTGGCACGTGGTACTGGAATCGCTATCCCGGCGCCCGCTGTGACGTTGAGAGTCTGGAGTACTCATACTCCTTTGATGACGAGCTTCAACAACAATGGGAATGGCCAGAGCGGTTCTCTGCTCAGCCCGACATCGAAAAGTATGCCAACCACGTGGCCGATCGCTTTGACTTAAAAAAAGAAATCCAATTCAACACCCGGGTGCAGTCGGCTGAATTCGATCACGAAACCGCGACTTGGACGATCCGCTCTGAGAATCAGGACCTATTGACAACGAAGTACCTGGTACTCGCTGTCGGTAACCTGTCTTTGCCTCGCGTACCGGACTTCCCCGGTCTCGATCAATTCAAAGGACGCTGGTTTCACACCGGACAATGGCCCAAGGAAGACGTGGATTTCACAGGCAGGACGGTTGGGGTTATCGGTACCGGCTCATCAGGCATCCAATTGATCCCCGTCGTGGCGCAGCAGGCCAAAGAACTATTCGTCTTTCAACGTACCGCCAATTACAGCGTACCGAGCATGAACCGTCCACTGACACCCGATGTCGCCGAATCTCACAAGGCACAGTATCGACAGTGGCGTGAAAACGCCAAACAAACACCCTTTGGTATCGCAGGGCACCCCCCACCAGACAAGTTCGCCGCTGAGGACGACTTTGCCGAGCGACAACGCCTTTTCGAGGCCAAATGGAACACCGGCGGCAACATCAGTTTTCTCTATGCCTATAAAGACCTGTTAACCGACGAGCACGCAAATGAAATGGCCTGCGATTTCGTACGCGACAAGATTCGCGCCACGGTCAAAGACCCTGAGGTCGCCGCATTGCTCATGCCAAACGATCACCCGATTGGCACCAAACGGTTGTGTCTTGATACCGGCTATTACGAAACGTATAACCAAGCGCATGTTCACTTGGTTAACGTGCGCCAAACACCCATTGAGGCCATCACGCCTAACGGCCTCAGGACGGCCGATGCCGAGTATCCTCTCGATGATTTGATATTTGCCACTGGCTATGACGCCATGACGGGCGCCATCTTGGATATTGATATCCGCGTCAAAAATGGCCCACGTTTAGCGGACGCTTGGCGTGATGGTCCTAAAACTTACCTTGGCGTGATGGTCAACGGTTTTCCAAACATGAGCATCATCACAGGACCCGGCAGTCCAAGCGTCAAGACCAACATGATTTCAGCCATCGAGCAGCACGTTGACTGGATCACTGACTTGGTTCAACACATGAGCAAGACCGACAAAGTCAAATTCCAAGCCCAGGCCGACGCCCAAGAACAGTGGGTACAGCACGTGAACGATGTCGCCGACACCACGCTCTACCCCAAAGCCAATTCTTGGTACACCGGCGCCAACATTCCTGGCAAACCCCGAGTGTTCATGCCCTATGTCGCGGGCTTGGACAAATACCGAAAGATCTGTGATGACGTTGCCAAAGAGGGATACCGAGGGGTATCCATTGACTAAAGCACACGGACCTGACGACCTGAAAGGGGCAAACCGACCATGAACACGCCCGTTGATTTTATTATCGTCGGCGCAGGCGCAGCCGGTTGCCTGCTCGCCAATCGCCTATCAGCCGATCCGACGGTGACGGTGTGTCTCATTGAGGCCGGACCGCCAGACCGCAACCCCTATATCCATATCCCCGCTGGGTTCATCAAAGTAGGCCACGATCCCGACTACACCTGGGATTTCCAAACCGAAGCCACCGAGCTAACCCACGGACGTCGTGTCACGACGCGCACCGGTCGTACCCTGGGTGGCTCCAGTTCAATTAATGGCTTTAACTACACGAGAGGCATCGCGTCTGACTATGACACTTGGGCCGCCTTAGGTAACCCTGGCTGGTCTTATGCGGACGTTCTCCCCTATTTCAAACGAACCGAGTCCCGCATGGGGCCGCACGACCCCCGCTATCGCGGCACGCAAGGCATGCTCCCGATCACTGACTGTGACTGGCGTCATCCACTGTGCGATGCCTTTATCGCTGGGGCCGCCGAATACGGTCTACCCAGTCATGTGGATTACAACGGTGCCAGCCAACGCGGTACAGGCTACTACCAACGTTGGATCCACAAGGGTCGACGGGTCAGTGCCGCACAAGCCTTTCTCAAACCAGCCAAAAATCGCCCCAACCTTCAAATCATCACCGAAGCACAGGTATTGGCGGTGTCCTTCGAGGGCAAACAAGCCACGGGCATTCGTTACAGGCGCGCCGGGCAAACCCAAATCAACACGCTGACTGCCCGGCGTGAAGTCATCCTGAGCGCCGGCGCCGCGAACACGCCAAAGTTGTTGCAATTGTCTGGGGTTGGATCGTTGCCCTTATTGAATCAATATGGCATTGAACCGGTGCATGAACTCAAGGGCGTGGGCGAGAATTTTCAAGATCACTACATGATCCGGTCGGTCGTCCGAGTCAAAGACGTCAAAACCTTAAACAGCATGGCGCGGGGTCTACCGTTGATCGGTCAAATCCTGCGATGGATGATGAAAAAACCGAGCATCTTGAGCATCAGCCCTTCCGTGTGCTTTGCCTTTGAGCGCTCTTCGGCTGAGGTGAGTGAACCCGATTTACAGTTTCACTTTTCACCGGGTAGTTATGCGTCCGGCATCGCTGGTCAACTCGACACGTTTGAGGGTATGACGCTCGGGGTTTATCAAACACGCCCGCATAGCCGAGGCTATGTGCGCATTCAATCACCCGATGCCGCGGTCTTGCCGACGGTCCAACCCAACTACCTTCTCGATGAACGCGATCGCACCGTGATCACAAACGCTCTGCGTCTCGCGCGACAATACCTGCACTCAAGCACACTGACGCCCTACATTGAGGCCGATGATTTTCCCCCGGCAAACGCCACCAGTGACGAGGCCTTGCTGAACTGCGCGCACGAACGGGGTGGCACCGCGTGGCACTTCATGGGAACTTGTCGCATGGGTCCGATCAGCGATCCGACCGCTGTGGTGGACGCGTCATTGCGGGTCATCGGCCTTCAAAATATGCGTGTTGTTGACGCCTCGATCATGCCCAATATGCCTTCGGGCAATACGGGCGCACCCACCATGATGATCGCCGAAAAGGCCGCCGACCTGATTTTGGGCAAGACGCCACCCGCGCCTGAACATGTCACCTGATCACGCTATCGGCAGCGCCTCCCCTCACACCACTTTCTCTTTCCTCTCCTCTTTCTTCTTTAAGGTATTGCCATGTTTGAAAATATGAGCTTAAAAGACCGTTGTGTCTTAATCACCGCAGGCGCCAACGGTATTGGCCTCGAACTCACCCGGGCGTTCAGTCATGCGGGTTGCCGAGTATTGATTTGTGACATCAACAGCGACGCCTTGAACGCGGTAAAAAACGAGTTACCTCATGTGCTGACCGTCGAGTCAGATGTGTCTGACGAAACCAGCGTCCAACAATTGTTCACACACGCCAAATCCGTACTCGGGGGCCTAGACATTCTGATCAATAACGCGGGAATTGCAGGGCCAACGGGTCCTGTGGAGACGCTCTCCAAAGCCGATTGGGATCAAACATTAGCGGTCAACATCACGAGTCAATTCCTTTGCGCGCGCGAAGCCACACCCCTATTGAAAGCCTCAGCACACGGTGTGATGCTCAACCTCTCATCAGCGGCTGGTCATTTAGGCTTTGCGGGGCGCACACCTTACTCGGCATCTAAATGGGCGGTGGTGGGGTTCACCAAGTCGTTGGCCATTGAGCTCGGGCCATTTGGCGTCCGAGTGAATGCGATCTTACCGGGCGCAGTAGACGGCCCACGGATCCGCGCCGTCATTGCCGCCAAAGCCAAAACGCTTGATGTGCCAGAGCAAGAACTCACCGAACGCCACGAACAACAAGCTGTTTTGGGCCGTTTAATCAATCCGCGTGATGTTGCCAATCTTGCTCTATTTGCCGCAAGTGACGCCGCGATCAATATCACGGGGCAAGAGCTTGTCGTCGATGGGCTGACACAAGCCCTCATATGAGCGCAATGTACAACACAGGTCTAGCGATTGATAAACGCGGCCTAAGTGATATCCCTTAATAAACAAAACTTACATTGACTCCAACAGACCGACTGTGAATAATCAGTAAGACGGTAAAAATTAAAAATAACCGCAACCCCTTTGATTAGTTCATCTCATGGGGATTCGTTGAGACAAAAGTGCAGTGGTTAATTTCGGTTGATCCATCTTTTTCATAACGATTCTCCTTGACTGAGATTCAACCTTAGGAAGTGAGGAAGACAATGAAGAAATTATTAACCACTGCCGCGGCCACAGCATTTTTGTTTGCGGCTCAGCCGGAATCCGCAAACGCCGCTAAAACAATTGACGTGGCAAGCACCTTTCCAAAGAACATGGTTTTCTTGGGTGAAGGGGCTGAAAATTTATCCAAACTTTTATCTGACGTTTCAGGTGGTGAGTTAAACCTTAAGGTATACGGTGCTGGCGAACTGGTTCCCCCCTTGGAAGTGTTTAACGCCGTCAGTACCGGCGCCGTACCTGCGGGATGGGACTGGATTGGCTACTGGGCTGGTACCGTACCTGTGGCAGGCCTGATGGGCGCGATGCCCTTTGGTCCAACCCCAGAAGTATTTTTGGGATGGATGTGGGATGGCGGTGGCCGGGAAATCCTTCAGAAAGCCTACGATCAGTACAACGTGGAAGTCTTTCCTTGCCACCTGACGGCACCTGAGAGTGGCGGATGGTTTAACAAAGAAATCAACACACCGGCCGACTTCGAAGGTCTGAAAATGCGGATTTCTGGTTTGGGCGGCAAGGTACTGAACAACCTAGGCGCCTCAACGCAGTTGATTGCCGGAGGCGAGATCTTTGTGGCCCTAGAACGCGGTCGTATCGAGGCCACAGAATTCTCATTGCCTATTATTGACAAATCATTGGGCTTTGCTGACATCACCAAGTATTACTACTTCCCTGGCTGGCACCAGCCCGCAAGCTGGAACTCCTTGCTCATCAACCAAGATGTCTATAACGAGTTCACTGACCTCGAGAAGAAACAGCTAGAGGTCGCTTGTCAGGCCAATATTGTTTACACCTTGTCAGTGGCACCGGCCGCGCAGGTCCCAGTGCTTGAAGAGTTCAAGGCCAAAGGCATCGAGGTCCGCCGCTTTCCACCAGAAGTGCTTAAGACACTCAAGGTTGAGTCAGCCCTTGTATTGGCAGAAGAAGCTAAAAATGACCCCATCTTTAAAGAAGCCTACGAGTCACTGACCAAGTACATGGAAAGTGTCAATCAATGGCACAACATACAGAGTTTGAGCACAGATTAAGATGATGGGCTCTGTAGAAAAACCAGCGGCCCTTGAGGCTGCTGGTTCTGCGCAAAACGGTTTACAACGCTTGGGTCAAGTTTTGATGTCGATCAGCGCTTGGCCCGGCATGGCAAGCTCTTGGTTGATCTTGCCAGTTATTTTGTGTGTCCTCGCTGCAGTGATCGGCGGTATCCTGCGCTTGTCCCAGCTCGCCACATGGGATCAGTCGGTCTTATTATTCGGTAACCAACTGAGCATCATCGGCCTTACTGAGCTGCAATGGCACCTATTCGCTGTGATGGTCATGCTCGGTGGCTCCTATGCGTTGCAACAGGATAGACACGTACGCGTTGATATGCTGTATGCCAAAGTCAGTCCTAAATGGCGTGCCACGGTTGATGCGATTGGCGATTTAATTTTCTTGCTACCATTTTGCGCCATTGTGGCTTGGCTCTCGCTGCGTTTTGTTGACATGGCCATTGTTTCCGGTGAGCAATCGGATTATGGCGGTCTGATCGATCGTTATTTGGTCAAAGCGATTTTGCCGATTGGGCTTGGTTTGTTGTTTTTAACTGGACTGGGTCGAGTCTTGCGCAACCTTGGTTTCATCCTCAGCAACCAGCAGCCCGCGAACGAAAACAGCACCACCAACAACGGATAACAAGGGGTGAGACGTGGGTGAGTACTTTTTGCCAATCATGATGATGCTCGCACTCATTGCGGGCATCTTCTCTGGCTATCCAGTGGCTTTGTTGTTAGCGGGCATTGGTGTGTTGTTTAGCTTTTTTGGCGGCATCAACATCATGTTCCTAGGAACAGTGGTGAACCGTATCTTTAGCGGGACGCTATCCAATTGGTTACTGCTGGCCGTTCCCCTGTTTATATTTATGGGATTGATGCTCGAGAAATCGGACGCCGCGCGCAAGCTACTGTTATCGCTTGAACGTCTGTTCGCCGGTCTGCGGGGTGGTCTCGCCATCTCTGTGGCTCTACTCGGTATCGTGATGGCCGCCTCAACAGGCATTATCGGTGCATCCGTGGTTCTGC
This sequence comes from Burkholderiaceae bacterium, assembly GCA_965656505.1. Lineage (GTDB taxonomy): Bacteria > Pseudomonadota > Gammaproteobacteria > Burkholderiales > Burkholderiaceae_B > Algicoccus. Next base: position 103,857 of record CBFHKV010000003.1, on the reverse strand, counting down.
TCGGTGTACTCGCCCTACCCGTCATGCTGAAACAGAAGTATGACAAGGGATTGGCCGCGGGCTTGATTTGCGCTTCTGGCACACTCGGCATCCTTATTCCGCCATCCATCATGCTGGTTTTGGTGGGTGACATCTTAAACATCTCAGTCGGTGACTTGTTTCTTGGCGCCATCGTGCCGGGTCTGGTACTAGGGGCCTTTTACGTCATCTACATCATCGCCATTGCCTTGTTCTTTCCCCACAAGGCGCCGGCAGGCGTGGTTGATATAGACGACAAACGACCGCTGTGGTTGGCACTAGCCAGCGATCTGGTTGCGCCAGTGTTGCTGATCCTTGGCGTGCTGGGATCTATCGTTATTGGTATTGCCACCCCAACAGAGGCGGCTGCCATTGGTGCTTTCGGCACCATTCTCATCGCCGCTTTCGCTAAGCAGCTGACGTGGACCAACATAAAATATTGCGTTTTTGAAACAGGCAAAACCACCTCGATGATTCTCTGGGTGGCCATCGGTGCGACCTGTTTCTCGGTTATCTTCAAACGCATTGGTGGTGATGCCATGGTCGAAGATGCGGTCATGGCGATTGCGTCTGGTCCTTTCATGACGCTATTCATCATTATGGCGCTGATCTTCTTGCTTGGTTTCTTTCTTGAATGGATTGAAATCAGTTACATCGCCTTACCCTTATTTGCGCCGATCGTCCTCGCCCTAGACTTTGGTCTTGACATGAGCTCTTCTGAAACTTTGGTATGGTTTGCCATTCTAGTTGCGATCACTTTACAAACCAGTTTTCTGACACCGCCCTTTGGCTATGCACTGTTTTACCTGAAGGGGATTGCACCACCTGAAATCAGCATGGGCGACATTTACCGCTCCGTCACGCCTTTTGTTTTGTTGCAGCTCTCGGGTTTGGCATTGGCCTTTGCCTTCCCGTCACTGGTTTTATGGTTGCCAAGATTGGTGTTGGGCGGTGATTAAATCGCCCAGTCAAGGCATGGCTTCGAAGGGTAGGGGAATCAGATGCAAGGGTCGTCTCGTTTAAGCGGTTTTTATCAACTAGGTCAGACAGCACGCTTATCTAAAGTCCAGCAGTTTGCCGCGCTTGACGATGAGAGTGTGCAGTCGCTCAAAGACTCGAGTGCACTGCCTTTTGACTTACTGGATCGGCTGGTCGAAAACGCCATCGGTGGGTTCACTGTTCCATTGGGCATCGCAACCAACATGATCGTCGATGGTCGAGACGTTCTCATCCCCATGGCCACCGAGGAGAGTTCCGTGATTGCCGCCGTCGGCAACACGGCGCGGCAATGCCGCGCAACCGGTGGTTTTTTTACGTCCTTAAGCGCCACTGAGATGATCGCCCAGGTCCAACTCGTTGGACTGTCTGACCCGTGGTCAGCGCGGCTCAAGGTTTTGGAGCGCAAAGCAGAAATCACTGCGCTTTGTAATGCCTGTGACCCGGTTCTGATCAAACTAGGCGGCGGTCTTAAAGACCTTGACGTCAGACTCTTGGACACGCGTTCCGGGCCCATGGTGATCGTTCATTTGATTGTCGATACCCGGGACGCCATGGGGGCTAACGCCGTGAACACCATGGCCGAAGCCCTTGCACCCAAACTCAGCGAATGGACCGGCGGGAAACATCACTTAAGAATCCTGTCGAACTTAGCCGATCGACGCCTAGCCCGAGCACGGGCGGTTTGGAAGGCTGATGACATTGGCGGTCCAGACGTGGTTGAAGGGATTATTTTGGCTGCTGATTTCGCAGACGCCGACCCGTACCGAGCCGCAACACACAACAAAGGCATCATGAACGGTGTGAGCGCCTTAACGTTGGCAACCGGCAATGACACGCGTGCGATTGAGGCCGGCGCCCATGCCTATGCCGCACGATCGGGCCAATACCGTAGCCTGAGTCGCTATGAAATGACCCCAGACGGCGATCTGGCGGGCAGTATTGAGTTGCCTATGGCCCTTGGACTCGTTGGCGGTGCGACAAAAGTGCATCCGACGGCGCAGGCGTGTCTGAAGATCTTGGGCGTAAAAAGTGCCGAAGCGTTATCGGGTATCGCAGCAGCTGTCGGCCTAGCCCAAAACTTTGGTGCCTTGAAAGCGTTGGCAACCGTGGGTATCCAGCAAGGGCACATGGCCTTGCACGCGCAAAATATCGCTATTGCTGCTGGCGCCGTTGGCGATGAAATCACTGCCATTGCGCAGCGCATGACCGAAGAAAAAACCGTGCGTGAGGACATGGCTCAAGCCTTACTTGCCGAGTTACGAAAAGCCTGATCACACACACCTTGAACGATTACTTCACCTCTAACCCACAAAAAGACATTCAAGCGATGCAGCCGTTTCCTCATCAACCCTTTTCTCTAGCCCATCAAAACATTTTGATTACTGGCGCGGGTGGGGGCATCGGCAGTCAAACAGCCCAGATTTGTGCCTCGCTAGGCGCGTCACTGATACTTGCTGATCAGCAAGAGCCCATGGCTTTGGCCGATGCAATTCGGCAATCCGGTGCTTCTTGCCAAACCGTGGCGTTTGACGTCCGAGACCGACAAGCGACCGAACAGATGATTGCAGAAATGGGCATCCCGGATGGCGTGGTATTAAATGCGGGCTACTGTCCCTGGGACCAATGGGACGATGCCGATTGGGATACGGTGTTTGACACGGTCATCGATATCAACGTCAAAAGCGTAGTCCATCTCACACGGGCCTTGCTCCCTGGCATGATGGCGCGCGGCCGCGGCAAGATTGTCGTGGTCAGTTCCGTGGCGGCTCGCATTGGTGGCTTGCGTGCCAGCCCGCATTACGTCGCAGCCAAAGGCGGTGTCAGTGCAATGGTCAAGTGGCTCGCCAGAAAAGGCGCACCCGCAGGCATACAGATTAATGCCGTCTGTCCTGGTGCAACCCAGACAACCATGACCGCCGACCAACACTTTGACCTGGATGCGATTCCAATGGGTCGGATGGCTCAAGCCCAAGAGATCGCCTTGCCCATTGCCTTTTTGCTGGGACACGGATCAGACTATATGGCAGGCGCCACCCTTGACGTGAACGGTGGCGTCTATATGCCGTAACAACATGGTGTATTTCGTATGCAAACCACAGCTCGCCACACCAAAAACGTTGACACAAGACCGCATAAAAAAGTACACCTAGTTAAACAAAATATAAAAATAAGACTTTAAGAAACCAAAGAGAAAGGACGCCTAACACCAGCGTTTAACAGACGTTGTTTGGTCAGTCCGAAAAATAACGACATTCCCTTGAGACACACGAAGTAACAAATGGAGCGGTTAGTTAAAAATGCAAAAGGACGACGCTTTGGACGCCATCATTATTGGTGCTGGCTTTGCTGGCATGTATCAACTCATCAGCCTGCGAGATAAATTAGGTCTACGGGCGCGCGTGTTGGAGGCCGGTTCTGGGGTCGGCGGCACTTGGTACTGGAACCGATACCCCGGTGCCCGTTGCGATTCGGAGAGTCACTCTTACATGTATTACTTTTCGAAAGAACTTGTACAAGAGTGGGAATGGTCGGAACGTTACCCACAGCAGCCGGAGATCTTGCGCTACTTGAATCATGTCGCTGATAAGTTCGACTTGCGCCGGGACATCGCGTTTGACACCCGCGTGACGTCAGCAAAGTTTGATGAACAAACTCAGCAATGGGTGGTGCAAACCGAGAGTGGTGAGACCTTACGATCCCAGTTTCTGATTACGGCTGTTGGTTGCCTCTCATCGGCCAATGTACCCAACATACCTGGTCGAGACAGCTACGCGGGTCAGTGGTTTCACACCGGCGCATGGCCGCATGAAGGCGTTGACTTTGCTGACAAGCACGTGGGTATTGTCGGTACTGGGTCGACTGGCATTCAAGCCATCCCCGTGATCACCAAGCAAGCCAAGCACGTCACCGTCTTTCAGCGCACCGCGAATTACAGCTTACCGGCCAACAATGCGCCCCTGACAGACGAATTCAAACAATACGCTAAAACGCATGCCGATGACATTTATACGGTGATGACAACCAATGGCAACGGGCACCCCTTTCACATCGATGCCCGTAAGGCGGTGGAGACCTCGCCAGAGGAACTAGAAGAAATTTACGAAGCCGCTTGGCAAAAGGGCGGTCTTCAATTCAGGGCAACATTTGGGGACTTATTAACCAGCAATGACGCCAACAGCACGGCGGCGCAATTTATTCGCAAGAAAATCCTCAATATCGTCAAAGACCCAGCGAAAGCTGAAGTGTTGGCTGACATCGATCACCCCTTCGCAGCCAAACGACCACCCATCGACTCGTACTACTTTGAAACTTATAACCGCGACAATGTCTCGCTCGTTAACTTGAGAGAAACACCCATCGAAGAGATTGTCCCTACCGGCATCAAAACCACGGCAAAAACCCACGACTTGGACATCATCGTCTTTGCGACAGGTTTCGATGCCATGACGGGCTCATTGTTGAAACTCAACATAGAGGGTGTCAATGGTCGCAAACTCAATGACGATTGGCGCGCGGGCCCGCAGACCTACCTCGGGCTACAAATCCCAGGCTACCCCAACCTCTTTACCATCACGGGACCGGGAAGTCCCTCTGTGCTGTGTAATTTGCCGCCCGCGATTGAACAACACGTTGAATGGATCACGGACTGCATCAAGCATATGCAGGACCATGGGTTCCATACCGTGCAAACCTCAGAGGACGCCAGTCAAGATTGGCAAAAAGAAGTCGATCGTGCAGCCAATGCAACGCTCTTGCCGCAGGTCAAACACTCTTGGTATCTCGGTGCCAACGTCCCCGGTAAACCTCGGGTTTTTATGCCCTATGCCGGGGGATTAAGTCACTACCGATCCATTTGCGATCAAGTCGCGCAAGAGAACTATCGGGGCATGACGTTTTCTTGATCAAGCTTGCGAACTTCGCAGCACCATATTAAAAAAAGCGACTAAACATAGTCGCTTTTTTTAACCACTTGACCGATTAAACAGATAAATAGCGCTGCTTGATCTCGTCATTTGTGTTGAGTTCGTCGATGGATCCATGAAACACATCCACGCCCTTGTCAATCACGACTGCACGGTCAGCCAATCCCAAACAGAAATGCAAGTTTTGTTCTGCCAAGACAATCGTGTTGCCAAGTGATTTTAAAGTCTCAATCAACGTACCAATTTTTTCAACCATGATCGGTGCCAAGCCCTCGCTAGGCTCATCCAAGAGCAAGACCGTCGGATTACCCATCAATGAACGCCCGACCGTTAGCATTTGCTGCTCTCCACCCGACAGTTGGCCACCGAGGCGGTCTTTGAGTGGCGCTAGTAACGGTAACATTTCATAGACACGCTCAATCGGCCAATCGTCTTGTCCATTGGCACCCACCTTATGAGCGATTTCCAAGTTGTCTTGAACCGTGAGTGTTGGAAATATCTGTCTATCCTCAGGGACATAGCCAATCCCACTGCGCGCTATCCGATAGGCCGGCACACCAGTGATGGACTTGTCCATAAAAGTCACTGTCCCCGATCGCGACGGAATAAGTCCTGCGATCGCCTTCATCATGGTGCTTTTACCGGCACCATTGCGACCCAGCAAGGCAAGTGTTTCACCGGGGTAAAGGTCTAATGAAGCGCCAAACAAGGCCTGGCTCGTCCCATAAAACACATTGATTTTGTCTACGCTTAATAGGGTCGTACTCATGCGGCGTCCTCTTTGGCTGACCCCAGATAAGCCTCAATCACATCCGGGTTCTGACGAATCTGCTCCGGTGTCCCCTCAGCAAGCACCTTGCCATAGGACAGCACGTGTATGTTTTGCGAGACCTTAAAAACAATCTCCATGTCATGCTCAATCAAAACGATGGTGAGGCCGCCTTTTTTCCACAAGCCATGAACAGTTTCCATCATTTGCTCACGCTCTTCCGGACCCATACCCGCGACCGGTTCGTCGAGCAGCAGCACCTTGGGCGAGAGCACGAGCGCAAGCGCCATATCCAATAGCTTTTGGTCTCCGTGGGACAACACACCACTCACCTTGTGGGCCTTGGGCGTCAAGCCCAACTGATCCATGACCTCATAGGCTCTGTCGCGTGTGTCATTTAACGGAAACCGACCCGCCAAACTGGCAGATTTACCCAGCGGCGATAACAAGGCGCCCCGGAGTGACTGCTCAACAGTTAAGGTTTTGAATAGTTTGGCCACCTGAAAGGCTCGACCAATCCCCATGTGGACGATTTCAGCGCTGGTTTTACCGACAATGTCTTGTCCGTCTAACAAGATACGGCCCGAGTCCGGCTGCAAAGCACCCGATATCAAATTAAAAAAAGTGGTTTTACCGGCCCCATTGGGTCCAATCACAGCGCACAAAGAGTCCCGGGGGAATTCAATAGAGACGTCGTTGGTCGCCGTCACCCCACCGAAGGATTTGCACAAGTTTTCTATCTTCAGCATCAGATACCCCCCGATTTGGTATGCGGTAGACCACCGTAAGTTTCCCAACCGACGCTTGCTAACCAACCGCAGTCTATGGGCAAACTGATGCCTGTGATCGCACTCGCCTGATCAGACAACAAGAAGGCAACACCATTGGCCACTTCTTTGGTCTGAACCATTCGTCCCATTGCCGCTTGCCGCACCAACATCGCACGATCGCGGTCACCACGGTCAATCGCCGCTTGTAACGCAGGCGTCTCGGTATAGCCCGGCGCCACCGCGTTCACCCTCACGCCAGCATGCCCCCACTCACCCGCCAAACACTGCGTGATCGACAAAACACCCGCCTTCGCAGGTGCATAAGCATGCAATGGCACGCCGTTGGTTGAAGTGACCGAAGCCACATTCACAATGGAACCGCGCTTTTGCGCCACCATGGCTGGCCCAAAAACCGCACAACACAAATAGGTCCCTCTCATGTCCGTATCCACCACGAAGTCCCAGTCCTTCATGGCGAGTTGGTCGGGCGACTGGCGTTGTTGAATCACCCCAGCGCTGTTAACGAGACCATCGATATGACCATGCGTCTTTAAAATATCAGCTTGCGCCTGGCGTACCGATGCCTCATCGTTGACATCAATGGGTACCGTGGGTACGCCGAGCGCCTTAATCGCCGGGCTATCAGTCTTGCCAGGCAAATCGAGACTGATGACCCGATGACCGTCCGCATGAAGCCGTTCGACGACGGCTAATCCGATGCCGCTCGCGCCACCCGTGACAGCGATGACGTGTTGAGTACTCATGAATCCACCTTTTTGCCGGCCACGCGTTGCCAACCTTGCGCAATGAAATCGGCGATCCCGTGCTTAAAGACAAGGGCAAACAGCAAAATAATGGCGCCTAGCGCTAAGCCATGGTGGTCGGTGACGCGGGTAATGAAATCATTAAAGCCTAGTAGCAAGGCCGCGCCCAAGACAGGACCGATAAAGGTATTGATACCGCCCATGAGCACCATGAAGACCGCTTCGCCAGACATCGTCCAATAAGTGAATTCTGGGAAAGCACCCGAAACCAATAGGGCCATGATGATGCCGCCAACGCCACCGAAACTACCCGCCAAAATAAAAGCAAATAACCGGATACGCCAGACGTTCACACCCAGAAATCTGGCGCGGTCCGCGTTATCTCTGACCATGCGCAAGGTGTAGCCAAACGGGGACTGGAGGATGTAACGCATTAACCAAAGCGCCAAGACGCCCACCACCACCGAAAACCAATAGAGGTCTACCGGGTTAACCAAATCCAAACCCAAAAAGGGCGGTCGTGGCAAGCCACCCATGAGTCCCTGGTCACCGCCTGTGAACGATGTCCACGAAATGATGATGCTGTGGAACAGCATTTGAAAGGCCAGGGTCAAAAAAGCGAAGTAAATCTCGTTTAATCGAACACAAATCGCCCCCACAATCGTGGCGACCGTTGCGCAAAAAGCGACGGCCAAAACAAAAGCAATCGGGATAGGCAACGCAAAGTGTTGCATGATCAGACCGAACGAGTAAGCCCCTGCGCCAAAGTAAAGGGCGTGACCAAACGAGACCATGCCACCAAAACCCACCAACATATTCAAAGAGGTAGCAAAAATGGCAAACGCCGCCAAGCGGATACCAAAGTCAATCACCGCAGAAGAATCTGAAACAAAAGGAATGATGACCAAAATGGATAAGACGACCGCTGCGATGAGCGTCTCGCGAGATAGCGAACCGGCATTCATTAGCGCGTCTCCTTACCCATAAGGCCACTGGGCTTGAGCACCAAGATGGCTGCCATGGTGATGAACATGACCCCTTCGATGAAGTACGGGAAACCGATAGAACCAAACGATCGAATCAAACCAATAATCAAGGCACCTACCAAGGCACCACTAACCGAACCCATCCCACCAATCACCGTGACAATAAATGACTCGATCAATATGGAAAATCCCATGCCAGGAGACATGGATCGCACCGGTGCGGCCAAAGCACCCGCCAGACCAGCTAGCGCCCCGCCAAACGCGAAAACCCCAGCAAAGATCAGACTTGTGTTCAAACCCAGCGCTGATGTCATGGAAGGATTGACTGCCGCGGCTCGCACAATCTTGCCGATTTTTGTTTTGTTCAAGAGTATCCACAACGCGATTGCCATTGCCGCCGCGATGCCAATCAAGTAAACGTAGAAAACAGGAATCACACCACCCGCCAAGAAGACCGGTGGCTCTTGGAAGAAAGCGGGCATACCCATGGACTGGAATTCCGAACCCCAAATGATTTTGACCGCGTCATCCAAAATCAAGATGAACGCGTAACAAACCAGCAGCTGCATGAGTACGTCAGCCCCATAAACCCGCCTCATGAAAAATCGTTCAAAAAATAGACTAAAAAGCCCGACCCCGAGTGCACCCGCAGCCGTGGCGATAATGAAGCTGTCTGTTAAGCGGAAAGCGCTCAAGGCAATGTAGGCGCCCAGCATATATAAGGAGCCGTGGGCAAAATTCACAATGCCAAGCACGCCAAATATCAGCGTCAATCCAGTGGCAACCAAGAATAAAAGGGAACCAACGATCAATCCAGTGCTGGTTTGCGTCACGAGACACGACACCGATGTCACGCACTCAAGTAGGGCTTCAGAGTCCAAGATCTTCTCCCCAGGAGAACCGAAAGATAAGGGAATGGTGAGGAAATTTTGGGTGGTCAACGCGTTGACCACCCATTTGAATCAGTCTAGAGACTGATGGCTAGGAGATGTAGCCTTTGTTTTTCATCCACTCTTGCTCGAGCCTGAGCACTGTCTGCCAATTACCCATGTATGGGTCTGACATGAAAGGCTCTTTTGGCTGCAAGTCACCCCAAGCAATCGCGTAATCGATGATGGTGTGATCGGATTCACGCATGGTGATCTTGCCATCTGTGCCGAACGGCGAATCAATGGTCATGCCAGCGAGTGCTTCTGACATTTTCTTGGTGTCGGTGCTATTGCTCTGCTTGATGGCTTTCAGCATGAAATCAATACCAACCGCATTTTCCCAAGACCAGTTCAAAGGCATGGTGTCAAACTTTGCCACATAGGCATCACACCAGGCTGCATTTGCCTTGGTTTTGGGAATCGATTTCAGGTAACGGTTTCCGGAATGGACGTTGGGTGGAACCGATTTGATCGCGCTGAGCACCGCGTAATCAGCCATGTTGACGCCAAAGAACTGGCGCCCATTCATGAGGCCATAGATACTGGCCTGATCAATAAAGGAGGTCAGGTCACCACCCCACAAGCACGAATAAATGGCTTGCGGTTTGCCCTGAAGCAGTCTCGTGATGGGCTCACTGTAGTCGGCCTGGAAAAGCTTGGGCCAAACGGAGTTGACCACTTCAATGTCTTTGTTGAAATACTGTAAGTACTCAAAAAATTCAGCAGTGGTGTCCAAACCATACGAGTAATCCGGCGACACACTCATCCACCGATTAAGACCTTGTTCTTTTGCCACCCGGCCGGCATAGTCACCGCCGACGATTGCATCATGTACCCCTTGGCGAGCCGCCCGAAAACCATTAGGAATTCGCATCTTGGGGTCTGCCGTCAGTGCAGAGGTCTCAGAACAGGTGTGAATGACCAGAAAACCTAAGTCACGTGCCACCTCATGTACCGCGAAGGCGCCCGATGATGCCTCGGCATCCAAGATCATTTCGCAACCGTCAGTATTGACAAGCTCTCGGGTAATGCGAGCGGCTTCGTCAGGACGGCCTTTAGAGTCGCGGATGACTAACTCAACGGGTCGACCATTGAGACCGCCGGCCGCATTAAACATCTCCACGCCCATGATGGCGGCATTGCGCGATGCTTCGCCAAGCATGGCGACCCGACCCGACAGAATCGTTGGCATACCAATCCTGATGGGATTGTTTTGCGCCAAGGAAATGCCTGGAAGGCCAATAGAGGCCAATCCAACCGCTGCAGCGGAACCCTTGATCAGTTGACGGCGTTGCTGCGAGGCGAGCGCCTTTGAGCGTTTTTGCATGAATGTCTCCCTTTCTGTTTGTTATCAAATTTATGTGTTGATGACGCAACTTCTTCTACAAACATGACGACACTGTCCCGGTATCCCCAGTAGTTAAAACCAGTAGCGAGCGATCAAGCATTGCTCAATCCGGTGGGAATCCGATCTTGTCTCCTTAATTATTTTTAGACTTTATAGCACCGCCGCACTTATTGGAATGACGGGGAAACCCTAGCATCGAAAAAATCATGATGCGGCGCAAATGCGACATCAATGCGACACCAATGCGAAACCCCTTGGACTTTGCTGAGCAGACCAGTACACCGCAACAAACGGATGTGACAGCCACCGCGCCTACCGCTATGATCAATACAAGGGGTTTGATTGGGGTCAGTGTCTTGTGTGCAACATTCGATTGTCATGCAGCGCTTAAGACCCGGGCCACCCATAACGGCTCAACCTCAAAAACAGGAGACAAGACATGCGTTTAAACGGAAAAGTTGCGATCGTCACAGGGGCTGCGAGCGGCTTTGGAGCTGAAATTGCGAGGGTTTATGCCAAGGAAGGCGCCAAAGTCGTCGTCGCCGATCTGAATGAAACGGGTGCCCAAAAAGTCGCCGCGGAAATCGGTGACGCCGCCATCGCGCTGCGTTGCGATGTCAGCAATCGGACCGATGTCGATCATGTTGTCGCCCAAGCGGTTGCCACGTTTGGACAGCTCGACATCGTGGTCAACAACGCCGGCTACACACATAAAAATCAGCCGCTTTTGGATGTAGATGAAAAAACGTTTGACCGTGTATTTGACGTCAATGTGAAAGCCATTTATCACATGGTGATGGCCATCACCCCCATGATGCGCGAACGCCAATCGGGCTGCATCATCAATGTCGGATCAACCGCTGGTATCCGACCGCGCCCTGGTCTGACTTGGTATAACGGCTCTAAGGGTGCCGCCAACCTCATGTCCAAGTCTTTGGCGGTTGAGCTGGCACCGGACAATATCCGAGTCAACGTGATCTGTCCCGTGATGGGCGATACCGGCATGCTCGGCGATTTCATGGGCGTACCCGACACCCCAGAAAACCGTGCCAAATTTATTTCCACGATCCCTCTCGGCCGTTTGAGTCAACCGGCTGATATCGCCAACGTCGCATTGTTTCTCGCCGAAGATAGCGCCAACTTCTTAACCGGATTGGAGCTAGTCGTCGATGGTGGGCGCACTGTATAACAAACACTGTCTTCGCAAAACCAAAGACAGCCGCAATTGATGCTCAGTACCCTCGGGCGATTTTTTCGTCCGAGGGATTCACTGAAAGAAAATCAGTGCTTGACGCCATCCACTCCTGACCAGAAAGCCACACAGGCTCCTGAAACAAGTCAAGAACCGTTGTGAAACACCTTGGCCACAAACGGTGAGGTCATCGCCGATACCAAGGCGCCATAGTCCAATTGAAACGGCACCTCAACACCAACAGAGAGCTGGCGCTTGTCCGCCCACACAATCAGGTGATCACTGCTAGCACCCATGACGCTAATCCCTTCGCAGGCCATCAAACCATCTGGATTGATGTCCTGACGGCCTATCGCCAAAATCGCTTGCATGACCAAACCGTGATCCATCACTTGATCAACCGCACCGTAGGCCGCTAACGCCGTTGTCCCAACGGGTTGAGATGGTTTCACATTTGATTCAATGACTTCGGCAACCAGAGTAAAGGCATCGGTATAAAGACCGCGTATGGGCTGACGGTGTAAGGGCTCACGGCCCAACAAAATGGCTTCGCCAAGGCGAAGATTGTTGATTCGTCCCGTTTCGACGCCGCTCAAACCCCAGTCCAAGTTCGCGGAATTACCGCCTGATATCGTTTCGATTGGGTAATCAAATGTGGTCTCGATCGATTGAGCCAATGCCGATAGCTCAGCCATATTTCGCGCATCGGGTGCAATCCCACTTCGGCATGCGAGGTTGGTGCCGATGCCCTTAAGCCTAATGTTTGGTAAGCCCAAGGTTTGTCCAACCGCTTTGAAAAGCTCTTCGGGCATCAATCCCTCACGTCGATCGCCGAGTTCGACCATGAGAATCACGCCATGGCTTCGGTCGGCGCTGACTGCCGCGCGCGATAACGCCCTAATGACCTCTATTTCCGTGTTTAAGCTGACATCGGCCGAGGCCACCACCCGCGTGACTTGACTGAGCATCGGCGAACGAATCAACACCATCTCTGCCCGCACGCCCGCATGCCGCATGGATTCAATGTTTTCGATATGAGAATCACCCAATGACGACACACCGGCATACAGCAGCGTGTTGGCCACTTCGGGCGACCCGAGCGTGGCCTTGCACACACCGGTAATGGAAATACCTTGTCGTGAGAAGCGCTCGACCAGTTCGCTGGCATTGTGATGAATCTTTTTAAGATTGATTTCTATCCGTGGGGTAGCGGTCACACCCGACTGACAGACGTCGTCACCAATGTCGGGAACGCCAGTTGCACCATTTCAACCAAGCGATCAGTCGATCGCGTCAGTGCATCTGTGACCGGGATGCCAAGCTTATGCTCGTAGGCGGTGATTGCTTCGCTGACCTGATTGTCATTCATGCCCTCGTGATTGATGGTGAGACCAATGACCTTGGTATCGGAAAACGTTTCAATCAGGTTGATTTCGGCCATTGGATCGGGCATCAGCATCTGCTCAAAATCACAACGTCGCGTGCGACCCGGTGCATGCTGCAACACCACGCCAGCAGGGCAGCTACCGCGCAGAATGAAAGAAGACGAAGAAAAAGCAGGATGGCTCAGCGCGCCCTGTCCCTCAATAATGATGACAGCGGGTTTCTCGTTGTCATAGGCCTCGACAATCGTTGCCTCGAGTTCGCCGGCGCAGAATTGGGAGGGAACAGCATCTAGCGCGACCCCATAACGTGCCCCTTGAATCAGACCTGTTTGGCCCGTACCAACCATGACGGTTTTAATCCCGCGCGCATTCAGCGCACTGGTCATGATGGTTGCCGTCGTTCGTTTGCCAATGGCACAGTCGGTGCCAAGCACCGCGATACGTACGCAATCGACCTCGTCAATACGGCCACTGAATAACCGTAGATCTTTTTTCTCTCTTGGTTTTCTCACGTCGTTGATGGTGACTTGATTGGCAATCGACGCCGCCGCAAATACAGGGTCGTCGTTTAAAAACTCGTGCAGTCCATTGACAATGTTGATCCCATGGCTCATGGCTTCAAGGATGACACCCCGCTCGCGCTTGGATAACAAACCGGTAGACGGCGCCATGCCAAAAATAAATGAATCAGGCACAAAACCTGCCGTCGCTAAAGCATGATCAAGATCGCGACAAATGGGGATGTCGTTGGGTTTGTCGTCAAGTACGGTCCCAGCGTCAAGGCCGACCTGCGCACTGTCGATAACCGAAAGAATGCCGTATTTTTCCGAATGGCGGATGAGGCCATTGGCGGTTTTGCCATCTACCGCTCCAAATTTTCCTTCGCAATAGACGATGGCGGTTAATTTTTCGTTTACAGCGCTGGGATTTATGGCGGCTGAATTGGGTGCATCCAACATGGCATTTCCTTTATAAAGGCGCTCAGAGGAAGCGGCTAGATCATGCCAGCCAGGATTGACCGAAAGTCAGCGAGAAGTCCCTACTAAGATATTGATTTGAGAAAAGCGGTCAGTAAAAGTGACACACGTTTTTGTTGCGTATTTTTTTGAGTCTATTTTTAAGTCAAGCAACACATGTGATTCACTCTAGCACACCCATCGTGTTTTCTCGCCTTTACCTTATTATCGGGCACAAGCCGTGACTGACTATTCAAAAGAGATTCGTCGCCCTATACTGAACTCGCACAACGCAGGGGTACCAGGCTGTTGACCTGGTTGAGAGAGACCCTTCGCACCAGTACGGATAATGCCGACGCTGGAAGCGTGTTCCGATCGATCGGACTTCTTCCCGAATCGGCTCCAACCCTTTTTTTGGAGCTCAGACCATGAATGCCAACCCAAAGTTTTTGGCTGCCACCGCTGAAGTCGACGCGGCTGCCATTGCCCCCCTACCCAAATCTCGCAAGGTTTATCAAACTGGCTCAAGGCCAGACATCCGTGTGCCCTTTCGAGAAATCGAACAAGCCGATACCGACACCTCATTTGGTGGCGAGCGCAACCCCCCTTTAACGGTCTACGACACCAGTGGTCTTTACACCGATCCGATGGCTAAGATCGACATTCGTCGAGGGCTACCCGAATTGCGTCGCGCCTGGGTTGAGGAGCGCGCAGACACCGAGGTACTGAGCGGCCCGACTAGCGAATTCGGGCAGCAACGGTTAACCGACCCCACACTCAAAGCCATGCGTTTTGACTTACAGCGGCCGCCACGCCGTGCCAAAACGGGTCACAACGTCAGTCAAATGCATTACGCCCGACAAGGCATCATCACCCCCGAAATGGAGTACATCGCCATCCGGGAAAACTTGAGGCTTGAACAATACGTTGAAGCCTTGCGTCAAAGCGGACCCGATGGGGACCGTCTCGTCGAGCGCCTGCTCAGACAGCACCCGGGACAATCATTTGGGGCTTCGCTACCGCGACGAATGAGTCCAGAATTTGTCCGAGATGAAGTCGCACGCGGTCGCGCTGTTATTCCAGCAAACATCAATCACCCAGAAATTGAACCCATGATCATCGGCCGCAATTTTTTGGTCAAGATCAACGCCAACATCGGTAACTCGGCGCTCAGCTCAAATATCAGCGACGAAGTCGAGAAAATGACCTGGGCAATCCGTTGGGGCGGCGACACGGTCATGGACTTATCAACGGGTAAACACATTCATGAAACGCGTGAATGGATCATTCGTAACTCGCCTGTTCCAATCGGCACTGTGCCCATCTATCAAGCCCTGGAAAAAGTGGATGGCAAAGCGGAGGATCTCACTTGGGAGATTTTCCGGGATACACTCATTGAGCAAGCAGAACAGGGCGTCGATTACTTCACCATCCATGCAGGTGTCCGGCTACCGTTTGTTCCCATGACCGCCGATCGCATGACCGGTATCGTGTCGCGCGGTGGCTCCATCATGGCCAAATGGTGTTTGGCTCACCACAAAGAAAGTTTCTTGTACGAGCGTTTTGAAGAAATCTGCGAAATCATGAAGGCCTATGACGTGACGTTTTCACTTGGCGATGGTCTGCGCCCCGGCTCAACATTTGATGCCAATGACGAAGCCCAGTTTGCCGAACTAAAAACGCTCGGTGAACTCACACACGTGGCCTGGAAACACGATGTGCAAGTCATGATCGAAGGCCCCGGCCACGTACCCATGCACATGATCAAAGAGAACATGGATCTGCAGCTCAAGTACTGCGACGAAGCCCCTTTCTACACGCTCGGACCCTTGACCACTGATATTGCACCGGGCTATGACCACATCACGTCTGGCATCGGGGCAGCTCTCATTGGTTGGTACGGCACAGCCATGCTTTGTTACGTCACCCCCAAAGAGCATTTGGGACTACCCAACAAAAAAGATGTCAAAGACGGCATCATCACCTATAAGATCGCCGCGCATGCGGCCGATTTGGCCAAAGGCCATCCGGGTGCAGCCATCCGAGACAACGCTCTTTCCAAAGCACGCTTTGAATTCCGCTGGGAGGACCAGTTCAATCTTGGTCTGGATCCAGACACCGCAAAAGATTTTCATGACGAAACGTTACCCAAAGATTCCATGAAAGTCGCGCACTTTTGCTCCATGTGTGGACCCCACTTTTGCAGCATGAAAATCACCCAAGATGTCCGGGAGTACGCGCAAAAGCTCGGTGTTAGCGAACAATCAGCCCTTCAGAAGGGCATGCAGGAAAAAGCCGTGGAGTTCGTTAAAAAAGGCGCAGAGATTTATCACAAGACCTGAATTTAAAGAGCCAAAGGCAGTACCAAAGACCAAAAAAAGCCGTGATCATAAGATCACGGCTTTTTTAATCCTCGCCTCGACACCTTAACCAATCACGGGTGCCAAGCTGCGACGCAGATCCGCCTCGCTACGATCACAACGCGCCAGATAATCACGCAGTTGATCTTCGCCAATCAGACCCACGTTGAAATACTGGGAATCCGGGTGGCTGAAGTAAAAGCCAGAAACACTGGCCGCTGGATGCATGGCATAACTATCGGTGAGCATCATGCCGATATCTTCGGCTTTGAGCACCTCAAACATTTCTTTTTTAACCACATGTTCAGGGCAGGCCGGGTAGCCTGGCGCGGGTCTGATACCGCGGTATTGCTCCGCGATGAGCTCGTCGCTCGTTAACATCTCGTCGGGCGCATAGCCCCACAAATCAACCCTGGCTCGCGCGTGGAGGGCCTCAGCAAAAGCCTCCGCCAATCGATCGGCCAGTGACTTGAACATGATGGCTGAATAATCATCTTCCTGCTTGATGAATTCCTGCTCTTTTTTCTCGATACCTACACCGGCGGTGACCGCGAACAAACCAATGTAATCCATCACGCCAGATTCACGAGGCGCGATGTAATCGGCGAGACATTTATTGGTCACACCCTCGCGCTTCACCCCTTGCTGACGCAAACCACGCCAGGTAAACAGGACTTCTTCGCGGGTTTCATCTCGGTAGACCTCAATATCGTCATCATTGACTTGATTGGCTGGATAAAACGCCATCACGCCGTTGGCGGTCAACCAACGACCATCGATGATGCGTTTAAGCATCGCTTGCCCATCGAGGTAAACCTTGCGTGCTTGCTCCCCAACAATGGCGTCATCAAGAATTTTGGGGTAGTGGCCAAACAAACTCCACGTCTGAAAGAAAGGTGTCCAGTCGATATAGAGCGCCAGATCAGCCAAATCGAAGTTTTTAAACAAACGTCGACCGATGAACTTGGGGCGCGGCGGCGTGTAATTTGCCCAATCAAACGCGGGTTTGGCCGCTCGCGCTTGCTCAATCGAAATCAAAGGCGTTGCCTGACGAGCCGCGTGACGCTGACGAACCGTCTCATACTCATCGGCCAAGTCAGCAAGGTAGGTGTTCGCCGTTTCAGAAACCAAGTTTTGTGCAACGCCCACCGAACGACTCGCGTCAGGGACATAAATCACCGGGCCATCATAGTGCGGCGCAATCTTAACCGCCGTGTGGACACGGCTGGTCGTCGCCCCACCAATCATGAGCGGTATTTTTCGCGAGCGGAAGTACTCGTCTCGTTGCATTTCGCTGGCCACATAAGCCATTTCTTCCAAGCTCGGCGTGATCAAACCAGACAAACCGATGATGTCAGCATTCTCTTGTTTGGCACACTCTAGGATCTTGGCTGCGGGCACCATCACGCCCATATTGATCACTTCAAAATTGTTACATTGAAGCACCACGGTCACGATGTTTTTACCGATGTCGTGGACGTCACCCTTGACCGTTGCAATCACGATCTTGCCTTTGGCCCGCACGTCACCGCCCGCTGCTGCGATCTGCTTTTTTTCCTCTTCAATGTAGGGCACCAAATGCGCAACGGCTTGCTTCATCACGCGCGCCGATTTCACGACTTGAGGCAGGAACATTTTGCCCTCGCCGAACAAGTCACCCACAATATTCATCCCGTCCATCAAGGGACCCTCAATGACCTCAATCGGTCGCCCCTTGCGATTGACCACCATCTGCCGAATTTCCTCGGTGTCCTCGACAATGTGGCTGGTAATGCCGTGAATCAGGGCATGCGCCAAGCGTTTTTCAACGGCCTGCTCACGCCAGGTCAAGTCCTCTTCCTTCTTGGCGCCACTGCCTTTGACCGTATCGGCAAGCATCACCAACCGTTCAGTTGACGTACGCTCGTCGGCCGGATCGGTTTTACCGACTGGCTCTTTTCGGTCCAGAACCACATCTTCAACCATATCTCGCAAGGTTTTATCAAGCTCGGCATAGACGCCTAATTGACCGGCGTTGACAATCCCCATGGAGAGGCCTTCGCGAATGGCGTAATAGAGAAATACCGTGTGAATGGCCTCACGCATGGCTTCGTTGCCACGGAACGAAAAGCTCACATTTGAGATCCCGCCAGAGATACGGGCGTGAGGCAAGTTTTGGCGGATCCAGCGGGAAGCCTCGATGAAATCAACCGCGTAATGGTCGTGATCCTCGATGCCGGTTGCAATAGCAAACACATTTGGATCAAAGATGATGTCTTCTGGCGGAAACCCAATCTCTTGGACCAATAGGTCATAGGCGCGTTGACAGATTTCCTGACGTCGTGCGAGGGTATCGGCCTGACCTTGCTCATCAAATGCCATCACCACCACCGCCGCGCCGTAACGGCGACACAACTTGGCTTGCTGCAAGAAGGGCTCAACGCCCTCTTTGAGCGATATCGAATTGACCACGGATTTGCCCTGCACGCACTTCAAACCCGCCTCGATGACAGACCACTTCGAGCTGTCAATCATGACCGGCACACGCGAAATATCGGGTTCCGAGGCGATCAAATTCAAAAAGCGCGTCATGCATGCCTGGGAATCAAGCATGGCTTCGTCCATGTTGATGTCAATGATTTGAGCGCCGTTTTCGACCTGTTGACGTGCCACATTGAGCGCTTGGTCATAATCGCCTTCACGAATCAAACGGGCAAACATTTTGCTGCCCGTAACGTTCGTGCGTTCACCGACATTAATAAAAAGCGAGTCCCCATCAAAATTCAACGCCTCTAGGCCAGACAAACGCGTGCGCTGCTCAATCACCGGCACTTCTCGCGTTGGCAAGTCTTTTACCCGATCGGCGATCGCGGCAATATGCTCAGGCGTCGTGCCGCAACACCCACCCACCACGTTGACGAGGTTAGAGCGAGCAAACTCTTCCAACAAACTCGATGTGTCTGCCGGGCTTTCATCAAAGCCGGTCTCACTCATGGGATTGGGCAGCCCCGCATTGGGATACACACACACGTAGGTGTCACAGATCTTGGCCAGTTCGGCCACATAAGGCCGCATCAAAGCCGCACCTAACGCGCAGTTCAGTCCGATGGTGACCGGTCGGGCATGGCGCACCGCATTCCAAAACGCTTCTACCGTTTGACCCGAAAGGATACGACCTGACGCATCTGTCACGGTGCCCGAAATCATCAACGGCAACCGCTCACCACGACGCTCAAAGACCGACTCAATCGCAAAAATCGCAGCCTTGGCATTCAGTGTGTCAAAAATGGTCTCAA
Organism: Burkholderiaceae bacterium; assembly: GCA_965656505.1. Taxonomy (GTDB): domain Bacteria; phylum Pseudomonadota; class Gammaproteobacteria; order Burkholderiales; family Burkholderiaceae_B; genus Algicoccus. Next base: position 84,183 of record CBFHKV010000003.1, on the reverse strand, counting down.
GCAACAGAATGTCGACTCCACCTTCGAGCAATGCATCGACTTGTTCCGCATACGCGTCATACAACTCGTCAAAGGTGACGTTGCGAGCGCCCGGGTCGTTGACGTCCGGTGAAATCGAAGCCGTCTTGGGTTGGGGTCCCAATGCGCCCGCCACAAAACGGGGCTTCTCGGGCGTCGACACCGCATCGCGCGCCTCACAAGCCAGTTTGGCTGAAGCCACGTTCAGCTCGTAGGCTAGCGAAGATAGATCGTAATCGCCTTGTGCAATGGCAGTCGCACCAAAGGTATTGGTTTCAATCAGATCAGCACCGGCTGCCAAGTTTTGATCGTGTATTTCACGCACGATGTGCGGCTTGACCAGTGACAACAACTCATTGTTGCCTTTGAGGTCTTTGCCATGGTCGACAAACCGCTCGCCTCGAAACTCGGCCTCGCTGAGCTTGTATTGCTGGATCATGGTGCCCATGGCACCGTCAAGAATCAGGATTTTTTCGTCCAACAAACGCACGAAAGCCTGGCCTCGGGTGAAAGCTTCAATGGGATAAGGCAGCGCGGGATAGGGCATATCGTCTAGGACCAGTGAACCGGTTAATGCCAAGCATGCTGTTCGGACATGTTTGGCTCTTTCTAAATTGATCCTTATGGTAGCAAATTACGCGTTGTTATCCGCGTTTAACCGCCCTAAACCACCCAAAGCCGCCCAAAGACGGGCTGATCGCCCCTCCATGGTAAAGTCATCTCACTTTGGTGCTTTCGGCGCACAACCGCGAATCTTTTTTTGAGACACGGTGCGCAGGGAAAGTTAAACGGGAAACAGGAAGCGGAGATTCGCCCGCCGACCTGTGCTGCCCCCGCAACGGTCAACATCAAACCCTCCTAGGGTCTTGCTGCCAGCCCGATACCGGCCAAGGTGGGTAAGCCTTTGCTCAACAAGCAGGGGCTTGATGTTGTTAACGACGTGCGGGGACGCACGTCTAACCAGAGAAATCAATGAAACACAGCCTTAGTCTGCGTTCGCGCTTCGCGTTCGCCACGGGACTGAGCACGCTCGCCTTGAGTGTCTCGGCCCAAATCACCACCAACCCCCGTCTAGACCCCGTCATCGTGACGGCCACTCGAATCCTGACCCCTGTAGACCAAACCCTAGGCGACAACTCGGTGGTTAGCCGTCAAACCCTTGCAACCAGCCCTGATGCGAGCTTAGCCGAGACACTTGGACGGCAGCGTGGGATTACATTTGTTAATTACGGAGGACCCCAAACGCTAAGCAGCCTCAACATGCGCGGCACCAACAGCAAGCAAAGTTTGGTGCTCATTGACGGGATGCGGGTTAATTCACCCACTAACGGATTACCGGTTCTGAATGCCATACCGCTCAATGCGATCGAGCGCATCGAAATTGTCCGAGGAGCGGCTAGCAGCCTTTATGGTGCTGACGCCATTGGCGGTGTCATCAATGTCATCACCCGTCAAAGCGAAGGAGATCAACCGCTATCTGCCTACGCAACGGCAGGCATCGGCTCCTATGACACCAGCGAATACACCGCCGGTTTCTCCGGCAGCCAAAACGGGTGGCGCTACAGTTTGAATGGTGGTTATGGACAAAGCGCCGGCTTTAATGCGACCAACGGACAATTCGCCTCGGCTGACAACCCAGACAAGGATTCATACTACCAGTCCAACATCGGTGGCCAACTCGCGCATACCTGGCGCCCAGGGCAGACCATTCAGGTACAAACGCTGCAATCGCGCATCAACGGTGGCTACGACGCCTTCGATAACGTCTTTGACGATCGGGTGGTTCAAACCTTAAGTAACACCATCCTGTCTATTAACAACCAACTCACTGATCGGTGGAAAAGTCAGCTCTCAGCAAGTTTTTTACGAGAAAAAAACGAAACACAGAACAATCCACGCGGGGGTGGCACTGGCTACTTTCAATCTGAGCAAGCCCAATATCAGTGGATCAATACGCTTGCCCTGACACCAACGCAAACGATTACCGCGGGCTATGAAAGACTCGAGCAATCGGTCGAAGCTTTCTCATACGGAGCTTCGGTTGATTTCACCAATGATCGGGTGCACACCGACGCCTTTATGGCCACTTATATCGGCCAATGGGGGTTACACCATGTTCAAGCCAGTGCAAGGCTTGATAGCAACTCCCAATATGGCGACTTCACCACTGGAAGCTTGGCTTACGCCTACGATTTCGATGTCAACTGGCGCGCGACTGTAGCGACTAACACCGCGTTTCGCGCACCCAATTTTAATGAGCTCTACTACCCCGGGTTTGGTAATGCGGACTTAAAACCAGAGCATTCACATAACATCGAAGCGGGATTGCGTTATCGACACAACAACGGTGAACTCGGTATAACGGCCTTCTACAACAAAATCACCGATTTAATCGTCTCGCAGTCGCCGACGTTTATCCCTCAAAACGTCGACACAGCCGTGATCAAGGGTATTTCGTTGTCTGGCACACAAGACATCGGTCGGCAAACCACAGTCACCGGTAGCGTGGATTTTTTAAGTCCCTACAACACCACCAACGACGAGCAGTTACCATTGAATGCACAGCGCGTTTTGAGGTTAGCCGCAACACACCAAATCAGTGACTTTGACTTAGACGCTGACTGGTATTTGAGTAGCAGCCGTCGCGACGGACAAGTCACACTCGGCGGCTATGGTTTATTTAATCTAGGCATTGGTTACGCGGTCAACAAACAACTCACGTTACAACTGCGCTGGAACAACGTCTTTGATAAGAACTACACCCTTGTTCAGGGCTACAACACCCCGGGTTCGAATGTTTTCTTTAATGTCACGGTGGATTACTGAGTTCGCTCGGCTTTCGGTCATGGTCGTGATCGGGTTATGCGGGGGTGTTTTTTTGCCCTCGCCACTGGTAGCGGCCGCGACCTCGCCGCGTATCATCGCGCTTACCCCTCACGCTACCGAAATGCTGTTCGCTGCGGGAGCCGGGGAGCACATTGTGGCAACGGTGGATGCCAGCGATTTTCCCTCCCAAGCCCGTGACATACCAAAACTTGGTGACGGCTTGAACATCAGCGTCGAACAGATATTGCAATGGCAACCCGATTGGGTCGTCGGCTGGCCATCAAGGCTGATGGATCAGCTCAAATCCTTAGGGATAGAGACGCTGGTTCTTGAGCCTCGGTCAATCGTGGAGATCGCCGACCAAGTGCAAGCAATCGGTCAACAATTGGGCACAAAAACCGTGGCGCAAGCCCGCAGTGAGGGCTTGCGTTTGCAGGCCGCTGCGTTGCACTCAGTACACGCGGCACCCTCGTCGGTTCGTGTGGCGATTCTGGCCAGCCCCGACGCCCAATTTGTCTTAGGCCAACACGCACTGATTAATGATGTGTTGGCGCGTTGCGGAGCGGTAAATGTGTTTGCCCAAACGCTATCAGCTGCCCCCACCGTCAGTCTTGAAAGCTTGCTTGCCACTCGCCCGGACGTCATTTTTAGTGGCTATCCACCCCCACAATGGTTAACGGCACAGTTCGACGTCAGCGTAATCGAGCCAGACTGGCTGTATCGACCGGGTCCAAGGTTCTTGAATGCCGCCGAGCGGATTTGCACCAAGGTCCAACAAGTCGGACAATCAACGGCTAGATAGATAATATTGGCTGAGGTTTGAACGCCTTCACTTTAGGATTTACTCATGACGACCCAAGATCCACTGATCATTGCCGGTAAGGATTACCACTCGCGCCTACTGATCGGTACCGGTAAGTACCAAGACTTCGCGCAAACCCGTGCGGCGATTGACGCCAGTGGCGCCCAAATTGTCACGGTGGCGATCCGACGCACCAATATCGGTCAGACACCCGACGAAGAAAATCTCCTGGACTATTTGCCACCAGATCAGTTCACGCTGCTACCTAACACCGCCGGCTGCTACAGCGCCGACGAAGCGGTGCGAACCTTGCGCTTGGCCCGAGAGCTACTCGATGGCCACTCGCTCGTCAAACTCGAAGTGTTGGGTGATGCCGGCACCCTGTTTCCCAATATGCCAGAGACTTTGAAAGCCGCAAAAACGTTAGTCGATGACGGATTTGAAGTCATGGTTTACTGCACTGACGACCCTATTCAATGCGAAATGCTTGAAGACATTGGTTGCGTGGCCATCATGCCGCTGGCCTCGCTCATTGGGTCGGGCATGGGCATTCTCAATCCATGGAACTTGCAATTGATCATGGACAAGGTTCAAGTACCCGTGCTCGTTGATGCGGGTGTCGGCACCGCCTCGGATGCCGCGATTGCCATGGAACTCGGCTGCGCAGGCGTCTTGATGAACACCGCCATCGCCGCCGCCCGCGAGCCGGTGCTCATGGCCAGCGCCATGTGCAAGGCCGTACAAGCCGGCCGTGAAGCTTTTCTGGCCGGACGCATGCCTCGCAAAGCCTACCAGGCGACACCGAGCTCACCCACCACCGGTTTGATCACCAAAGGCACGGCCGCATGAGCAGCACCATTCCCAATGTCTTGAGCATCGCCGGGGTTGACCCCTCTGGTGGTGCCGGTATTTTGGCGGACGTCAAGACCATCAGTGCCTTGGGTGGTTACGGTTGTGCGGTTGCCGCTGCCTTGACCGCACAAAACACACAAGCCGTCACACACATCCATCCAGTGCCTGCCGACTTCGTGGCGGCACAAATCGACACCCTCTTTCAAGACGTCAGGATTGATGCCAGCAAGATTGGCATGCTGGGCCAAGTGGCCGTGATACGCGCAGTGGCGGAAACGTTGGCCAAATACCGTTGTGACCACCTGGTGTTAGACCCTGTCATGGTCGCCAAAAGTGGCGATATGTTGCTGGAAAAGAACGCGGTCGGTGAATTGCGCGAAGCACTCCTGCCCTTGGCCACCGTGCTGACCCCAAACTTGCCAGAAGGCGGGGTGTTGCTCGGCCAACGAGCCCCTGATACGCTAGCTGAAATGCGCAAAATGGCAGAAAAGTTGCGTGAAAGGATGAATCACCAAGGCCACCGCTGGGTGTTTCTAAAAGGGGGGCACTTGCCCGGAAGTGAAACCACTGACCTGCTGCACGACGGCGACATCATGTTGACCTTACCCGGCCAGCGCATTGCCACCACCAACACCCACGGCACGGGCTGCACCCTCTCGGCGGCACTGGCCACGCTGTTGGCTCGGGGATTGCCCGCCCAGGAGGCCGCGAGAACGGCCAAAGACTACCTGACTCAGGCCATCGCCCACGCCGCTGATCTGTCCGTGGGTCACGGCCATGGTCCGGTTCATCATTTCCATGGCATTTGGGAAAACCCCTAGTACAATCCAATACTTAGCGATTTAGACCAGCACCCTGACGAGCATCATGAAAGCAAGTAGCCGACCTGAGATTGAGAGAGCCCGATTCAACATGATCGAGCAACAAATCCGTCCTTGGGGTGTTGGGGACGACCGCGTCCTGACTGCCCTGACCGAATTACAACGCGAACGCTTTGTGCCTGCACAGTTCCGTAACATTGCCTTTTCTGATTTAGAAGTTCCGTTAGTGGTTCATTCGGTCGACACCAAGCAAGTCATGCTATCGCCTAAATTAGAAGCGCGTTTGGCGCAGGCACTCCGACTAGAGGCTGCGGATTGTGTGCTCGAAGTGGGGACAGGCTCGGGCTTCCAAGCGGCTCTTCTGGCCAGGTTGTCACGTCAGGTGACCTCCGTTGAGATCGATCCCCGGTTGTCTGCTTTTGCGCAAGAGAACATAGCGAATGCAAAAATCAACAATGTCACCATCGAGACCGGCGACGCCAGCGAAGGCTGGGGCTCAACCGAATATGACGCGATTTTGGTGACGGGCTCATTGCCTAGCATTCCTGATACATTAAAGTACCAATTGCGTGTGGGTGGTCGATTGGTGGTTGTTATCGGACAAGCGCCCGCCATGACCACCATGCTGATGACACGAATCACCGCCGCCAGTTTTGAGACGGAAACTTTATTCGAAACCATAATCAAACCGCTGGTTGGGCCGCACGTTTCACACTTCAAGTTTTAAGGATTCGTATGCCGGTATTGAGCAGCTGGATTTGTCGGACAACCTTCGCGGGCTTCATTGTTCTGCTCGTTCTGACGCCCATCAAAGCTCAAGCGATGGATTTGGCACAAACGTGGCAACTCGCGCTCAACAACGACCCAACGTACCAGTCTGCCCGCGCACAATACCGGGCCATGCTACAAAAAACACCACAGGCAAGAGCCGGTTTACTGCCGCAAGTCGACAGCTCCCTAACCGGTGCTTACCTTGACAGCCGCGCCACGGGCGAACTGAATCAAGTTTTTCAAGGCAGCCGTTCGGCCTGGTCGCTGAGCCTGACGCAACCCGTCTTTAATTGGTCGGCGATTCAAAGCTTCGAGCAGTCCAAGCTTGTTGTCGCGCAGGCTGAGATCAACCTGCAAGTTGCCTATCAAGATCTCATCTTGCGGGTCAGCGAAGCCTATTTTGAGGTGCTCGCCCGTCAAGACACCTTACAGGCCTTACGGGCAGAGAAGCGATCGATCGCTGAGCAATTGGCGGCATCGAAACAACGCTTCGAGTTGGGTGACGCCACCGTCACCGATGCATTAGAAGCACAGGCACGTTTTGATGTGGTTTCAGCCAATATCATTGGCGTTGAAAACGACCTCAGTACCGCCGAAGACGAACTCGCCCGCATCATCGGGCGTCCACCTGTGGCCAAAACACTCTTTGCGCTGCCTTACACCGTCGACCTGCCTACCCCAAAACCCAACCGATTGGCCGATTGGTCAAATCAAGCCAAAACCGCCAGCCTCGATGTCATTCGATCACGGGTTCAAACACAAATCGCTGAGTACGACATCCAAATCGCCAAATCAGGCCACTACCCAACGGTCACCCTGTCCGCTTCATCCACGAGTAATACGGTCGGTAACTCACAAGTCAGGCCCTTTTTTGACGGGCGCACGATCGACAACAGCGTGGCGTTGACCCTATCCGTACCCATTTACTCTGGTGGTGGCGTAAACGCTGAAGTCGTAGAAAAGGCTGAACTACAACAAAAATCGGTTTATGACCTCGAAGCAACACGTCGCCGTGCACTTCAACTGTCACGGCAGTACTTCAATGGTGTGCAGGCAGGGCTCGCCCGAATTAAGGGACTGCAAGCCGCAGAAAAATCGAGCTTATCGGCATTGCAAGCCAACATCACGGGCTACGAGCTCGGCGTTCGGATCAACCTAGACGTGCTCGACGCACAACGTCAACTGTTTGTCATTAAACGTGATTTGGCGACAGCTCGGTATTCGACGCTAGTCACCAGTCTGAGGTTAAGGGCCAATAGCGGAGCCTTATCCGAAGCCGATTTGATGGCGGTCAATGATTTGCTTAAGCCACCCGGTTCGCCAGGCACAGGCGTCATGCACGACGTTAAATAGAAACCTGGGTAGAAACCTCAGCACAAGCCTCAGTGCAATCGTTAACTCGACAAACCCCTGGCTTATTGAACATTGGCCCGTATTTGTTTGACCAGCGCGGTTGTTGATCGCTGATGTCGAAACGGGATGGCGACGGCACGACCACCCCAAGACTCAACCAATGCGGTTTCTGCAAGCGTGGTCATGTCGTAATCACCGCCTTTGACCAAGACATCGGGCTTGATTTGTTCGATTAATTCGTAAGGAGTGTCCTCATCGAATGAGGTCACAAACGACACGCTGGCCAATGCGGCCAACAAGGCTTGGCGATCCGCCAAGGTATTGAGCGGACGCTCTGGTCCTTTACCGAGTCGCTTGGCTGATCCGTCTGTGTTGACGGCAACAATCAAGGTCTCACCGAGCTGAGCCGCTTCGTCTAAATACGTCACGTGACCACGGTGTAACAAGTCAAACACACCATTGGTAAACACCAGGGGACGCGTTTGGTTGCGCGATTGACACCACTGCACACATTGCTCACGGGTCAAGATCTTTGCTTCGAACCCAATGATCAAGATCAGACGCCTCCTTAAGATCAAAACTGCGCTTAAAGCGCATTGGGCTACGTTAGACCACCGCAGCCGGCGCATCCGCGGCAATCACGTTTTTACGATAACGGTTTAAGTCTTGAACAGTTGCAAATGGCATCTCAAGCAACGACGACAGGTTGTGCAAAATACGAGCACTGACTTTGTCTTCCCAGCCCTTATCAAAGCGAATCTGCTCATCTAACCATGTCTCTAACCAACCCGGCTCAGGCAGCTTGGACTGCACCGTATCTTCAGGGTACATGTCCTTATTCACGTGCAAATTGGTAGGATGCAACGCTTGGGATGTCCGCTTGGCCGAAGCCATCAGAACCCCAATTTTGGTGAATGCCCGTTTGGCCTGCATCGCGATATCTTGTCCGCGGTCCTTTAAGGCCCGGCGCATATAACGCAGGTAAGCACCCGCGTGTCGCGCTTCATCATGCGCAATCGTCTGATAAATTGATTTGATCACAGGCTCTGTGTGCCATTGTTCGGCACAGCGATACCAGTGATTCAAACGAATCTCGCCGCAGAAATGCAGCATCAATGTCTCAAGTGCCGGCGCCGGATCAAACTCGAATCGAACCTTGTGAAGCTCTTCTTCTGTTGGCATCAGTTCCGGTCTAAACCGCCGCAAATATTCGATCAACACCAAAGAGTGCTTTTGCTCTTCAAAAAACCACACGGACATGAATGCACTGAAGTCGCTGTCATCGCGGTTATCGCGCAAGAACATTTCGGTAGCGGGTAATGCCGCCCACTCAGTGATCGCATTCATCTTGATGGTCTCGGCCTGCTCATCAGACAGCAATGAGGCATCGAACTTGTCCCATGGGATATCCGCATCCATATTCCAGCGAACGGCTTCGAGCGACTTAAATAGTTCTGGATAGAGCATTATTGATTGGCCTTTTAAACGAGTGCTGCCATTAATAACTGCTAAAGCCTTCAGAAAAATGACAGTATCAAAATATTTGCGCACCACATAGTAGCGCACTCGAACATTACCAGAGATGGAACAGGGCCACCCCTAAAGCCATTGCCGTGAGCACGATCATTACGCTCAAAAGCCGGTTAGAGCGACGCCGCTCGATGCGCAAAGCTTTCAATTCCTGCCAAACGGCTGCGCTGTGGTCTGGCCGGCTCAAAGAAGCATGCATCAGTCGTGGGAATTCAGGCAATAGCTGCGCCCATTGACCCGCTTCCATCTCTAATTTCTTTCGGATGCCGACCAAACCTACCCGCTCATTCATCCATTTCTCTAAGTAAGGCTTTGCGGTCTCCCACAAATCGAGCTGCGGATCCAACTGACGGCCCAAGCCTTCGATGTTGAGCAAAGTTTTTTGTAACAAAACCAACTGTGGTTGAATTTCCACATCAAAACGCCGCGAGGTCTGGAACAAGCGCATCAACACTTGCCCCAAAGAAATTTGCTCAAGCGGCCTATCAAAATACGGCTCGCAAACCGCCCTGATCGCTGCCTCTAGTTCTTCTTCACGCGTGTCGGCAGGCACCCAGCCTGACTCAATGTGCAGTCGAGCCACGCGACGATAGTCCCGTAAAAAAAAGGCCAAGAAATTTTGCGCTAGGTAATTTTTATCAAACTCCGACAGAGAACCCACAATCCCGAAATCTAAAGAAATGTAACGGCCCAGCGTCTGTGGTGCATCAGAGACAAAAATATTGCCTGGGTGCATGTCCGCGTGAAAGAACCCATCGGTAAAAACCTGCGTAAAGAAAATCTCCACGCCGACCCGTGACAAATCCTTCAAGTCAACGCCAGCCATCTTCAAACGTTCAATTTGGCCTATAGGTATGCCATGCATGCGTTCCATGGTGAAGACATTGGGTGCGCAGTAGTCCCAATACACTTCCGGCACCCACAATAGATCGCCCCGATCTGTCCCTGGCTCGAAGTTACGCCGCAACTGACTGCAATTGGAAGCCTCGCGCAGCATGTCGAGCTCGTCGTGTAAGTGCTTGTCAAACTCTGCCACCACCTCTCGCGGTTTGAGTCGGCGGCCATCGGGCGACAACCGCTCAATCCAACGCGCCACAATACGCATCAGAGCCACATCTTTATCAATGACAGCTAACATCCCCGGTCGCAATACCTTCACAGCCACTTCGCGACCATCGTGAAGGGTCGCGAAGTGAACCTGTGCAATCGATGCCGAGGCTACCGGATCCACTTCGAAAGTAGCGAACAGCTCGGTTGGCGGTGAGCCTAACGCTTGTTCAATGATTCGCGCGGCTTGGTCTGACGGAAACGGTGCCACATGGTCTTGCAACAAGGCCAATTCATCCGCCACATCTGGCGGAATCAAATCGCGACGCGTAGACAGGACTTGACCAAACTTAACAAACACAGGCCCAAGGGACTCCAAGGCCAGGCGCAAGCGTTCGCCACGCGGCATCTTGGGTTCGGCGCCCATGCGAACAATGCGCAACAAACGCACGGCCATCGGGTGATCGAAGCTCGAGAGCACCAGCTCGTCTAGCCGGTATTTCAGGCTGATGATCACGATCTTGAGCACGCGGATCAAACTCACGAGGATTGACTCCCCGCCAATTGGTTAACACGCCCTTCCAACTGCGCCACTCGCTCATCCAATACGGCCAGACGGTTCGTGAGTGTCGTTTGTTGGGTGCCGCTAACCATAAACTGACTCATACTCGGCAACGCTTGTGTTTCATGCGTCACGTACTCGGCCATGTTCTCTGCCAGACGGGATGTTGAGCGCTTGAACGCACCCAGAAACCCTTGTGCGGCTCGCATGACCTGTCTGGCCGCAATGTCGCCTATTTTTTGAGCTAACAGGTCTTCCAAATCAGGTCGCCAATGTTTGGCCAAGATGGACAAGGTCTGCGCCATGGCCGCGTCACCACTGATGTGCAACACGCCAGCCTGATCGGGCATGGGTTGACCAGGGCGCCATCCTGCCGCCCACAAGGCTTGGGTATCTACCGTCAAAGCGACTTGGGCAGGCTCGTCAGACTCACTCGGTGAGAGTTTGCCCTCGGGGTCAATCATGAGTTTGGCGGCAACCGGTGGGGCTTGGATTTCAAACGAACGCCCCCCATGCGCGGCCAACAACAGCCTGGCCTCGTCGTTTTGCATCAGCAAACGATTAAGCACGACACACAACAATGCGGTCGGTGACGAACTTGCCAGGAGCGATCCGGGCGGCAGGGGCAATGGCATCGCGGTAATGGTGGTTTACCTCAAAAAGACAACTCAACTCGAGTTTAACGGTTTCGAGGAAGAACCGCGGAGCCTATCGGCCCTCCGAACAAAAACCAATGAGCACCCATCGGCGAGGTTTATTCGGCCTTTGGCCGATGGGTGATGAGTTGTGCTTGGGGTTGGGGGCTTGGGGCTGTGGCTGGCTTAACTTGGCAGCTGCTGAATACCCGCCAATAACCAACCTTGGCCTTCAGGCTTGTACAGGTTCCACGCCTCTTCAAACGCAGACGCTTGCGTCGCACCATCCTCACGCAGTTGACCAGAGAACCGAACACTGGCCAAATAACCGTTGTTCAACTTCTCAATCCCAAGCAGGTCGGCGTTGAGCGAAACAATTTGGGTATGCGTGCCTTGCGGCCGGGGCGTGAGTTTTGGGGCGTATTCGGCATAAAACTCATCGGTTAGCCGGTGTCGCAGTTGATCGTAATCACCGGTATCCCAGGCGGCTTGAACCGCCGCAAATTGTTTCTTTGCTTCTTCTAAGAAAGTCGCTTGGTCAAACCCGGCAGGAATAAACCAATCACCGATCTGGGGCACCGGATCAATGGTGGGCGTGCCAGACCCCATCAGACCCGCCAAACCCGAACCAGGCTCGCGGGCCTGTATGGATTCAAGGTAGCGATGGGTATTGCCCTCCCTAGCCTGAGACTGAGCCGAAAGCGACAAGCCCCCTTGCAGGGTCCGTGCGATAAACCGGATGGCTACCAATGCCAGCCCGACAATCAACGCAATGACCAGCAGATCCGCCATCGCCCCACCAAGGCCAAAGTGAGACAGTAAAGCAGCCAATCCCAAACCGGCAGCGATACCAGCCAGCGGCCCAAGCCAACGAGAGCCGCCCGTGGCTGCTGGCGCGCGAGGCACTGCCGCCGGCGCCGTGGCCTGTTTTTGTTTCATGACATTGACAGACTGACGCCCACTGCTAAAGCCACCACCAAATCGACGGGCCTCGGCATCAAACGACACCGCAACCATGGCAAAGGCACTACCCGCAACCAAAACCACCGCCAAAAGCTTAGACCAAATCGATTTCATGTTTGTCTCCCGCTGTAACTCGGTCATTAAACCCGTATTGAACATACCCAATGATGCCCGGTTTAATCCCTTAGACCCCAAGAAGAGTCAGAAAACTTATCCTCTTAGCCGCACACCTTCGTGCAAAGCCACCACGCCTGCGGTCAGATTGAAATACTGAACGCGCGATAAACCCGCCTCTTGCATCATGGTTTTAAGCGTTTCCTGATCGGGATGCATGCGAATCGATTCGGCCAAATAGCGGTAGCTGTCTTCATCGTTAGCCACTTTTTTACCCAACCAAGGCAACACGTTAAAGGAGTACCAGTCATAGGCAGGCGCAAGCGTTTTATTAACCCGTGAAAACTCAAGCACAAAAAGCTTACCGCCAGGCCTGAGAACGCGCGCCATTTCTGCCAAGGCAACGTCTTTATGCGTCATGTTGCGCAACCCGAAAGCCACGGTCACCCGATCAAAATAGCCCGTCGGAAAGGGCAAGCCTTGCGCATCACAAACCGCACACGGTAGTGCCAAACCGGCATCAAGCATCCGATCACGGCCAACATTTAACATCGATAAATTGATGTCGGTTAGCCACACTTCGCCACGCGGCCCCACCGTGCGGGCCAATGATTTCGCCAAGTCACCCGTCCCACCCGCGATGTCTAAGACGCGCATTCCTGTTCGGGCGCCGACCCGAGCCAAGGTGAAGGTTTTCCACAACCGATGCATGCCACCAGACATCAAATCGTTCATGACGTCATAACGCGTGGCCACCGAATCAAAAACCTCAGCCACTTTTTTGACTTTTTCTGCTTCGGGGACGGTCTGAAACCCAAAATCTGTCTGTTTTTCTGTCATGTTTTTCTATGGGAAAAGGCCGCTTGAACCGCTAAATAGCCCGCAAGACAGCCAGTTGTGCGTTGTGTTTTACGGGGCTGCGCTCGGCGCCTCGCGTTTTGGCGGACACGTTGAAGTCTTATGGTATCGCAAGCAGACACTGCCGTCTTGTCACATACCTGACACAATTCGGCCATAAGATAGGATTTCGATATGTCTGACCGACATTCAGTAAGCCAATACTGACCCAAACATCACCCAACCGGTTAAACCGCATCTATCATGTCAAGTACCATTCTAGTCGTTGAAGACGAGCCCGCGATCCAGGAACTGATCGCCGTTAATTTATCCTTTGCCGGGCACAAAGTGCTGCGTGCGTTCGATGCTGACCAAGCGGACACGCTCATACGTGCCGAATTGCCTGACCTGATTTTGTTGGATTGGATGTTGCCAGGTGCCTCCGGACTGACATTTGCTCGCAAGCTTCGCGCTGAAGAGCGCACCCGCCAAATCCCAGTGATCATGCTAACCGCCAAAGGGGCGGAGCAAGACAAAATCGATGGCTTGGAAGCCGGCGCAGACGACTACATCACCAAGCCTTTCTCACCCAAGGAGTTGATGGCACGGATCAAAGCCGTGTTGCGCCGACGCGCCCCACAACTGACTGACGATGTCAGTGAAGTGGCTGGATTGGCGCTTGACCCGGCTTCTCATCGTCTCACCGGTAATGGCTCGCCATTGAACATCGGTCCCACCGAATTCCGTTTGCTTCACTTTTTTATGACACACGCCGAACGGGTGTTTTCTCGATCACAGCTTCTAGACCAAGTCTGGGGTGATCACGTCTTCGTCGAGGAAAGAACCGTGGATGTTCATATCCGCCGGTTACGCAAAGCACTCGAACCGAGCGGCCATGACAAGCATGTCGAAACGGTTCGCGGTAGCGGCTATCGATTCACCAAACAAATTCCCTGATTGTCTTCGCTGTGAGCGCCTCCAAGAGCCGGTTGGCTGACGCTCGTGAGACAATCACATTCATGCATTGGCATCGAACACTTCTCATTTATGCGGTTGGTATTATCGCCGCTGCAACCATTGAACTGATCTGGCATAGCCCAATCGGATGGATTGTGCTTGCGCTTGTCGCAGGCGCCTACCTGACGCACCGCCAATACCAAGCCAGCAAAGTCGCGGCATGGGCCAAAGCACCAGATGAGCAATCGCCTCCGAATGATGTGGGCCCCTGGGCCGACGTTGTGGCGGCCTTGAGCCGTCATCTTCACGCCCAACAAGGCTCACTGACAGATGCACAAGAAACCAACAACGCGATCATGGCCGCGGCCCAAGCGCTACCCGTTGGTGTCATCGCCATGGACAGCGATCTCAAAATCTCCTGGTTTAACCGCGCCGCACAAGAGCAGTTTGCGCTCGAAGAGGTCGCTGATCTTGGCAAGAACCTACTGCACCTGATTCGGCAACCGGAATTCATCAAATACGCCCGCCGGCGCCAGTGGCCCGAATCCATCATCCAGAAAATTTCGCATGCAAACGGCGAGCGGCTACTGATGCTGCAATTTGTCACTTACGCGCGTCACCAGCGGCTACTTATCAGTCGGGATCTCACGCAAATTGACCGCCTCGAAACCACGCGTCGTGACTTCGTGGCCAATGTGTCGCATGAACTGCGAACCCCGCTGACTGTGCTCAGTGGATTTTTGGAGACCATCCAAGAGGCCCCTGAAGGCAGTTTTAGCGATGAACAGCGCCAATATTATCTGGCCTTGATGCAAGAGCAGGCCTCGCGTATGCAATCCATCGTCGCGGATCTGCTCACGCTATCCGACCTAGAAAACAATCCAAACGCTGACCGGGTGACGGTTGATGTGCCAGCACTGCTCGATTCGGCCCGACAACAAAGCGAAGCCTTATCCGGGGGACGTCACCAATTTGTCTGGGATATCGACGCCGACTTGACCCTTGAGGGTGCCCCGTCTGAACTGGCGTCGGCCTTTTCTAATCTGTTAACCAACGCGGTTCGTTACACCCCAGATGAGGGCACCATTGAGGTGCGTTGGGGCCTAAGCGACAGCGGCCAACCTGTCTACAGCGTGACTGACACTGGTATCGGTATTGCCGCCGAGCACATCCCCCGACTTAGCGAGCGCTTCTACCGGGTTGACAGGGGACGTTCACGTGCTGCCGGCGGCACGGGACTAGGACTTGCCATCACCAAACACATTGCCTTGCGCCATGGCGCGCAACTGGCGATTGAGAGCCGACTGGGCAAAGGCAGCACCTTCTCGCTGGTCTTTGAATCTGAAGGCCCCGCACCAGAACCCGACGGCACAGCAACCTGATATCCTTTAACTTTCCTGAACACATCATTCGCTGGAGCTCCCTAACCATGACGGATAATGCCGCCTCAATCCCCCCCTTTCATTTGGCATTCCCTGTTCGCGATCTTGCTCAGACACGTGCTTTTTACGGTGAATTGCTGGGTTGCCCCGAAGGCCGAAGCTCAGCAGAGTGGATAGACTTTGATTTCTTTGGTCATCAAATCGTGGCGCACCTTGCGCCTGACGAGTGTCGTGAGACTGCCACGAGCGGCGTGGACAATCACCAAGTACCGGTTCGTCACTTCGGTGCGGTACTGTCTATCCCTGCGTGGGAAACCTTGGCTGAAAAGCTCAAAGCCGCTAGTGTGAAATTCATCATCGAACCCTACACGCGCTTCAAAGGCGAACCCGGCGAGCAGGCCACCATGTTTTTTACTGACCCCTCTGGCAATGCCATCGAAATCAAGGCATTTCGAGACATGAATGCCTTGTTTGCGAAGTAACTTGGCGGTTTAAACGCATGTCAGCTTCTTGGATACGAACCATCAGGGCAGAAGGCGACCGTTGTCTCATTATTGAGCTCGGCGACTCGATTGATGAGCGCATCGGCCTTCGGTCGCGCCAGTTGGCCTGCGAAATCGAACGGGCCCATTGGCTCGGCGTGGTCGACGTGATCGCCACTTTCGCAGCGGTCGCGGTGTATTTCGTGCCGCCTGTTGACTCGCTGGAAACAAAAATACGTTCATTGGCTCAAACGCTGACCGACGATTCGACGAACGCCGTCAGGCGGGTGACCATTCCTGTTTGTTACGACGCTCAGTTCGGGTTGGACTTAGAGCATGTCGCCGCCCACGCGGGATTGAGCGTACCTGATCTGATTGACGCGCATCAACAAACCGTGTGCCGGGTCTTCATGCTCGGCTTTTCGCCCGGATTGCCCTACCTTGGGTTATTCGATGAACGCTTTGACATCCCCCGCCTTAAAAGCCCACGAACGCGCGTCGCTGGCGGCACCATTGGTATTGCTAACCGGCAGGCGGTCATTTACCCGGCCACCCTGCCCGGCGGGTGGCATCTCGTGGGAGCCACCCCGCTGTCCTTGTTCGATCCCCATGCCGCCAACCCGAGCCTCTTGATGCCAGGCGATGAGGTCTGCTTTGAGGCGATCACGCTCGAGGCCTACAACGATTTCAAAGCATCGTCGAGTCAAACATGAGCATGAAAGTCATCAAGCCGGGCATGCTCTCAAGTTTTCAAGATGGGGGGCGTTGGGGTTACCAGTCCCTCGGGGTATCGGTATGTGGGGCCATGGATTTACTCTCACATCAGCTCGCGAACGTGATCGTGGGCAATACCGAGGATTTCGCCACGCTTGAAATCACCCTGATGGGGCCAACACTTACGTTTACCGAGAGTTGTTGTGTTTGCCTGGCAGGCGCTGACATGCAAGCCAAGCTCAACGACAAGCCCGTCAACCGTTACCGACCGCTGGTCATCAGTCCGGGCGACACACTCACCTTGCCCCAAGCCAAAGAAGGCACACGGGCCTACTTGGCCGCTTACGGCGGTTTCGCCATCCCACGCTTGTTGGGCAGTCAAAGCACCTATTTGCGTTCCGGCTTCGGTGGCTGGCACGGACGCGGGCTTAAGGCTGGCGACGAAATCGCTCTCAATGTTTCACTACCCACGTCCGCTAATGCCCTAAAAACGTTATCCGAAACACTGTGGAACAAACGCATTTATTTGCCGAGCGCTTTGGGCATTT
The DNA here is from genome assembly GCA_965656505.1 of Burkholderiaceae bacterium. Lineage (GTDB taxonomy): Bacteria > Pseudomonadota > Gammaproteobacteria > Burkholderiales > Burkholderiaceae_B > Algicoccus. The sequence goes on along the minus strand of CBFHKV010000003.1, from coordinate 66,969 downwards.
GGGCTTCGCGTAAATCAATTGTGCGCTGGGTTAGGAGCGAAGACTGGACCGATCTCACCCCGCAAAGTCAAGCCGCGATGTACAAAACCGCCTGGCGGATAGCCAATGATGCTGACCGCATGGGCTTTCGATTGGAGGGGCCCAAATTAACCCTCCAGACACAGAAAGAACGTTTGTCTGAGCCCACCACGTTCGGTACGATGCAATTACCCGCTTCAGGCCAGCCTATTGTGCTAATGGCGGATCGACAGACCACCGGTGGCTATCCTAAATTAGGCTGTATTAGCAGTGTCGACTTGCCCATACTGGCGCAGAAAAAACCCGGTGACCACGTTCACTTTATGGCGATTGACCTGACACAGGCCAGCGCCTTAGATGCGGCACGTCAGGAAGCATTGAAAGAGTTAACCGTTCAGTTAACGGGTATGCGACATTGCATTGCTGATGCCGTAACACCCACCACCACCTCAGGAGGATTAGTGCCGTGAAATTAACCTTGGATTTGAACTGCGACATGGGCGAAAGTTTTGGTGCTTGGGTCATGGGTGAAGACGAACGCATCATGCCGTTTATTTCTTCGGCCAACATCGCCTGTGGTTACCATGCGGGTGATGGCGCCACCATGAGAAAAACCGTGGCTTTGGCGCTCGCGCATGGTGTGGCCATTGGGGCGCACCCGAGTCTGCCCGATCTACAAGGCTTTGGACGGCGCTTTATGCAAATCACCGAGCAAGACGCCTATGACATGGTCGTGGTGCAAGTAGGTGCTTTGGCCGGCGTTGCCGCGTCACAAGGCGCCAAACTGAACCACGTCAAAGCCCATGGCATGCTCTACAACATGGCAATCAAAGACGAGAGTCTCGCCCGCGGTATCGCCAAAGCCGTGCACGATGTGGATCCTGGGCTGATTTTGTTTGGCCTTGCAGGCAGCACTTTGCTAAAACACGGCAAAGCGCTGGGTCTGCAAACTGCCAGCGAGGTCTTCGCGGATCGTTCTTACCAAGCGGATGGTTCGCTGACGCCGCGCAACCAACCCGGCGCCTTGATCACAGACGTCAACGAATCGGTCGAGCACGTGCTGCGCATGGTCCGCGAAGGGATGCTCATCGCCCAAACCGGTGAGTCGGTTCCAGTACAAGCCGACACCCTGTGCGTGCATGGCGACAAACCCCAGGCCGTTGAATTTGCCCAAGCCATTGGCGCAGCGCTAAAAACCAACGGCGTTGACATGGTGGCACCGACCAGGGCATAAGAGTGACACCTTACCGTTTCACTACTGCACGAAAGAGTCAGTCAATTGCTGGATAAGCGCAGCACTTTCGCTGGATTCAAGCACCGCCTCGCGAGCGCACAAATAGAACGTCTTTGTTAAACGATGGCCTTTGATCTTTAATCCGATCAAACGGCCATCGCTTATTTCGCGTTCAACAGCACCAGCCAGCACAATCGAAGCGCCAGCGCCGGCAATGACGGCTTGCTTGACCGCTTCGGTGGAACCCAGGTTACCGCCAATGTTTAAAGAATCTGCGTCACGCCCGAGGGCTTTTTTAAGTAGCGAATAAGTCCCTGTTCCTGACTCACCACCCCACAATGGCAGCGTTTTTAACTGCTTGACGGTGATGTGTTGTAGCGCCGCAAACGGATGATCTGGGTTCACAATCACCAGCAAAGGGTCTTCGAATAGTGGCTTCACACGAATGCTGGGGTGCTCAATGGGCCATTCCATCACGGCTAGATCAAGGCCTCCCGCACGCAAGCCTTGCGCCAAGTCAGGATTGGGTTTGGTTTCAATCAAAACACCCGCATGATTCAACCAGCCAACTTGCGTGGCCAAGTAGTACACCAGTATGTTGCTGCTCACGCCCAGTCGAATGGGACTCGGGTTCTTGGTCAGCAATAACGCTGTCGATAGCTCGACAATCCGCTCGGCTGTTGCCAATACCCTTTGACCTGCAGGTGTCAGCGCCGATTGCCGGCGACCACGGACAATCAGCGCCAAACCCAAGCGATCCTCCAACGAACGGATATGCTCAGAAACGGTGGGCTGTGACAAGCCAAGAGCACTGGCTGCCCTAGAAAAACTACCACTTTTCGCGACCTCTGCAAACGAACGCAGCGTATCCAAATTGAGCATTGGAATCAGTTCCTTACTTGGGGGTTCAAGCAGGTGGGCAAAGGCTCACCAGCATAAAAAGCAACAATGGATTCAGCCGCTTCTGTTTCAATTTGTTCTCTAACTTCTCGAATCGCAGAACCAATGTGCGGCGACATGACAACCCGACTATCCGACAACAAACGCGGGTCAATCGCTTTGGGCCTCCTAGCAACGGCCCAGTCCTCCATTTCAAAGACATCGGCCACGTAACCAGACAGGTGGTTGGCCGCCAGCGCATCGGCGACATCGGACTCGTTAACGATGGAACCTCTGGCGGTATTGACGAGTACCGCGCCTTGTCGCATTTGCCTTAGTAACTTTTTATCGACCAGGTGGTGGGTGGCCGGTGTGTGCGGCAATGCCAAAACAAGATAGTCCGTTGTTTGCACCACCTCATCAAAGTCGCAAACAACGGCGCCAGCAACAGATTCAGCTGATCGCCGAGTCAGCGCTGGGTCATGACACTTCACCCGAGCCCGAAAGGGCATCAGCAACTGCGCCAACTGCTGTCCAATCGCGCCAAATCCCAATAATCCCACCTCGGCGTCAAACAAGGTTTTGGCGTAAAAGCGCGGCTCCCAACCTTTGAAACGTCCCGACTGTACAAACTGCGTTGCCTGCGGCAGCTGGCGAGCCTGCATCAACATCAGCGCAAGCGTTAGCTCAGCGGTCGGCTCGGTCAACAAACCAGGAACATACGTCACGCAAATACCTAACGCCGTTGCGCTTTCGACGTCGATGTTGTTCGTGCCTTTCAACGCGGCAGACACAATTTTCAAGTTTTGACTGGTCTGCAGAATCTCTTTGTTGATGTGATCAGACATGAACGCGATCAATCCGTCCGGTTGATGCGTGTCTAGCTTGGCCCGCAGGGTCTGCGCATCCCACGGCTCAAGGGTCTCATTCATCACAACGTCAAAATCGGCGAGCAGAATTTCCAGCACAGAGGGGTGCAATTGATTCGTCACCAAGATGCGCGGACGTGAGTGAGTAAATGACGTCTTAGCGGCTGATTTATTCATGGTTGATGTCACTGATTTGTAATCAAACATATCTATCATAACCTCACTTGCATCGATAAATCCAATATTTAAACGGATTAACTTAGGGATCAAACATGGACCATTCAACCGACTTCTTGGCAGTGAAAGAGGTATCCGTTCGCTACAGCAATGGCACACAGGCATTACGTACAACCAACCTCAACATCCGCAAAGATCAAATGACCGTTTTGCTTGGCCCGTCGGGCGCCGGTAAATCGACGCTTCTGCGGGTTTTGAACGGCTTGGTTAAACCCAGTTTAGGCGCGGTGCACGTTGAGCAAGAGGATTGTCTAGGGGACATGCGCCGCCTGCGTGAACACCGCAAGCGGACAGGCATGATTTTTCAGAATCATCAGCTCATTCCCCGACACTCCGCTTTAAAGAACGTTTTACTTGGACGCCTCGGGTACAAGTCACTTTGGCAATCGCTCATGCAGAGTAGCCAACAAGAGCAAACCAACGCATTGGCGTGTCTCGATAAGGTTGGCTTAATAGAAAAGGCCTTGGTTCGCTGTGACGCCTTGTCCGGCGGCCAACAACAACGGGTCGGCATCGCGCGCGCCCTCGTTCAGGAACCGCGACTCATCCTTGCCGATGAGCCTGTCGCCTCACTAGACCCCGCTTCAGCCGACAAAGTGTTGGCCACTTTAAAAGAGATCTGTCAGCAGGATCACATTCCAACCGTAATCAGTCTTCACCAGCTGGAATATGCCCGCGCGTTTGCCGATCGCATCATCGGACTGTCTGATGGTCGAGTCGTCTTCGACGGTCCGGTCAGTGCATTGACCGATGATGCCGTTCAGCACATTTATCGAAACACTACACCACAAAGTGACAGTCCCGCCATGGGATTGACACCCGCGACAGCGGTGTTGGCCAGTTAGTGCCCACGCCTAATTAGACCAACGCGTCCAAGCCTTTTAATTTTCGACCCTTGCTTTTAACCCTTCTTTTTTTCTACCGACCCCTCGCTTCAAGATCAATGGAGATCAACATGTTTTTAAAGAAAATTCTCGGCGCAACGACCTTGTTTGCCGCTTTCGCCACACCCGCTTTAGCCAGTGAGAGCAACCCCGATTTGTTACGCGTCGCTCTCTTACCCGACGAAAACTCCGCCACTGTCATTCAGAACAACAAGGGATTACAGGCGTATCTTGAGTCGCGACTCGGCAAAGACATCGAACTGGTGGTCACAACAGACTACTCATCGATGATTGAAGCCGCACGGTTTGGTCGCATCGATCTGGCGTATTTTGGTCCCGCTTCGTACACCATCGCCAAGGATCGCATGAAAGGGCAAGAAATTGATATCGAGCCGTTTGCGGCACGACTGAAAGATGGTCAGACCACTTATCAAGCGGTCGTCATCGCCAATGCAGATTCCGGCATCAAAACCTATGCGGACATCGCCGCCAATAATCCACAAGTCGCGTTTGGTGACCAGGCTTCAACCTCAAGCCACTTTGCACCAAAATTCACCATGATCAATGAGGGCGTCGAGCCAAGCGCTTATCAACAGAACTTCGTTGGGGCGCATGACGCGGTCGCCCGAAATGTGGAAATCGGCAACGCACAAGTGGGCGGTCTCAGCCGTCCTATTTTTGAGTCCATGCTTGCCAAGGGCACCGTTAAGCCCGAGAGTTTCGTGATTGTTGGCTACTCAGATCCGTTACCCCAATATCCGTGGGTGATGCGCACCAACCTTGATCCAGCCTTAAAGCAAAAGATCAAAGACGCTTTTTACGATCTAAAGCTAGAGAGCCCAGAAGGTGAGACCGTGCTCAAGCCGTTTAAAGCTGATGGTTTTGCGCCAATCACCGATGCTGACTACGACATCATCCGTAACATCAGAAAGTCGGTCCAATAATCCACTAGCCCGAAGGAAGAGCCAATATGAGCGTATCGACTGATGTTGTGGCCCATGTGATTGCTGTTGAAAAAAAACAAGCCACCAAAAACACCGTGGTAACCGTTCTTATTGGCTTGTTCATTCTTGTGAGCTTGTGGCAAAGCGGCCTCTTGAACGGACAAAGGCTTGGCCAAGGCTTGCCCGCCATCGGCGTGATGATTGCGGAGATGATCCCACCCGATTTTGCCCGTTGGCGTCAATGGGTCTTGCCAATGGTCGACACATTGACCATGTCGATTGCCGGTACTTTTTTGGCGGTGTTGTTTTCTTTGCCGTTGGCATTTCTTGCCGCTAGAACGTCGGCGCCCAATAAGTTTGTTTACCAAGCGTCAAGAATGGTGCTTAACGCCTTGCGTTCCATACCCGAATTGATTTTAGGCATCATCTTTGTGGCTGCCGTGGGTTTTGGTATGTTGCCTGGCGTATTGGCACTTGGCTTACATTCTATCGGCATGGTCGGCAAATTTTTTGCGGAAGCCGTCGAACATTCTCACAACGGTCCAATCGAAGCCGTCCAGGCCGTCGGGGGCAGTCGCATACAAGTGATCACTCATGGGATATTGCCGCAAGTGTTTCCAAAATTTCTCGACGTGACGATGTACCGGTGGGAGTACAACTTCCGGGCTTCAACCGTCATGGGCATGGTAGGCGCCGGCGGTATCGGCACCGAGCTCGTTGGCTCATTGCGACTGATTGATTACCCGCAAGTGGCTGCGATCTTGTTGTTGATCCTGGCCGCCGTCACAGCCGTGGACGCCCTGAGTAACTACGCGCGGTCCAAGCTCAGTTAAAACATTTGGTAAGCATTTCGTTTTATAGCAGTTCGTTTTTAAGCATTCCGTCTTAACAAAGTCCCTTGCCTGTTTGGATGGGCAAGGGACTTTTTTTACTCACAGGGTTTGGCTCACTAGAAACCCAACACCACCCATACCAACACCGTGTAACGACCCAGCTTGCCGATGGTCATCCATAGTAAACAGCGCCAAAACGGCAGCTTCAATCCACCGGCAACCAGGCAAAGTGGATCACCCACCACCGGCAACCAAGACAGAATTAATGCAGCGGGGCCCCAGCGCGCCAACCAGCGTCGAGCCCGCTGCAAGGATGGCGACGGCGGTGACGCCACTTCTGGGGCGCCACGAACCCGGCGCCAAACCTTCACCACCCCAGCGCCCATGCCATAGGTAATCACGCCACCCAAGGTGTTGCCCATGCCGACCGCTAACACGACGGCTACGGCCTGGCCAATAGAAAACGGGCCTTCAGACATCAAATAAGCGACCACCACGGGCTCGGAACCGAAAGGCAACAAGGTCGCCGCCGCGAGGCCTGCCGCAAAGAGCCCCAACAATCCCGTTAGCATGGGCGGTGACGTCTTTGCCGTTTCAAAAATGGCTTGGCAGGAAGTCCGTGGGATAATTCACTTTTATGGTTCATGCTTCGCTATGTCAATCAATTACCTGAAACGGATACTGACTTCAAAAGTCTACGATGTCGCGCTTGAAACACCGCTTGAGGTGGCGCCCAAACTGTCAACGAGACTCGGTAACACCGTGTGGCTCAAACGCGAGGACACGCAACCTGTCTTTAGCTTCAAGTTAAGAGGGGCCTACAACAAGATGGCTCATCTTAGCGCAGCAGCGTTGGCCAAAGGCGTGATCGCTTCGTCGGCGGGTAATCATGCCCAAGGTGTGGCGCTCTCTGCGCGCCGGCTCGGTGCTCGGGCGGTGATCGTGATGCCCACGACCACCCCACCCATGAAAATAGAAGCCGTCAAACGCCTAGGCGCCGAGGTGGTGTTGCACGGCGATAGCTACTCTGATGCCTTCGATAAAGCGAGTGAGATTCAAGCCGCCGAGAACCTGACCTTTGTCCACCCCTTTGACGACCCTGATGTGATTGCCGGGCAAGGCACGGTGGCCATGGAAATCTTGCGTCAGCACCCCGGCCCCATTGATGCGATCTTTGTCGCCATCGGTGGTGGGGGCTTGATCAGTGGCGTGGCCGCTTATGTCAAAGCGCTCAGACCAGAAATCAAAGTCATTGGCGTGCAAATTGAAGACTCGGATGCCATGGTGCGAAGCATCAAGGCCGGCAAGCGCATTCGTTTACAAGACGTGGGATTGTTCTCCGACGGGACGGCCGTCAAACAAGTGGGTGCAGAAACATTTCGCTTAACCAAACAATATGTCGATGACTTTGTGGTGGTTGACACCGACGCCATTTGCGCCGCCATCAAAGACGTGTTTGAAGACACCCGCCGCGTTCTAGAACCCGCCGGTGCCCTTGCCATCGCGGGTGCCAAGCAATATGCACAACAGCACCGGTGGAAAAAGAAAACCCTGGTAGCCGTGGCCTGTGGCGCCAACATGAATTTTGATCGTTTGCGATTTGTCGCCGAACGCGCCGAAGTGGGTGAAGCGCGTGAAGCCTTGTTTGCTGTCACCTTGCCCGAAGAGCGAGGCAGCTTCAGACAATTGTGCGAGTTGGTTGGCGCGCGCAACGTAACCGAATTCAATTACCGCATTTCGGATGCGCAAAAAGCCCATGTCTTTGTTGGCATCCAAGTCAATCAAGCACAAGAACCCACCAAACTGGCGAACCACTTTCGTAAAAAAGGGTTTCCAACGGTCGATCTGACGCAAGACGAAATGGCCAAGTTGCATTTGCGGCACATGGTCGGCGGACGTTCACCGTTAGCCAAGAATGAGGTGCTGTATCGGTTTGAGTTTCCTGAGCGTCCCGGTGCTCTCATGCGGTTTTTGAATAACATGCACCCAGACTGGAATATCAGTTTGTTTCATTACCGCAACCAGGGTGCAGACTACGGTCAAGTCCTGGTTGGCATTCAAATGCCCGCCGGTCAAAAGGGCAACTTCAAATCCTTTCTCAGTGAGACCGGGTATCCCTTTTGGAACGAAACAGACAACCCGGCTTACCAACTATTCTTATAGTGAGTAAGCTGGGTTAGGCTACGCTCAGTCCGCCCCCGTGACCGAGATCGCCGCCGCAACCGCACGGGCTTTTTCTCGGGCCCGTTCGACCGAATCGGCTGCTGCCAGACCCACGCCCAAACGGCGTTTCACAAAAGACACAGGCTTACCAAATAAGCGCAGGTCGGTGCCTGGATCGGCCAACGCTTGAGCCATGCCGTCAAACACCACCGCTTGGGCGTCAACACCGCCATAGACCACACGGCTTGCTCCCGGAGAGCGCAATTGAACCGAGACCGGTAAGCCGAGCAAGGCACGTGCATGCAACTCAAACTCATTTTGTGTTTGCGTCACCAGCGTGACCAACCCCGTGTCGTGCGGGCGCGGACTGACCTCAGAGAACCAGACCTGCTCGCCGCGCACGAACAACTCCACACCAAAAATGCCCACGCCCCCCAAAGCGCTGGTGACCGCTTGAGCCATCTCGCAAGCCTTGGTCAATGCGCTTGCCGGCATGGGGTGGGGCTGCCAGCTTTCAACGTAATCACCATCAACCTGCTGATGGCCGATGGGCGGACAAAAATGCGTTTCAATGGCGCCGCTCGCGCCTCGCGCGCGCACCGTCAGCAAGGTGATTTCATAGTCAAATGCAATCCAACCCTCGACGATCACGCGCACACCCTCAACACGTGCCGCGCGTTTGGCCAGTTCCCAAGCCGCCACCACGTCCTCCTCAGAACGCATGACGCTTTGGCCTTTTCCGGAAGAAGACATGATGGGTTTGATCACGCAGGGAAAGCCGAGCGATTCTGTTGCTTGAACCAAGCCCTCAAGGCTTTCCACAAAACAATACGGTGACGTTGGCAACCCCAATGTCTTGGCCGCTAACTCACGAATGCCTTCTCGATTCATCGTTAATTGAGCCGCCCGCGCCGTTGGCACGACCCTGAGCGGTTCACCATCTTGTTGTCGGCCTTCGATGTCCAATAACAAATCAGTCGCGATCGCCTCAATTTCGGGGACAATGACATGAGGCTGGTAGCGATCAATGACTGACAACAACGCCGCCCGATCGGTCATGTCGATAACGGCTGCGTGATGGGCGACTTGCTGGGCCGGCGCGTGAGCGTACCGGTCGACCGCGATGACCTCCACACCGAGCCGTTGCAAGGCAATCACGACCTCCTTGCCAAGCTCGCCCGACCCTAGCAGCATCACCCGCTTGGCAACCGGTGTCAGGGGAGTGCCCCAGCGGGCCTGGGGTAGGGATAGGGTGTCTAGGGCTTCATCAGCCATGGTGTCTCCAGCGGAAAATGTCGTCAGAGCCTCGTTTTAGCATGTTGCCCACACAAAAACAGCTACCCTCAGACACCCTTCTTGTCCTCGAACCGAAGCGTCTGGGCTAAACTCAACCTATGACAGTTGCCGTTCAATCAGACGCCGCGATATTAAGTGCCGGTAAACGAACCTTAGCGCTTGAGGCAGGTGCGCTACAGACCCTTAGCGAACATCTTGACGATGTCTTCGTCGTGGCCGTGCGGGCGTTGCTCGCTTGCCAAGGCAGAGTGGTGGTTTGCGGCCTCGGTAAAACCGGCCATATCGCTCGCAAACTCGCCGCAACATTGGCCTCAACCGGCACCCCCGCTTTATTCATGCATGCCGCCGAGGCCTTGCACGGTGATTTGGGGATGCTCACCGAAAAAGATGTTTTGATTGCTTTGTCGCACTCCGGTAATGGACATGAACTGCTCACTATCCTACCCATCGCGAAACGTTTGAACGTGCCCGTGATTGCCATGACCGGTCACCCCGATTCTGAATTGGCCAAGTTAGCCAATATTCACCTGCATGTGCAGGTCGAGCAAGAGGCCTGCCCTTTGAATTTGGCGCCCACCACGAGCACAACTGCGGCGCTAGCCCTTGGCGATGCCTTGGCGGTCGCAACGCTGCAAGCCCGCGGCTTTGGCCAAGAAGACTTTGCCCGCGCCCACCCAGGCGGCGCGTTGGGCCGTCGCTTACTGACTCGGGTCAAAGATGTGATGCGCCAAGGCGACGCCTTGCCCACGGTCACCGAAAACGCCACCATCGCCGAAGCGCTTTTGGAAATATCAAACAAAGGCATGGGCATGACGGCCGTGCTAGATTCGCAGCGACGAGCGATTGGTATTTTTACCGACGGCGACTTGCGACGACTCATCGAAAGCAAAGGCGACATCCGTCAAGTGCCCATCAACGTAGGCATGTCGCCTTCACCACAACACATCAGCGCCGATGTGTTGGCGGTACAAGCCGCAAGCATCATGGATGAAGGCCGAATCAGCCAACTGTTGGTCGCCAATGAAAGCGGTCAACTGGTGGGCGCCCTGCACATGCACGATCTCATGACAGCCAAAGTGATATGAAAGACCTACCGCAACATCCTGCCGAAGCGTTGATCCTCGCCCGCTTACCCGCTGATGTGGTCGCGCGCGCAAACAAAATCCGCCTGATGGTGTTCGACGTCGATGGCGTCTTAACCGACGGCAAACTTTGGTATGGCGAGCAGGGTGAAGCCCTCAAACAATTTCACGTGCTGGATGGCTACGGCTTAAAGATGCTGGCCACCAATGGGTTTACCGTGGCCTTGATGACAGCGCGCGCGAGCCCAATTTTGGCGCGCCGTGCGGCCGAGCTAGGCATTGCCCATCTCTATCAGGGCGTGCGCGACAAAGCCACCGCTTTGGTCGACCTAGCGAAGCAAGAATCTATCGCGCTCGAGGCCGTTGGCTATATGGGCGACGATGTGATTGATTTGGCCGCCATGCAACGCGCTGGATTTGCCGCCGCCGTGCCACACGCCCCGGCTTATATCGCGCAAGCAGCCCACTGGGTGAGCACAACGCCTGGCGGGCAAGGCGCGGTTAGACAATGTTGCGACCTGCTGATGGCCTCACAAAGCAAGCTAGGCCCTTTGCTACAACTCGGCGGGGCCATGCCCGGCGCCGTGCAATAGGCGGCCCATATGAAAGAGCGCCTACCCACTGTCGTGTCGACCTTCATCCTTTTGGCTTTGGTGATTGGCACCTGGATTGCAGCCGAACACACCAAGCGCGCCATTGTGATTGAGCCGCCGGCCAAACAGACACATGAGCCCGATAGCTGGGGTAAAAACATCACCATGATCAGAACCAATGATCAAGGCATGGCCATCAGTCGCCTGCTGGGGGACTACATGGAGCATTTCCCAGACGATGATTCCTACGACGTGGTGTCGCCCAAGGCAACCAATGTCCCTGATGACAGCCCCCTGACACAGGCCACGGCACGCACAGCCACAATACTGGACGACGGTAACCGCATCATCTTAAAAGGTGATGCGGTAATTAGACGCTTACCCGACACTGAGAACCCCGACCCGATGGTGGTCAGAAGCGAGCAAATAACCATTCTGGCAAAAGAGGATGTGGCCTTCACAGACCTACCCGCGGTGGCCAAAGATGGGCGCACCCGGTTATCTGGCACAGGCATGCACTATGACAACCAAACCGGCGAATTACGCGTGCAACGAGCAACCGATGTCGAGATCAGCCCGAGAGAACAGGAGAAACCCGCGCAATGAGATCACTGATCACCACGACGGCGATGGTGCTGAGCGCCTTACTGACCACACTGCCTGCACACGGGCAGAGCGCCTTGCTGCCCACAGGGAATGTTGACGGTCGTGATGAGGATCAAACCGAACCCGCCACACAGATTCTATCTGACACGCTGGTGTATGACGAAGTGGCTAAAACGAGTCGCTTTGCCGGTGAGGTCATCATGACGCGGGGTTTACTGACCTTGCGTGCCGACGTGCTGGATCTACGCGAAGACGAAGAAGGGTTTCAGTACGGTATTGCCACCATGCAAGACGATGGTCGCGTGCATATCCGTCAAGAACAGCCCGAGGATTTTGAGGTGCTACAAGGCCTGGGGGAACGGGCTGAATACGACGGCAAAGCCGAGACATTTGACCTGATTGGCAAGGCCCGATTAACCCGTTTCATTTGCGGCAAGCCTTTTGACACCGTAAGTGGAGAGCGGGTGCGCTACAACCAAAAGACAGAAACTTACCAAGCCTATGGCGGCCCCAATTCAGACCATCAAAATGGCCGTGTGCGCTCCGTGGCACAACCACGCGCCAAAGTGGATGCCGCCATTGCCGAGTGTCGTGAGCGACAAGCGCAAGGGCAGCCCCCACCAGACGTGCCTGCACCCGAGGGGTCCGAATGACGCCAAGCGACACTTCTAACCTATCGAGTGCTCGCGGGATGATTTCCGCCGGTTCGCTCGAAGTGATCGGTTTGCGTAAGTCTTACGGTGGTCGAGTTGTGGTTCAAGACGTCTCCATTCGCGTCGATGGTGGCGAGGTGGTGGGGCTGCTCGGCCCCAACGGCGCTGGTAAAACCACGAGCTTTTATATGATTGTGGGCCTCGTGCGCGCCGAAGCCGGTCGCATTGAGATTGATGGTGAGACGATCACCAATCTACCCATTCACAAACGTGCCCGCCGCGGACTCTCTTACTTACCGCAAGACGCTTCGGTGTTTCGTCGGTTAAACGTCGAACAAAACATCCTCGCGGTTCTTGAGCTGCAAAAAGATGCGCAAGGACGCGCGATTGGTCGTGAAGAAATCAAGCAACGGCTCGAGGCGCTCTTGGATGAACTGCAAATTGCCCATTTGCGAAAAAACAGCGCCTTATCACTGTCCGGCGGTGAACGTCGACGGGTCGAGATTGCGCGCGCGCTCGCCACCAATCCCCGGTTTATCTTGTTGGACGAGCCGTTTGCCGGGGTTGATCCGATTGCCGTCATCGAAATCCAACGCATTGTGCGGTTTTTAAAAAGCCGCGGGATTGGTGTACTGATCACGGATCACAACGTTCGAGAAACCCTAGGCATCTGTGATCGCGGCTACATCATCAGTGATGGGGCGGTACTCACTAGCGGCACCCCTGAGAAAATCATCGAAGACCCCGGGGTTCGGCGCGTCTACTTGGGCGAACATTTCAAAATGTAACGATTGGGTGGTGTGCTTGATTTCCCAAAGCAAGTCGATACACTGACATAACGGGGTACAAAAAGGACTTCCTAGCCTGCCCTGTTTGACTGTCACTGAGGAGATCGATATGAACTTGCACATCACTGGTCACCACCTTGAAGTAACCCCCGCGATTCGCCAATACGTCAATAGCAAGCTTGAAAGAGTGAGTCGCCATTTTGATCACGTGATAGACGCCAAAGTGATTCTCTCGGTTGAGCCCCGCAAACACCGTGCTGAAGTCACCCTACATATGCGCAACAAAGATATTCACTGCGAAGTCATACAGGAGAATCTTTACGCCGCGATTGATTTGTTGACCGACAAAGTTGATCGCACTGTTGTTGATCACAAGAAAAAAACCCAAAGTTATTCTCACACACCCGCAAAAAGACATATCGTCGCCGAAGATGGTGCGATTTGATTTCTTTTGTGTCTAAAATTTTTTAGATAACTCTCATGCGTTTTTTTATTGCGCTGCCGCATAAACCCTTATAATTTGCGACATGAAACTTCTTTCGCAAATCCTACCACCGGCCAACGTCGCATTAGACGTGCCGGTGACGAGTAAAAAAAGAGCGCTCGAACAGATGGCGCTCCTGTTTGAAAACAACCAAGGGCTTGAACGGGCCAGTGTCTTTGACAGCTTGTTTGCACGCGAAAGGCTCGGTTCGACCGGCCTCGGTAATGGGGTGGCCGTACCTCACGGGCGCGTCAAGCAAATCACCGAGCCTTACGCCGCGTTCGCACGCCTTAATCAACCGGTTGCCTTTGACGCACCGGACGGCGAAGCCGTTGACCTTTTGTTGGTCTTGGTGGTTCCTGAAGAAGCAACCCAACAACATCTCGATATACTCGCAGAAGTGGCACAGCGCCTATCGGATACTGACGTGGTTGAGAAACTGCGCCATGAAACCGACGCTGGGCGCATACATGAAATGCTGACGGCAAGGAGTGCGTTAGCAAGCGGATAGCCGGAGGCGCAGATGTTGGCAGTACAAGACTTGGTACGGGACAATGCTGACGATGTGGCGTTTGAATGGCTTGCTGGCAAAGCAGGGGCTGGGCGACGCATACCCAACGAAGGCTTGTCTGCCGCCGATCTGATCGGGCACCTAAACCTTATCCATCCGGCGCGCATACAAGTGTTGGGGCGAGAAGAAGCCGCCTACTACAAACGTTTTGATAGCCGGCGACGCCTTCACCATGTCGAAGAGTTGGCTGCCGGTGGCGTCCCTGCGATTTTGGTGGCCGAAGGCCTTGAGGCGCCAGCCGATTTGGTGGCGTTTTGTGAACAACATGACCTGCCATTGCTTGGCACACCGGTGCCCGCAGCACAAGTGATCGAGCTGTTGCGTATTTATCTCGCGCGACGTTATGCACCAACCGTCACCGTACACGGGGTGTTCTTGGATGTGCTGGGTCTTGGCGTGCTGATCACAGGGGAGTCGGGCCTGGGCAAAAGCGAACTGGCCCTTGAATTAATCTCACGTGGTCACGGCCTGGTGGCTGATGACGCGGTCGAGCTATCGCGAACCGCGCCACACGTCATCGATGGTCACTGCCCCCCTCTTCTACAAAACATGCTGGAAGTCCGAGGGCTGGGCCTGCTGAACATACGCACGATATTTGGCGAAACATCGGTGCGCCGGAAAATGAAACTCAAGCTGATTGTGCATCTGGTTCGCGCCTCGGCCCAAGAGAAATTCGAGCGCCTGCCCATACAGGACATGACCGAGGACATTCTCAACGAGCCGATCCGAAAGGTGATGCTGCAAGTGGCCGCTGGCCGTAACTTGGCGGTGCTCGTCGAAGCCGCTGTGCGCAACACCATCTTGAAGTTACGTGGCATTGACACCCTGCAAGAGTTCATGGAAAAACAATCCAAAGCCATTTCGGATGACACCAGCCATGACTGACAACTTGCACAGCGTGGTTGTGATCACGGGCATTTCGGGCTCGGGCAAATCAGTGGCACTGAAATGGTTAGAGGACGCTGGCTACGCCTGTGTCGACAATCTACCCGTGCGCTTATTGCAAGACTTCATTGCCGGTGCACGCGAAGCGCAAAGTCCTCGGGTTGCCGTGGCTATTGACGCTCGCTCGCAGGGAGACTTGAGTCAACTGCCTGACTTGCTCGCCGCGGAACGCGCCATGGGCACACAAATTCATGTGGTGTTTTTGGATGCGGATGATCACACGCTGGTTCAGCGCTACTCAGAAAGCCGGCGACAACACCCGCTCGCCAAAGCCATCATCGCGTCGGGGCAAACGCCAACGCTACAAGCCTGTATCGAACTCGAAAGGGAGTTGCTCGATCGCTTGAGAATGCAAGAACATGTGGTCGACACGTCGGGTTTGACACCTGGGCAACTTCGCGACTGGATGAGAGATTTTATTGACGCCGACCGACCCGGCCTGATCCTCACGCTCGAGTCATTTGCCTTTCGTCAAGGCACCACGCGTGACGCCGACTTGGTGTTTGATGTGCGCTGCTTACCCAACCCCCACTATGATCCGAACTTACGGCCACTCACGGGTTGCGATCTGCCCGTTGCGCAATGGCTAGCCGGATTCGATGAGGTGAGCGAAATGATCGATGACATCGAAGCCTTTACCCGCAAATGGTTACCGCGCTATACACAAGACACTCGCAGTTACTTGACTTTGGCTGTTGGCTGCACAGGCGGAAAACATCGGTCGGTATACGTGGTGGAGGCATTGGCCAAACGCTTCTCTGATATGTCTAGTTTGGTCATCCGACATCGCCAACAACCCGACTTACAACGCGCAAGGAGAGCCTCTTCATGAATCAAGAGTCGGTCACCAATCGCTTTGCGCGGCCAGCGATGCTCGGGCCCATCATCTTATTACTGGCGTTACTCGTGAGCGCCTGCGGTGGCGGTGGCGGTAGTGGTGGCGGTGGTGGTGGTGGGGGTGGCGGCTACTACAAAGACGATGGACCGCCAGCCAACGTGCCCGCCAACCTTGACAGCATCCCAGACGCGGTTCCACGCGTCGAGCCCTTGGCACGGGGTCCCAACCGACCCTACACCATCATGGGCAAGCGTTACGTACCAGATACCAGTGGTCAAGCCTATCGCAAGCGCGGGATGGCCTCATGGTATGGCCGCAAATTTCATGGCAACAAAACCTCAAATGGCGAGCGTTATGACATGTTTGCCATGACCGCGGCGCATACCACCTTGCCCATCCCCAGTTATGTTCGCGTCACCCGCGTCTCAGATGGCCGCCAGGTCATTGTTCGGGTCAACGACCGTGGACCTTTTTTACACAACCGTGTCATTGACTTGTCCTATGCGGCCGCACACCGACTCGGTATGGTTGGGCCCGGCAGCGTCGAGGTGGTGGTCGAGCGCATCATGCCAGAACAGATCCGGGCAGGCACATGGAATCAAACCGCACCCACCGTGGCAGCGGCACAACCAGCAGCCAGTCAAGCCATGATGCGTCCAGCCGTGATGCGTACCGGGCCCGTTTATTTGCAGCTTGGGGCGTTTCGTGATGAGGCCAATGCCAGAAGTTTGGCCTCTCGCGCAGCAGGCCGTCTCTCGGTTAATAGCCCCGTTTCCGTTGACGCGGGCCCTGATGGTGTCTACCGCGTGCGAGTCGGGCCATTCGATGATCGGGCAACGGCCGAAGGCGCTGTACAACCGATATTTCAAAGCCTCGGTATCGCGCCAAGCGTCTCAGCGCCCTGAGCGGGCCAACAATAAGGCATAGCAGCGATCCTTGGGTTCACCCAACGCTTGCGCCATGATCTTGGCCGCGTCGCGAACAGACGCATGCGCCAACAGCGCATCCATCCAAGCGGCCGTGTCGGCGTCCGTGCCTGACATACCCAACGTGCTTGCCGGCTCTCGGTTTGCTGGGTGTAGCAAAACCACAAACTCGCCTTGTTCGCGAAAGGCCTCAGAGGCCATCCACCGCTCACACTCAGCGAGTGGCAACGTGACGGTCTGCTCAAACCGTTTGGTTAATTCGCGGCACAAAGAGACTTCGCGATCGGGGCCGAATACCGTACACAAATCGGCGACCATCGCCTGAATTCGGCGAGGCGATTCAAACCAAATCAAAGCGCCATCGAAAGACGTGCAGAGACGCAGTTGCTTGACACGAGCTGCCGACTTGGGTGGCAAGAACCCCAAAAAACAAAACCCCGGGTGTTGATCCGTGGTGGCACCCAAAGTCATCAAGGCGGTGGTGACCGCACTCGGACCCGGTAAGGCAACCACCGCGTAGCCCGCTTCACGCACCGCCCTAACCGTGTGGCCACCGGGGTCACTGATGGCTGGCGATCCGGCGTCTGACACCAACGCGACCCGCTCACCCTCAGCCAATCGCCGAAGCACCTCGTCTTGCTGTGCGTGTTCGTTGTGGCGATGAAGCGAGATCATGGGCGTGTGGATACCCCAGGCTTGCAACAACACCCGCGTCGCGCGCGTATCCTCAGCCGCAATCACATCGGCGAGTTCAAGCGCATACGCCGCGCGCAAACTCAAGTCGGCCAGGTTGCCAATGGGTGTGGCCACCACGTATAGGGTCGCTTTGGGCCACTGTTGGGCAGACAATTTCGCCAACTGCCCTTGCCATGAGCCCGAAAGCACCGCTTCGCGCGAAGTGACATTCCCCTCGTTTCCCTTAGAATCCATGGCGTTTGACATGCGAGCTCAAAAAAATAACCAGTCCATGCAGTGTAGACCCACAAGCTTACACACGCACAGCCAAGAATCGCACCCGCTCGCCACACCCCGTGAGATAATAGAGTGGTTTGTTACAGATGCGAGTGGCCTAGCCATGCAAGACCTACTGACGCAGCACTTTCACGATCACCAAAAAGTGACGCAAGACACGCTTGACGTACTGCTCGAACCGCTTGAACAGGCCATTACCCAATGCCATCGCGCGGTAACACAAAACCATCGGGTGTTGGCATGTGGCAATGGTGGATCAGCCGCCGATGCTCAGCACTTTGTGGCTGAGCTCGTGGGTCGTTTCGAACGCGAACGACACCCACTGGCGGCGATTTCTTTGAGTACCGACACCTCAATCTTGACGGCTGTGGGCAATGACTATGGGTTTGATCACGTGTTTTCTAGGCAAGTGACGGCCTTGGGTCAACCCGGCGATGTGTTGCTTGGGATTTCGACTAGCGGTAACTCTGCTAACGTATTGCAAGCGATTGATGCCGCACACGAAAATGGCCTGTCAGTGATTGCGCTCACCGGCCGTGATGGCGGCCAGATGGCGACCCGCCTGCGCGATGGTGATGTTCATTTGTGCGTCCCCCACCCGCGCACCATGCGCATTCAAGAAATGCATATTTTGCTATTACATTTGATTTGTGAAGGCGTTGACGCGCTGATTCTTGGAGAAAAATCATGACCCGAACCCTCCGCTTAGCCGCTTTGGCTGGTGTCCTTGCCCTCTCTGGCTTTGTGTCAGCTTGCGCCCCCATTCTGATTAGTGGTGCGGCGGCGACAACAGCCATGGTCGCCACCGACCGGCGCACCGTCGGCCAGCAAGTCTCCGATCAAGAAATCGAATTGAAAATCAGCAATCGGATGAACACCACCTTTGGTCGAACCGCTCGTATCAATGCCAGTTCGTACGATGGGGTGGTCTTGTTAACGGGTGATGCTTTCAGTGAAAAAATTCGAGGTGAGGCGGCCAGCATCGCGGCAAACACCGCTCAAGTCAAATCAGTCATCAACCGACTCGCGGTCGGCCCGCTCGCCTCATTCAGTCAAATCACATCCGACACCTGGCTGTCATCAAAAGTCAAAACGTCTTTGATGACCGCAGAGAATGTCCCCTATGGTGCGATCAAGGTGACCGTCGAGCGCGATAACGTCTATTTACAAGGCTTTGTCACCGAAGCCGAAGCCACCCGCATCGCTGAAGTCGCTTCGGGCGTGGGCGGCGTGAAAGAGGTCTACACCTTGTTCAAGATCATGACGCCTGAGCAAGCACAAGCCTTACAACAGCCCCGTGAAACAGGTTTGCCATCAAGCAACCCCACACCAATGGGCGGATCACAAAGCACCTCAGGGTCTGGTAGCGGCATGAACAACATGTCCGAGCCCGCACCCGGGGCACCAAACGTCGCACCGGTGGTAGCCCCATCCACCCCTGCGGCGCGGCCTTTGAGTCAAAACGAGGGTATGTCAAAGTGAAAAAGGTGCTCACCGGTGTGATGGTGCTGGCATTGGCAGCAGCAGGCGCCTGGTTTTTTGTGTCGCCCAGGGAAGAGGCGCCTCAGGTCACTTTCAACACCCTACAAAACGAGTCACTGCCAATGAACGCCTTGCGCGGTCAAGTGGTCCTGGTCAAATTCTGGGCGACCAGCTGCGTGACGTGTATCCAACAAATGCCTGACACCATCGAGCTATACGAGACCTACGACGAACAAGGGTTTGAGGTGGTGGCGGTATCGATGGATTACGATCCGATCGAATTCGTTAAAAACTTTGTGCAGGCTCGAGAGCTCCCATTTGTGGTGGCCCCTGACGCGAGCGGGGAAGTGGCCAAAGCCTTTGGGGATGTCAAATTAACGCCGATTGCTTTTCTGATTGACCGTGACGGTCGCATCGTCAAACGCTATTTGGGCGTTTACGACAAGCAGGATATGCGGCAAACCGTGGAAAAAACCCTCGCCGGTTGAGTATGCTTGGCGGCAATCACCTTTTTGAACACCAAAGAGTAACTGACATGACCGACAACGCCGCTGAGCCCCTTCAAACCGCCACCATTGCCCGGGTGCTGTCTGAGTCGTTGCCTTACATCAGACAATTCCACGGCAAGACCATCGTCATCAAATACGGTGGCAACGCCATGATTGAACCCGCCTTGCAGCGCAGCTTTGCGCACGATGTGGTGCTACTCAAACTGATTGGTCTTAATCCTGTGGTGGTGCATGGCGGCGGTCCACAGATCAACGAAGCCTTGACTCGGGTTGGCAAAGAAGGGGTATTCATCCAAGGCATGCGAGTCACTGACCTTGAAACCATGGAAGTCGTGGAGTGGGTGCTCGGTGGACAAGTTCAGCAAGACATTGTGATGATGATCAACGAAGCCGGTGGCAAAGCCGTCGGCTTAACGGGCAAAGACGGGGGGTTGATCCGCGCACGCAAGAAACTCATGAGTAACCACGAAGACCCCGAGACGCCTTTGGACATTGGCTACGTTGGCGAGATCACCAAAGTCGATCCCTCGGTTGTCAAAGCGTTGCAAGACGATCAATTCATTCCTGTGATCTCACCCATCGGCTTTGGTGAAGACGGTTTGGCCTACAACATCAATGCAGACTTGGTGGCGGGAAAAATGGCCGAAGTACTGGGCGCAGAAAAGTTATTGATGATGACCAACACGCCTGGCGTGTTGGATGCGAATGGACAGTTGTTACGGGAATTGTCTTCTCGCGCCATTGACAGCATGTTTGCCGACGGCACGATATCTGGTGGCATGCTCCCAAAAATATCATCGGCGCTTGACGCCGCACGCAATGGGGTCAAATCGGTCCATGTGGTTGATGGACGCGTCCCTCACTGCTTGCTATTGGAAGTGTTGACCGACCAAGGGGTTGGCACCATGATTTCGTCTCGCTGATGCGCCGCCAATTACTCACCCCACAGATCAAAGCACACCGCTCGCGCGTGGCCAATGACTTCCCCAAGTCATCAGAGAAGCTGTGGTTGTTTGATCTAGACAATACCCTGCACGACACCTCGCATCAGCTGTTTGGCTACATCAGCCGCGGCATGACCGATGCCGTCATGTCTTGTCTCGATGTCGATGAAGCGCAAGCACAAGAGATCCGAACGCGCTATTGGCGTCGATACGGGGCCACCATGATTGGCTTGGTGAAACACCACGGCGTTGATCCTCACACCTTCTTGCATCGCAGTCATCACTTTGATGTGCGCCCCTTGATCAAAGCCGAGTCTGGCTTGCGAGACAAGCTCGGGCGCTTGCCTGGTCGTAAAGTCCTCGTGACCAATGCGCCCTTGCACTATGCACGTGCGGTCCTCAAACACTTGGGGCTACTGAGGCACTTCCATAGCTTGTGGGGCATTGAGCACCTGAAACTTCATGGTCAGTATCGACCCAAACCCTCGGTGAGCATATTGCGCCATATCTTGGCTCGGGAGGGCGCAAGCCCCTCCAGAACGGTGCTAGTCGAAGACACCTTGGATAACCTGCGCGGGGCTCGCCGGGCGGGTTTAAAGACGGTTCACGTGTTTCATCCCGCCACGCCATTTGCTCACCAGCGCAAGGGTCGTCCCAGTTACGTGGATTTGCGGGTCAATTGTGTTGGGGACCTGCTGCTACAAAAGCGCCCTTTGAGAGGCGGCAGTATCAGATAGGCGCTGCTCGCGAAGCGCACACAGGGCAAGCCGGGTCACGCGGCACCCTGACCTCGTGCCAGTGCGAACGACGCGCTTCAAACATCACCAAACGGCCAACCAATGGTTTGCCAATACCCGTTAAGACTTTGATCGCTTCGGCAGCCTGCAGGCTGCCAATGATACCCACCAACGGCGCAAAGACACCCATTGTCGCGCAATCGGTCGGGGTGACGTCATGGCCTTGGGGGAATAAACAGTGATAGCACGGACTGGTCTCTTGACGGGTATCGTAAACACAGACTTGCCCTTCAAATCGGACCGCCGCCCCGGAGACCAACGGCACCTGATGCCGAACACAGGCCAGGTTAACCGCATGACGGGTGTCAAAGTTGTCGCAACAATCGAGCACCACGTCAACTTTCCTGACCTGCTCTTCGAGCGAAACCCCGTCGAGCCGCTGGTCTAGTGCGGTGAATCGGGTGTCCGGATTGATTTGGGCAACGGCCGTTTGTGCTGACGCCACCTTGGCCATGCCCACACGATCATTGGTGTGCATGATTTGCCGTTGCAGATTGCTCAACTCAACGATGTCATCATCGGCCACCACCAATTCACCGACGCCCGCCGAGGCCAGGTATAGACAGGCCGGTGAGCCCAAACCGCCCGCGCCAACCACCAGCACACGAGAACCGAGCAGCGTGGTTTGCCCCTCAATGCCAACATCATCTAACAGGATATGCCGCGCATAACGCAGCAACTCATCATCGCGCATGTCGTCCGGTCACTAGCGGCTAGCAGTCGTGGCGTCCGTGTCGTCTAACGGACCCGTATCAACCGGCAACCCCTTAAGAAAATTGACCGCCTGTTTTAACTGGAAGTCATCGTCTTCACCGAACCGAAACGGCTTAGGCAATTCCGCAGGAGAGTCGTCTGCTTTGTCGTCCGCTTTATCGTCTTGTTCGATGGCCTTAGGGGTACTTGGCGAGGCCTCATCCTCTTGTCCGCTCAGTAAATGCTTTTGCAAATCGGCTTCGCGCATCACGGTAAACAGGTTGCCCGTTTCTGTATCCGTCACCATGATATCGGGCGCAATGCCTTTGGCCTGAATCGAGCGACCGTCAGGCGTGTAGTAGCGAGATGTCGTGAGCTTGATGGCGGTTTCATGTGAGATCGGCAAAATAACCTGCACCGAGCCCTTGCCAAAGGTCTGGTTGCCCATGATTTTGGCGCGCTTGTGATCCTGCAAAGCCCCGGCCACGATCTCAGATGCTGAGGCAGAGCCAGCGTTGACTAAGACAACCATCGGTACGGTCTTTGTCCAGGCAGGCAAATCACTCAAATAATCCGATTCGCCACGTGCATAATCCACGGGGTTGGCCAGATAGTCACGGCGCGAGTCGGATGCACGGCCATTGGTTGACACCACCAAGGCGTCTGCGGGTAAGAACGCCGCGGACACACCGATGGCACCGGTCAAGAGGCCGCCTGGGTCATTGCGCAAATCAAGGATCAAGGCTTGAGGCGGGCCTTCTTGACCGAGCTCGGTCAAGTGCGTCGCCAAATCATTGCCGGTTCGCTCCTGGAATTGCGCCACGCGGACATACCCAATGTCATCGGGTAGCATTTTGCTGCGCACACTACGGACTTTTATGATGTCTCTGATCAGGTTCACTTCGATCGGTTGTGCCTGTCCCTGGCGCATCACCGTGATGGTGATGGGCGTGTCTACCGGGCCACGCATGAGTTTCACCGCATCGGTCAAACTCATGCCTTTGGTTGAGGTGTCATCGACCTTGATAATCAAATCGCCGGCTTGCACACCCGCACGTTCGGCCGGGGTGTCTTCAATCGGGGCAATCACTTTGACAAAGCCATCCTCGGCGCCAATTTCGATGCCTAGACCACCAAACTGCCCTTTTGTTGACGTGCGCATGTCTTTGAAAGCATCGGCGTCCAGATAAGCCGAATGTGGATCAAGGTCAGACAACATGCCCGAGATGGCACCGTTGATCAGGTCCTCGTCTGGCACATCTTCAACGTAGTTGTTCTTGATGGCAGCAAAGACATTTGAGAACTGTCTGAGCTCGTCTAGCGGTAGGGGTGAAGAGGCGCGCTGAGCCACGGCTGAAATGCCCACACTCAGAAGCACACCAGCCACAAGGCCTGTGCAGAGTAAACCCAGCGTACGTAATTTCCGACTACTCATGTGAATTCCTTTGACCGCTTCACCTCGTCAGGCCATCAAGCCCACAAGGTTCATCGCCGTTCGACTTACTTAAAGTACAGCTGGGGGTCTAGCGGCTCGCCCCTGTGCCTCAATTCAAAGTATAGGGCCGATTCCAGTTGACCACCGGAATTTCCCGCGCCAGCGATGGTGTCGCCCGCCCTGACCCGGTCACCCACTGCTTTGTACAAACTTTCGTTATAAGCGTACACCGTTAAAAATTCGTCGCCGTGGTCAACAATAATCAAGTTACCAAAGCCTCGCAACCAGGTGGCATAAACGACCGTTCCAGGTGCCACCGCTTTGACCGGTGCATTGGGCTCGGCTTTGATCAAAACACCCCGCCAAGCCCCGCCTTCGGGCCGATCACTGCCATAACGGGCTAAGACACGCCCTTGCACCGGGGGTTGAATGCCCCGCTTTAGGCCTTCGCCCTGCGGCAAATCAGACAAAATATCGTCTCGGATGGCCTTTGCGTGGGCCCTATCGGCCTCGAGTTGCTCAATTTTTTGCCCTAGCCCTTCAATTAACTGCCCCAACTGAGCCTCATCGCGAGCCAATCGATCGCGTTCGGCGCGTTGTGCCGCTAACTGCCCTTCTAAACGGGCCAGTAAGGCTTGCCGCTGCTGCTTTTGTTTGGCCAGCTGTTGCTGCTCTTGCTTGACCGCCTCAGCCGCCGCTGACTGACGGCTTTGCTGAGCCTTTTGGGCCTCTTCTAGAGCGGAAAGTTCCGCCGTTTGACGCTCGATTCGTGAAATGGTCTCCACCCGGGCTTGGGACACATAAGCGAGGTAACCCAAGTCACGCCCCAAACCCTGAGGATCTTCGCCAGAGAGCATGGCGCTCCATGGCGAGAGACCGCTGCGATACTGGGCCCTCAATTGATCAGCCAAGGCCGCCTTGTCGCGAGCCAACACTTGCCGTTGGTCCTCGATTTCGACAGCCAACGCGGCCAGTGAGGTCTTAAGCGCTGCCAACTGTTGATCAAGCTGCTTTAATTGGCGCTGGCTTTTGGAGATTGCCGTTTCAATGGACTTCAGCCCATCAGCAGCAGATTTGTAGCGGGACTGCTCGGCTTCTATCGTGTTTTGAAGGGCTTGGATTTTGCGTTCAAGCGCCTGTCGCTCTTTGGCGGCTTGCGCCTTTTGTTCAGCCAAGGCCTCGGTGGACTGCGCAAGCACCGCCCCACCCCAGCCCAGTGCGAAGGCGAGTAGACCACCAACCAACAGACCCGTGCATGCGTCTCGAAATCGCGTTAGCAAAGCGCCCATGCCTTGTGGATTGACCTAGGCGCTATTTGGCTTTGCCTTGCGCGGCGACAGCGGCCATGGCCGCCTCAATCACTGCAGGGTCAGCCAAGTAATAATGCCGGATGGGTTTGAGTGCCTCGTCTAACTCATAGACCAGGGGCTGTCCCGTGGGGATATTCAAATTAACGATCGCCTCCTCGGATATGTTGTCTAGGTGCTTGATCAAGGCTCGCAAACTGTTGCCGTGCGCCGCAATCAACACCCGTCGGCCTTTTTTAATGGCTGGGGCAATCGAATCATTCCAAAGTGGCAACACACGGTCAACCGTGTCTCTCAGACACTCGGTTGCCGGCAGTTCTTCGGGGCTTAGGCGCGCGTAGCGTGGATCAAACTTGGGGTGTCGCGGGTCATCAAGCGGCATGGGATCAGGTGCAATCGCATAAGCCCGACGCCAAATCAGCACCTGCTCGTCGCCGAATTGCGCCGCTGTCTGCGCTTTGTTTAGACCTTGCAGGTTCCCATAATGGCGTTCATTTAAGCGCCAGTTGTTATGGATAGGCACATACATCTGCTCGAGCGCGTCAAGCGTGAGCCAAAGTGTGCGAATCGCCCGTTTGAGCACCGAGGTAAAGGCCAAATCAAAGGCGTAGCCTTTTTCAGCCAGTAACTGCCCCGCCTGCCAAGCCTGTTGGCGACCCGTTTCAGTTAGGTCAACGTCGCCCCAGCCGGTAAACCGGTTCTCTAAATTCCACTGGCTCTCGCCGTGTCTCATCAAAACAAGTTTGTACATAGTCTCAGGTTTTTAAGTGAAAAGTTAACAAGCATTTTATAATCTATGCCATTGTCCTCCTTTGGACGCCTTTGCAAAAGCGAAAACACCGTGGATTTCTTCCAAGACACCAACAACTTAATGCTCATCGCGATTGCCGCCTCATCCGGTCTCATGCTGCTATGGCCCATTATCCAACGACAACGCGCTGGCAAGGTCGTCGATACAGTGCGTGCCGTGCAAATGATCAATCGCGAGGATGCGATCGTGGTCGATGTGCGCCCTCACACCAACTTTCAAGCCGGTCACATACCCAATGCGCGTAACGTGCCCATGGCCGATTTTGATAACAAACTGTCAAGCCTGCCCAAAGACAAGCCGATTATCCTGACGTGTGACCGCGGCCAGACCGCCGTGACCGCTGCCAGCAAACTGAAGCAAGCCGGGTGGGACAACTTCGCGGTCTTAGAAGGTGGCAACAATGCTTGGGTACAAGCGGGCATGCCCACTTCCACCAAGAAGAAATAGGGTGGTCACCTAAAAGGTAGACAGCCAGGTGCGCCACCAAGCACCCAACCAAGCACCCAACCGAGCACGCAACCAAACGCCCCTCGAACCGATGATCCGCGTTAACCTGTGGTTAGCCATTGGCAGCACAATGGCCCCATAAGTCCTTCGAATCTGCAACACTATTTAGGAGAAACGGCAATGAACAAAGTCGTCATGTATTGCACGTCCGTCTGCCCATTTTGCACCCGTGCTGAAGCCTTGCTGAACAAACGCGGGGTCGAAGACATTGAAAAAATTCGGATCGACACGGATCCAGCACAACGCGAGTTGATGATGAAGACCACCCAGCGCCGGACGGTCCCCCAAATCTTTATCGGCGAGACACACGTCGGCGGTTATGATGACTTGGCCGCGCTTGACCGTGCCGGCGAACTCACGCCGCTTCTGGCGCGTACCGCTTAAGCCAGCGCAGTCAAAGGCCAAAGAAAGACTAATTACGCCGTGCATCCCACCACACCAACCCACTAGGAAGTTTTATGGCAGAAGAAAACGCAGCAGCGCAAGAGGAAGCAAAAAGTGCTTTCAATCTTCAACGGGTCTATCTCAAGGACTTGTCCCTTGAAACCCCCAACGCGCCGCACATTTTTTTAGAGCAAGCCGCACCCACAGTTGAGGTCAATATCGGTATTGGTGGTCAAAGACTGGCTGAGACCATGTTCGAGTCAACCGTCACCGTCACGGTGACCACCAAGATCGAAGACAAAGTGCTCTACCTGATTGAGGCGACTCAAGGCGGCGTTTTTGAGATTGCGAATATTCCGCAGGAACAGTTCGATCCTTTGCTTGGCATCGTGTGTCCAACCATGCTCTACCCTTATTTGCGCGCCAACGTGGCCGATGCGATCACGCGTACGTCGTTGCCGCCTTTGCACCTGACCGATGTGAATTTTCAGAATCTGTATCAACAACGCATGGCAGAAAATGCCCAAGCCAATGGCGAGCAAGCCAAGGATCAGGCGAACTCAGGCGCTGACGCCAAAGACGCAGCCTCGGGCATCATCTTGCCACCGGGCACCACCCGTCAGTAACTTCTGGCGCACTTGGTTGAGAACATGACGCCAACAACCCCCATTCCCGTGACCCTGTTAGGGGCTGGGGCGTGGGGGACAGCGCTGGCAGCCGCTGCGGCTAATCAGGGCGATGTGATGTTGTGGGGTCGTGATCCAGATGGCATAACCGAAATCGCGCAATACCACACCCATCACCGCTACTTGCCAGATGTGAGCTTGCCAAACACGCTGGCCGCGACCACAGATCTCTCGACTGCTTTTTCGCATGTCATGCAACCCGGTCGACCCGGTTTGTTGATACTCGGTACCCCTGTCTCGGGTTTGACCGATATGTGTCAGGCTATCGCAGCCCACGTCACAGACCCCACCGCTTTACTGGGTGTGATTTGGACCTGTAAGGGACTCGATGCGCAGTCTGCGCGCCTGCCTCACGAAGTGGTTCAGGCTGCGCTTGGACCAGACCACCGCCTGCCTCTGGGCGTGTTGTCAGGGCCCTCATTTGCGCTTGAAGTGGCACGTGGGCTGCCCGTGGCCCTGAGCATCGCCAGTCAAGCGGCCAGCATCAAACAGGCGGTCATTGACGTTTTTCATTGCGATCCAATGCGCATCTACACCACCGATGACGTCATGGGCGTGGAGGTGGGTGGCGCTTTAAAAAATGTCATGGCCATCGCCTGTGGCATCTCAGATGGGCTGTCACTGGGCAATAATGCTCGCGCGGCCTTAATTACCCGCGGTCTGGCTGAAATGGCTCGCTTTGGAGAGGCCCTTGGGGCCCAAAGCGCCACCTTCTCAGGACTGACGGGTCTAGGCGATTTGGTCCTTACCGCCACCGGTGATCTGTCACGCAACCGTCAAGTGGGTTTGCGTATTGGTCGCGGTGAACGCTTAAGCGATATTTTGGCTGAAGGGTTAACCGCCGAGGGCGCACGCTGTGCCAAAGCCGTGTTGCAAAGAGCAGCTGACTTAAAGATCGCCTTACCGATCACAGAAGCGGTTTGCGCCACACTCTTTGACGAGGTACCAGCGGCCCAAGTGGTGGCGCAGCTGATGTCGCGTCACGCCACTGAAGAGTGAGGCGTTACCCAGCAAAGTCACCATCATGCCTTCGTTTATTGTTGCCTTCATTTCCTCTTCAAGTACCGCCTGCATACCCCTGCTGTCGCCAAGCCTCATACAAGACCACTGAGACCGCATTCGATAGGTTCAAACTGCGCTGACCCGCGTGCATGGGCAATCGAATCCGTTGCGCGGGTGCAAACAGTTCGCGCTGTTGCTCAGACAACCCCGCGGTTTCACGTCCAAACACCAGCACATCACCCGGCTTAAAGGACACCTCGGCGATGAGCCGTGATGCTTTGGTTGTTAAAGCAAAACATCGCGTCGCGGGCTTGCCAATGGCGCTTAGCGCCTCGGCGAGACTATCGTGCAACTGCAAGGGTTGCCACTCATGGTAATCAAGCCCCGCGCGACGCATGCGACGATCGTCTAGCTCAAAACCCAATGGGCGCACCAAATGCAGCTGCGCCCCGGCGTTGGCGCACAGCCGAATAACATTGCCCGTGTTGGGAGGGATTTCGGGTTGAACCAAGATGACATTAAACATGAACGAGATTGTGCCAGATCAGGGCGCCCGCATGGCGGCAATCACGGTGACGCCGCGTGCACCGGCAGCCAATAGGGCACGTGCGGCTTCGGATAGGGTGCTGCCGGTTGTCATCACATCGTCGACGACACCGATCCATCGGCCGTTGACCGCAGGGCTGGCTTGCAAGGCATGGGCTAGTGCAACTTGCCGCTCAACGCGTGAAAGGGTTTTTTGCAAGGGGGTGGGGCGAAGCCAGCTTAGCCACGCGGTGCGCACGGCAATCCCGCTAGCCCTGCCCATGTGCCAGGCAAGCTGCTGAGGGGGACTGTAGCCATGGCGCTGCAAGCGCTGTGCCCGCGCGGGCACGGGCACCCAAACGTCAGGGCGTTGCGCCAAGAGAGCGGCTTGGGATGTTTTCAACATCAAATGCGCCAAGGGTCTGGCAAGCGCCAAGCGTCCGCCTTGTTTGAAGTCCATCATCAACAACCGCGCAGGAAAACCGTAGTCGAGTGCCGCGCAGGCGTAAGCATGCGGTGGCGGCAGGCGACGACAAGCAAGGCACCCCATTGCCGGGGTTTGCTCACCGGCGCATCGAACACACAAGCAACGGCGCTGGCGAGGCGCATACCAATCGGCCTCGCAGCCTGCGCAAAGCAAGCCGCCTTGAGAGGCCATTTCGCATAAGGGACAGCGTGTGGCCCAAGTGGCAAACAAGCGCTCACGCCAGCGCGCAAACGCGGTTATGTCGCTACTCTTGTCAACTTGCATTGTGCCAACCCTTTTTTGGATAAGTCCAAGAGTCTGCCTGACGCGCGCTACCCGTAAAATGTCGAGTATGACAACAACACCCACCCTTGCGCCGCTGGCCATCAATACGCAGCATGTCAGACAGCAGTTCGAGCGACGACTCGACCGTGCCGACACCGCTTTTTTGTACGGCGAGGTGGCCAAGCGCCTGTTTGATCGACTGCGCTTGATTCGTTTAGACCCACAGGCCATGATGGACGCGGGCTGCGGGGTCGGCACGGCCACACGCGATTTAAAAGACCGCTTCCCCCAAAGCGCCTTGATCAGCTTGGATCACAGCCCTTTGATGCTGGACCGATTACGCGAGCGACAGGGGCTCACTGGGTGGTCCAAGTACTGGAAACGGTGGCGTCAAACGAGCCCCCATGAGGTGCGCTGTGCTGACCTCGCTGACACAGGCATCACGGCAGAATCGCTTGATCTGGTGTGGTCGAATTTGGCGATTCATTGGCACAACCGGCCGCATGATGTGCTCAAGGAGTGGGCTCGGGTGCTGCGCCCAAACGGCTTGGCACTCTTCAGTGGCTGGGGACCGGCAACTGGTATCGAATTGCGTGAAGCATTGGCACAATTGGGTCAGCCGGTCACGACCTTACCCCTTGTGGATATGCATGACCTTGGCGATTTGATGGTGCAGCAAGGCTTTTCTGACCCGGTCATGGATCAAGAAACCTTGACGCTAACCTATGACAGTGCCCAAGCGCTGCTTGTCGACGCGTGGGCGCTAGGCGGCAACCCAAACCCCCAACGACGAGCAGGGTTGACGGGACGTCGCTGGCGAGAAGATTTGCTGGCTGCATTGGCAGGCAATCGCCAAGCCGATACCGACAAACTGACCTTAACCGTCGAGGTGGCATACGGCCATGCCTGGCGCAGCGGCGTACGGCGCTTTGCCAACGAGACCCGCATCAGTCTTGATACGATCAGTGGGCGGCGTTAATGTCTTTAACGCCGTTAACGCTATGCATTGGGTCAGACTTTACCGCTACCAAAGTTAACCGCTCAAGGGCTTGTTGGTATTCGGCTTTGAGCCGCTCGACGATGTCAGCGACCGAGTCCACCGCGTCAATTTGACCCACACCTTGGCCCGCCCCCCAAATGTCTTTCCAAGTTTTGGGTTTTGATGTGCCAGAAGAAAAATTCATCGCCCCCTTGTCCGCGCTCGGGAGTGCGTTGGGATCGAGTCCGGCGTTCTCAATGCTTTCACGGATGTAGTTGCCGTGTACGCCGGTAAACAGGTTGGTGTAGATGATGTCCGACGCACTCGCTCGGACGACGGCTTGTTTGTAGGGGTCGACGGCGTGGGCTTCGGTGCTGGCAATAAAGCGCGTACCGATGTAAGCCAGGTCGGCACCCATGGCTTGCGCGGCAAGCACCGCGCCACCAGTCGCAATGGCGCCAGACAAAATCACGGGCCCTTGATAATACCGTCTTAACTCACCCACCAAAGCAAACGGCGATTGGGCTCCCGCGTGACCACCGGCGCCAGCGGCCACCACGATGAGTCCATCGACGCCCGCCTCTAAAGCCTTGGCGGCGTGACGCATATTGATGACATCGTGCAACACAATGCCACCGTATTGATGGACCGCATCAATGATTTCAGGCACCGGCGCGCGCAATGACGTGATGAAGATGGGCACTTGGTGTTTGACGCAGGTCTCGACGTCTTGCATCAATCGCCCATTTGAGTTGTGCACAATTTGATTGACCGCCATGGGTCCCACCCGGGCATGCGGGTGCTCGCGCTGGTGTTGTGCGAGCGCCTCTTTCATCTGAGTTAGCCACTCATCCAACAGTTCGGGTTGGCGGGCATTTAAGGCGGGAAACGAGCCCACGATACCGGCCTTGCATTGGGCTAACACCAACTCGGGATAGCTCACCGTGAACATCGGTGACGCGATCACAGGGACAGTGAGGTTTTGTAGAACAGGGGGTAAAGGGTGGCTACGCATCAGAAGACTCTTTCACGTTAAATAATCAATAGGCCCGAATGCAACACATCCAAAGGCAACAAATTCAAATGACAGCTGGCAGGGACTCACGGTGTTTCCCAGACGATCTACTAGGCAGAAGCCGCACGCACCAGCGCGGCCATCTGCGCGGCAGCTGTCGCTTCCTGGCGTTGCTCTAAGTCGGCGATCACGCCCGCTTGATCAGCAGGGGTTCTGTTTTGGCTGACTTTCCATTTGGCTTGAATCATCTGCACGGTGAACTCGAGCCCGACGATGGCGTTGAGCATGGCCTGCAAATAATCGGCGGGCGCTTCGTTAACCGACCAAGGCACGGCTTGTTCACGTTCGTGATACTCGGTTAATTGCTCAACGATGGTTTGTTTGACCGTCGCATCATGGTGCACCGTCAGTTGCCCTGTTAATTGCACAATCGTGTAGTTATAAGTGGGAACCACACGGTGGGTGGCTTGCTTGGACGGATAGGCATTGGGCGTGATGTAGGCGCTCGGCCCGTTAAAAATCAACATCGCTTGTGGTTGCTCGATCAAGCCCTCCCACATCGGATTGGCACGGGCCACGTGTGCCCAAAGGCGTGAACCTGCCGCAAGCGGCTCAAATAGACCCATGGCCACTGGGTTGACAGTCCAGCCCAAGGGTTCATCCGCGCTCGGGGTGAGCAAGTTTGCCAGTGGAAATGTCCGGATCAAGGTTTCAATCGCCTCGGTAGAGGGTGCACTGAAGTGTTTGGGTATGTACATACAGCAATCCTTATGACTGTCTGGATCGACTCAAATCGCCCTATTTGCAGCCGAACCGTGCTAGCGAAAAGCCCTAGCCAGACACTCGACATCGGACTAAGCTGTCAAGGTGTGTTGGCCCTTTACGCTCCATACACTTTTAACACTTTGAACGTCCCCAGCGTGATTGCGCATGAATGCCCTTCAATGCACGACAATGAGTCTCTATGACCGATGAACGTCAAATCGTTGTGCCCGCCTCGTTTCTGGCACTCTACACCCCCACTGGAAAAACCCGGCCAACACCGCCCCGCGAATGGCTAGAGCAACGACACGATCTGTGCGAGGACTTCAGTCAGTTGCTCTATGAAACTGTCACAGAAAAAATCTTGGCATTGGGCATCACCGAAAGTGACGCGGTCGAACGCGTGCAACGGGGCATGGCCGAGTTAGCGCTCGACCTCAGTGAGGCAGAGACCGAATGGGTCATGACCCGGCTAGATGAAATACTCAGACTCCAACGCCGCTATTGACTAGACATTCTCTCGATGCATAATCAATGCCTTAAACTCTAGGTTTCGTCTATCAACAAGATGATCGTTTGTTAACGATTTCTGCCTCGTGTCGTTCGCCTGTCGACCCAGTGACTACCGAGTACCTGTTGTTTAGCGAACCAAGCCAACCAACAGCCCGCCTGTTTTAAAAGAGGATCCTGATGCCTGTTACGCCGTCCAAACGCCTGCTTTCCCTGGTACTTGCTGGCTTTATGTTTTTAAGTCCAGCCATCTCGTCTGCCTGCACTAGCTTTTTATTGCCCACTTCAGACGGCGGTTTTGTGTATGGACGTACACTTGAGTTTGGGATCGATATCGGTTCAAAGGGCATCGTGGTGCCCCGTGGACAAGCCATGCAGGGCACTGGCATAGATGGCAAGCCCAACACCGGTTTGTCATGGACAACCAAATACGCCGCGGTTGGTGCGTCTGGGCTAGACCTACCCATTCTTGTTGACGGTATGAATGAAAAAGGTTTGGCCGGTGGCATGCTCTACTTGCCTAATATTTCCGAGTACCAAGAGGTGAGCCCAAGCGAGTCTGCCGAGTCGATCGCTTCTTATGAGATGTTGGTGTTTGCGTTGACCAATTACGCAACGGTGGAAGAGGCGCGCGAGGGGTTGAGAACCATCAAAGTCAATCGCTCCCCCCAAAAGCTCTTCAAGGGCGTTGTGCCACTGCATTTGACCCTACATGACGCCACCGGCAAGAGCATTGTCATTGAATACATTGGCGGCGAATTACAGATCTCAGACAACCCAACCGGCGTCTTAACCAACGCGCCGCAATTCTCGTGGCATCTCAGTGCGCTCGGCAACTATGCTGGGCTGAGCACTGAGGATCCTGGGCCCATCAAAATGGGTGACGCGCAATTTGGGCCACCGAGTTCGGGCGTTGGGATGGTTGGCTTACCCGGTGACTTTTCCTCGCCTTCGCGTTTTGTGCGTGCGTTCTTCATGACAAAAAATGCACCCACCAACAAAACCTCGCTCGAGCAGGTCGGCACAGCCTTTCACTTTTTGAATAATTTTGACATCCCGCCAGGCTTGGTCTCACTCGGTGGGGCGTTTGGTGGCGGCGGTAGCGGCTACGAAATCACTTACTATGCTGCGGTTTCGGATATCAAGAACAAAATTTTCTACATCCGTACCCACAACAACCCTTCCATTCAGTCGATTGACATGGCCGATTTCGATCTCGATGGCAAGGAAATTGTGACGTTTGACTTTCAAAGCGAGTGGCAAATCCAATCGCTAGGTGCCAAGTAGACCCAACAGTCAAGTTGACGCACCAAACGACCAAGGGCGGTGAAGTCTCACCGCCCTTGGTCGCGAATGTCTTTGGCGTGGGGCTGATCAGTCCCCTGGCCCCGTAGCGATCGGCGCCTCTTCGTGAGCACACCATTCACTCCATGACCCGGCATACAAAGGGGCACGACCGAGGCCCGCGTATTCCATTGCTAACAAATTATGGCAAGCCGACACACCCGACCCACATTGCATGATGAGCGTCTCTGCGGATCGCTCACCGAGTGCCGCTTGAAAGGCTTGCTTGAGTTCGGTTGGTGATTTGAACGTCCCATCATCATTCAAGTTGCGTCGGTAGAAGTAACTCACCGCACCCGGAATATGCCCGCCCACGGGATCAAGTGTTTCGTTTTCTCCGCGAAAGCGATCTTCGGCACGGGCGTCAACGACCAAACGCTCTGGCTGTGCCACGTTGGCCAGAACATCTTCGAAGGTCACCGCTTGTGCTAGCGGGGCGCGATCCGTGATAGTACCCGGTGTCGGTAAAGAAGGCACTTCGTTGGTGACGGGTTGCCCTTGCGTCTGCCAAGCTTGTCTGCCGCCATCGAGCACAGCCACGTTCGTGTGCCCAACCCAACGCAGGGTCCACCACACCCGACTGGCATAAGTGCCTTGGCTATTGTCGTAGACGACCACTTGGGTGTGGTCACTCACACCCAAACGTCGCAGTACTTCTATCACTTGCTGGCGTTCTGGCAGGGGGTGACGACCATTCTTTCCGGTTTTTGCGCCCCCCATGTCTTTCTCCATGGACACAAAGTACGCGCCCGGTAGATGACCCGATGCATAGGTTTTAGAACCGACTGAGGGATCAAAGAGGTCGTGGCTGCAATCGAGTACGACCAGATTGTCGGGATCGCTGCGCCCGAGCGCCAAGAGTTGTTTGGTGGTGATCAAGTGTTCATAGGCCATGGGAGATTCCTCTATCGTGCTTTCGTTTAAGCATTGAGGTTACTGTCTCGCCTGCTTGATGGCAACACAGCGCCTCGCCGTGCTAACGATTACTTATATGGGGTTATTGCGTTCTGCAACCGTTATGGTTTTGTGCACTCTTTTGTGCACCTTTAGGCCAGCAAATCTAGACGGCACGCGGACACTATCGGCGGCAAAGCCTTGCATTGTCGAATTCAAGCCAATACATAAGTTATTGTTAGTGTCATGATCGACGCTTTATGGATGCGTGACGCACTTATATTTTTAAACCCCATAACATCCCTTTTCGTGAAGACCCCTTGACATAAAGTGATCATTCAGATGAGATACAGACGTCAATACCAGCCGGTTGCAATGCGACCCATAAGATCATGGAAACACCGTTTCAGAGCTTTCAAATTGAATGGTCCGTCGGCGATCGTTGTTTTAGCAGCGAAGCACTCAATGCGGTTTATCCAGAGAGCGACATCCGTTGGTTTAACTACCCGGCCAGTGTCGGTGAGGCGGGTTTCAGCAGCTTAAAGCTCTCAAGCGGCATGTCTTTGCACCACTCTCGCTTCAAATTCGATGTGGCCGGCGAGCTGACATCAACAAACATGCCTCCCCCGGTGGCGACCGTCGACGTGATGTTTCGTGAACCCACATTGGTGGTGCAGGCGGCCTTGTGTGGCCGGGCATCTAGGCGTGATGCCATGAACAACACCGGGTGGTGCCACCCTTACGCGATCGACTTTGAGCAAACCGTTGTGAAAGTCGAATCGGAAAGCCGCTTCGAACTGACGCTCGACACCTCTGAGGCTATTGAGTTTATTTACTTGCACGCGAACGCGAAATCCTTGAACTTGTTGTTGGGTCCGTCGCTCGCTTCAGCGCTGCTCACAGAGATACCCGAGGACTCAAGTCCTACGCACAACTTGCCACCCCAAGTCTTGAGCGCGCTGCGATTTTGCTTTGACGATTACTTGGAAGGGCCGATGCTAAAAGCGCATGCCCAATCTAAAGCGATGGAGTTCTTGACCGCCTTGGTCAAACACCGTGCCGGGTACCGGCAGCCAGCGCGTGTGCCCAAGCAGGCACGCGCATCGACCATACGTGATCACATCCATGCTTGTGGAATGAACGTACCTAACGCACAAACCCTGTCCTCTCAATTCGGTTTAAGCTCGCGCACACTAAACGCGGCGTTTGTCGAGGCCTACGGCATGACGGTTTCCCAGTACATCAAAGAACACAGATTACTCATGGCGCATGAACAACTCAGTCATTCGGACGCACCGATCCGTGAAATCGCAAGTAGACTGGGTTACAGTCATTTGAGTAATTTCAGCGCGGCATTCAAATCCCTGTTCGGTTACGCGCCAACGACCCTGCGCCTTAAGCCCGTCCAAAAAGAGTGTTAGTTTGGTTTGAACGTCCGACAGGGGACTCATTCAATACTGGCAAAGGCAATGTCTCAACGTTTCGCCACCGAGTACTCAGACACCAAAGATCGAATCCGCATCAGTCATCAGTTGGCCTCCGGGGATGTGGTGGTGACGTGGCTCACTCACTGATTGATCGACCGACTGGTGGCCTATTTCGCAGTGACGCTTCACGCAAAAACCGAAACAACGTCGCAACCTACCCTGCAACAATCGTTTGCGCAGGAATCCGCGACGGCTGAGCTTGCGTAAGCAGCCGCTAATAATGCAACCCTGCCCGTCGAACCGCCCGTCACCGCTCAGGAATGGCTCGTCATGGCCATTGATGTGAAACAGCGTGCAGAAGGTTTTGGGTTGCAATTTCGTGGCACGCAAGAGAATGCCCAGTTGCAGACTATTTTGAGTGAGCGCCAGCTCAGACAGTGGCTCCACATCATCCGTTCACAATACATTCGCGCCAACTGGTCGCTGGCCAAATGGCCTGTTTGGCTACAAGAGACGGCGACCCAAGAACCCACTGCCACATCGACTGCCTTGATGCATTGAAACGCAAGGGGCTGTGCCAATCACGCTTAGCACAGCCCCTTGCCATCATTGCTTACCGCGAATGGTTTAAGTTTTTAAAACTTGTAACCAACACCCACCAAAACGTTCACTGTGCTTAAACCATTCGTACCCGACGCCGTCAAAGTGCGACCCTGTGCAATCGGGTTGGTGGCACTTTCTGTTTGGCTGCCATAGTCAGCGTAGTTGGCCTCAGCAAAACCGTACCAACCATCGCGAAAGATTTGCTTGTAGCCCAATCCCAAAGAAAAGCCGGTGAAGTTATAAGTCAACGTGTTGTAGTTCTCGACTCTGGCACCCGTGTAACCCACTTTGGCATACGCGAGACCCTTGTCACCAACAGTCATGGCTGGCGATAAGAAAATATTGTAAGAATATTTCTTCTGATACTTATAGTCGTTGGTAATGTTGTTTTGTCCAGGCAGACTGCTCAGTGTGGTAACACTCATCGTGCCCGTCGAACCTGCGATAGGTGAAAAATCGACACCCACGCCCAACAAAAACCCTTTGGCGATGTCTTGATACCAGCCGGCCGAGATGACACCAACAAAGTTATCTGTACTCGTTGAACTCGTCGAGACGGGGATGGAACGACCATTGACCGATAAGGTGCTGCTGTCGTGTGTGGGACTCACCGATTCATAACCGATACCCAATTGAAGATAGGGACCGTGAAACGACGATGTTTGGGCAGATACTGACCCGGTCGCGAGCATGGCTGCTGCGGCAAGCATGGCATATTTTGTTTTCATTGTTAGTCTCAGAGGGTGTTAGACAACGGAGAATGGCCCTAGCGGGTCAGTCGTCTTAAATGAAGCATCGTGATGCTAACACCACAAAAAATCTGAAACCTGCAATTACTTGCAATCGCTTTTAGTGACCCGCGAAGCCCCACCCTGGTGACCAACAAAGGCGCATTTCAGGAGCCAAACGTTTTAACGCAAGCGCTCCAGACCTGTTCGTTGTTTTAGTGTTGACGCCAAAGAGGGGGAGATCTGAACGCAAGACCAAGTGGTCTGATTGAATCGTCTGACAGAAAAGTCTGACCGAGCAGTCTGAACAAGGGGAAATTGGTGCCGGTGAAAGGAGTCGAACCCTCGACCTTCGCATTACAAGTGCGCTGCTCTACCAACTGAGCTACACCGGCACGGGATGTTTTGATGGGCATCAAAACGTAAAACGATCCGTATTGTAAAAGAAAAAACAGAAACGTTTATTTGACGATTTTTAAATGAGGCTTTTTTGACGTTGTTTCAGTCTTTTGTGGTTCTTGAGGCAGCTCGGATGCCTGCTGGGCCGATGAGATTGACCCGTCATTGCCCTCAGGGGGCTGCGCGGAATCTTGATCATGGGTTTGGGCTTGAGATTTGTTTGATGCTTCTACCTCAAAGCCCATACCCGTACCCGTTTCACGCGCATAGATCGCGCTAACCGCCCCAACAGGAACCCAGATGGTTTCTGTTTTACCGCCAAAGCGGGCTTGGAACTCAATAAACTCGTTGCCCAAGACAAGGCGGCTGGTCGCTGCTTCACCCACGTTGAGCGTGATTTGCCCATCCTGCACAAAACTCACCGGCACACGGGTGTGTTCATCAACCTGCACAACCAGATGCGGTGTGAACCCATTGTCCGTGCACCACTCATGCAACGCACGCAAGAAATAGGGCTTGGTTGAGGATTCAGGCATGGGACTCTCTAAGCAGCAGTAAAAGACCTAAGCCTAGTGTTAGCGACGCATGACTTTTTCTGAGGGGGTCAACGCTTCAATGTAAGCTGGCCGAGAAAACAAACGCTCGCCATACTTCTGAATCGGCGCGGCGGTCTTGGGCAACTCGACACCATAGTGATCTAAGCGCCACAAGAGTGGGGCCATGGCCACATCTAGCATCGAAAACTCCTCGCCCAGCATGTATTTGTTCTTCAGGAGCAAAGGCGCGAGTTGTGACAATCGATCACGAATGGCCGCGCGAGCCGCGTCTAGACGCTTGGTATCGGCACGTGCCGTTCGGTCTTCAAGCACGGACACATGCACAAACAGCTCTTTCTCGAAGTTAAACAAGAACAAACGGGTGCGGGCACGCATCACTGGATCGGCTGGCATCAATTGCGGATGTGGAAAGCGCTCATCGATGTACTCATTGATGATGTTCGATTCATAAAGAATCAAATCGCGCTCAACCAAAATCGGCACTTGACCATAGGGGTTCATGACACTGATGTCTTCAGGCTTGTTGTAAAGATCAATGTCTTGCACCTCGAAGTCCATGTCCTTCTCGTATAGCGCAAAACGACAGCGATGCGAAAAGGGGCAAGTCGTGCCGGAGTAGAGGACCATCATGGTGGCTGTACCATCCCAAAATCAAAAACAACATTAAAAAAACAAGAGCCAGCGCCGACGTAAGCAGGCGCTGGCTGCAAGACCAACCGGCTTACTTGACGTGTTTCCAGTAAGACGCGTTCAAGCGCCAAGCAACCACGAAAAATATACCTAGAAAGAGTAACACCCAAACGCCAATTTGCTTGCGCTTGAGCTGAGAGGGCTCCGCCATCCAGGTCATAAACGCCGCAATGTCGGCTGATTGATTTTCGTACTGTGCCGCCTTTTGAGGGTCCAAGGCATTGAACTTGTGCGTCAAAGAAGCCGACCCCTTGTAGTCAGACAGGGGCTCGACGGTTCTGTCCCAGTACCCTTGAGGATCATAAACCGTTGTGACGCGCTCCCAACCCGAATCGGCACCATCTAGGGCAGTCGGGCGAATCTCCGTCTTCACCATTTCTCTTGGGCCTTGCAACTCCCAGAGGACATGGGGCATACCGGCATTTGGCAAAGCCAAATTGTTCCAACCGGTAGGCTGACTGGTATCGCGATAAAAAGTACGCAAATACGTGTAAATGTAGTCGCCACCTGGCGGGCCTGCGTTTGTTGACTTGGCGCGCGCGATCACCGAGAGGTCAGGCGCGGGCGCACCAAACCAAGCCCGACTATCAGAGGCCGTCATGGCAATCGTCATCAGGTCGCCCACTTTCTCACCCGTAAAAAGCAAGCTTTCTTTGATCTGCTCGTCGGTCAAGCCAATGTCACGCAGTTTGCTATATCGCAGCGACTTTGCGCTATGGCAATTCAAGCAATAGTTCACAAACAGCTTGGCACCATTTTGCAAGGCCGCGTTATCGTTCAAACGATTGGGTGCCTTATCCAAGGGATAATCGCTCCCCGCCGCAACAGCTACCACACAGGTCAACGAAAGAGCGAGGGCACTAAAAAACTTCTGGAACATTCTCATTTTGTCTCTCGCGGGCTTAGTGAGCATGGAACACAACACGGTCGGGTACGGGTTTGAACTCACCCATTCGACTCCACACCGGCATCAAGAAAAAGAAGGCGAGGTAGATAACCGTACCAATTTGTGACATCAGGTTAAAGACATCTGACGGTGGTTGCGTACCCAAGTAACCCAGTACAAGGAAGTTGGCAAAGAAGATGCCATAAAGCCACTTGTGCCAACCCGGGCGGTAGCGGATCGAGCGAACAGGACTGTAATCAAGCCATGGCAAGAAAAAGAGCAGGACCACAGCACCACCCATCGCGACCACACCCCAGAACTTGGCATCGATCAAGCGCAGAGAAACCGCCACAAGCAACAGCGCCACAGGGACAATAATCTTTGCGATACCCTTGGTTTTAAAGAACAGCGTGATCGCAGCGATGACACAAGAACCCGCCAAAATCCATGTGAATGGATCCGTGGTCGCTCGCAACATCGAGTAAAACGGCGTGAAATACCAGACAGGGGCAATGTGCGCGGGTGTTTTTAGCGGATCAGCCGGCACAAAGTTGTTGAACTCCAAGAAGAAGCCGCCCATCTCTGGCGCAAAGAACACGATCGCCATAAAGATGATGAAAAAGCCTGCAACACCAACAATATCGTGCACGGTGTAGTAAGGGTGGAACGGAATGCCATCCAATGGACGCCCGTACTTGTCTTTTTTGGCTTTGATATCAATGCCATCAGGGTTGTTTGAACCCACCTCATGC
Source organism: Burkholderiaceae bacterium (assembly GCA_965656505.1). Classification (GTDB taxonomy): domain Bacteria; phylum Pseudomonadota; class Gammaproteobacteria; order Burkholderiales; family Burkholderiaceae_B; genus Algicoccus. Next base: position 25,775 of record CBFHKV010000003.1, on the reverse strand, counting down.
AGCGCCACGATGTGCGCTGCCACCAAGCCCACCAAAACCAGCGGAATGGCGATCACATGAAAAGCAAAGAACCGGTTCAAGGTGGCATCGGAAACGACGTAGTCACCACGGATCCAGATCGCCAGCTCGGGCCCAATAAAGGGGATGGCCGCAAAGAGGTTCACAATCACCTGGGCGCCCCAGAAAGACATCTGGCCCCAAGGCAACAAGTAACCGAAGAAAGCCTCAGCCATCAAACAGAGGAAGATACCCACCCCGAAAATCCACACGAGCTCGCGCGGTTTACGGTATGAGCCGTAAATCAGGGCACGGGTCATGTGCAAGTAAACCACCACAAAGAACATGGAGGCGCCGGTTGAATGCATGTACCGAACAAACCAACCGCCGGGTACTTCTCGCATGATGTATTCGACCGAATCAAAGGCATGTGCCGCATCGGGCTTGTAGTGCATCACCAGAAAAATACCGGTGACAATCTGTAAAACCAGCACCAACATGGCCAAGGAGCCAAAGAAGTACCAGAAATTAAAGTTTTTCGGCGCGTAGTATTCGGACAGGTGCGCCTTGATTGTCGAGGTTAGGGGAAAACGGTGGTCGACCCACCCAAGCACCCCAGTTGTTTCAACTTCTTTCTCGCCAGCCATGAAACGGCTCCTATAAGTCTTTCGATGTCAGTTCATCTAATGAATCAAACCAGCGACTTAGCCAATTGGATTGTTCTCATCAACACCAATCAAAATCCGGGTGTCGCTCACATATTGATAGGGAGGTACTTCTAAGTTGTCGGGTGCAGGCTTGTTTTTAAAAACACGGCCAGCCATATCAAAAGTCGAGCCGTGGCACGGACAGAGGCTGCCACCTTCCCAGTCACTTGGCAGGCTCGGTTGCGCACCGGTCTCGAACTTAGGCGTCGGGGAACATCCCAAATGCGTGCAAATGGCCACGCCAACCCAGACGTCAGGTTCGCGCGAACGCCATTCATTTTGCGCATAAGGGGGGGTGTAGCCCGGACGCAATGAGTTGGGGTCGGCCAACTCACCGTTAACCTTGGATAAAGAGGCCACTTGCTCCGGTGTGCGGCGCACAATCCAAACCGGTTTGCCTCGCCATTCGACGGTTCGCATGCCGCCTGGCGGGATGGCACTGATGTCGACCTCTACGGGTGCACCGGCAGCTTTGGCCTTCTCTGACGGCGCAAAACTACCCACAAATGGCAATGCCAAGGCAGCCCCCGCGGCACCTCCCACTACACAGGTTGTGCCAATCCAAAACCGGCGATTTGGGTCTGGCGGTAGGTTAAGAGGCGCTGACCCTTCCTCGTCTTGCTTAACGGTCGTATCCTGACTCATTGCTCCATCCTTGTGTTGCGTTGACGACACAAATGGCCGCCCGGTCATCTATAGATTCTTGCTTCGCGACGTATTATAAACCTTCTGCGGTTACACCGCCCGATAACCTCAGAGGTGTCACAATGACTAAAAGTTCAGGTTTTCTCAAAGAATTTAGGGACTTTGCTGTTCGCGGCAATATGATCGATCTTGCTGTAGGCGTTATTATCGGCGCCGCCTTCTCAAAAATCGTCGATTCTCTGGTCAAAGACTTGGTTTTACCCTCCGTCAATTTCTTGGTCGGCGGGAAGGTGGACTTCTCCAACAAGTTTTTGGTTTTGCGCGAACCGGCAAATTTTGACGGCGCCAGAACCTACACCGCATTGAGCGAAGCCGGTGCGATCGTCTTGGCTTGGGGACAATTTGTCACCATTTTCATCAACTTTGTCCTACTCGCCTTTGTGATTTTTTGGATGGTGAAACTAGTCAACAAAGCGCGCAGTCGTTTTGAAACCGAGAAAACCGCTGCGGCTCCAGAACCGGCCCCGGAACCGCCCCCGCCTTCGAATGAAGCGGTGTTATTGACCGAAATCCGTGACCTACTTAAAAAATAAGCGATCACGCACGCGCGCGCTAAGCGGGGTTGTCGATATCGAGGAAGTCGACCGACACACCGAGGGCGTCTTGCAAGGCCACGCCTAAAGCCGCGACGCCATAGCGCTCGGTGGCGTGATGGCCTGCGCTGATGAACGATACCCCAAGCTCACGCGCCAAATGGGCGCTCGGCTCTGAAATCTCACCCGTAATAAAAACATCGGCACCCGCGTCAATCGCTGCTTCGAACATCCCTTGGGCAGCACCCGTGCACCAAGCAATACGCCGACACGGCTGATCGGGATCACCGATGACCGTTGGCTCACGTTGCAAGCGGTGCGCCATCTGTTGACTGAATTCAGCCAGGCGACAGTCGGTGTCTGGCCGACCGAACCAAATCAAATCACTAGGGCCCGCGGTAATGGGGTTGCCTTTTGAGTCACGCTCAACCACCCACCCCATGTGCCAAGCGAGCTGTGCATTGTTGCCGAGTACTGGATGGGCATCGAGCGGCAAGTGATAAGAGAATAAATTGATATCGTTGGCCAGTAACGCCGACAAACGCTTGTGCTTCTGACCCCTGACTGTTGGGTCTTCGCCCCGCCAAAACCATCCGTGGTGCACCAGCACCGCATCGGCTCGCGTCTCGATCGCGGCCTCGATCAGCGCCAAACTAGCGGTCACGCCCGTCAAGACACGACCGATCGATGGCTTACCTTGTACCTGCAGGCCATTGGGACAATAATCGGTGAAGCGAGCTGGCTCCAAGGTCTCGTTGAGCCAGCCTAATACACGAGTGGTTGCGACGTTTGATGTGGTGACTTTACCCACGCTTGTGTTCTCCAAAAAACGAGAGGCGTTGAAGATGAAGCGCGATCCGCAGGCTCACTAATCACTGATCACTAATGACTACTTACTATTCACGACGCCCGACGCCGACTCACTACGCCGGCACGGGTTGCAAGCCGCTGCGTTGCACCAGGTCTTGGGCCTGGGCGACGAGCGCTTGACGGGCACCAGCGTCCAACTGGTGGTAAGCCGCTTGTAAGGCCGCCAGATCCTCATCTTCGGTATAAAACCAGCTAACGGGCATTTGCAGAATCTCAGCCACCTTGCACATCAGACGATAGTCTGGCGCGTGCTTGCCGCGTTCGTACTGGTTCATTCGTGCGCTTGCTGATGTTGGATCAATGCCGGCCAGTTTACCAAGCTTTTCTTGAGAAAGGCCGGCCTTAAGGCGAGCGCTTTTGAGTCGTTCACAAATCATGACTAATTCCCCCTAAATGGGTCGTTTGCTATTGGGCCGTGATGCTCTGAATCTTTGCTGCAAGCTCACGGCTTTATTTGTCAGGCTCTTTCGATACCAAAAGGTTCAAAAGCCCAAATATTTACTACAAAAGTACTACATTACTAGTACTACATCATGATACTAAAAATTCTATTGCTATTATGTCTACTAATAAAAAATGATAAATGCCATCATTTATTGTGATACCGTCGTTTGGCATATCAGGCGGTGAAGGACAAGTCGTGGACTTAAAGCAAACCCAATACTTTGTCGCGCTCTACGAGGAACAGTCCATGACGAGGGCTGCGCAGCGCCTGCACATCGTCCAACCGGCACTCAGCATGCAAATCGCCAAGTTAGAACAAGACGTTGGGCGTCAGTTGTTTCGCCGTCATTCGCGTGGTGTGACACCAACGCCTGCGGGTGATGAGATGTATGCGCTGTTTGCCCCCATCGTGACGGCATTTAACAGCGCCAAAACAAAAGTGGTTCGCAGTGGCGGTCAGTTGCTCGGTCACGTCGAAATCGGCGTGATCCCGAGCTTGGGCCACAGTATCTTGCCCGATGTCTTGTTATCGTTTGCCGCCACGCACCCGCGGGTGACATTGGCGTTTACCGAGGGACCGACTGATCCATTGAGCGAATTGGTAGCAAACGGACGATTGGATTTGGCGCTAATCAATCGACCCTCGTCGGAACACGACTTGACGATTCAATCCGTCCTTGACGAAGAAGTGGTGTTGGCCTCACCAGGGCATATCGATTTGGGTCTACCCGACCGTGTCGCGATAACCGAAGTACTTGATCGTGCGTTTGTCATGCCAACCAAAGGTCATGGCTTAAGGCAATTGGTCTCTAAAGCCTTGCTTCAGAGCCACCTTTCCATTGTTCCGGTCTTTGAGGTTGACTCTTTCGTCTCGCTGGCGATGCTGGTCAACAAAGGCCATTATTTGACCTTTTTCCCGGCGCGTATTGTGCACAACTTAGCCACACGATCCTCCATTTTTCTGAGGACCCACCACCTCATCGATCCGGTTATCCGGCGTGAAATGGTATGTGCCAGTAGCCCCCGTCGGCCCTTGGGGTCAGCAGCCCAAGCGTTGTCTCAGGCCTTTATCGATGCGATTCAGAATACAGATACCGTGGAAACTGACGCCATTGAGATTGACACAGCCTAGTTACCACTGTCCTTGTCCTTGCCATCTCCACGGCCATCGCCATCATCATCAGCCTCTCTGGGCTTGATCCGTGTGGCGACCAGCAACCCGACCTCATACAGCACCCAGAGTGGCACAGCCAACATGAACTGGCTGATCACATCCGGTGGCGTGACAATGGCCGCAATTACAAAAGCCACCACCACCACATAACCCCGGATTTCTCTTAGCTTTTGCACGCTCATGATGCCCATGCGCACGAGCAAGACCACAACCACCGGCACTTCGAACGTCACGCCGAAAGCCAGAAACATCGTCATCACAAAATTGAGATAAGCCTCGATGTCAGGCGCGGGCGTAATCGATTGTGGTGCAAACGAACTGATGAATGCAAAGACGGTTTGGAAAACGACAAAATAACAAAACGCCATGCCGACGATGAATAGCAAGGAGCTCGATAAGATCAGTGGCAGGGCAAGCCGCTGTTCATGGCGGTAGAGTCCAGGCGCCACAAAGGCCCAAACCTGGTAGAGCACAAAAGGCAACGTCAATATAAAAGCAGCCAACATGGTGACCTTGACCGGCACCATAAAGGGGGTAATCACCCCCGTGGCGATCATGCGGGTGCCCTGCGGCAGGGTCGCCAACATGGGTTGCGCCAAAAAGTCATAAATGACTGACGCCCCTGGGTACATAAACAGCACCACGAACACCGCAACAACCGCGACAACCGCCTTGATCAAACGGTCTCTTAACTCAACAAGGTGAGAGATGAAGCCTTCTTTAGGCCCGGCTGTTGCCTCTGGTGTCTCGCTCATGGTTTGGACTCCACACCTGATGGCGACGACTTTTCTGCCGATGGCTCGGCGGTGTCTTTGACAGCGGCACCCGACGATGGCACGTTATCAAGACCACTCTCGGATTTAGCAGCGGGCAAGGCAGCGGTTTCGTTAGCGGTTTCGACCGCGGCTTCGTCAGTGGATCTCTCATCGGTCGCCGCTGGCGGTTTTACAGTGGGCTCGTAATCAGCCTTCAACTCGTGCTCTAGCTCAGATAGTGCTTCGGTTGAGCTATCGAGTTCTTTCTTGAGTTCAGCCTCGGTCTGGTGGAACGAGCTTTTCATGGAGTGCGCGGCAGATTCCATCTCGTCTTTCATTTTCCGCAGCTCATCGAGCTCGACCTCACGTTGGATGTCGCCTTTCACATCGCTGACATAGCGTTGCGCGCGACCGACCAAGTGTCCCACAGTACGGGCCACTTTGGGTAACTTCTCTGGGCCGATCACGACTAGCGCGACCACACCGATAAACATCAACTCAGTAAAGCTGATATCAAACACAACATGCCCTTAATCAATCACACCAACCGGTTGGTTGGTATCAAATGAGGTGGTTAGGAGGACTAGGAAGATGAAGAGGACGACGACCCCGAGGACGACTCTGATTTTTCTTTTGCTTGCACGTCGATGGTCTCGTCAGAGGCCACGCGATGTGTCTGCGTGTCTTCCGTACGGGCCTTGTCCGCGTCGACGTTGGCTTCTTTCACGCCCTCTTTAAAGCCTTTTACCGCACCACCCAAATCTGAACCCATGTTGCGTAGCTTTTTCGTGCCAAACACCAAAGCCACGATCAGCAAAACGACTAACCAATGCCAAATACTAAAGCTGCCCATTGCAATTCTCCGGTCAAGCGTTGGGGGCAGACCGTCCCGTCCAAGGACGTGGTCCACCCATAATATGAAAATGAAGATGCCCGACTTCTTGCCCACCGTGGGCACCTGCGTTAACCACCACTCGAAAACCACCCTCCGGTCCAAGGTGGCATCCGTTATCCGCGGCTATCTTCGGAATCAGCGCCATCATTCTACCCAACCACTCACTGTCTGCGGGGCCCACGTCTTGTAGGGAAACCACGTGGTGTTTGGGGACCAACAAAAGGTGTATGGGTGCTGCGGGGCTGATGTCATGAAACACCACGCAGGACTCATCGCGATACACCACGTCAGCGGGTATTTCGCCCTTGACGATTTTGCAGAAAATACAGTCATCACTCATCTTTAGAAGTCTCCTGGGAACGGCGCGCTTTTTCTTCCAAACCCGAGAGACCCTCACGCCGCGCCAATTCCGACAACACCTGCTCTGGTCGCAAACCATGATAGGTCAGGGTCACCAAACAGTGAAACCAGAGATCTGCCGTCTCGGCAATCACCCGGTCTGCCTCGCCGTCTTTGCTGGCCATCACCAGCTCAGTGGCCTCTTCACCGACTTTCTTCAGAATCGCATCCTGGCCCTTGCTCAGCAGCTTGGCCACATAAGAGGTCTCGGGATCGCCACCCGCGCTTGGGCGACGGGTCTCCAGCACATCAGCCAACGTGGCTAAGAGGTGGTCAGAACGTCGATCGGTTTGCGGCGGTTGGGTCATGACGGGGCCATCACTTATAAATATCTTTTGGGTCCTTTAAGACGGGATCGGTTGTCTCCCAATCCATTTTGCCATCTTTATCCACCAACCGTCGGTAAAAGCAACTTTCTCGCCCCGTGTGGCAGGCAATCTCCCCTTTTTGCTCAACGGACAGTAGCACCACATCGGCGTCACAGTCTAAGCGGATTTCGTGCACCCGTTGCTCGTGCCCCGAACTTTCGCCTTTGCGCCAGAGGGCTTGGCGTGAACGCGACCAATAAACCGCTTGTTGCGTGGTCACCGTTTCCATCAAGGCATCGGCATTCATCCAGGCCACCATCAAGATCCGACCACTTTGGTAGTCTTGGGCGATCGCGGGCACCAAGCCTTGCTCATCGAATTTGACCGCGTTAAGCCATTGAGGGGTAGTCATGCTCTCGTCCTCACCGCAATCCCTTGTGCCGCCATGTACTGCTTGGCTTCGTCAATGGTGTGTTGTCCAAAATGGAAAATACTGGCCGCCAACACCGCACTCGCGCCACCGGTCGTGACCCCTTGTGCCAAGTGTTCCAGCGTGCCCACGCCGCCCGAGGCGATCACTGGCACACTCACCGCCGCCGACACCGCGCGCGTGAGCGCCAAGTCAAACCCGAGTTTGGTGCCGTCGCGATCCATGCTGGTTAACAGCACCTCGCCTGCCCCGCAAGCCACCATGCGCTCGGCCCACGACAACACGTCAATCCCCGTGCCTCGCCGCCCACCATGGGTGTAGACCTCCCAACGCGGGTCTTCGTCAGCGCTCTCAGGGACGCGTCGTGCGTCGATGGCAATCACCACGCATTGCGAGCCGTGATAGTCCGTTGCCCGTTTGATCAGGTCGGGATCGGCAATCGCGGCGCTATTGATTGAGACCTTGTCAGCACCGGCATTTAACAAGCGCTGCACATCACTGACTTGGCGGATGCCACCACCCACTGTCAATGGGATAAAAACCTCGTTCGCCACGGCTTCGATGATCGGAATGATCAGGCCCCGATCATCGCTTGTGGCCGTTATGTCCAGAAAGGTCAGCTCGTCGGCGCCTTGCTCGTTGTACCGCTCGGCAATCTCAACAGGGTCACCGGCGTCAGCGAGATCCACAAAGTTAACCCCTTTGACCACCCGACCTGCGGTTACGTCCAGGCAAGGGATGATTCGCCGTGTCAAGCCGCTACAACGGCTATCGGCCGTCATGCCTTGGGGCGCGCTCAAGGGCAAAGCTCTTCGGCGCGGCGAACCGCCGCCTGAAAATCCAGCGTGCCTTCATAAATACTGCGTCCCAAGATGGCACCGGCCACCCCATCAGGCTCCACGGCGCAAAGACCATCCACATCACGCATGTCGGTGATACCGCCTGAGGCGATGACCGGAATACGTACATGACGTGCCAAGGTCACGGTCGCGTCGATATTGACGCCAGACAACATACCGTCGCGACCAATATCGGTATAGATAATGGCTTCGCAACCGTAGTCCTCGAATTTTTTTGCCAAATCAGTCACACTGTGTTTGGTGAGCTTGCTCCAACCATCAGTGGCCACGCGCCCGTCCTTGGCATCTAAGCCAACAATGATTTGTCCAGGAAACGCGCTGCAGGCGTCCTGCAAAAAACCGGGTTTTTTAACGGCTGCCGTGCCGATAATGGCGTAGGCGACCCCGGCGTCCAAGTACCGCTCAATGGTATCCAAGTCACGAATGCCCCCACCAATCTGCACTGGCACTTCAATCCCCATTTCTGACACAATCGCCCTGATAACGCTTTCGTTACGTGGTCGGCCATCTACGGCGCCGTTTAAATCCACCAGATGCAACCGCTTGGCGCCCAGACCCGCCCAGCGGTTCGCCATCTCAACCGGATCATCAGAGAACACCGTGGCGTCGTCCATGTCACCTTGGCGCAGGCGCACGCACTTGCCGTCTTTCAAGTCAATGGCGGGGATCAGTAACATATCGATGCGTTCTTGGTTAAGGGTTAATGAAAGGGTTAATGAAAGGGTTGAGCGTGATGGACGGCCTGCTTCGACCTAAGGCTTCCAGTCTACAAAATTGCGAAACAGACGCAAACCATCTTGCGCACTTTTTTCTGGGTGAAACTGCACGGCAAAAATATTATCTTTTGCCACAGCACAGGTGAACGGATAACCGTAGTCGGCCTCGCCCACGGACAGGTCGGCTTGATCCACGACCACGTGATAGCTGTGCACGAAATAAAAAGGCGCGTGATTGGCAATCCCTTCCCAGAGCGGATGCGGCGCCGTTTGACGCACCGCGTTCCAACCCATGTGCGGGATTTTTAAGCGTTCGTGACCGGCAGCCGTATCGAACGCGGGGCCCATGAACTTCTCAACGTGACCTGGTAACAAGCCCAAACAATCGGCGGGGCCTTCTTCACTGCGGGCAAACAACATTTGCTCACCCACACACACACCGAGCAATGGTTTATGTTGGGCAACTTCAAGCACCACGTCACGCAGACCCTCTTCACGCAAGGTACGCATGCAGTCCGCCATGGCCCCTTGCCCGGGCAATACAACCCGCTCAGCGCCTAAGATGAGGTCACTGTAGCCGGTGAGCACAATCTCAGCCTCGGGCGCCACATGTCGCAGGGCGCGCTGCACCGAGTGATAGTTTCCCATCCCGTAATCAACGATTGCGATGACTGTCATGGTATTTGGCGTGGTGGGCACAAGGGCTTGCGCCTACAGCACCCCTTTGGTTGAAGGTATCTGATCAGCCTGCCGAGGGTCGAGCTCGATGGCCATGCGCAAGGCGCGACCAAAGGCCTTAAAGACCGTTTCGCACTGGTGGTGAGCGTTGGCGCCACGCAAATTATCAATGTGCAAGGTCATCAACGCGTGGTTAACGAGCCCCTGAAAAAACTCACGGGTTAAGTCCACATCAAAATCGCCCACACGCGCACGGGTGAATGGCACGTTAAAAATCAAACCCGGCCGACCCGACAAATCGATCACCACACGCGACAGCGCCTCATCGAGAGGCACATAGGCATGGGCGTAACGACGCAGTCCACGCTTGTCGCCCCAAGCCTCGGTCAAGGCTTGTCCCAAGGTGATCCCAACATCTTCAACGGTATGGTGGGCGTCGATATGCAAATCGCCAGACGCTTTGATCTCCAGATCGATCAAGCCGTGACGGGCAATTTGATCCAGCATGTGGTCGAGGAACGGCACACCGGTATCAATCGATTGCCGGCCGGTGCCGTCTAAATTTAAGGAAACCGTGATTTGGGTTTCTTTGGTTTGGCGAGTTACGTCAGCGGTTCGCATCATGTCACACAGTTAGACTAGCAACTAGTCACCTAAAACTTTATTGTACGGGGTGAATCGACCTTAAGGTGCCAAATGACGACGATAGGCCACAATTCTTCAGGTCGCTGTTCAACTGGGATCGGTTTTGGGTTTGTCCTGCATGCGGTACCACGCGCTCTGCGCATGGGCTTGCAAGCCTTCGCCCAAGGCCAAGGTGTGCGCCACCGCCCCCAAGGTCTGGGCGCCTGCGGCTGAAACATCAATGAGGCTTGAACGTTTCTGAAAGTCGTAAACGCCGAGCGGCGAAGAAAATCGGGCCGTGCGCGAGGTGGGTAACACGTGGTTAGGACCTGCACAGTAGTCACCGAGTGATTCAGAACTGTGGCGTCCCATGAAAATTGCCCCCGCGTGGCGCAGGTGTGGCAACAGCGCATCGGCGTCTTCAACCGAAACCTCCAAGTGCTCCGGCGCAATTTGATCGCTGATCTCGCAAGCTTCGGCCAAGCTCGCCACCTGAATCAAAGCCCCCCTATTTTTTAGGCTTGTGGCAATGATATCAGCCCGTGGCATGGTAGGCAGCAAACGCTCGATCGATTCACTCACAGCATCTAAGAAGTCCGCGTCCGGGCAAAGCAAAATGGCTTGGGCCAACTCGTCGTGCTCGGCCTGAGAAAACAAATCCATGGCAATCCAATCGGCTGGGGTTTTGCCATCACAAATGACCAGGATTTCACTGGGTCCAGCAATCATGTCGATACCGACCGTGCCAAACACGCGACGCTTGGCGGCGGCCACGTAGGCGTTACCCGGCCCGACAATTTTGTCGACCGCGGTGATGGTCTGCGTGCCATAAGCGAGTGCCCCAACAGCCTGGGCGCCCCCGATGGCATAGAGGCGATCAACGCCACTGATGGCGGCTGCCGCAAGCACCAGGGCGTTTTGTGTGCCATCCGGTGTGGGACTGACCATGGTCAATTCCTGCACCCCTGCGACTTTGGCCGGGATGGCGTTCATCAAAACCGACGAGGGATAGGCCGCCTTGCCACCCGGCACATACAAGCCCACCCGATCTAAGGGCGTGATCTGCTGACCCAAGCGCGTGCCGTCGGCTTCTGTATACGACCAACTCTCTTGTCGCTGTTTCAAATGGTATTGACGCACCCGGTCGGCTGCGGCTTCGAGAGCCTGGCGTTGCTCGCTTGGCAATTGATTCAAGGCGTCTTGCCACCGGGCGGGGTCAATCTCTAGAGCGGCAACACGATCGGCTTGGATTCTGTCAAAGCGCTGGGTGTATGCCAACAGTGCCTCGTCGCCGCGCGTTCGAAC
>CBFHKV010000003.1:0-14276 GCA_965656505.1 Burkholderiaceae bacterium | reverse complement strand
ATCAGCCAAGATCTCTGCGGTGGCTACTTCAATGTCATGATCCTCGGCCGCGTCAACGTGCAGCAGCGCTTGCAGCTGGGCTGAAAACTGGGGATCGTTCGCATTTAAACGAGAGATGTTTGCACTCATGGCGTGACCAACATATTCAAAAAGAGATTAAAAAAAGAATCGCCGTGGGTTCGATCAACCCGCCACCACACTGGCTCGCTCGAAAGCATCAATGATTGGCTGCAGTCGCGCGTGACGCGTTTTTAGCGCGGCACGATTAACTATCAATCGCGACGATATCGACATGATGTCCTCCACGGCTTGCAAGCCGTTGGCTTTGAGCGTGTTACCCGTTGAAACCAAATCAACGATCGCATCGGCCAAACCGACCAACGGTGCTAGCTCCATCGAACCGTAAAGCTTAATCAGGTCTACATAGACCCCTTTACCCGCAAAATGTTCACGTGCAGCAGCGACATATTTGGTGGCGACCGTCAGTCGCGCCCCTTGTTGAACGGCAGCCTCGTAGTCAAATCCGTTGCGCACCGCCACGCACAAGCGGCAGCGGGCGATACCCAAATCAATCGGTTGATACAACGCGCCGGGGTGGCTTGCGGCGTGCTCGATGAGCACGTCTTTACCGGCAATGCCCAAATCCGCCGCGCCATACTCGACATAAGTCGGCACATCGGAGGCGCGCACCACGATGATGCGGACATCTTCCCGAGAGGTCGGCAAGATCAGCTTGCGGGATTTCTCCGGGTCTTCTGATACGTCGATGCCGGCGGCACGCAACAGGGGCAGCGTTTCCTCAAAAATTCGGCCTTTGGATAAGGCGAGGGTGAGTGGCGCGCTGTTCAGGTTTACCGTGGGGTTTGCCGTGGCATTTGTCATACTCATTTTGTTATCCATCAGCCGGTCGTCCGCTCAATGTTTGCGCCCAATTGACGTAACTTGTTCTCCATCTGACTATACCCTCGATCCAAATGATAAATCCGTTCCACCACGGTTTGACCATTGGCTGCCAAACCCGCGATGACTAGACTCGCCGAGGCGCGTAAGTCAGTGGCCATCAGCGTGGCGCCCGATAACTGTGGCACCCCCCGCACCACCGCGGTATGCCCATCAATTTCAATGTCAGCACCCAAGCGGATGAGCTCTTGCACATGCATGAAGCGATTCTCAAAAATCGTCTCCACCACAATGCCTGTGCCTTGAGCCACCGTATTGACGGCCATGAACTGTGCTTGCATGTCAGTGGCAAAACCAGGGTACTCATGCGTGCGAACGTCAACGGCCTTGGGTCGACCGTGCATCTGAGCACTGATCCAGTCAGGGCCCGATTCAATCGCTACCCCAGCTTGGCTCAACTTGCTTAAGGTCGCGCCCATGGTGTCGGGCGCAGCACCTGTCAAACGGATATCGCCACCCGTGGCGGCAACCGCACACAAAAAACTGCCCGCTTCGATCCGGTCGGCCATGATGGCGTGCGTTGCCCCATGCAAGGTCGAGACGCCTTCGATCACGATCCGATCCGACCCGTGACCTGAAATGCGGGCACCCATCTTGATGAGCAATTCCGCCAAGTCCACCACTTCCGGTTCGCGCGCGGCGTTCTCAAGGACGGTTGTGCCCTCGGCTAGCGTGGCGGCCATCATCAAGTTCTCTGTGCCGGTCACCGTCACCATATCGGTGCGAATCACGGCACCGCGTAAACGCTTGGCTTGGGCGACAACATACCCATGCTCGACGCTGATTTCAGCACCTAACGCTTGCAAACCACTGATGTGCTGATCCACGGGACGCTGCCCGATCGCACAACCGCCCGGTAGGCTGACACGCGCTTGCCCGAAACGGGCCAGCAAGGGGCCGAGCACCAGGATCGACGCCCGCATGGTTTTGACCAAATCGTAGGGTGCCTCCAAAGACTCGATCGAGTGCGCACTCAACGTGTACGACTCTTGCCCCTCCCGGGTCGTTTGCACCCCATGCTGTTCAAGCAAGCGCAGAGCCGTCTCGATGTCTTTTAAATCGGGCACGTTGTGCAGATGCAAAGGATCGGCGGTCAACAAGGTGGCGCACAAAATCGGCAGGGCCGCGTTTTTGGCGCCAGAGATGGCAATTTCACCGTGCAGCGAAACCCCGCCGGTGATACAAAGGCGGTCCATTACTTGTGGGTCCCGTATTCTTCTGGCGTGAGTGTTTTCATGGACAAGGCGTGTATCTCTGCTTTCATGCGATCCCCTAGCGCGGCATACACCAGCTGATGGCGAGCAATCGGACGCTTGCCTGCGAAAGCATCGCTCACGATCAACGCCTCAAAATGGGCGCCATCGCCAGTGACCTCTACGCGTTCACACGCCATGCCTTGCTCGATGTACTGACGGATATCTTCAGGAGTGGGCAACATACGAATCCTATCAAAGTCTTAATTTGTAACCACTGTCGAGCAAACGCAATGCCACGACCGTGAACACGATAAACACCGACGAGACCACCGCCAAACTCAGCCAGGGTGAACTGTCGGCAACCCCAAAAAAGCCATAACGAAAGCCATCTATCGTATAAAAAATCGGGTTCCAATGGGACACGCTCTGCCAAAAAGGGGGCAAATTGTGGATGGAATAGAAAACGCCAGACAAAAAAGTGGCCGGCATGATCAAAAAATTCTGGAATGCGGCCAATTGGTCAAACTTCTCTGACGACAGTCCGGCGATCAAACCCAGAATGCCCATGATGGCGCAGGCCAGCATCGCAAACACCAGTACCCACCCGGGTGACTCAACCGGCAAAGGGAAAAAAAGCAACGCCACAAACCAGACGGCCAGCCCGACGGCTAACCCACGAATCACCGCAGCCAAAACGTAGGCCGCAAAAAACTCCCGATTCGAGATTGGCGTCAACAGCACAAACACCAGGTTACCTGTCACGCGGCTTTGAATCAGTGACGAAGAGGGATTGGCAAAGGCGTTTTGCAGCATGGACATCATCATGAGCCCAGGAATCAAGAACTGGGTGTACGGAATGGTGTCATAGACCTGCACACGGTCTTGCAGGACTTGCGCAAAGACAATCAGATACAACAAGGCAGTGATGACAGGGGCCGCGATGGTTTGAAACCCTACCCGCCAGAAACGCAAGAGTTCTTTATAGAGCAAGGTATAAAAGCCAGACCTGACCGCTGGACTCAGATCAACTGGCTTCATAACGCCTCCTGCGAACTGCGATCATCGCGCATGATTTGCACGAAGGCTTCCTCAAGATTGGCACCACCCACCCGCGCCATCAAAGCCTCAGTGGTGTCAAGCGCCACCACCCGACCGCCACGCAGCATGGCGATACGCCCGCACAGGGCTTGGGCTTCCTCTAAATAATGCGTGGTGAGCAAGATGGTATGGCCTTCTTTGTTCAAACGAGAAATAAAGGCCCAGAGGCTGCGGCGTAAATCCACATCCACACCGGCCGTGGGCTCATCCAATACAATCACTGGGGGTCGGTGCACCAAGGCTTGGGCGACCAACACGCGTCGCTTCATGCCACCGGATAACGAGCGCATATTGGCATCATTTTTATCGGCTAAGCCCAGGTTGTGGAGGACCTCATCGATCCAATCGTCATTCTTTCGCAACCCAAAATAGCCCGACTGGATGCGCAGCGTCTCTCGCACGGTAAAAAAGGGGTCATAAACCAGTTCTTGCGGAACCACACCGAGGGCTCGCCGCGCACGACGAAAGTCGTTGACCACGTCATAGCCACCCACCCACGCATGACCTGTGGTGGCGTAGGACAATCCAGCCAAGATGGAAATGAGAGACGTTTTACCGGCCCCGTTGGGTCCCAACAACCCAAAAAACTCGCCATATTCGATGCGCAAGCTGACGTCTTGCAAGGCAACGAGCCCTTGCCTGGGCTTCTTCTGAAAACGATCCCACCAGTGCTTGTGGGGTGACAAATAGGTTTTGTGAACGTGGTCGAACTCAATTGCTGCAGAGGACATAAATTTAATTGCTTGTATTTCGGGCGTTCAACGCGGCGATCAATCCGTCAATGCCTGAACGGTTGATTTCTTGCGAAAACTGGCCACGGTAGTTCTGAATGAGCCAGATGTTTTCGACATTCAGGTCATAAACGCGCCAGCCTTCGGGCGTGCGCTCAAGACGATAGTCGATCCGAATGGGCTGCATGTTGGTGCCTTGCACAACACTCGACTGGACAACCACGTCCTTGGCTTGTTCGTCGCCGCGAAAAGGCAAAACTTCCATAGCGGTGCCATTGTCGATGCGCGCAAGCGCCCCGCTGTAGGTACGCACCAGCGTCATGCGAAAGGCGTCTACCAAGGCTTGGCGCTGCTCGGGCGTGGCGCGACGCCAATATTTGCCCGCCGCGAGTCGTGTGGTTTTCTCAAAGTCCACATAGGGCATGACGTAGGCATCGACGATTTCGTTGATCCGCTCAATGTCTTGGTCTCTGACGGCGGGATCTGATTTAAGGACACCCAGTAACTGATCAGACACCGCTTGCACAAACACGTGTGGTGAAGCCTGGGGATCCGGTTTGGCAACGGCCTGATACGTCCAGCCCATCAATGCCAAACCCAATAACCACAGACCCAGCCAGCGTCGGGGCGCGTATTGCAGATTCAAGTTCATTGTGCATTCTCCGGTTTGATGCCAAGCGCCTCATCATCGGCGGGCACATCTTCATCGTCTTCGTAATCAGGTAATGCTTCTGCGTCCGGGTCATCAGAGACCAAGGCCTTACGACGCTGCAAATAGGCATCGCGCACAAAGCTGTAGGGGTCTAAAGCGGTTCGATCAACGGTCTCACTGACCGTCAGGAGTGCTTCACGGGTCACGACGAACTCCAAGCCCCAGAGCGAATTACGCAAGGGCACGTTGTCGATCAAGCCGATGGTGTCGAGCTGCGAGCCGGCCAAATTAGCCACTTCGCCCACGCCATCTCGTACGCTGCTCGAACCCAAAATCGGTAGCACCAGATAGGGCCCTTGCGGCACGCCCCAAACACCGAGGGTGATGCCAAAGTCATTGGGCATACGCGCCAAGCCTCGCTGGCTCGCCAAATCAAAACAACCCCCCACGCCTAGCGTGGTGTTGAGCATAAAGCGGCCCACGGTGTTGATCGAATCGAGATGGCGTTGTTGCAAACTGCTGTTGATCGCGGACCAGATCTCACCAAGGTTTAGGTAGGCATTGCGAAGGCAAGTGCGCACCGGTCGTGGCGTGACAAACGCATATAACTCGGCGACTGGCCGAAAGACGGCTCGGTCGATGCCGTCATTGAATGCATAGACCCCCCGATTCATCGGCTCCCAGGGGTCTGCGGGGTTGCCTGCACTATTCGAGCCTTGGGTCGACGCACAACCACCGAGCACCACCAAAGCCGAAAGCACACACAGGCGCTTGAAGCGATCGCTTAACATGTGAACATCCCTTCAAAAGAACACATCATGGCGCCGCCCCTTCGCTTTCGGCCGTGCCATATAAAAATTGACTAATAAGTTGCTCTAAAACGATGGCGCTCTGTGTCATGAAGATGTCGTCACCCGAGGCCAACATGCGATCTTCGCCGCCGGCATCGATGCCAATGTACTGTTCACCGAGCAAACCTGAAGTCAAAATGCTGGCCGAACTATCGGCTGGAAATTCGAAGGCTTTTTCCAAGTCAAATGTCACCACGGCTTGGTAGGTTGTGTCATCAAACCGAATATCGGCCACTCTGCCCACCACCACGCCCGAGCTTTTGATGGGGGCGCGAACTTTTAACCCACCGATGTTTTCAAACCGCGCCTGAACGCTGTAGGTGTCCGCGAGCGAAAAACTACTCAGGTTACCGGCTCGCAATGCCAGAAACACCAACGCCAGGGCACCTAGCAAGACAAACAAGCCAACCCAAACATCTACCTTTTCATTGGACATACGGATTACCTTTTCAATTAACTGAACATCAACGCCGTTAGAACAAAATCGAGCCCGAGCACGGCCAGTGAACCGGCTACGACGGTGCGCGTGGTGGCTCTAGAAACCCCTTCTGGCGTTGGGCGACACTGCCAGCCTTCAAACAAAGCGATCAGCGTGACAGCCACCCCGAACACCACACTCTTGATCACACCATTGAGTACGTCATCAAAAACGTCCACACCATTTTGCATCTGCGACCAAAAGGCCCCGGTATCAATACCAATCAACACCACGCCGACAAACCAGCCGCCCATGATACCGACCATGGAAAAGATGGCCGCCAAAATCGGCATGGCAATCACCCCGCCTAAAAACCGAGGCGCCAGTACCCGGCGCAGCGGGTCAACTGCCATGACTTCCATGGCCGCGAGCTGCTCGCCCGCTTTCATGAGTCCGATCTCAGCCGTTAACGAGGTGCCTGCCCGACCCGCAAACAGTAACGCGGTCACCACCGGGCCAAGCTCACGGGTCAGCGACAAGGCCACCAATAGGCCCAAGGCTTCCTCGGCGCCGTAGCGGTTTAAGGTGTAATACCCCTGCAGACCAAGCACGAAGCCAACAAACAGGCCGGAGACGACAATGATCACCAGCGAGTAATTGCCAATGAAGTGTACTTGCTGCAACACCAATCGCGGCCGTTTGACCACAACGCCCGTGCGAGCGACCAGCATCCCCAAAAATCGTGCCATTTGCCCTAGGATGACTAAGGTCGATCGGGTGCGCCGACCGAGCGTGACAACCCAGCCCAAAGCGCTCATCGTCCCAACCCTTTGCGCTCACACCAGCGCTCAAACTCAGGGGTCACCGGATAATCGAAAGCCACCGGACCATCGGGTTGCCCGTCTAGGAACTGGCGAACGTAAGGATCGGTCGAATCTGCCAATGAGGCCGGTGAGCCGTGGGCTTTGAGTGCGCCTTGTCCGACCAAATAGACCACGTCTGCGATTTCAAATGACTCGGCCACATCATGGGTGATCAATACCGAGGCGCAACCCAACCGGTCTGAGAGCCGGCGGATCAAACGGGCGGCAATACCCATGGAAATCGGGTCCAAACCAGCAAACGGTTCGTCATAAAAAACCAGTTCGGGGGCGCGCACCACGGCGCGTGCCAAGGCCACACGCCTGGCCATGCCGCCTGAGATTGCTGACACCCTGAGATGCGCGGCCGCCTTTAAGCCCACCGCATCCAAGGTCTGCATCACTTTGTCGGTGATCTCGGCCTCGGTCGGGGGTTGGTGCTCGCGCAATGGGAAGGCCACGTTCTCAAAAACGTTCAAATCCGTAAACAAAGCGCCATGTTGAAACAACACGCCCATTCGTTGCCGAACCGCTTGCAGGTCTCGGGCACTGATGTTTGATAGGGATTGCCCAAACACCCGGACGGTTCCGGATTGAGGCGCCAACTGCCCCGTCGCTGCACGCATGATGGTGGTTTTGCCGGAGCCTGAACCACCCATCATGGCCACCACCTTACCTGAATGAATGGTTAGCGTTAAGTCAGACAAAACCGTAAAGTCACCATAGCCCAGGGTGACCCGGTCCAAGGACAATAAAGCGTTTTCATCGGCGGCAACAGATTGGATCATGGCGCCATTGTATCTTGGTGCCATGAGCCAAAGGATAGAAAGCCGAATGACAAAACGGTGACCGTCAAAATCAGCGGGGTAACTCGCTGACTCCCATCAAAAACTCGTCCACCGAGCGGGCACATTGGCGGCCTTCACGAATGGCCCAGACCACCAAGGACTGCCCGCGGCGCACATCGCCCGCCGCAAAGACATTGGGCAGGTTGGTTTGATAATCGTCGGTGTTGGCGCGCGCATTGCCCCGCTGATCCATCTCAACGCCAAAGGCAGACAACATTTGATTTAACGGCGACACAAAACCCATGGCCAACAACACCAAATCGGCTTTGATCTCGAATTCAGAGTCTGGCACCTCTTGCATTTTCATTTGACCGGTGGCTTCATCTTGTAACCATTGGACTTTGGCGCCAATGAGTTTAGAGACCTTGCCCTTTTCACCTTTGATCGCCTTGGTCGTGATGGCCCAATCGCGATCAGCGCCTTCCTCGTGTGAAGATGAGGTACGCAACTTTGCTGGCCAGTAAGGCCAGGTCAATGCTTTGTTCTCACCTTCTGGCGGCTTGGGCATGAGCTCGATTTGCGTGACACTCGCCGCACCGTGACGGTTACTGGTGCCCACACAGTCCGAACCCGTGTCCCCGCCGCCGATCACGACCACGTGCTTGTCTTTGGCAAGCGTTTGGCCTGAGATTTTGTCGCCAGCCACTACTTTGTTTTGTGGGCGTAGAAAGTCCATGGCGAACATGACGCCGTCCAATTCACGGCCTTCAACAGGCAAGTCACGGGGGTTTTCACAGCCACCTGACAGCACCACCGCGTCAAATTCTTCTTGTAATTGAGCCGGTGTTTTGACCGTGAGGCCTTGAGCCATCGAGTCGTCAGGCGAACCCACGTAAGTCGACGGACAAAAGGTCACGCCTTCGGCTTGCATCTGCACGATACGTTGATCGATCAAGTGCTTTTCTAGCTTGAAGTCAGGGATGCCATAGCGCAACAGTCCACCGATACGGTCTTGCTTTTCAAAAACGGTGACGTCATGTCCTACGCGTGCCAACTGCTGCGCCGCAGCCAAGCCGGCTGGCCCGGAACCAACAACGGCGACTTTTTTGTCGGTGCGTTGGGTGGGTGGTTGCGGTGTCACCCAGCCTTCTTCCCAACCTTTGTCAATGATGGCGTGCTCGATGGACTTGATGCCCACGGGGTCGTTGTTGATGTTTAGCGTACAGGCGGCCTCGCAGGGCGCCGGACAGATGCGGCCGGTGAACTCTGGGAAATTATTGGTCGAATGCAACACGCTCAGGGCTTGGCGCCACTCTTGGTGGTAGACCAAATCATTCCAATCAGGAATGATGTTGTTGACCGGACAGCCGGTGTTGCAAAAGGGGATCCCGCAGTCCATGCAACGCGCGCCTTGCTTGCCCGCTTCGTCATCCGATAGGCGCATGACGAACTCTTTCCAATGCTTGACACGTGAGTCTGGCGCTTCATACACTTCATTTAAACGCTTGAGTTCAATAAAGCCCGTGATCTTTCCCATGTTCTTCCCCTTAATTAAGCCGCTTTGACGGCTGGGTTGTTCTTGGCCCACAACTCGGCAAGCGCGCGACGGTATTCGGTTGGCATGACCTTCACAAAGTAACCCCTAGCACTCTGCCAATTACCGAGAATGTCTCGCGCCCTGAAACTGCCGGTGTAACGGAAGTGATTTTCGATTAACCGCTTCAAAATGACCTCGTCGGTTTCGCGCTCGTGTCCGCGGGCCACGCTGTGCCAAGCCTCGACCCCGATCTTGTCTTCCTGCTCGCTACGCGCCAGAACAGGTTCGATCTCGACCATGGCCATGTTGCAATTTTCAGCAAACTGACGCTCAGGGTCGTAGACGTAAGCCACGCCGCCCGACATCCCTGCCGCGAAGTTGCGACCGGTTCGGCCAAGCACCACCACGGTGCCACCCGTCATGTATTCACAGCCGTGATCGCCGGTGCCTTCAACCACCGCGGCGGCGCCAGAGTTACGGACCGCAAAACGCTCACCGCCCACACCACTAAAGTAAGCCTCCCCGAAAGTGGCGCCATACAACACGGTGTTACCCACAATGATTTGGTCTGGCCCAAAGCCTCGGAAGTCGTTGGGGCTACGCACAATGATGCGCCCACCCGCCAGTCCCTTGCCGACATAGTCGTTGCCCTCACCCACAAGGTCAAAGGTCACGCCGTGCGCCAAAAACGCCCCAAAGCTTTGTCCTGCTGTGCCATTCAATTGCACGTGGATGGCGTCATCAGCCAAGCCATCGGTGCCATGACGGCGGGCGATCTCACCAGAAAGCATGGCACCCACGCTACGGTTGCGGTTGCGCACAGGCATGATGAAGGAGACTTTTTCGCCGTTTTCGATGGCCGGTTTGCTGCGTTCGATCAGTTGGTGATCGAGGGCGCCGTCCAAACCATGGTCTTGGGTTTCGACTTGGTGGCGAGGGCCCTCAACAGCAGGTTGATAGAAAATCTTGCTGAAGTCCAACCCGTGGGCCTTCCAGTGCTCGATGCCTTTTTGCGTATCCAGCAAATCCGTGCGACCGATGAGATCGTCGAACCGACGGATGCCCAACTGGGCCATCAGTTCGCGCACTTCCTCAGCAACAAAGAAGAAATAATTCACCACGTGCTCGGGCTTGCCTTGAAACTTTTTGCGCAACACCGGATCTTGCGTGGCCACGCCCACCGGGCAGGTGTTCAAGTGGCACTTGCGCATCATGATGCAACCCTCGACCACAAGGGGGGCAGTCGCAAAACCAAATTCGTCTGCGCCCAACAAAGCCCCAATCAACACGTCACGACCGGTTTTCATCTGGCCATCGGCTTGCACACGGATTCGGCTGCGCAAGTGGTTCAGGACCAGCGTTTGTTGTGTTTCAGCCAGTCCCAACTCCCAAGGCGTGCCCGCGTGCTTGATGGACGAAATGGGCGAAGCGCCAGTGCCGCCATCATGACCCGCAATGGTGACGTGATCGGCTTTGGCTTTGGCCACACCCGCCGCAACCGTACCCACACCGACTTCTGACACCAACTTCACAGAAATGGAGGCGCGTGCGTTGGCATTTTTCAAGTCATGGATCAATTGCGCCAAATCTTCAATGGAGTAGATGTCGTGGTGCGGTGGTGGCGAAATCAAGCCCACACCGGGAACCGAACAGCGCAACTTAGCGATGTACTCGGACACCTTGTGACCCGGCAACTGGCCGCCTTCACCGGGCTTGGCCCCTTGCGCCATTTTGATTTGGATCTGATCGGCGCTAGCCAAGTACTCAGCGTTCACACCAAAACGACCCGACGCCACTTGCTTGATGCGCGAGCGCAAGGAGTCACCGAGCTTGAGTGGCACATCGGCCTCAATGCGCTCAGCACCCAGAATTGATGCCAAAGAGTCGCCGTCTTTGATATCGCTTTTACCGGTCTGCATTTCGCTGCGATAACGCACCTCGTCTTCGCCGCCCTCGCCGGTGTTTGACTTACCACCGATGCGATTCATGGCCACAGCGAGTACTGAGTGCGCCTCGGTCGAGATCGAACCCAAAGACATGGCGCCGGTGGTGAAGCGCTTGACGATTTCTTTGGCGGGTTCAACGTCCTCAAGCGCAATGGCTTGTTTGGGATCCACCTTAAACTCAAACAAACCGCGCAAGGTCATGTGGCGCTTGCTTTGGTCGTTGATTAGCTGCGCGTATTCTTTGTAGGTGGTGTAGTTGTTTGAGCGACTGGCGTGTTGCAATTTGGCAATCGAATCTGGGGTCCACATGTGCTGCTCACCCCTGACGCGATAGGCATATTCGCCACCCGCTTCGAGGGCGTTTTCCAACACCGGATCATGCCCAAAAGCGGCGTGATGAACGCGCAAAGCCTCTTCAGCCACCTCAAAAATATTGACCCCTTGGATGTTGCTCACTGTCCCTGGGAAATATTTTTTGATGAGGCTTGAATGCAAGCCGACGGCTTCAAATATTTGCGCACCGCAGTAAGACATAAACGTAGAAATGCCCATCTTGGACATGACTTTGTTGAGCCCTTTACCGACGGCTTTGATGTAGTTTTGAACGGCTTTGTCGCTGTCCTTGGCAGTTGCACGCAGTGTTTCAAGCGCCAAGTAGGGGTGAATGGCTTCGGCACCGTAGCCGCCGAGCAACGCGAAGTGATGCACTTCGCGTGCCGAACCGCTTTCAACAACCAGACCCGTCAACGTACGCACACCGGCGGTGATGAGGTGCTGGTGAACGGCCGAAGTCGCGAGCAACGCCGGAATGGCGACGCGATCGGCATCGGTTAAGCGATCCGACAAGATCAACACGTTGTAACCGCTGTTGACCGCGTCAGCGGCGCTGGCACAAAGCGCCGCCAAACGTGCCTCGATACCTTCTGAACCCCACTGGGCGGGATAGGTGATGTCGAGCTCAAAGCTGCGGAATTTGTTACCCGTGTAGTCGTCGATATCACGGATTTGTGCCATCGCGTCTTCGTCTAGGAGCGGTTGCCCAATTTCTAGACGCAAGGGCGGATTGACGTTGTTGATGTCAAGCAGGTTGGGCTTGGGACCGATGAAGGAAACCAACGACATGACCAACTGCTCACGAATCGGGTCGATGGGTGGGTTAGTCACCTGCGCGAATTGCTGACGGAAATAATTGTAGAAAGGCTTGGCGCGATCTGAAAGCACCGCCAACGGGGTGTCGTTGCCCATGGAGCCCGTTGACTCCTCGCCTGACAGTGACATGGGGTCGAGAATAAATTTGAGGTCTTCTTGCGACCACCCAAAGGCTTGCTGTCGATCGAGCAAAGAAGTCGATGACGCGACTTGCGCTTTGGCTGATGCGTCTGGGGTTGGCAAGCTCTCGAGTTTGATCCGCAAACGGTCAATCCACTGACTATAGGGCCGGCTATTTGCCAACTGGCCTTTGATTTCTTCGTCGCTAATGATGCGACCCTGCTCCAAGTCGATCAGGAACATTTTGCCGGGCTGCAAGCGCCATTTCTGGACGATGCGGTTTTCTGCGATCGGCAAGACACCGGCTTCTGAAGCCATGATGACGAGATCATCGTCTGTGACCAAGTAGCGAGCCGGCCGCAATCCATTGCGGTCAAGCGTGGCGCCGATTTGACGGCCGTCGGTGAAGGCCACCGCGGCTGGGCCATCCCACGGCTCCATCATGGCGGCGTGATATTCGTAGAATGCGCGGCGCGAGGCATCCATGTGCTGATTCTGTTCCCACGCTTCTGGGATCATCATCATCATCGCGTGAGCCAGCGAATAGCCAGACATCAACAACAATTCAAGGCAGTTATCGAAAGTCGCGGTATCGGACTGCCCTGGATAGACGATGGGGTAGAGCTTACTGAGGTCATCGCCCAAGACGGCGGACTGCATGGTGCCTTCGCGTGCGCGCAACCAGTTGTAGTTGCCTTTGACGGTATTGATCTCGCCGTTGTGGGCGATTAAGCGGTAGGGGTGGGCAAGCGGCCAGGCAGGGAAGGTATTGGTTGAGAAGCGCTGGTGAACCATGGCCAAGGCTGAGACCGCGCGCGGATCGCTCAAGTCGCGGTAGTAGGTTCCCACTTGATTGGCTAACAACAAGCCTTTGTAGACCACGGTGCGCACTGAGATCGACGGCACGAAGTACTCGGTGCCGTGGGCCAATTTCATGTGATAGATGGCGTGGCTTGCGGTTTTGCGGATCACGTACAGCTTGCGCTCGAGCGCATCAGGCACCATCACGTTGGCGCCACGGCCAATGAAGAGCTGTCGGATCACGGGCTCACAGGCTTTGACGGTAGGTGACATCGGCATCTCGCTGTCGAGCGGCACATCACGCCAGCCGAGCACGACCTGCCCTTCGGCATCGACTGCACGCTCGAGGGCTTGCTCACAGGCCAGACGCGAGGCGACTTCTTTGGGCAAGAACACCATGGCCACACCGTACTCACCAGGCGCTGGTAAGACCACGCCTTGCTGCGCCATGTCTTCCCGGTAGAGCGCATCAGGAATCTGAATAAGAATGCCGGCTCCATCACCCATCAACTCGTCTGCCCCGACGGCACCACGGTGATCGAGGTTTTCTAGGATTTTGAGGCCCTGGGTAATGATGGAATGAGAGGCTTGCCCTTTGATGTGCGCCACAAAGCCCACACCACAGGCGTCGTGCTCATGGGCAGGCGAATATAAACCTTGTTCCTCGGGTGCACGCGTGCCGGATGCATTGGGAGCGGCAGGGCTCGGATGGAACTTCAGCGGGAATGTGGTCATGACAAGCTCCTAAGCAACAACGGTGTATTACCGCGCAGGAAGGAGAACATAACGCCGTCTGGCGAACATTGCAAGCGGATAAAAGGGGGTCTGTCCCCAATATAAAACCCATCTAATACGCTAAAAATAAAATAGGGACGGAACACCGGCCCATCACCCTCGCTTGCGAGGACGACCCCGCTTCCCAGGACTAGCCCGCCTTGAAGCGACGCTCTCAAGGTGGTGCACAAAGCTCGCCGAACCCAAGGCCCACTGACCCTGCAAGGCCGCCTCTACAGTTTGCTGCTTCTCGGCCGCTAAGCCCTGCAAAAGGCGCTTTTGGTAGGTGGCTTGCCGATCAAATGGCGTGTTGCCGCAGCGCCAATAATCCGAGTGATCTTGAACCCAAGCGCGACTGGCGCCGAATTGGCCGCAATGCTGCGCCGCAGAAGACC
>CBFHKV010000002.1:166631-211181 GCA_965656505.1 Burkholderiaceae bacterium | reverse complement strand
CAGATCGAATGGCGTGCCACGCAGCGCTTTGAGTGAGGCAAGCACCTTGAATGCGCTAAAAATCCAACCGCGATAAGGTTTCTTTTTGAGGTGACCCGTCAGGGGATCCCGCTTTGCCAACAAAGGCGGTGCCAAATGAAACGTCAATTGCGCGCCGTCTTCAAACTGTGATTTGAGTTTGTCTAAAAATCGTCCATCGGTGTAGAGCCGCGCAACCTCATACTCGTCCTTATAGGCCATCATGCGAAAGGCTTGCTCGGCCACTTTCCGAGTCAGTTGTTCAGCATTACCGGGCATCCCTGACGCCACCTCATGCACACGGTCCACCACTTGTCGATAGCGATCCGCATACGACGGGTTTTGATAGGCAGTGAGTTCAGCGACATGGCGATCCATCATCTCTGTTAGCGTCTCCTTGGGCTTGGACACAAACGTCACCACCTGCGCAGGCGCAACCGCGTTGAGTACTTGCTCCAGATTTTCTGCCGCTTCTCGGCCTAAGGTGAGCGCTGCGAGATTTGCCTTGACCGCCACCCCATTCAATTCAATGGCGCGTTCTAGCGCAGCGGGGGTGATCGGAATCCAGCCTTTTTGCAGGGCGTAGCCCAGAATAATCATGTTGCTAGCGATCGCATCACCAAACACCGTCGTGGCAAGCCGTGTCGCAGGCAACATCCCGACAGCGTCCTTACCTGCCGCGGCGGTAATCGCTTGTTTCAAACGGTCTTCCCCAAAATCGGCCGTCACCGGATTCAGGACAAAATCAGCATGCGGCGCCAAATGGGTATTGAGCACCACGCGAGTTCGGCCTGGCGACATTGTCGATACGGCCGGGACGCTGGCCGCCACCATCATGTCACAGCCAAGCACCAAATCGGCGTTGCCTGTCGACACACGTGGCGCATGCAAACTTTCAGCATCGGGTCCAATGCGCACATGCGAGAGCACGGCACCATTCTTTTGCGAAATCCCCGTTTGGTCAAGACAAGTGGCGCGCTTGCCTTCTAGTCGGGCGGCCATGGCCATGATGGCACCAATGGTGATGACACCCGTGCCACCAATACCCGTGATGACAATTTCGTGCACACGATTCGAGGCGGGTGCGGGTGGTGCGGGTAAAACCACGTTGCTACCCCCCGGGTTCGCGCTGTCGCCCTTGCCATGATTATCGCCCTGACTCGTCTTACCGCTCTTCCTAAGCTTGGCACCCGATACCGTCACAAAACTGGGGCAGAAGCCCTCCACGCAACGCAAATCTTTGTTGCACGCCGACTGGTTGATCTGACGCTTTCGTCCCCAAACCGTCTCAAGCGGTTCCACCGAGATACAGTTGGACTGATCCGAACAGTCCCCACATCCCTCACAGACGAGATCATTGATCACGGCCCGTACGTCGGGATCCACCATCTTGCCGCGCTTGCGACGTCTGCGCTTCTCGGCCGCACACGTCTGGTCATACAGTAAGACAGTCACACCCGTGGTCTGCTGCAAACGCCGTTGTACCTGCTCAAGCTCATCACGGTGGTGAATCTTGACGCCAGCCGGGAAAGTGCCCTGTACCGCCTTGTGCTGCTCATATTTGTCGGTATCGTCAGTCACCACGACCACCTCGCGCACGCCCTCGGCTAACACCTGGGACGCGATCTGTTGCGGTGAAAACGTGTCAGAGATTAGCTGCCCCCCTGTCATGGCAACGGCGTCGTTGTAAAGCAGCTTATAAGTGATATGGGCGTTGGCATAGACCGCGGCGCGGATCGCCAAAACCCCGGAATGGTGATAAGTGCCATCACCGAGATTGGCAAACACGTGCTGGCGCTGACTGAATTCCATCGCACCGAGCCAAGGCGCACCCTCACCGCCCATTTGTGTGAAGGTTTCCGTATCGCGATCCATTGACAAGGCCAGCCAATGGCAACCAATGCCACCTAAGGCCAAGCTGCCCTCTGGCACCTTTGTCGATGTGTTGTGTGGACAGCCCGAGCAAAAGTACGGCGTTCGCGCTTCAATGGCCCCACGTGCTGCTATCGCATCGCGTGTGGCGACAATCATCGCCAGACGCTTTTGTGAGTGGGGGTTCGCCACCAGCGCCGGGAAAACACGACCCATGACCTCGGCGACCAAGGCAGGACTAGACTCGCCATGGCTGGGCACGAGCACCTGACCTGAGGCGTCAAATTTACCAACAACCCGCGGTGGATTCTCTCGGGCAAAGAGAATCGACTTGATCTGGTCTTCAATAAAGCCGCGCTTTTCTTCGATGATGAGAATCGTATCCAAGCCTTTGGCAAACGTCTGAATCTGGGTGTCTGACAAGGGGTAAATCATCCCGAGCTTCAAAAGCTTGACACCGTGATGCTGAAGCTCGCTTTCACCGAGGCCGAGATCGGCTAAGGCTTGTCGCAAATCACCCCAAGGCTTGCCTGCACTGACAATACCAATGCTTGGATTGTCTAATACGCCCGAAACTTCATTGACACCAGAAAAATCGGCAAACGCCCTCACCTTGGCGTGCTTGGTTTCGTAAAGACGCTGTTCTTGCTCCACCCGATTATCAGGCCAGCGGATATGAACATCAGCCTGGCTTGGCTCATCCGGCCATTCAATCTTCACCCGATTCATATCCACATCGACGATGGCCGAGCCCTCACCGATGTCAGTCACCACCTTCATGCCGACCCAACAACCGCTATAGCGTGACAATTCAATGCCCATGACACCGAAATCAAGCATTTCTTGCACGCTCGCCGGATAAAGCAACGGCATACCCGCTGACACAAAGTCATAGTCCGAGCATCCGGTGACGGTACTGGAGACCGCATTTGGGTCATCGCCCGCAATGGCCAACACGCCCCCGTGGGGGCTTGATCCCGCATTATTGCCATGACGAAACACGTCAATGCTGCGGTCAACGCCGGGGGCTTTGCCATACCAAATCCCAAATACCCCGTCGAACTCGGACTCACCCATCAAATGCACTTGCTGCGAACCCCACACGGCCGTTGCCGCGAGCTCTTCATTCACGCCAGGCTGAAACTTGATATGCCGCGAAATCAAGTCATCGCGCGCGGCTTCTAGCACCATGTCATAAGTACCCACTGGCGAACCCCGATAACCAGAGACATAACCCCCAATATTTAGACCCGCTTGCTTGGCGCGGTCATGCAAGGTCATGGGCAATCGCACTAACGCCTGCATCCCAGACATGAACGCCACCCCCTCTTGCAGGACATACTTGTCTTGCAGGGTGATACCTTGAAAGTCATCTAAAGAATTAGGAGGTTGCATATTCGCCACTTACAAATGTCATCATCATGCGCCTAGTTTAGGCCCGCGGCGCGCTTGGTTAACGTCCGCCACAGTTTTATAAAGAGCCTGTTGCTGAGTTGCGCCAAATACCGCGTTAAGGCAATGGTAATTGGCGCCAACCATAGCTCTTCTCATTGGCTAGGGTATTGAGGTACAAGTGATTTTGAATCAAGACATAGCCTTTCAAGAAGGTAACGTCTTCAAGGAAGCGACTCACAATCAAGTCAGGCTCACACGACGATGCGGCCACTTCAATGGCATAAAACCGAATTTCACCCTGTGTCTCGATTTGGTCGGGTGTGGCACGCCAATCGGTGGTGCCCTGCTCACATCCCAAGGTAAACACCGCATCGCCACTGGCGCGCAAAGTCATCTTGATGTCGACCTGGCTCGCCACATATTGCCGCCCGCCGTCTTTTGCACGGGATTCAACCGTCACCAGTTGCCAAGAAGTATCTTTTAATGGCGAACCCATCCAGCCCCGTCCTGAGTCAGCGCAACCCACCAACAGAACACCGAAGATCAAGACGGATAGCGCTCGAATGAGTTTCATGAATATCAATACCAATAGGCCAATGGGAACGGGGACGTACAAAAGATAACCCAAAAGTCGAGTGCCCGTGCGTGCTTAATACTGACTGCGGTGAATCCGATCCCCGCACTTCAATTCACAGTAAAACACTGGTGCCATTCAAAACCGATAGCCTAAGCCAATGAACGCGTTCACCGCCGACGTGTCAGCTGAGCCTTCGATAGGCACAGACAGGGTTTGACCCGGTGCCACCGTCACATCAGCCCAGCTCGTAAAATTCAGCCGCTCAACTTTTGCATACCGTATTTCAGCGTAGGCAAACACACCGCGGTATAGGTTCACCCTAGCGCCCGCCCCCCCAAAATACGCATTCAATTTCGTCTCGACGCTCGAGCGGCCCGCGCCCTGATCGATTGTGGTGGGCACATAGGCCCATCCAAACCGCAGGTAGCTCATGACTTGGTCATTAAAGACATACCCTGGACTCATGGACAAGGCAATTTGGCCCTTACGGGGGTAGTAGTCAAACTGAGCACCAAGCGAAAATTGGTTTTCAAAGACGTGGGTGTAATCCAGGCCCACCAACCAAAATGTCCCATTCGAGGTCTTGCGAGTCGAGGGCAACCGAATGTCGGTGTCTCGCACGCGCAAATCAAAGCCCTCGACTGTCGCCTGTTGGAGACCTGTTGCCGTGTAGATAGACGCACCCGAGAATCCCTTGGAAGAATCGCCCAAGAAACCAGTTTTGGTTTCATTGACGGCCGTGGTGGCCGTGGTAGCCGTGTCGGCCATGGCCGTACCAGCAGACAATGCCATCATCCCAGTGAATCGAAGAAATAGGGCGTAAAAACGAGGTTTTTGCCTGTACGGTTTATAGTCAAGCGTGCGTAAGTTCAGCGGTTTAACCACACGGATTCACGCCTTGCGGATCAGCCGATGCGCACGGCGTGTCAGCACCCAGACACCAAGCACCACCGGTGCGATGGCCAGTCCAGTGATTGTCTCAGCAGAGAACGGGAGCCAAGCCAAGCCCTTACCGGCTTTTGCAAAATAATGAATCAAACTTACCACGTAATAAGAAATGGCTGCGATCGACAAGCCTTCAACGGTTTGTTGCAAGCGCAGTTGCAACGTCTGACCCTTGGCAAGTTGCTCGAGCAACTGTTGGTTTTGTTGTTCCGTCGCGATATCAACGCGCGTGCGTAACAAATTACCCGTTCGACTAATGCGTTCGGACAATGACTCGAGTCGGTGCGATGTGGCTGCCACCGTCGCGATGGCTGGACTCAAGCGCCGTTGCATAAATTCGCCAAGCGTTTGAATACCAGGGACCGGTGATTCCCGTAATTCAGCAACGCGCTGCGCAAATATTTCATCGTAAGCCCGTGTCGCAGAAAACCGATAATTGTGAGTTGCATTGGCGCGCTCGACGGCAGCGGCTAATTTGGCCAGTTGATCCAACATGGCGTGGTCATCAATTGACTGACTCTCCACATCATGGGTAATCGAAGCCAGCGCAAGCTCCGCTTCGCCTAACTCCGCCGACAACCGTTTGGCCACAGGCAAGCCACGCAAAGCCATCATGCGATAGATTTCCATCTCCATTAACCGCAGAGCGGTTCTGCCCACTCGCGACGGTCGCGTTTGCGGTCGCGTCATCACCAGAAATCTTTCAATTCCATCGGCGTTAATCTTGAAGTCGGTCATGCCCAGTGTGTGCTGCCGGTTGCCAAGCAGCGAAGCAAATACCGTTTCATGCCCAAACCAATCGCACCCAGCGGCATAATTCGTCTCCGCCGAGTCAGCCACTGACGCCACCCCCAAAACCACCACTTCCACCGCCGAAAACGTTTGACCAGGAACCTGCGAAATCCAGGCAGACTGTGCGGCTAAAAAAGCGTCAGTTCGTTCTCGCACCTTGGTTAGGTGGGTGGCCATCGGGTCCTTATCAGATAGCCGATCTGCCTCATCGAAGGTGTGCACAAACGTATATCGCGTGAACTCCGTGTGACGCTCCCAACGCAGCGAGCCCCAGGGCAACGTCAAGCGAAGAAAATTAGCCGATGCCGCTTGCTGTTCTTTCACTGAGGGATCGATTTTGGCCAAATGCGTCAATTCGTCAACAACACCATGGTCTTTGTTCAAAACCGCCAAACAGAACACCACTGCAGGCTGTTGAATCGATCCAACGGGACGCGCATGCACTTCATTGTGCAAAGGCTCTCGTTGTGGATCATTCATGGGTAGTTTTATAGTCATTATTCGAGTTAACCTGAAGGACGGCAAACAAGCAATCCCCCCGAGACAAAAAAAGAACATCACCATGACCAATAAGCGCCAAGACCCCTCCTCACCTGACCCCTTGTCTGCGCTAACACCCTTGCAGAAGCAGCTTCTCGGGCAGGCTGCTCAGCACCACGGCAAACTCATCGCGATTGGTGTGTTGTTGGTTCTATGCGGGACTTTCGGACTTATCGCCGAAGTGGCCTTCTCTTATGCTTCCATCTCTATTTTGGGTATCGTCGCTTTAATCGGCGGTATTTTTATGGCCGCCCATGCCTTTCAATCCAAAGGATGGCGGACCTTTTTGATTCAATCGCTGTTTGCCGCCCTCTATATTGGATTGGGCGTCTTTGTATGGGTGGCGCCGATCGCGGCCTTACAAGGGTTGACCATCTGGCTGGCCGCGCTGTTTTTAATCACAGGGGCCCTGCGCTTGATCGCCTCCTTTCAAAACGCCTCTGTCGGCAACGTTTGGTGGCCGGCACTCGCTGGCATCCTCTCAATCGTCCTAGGTGTCATGATCTTGAACAACTGGCCCGAGGCCAGCCTGTGGGTGCCTGGACTGCTGCTCGCCATTGAGTTGTTATTGCATGGCTGGGCGTTGATATTTCTGGGTCTCACCATCAAAAAGGCCAGCCAACCCAAGGCTCAGTAAACTTGAGTAAAGCTCAGGCGCTTCCTGGGGCGATTGATTAGACGATTCATTAAAAGAGAGGTGTTTGAATGCAAGCTGCTTGGTATGAACGTAACGGCCCAGCCGCTGAGGTGCTCACGGTGGGCGAATGGCTCACGCCTGTGCCCAGCGAACATGAAGTCCTTGTGCGAGTCCATGCTTCCGGGGTGAATCCCTCAGACGTTAAATCACGGGCGGCAAGACCACTAAGCGCCCCTAAGATCATCCCCCATAGCGATGGGGCTGGCGTGATTGAGGCCGTGGGTTCTGGGGTGGACCCGACCCGAATCGGACAGCGGGTTTGGCTATGGAATGGCCAATGGCAACGCGCCATGGGAACCTGCGCCACACACATCGCCCTGCCGAGCGAGCAAGCCGTCATCCTGCCTGATCACCTGTCCTTTGAAGAAGGGGCCTGCTTGGGCATACCGGCACTCACGGCATTCGAAGCGGTGCGCTGGGCACGTCAATTCGCCGGTGACTTATCTGGGCAAACCGTTCTGGTCATTGGCGCGGCCAATAATGTCGGTGCTTATGTGGTTCAGTTGGCCAAGCGAGCCGGCGCCCACGTCATTGGCACCGTCGGCAGCACTGCCAAAGCGGAAGTGGCCAAATCGCTTGGCGCAGACCACGTCATTGACTACAAAAAAGCCAACGTGGCAGAAACAGTCAAAGACTTGACTCACGGTCGAGGCGTCAACGTCATCATTGACATGGACTTGTCGAGTATGGACGACCTGGTCTGCGGCGGTGCGCTCGCACCTCACGGGGCCGTGGTTTGCTATGGGTCAAACGCCATGAGTCAGGTCGCCCTAACGTTTAGAACGTGGCTTTATTTGTCCGTCACGCTCAAACTTTTCCTTGTTTATGAATTAACGCCAGCACAACGCAGTGAAGCGCTCAAGGGCTTGCATGAGGCGTTTGAGGAAAAGACATGGCGACATTTAATCGGCGAGCGTTTTACGCTCGACCAAGTCGCACTCGCCCACGAAGCCGTGGAAAAGGGCCAATCCTTGGGCAATGTAGTGGTGACCATGGATTGTGCTCAGTAGGGTTGAGTAGGGGGTACCTGGCTGTGATGGCGGCTAGGCCGTTTGCCGGCGACGGCGCTTGCGATGTCGCCAAAGTACGCCTAGGCGCCAAAGACCTGAAACCACCAGGTACATCACGACCGCCAAGACCGTGGCCAAGATGAACAGGCCCGTGAAGAGTGGGGCCCCGATACTACCGATCCGATCAAACAAACCGAGTCCAGAACCCCCGGTTAATTCGGCGACTTGGGCAACTTGCGCGGCAATCATGGCGTCACTCATGGCCGGTTCGCCCAGACTTAAGATGAAGTCACCGAGCTGGTACGCTAAAAAATAGAGCGGGGCAAAGGTAAAGGGATTCGTGACCAGGGTACTCGCCACGGCAACGGGCAGGTTGGCTCGCAACAAAATCGCACCAAATGCGGCCAACGGTATTTGCGCCAAAGGAATGATGAGTCCCATAAAGACACCAATCGCCAAACCCAAGGCAATGCTGCGTCTATTGGCTTGCCAGAGACTCGGTCGCGTGAGCGTTGGCCCCAGCCAACGCAACATCTTGTGTTGCGAGACTTTATCTGGGGCTGGCAGGTATTTCTTAACAGACTTACCAAACATGGCTTCTCACGCAAATGCGACTGCGAGGGCAGATGAGCAGTCGATCCTCTTGTACTATCTTATTCGAGGGAGTACACAAAGGTGCTAACAACCCTCAACCGTTTACCAATCGTCTGACCAGAAGCATAACCGTCACTGCCATCGTCATCCAAGATTTGAATCGCGCCTTGATTGGCGCGTTTCAGGGATCCGAGGGTGGCGCCGGCATCGGCAGCAAATTTAATGGCCTGCTCGCTTGCATTGTCAATCGCCTGCTCGAGCAATGCGGGCTTGAGATCGTTAAAACCTCTCAGGAAATAACGGGGTGACCCACCCATGGGGCCCTCCTGCGACATTTGCAAGCCCTGCTGGATCAGCGGGTCGATGCCGTTAGCTGCCTCTGACACGGCTTGCACTTGGTCAGATCGCAAAGTCACTGCCGCGCTACCCGTGTAACGAAACGCGACGTTTTCTTGACCATACTCTCTGGCAAGCAAGTCATTGATTTGCAATGGCCTTCTTTCAATATCAGCGGGGTCAAAGCCCTCGTCAAGCAAGAAGGTCACCACGGCCTCGCGATCACGCGTCAGTTTCTCGCGCACCTCGTCATAGTTGGCCGCCGCACGACGAAACGACAACGTCCAAATCGCAAAATCGCTCGTCACATCCTGCTCGGCTAAGCCTTTGATCGTGATGTAACGATCCGCATCCCGAAAAGACTGCAGCCCTTGGCCCACTGACCAGCCGGCGATTGCCAAACCGACAGCCACCACCACCGCGGGCACAATCTTTTCACTGACCGCTGACATCATATCAACCCCTTTCTAAGCAATCACTGCCCTTCAAGAAAACTCTTGAGTTTGTCGGCACGACTCGGGTGGCGCAATTTACGCAAGGCCTTTGCCTCTATTTGCCGTATACGCTCGCGCGTGACGTCAAACTGCTTACCCACCTCTTCAAGCGTTTGGTCCGAACTCATTTCAACGCCGAATCGCATACGCAAGACCTTCGCCTCACGTGGTGTCAACGAATCGAGCACTTCCTTGACCACATCCCGCATAGACCCGTGCAAAGCAGCCTCTGCGGGCGCCAAGGTCGCACCATCTTCAATAAAGTCACCTAAGTGCGAATCATCGTCATCGCCAATAGGCGTCTCCATTGAAATGGGCTCTTTGGCAATCTTCAAGATCTTTCGAATCTTGTCTTCAGGCATATCCATCTTGGCTGCCAACGTCGCTGGATCTGGTTCAGCGCCCGTTTCCTGCAAAATCTGGCGACTGATGCGATTCATCTTGTTGATGGTCTCGATCATGTGCACCGGAATCCGAATGGTGCGAGCTTGATCCGCAATCGAGCGTGTGATCGCCTGACGGATCCACCAAGTCGCATACGTCGAGAACTTGTAGCCTCGACGGTATTCAAACTTATCGACGGCCTTCATCAAACCAATATTGCCCTCTTGAATCAGATCCAAGAACTGCAAGCCACGGTTGGTATATTTTTTGGCAATCGAAATCACCAGTCGCAGGTTAGCTTCGGTCATCTCACGCTTGGCCTTGCGTGCCTTTGCTTCGCCTGTCGCCATGCGCTTGTTGACGTCTTTGAGATCCTTCAACGGCAAAACCACCCGGTTTTGCAGATCAATCATTTTTTGTTGTAATTCTTGAACGGTCGGCACATGGCGCTCAAGAATCGTCGAGTAATCATGGCCAGCGGCGACTTCGTTCAAGACCCAATCCAGATTGGTTTCATTGCCGGGGAATGTCTTGATGAAATGGTGGCGTGGCATACCGGCTCGCTCGACGCAGGTATAGAGCACTGCCCGTTCAAGCTGTCTGATTTCCTCAACCTGTTGACGCAAGGTATCCGCCAAACGCTCAACCATCTTGGCAGTAAAACGAATACCCATCATTTCGGTTTGAATCGATGTTTGCGCATTGACATAGGCTTCGGATTTATAACCACCTTGCTGGTACGCATGGCGCATATTTTCAAATTCGGCGGCCACGGTCTCGAATTTCGCAAGCCCTTGCACGCGCAAATCTTCTAACTGCTTGCTACTCATGCCGCCAGCGGGACCATCTTCGTCGCTGTCATCAGCTACGCCAGCTCCCGCATACTCCTGCCCGTCATTGGGATCCACCAAACCGTCAACCACCTCTTCGATTTGCGCTTGGCCGTCTTTGACACGCTGCACGTGCGCCAGAATTTCATTGATCGTTGTTGGGCAAGCGGAAATGGCAATCACCATGTGCTTGAGGCCTTCCTCAATGCGCTTGGCAATTTCGATCTCACCCTCGCGTGTCAGCAATTCAACCGTGCCCATTTCACGCATGTACATACGCACGGGGTCTGTGGTGCGACCAAAGTCGGAATCCACTGTCGTCAATGCCGCGTCGGCCTCATCTTCTACGTCGTCATCGTTAGAGGCAACGGGTGCGTTTTCACTTAACAGCAAGCTTTCGGCATCCGGCGCTTGGTCGTAGACCGAAATACCCATGTCGCTAAACGTGCTGATGATGCCATCAATGGCTTCGGCATCCACCAAATCGTCAGGCAGGTGATCGTTGATTTCGCCATAAGTCAAATAACCCCGGTCTTTACCGAGTTTGATGAGCTGCTTCAAGCGGTTGCGTCGCGCCTCATATTCTTCGGGTGTCAGCGGGCCGCGGGCAATCAAGTCCTTGGCATCGGCTTTGCCACGTTTACCGCGTTTGACCGGTTTGATCTCGGGAATAACCTCGCGATCGCTGTCGTCGATGCTGTCATCAAAGGCTTGATTGTTATCCGGGTTCTTGGACGGACGACCTGGTCGACGACCGGAGGGAATCTTGGCTTTTGCCTTTGGCTTTGCGGGCACGGCTGCTTCATCATCGTTGACCTTTGCGGTCGCTGCCTTTTGACGAGACTTTTTCTCAGTCGTCGCCTCTTTTGAGGCCTGCGCAGACTTGGCAGTCTTGACTGCGGGTGTCTTCGCGACCGCCGGTGATTTCTTGACAACGGTCTTGGCAGCCGTTTTGGTGGCTAGCTTGGTGGCTACTTTGGCCACCTTTGCCTCAGTTTTAGGGGTTTTAGCTACTGTTTTAGATGCACTTTTAGCGGGTGTTGCTTTGGTTGGCGTTACTTTTGCCTTTGTTTCCGGCTTCATTTTGTCCTTGGCTGATTTCACTGCCGGCTTGGTGGTCGCTTTCTTTGCGACCACTGTTGCCGTCTGCGTCTTCTTGGGAGCGACCTTTTGGGTCACTGGCGACTTTGACGCACCGGTTGCTTTTTTAACCACTGCCGCCTTTTTAGTCACTTTTATTGCGGATAACGGTCGAGATGCCGCTGGTTTCTTCATCGCCACGACAGCCTTCTTGGCGCTGTTTTTGCTCGGCACTTTAGCCAATGCTTTAACAGGCGTTTTTGAAGCCGTTTTAGAAGAAACCTTACCGACTGGCTTTTTGGCGGTGGTTGTTTTTTTAGTGTTGGTTTGGCGGCGCGTTGTCGTCATCATAGCCCTGTGTTTGAGTCATTTGATACGTGTGTCTCGCCACCAAACCGCCGGTGGCGCCAGATCGGGCAAGTGAAACGCCCGATCTTCATTTGGAGCAACAATCGAACCGTCGCCTAGCCCAAATGCTGGGTGGCGCGATTGGCGGCGGGGTGATTGTTGTGCCCGGTTCTTGCCTACTACTGATATATCTGCCGTCACGTTGTTTTAAAGTCTTTGGGCAAATGCCTATAATGACCGAACCACAAGGAAGACTCCAAACCGACCGGGTTTGCGAGGGGCGCTGTTTGTTGGGCCACCGACCGCACGAAATGTTTGGCTTTACCTTGTTTATTTCCGATATCACTGCTCGTTTGCTCATAACGACAGATATTCAATATGACATATTACTCGTATTTCCACTACCTGAAAACCCAAAAGGGCCTAAACCAGGTCCCGACGGGGTCCCTCAAGCAAGCCAGTTTGTAAGGCATTGTTAATGCCCAATTAGACTGCTGATGCGTCGACTAAGTTCCTGATACCGTTCGATGGCTTGCGGATCAGTCAATCCACCTGTGATTAAGTCTTGCTGAGCCTTTTTCAGGCTGTCGAGTTCAATCCGACGCAGCGCGTCTTCCCACTCCGCTTGGGGATCAGGCAAGTCTGTTTGACCCATGACTTCAGCCGACAATTGGGTAAGCACCTCGGCTAATGCTGTTTGTGTATCGGCGGCCTCTAGCAAAGCCCCTAAATGTCTGGCACCGGTTGACTGAACCAACAAGATAAATTCGCGCACCAGCGACAAACTGGCGTCGTTTTCTAAAACATCCAACTGTTGGTCCCCAAGACTTTCTGCAAGCGCAGGGTGCGCCAAAAGCAAGGAAAGTAAACGTTTGGCCAAGGGCGCGACAGAACGCCGACGGGCAAAGGTGGTTCGGCCCCGCTCATTTGAAGGCGCTGGCGATGCTGAAGATTCAGGCCCGAACGAAGCCAGTTGGGCAGCGGGCTGGCCTGGCGTCGGTCGCACAGGCACTTGGGCCACGATACCGTCGAGCTCTTGGGGTGTGAGGCGTACCTTTTGGGCAAACGCGTTGAGAATCTGGCGCCGCATCGCGCCTTCAGGCAGCGACGCCAAAATCGGCCCTGCTTCGTGCGTGCAAGCCGAACGCCCTTCTGGCTCATCTAGGCGATGTCGCTGGGCAAGCTCCTCAATCAAAAACGCCGACAGTGGGACAGAGTCTTTCAAACACGCACGAAACGCCGCTTGCCCAAACTCGCGCACATACGTATCCGGGTCATGGCGACTCGGCAAAAACAAAAAACGGATCGACAAATCATCTTTGAGCAGTGGCAAGGCCGTTTGCAAGGCGCGCCAGGCAGCGCGCTTTCCCGCCGCATCCCCATCAAAAGAAAACACGATACGGTCAGTTAACCGCACCAACTTTCTTAAGTGATCTGCGGTGGTTGCCGTGCCTAGCGTAGCCACGGCATTGCCGATGCCTTGCTGAGCCAAACCCACCACATCCATATAGCCCTCAACCACCACCACTTCGGCTTCCGATCGAATCGCCTGTCTCCCCTCCCAAGCACCGTAGAGCTCTAAGCCCTTGCTAAAAACCGGGGTTTCCGGTGAGTTGAGGTATTTGGGTTCACCCTTGCCAAGAATTCTTCCACCAAAGCCAACAATTTGCCCCCGTGTGTTTCGTATCGGAAACATCACACGCCCACGGAACCGATCGTAGCGACGCCCATCGTCGGCTTCGATCACCAGGCCTGCCTCAACCAGCAAAGGGTCTTCGTAGCGGGTAAAGACGTCGGCCAAACCTTGCCGCGCATCCGGCACCCAACCGAGGCCATATCTTGCCGCCACCTCACCGGTCAATCCACGAGACTTCAAATAAGCAATCGCTTCGGGACTCTTTTTGAGTTGGGCTTTGTAATAGGCTTGCGCCGTCTCGAGGACCTTGACATGGGCGGACTGCTCGTCCTTGCGCTGTGCTGCACGCTGCCGGGTTGCCGCAGATGCCTGACTTTGTGGCACTTGCATGCCAATACCCGATGCCAACGATTGCACTGCATCCGGAAAACTGGCGCCGGTGTGATTCATTAAAAAGGTGATGGCACTGCCATGCGCCCCACAGCCAAAGCAATGATAGAACTGCTTGCTCGGGCTCACCGTAAACGAGGGAGACTTTTCGTTATGAAAGGGGCACAAGCCAAGAAGGTTAATGCCACCTTTTCTGAGCTGTACATAACGCCCGACGACATCGACAACGTCGACTCGGGCAAGTAGCTCTTGAATGAAGGAATCGGGGATCAAGGCATGCGCGCGGAACGCGACAGCTTGCGCCCGCGATTAATAAAGGCGCGGAGGCAGTTGCTGGCTGCGGATGCGCTTGTAATGGCGCTTAACAGCGGCCGCTTGCTTGCGCTTGCGCTCGGCAGTTGGCTTTTCATAGAACTCGCGGGCCCGCAATTCGGTCAGCAGGCCGGTTTTTTCGATCGTGCGCTTGAAACGACGCAAAGCAGCTTCAAACGGTTCATTTTCTTTCAGTCGAACAATTGGCATATTGTCTGTCAGTTATAAAAGTGAATTGGTTGTGAGTTTACGGTGAAAGGTTAAGTGTGTGAATTCAAGAACTTTCTACTGTAAAACGACGATAGCCGGCTAATATAGCACAGCCTAAGTCCTTTAGACCCACTCTCGGCGCAATATTTATTTGCCTGCGCCCCCGCGCTGCCGCTCTTTCAAGGCCTCAAGCGTCAGGCTGTCGTAATCCTCAAAAGGCTGGTGAATCCAAGGATTGTGCGCTAGATACTGCGCATGATAGTCAGGTTTGACCACAGCGTGCGCTTTCCACCAAAGCACCGCTGTTCGCATCTCTTTGATCGCTGGATAAGTCGCTAACAAGTGTCCCCTGACCTTGGCAAAGGTCAAGCCCGTATCGACCATGTCATCAACCAGCAAGACGCGCCCTGAAGGGCTACCTTGTGCCATGGAAATATAGGGCGAAATGTCAAGGCGTCCTTGGTCTCGACCCGCGTTTTCACGATAACTGCTGGCCGATAGAATGGCCAGTGGGATGCGATACAGTCTCGAGAGCACATCGCCGACCCGCATGCCGCCGCGGGCCAAACAAATGATCTGATCAAAATGCCACTCAGAGGCGTGAATTTGCACGGCCAGTGTTTCGATCAGGTCGTGATACTGATCCCAACTTACCCAAAGGTCATCGGTCTCGCTCATCGAACCTCACACCAATCAACCTTCAAATGGATGGCGCAACAAAATGGTCTCTTCCCGATCAGGCCCCGTTGACACCATGTCGATAGGCACCTCGCACAAAGCAGAGATACGCAGCAAATACTGGCGCGCGTTTGCCGGCAAATCGTCGAATTGAGTGATACCGACGGTCGAATCCGACCAACCGGGGAGCTCTTCGAACACCGGTTCTGCTTGCGCCACTGCCGCCGCCCCAAACGGTAACAATTCGCTAAATTCACCCCCGATCCGATAGCCAACCCCGAGCTGCACCGTCTCTAAACCATCTAGTACATCGAGTTTGGTGATGCAGAGCCCGGAGATGCCATTGATTTGAACGGATCGCTTGAGCGCGGCACCGTCAAACCAACCCGTACGTCGCGCACGCCCCGTCACCGAACCAAACTCCTTACCTACACTGGCCAAATGAGCGCCAATATCGTTGGCAAGCTCGGTCGGAAAGGGACCTGATCCCACACGGGTGGTGTATGCCTTGGTGATGCCTAAAACGTGATGCAAGGATTGTGGCCCCACGCCCGCGCCAGACGCGGCCGCGCCAGAGACGCAGTTGCTACTGGTGACAAATGGGTAAGTACCATGGTCGACATCGAGCAAAGCCCCTTGGGCGCCTTCAAATAACAAGCGTTGGCCATCTTTTTGCGCTTGATTGAGAAGCCGACTCACATCAGCTACCATGGGTTCCAATAAAGGCGCCATCGACATGGCCTGATCGAAGACTTCCTGAGCATCCACCGCGGGTGCACCCAAATAAGTCGTCAGGATATGGTTATGCAGATCTAAGGCCTCGTCGAGCTTAGCCCGAAACATAACGGGGTCATAGAGGTCTTGGACGCGTAGCGCCCGCCTTGCCACCTTGTCCTCGTACGCAGGCCCAATACCTCGACCCGTGGTGCCAATTTTTTCATCACCACGCTTAGACTCCCTGGCTTGGTCTAGCGCCACGTGATAAGGGAGGATCAGCGGGCATGTTGGCGCTATCCGCAGTCGGTCACGCACATTTAGACCGGCTTGCTCGAGCTCACCGATTTCTTTGAGCAACGCCTCGGGCGACAGAACCACACCATTGCCGATGTAGCAAATGACGTTGTCATGCATGACGCCAGATGGAATCAAACGTAGGATCGTCTTTTTGCCTTTGATCCAAAGGGTATGGCCTGCATTGTGCCCCCCTTGAAAACGAACGACCCCTTGTACCGATTCAGCAAGCCAATCGACAATTTTTCCTTTTCCCTCATCACCCCATTGGGTACCGATGACCACCACATTTCTACTCATGTCTGCATACGCTCACTTGGTCTAAATCGCTCGCACGACCCATTGCTGGCCGTCAAAGGCGAGTTCTCGATCGAATACGAACTCGTCATGTTGAGCCGTTTCACCTGGAAATAATTGAACAACGATTTCACCCTGTTCTCTGAGCTGCGCCACGAGCAGGGACAGTTCTGTCGCCTCAGAAGCCGGTGCCAAAATAGCCGTGGCACGGGGTGCCGGTCCCCCTGCTTGGGCCACACGCCTAAGATCCATACTAAACCCTGTGGCTGGTCTTGCACGACCAAAAGCCAGGCTGACATTGTCGTAGCGACCACCACGAACCAGCGCGTCATGCCAACCGGGCGCATAAAAAGAAAACGTCACGCCGCAGTGGTAACCATAGGCACCCGTATCCGCAAGATCAACGCTGACAGCCAAATCGTCGTGAGCTTCAAACACTCTCATCAATTGGTCCAATGCCGCCGTCACACCCGGCAACTTGGGCAGAACCTCTCGAGCACCCTTCAACACTTCAAGGTCCCCATACAACCGAGGCAAAGCCTTCAAAGCCTCAACGGTCTGAGTCGAAAGCGGCTTAGGTCCTTGATCAAGGCAGGCCAAACCGGGTAAGTCTTTGTCGCGTAACAGCGCGATAATCTCGTCGGCTCTGGCCAACGCATGCGCGTCTGACTCGATCAGTGCCTTGATCAATCCGTCATGGCAGAGCACCAGCTGCGATACCGAGAGACCTGCCACCGACAGGCTTTTGGCGGCCAATCGAATGATTTCCAGATCGGCTTCAACACCCGCGTAACCAAATATTTCAGCCCCAATTTGC
Organism: Burkholderiaceae bacterium; assembly: GCA_965656505.1. GTDB lineage: Bacteria > Pseudomonadota > Gammaproteobacteria > Burkholderiales > Burkholderiaceae_B > Algicoccus. Next base: position 193,918 of record CBFHKV010000002.1, on the reverse strand, counting down.
AACAGCTCACGACTAGCCAATAGGCCTGTTGGGCGCGCATGAAGCACCGGGCCACAGTAGCAAAGACGTGTGACGCCAGGCCGGTTAAGCAAGTGGGTATCGATACGCGTGATTTGCGGTGTCATGTCGGCACGCAAACCCAATGTCCGGCCAGACAACTGATCAACCAACTTGAATGTTTTGACGTTTAAGTCTTCGCCGGCACCCGTCAACAGCGGGTCAATGTACTCAAGCATGGGCGGTGATACTGTCTCGAAACCACGCGTCCTAAAAAGATCTAGAAGCTTTCGACGCAAGTCCTCCACCCGCCGCGCCTCTGCTGGCAGTACGTCTGCAAAATGCTCGGGCAAAAGCCAATTGCCATTCATGTCGGTCGTCTATTTTGAAACAAAAAAAAGCGGCTTGGGGCGCGTACCCAGCAAGCCGCCACTTCAGACCGCCGTATTTACTACAACGGAAGTTGGATTATACCCCGATCACTCTGTCCGTATGTTCGGCGATTTCATGTAACGGAAGAACTCAGAGCTCGGATCAACAACAAGAACGTCACTGCTCTTGCCAAACGCTTGCCTATAAGCTTCTAAGCTTTTATAAAACTGAAAAAATTCAGCATCTTGGCCGTATGCCGCACCGTACAGTGCAGCAGCGGTGGCATCGCCCTCGCCCATCACCGCCTGCGCCTTGGCATAGGCTTCGGCCACAATTTCTTCACGCTCACGATCGGCACCTGCGCGAATTTTTTCACCCTCTGCTGCACCAATAGAGCGCAATTCATTTGCTACCCGCAAACGCTCCGACTCCATCCGTCGATAAACCGACTCGGCAATCTCAGGTGCGAACTCGATTCGCTTCAAGCGCACGTCCACGATGTCCACCCCGAGCGGCGCGGCACGGGCCCGAACGCTGTTGCGAACTTCGTCCATGATGGTATCACGCTCAAGAGCAACCACATCACGCACTGTCCGAACGTTCACGGACGCGTTCAGGGCATCTCGAATTTGCGCCTGCAAACGTAAGCGTGCTGCACGCTCGTTACCCGCAAACGTCACATAGTAGAGACGCGGGTCAATGATGCGCCACTTCACAAAGGAATCGATCAGCAGGTTTTTCTTCTCGGAAGTCTGAATCCGTTCGGCTTCCTGAGAGTCAATGGTTAGCAGTCGCTTGTCCAACATGACCACGTTTTGAAACGGTGGTGGCAGCTTGAAATACAAACCGGGCTCAGTGATCGTACGGCGTACCTCGCCGAGGGCAAATACCAAAGCGAAGTCGCGCTCGCGAACAATAAATACGGTTGTGGACAAAGCACCGACCAAGACCGCAATGGCTATCAAAATAATGGATAGTTTGTTACTCATCTCTTCCCCTTATCGCGCGGTACGGTCGCGAGACAGCGTGTTTGGCAAAGATTGGCTCATATCAGGCCTCGCTGTCTGCGAGCTAGGTGATGGAACCGCGGGTGCTGGGGTCATGGGATTGCTTCGATTCACCGTGGGCCCCTGAGACGCTTGTTGCATGATCTTATCTAAAGGCAAATACAGCATGCTGTTACTCGCTTCGGTATCGATAAAGACCTTGCTGGATTGTGCAAACATGGTCTGCATCGTATCGAGGTACATCCTGCCGCGCATCACGTCTGGCGACTTTTTGTATTCCTGCAAGATACTCAAGAAACGCGAAGTGTTACCTTCGGCATCGCCAGTCACTTTGGCGCGATAACCTTCCGCCTGCTCAATCATCCTGGAGGCTTGACCGCGGGCCAAAGGCACCACTTGGTTTTTATAAGCCTCACCTTCGTTGATTTGGCGCTCACGGTCTTGCCCTGCTTTCACAGCATCGTCAAATGCCGCTTGCACCTGCTCCGGTGGTTGCACGTTTTGAATAGCAACACTGCTCACCAAAATACCCGTTTGGTAGAGATCGAGCACGTCTTGCATGATGCTTTGAACACTTGCCGCCACTTGCGTACGACCCTCGTATAGCACAAAGTCCATGAGGCGTCGGCCCACGACTTCACGCATCGAGCTTTGGGCCACCTGTTGTACCGACTCATCAGGATCTCTTGTCTTAAACAAGTAGTCTGGTGCGCCCGAGGGCTGCACGCGGTACTGCACCACAAACTGCACGTCGACGATATTCTCATCCGACGTCAGCATCAAAGCTTCCGGGGGTACTTTATTCGAAGCATTGCCCCTGAAACCCACCTCAATGGTTCGCAGCTGAGAAACATCGACAATTTCTTCTTGCTGGAATGGATAAGGCAGACGCCACTGGAAACCCGCCTGCGCCGTGCTCTTGTAAGCACCGAACTGGGTAATTACACCAACACGACCTTCTTGGACAATGAAGAAACCACTGGCGAGCCATAGCAGCACAATAGCCGCTGCTATCACGCCAAGCCCGATCCTCTTCTGTCTAGGTGAAGGCCCGCCAGAAGAACCAAAGGGTGATGGCCCATTGGGCCCGTTCGGGCGACCACCACCGCGTTTGCCGAACAAACCATTCAAACGGCGGTTGAAGTCGCGCCACACTTGGTCTAGGTCAGGTGGGCCATCTTGGTTGGGACGTCTTGGCGGCTCAGAATTACTATTTTGCTGACCGTCAGATTTCCGGCCCCATCCAGGGTCGTTCAAATTAAAAATGTTTTTAATGGATCGCATGGGTTCCTGCGTATAAAGCAAACTCCGCAACGGCTTGGCGAACAAAGCCAAGACCGTGACGCTCATTTGCACTGATAAAAACTTTGTGAATCGTACCATGTGTATCGCGCTCAATTCTCGCAGGCAAACCAAGGTTATCGATTTTGTTGTAAACAAGAATTTGCGGCACCTCGCCCGCGCCAATGTCGGTCAAGACGCGCTGTACCTGCTGTATTTGCTCGTCGCGCTGATCGCTAGACGCATCAATCACGTGAAGCAGCAGATCGGCGTTGATCGCCTCTTCGAGGGTTGCCCGAAAGGCCGCAATCAGCGTGTGCGGCAAATCCCGGATAAATCCGACGGTGTCTGAGACCGTCACTTGACCCGCTTGCTCAATCCACACTCGGCGCGTGGTCGTGTCTAGCGTCGCAAACAGCTGATCGGCGGCAAACGCGTCTGAACGCGTTAAGGCATTGAACAATGTCGACTTGCCTGCGTTGGTATAGCCTACGAGAGAGACCGACAAGGCAGAACCCCGCGACCTGGCTCGGCGTTGGGTCACCCGCTGGCGCTGCACTTTTCCCAGACGCTCTTTCAACATCTTGACCTTGTCCCCGATCATGCGACGGTCCATTTCAAGCTGTGACTCGCCTGGTCCACGCATGCCGATGCCGCCCCGTTGGCGCTCAAGGTGGCTCCACAATCGCGTCAAACGGGTTGACAAATGCTGTAACTGAGCCAGTTCCACCTGTAACTTTCCTTCGTGACTTTTGGCGCGGAGCGCAAAAATATCGAGAATCAATGACACGCGATCGACAACACGAACGTTGAACTTGCGTTCCAAGTTACGTTGTTGGCCCGATGACAGCGGTTGATCAAAAAGGACAATATCGGCTTGGGTTTCTTCGAGTTGCTCAACGACTTCCTGCACCTTGCCTGAACCGATAAAGTGGGCCGCATCGGGGCGGTCACGCCGGGCGGTCATCTGACCCACAATATCAGCACCGGCCCCTTTGGCCAGCATATTGAATTCCTCTCGCTGCGCTTGGTAATCCGGTAGGCCCAAATCCACACCCACAATCAATGCCCGCATCAAAGGCTCTGCCAGCATGCTCGCGTTACTCAGCGTCCTCCTCCTCTTGCGGCAGCGATACCGCCTTCGCAGGTACAACGGTCGAGATGGCGTGCTTATATACCATTTGGGTCACCGTGTTTCGCAGCAGCACCACGTATTGATCAAACGACTCAATATGCCCTTGCAACTTAATTCCATTGACCAAATAAATGGACACGGGAATGTGCTCCTTACGCAACGCGTTCAGGAAAGGGTCTTGTAGGGTTTGCCCCTTGTTACTCATTGGCTGACTCCAGAGTGATGTATTCGTTATTTTTGCTATTAGATCAAGCAATCATCCCAACAAACGTTGCGACAACTTGATGACCAACCCAACTCTACCGACTGCTCGATGGGTCCAAAGAGAAGACCTTAAAGGCGCATACAACCCATCAAAGCTTTGATGAGACTGTCACATTGGACTTGAGTTCCCACGGTGATCCTTAAAAACTCATCGATGCGTGGGTTAGTGAAATGTCGCACAAGGATCGCTTGCTCTCGCAACCCCTGGGCAAGTGCCAGACCTCGATGATCGGGATGTCTAGCGAAGACAAAGTTTGCTTTCGATGGCAGAACTTCAAATCCAAGGGACTGCAGATCGACGCTCAACTTTTCACGGGTCGCTATCACCTCACGGCAAGACGCTTTAAAAAAAAGATCGTCTTCGATCGCGGCTATCGCACCGACTTGGGCCAGACGGTCTAACGGATAGGAGTTGAAACTGTTCTTCACCCGTTCAAGGCCTTCGACCAGCTCAGCAGAGCCCAAGGCATAACCGACTCGTAGACCCGCCAAAGCGCGAGATTTTGAAAGGGAGTGGACAACCAACAGGTTAGCGTTCTCGTTAATCAGCGACACGGCGCTCTGCGCCCCGAAATCAACGTACGCTTCATCAATCACAACCGGAATATGGGCGTTGGCACGGACCACGGCTTGCACCTCGGACAGCGGCAAAGCCCGACCTGTTGGCGCATTAGGGTTCGGAAAAATAATGCCGCCTGCCTCTTGCGTGCCTAACGACAAATAGTCGTCTACGCGTATACAAAACATATCATCCAAAGGAACCAGGCGATGGGCAATGTCAAAGAGCCGACAATAGACCGGATAAAACCCATAAGTGAGATCAGGAAAAAGCAGCGGACGTTCCTGTTTGAACAACCCAAAAAAAACGTGTGCGAGCACCTCATCTGAGCCGTTACCCACAAACACCTGTGAGACATCTAGACCATGATGCGCCGCTAAGGCACGCTTTAACGCTGTCGCATTAGGATCAGGATAAAGGCGCAGCTTGTCGTCTGCGGCCTGTTTGATTGCTTCTAGCACGCGTGGCGACGGGCCCAGTGGATGCTCATTGGTATTGAGCTTGATCAGCTGGCTATCAAGTGGTTGCTCACCTGGCACGTAGGGACTCAACGACCCAACGAAAGGGCTCCAGAATTGACTCATGACGACTTAATTGTCCACGTAAGGATTATGGGAAGATTTGAATTCGATACGCAGAGGCGTACCCGCCAATTCAAATACGTCACGGAACTTAGACTCAAGGTAGCGTTTGTAGGGCTCAGAAATAGCATCCAAAGCATTGCCATGAATGATGATACGTGGTGGATTTTGTCCCCCCTGGTGGGCATAGCGCATCTTGGGTCTAAATATTCCTTTTCTAGGCGGCTGTTGTTGAGCCACCGCATCATGTAGTGCACGCGTGAGCTTAGGTGTCGATAGCTTACTAAAAGCCGCCGCGTGGGCCGATTTGACCGACCGTAAAACGGCATTCACACCCTGTCCACGCAATGCCGAGATTTGGTGTACTTTTGCAAACGACAGGAACTTGAGCTTACGATCAAACTCCCGCTCGATGCGCTCGCGCTGATCACGACTCAAATTATCCCACTTGTTCACCGCCACCACGAGCGCGCGCCCAGACTCCACCACAAACCCTGCAATATGCGCATCCTGATCCGAGATTTCGTGTTGCGCATCAAGCATCAAGAGCACCACATTACATGCCTCAATAGCCTGTAAGGTTTTGATAACAGAGAACTTTTCTATCGCCTCAAAAACCTTGCCTCGGCGTCGCAGTCCTGCTGTGTCAATCAATGTGTAGCGCCTGTCATCGCGCTCGAACTCGATTTCAATGGCGTCTCGGGTCGTGCCAGGCAGATCAAAAGCTATCACCCTGTTTTCACCAACCAAGGTGTTGATTAATGTCGATTTGCCCACGTTGGGTCGACCCACAATGGCCAATTTGATTCGGTGATCCTTTTCATCGACAGGTTCAAAGGCGTCTTCGTCGTTGTCATCGTCATGGCTGTCCCCGTCCTCCGAGAGCGGTGCTCGCGCCGGACGGAACGGCTCTAAGGCCGACTCAATCAGATCCATAACGCCATCGCCGTGCGAGGCCGAAATCGCATGGGGTTGACCCAAACCTAACTCGTAAAACTCAGCCACGGCGGCATTGTGCGACATGCCTTCCGCTTTGTTGACACACACCATAGCGGTCTGCCCGGCTTTGCGCAGTAGGCTTGCGATCTCGTAATCGTGCGCATTGAGCCCGGCTCGTGCATCCACCAGAAAGATCACCACATCGGATTCGGCAATGGCCTGTTCGGTCTGCTTGGCCATGTGGTGCAAGATACCGGACTTCGCGACGGGTTCAAATCCCCCCGTATCCACCACGATGAAAGGAATCTCGCCGACACGACCTTCGCTGTAATGTCGATCGCGGGTTAGCCCAGAGAAGTCAGCCACCAATGCCGACCTTGAGCGGGTCAGGCGATTAAAAAGGGTCGACTTACCGACATTCGGACGTCCCACCAGAGTGACAACAGGTTTAAGTGCCACGAATCAATTCAACCGAATAAGAGAAAGAGAACTATCGCCTGCCTGCACGAGCACCCCTTGCGAGGTACTGATCACGGGCGCTCGCATCGCACCGCCACCGACTGAAACGCGGGCCAAGAGGCCACCGCTTTCTGCCGACAAAGCGTGCACAAACCCTTCAAAATCACCGAACAGTACCGCACTGTTATGAACAGCCGGCTCGGTTAGTTTGCGGTTTCGAAACACTGCTTGACGCCACGCCACCTCACCGTCTGTTAATTTAAAAGCAGTAATGGTGTCACGCGCACCCGGCACATAGACATGCTGCGCATCAACGGCCAAGCCCACAATACTTGAGAACGGCTTTGCCCAAGTGATCGCCCCACCCTTTTGAATGTCAAAGCACGTGACGCGTCCTTGGTAGGCCACTGCACACATTACATCGCCGCGGATCGTCGGAATACCCACCACATCATTGACTCGTTCGAGATCGCTCGCGCCCCTTGGCGCCGCCACGATGCCCTCCCAAACGGCTGCGCCAGTGGCTGGCTCAATCGCCAACAACCGACCGCCTGGCATGCCAGTGATAATTAAATCTTCCGTAAAAGTCATCCTTGCTGGCGCCCTAAGAGATAGCGCAGGACCTGGCCGCTGCACATTCCAAAGCCTCTCACCATTTGCAGCGTTAAAAGCCTGAACGCGATAGTCTCCCGCGCGCACCACCACCACACCGTTGCCTACCCAAGGAGTGTGGTTGACCTCACTTGACGCCTTTGCCCGCCACTTTTCATTGCCATTGGTATCAAAGGCAATCACTTCGGCGTTGTTGTTGACAACGGCAACCGTGTCAGCGTCAGCGCCAACACCAGCAGACAGCGTCTGACCCGTCTGCACGTTCCAAGCTGTCGCACCCGAGGTCAAATCAACTCTAGCCACTTGACCGTCGGTCGAAGCAGCATAGACGCTGTTACCCACCACCGCGGGCACAAAGCCATAACTACTGCCAGAACCGACCGGCGCACGCCAAGCAATGCTCGCGTCAATTTTTGGTTCAAAAGCTATCAGCGGTGTAGGTTCATTCCTATCGTCCGATTCGAACCAGGCGCAGCCGCCAACCGCCGTCGTCAAGGCAACGATTGTAAAAAACCCAACGAAATGTTTAAGCCGGGCAGCTGATGCCAAACATTGCTTTTTGCCGAATCCGCTCACCTGCATTTACCCACCCAATGTATCGATTTTTAACTGCAAAGCGCTTGCTAGACCTTGGTTAATCCCTGCTGTCGTCAGCGCCTCACGCCACTGATCAAGCGCTTGTTCGCGATCACCTTGCGCCGCGTAAATGTCACCCCGACGATCCGCATACAAACCCTCAAAAGCCGGTGGTGCCGTCTCCAACGTAGCCAGTGCTTCTTCGTATTGCTTTTCGTCTAACAACAATCCCGCCAGCCGAAGCGTGGCCACCGGGGCCAACGCGACGTGATCGCTTTGGCTCAACCACTCGAGCGCTTCTTGCGCCCCCGCCACATCGCCGCGCGCTTGTAAGGCCTGCGCCGCCACGAGTGCGGCACGACCCGCGTAATCGGTTTTTGTAAAGTCGGTTTTTAATGTTTCCATCGCCGCCACAATCCGCGGCATCGCCTCTTCACCCGGCTGCCCTGCAGCACGCTCTAAAGCCTCAAAATAACCGCGGGCTTGTGTGGCCTGGTTATTTTGATACCAACCCCAGCCTTGCCAGCCAAGCACAATGACCAAAGCAAGCGTCAACAAACCCATGGCCATGGCACCGTATCGATTCCACCACGCTTTTAACTGCTCAATCTGTTCTTGCTCTTCTAGATCGTAAGCCATCCTGTTAGACCCTATCCTTTAAATAATCCGCAAGCGACTCAAACGGCACTTGTTGCTGCCCACCCTCTGTCCGGCCTGTCTCGGCGCGCAGGCTTTTCACCGACGCGTGACCGCTTGCCAGCTCGTCTTCGCCAAGGATAACCGCAAAGCGCGCGCCGCTGGCGTCGGCACGACGAAACTGGGCTTTAAACCCATTGGCACCGGCATGGACAATCACATTGGCTCCTTGATCACGGAGTTCTTCTGCCAATCTCATGGCGCGACGTTGGGCCAACTCGCCTTGGTGAATGACGTAGATGTCGCACTCTGGACCGGAGACACGCGTCGTGCATTGGAGCCACAAATCAAGCAACCGTTCCATGCCAATCGCAAAACCCACCGCTGGCGCTGGCTTACCGCCTAGCAGGCCAATCAAATCATCATACCGACCGCCACCACAAACGGTCGCCTGTGCCCCCAGCTTGTCAGTGACCCACTCAAAGACCGTCAGGTTGTAATAATCTAAGCCGCGGACCATGCGTGGATTCAAGCGGTAGGGCACACCCGCCGCGTCGAGTCGCTCGCATACCCCCGCGAAATGATCTTTAGACTCATAGCCAAGAAAGTCAAAAAGACGAGGCGCGCCATCGGCCATGGACTGCAATGCTGGGTTCTTGGTGTCCAAGACACGCAAGGGGTTGGTATACAGCCGACGTAATCCATCTTCATCAAGGATATCGCGATGTTTTTCGAGGTAGGCGATCAGTGCCGTTCGGTGCGCTTGTCGCTCAGCCAACTGTCCAAGCGAATTGAGCTCAAGGGCCATGCCATCAATACCCAAGACACGCCAAAGACGAGCCGTCATCAAGATCAGTTCTGCATCGACATCAGGGCCTGGCAGGCCAAGCGCTTCAACATCAAGTTGGTGAAACTGCCGGTAACGGCCTCTTTGCGGACGCTCATGACGAAACACGGGACCCATCGTAAACACCCGACGGGCTCGCTCATAAAGCAGATTGTGCTCAATCGTTGCTCTCACCACCCCAGCCGTAATTTCCGGTCTAAGCGTCAAAGACTCGCCATTTAACGCGTCGGTAAATGAGTACATTTCCTTTTCAACGATATCGGTAACCTCACCGATACCGCGAGTAAATAAACGCGTCTGCTCAAGCACAGGCACCCGAATATTCAGGTAGCCATACTGTGCCAGCCAAGTTCGTAACACCGCCTCCAATGACTCCCAGTGGCAGGCATTATCCGGCAGTACATCGTTCATGCCACGTATTGCCGTAATTTTCTTGAATTGACTTGTCATGATCCAACCAAACCAGGGGAGTCGAGTCCCCGTACACTAGCGCCCATACCGGCGTTCGACATATTGCTGAACAATGGCCTGAAAGTCTTTGGCAATGCGCTCCCCTTTCAAGGTCACCGTGCGCTCGCCATCGACATAGACCGGGGCAGCGGGTACCTCGCCCGTGCCTGGCAAGCTAATGCCGATATCGGCGTGGCGACTCTCGCCTGGGCCGTTCACAACACAACCCATGACGGCAACGTTCATCGACTCCACACCTGGAAACTGATCTTTCCAGATGGGCATCCGCTCTCTTAAGTAACGTTGGATATCGTCAGCGAGCTCTTGGAACACGGTACTGGTCGTTCGACCACAGCCAGGACACGCAATGACCATTGGGGTAAAGGCTCGCAAACCCATGGTTTGCAGGATCTCTTGAGCAACCACCACTTCTCGGCAACGATCGCCACCGGGCTCGGGGGTCAAAGAGATGCGAATCGTGTCACCAATGCCCTCTTGCATGAGCACCGATAAAGCCGCCGTCGATGCCACCACGCCTTTGGTCCCCATGCCTGCCTCAGTCAAACCCAAGTGCAACGGATAATCACAGCGTCGCGACAACTCCCGATAAACCGCGATCAAATCCTGCACGTGACTGACTTTGCAGGAAAGGACGATCGAATCACCAGGCAATCCCAAATCCTCAGCACGCTCGGCATTACTGATAGCCGAAACAACGAGCGCCTCGCGCATCACGACTTGCGCCGGCCAGGGTGCCCGGCGCTGGCTGTTTTCATCCATCATGCGAGCCAGCAGCTCTTGATCCAGGCTCCCCCAATTCACACCAATACGCACGGGTTTATTGTGGCGACACGCGACTTCAATCATCTGAGCAAAGTTGTCATCACGGCGTTTACCACCACCCATATTGCCTGGGTTAATACGATATTTTGACAAGGCTTGCGCGCACTCAGGAAATTGCGTCAGCAGTTTGTGCCCATTGAAATGAAAGTCGCCGCAAAGCGGAACCGATATATTCATCTTATCGAGCTGCTCGCGAATGGCCGCAACTTCTTTAGCTGCCTCAGGTGAGTTCACCGTGATGCGAACAATCTCGGAGCCCGCCATCGCCAATTCTTTGACTTGTATCGCCGTGGCAATGGGGTCAGCCGTGTCAGTGTTTGTCATCGATTGAACAACAATCGGTGCATCGCCCCCTATCAACACCCGGTGACCATCCCAACCACAAACCACTTGTCTTGTTCGACGACGCGGGGAAGGCCCTGTTGGCCAAGTATCCATTGGCGTATCAACATCTGTCATGTCAGGTCCGCTCTAACCAGTCCGGCAACAGCGAAGACGGCACAATACCCTGCCAGACCCCGATGCCCAGCACCACTGCTACCAGGAGAATAATCAAAATAATCCACCCAACCGAGCCACCTGGCTGCGGTGTTTCGACCGCAGCACCGAGGCTTTTTGTTGAGGTGTGTTCGGCCAATCCTGTTTTAACGGGCATCGAATCCATATGTTCGCGCAGGGCTGGCTCTAGCGACGCAAAATCGATATCGAGGAATTTGGCGTAGTTTTTGGCCAAGGTTTTCAGACCAATACCACTGGGCAACTGATCCCACTGCTCGGCTTCGAAGGCTTCAATCGTTCGTGGCGCGAATTTTAAACGGGCCGCAACATCCTGTGTCGTTAGCCCTCGAGCAATTCGAATCGTGCGCAAGGCGGACAGAGCCGTCATCGGTTCTATCGGCAGGGGGGCCGATTCACGCTTTAGTGGAATCGACTCAGATTCATCAAGACTCATCCTCTTGACTCCATGACGGGGATACCACGAAATACCTGATCTGATGGCGAACGCTGATCTAATCGACGCTGCTTCAACCGGGTCCGATCTTGGATGTCACCCGCCAACTGGCCGCATGCGGCATCAATATCATCACCCCTGGTTTTACGCACGGTGGTGATGATGCCAGCATCCTGCAAACATTGACTAAAAGCGCGTACCCTGTTGGCAGATGACCGGGTCAGACCGGACTGTGGAAACGGATTAAAAGGAATGAGGTTGATCTTGCAAGGCACTTGGCGCGCGATGTCAATCAACTCGCGCGCGTGACTCAAGTCATCGTTGACCTCCTGCAACATCACATACTCAAACGTAATGAAATCCCTGGGCGCATGCACCAAATAACGGTTGCATGCATCCATTAACGCGGAAAGACCATATTTCTTATTCAGTGGCACCAAACGATCTCTTAGTTCGTCATTGGGAGCATGCAAGGACACTGCCAAGGCCACCGGACAATCCTCGCCCAACCGGTCCATCATGGGTATAACACCGGAGGTCGAAACGGTGACCCGACGTCTGGAAAGACCATAAGCGTGGTCATCTAACATCAGTCGCAATGACCCCAGAACCGCCTCATAGTTTAAAAGTGGTTCACCCATGCCCATGAACACCACATTGCTAACAATTCGTTCGTCAGCGTGACTTGGTTCGTCAGTGGGTGTTAATCGGGTCACTGCCCCCGCTTGTCTAAGATCATGGCGCGCCCACCAAAACTGACCAACGATTTCGGCAGTAGACAGGTTGCGATTAAACCCTTGATACCCGGTCGAGCAAAAGGGGCAAGCCACCGTGCAACCCGCCTGACTGGAGATACACAAGGTGCCTCGATCGTCCTCAGGGATAAAAACGGTTTCTACCGCATTGCCAGCGCCGACATCAAACAACCATTTGCGAGTGTGGTCGCGCGCCACATGCCCGGATAAAACCGGCAGGCAGGCAACCGTACACTGGGCCGTTAGGCGCTCGCGAAACGCCAGCGCCAAGTCGGTCATGTCCTGAAAATCAGCCACACCCCGTTGGTGAATCCAGCGAGACAATTGCTTGGCACGAAAGGGCTTGTCGCCCCATTCGGCGATCAAAGCAGCCAGCGCCGACTGATCCAGCCCCAACAAATTGGTGGGTAGATCTGTCGCTGCGTTCGCCAGGCTTACGTGACTCATATTCGCCATATCAAAGCAATGTATTTAAAACCACCGTTTTAAAGCGGGGGTGACGTCGATTAAGTGGTGGCGTTCATTAATGGGTAACGATCAGGGGTGCCAATAATTAACGGCTGTGAACATTCATCTCGGGAAAAAAGAAAGCAATTTCGGTTTGCGCGGTTTCCGGCGCATCAGAACCGTGAACCGCATTGGCATCGATGCTATCGGCAAAATCGCCACGGATCGTACCCTTGTCGGCTTTCTTTGGATCGGTGGCCCCCATTAAGTCCCGGTTGGTCTGAATGGCATTCTCACCCTCAAGCACCTGCACGAACACAGGACCTGAAACCATAAAGTCAACCAAATCTTTGAAAAAGGGACGCTCTTTGTGCACCGCGTAAAATCGTCCCGCTTCCTCGCTCGACAGTTGCATCATTCGAGCACCGATCACCTTCAAGCCAGCCTGCTCGAATCGAGCCACGATTTGACCAATAACATTTTTTGCGACGGCATCAGGTTTGATGATCGACAATGTGCGTTCTACAGACATGCAAGACTCCAGTAATTCGTAATAAAAACAGACACTTTTGGTGATTTTCTCTAGGCCGTCAGTTTAGCACGGCACAGAAGTTCACTAACCTTTAAAATGATGGCGATTGCGAGGTCGTTTGAACACTCAGGACAGTGTGTCCACCAGGTCACTCAGCAGTAACTCAGCAGTAACCCTGCAGTACCCAGCCCTGAAGGATGAACAACGACCTCATTACCTTAAAAGGCCTTGTGCCCGGATGCAGCGCCACTTATGACCACTCAGAATTCCTCAGCCCCAGACAGTCTTCCTAAAAGCTTCGAGCCCGCCGACATTGAAGCGCGTTGGTACCCCCTATGGGAAAAAGCAGGCTATTTCCAAGCCGGACAGCACGTCACACCCTCAACTGCCGCAAATTCGGATGCCAAACCCTATGTCATTCAATTCCCACCGCCCAATGTGACGGGTACCTTGCATATGGGGCACGCCTTCAATCAAACCATCATGGATGGTTTGGTGAGGTATCACCGCATGCTTAATCACGACACCGTGTTTGTCCCTGGCACCGATCACGCCGGCATTGCCACTCAAATCGTGGTTGAACGGCAACTCGACGCCCAAAAAATAAGCCGTCACGACCTCGGGCGGGAGGCATTTACCGCCAAAGTCTGGGATTGGAAACAGCAGTCGGGCGGCACCATCACCAACCAAGTGCGCCGGTTAGGGGCCTCGGCTGATTGGCCACGTGAATACTTCACCATGGACGACCAAATGTCGGCCGGCGTGGTCGAAACATTTGTGCGACTCTTCGAGCAAGGCTTGATCTATCGCGGAAAGCGCTTGGTGAACTGGGATCCTCAGCTGCTCACGGCTGTTTCGGATCTTGAGGTGCAAATGGTCGAGACCAACGGTTCGCTGTGGCACATCCATTATCCCTTTGCAGAAGGTCTTCAAACAATCAAGCAAGATGGACAGACACAGACGCTTGCTGGCCTAACAATCGCGACCACACGTCCAGAAACCATGCTCGGTGATTCGGCCCTTTGTGTCCATCCAGAGGACACCCGATACCAACACTTGGTCGGAAAGCTTGTGCACTTGCCATTGTGCGAGCGCCAAATACCCATCATCGCCGATGATTTTGTGGATCCGGCCTTCGGCACAGGCGTCGTCAAGATAACCGGCGCACATGACTTTAACGACTATGCCTGCGCCAATCGTCACGGCCTGCCGCTTATTGAAATATTGACGCTAGACGCTCACATCAATACCAATGCGCCCGAACCCTTCCAGGGCATGGATCGATTCGATGCACGTGAATCGGTTGTTAAGGCATTGGACAAGCAGGGTTTCTTGGTGAAAGTTGAGCCGCACACGATGACCCAACCACGGGGCGATCGAACAGGCGTTGTGCTTGAGCCCATGTTGACTGACCAGTGGTTCGTTGCCATGAGTAAACCTGCCCCAGCCGGTACGCTGCATCCAGGGCGCAGCATCACCGAGGTCGCGCTAGACGTGGTTAAAAACGGTCAAGTTGAGTTCTATCCGTCCAACTGGACAACGACGTACAACCAGTGGCTAGAAAATATTCAAGACTGGTGTATTTCACGTCAATTGTGGTGGGGGCATCAAATACCCGCTTGGTACGGCGAGGATGGTCGCGTATTTGTGGCTCGTCATGAGGCAGCCGCCCGCGAACAAGCCCAAGCCGCGGGTTATGACGGTCCCCTGACACGCGATCCGGATGTTTTAGACACATGGTTCTCTTCTGCCTTGGTGCCTTTCACAACCTTTGGCTGGCCCGCCCAAACGCCCGATCTAGAAAAGTACCTGCCTTCAAATGTTTTGGTGACGGGCTTTGACATCATTTTCTTCTGGGTGGCGCGGATGGTCATGATGACTACTCACCTGACCGGTAAGGTCCCTTTTCATCATGTCTACGTTCATGGCCTCATTCGCGATGCCGAGGGCCAAAAAATGAGTAAGTCCAAGGGCAATACCTTGGATCCAGTTGACCTCATCGATGGCATTGATCTCGAGCGCTTGGTGCAAAAACGCACCTACGGCCTAATGAATCCAAAACAAGCCAGCGCCATCGAAAAAACGACACGCAAACACTTCCCCGACGGGATACCGGCCTTTGGCACCGATGCGCTGCGTTTCACCATGGCCGCTTACGCCTCTTTAGGCCGAAACATTAACTTTGACTTAAAGCGTTGCGAGGGCTACCGAAACTTTTGCAACAAACTCTGGAACGCGGCGCGTTTTGTCTTGATGCATACCGAGTCACACGCCCCTTGCATCCACAACGGACAACCCCATGCGATGCCTGAACGCTGGATCCTTGGCCGATTGGAAGCCGTCAAAACCGAGGTTGCCAAGGGCTTTGCTGACTATCGCTTTGACAACATCGCCAACGCGCTCTATCACTTTGTTTGGGACGAGTACTGCGATTGGTATTTGGAGCTTGCCAAGGTCCAACTGCAATCAGATGATCCCGCGGTTCAAAGCGCATGTCGCGCCACACTGATTGGCGTCTTAGAGGAAATTCTTCGCCTATTGCACCCGATCACACCCTTTATCACCGAGGAGCTATGGCAAAAAGTCTCTCTCGTGGCTGGTACCCGTGAGGTAGACACCCAAACCAGCGTCTGCGTGCAAGCCTATCCCGGCCCCGACATTTCGCGTCTTGATGACCTGTCGCAAGCCGAGTTTGCGACATTGAAGGCCAGCGTAGAGGCCATTCGTGCCCTGAGAAGCGAAATGCAACTATCGCCAGCACAACGGGTACCGCTAGTGGCCCAAGGCAACCGTGAGGAACTCACGGCCCAAGCACCCTATCTGGCCTTTCTTGCTAAGTTAAGTGAGGTCACTGTGGTGGATGCCCTACCAGAGGACAATGGTGCACCGGTACAAGTGGTGGGCGACACCCGACTCATGCTGGAAGTAGAAATAGACATCGAGGCCGAACGCGCGCGCTTAGACAAAGAAGCCGCTCGGCTACAGGCTGAGATCGCGAAGGCGCAGGGCAAACTATCCAATCAGGGTTTCATTGACAAAGCACCGCCAGCCGTCGTGGCTCAAGAAAAAGAACGTGTTGCGCAGTTTTCCGACACGTTAGAAAAAGTGCTGTCCCAGCGTCAGCGTCTGTCTTAAGGCTCGTGAAGCCCCGAAGCGGTTTTGTTGGCGGGTTTTGTTGGCGGGTTTTGTTGGCGAGTGTTATTTAGCGCGATTTATTTTGCGCCAGTATCACTTAACAGGTGGCGCAGAAAGTTTTCATCCTCGGCGCTGAGCTGACCGTTTTGCCTGGCCTTTTCAATGAGATCGGGGCGTTGTGCTGCCGTGATCTGTAAAGACTGCTGTCGACGCCAAATGGCAATGTTGTGATGATGCCCTGATTTCAAAACGTCTGGAATGGCCCTGCCGTCCAACATTTCGGGCCGGGTATAGTGCGGGCAATCTAACAACCCACTCAAGCGCGGTTGGAAAGAATCTTGGTCATGAGAATCCTGTTGATTCATGGCACCGGGCAACAGCCGCACCGCGGCATCTATCATGGGTAAGAGCGCCAACTCACCTCCGGACACCACAAAATCGCCCAAGGACCATTGCTCGTCAACGTGCTGATCAATAAAACGTTGATCAACGCCTTCGTATCGGCCGCAAACAAAGATAGCCCCGTTACCACGGCTTAGCCGTGCGGCGGTCGATTGGTCAAACCGCTGTCCACCGGGTGCCAATAGGACGACTGGCACACGACCACTGTCCTCACCGTCTTGATCCACCCGTTGGATTCGTGCTGCCGCAAGCGCCTTTGTTAAAGGCAGCGCCATCATCACCATCCCTGGTCCACCCCCATAGGGCCGATCATCGACGGTGCGATGAGGGTCATCAACAAAGTCTCTTGGATCCCACGTGTGTAGCGACCATCGCTTTTGTTCGTGTGCACGCCCCGTTATCCCCGATGCGGTCACCAGTCGAAAGCTATCCGGAAACAGGGTCAATATATCAATGCGCATGGTTGGTAACGAGCAACCTTAAAAGTCGGCAGGCCAGTGGGTACTGATCAAACGGTCTGCCAAATTGACCGATGCCACATGGGCACTGACAAACGGAATCAGGGAGATGACCAAGCGGTCATTGGCATCATACTGATCAATCCAATCGCCGCTTTCGGGGTCAAATTGTTGGCGTTTGACCGCCAACAAGGCATGCGCTGGATTGTCGATCACTTCATGAACCACGCCAAGGCGTAGCGGTTCTAAAGATTGCGGTTCTGAAGGGGGTGAGTCAGCATCGGTCATCACCGTGCAACCCAATAAGTCAACCCAATAATACTCGTCAGGCTCCAAAGGGGGAAACAGTTGCCGAGACACAAAAACCGACTGCCCTTTCAGGGCATCGGATGCGTTCCTGTCAGAAACGCCTTTAATCGCTGCTAAAAAAAACTGACCGTGTGCTTTGGCCCAGGACACGTTGACCGAAACGGGGGCCGTTTTGGGGCCGCGAGTCATGGGGGAAGCCTCTACCGCGGCTTGTGTTCTGCGATCAGCGCGAGCAAGCCACCACTGTTTTGCAGACGTCAAGGCTTGCGATTCGGTAGAAAATGGTTGTATTTTGACCCAACCCCGGATGCCGTGGCCGCCCAAGATGTGGCCGAGCTCTACCAAATCGTCCGGTATAGCAGTCGATTGCTTTAGGCTGTTTGAGGAATTACTGACGCTCTTGTCAATGGGCATATGCGTCATCTATATGGGGGATGGTCTGTTTTGGCGCTAACCATTCAGGTTAACAACAGACCTCCCAAAGACAGGCTATTTCGGTTAGGCCGTTGTAGCTACTTTAGCCGTATAAGCTTTGACTAATCGTGCAACCGATGGCGACAATTGAGCACCAACATTTTTCCAGTAATCAACCCGATCTAAGGAGATGCGGATCTTTTCTTCGTTTTCGTTGGCAACGGGATTGTAAAAACCGACACGCTCAATAAAACGACCGTCACGACGATCGCGAGAATCTGTTGCAACCAGGCTATAAAAAGGGCGTCTCTTGGAGCCACCGCGGGCCATGCGAATCACCACCATAGGTAATCTCTTTTAAAATTGGTGTGGAAATAGAACTAAGCCGGAAATTCTAGCACGAATTAGGCACGACGTTGCAAGAAATGGTGCGCCACATCGCCGTCTTGCTCTTGAAGCAATAGGGGATTCCCCGTTTGTTTACAAAAGGCCTGGAAATCACGCATCGCGTTGCGATCCGTGGTCAGCACCCGCAACACATCCCCCGGCGCCAAAGTGGACAGGGCTTTTTTGGCCTTTAAGATAGGCAAAGGACAAGCCATGCCTTTGGCGTCGACGGTCAATGCCGGTGTACCGTCAAACCCCGCTTGCTCAATGCTCACGAGCCCTCCTGCTCTTCTAGCCAAGGGGCTACTGAGGCAAGCGCTGCGGGCAGCTGTGAAACCGTCGTGCCGCCGCCCATGGCCATATCAGGACGACCGCCACCCTTACCTCCCACTTGGCTCGACACATGTGCCACGACGTCTCCGGCTTTAATCGAGCCAGTCAGGTCAGCTGTGACGCCTGCCACCAGACTGATTTTGTCTTGCGTAACCGTCGCAAGTACCACCACGGCACTACCTAGCTTGTCTTTCAACTGATCAGCCATGCTTCGCAATGCTTTGGGATCAACGCCATCGACTTGTTTGACCAGCAATCGCCAGCCCGCCTCGGTGACAACCGCTTGATCTGCCAACGCGGCACCTGCGCCGGTATTTAACTTGGATTGTGTTTGTTCGAGCGTACGTTCGGTCACCCTCAACTGTTCTTGCAGCTGAGCCACTCGCTCTGGCGCATCATCCACCGTTGACTTAACCAGCCCGGCAATACGTGTCGCGGTGGCAGCAAGTTGTTGGGCCCAATGCAACGCATTATCGCCGGTGATGGCTTCTACGCGTCGAACACCGGCTGCCACGCCAGACTCGGCGACCAGCTTAAAGAGCCCAATATCGCCTGTGCGTTGCACGTGCGTACCACCACACAGTTCCTTGGAGGTTCCGATGTCCAGTACGCGCACTTGATCGCCATACTTTTCACCGAACAAGGCCATGGCGCCGTGTTTGATGGCATCATCGAAAGCCATGACTTGTGCCTGTGTCGGCATATTGGCCAGGATCTCTTGATTCACAATCTCCTCGACTTGCGCGATTTGCGTCTCCGTCATGGCGGCATCGTGAGAAAAATCAAATCGCGTCTTGTCGGCATCGACCAGCGACCCCCGCTGCTGCACGTGCCCTCCAAGGACTTCGCGCAAAGCCTTGTGCATCAAGTGAGTCGCCGAGTGATTGCGCACTGTCTTGGCACGACGCCCGGTATCCACCTGGGCAACCAGTGAATCGCCCACGGACAGGTGGCCTTTGACCACAACACCATGGTGTCCAAACACATTGGCTTGGATTTTTTGCGTGTCATCAACCCGAAATACCCCAGCATCGTCATCTATCGTCAATGCGCCAGCATCACCCACCTGACCACCCGATTCGGCATAAAAGGGCGTTTCATCTAGCACCACAATCGCCTCTTGATCCACACCCACCTGCTCAACGGCAGTACCGTCGATGTATAGAGCGGTTATTTTGGCTGGGACTCTCAGCACATCATGGCCACGAAATACTGTCTCTTGGCCGTTGTAAACAACCCCACTGGATGTTTTGAAACGGCCGGCCGCACGCGCTTGCTCACGTTGCTGATCCATGGCTTTTTCAAACCCCTCGAGATCGACTTCAACCTGGCGTTCACGGCAAATGTCGGCCGTTAAATCAACGGGGAATCCATAAGTGTCATACAGCATGAATAAGGTCTGACCGTCTAAGCGATCCGTCCCTTGGCGGGCAAGCGCTTCGTCAAGAATACGCATCCCGTTCTCAAGGGTCTCGCCAAAGCGCCATTCCTCTTGCGCCAAAACCTTTGAAACCCGATCAGCGTTCGAAGCCAACTCAGGAAAAGCCTCGCCCATCTGTTGAACCAGATCACCCACCAAACGGTGGAAGAACGGCTTAGACTGACCCAATTTATAGCCATGCCGAAGGGCGCGTCGAATGATACGTCGCAACACATAACCACGGCCTTCATTGCTCGGGATCACCCCGTCCACAACCAAAAAAGCACAAGCTCGAATATGGTCAGCAATGACTTTGAGAGAATTACTTTCGAGGTCTTTACAACCCGTTTCGCGGGCAGCCGCTTGAATCAAGGATTCAAACAAATCAATCTCGTAATTCGAATGTACGTGTTGCAAGACCGCCGCGATCCGCTCGAGTCCCATGCCAGTATCGACACAGGGTTTGGGCAACGGGTGCATGACACCGTCACTGTCACGGTCAAACTGCATGAACACCAAGTTCCAGATCTCGATGTACCGATCACCGTCTTCTTCAGCAGACCCGGGCGGCCCACCCCATACATCAGGGCCATGGTCATAAAAAATTTCCGAGCACGGGCCACAAGGACCGGTATCTGCCATCTGCCAAAAGTTATCCGATGCATAAGGCGCGCCTTTATTGTCACCAATGCGGATAATACGTTCAGTAGGTACGCCTATCTGGTCACGCCAAATTCCATACGCTTCGTCATCTTCCTGATACACCGTGACCCAAAGCTTTTCCTTGGGTATGCCATAAACCTCCGATAAAAGGGTCCAAGCATATTGAATCGCTTCTTGCTTGAAGTAATCTCCAAAGCTGAAGTTTCCCAGCATTTCAAAGAAGGTGTGATGTCTTGCGGTGTAACCCACATTCTCAAGGTCGTTGTGCTTGCCGCCAGCCCGAACACTGCGCTGCGAGCTCGTGGCACGGGTGTACGGGCGGGTTTCTTGGCCCGTAAAAACATCCTTGAATTGCACCATGCCTGAGTTGGTAAAGAGTAATGTCGGATCATTACCCGGCACCAATGAGGCGGATGGCACGATGGTGTGCCCCTTGGACTCAAAAAACTGCAGGAACTTCTGGCGTATCTCTGAGACTTTCATGGATGCTTCGCTACAAAAGGAGAATAAGCGCATTATAGAGCCTAGGCTTTCTCGCAGATGTACCCGTTGATGATGGCAACCCCATTGATTGCGCCACCTTTCTGCCAAACCTGTCGGGGAAGGTATTGACTTGGGCAATGGCAGGGCGTTGTGTCCTCGGGCGGCAACAGCCGCGCTAGCAGGCCTTTGCGCCACAGCGGCATTAACAGGTGTTGCCGTTTTCGGGGTAAACAAGTCACTATCTCGCGTTCGATTCGCGGTTGTGCCAAATGCCATCGACCCTGACGACACATTAAAAGCGCTTGCGTGGGTGAACGCAACAATAAGCCATCGGATGCGCAGGCAACATCTAAGTTGGCGCTGTCGCCAAGCAACAAACCTTCTGAAACCGCCAATCGGCCTTGCACGGTCATTGGGCCTTCAACCACCAGTGAGCCTGACAGGTGAACCGGACGGTCTTCACGCAAACGCACGTAGGGCGGTAAAACCTCGCTGCGCCATACCAACACACCAACGGTACCCAAGGGCCACTGACTGTCGATCGCAAAACTGCTGCCCTGCAAACGGCTTGGATTGAGCGCTGTTACTGCCAAGCCCTGGCCTTTTAACGCGAGCATTAGATCCGGCGCGGCGTTCTGACGCCTAGCCTCTGTCCAGTCCTTGGGTGCAATCGCCAGTAAAACCAACGCCGTTGGACAAGCCGATGAGAGACAATCACGACCCGTATCTAGGCGATGCACCTGAACATCAAAGGGCAATGGAGGTCTTTCGGCAAAACCCGGCACAAGAAAACCCGATTTCTTGAGTTCTTGTTGCCATGACTGAACGGGCGCTGGTGATTTCTGTGCCAACAATGTTGTGACCGATCCAGTGGCCTCTACGTCCGCCTCAATGGCTTTTTGCATCGCCTGAGACAAGACGAGTAACCATTGGCCTGTTCCCTCGAGAGCAGCCTGTTCGGCGCGTACGGCCCACTTCTCGCTCCCCCAAATCGCGATGAGCAGCGCAAGCGTGGCCATCATTAACCACTCCAAGAGTGCCTGACCGCGTTGCTGCTCGATGATGCGGTGTGGTCGCCGCTGCCTCAATTGAAGGCTCACTTAAAAACAAATACAAAACGGTTCCGATCGCCCGACGCACACTGCGCATCAGCGAGTACGGGCTGATAAGCCGAAGGCGGGTCGGACAAGGCGTTTTTGACCGTGACCAAACTGCCGCTACCCGATACGCTGATCGAACTGGCCATACGCTGCATCGCGGTTGCCAGCATCGGGCACGCCGCGTGACTGACATGGGTGAGCGTTAAACGGAAGGCTGATCCGGGCCCTTGACCAGGTACCGAGTCCGGCTCGATTAATATCGTGCCGCTTTGCCCCCGTCCTTGGCCGCCAAGGCCATGCGCCACATCAGCCACTGACCCCACACCGTGTACGGTAACAACAGCAGACTCGCGCATACCGTTCACTAGCGCCCGTTGATCAATACCCAAATACGGGACAGAACCACCCCCCACCGCGGCCACCTTCATTCGTGAGACGAACCGTTGCATATCAGCCGCGACTTTGGGAATTTTGTTTTCAATGATGAAACCCTCGAGCGCGGGTACACCAATAATCGCCGCAATCAACATCAAAGCGGTGACGATGGAAACCTCTACCAAAGAAAACCCAACTTGTTTCTGCCGGTGATGCCTCTGCCAGACCTTACCCGCGTGACGGGGCAAAAGTTTTAACTCGCCCACCTGCGGACTGAGTTGATTAACGACGCATTGAACAACTTTCAAAACCACTCCTTTTGTATGCCGGACGATCACTCCGTTGGTTAAATCTCGTTTTCGATCAATCAAATGCCGTATACCAGCGTCAAGGCACGACGCATTTCCTCAATCACTTCCACATGCCAAACTCCGACAGCAAATACCGTTCCAAGCGCCGCAATCAGCAGCAACCAACGCCAAAAAACCGCGCGCGTGGTCATGGCCTGCGTCAGTTGCTCTCCGATCTGAGCGCAAGCAACCAGCAGCCCCTCAGACAAGCCTCGCACCCTGACCACGTCAATCAAACACCAACGCGCTTGTGCATTCAGTAGCCCTGTGTCCAGTGCCTCTAGGGGATCCAATCCGGTGTCGATCTGAGCCACCATTTGCTGCAAATGCCAACCGAGCCATTGATTGACGCCGTTTTGTTGCATCAACAGAACTTCTCTCAAGGTCACGCCACGCTCTTGTAGGGAACGCAATAGCGTCGCGGTGGTGGTCAAAAAAACAATGGCTTGCATATCCCGATACAAACGCCATGGCCCCAATGGGTCTAGCCGCTGGCGCAAAGGACCGACCCAATGCGCCAGCGACCAAAACCCTGCCCCGAACGTCATCAGAATCAGCACGATCAAAAGCCAGCCATAACGATGTAGCCACCGCGACCAAGCAATCAGCCGTTCGGTTTGCACGCCGTACAAGGCTTCGGGAACAGCTGAAAAAGCTTGCGTCAGTTTCGGTGCAGCATAGAGCGGTAGCAACATCAGCGTGGCCATGGCCACGCTGAACGCCACCACACCAGTGACAATCGTTTGCCAAAATTGACGGGTGCTTTTTTGGGTTAATCGAATCTGTTCTGCTAACGCACGAAGGGTCAGTAACAAAGCGGGCTGACCTGCGTTTTGCGCCAGACCAAGGCAATGCAACTCCTCAATAGGCAACGTGCCTTGCCACGTTTGCGCCAGGTCGCCCCCATTGGCTGGCAAACGCTGCGCCCACCATGCCGCGAGACGACCACGTGCACTGCCAGCGCCATGACGCTCAGCGTCTTGCTGGAAAATATCAAGCAACGTCCTATCAGCAGACGTTTGATTTAAATATTGAGCCAAAAAGTCGTAGTAATCGGCGCGCTGAGATCTAAAGCGCCAAGCGGCCAAAAGGATGAGCACAGGCTGACGGCGACTCATCATCGAATCAACCCGAATCGTCGTTCAAAATCACGCGGATCGAGGCACCCCAGATTCAAGCAATCAATGGCGCGTGTACGCACCGAATGGAACTGAGTCAGCTCACAAACACCTTCTCGTCTTAGCTGTGATTCCCATAACGCCAGCTGATCCGCCAAACCACGTTTGGTAAGCCCATCAAAAAAGAGCGGTTGCGCTGCTGGTTCCAGCATCTCAGCCACCATCAAACGCCCCGCATAACCGCCTAACGCTTGAACCTTCAGTCCTTGACAGTGAGAGCAGCCCTCAGGATGACGAAACCGAGCGCGTGATGGATCAATCCCTGTGACTCGACTTAGACGTTCCCACCACTGATGAAACCAAGGCAATGTGCGTTGGCGCTCAAGCGCACAAAACACGCTTGAGCGCCTGATCAATTGGTCAAATGTCAAAGCACAATAAGCACATAGTTTTGGTAGCAAGGCTTGGTAAACCAGCAGCTTGATGGCACCTGGCATTAAAACCAGTGAGGCAGGTACGCCCACCGAATGGCTCGTCAAACGCAAGAGGATTTGCATGACCGAGCTCGCGTGTAGCGTTGTGTACACACTGATGCCTGAAAGGACGAGATCGACCAATGCCTGACCACCCTCACGTCCTCTGATTTCCCCAATCAAAACATCATGAGCCGCACTACGTTTGATGGTTTTAAGCTTGCTTGTCAAACCCTGATCCCTCTCAGATGACTCTAGGCTTGTCACCAAACATTGCAACGCGTTATCGATCACATATTCCACGGGGTCCTCTAGTGTGATCACTTTGCGCGAACGGGTAATGCTATGCACTAGGGCCGCAAGGGTCGTTGACTTGCCCGAGCCCACCATCCCCGCCAAAACAACCGCGCCTCCATCGCCGCTGGTTGCCCTTTCGAGCATGGCGAGTTGCTCTGGCAAGTACCCCAGCCCATCTAATAATGGGGCTTGAGCACGACCTTCAGGATTTAATACACGAAGACACACGGCAGGACCGTTTGCCGTGACCAGTGAGGCCCAACGTAAGCCAACCGTGACCC
The DNA here is from genome assembly GCA_965656505.1 of Burkholderiaceae bacterium. GTDB lineage: Bacteria > Pseudomonadota > Gammaproteobacteria > Burkholderiales > Burkholderiaceae_B > Algicoccus. The sequence continues at coordinate 168,676 of CBFHKV010000002.1, read as the reverse complement.
CCCGAATCAGACGGTCAAGTCGTCCCTGTTGTTCACGTCCAGGGTCAAATAAAGCACCATTGCCGCCTCGCACGCTCATCCAAGCCACGCTCAGCAACTCACCCACCATGTGTGACGTGACCGACTGAAATTGACTCGGACGGACCAAGACACCGTTAACGGTGAAGGCAATATCAGCCGTGGGCTTGTCATTGTGTAGGGTTAAATGCAAGTCGCTCGCTTCGACATCAAGGGCCCACGTGACCCAGTCATCAAGCAGAGAAAATAAGACGTGTTTGGGTGTCTGTTGGCTCAACGCGGTACTGTTTTGCCGGTGCGACAACCGGAACCTTCGGTTCACCTCACCTAGCACAGCCGGAGGAACCAACATCACGTTCGGTTCAGCCAAAACCAACTCAGCTTGCCGGATAGCAAGCAACAGGGCTTTGACCTCATTGTCGCTGGCACACTCCGGTAATACCAAAACCTGACAGCGCTGGTCTGTGTCTAGGACGGGACACATTCGATCGAGCAGGCCATCACTTGGGATGGCTATTCGATGCCAAACTTGGCGCCATTGCTTTAGACGCGCCACATCGCTGTCCTGCCAAATATGGACGCTGCTCGGTGCGGTGATGTCATGTAATGTGAGACGCCGCGATGATGTGTGAAGCCATTTCATGAGTTTTCAGGGTGTAAACAAACGCGACGAGGCTGACCGTTATCGAAGAAGGAAACACATGGTGGCTTGATTTGCCGAAGCCTCAGGCGTCTTTTACTTTCCAAACCGTCTAGTGGTTTTGCTTGGCCCTGCTGAAACAAAACCGGTGCACCATCAACCAAAACACTGGCCTTTAACTCGGGAACGACACCTACAATGGCCAATAGCATCGGCTGGCGACGAATAGGCTTTCGCTCACGCTCAGCCTGCTCCTGTAGTTCTTGTATCGCCTCGGATTCCATTTTGGCCATGGCTTGTATGGTCAAAACCGCGGCTGGGGGCGTCGCATCTGCAAAAACGGGACGCGCGGTTATCGCCAGTAAGAAACTTGAAACAAACGCCAAAAGATGGCGCTGTGTCATGAATGGACTATTCGATCGCACGTAACTCTCCTTTTAGGTTGAACATGATGTAGCCATGGTGTTCGTCGATCGTCGCATCAGGCACCAACTCGAGCTGTATCGACTTCCAATACACCGGCAACGACCAATCACGCAGGCGTGCCCAGTGCCGTACCGGCAATCGCATATTGACTTCGCGGGACCGAACCTGGCGCCCTGTATGCGTCACCGCTTGATTACGCCATGAGCCCAGCCTGAGATCAGGCGTGATGGTCGTTTGGCGCTGCAAGGTGATCAACCACGCTTCCAAGTCTTGGCTAGTTGAAGGCTTTAAGGCTTGCGTGCCAACTCGCAGCTGCGTTTCAAGGATTGTTTCGTCGATTGCCACTGGCTTTAAATGCCAATTGAGGGGTTTGATCTGTGCCAAAGCTTCGTTGTCCGTTTTTTTTTGGTGGCGCTCGTAGTGCGCGGAACACTGCACCACATCGCTTGCCAATTGGCATTGGGCACTCCGCAAAATCCAGTGAGCTGGATTCACCGGCAACTGCTGCAGACCGTGCAAAACTTTCAACAGCGCAGCTGAGTCATGCACTTCAACCACGGGCTCAGACGGCCCCAAAGACGCTGCCTCGTGCTCATCGATTTCCTGTGCGGTGGGCTCACCGACTGGCCACGCATTGAAGCTTTGCCACATCCAAAACGCCCCGAGTAGGCAAATGATGGCACCCGCAAGCAATAAGGCGTTTGCCCCGTTCACCAAGGTCGGCCTCAACCGTTGGAAACAGGCCGTGTGTGCGGCTGTTTGCTGTAAAAATGACAACGCAGCCGGTGGCGCATCGCTAGGGTCTAACCACTGGACTGACTCCACAACCAGGTCAGCAAATCGCTGGGCAAGGACTTGTCGTAACGGCTCAAATGCTTCTGGGTCAATCCATTTGTCTGTGTGAGTCATCAATTTGCCTTGATGTACACCCACCACCCACTGACGCGTTGGATCGACGGTA
>CBFHKV010000002.1:119857-166533 GCA_965656505.1 Burkholderiaceae bacterium | reverse complement strand
AAGACAAAGCAAGTGCGACCCCTGAGGTCGAGATTGTGCATAGGCAACCGCCGCGACCCCCAAAGTCGGCATGGTCGCGTCACGCCAAACGGCTCTACTGAAACCAATCAGCTCGCCCAAGGGGCCTGCACTGGCAAACCAGCGAACATGTTGCTGACGTAGCTGTGTAAATAGCCAACGCCGGCTGCGCCGACCCAGTGTGGCGGTCCATTCCAATCCAAAGACCCAGCCATTTTCCGCAGCACCTTGCTGCCAAATACGCGAGCTTTCACTGACCTGCGTCCAAGTCGATTGGGAGGCCTGCAAGGTGTGCTGATCAGACACCATCTTCCACCTGTGCTGTCACAAAAATCAACGTCATGCTTTTGCGGTGCTCGAGCTTGTCATTACCTCCGAGCAAACGCGGCGCATCGGGGCTTAAACGTGCCTGTTGACTCTCATCGTCACTTTGTTGGAAACCAGCAATCAGCGTGGGCTGGCCTGCAAATAAGGCCACTTGCTGAATCGTCCCGTTACCTTGCAGGTTGATTTGCTGCAATTGCAAAGACTGCTCCGTGCCGCCAAACGTCAAGGTTTTGAGCGGTGAGGCCGTGGTGTTGTCATAGGCCACAGAAAGCAAAATCTGACCATCCACTTGAATATCCGGCACCAAGGTCAAAAAGGCACCCACCGTCTCTCTTTTTTGACTTACGGCGATACCAGGCAAGCCAGCGTTTGTCTCCTCTTTCTTTCCCCCACTCACTGACTGAATTTGATCGACATAAGTGAAGGTCGAACGAACCGCATGAGTGACGGGTCGTCGGTTTAAAGTGACCACCGGCACCGTTGTATGGCGTCTGATGTCGGCATATTTAGAGACCGCCCGCACCAACGCACTAGACGCCAATCCTTTTGAGGCCGGCATTGCCGCATCCACCCCAGCCAGTACGGGGGCAATGCCACCCAAGACAGCCGATCCTGCCGTCATTTCAGCCATTTCGGTTGCCACGGCTAATGACCAATCAATACCTTGCTCATGGGCTTGGGTTCGAGTAACCGTCATTTCTTCAAACACCAAGCGCACACGCTGAGTCATGCTCCGATTCACACTATCCAGATAAGCCGCGATGGCATCGAGCACAGTGGGTGTATCCGTCACCACAATGGTATTCAATCCCCCGGGTTGGGCGGCAATGTTTCCCGCGCGTGTCATAAATGGTTCGATGCGCTGACGAACGTCATCCAAGAGAGATTGACTGGTCATGGACAACGTCGTTTGTGCCGAACTGTCGAAACCACCGGCACTCTGGCTACCGCTCCTGCCAAGTTGCATCTGGGTATTGGCCGCGAGCGTTAAGGCACGGATATCAAACACGCGCGTTTGTGTGCGGTACAACTCAATCGCTTTGCCGGTGTAACGCCAATGAACATCGTGAATAGCAGCCACCAAATCCAGTACTTCCGATAACGGACGCACGCCCATTGGCATCAAAGGCTCCGTCAGGGGGGATGCGATGTTGTCTAGCTTGATATCTTGCAAGCGCGGCATGAAATGATGAGCCGCTAGTAGCGCCTCGGGTAAGACCCGGACGGGAATGCCGGTTGCCAATGCGATTCGCTGACTAATCTCTGCCAATGAAGCCGACTTCTTTCGAAAAATCAGTAGTGTTTTGACGTCAGCGCGCAGGGCTTTTGGCAAATTGACATCAGGTGCCAACGCGATCGCTTGACCTGAGACCCAGGGTTTATTCACCCGATGTTCTGATACTGGGATGGCCTGCTGTTTTGTCGATTTTTGAAACCGATCACTGATGTGTTGCAGATCTTGGGCCGCGGCTTTGGTCGCGTCACGATTGGTGGCAACGCGCTCATCAATGGCGCAACCTGCCCCCAGTCCCATGCCGAGTATCAGTAGTCGTTTGGCGAGCCAGATCAGGCCTATCGCGTGTTTCATGAGCGCTCTCCGCTGATGCGGTCGCCCGGCCCTTGCCCTGGTTCGCAGGCGGCTGTTTTGGGGATGACGCGTAGCACGTGATTGGCGTAGAAGCAGGGGCGCGCCGGTCTTCCTGCCGGGGCTACTGCTTGCAGTAGTTGTTCCACTGCCGCCGGGAAGTCGCCTTTAAAGGTGGCGCCTGCGGTGACGGGCATATCAACAGGCAGTGTCCAATGCGCATCGTCAAAATACCAATCGTGCTCTAAGGCCCAACGATTAAGAGCCTGTCGTATGGTTCGGTCGGTTAATCGCAACTCAAAAGAACGATCTCGAGTCGTTGATGCGACTGGTTTTTCGACAAGCCAGTCGGGACCGGGTCGATGGTGGGCATGGGCCTTCAGGCGAGCCCCTTGGAATCGCAATGCTGCCCATCGACCATCGATGATGGTGTATGGCCCTTCCTCGTGCGCCGTGACCACATGCCATGTTAGACCCGCTCCTTGAGCGAAGATCGTAGGAATGGCCTGATGTGGATGCCATTGCACCCAAATACGGTTTTCATCTGAAAACACCTGCCTCGGTGCCACACGGCGATCGCCACTCAGATGCCAGTCAAAGTCAGGCTCACCCAACAGCCCGGCCTGCCCAACCTCACTGATATGCCTGGGGTCGATGGCTGTGTCTTTGACAGCGCAGCCACTGACGCCGAGCACCATGCTGATGCCAATCGCACCGACCCAATAAATCGTCGCCCTCATCTGTCGCCTCAATTATGCCAAGGCGAGCATCTTCAGGCACAGGACCCATCGAAACAATTGTGTGAAATACGTGACCTAAATTACAAATAAGGTGAAGCGAGCCAGATCAACCGGTTACGTAGTTTGAGCCAGAACGGCTGGGCTTGAAGCTCGTCCCATTGCACGAGCGTCGCATTCACCATGTTTTCATCTATCCGCTGGCCAATCTGCTGCCCTAGGTCACGATCAATGATCTCAAGATCGAGTTCAAAGTTAAGCCTTAAGCTACGTGGATCGAGGTTGGACGAGCCCACAAAGGACCACTGATCATCAACGGTGAAAAGTTTTGAGTGATCAAAGGGACCTGAAGAGCGCCATATCCGCACCCCCTCTTTGACCATCAGACCGAGCTGCGCTTGCATGGCGGCACTTACCAACTTTAAGTTATTGTTGCCCGGTATCAACACATCAACCTTCACGCCACGGCGAGCGGCTGTAACCAGCGCACCGATGATAACCATGTCTGGCAAGAAATATGGGGACTGGATACGGACATGACACTGCGCCACAGAAAGAGCGCCCAAGATCAAACCCTGGCTGCTACCCATGGTGCGGTCGGGCCCAGACAACACAACCCTGACGGGCATTTTGTGGTCAGTTTCAGCTTGGGGCTCACTCGTGACTTCCGCCAAACGGTCAAACCAAGGAGAAGAAGGCAGATGTTCGCCCGTGGTGAATTCCCAATCATGTGCAAAGCTGTCCAATAATTGACGGGTAGCAGGCCCTGTGATTTTGAAGTGGGTGTCATTGGCACGGTTGTCACCGGCAAACTCGCGGGTAAACCCACTGCGAATATTCATCCCGCCGGCCAATGCAAGCTCGCCGTCTACTAGTAGTAGTTTTCGGTGGCTGCGTAAGTTGGCGTATACCAACCGCACACCAATCACGTTAGGTAAAAAGCGCGCCACTTGCACGCCACCACGTTCAAGTTGTCTCGTGATCGGCGGCCGAGAGTACTTGGCGCCAACCGCATCAATCAAAACGCGGACTTGCACGCCTCGATTTTTGGCGTCGATCAGGGCTTGTGCGATTTGGGTGCCAATGGCATCGTGATCAAAAATATAGCTTTGTAACGCAATGTAATGTTGCGCCTGGGCGATGGCCTTCAACATGGCAGCGTACGTCTGATCGCCTGACTTCAGGATGCTGACCTGGTTGCCTTTGAGTAAGGCATTGCGGCAGACCTTGTTACCTAGCACGCGTAGCGCTTCAAAATGATCGTCTGCGTAAGGCTTCAAACTCGGCACCACCAATTTATCGAGTGCAACGATCTCATGCTCTGCCAAATCCCGCTGGGCTGATAAACGTTCCTGCCTGACTCGGTTAATTCCAGCAAAAAGATAAAACGTTGCCCCCAAAAGCGGCGACAAGAGCACCACAGCCACCCAACCAATGGCTGCTTTGACATCTTGCTTGGTCATGGCGATGTGAATTGTTGCCACGACACTGGCGGCAATCGAAACAATCAAAACCACGTGGGGCCAGTACGTATGTAACAGGTCTTGCCACGATTGCCATTGCATCAAGATATCGCCTTTTCAAACATGTTAGAATCGCAATCCTTTGGTGGCTGTAGCTCAGTTGGTAGAGTCCCGGATTGTGATTCCGGTTGTCGCGGGTTCAAGTCCCGTCAGCCACCCCAATTTCCCAAATGTCAACTCACCAAGTTAACTCACCAAGTCAACTCACTAGTCAACCACCTGACTTGGCAGCCATTGACCCAGATTGCTGAGCCGTCATTAATCTCCCGTCATTTTACGGCTCAACCCGATAAACGAAAAAATAAACCCCGGCACACTGGCCGGGGCGAGTTGACAGACCAAGTCTGAGTCAGGTCATTAACGGTTGAAATAGTCATTAACGGTGTCTTGGGCAACCTCTTGCAAAAAGAGACGTGTCTGCGGATCTACCTCTCCGAACGTATCGAATTCGTTACCGACAGGAGACTTTCCATAAACCGCCGCATAAATTGTCGCTGCGGCGAGATAAGTGCCGGCGCGAGAGGGGTGGCTGCCATCGTAGGCTTTGTGGAGTTTGATACTAGGGTTTCTCTTGTAGGCTTCATCGAATGCTAATCCGACCGGCAACACCAATATGCCAAGATCGTTTCCTTGGTTTGAATAGAACTCGAGATTCTTCTGACTATTTTCTGGATTCGCCCGTTTGTGCGGAGCGACGTAAGCTGGCGGCATGTACATTGCAACCTCGCCACCCCTCTCGCGAATCAACTCGACCGCGTCTTTCGACGCACTAAGGTGAACATCGGCTCGCTTTTCGTCGAGTGCCGTAGCGCTGTGGCCTTGCAGAATCACTAACTCAAAGGGCTCTTTGACGCCGATTTTGCCCGGCGATGTCAGCCAATCCATATTGTGATGGGCAATATTAGCGCCGCCAATCGTCGCGGACTTGTACTGCAACTTTAAATCGGGTTGGTCAGCACTAACCATCCGTCTAAGCATATTGTGCAAACTGTCACCGTAGTACAGATAGCTATTGCCAACGAGCAACACTCTTTTAGGATTTTGATTCTGAAGTTCCGTAACGGTGGGTTCTACAGCCCATGCCGAGACCGACACCAATAATGAAGAGACCCCAAGAGCTATCGTTCTGCGAAAGAGTGATAAATTTGTCATGAAAACTGCTCCTTTGGTTAATGTCAAGTCTTGATTGTTTATCTTTCTACTTAGGCTTTGAACGCTGACCAATTACCTATACGGGCAACGCTCAAAGCACTTTTGTTATACAAGAGTTACTGAGCGAAATCTATACATTTCGCAACACTGCAGAACCAGGTGTCCGCTTTCGTGATTCGCTATTTATTATGATGCACCGCAAGACTAGGCCGTTCGTGTCTGCCTTGGACGCTTATTAACCGAAAATCTCACGGTAACGCTTCTGAAACGTTGGCCACTGTTCCGGGTTAATGAGTCGTTCAGGTCGTTGTCCATTGAGCACCTGCAAAAGCTGGTCTGCAGCCATCCGAGCCGCATTGTGTCGTGCTTCATGTGTCACCCCAGCAGTATGGTAGGTGGCCACCACATTGGGCATATCAAGCAGTGGATGGCCTACTTCCGGTGGCTCAACCGTCCAAACATCGAGTCCCGCGCCGGACAAGTGTCCACGCTTTAGCGCACGTGTTAGCGCTTCTTCGTCATGTATGCCGCCGCGAGCCGTGGAAATAAAGACCGCACCTTTAGGCATGGCTTCAAAAGCCTCGTCATCAAACAAACTCAAGGTTTCAGCCGTTCGAGGGCAGTGTATGGACACCACATCACTTTGCCTCAATAAATCGTCCCATTCGACCGATTCCACGCCTCGCTGCGCGAGCGTTTGCGCATCAAGATGCGGGTCGTGGCCGAGCACTCGCATGCCAAAGGCTTTGGCCAAAGCCGCCACGCGACGACCAATATTACCCACGCCGACCAAGCCGATGGTAAGTCCTTTGATTTCATGGCCCATCAAGTCTTCGCGGGTGGTGTAAGCACTCGCGCGCATGATTCGATCAGATTCCGCGATTCGGTGACGAACGCTAAGTAGAAGACCCAGTGTGTGTTCCGCAACCGAATCGGCATTACAACCACTTTGATTAACAACCAATACGCCATGACGATTGCAGGCTTGCACGTCAATGGGGTCGTAACCCGCGCCAGAGCTCGAAACGCAGAGTAACTCAGGGGTTCTTGCCAGAAAGGTCTCGTCAACCTGCCATTGACTGGGCACCTCATCTCGAGCGGCACAGATGTGATAGGCATGGGCTCTGGACATGGCAGCCCAGTTCACCTCATTTGACTGAGAAAAATCACAGACCGTCATTTGAACGGCAGAATCTGTTGCCACAATCTCATCAAATATGGGATTAAGCCAAAAATCAAATCGTACGAGCTGCTTAGTCAAAGCTGCCATCAAAGCCACCTCTTCATTTCGCTTTATGCGCTGTCGGTTTGTTGATTTCCAATCTGTCGATCATACCTTTGAAGACTTCAACAAATAATCCAACGCCTGACCAGCAGCCGCAAGCCCCATGGCTGCTGTCACCGTCACCAGCGAACCGTATCCGGCACAAGCCAGGGGCGAGCCTGCCTGCTCGCCATCGAGCGAATCCACAGGACGAAGCGTCGGTTGTGAAAACCACAACACGGGTACGCCGAGCTTGGCAGGTCGTTTGGCGCCTGACGGTGCAAAGCCATGACGCTTGCGTAAAGTGGTTCGCAGTCTTGCCAATAAGGCGTCGTGGGTGCTGTCGCGCAGATCCCCCGATTGCAGACTTAAGGCATTGGTTTTACCACCCGCCGCCCCGCAAACGATCAACGACTGCCCCCGGTCTCGACAGCAGAGCACTAGGGCAATCTTGGCACTGAGTTGATCCGTGCAATCGAGAACCACATGCGATCGTTCACTCACAAGGACACGAACGTTTTCTGGTGACACGAAATCATCGCACGCCGTAACCTGACAAGTCGGATTGATGTCCTGAATGCGCAAACGCATGGCCGTGATTTTGGCTTGGCCCAGCGTGCTGTCTAGGGCGTGCGCCTGGCGGTTGATATTCGATTCGGCCACATGATCCATATCGATCAAGGTTAAGTGCCCAACGCCCGATCGGGCCAACGCTTCTGCAGCCCACGAACCCACACCACCGATACCTGCCACGGTGACATGACAGTCAATAAGGTGTTCATGCACGGGGCGTCCAAAGGCGCGATCAACGGACCCAAAGCGCCGCTCCCGATCGAGCGTCGTCACAGATGCTGCAGGCTCATCAGCACGCATAGGCCATCGGGCTGTTATCCATAATCCACACGCTTAAAACTCCAAGAGGTTGGCAGACTGGCATTAGGCAAAATAATACTTAGCGCGTTATTGGTAAACGCCGAGCAAACCCCGACTGTTGCCTTATTTATTTTAGTGGTTTGGCGTTCAATTTGTTATCTTGAGCTTATACAAGGATCGCGAACGACTCCGTTTAGGCAGCCGTCGTGGCCTACCCGGTTTACAACTACCTATGATTAAAAGAACAGTCATGTCAATTTCTTCGCCACCTGCCCCCGATGACATTCGCTACCTCAGCGAATCGGAACGCCAGCAATCTATGACGCAGGCCTTGTCTCACTGGCAGGGTGATACTGATCTTTGGGTCTATGGCTATGGCTCTTTGATCTGGAACCCGGAATTCGTTCACGCCGAACAGCGTTTGAGTATTTTGCGAGGACATCACCGCGCGCTTTGTCTTTGGTCACGCGTGAATCGCGGCACACCCGAGCAGCCAGGCCTGGTGTTTGGGTTAGATAGGGGCGGCTCCTGTCGCGGCATGGCCTTCAGAATCGAAGCCAAGACCGTTCCAACCGCCTTTGAAGCCCTTTGGCGTCGAGAAATGTCAACGGGCGCTTATCATCCACGGTGGTTGAGGTGCGATACGGACAAGGGTCCTGTGCGCGCGCTGACCTTCGTCATTGACCGGTCTAGCAGCGGTTATGTCAAAGGGCTAGCACACAACCACACCCTTGATATTGTTCGCCGCGCGCATGGGCGCTATGGCCCCTGTGTAGATTATGTCGTGCAAACCCATGAGGCGCTGTGCCAAGCCGGTATACGCGATGGGCGGTTGGCTCAATTGGCAGAAAAGCTGTACGCGGATTCATTCGGTTAGGCCGAAGGCCTAGGCTTTACACTACAGCCTTACACCCGACGATTGGTTCCATTGGTTCCATTGGTTCCATTAACTATTTGATTCATTTATTAAGCGAGTTTTAATATGTCAGTGGCCCACATTCGCCAAAGTTATGAAAAAGGCGAGCTCACTGAGTCTGCTGCTAAGCGCTCTCCGATAGATCAGTTTCAATTGTGGCTGCAGGAGGCGATTGACTTACCCGTCGCTGAGCCCACCGCCATGACGCTGGCAACCGCCAATGCACAAGGCAAACCGTCGGCACGGATTGTGCTGCTCAAGGGTGTCGACGAGGACGGCTTTGTATTTTTTACCAACTACGAATCTCGCAAAGGGCAAGAGCTTGCCGAACAGGCAGCCGCCAGCCTACTGTTTTTTTGGCAACCCCTAGAGCGTCAGGTTCGCATCGAAGGGGCTATTCACAAGATCTCTGAGGAAGCGTCCGACGAGTACTACCATAGCCGACCGCTAGGCTCCCGGATAGGCGCTTGGGCGTCAGCCCAAAGCCAGCCGGTGACGCTTGATGACCTCAAAGCCAAGGTTGACCAATACACACAGGATTTTGGCGAAGCGCCACCACGGCCACCACACTGGGGCGGCTATCGTTTGGTTCCGGATCATTTTGAGTTTTGGCAAGGTCGGCCGTCCCGACTGCATGACCGGCTTGTCTACAAACCAACCGCTGACGACCAATGGGCAATCGAGCGCATTTCGCCATGAGTGATCCCTCAAAATCAAATGCGATGAGATGGCCCGCGGGCGCCACCAAGCCGTCTTTCGACTCACGAGCGTTTCGTCACGCGCTAGGCCGCTTTCCGACAGGGGTTACTGTTGTGATGGCCCAAGTGCCTGGCCACGAACCCGTTGGCTTAACAGTTAGTTCATTTAACTCGGTCTCCCTTGAGCCCCCTCTCGTGGTCTGGAGCCTCTCAAAAAACTCCTCATCCATGTGGGTTTTTGAGCAGTGCGAGCGCTACACCATCATGGTGCTAGCTGCCCATCAGGCCGATTTGGCGCAACGGTTTGCCACCGGCACGTCTGACCAACGACTCGCCGGTTTGGCTTTGGCCGAGTGTCCCCATGGTTCACCGAAACTAGCGACCCCTTGCGCCGCCTGGTTTGAATGCCATAATCGGCACCAGTACCAAGAAGGTGATCATGTGGTGCTCATCGGTGAAGTCGAGCATTGTGAACACTCTGCCCTGATGCCCTTGGTCTATCACGCGGGCGGCTTCGATTTAACGCCGACCGCCGAGACAATGGACTCAAAGACTCAGTGAGAAACAAATGGATATTGAATGTGTCGTCGTCGGAGCGGGGGCTGTTGGTTTGGCAACAGCCAGGGAGCTTGCATTAGCCGGCGTTGAGGTTTTGGTTGCCGAGCAAGCAGACGCCATTGGAACGGGCACTAGCTCACGGAACTCAGAAGTGATTCACGCGGGCATCTACTATCCGGCCGACAGCCTAAAGGCGCAGTTTTGCGTTCAGGGGAAACATCTGCTTTATGACTACTGCCAGGCACGCGGTATTTCGCACTCACGCTTGGGCAAATTGATCGTGGCGACCACTGAAGAGGAAAACAATGTTCTGACCTCGATCAAGGCGCGCGCCCACGCCAATGGCGTGACTGACCTTCAATGGCTTGATCAACGTGAAGCCCAATCTCTCGAACCTGCGTTGAATTGCACAGCGGCGCTTCTGTCACCCTCGAGCGGGATCATCGATAGCCATGGTCTGATGTTGGCTTATCAAGGCGACGCCGAAAACGCGGGCGCACAGTGCGTTTTTCAAAGCCCTTTGTTGAAAGCCAAGGTTCTGGGGGCCGAAGGGTTTGAAGTGTCATTCGGCGGCCAGGAGCAAATGACCTTAACCTGCAAAATGTTGGTCAACGCCGCTGGGTTAACGGCGCCGGCGCTGGCTCGTCAATTTGAAGGGTTGGATCCCGCCTACATTCCGCCGAGCTACCTCTGCAAAGGAAGCTACTTTAGCTTGCAAGGCAAAGCGCCTTTTAGCCACCTGATATACCCCGTGCCGCAAAAGGCGGGTTTGGGCGTGCATCTCACGCTAGATCTTGCTGGCCAAGCAAAGTTTGGCCCCGACACGCAATGGGTGGACAGCGAAGACTACGACCTAGATGCCAGCCGGGGGGATAGTTTTTACGAGGCGGTCAGACGTTACTGGCCTGATCTCAAAGACGGCGCGCTTGCACCGAGCTACACCGGGATTCGTCCCAAAATTTCAGGTCCTGACGAGCCGTCCGCCGATTTCATGGTCTCAGACCATAACCATCATGGCATCGCCGGTTTGGTCAATTTGTTCGGTATCGAATCGCCCGGCTTAACCGCTTCGCTGGCCTTGGCAAAGCGGGTCAGATCAGCCCTCATTTAACCCTTTATTCGATTAACTTGATTGCCTAGCCAATGACTCACAAAGATTTTGTTTTAACCTTAGCTTGCCCCGATCGACGCGGTATTGTTCACCATGTCTCCGGACTTTTACTGGCTCAAAACGGCAACATATTGGATGCTCAGCAATTTGGCGATGAGCAAACCGGTCGATTCTTCTTGCGCGTACATTTTGCTTTGGACGATCCAAATGAGGTTCACGCATTGGGCTCAGCGCTGCAAGCCAGCGAGGCGGCCTTCGATCTGCAATGGCAGATCCATGACCTGCACAAAAAATCTCGACTATTGATCATGGTCAGCAAACAAGGTCATTGTTTAAACGATTTGTTGTTTCGAACTCAAAGCGGGCAATTGCCCGTCGAAATCGCTGCAGTGGTTTCTAATCACCTCGACTTTGAAGCCCTGACGCAATCCTACGGTGTGCCCTTTCACCACTTGCCCGTCACGCCTGAAACCAAACTCGCGCAAGAGACACAGCTGCTAGAGCTGATCCACGCGCTAAACATTGATCTGGTGGTGCTCGCGCGCTACATGCAGATCTTATCAGCCGACTTGTGCCGAGCGCTTAGTGGCAAAGCCATCAATATCCACCACAGCTTCTTACCGAGCTTTAAAGGGGCACGGCCCTATCACCAAGCACACGCCCGTGGCGTGAAAATCATCGGTGCAACAGCCCATTACGTTACCGAAGCACTCGATGAGGGGCCGATAATTGAACAGGATATCGAACGCGTTGACCATGCCATGACCAGCGAAGACTTGAGTCAAGTCGGCAGTGACGTGGAATCTTTGGTCCTGTCGCGAGCGGTTCGTAGCCACGTTGAACATCGAATTTTGCTCAATGGCACTCGGACGGTGGTGTTTCGATAAAAAAAGCTCTACTCTTGACTTCATCATTCAATTAAATATGCCCAGTCTACGGGCACGATGGGGTCACTTTTTGTATGCGAAATGATGATCAGTCAGCGCGCGAAAGCTGGGCGAAGTCTTTGGCGCAATCGAGGAAGGAACAGGGCCTAAGCGAACTAGAGTTGGCCCGTGAGCTTCTCATGTCACCCGCGCAGTTGCGTGACATTGAAAGGGCTTCCCTGCAATCGTTTCATGGGATCGGATTCTATCACCGTGCGGTGCAAAGGCTAGCCGATCGACTTGGCGTGCCACTAGACCCTCCAATCGAGTCAACTTTGGCCGCTAGAGAACCAGCCGCTACAAAAAATGCCCAGTTGACGAATCAGTCTGACACACTTGCTAAACGACCACCACTGCGCCCGCAGGGTGTGGTACTTCCCACACAAGGGTCTTCCCGCAATCCAGTCAGGCTTTTGATGGGCTTGGTCATTATCATTGCGGTTAGCGCTGGGGTGTATGTCTCCCTCGTTGAAGGATGGCCGTTTAAACAACCTGAAGAACCAAGCCAATCTCAAAGCCCTGCCCTAAAAACAGCACCAAACGCAACGGAAGAAGTCGAACCTCGCGCGACAAATCCTTCGCCTGCCAACGGTGTTAGCTCCTCGCCGGAGCGGGTTGTGGTCGAAGTCATAGAACCCCAAATAGTCACAACGCCACAAACCACCCCGCCAATCCCATCTGCTGACAATCGCAGTTCACAGGCATCAACAACCGACAACAGGTCAGAAGCGATAACAGAATCCGTGCCCACCCAAGCGTCAGTTTCGGCGTCCGCATCAGAATCGGTCCTAGATTCAACCGCTGAGCCAACCCCTGAAATAATCGCAGAAACTACAGCAGAAACCACAGCAGAAACAACCCCAGCACCAGCGAGCGAACCGACACCAGACTTGATAGAAGCCCGCTTTAGTGCTGATTGTTGGATTGAGATTCGCTACAAAGACGGTCAAATCGAACAAAAAATATATACCGATCAAGACGTGCTAACCGTCGATGTCAAAGCAATTGAGCGGTTGGTGTTTGGTAACGCAGCAGCCGTGCAAGCCAGCCGTCAAAGTGAAGCATTCGACATCATGATTTTTGCCGGTCGGAGCAATGTAGCGCGAATTGCTGAGGACGACCTCACACAAGCGAACCTTGATTGATCTGAGTAAACAGTGGCTATTCTTAGATGTACGATGGGCAATGAGCCCGAGATCTGGAGAATCTTATGCAAATCAGCGATCAAGAAGTCGACATCTTAAATCCCGTCCCCGATTCTCGCGGCATCAATCTTTATGAAGTCGATACGGCCCGTCACATCCTCGATTGTTACTTGTCGGCAGATTTACAAAAACATCTTGAACCACACCTCAAACGACTGGGTCAATTGGCTGGTGATTATTTGGATGGGTTAGCCCAGGTTGCCGACAAAAATCCGCCCACGTTATCCGTTCGCAATCGGTCGGGCGTTGATGAGTCCCGCGTCTTAAAGCATCCTGCTTATGTCGAACTAGAGCGCTGGGCATACAGCGAGTTTGGCCTCGCGGCCATGTCGCACCAAGGTGGTGTTCTCGGCTGGCCTGAACCCATGCCCCCGGCGGCCAAGTACGCCCTGACTTACCTCTTTGTTCAAGCCGAGTTCGGCTTGTGCTGTCCAGTGAGCATGACCGACTCTTTAGCCCGGACATTAAGAAAATTCGGGGACGCTGATTTGGTCGAAAAAGTTTTGCCGCTAGTGACCACGCAGGATTTTGATGCGCTACACCAAGGCGCGATGTTCATGACCGAGCAGGGTGCCGGCTCCGATGTCAGCGCAACCACCGTCACCGCCGAGCAAAAAGGCGATGAAAGCTGGGCATTGACTGGCGATAAGTGGTTTTGCTCTAACCCGGACGCAGGCTTTGCCATGGTCTTGGCGCGATCAGAGGAGACGCCTGGTTTAAAAGGGGTCTCACTGTTTTTGTTGCCACGCTCGCGGCCTGATGGCACGCTTAATCAGTACAGGATTTTGCGGTTAAAAGACAAATTGGGCACACGCTCTATGGCGAGCGGCGAGATTCGCCTAGAGGGCGCCTTTGCTTGGTTAGTCGGTGAACGCGGGCAAGGCTTTAAGCAAATGGCCGATATGATCAATAATTCACGTTTGTCTAATGGCGTTCGGGCCGCTGGCTTGATGCGTCGGGCACTGACCGAAGCACTCTTCATCTCGAAGAATCGTCGCGCTTTTGGGCAACGCTTGATCGACATGCCTCTGATGCAACGTCAACTTTGCAAAATGGCCGTCTGGACCGAACAAGCCCGCACCATGGTATTTCAAACTGCCCAAGCCCTGCAGGCTTTTGACCAAGACAGCAGCAATCGCCCCTTGGCGCGTATCTTGACCCCGTTGATAAAGTTCCGAGCCTGCCGCGATGCCCGTAAAGTCACGGGTGACGCCATGGAGGTGCGAGGGGGCTGTGGTTACATTGAGGAGTGGTCAGATCCGCGCTTGTTGCGTGACGCCCACCTGGGTTCTATATGGGAAGGTACCAGCAACATTGTCGCGCTCGATGTCTTGCGTGCCATCAACCGTGAAAACGCCCTGCCCGCTTTGCGAGAACACGCTGAGGCGTTGCTCGCAGACGGCATACCGGTTAGCAACGAGCTGGCTGCGCTACAACACTCCCGCTTAGAAGCTGCTTTTGCGTTTGCGCAAACATCCGCCCAGGGCAACGACTCAGCGGCTGCCCGACAGGTCGCGAGCGCTCTGTATAACGTGGTGACTCTCGCCGCGATGCGGTGGGAAGCCAAACAGGCCAACATGCCCATGAGAGCCCGTTTGGCTGATATGGTGCTCGTGCATCGTCTCAGCGCTAGGGATCCAATCCGTCAACCCGACATGGCCGATGAGGAGTTGGTGCAATGGCTGGCGGCTGCCCTTTAAACCATTGCCCAGCTCAATCGAGTGTTGAAATCAATCCAGTAAAGAAAAACGAACGTTTCAGGATTGCCGCGACGTAATCGCGCATAGAAACTGAGCAAGAAAAAAGGACGATCAAGATGTGGCAAAGCAAAGCGCAATTCGAACCAAAGCCCACTCGCGGCGCGCTTACGGGCATCCGAGTGGTTGATCTTAGCCGCGTGCTAGGTGGTCCATTTTGCACACAAATCCTGGGAGACCACGGGGCCGAAGTATTAAAGCTCGAGCCCCCTTCAGGCGATGAGACCCGACACTGGGGCCCACCCTTTGAGTCTGGATTGGCCTCCTATTTTGTGGGAGTGAATCGCAACAAAACCGGACTAACCCTTGACTTGTCTGCCGACGAAGGTCGTGACTTTTTACGCACTCTTTTGGTTGACGCCGATGTCATCATTGAGAACTTCAAACCGGGCACCTTAGAAAAGTGGGGCTTGGGCTACGACACTTTAAAAGAGACATTCCCCCATTTGATTCATTGTCGGGTGAGCGGTTTTGGATCTGATGGTCCTTTGGGTGGTATGCCCGGTTACGACGCGTGTGCTCAAGCGATGTGCGGCCTAATGAGCGTGAATGGAGAAAAAGAAAATCCACCCACTCGTGTCGGTCTACCTGTCGTGGATATGGTGACTGGTTTAAACGCCACGATTGCTATCCTGATGGCAATCCAAGAACGCCATCAAAGCGGTCTCGGGCAGTTCTTGGACATCACGCTATTTGACTGCGCCATTTCCCTATTGCATCCCCATGCCGCCAATTATTTTGGCAACGCTAAAGTACCCCAGCGCTCAGGAAACGCGCATCCCAATATTGCGCCTTATGAGACGGTTTCAACGGCAGACGGCGAGTTGTTTTTGGCGATCGGAAATGATCGTCAATTCAAACAATTAGCCACCGCGTTAGGCCAATCAAACTTAGCCGAAGATCCACGGTTCCTGACCAATGCAGACCGACTCGCCAATCGAGATACCCTGCACGCGCAGCTGAAGGCTTTACTCTCTGACAAGGTAGCGGTCACCTTGGCACCAGCCCTTTTAAAAGCAGGAGTTCCTGCTGCCCCTGTCCTCAATGTTGAAGAGATTTTGCAACACCCACACACCCATCACCGTGGCATGGTGTTAGAGAAAGACGGTTACCGAGGTATCGCTTCGCCAATCAAACTCTCACGCACACCCGCGCAGTTACGTCAGCTGCCGCCAGGCTATAACGCACAGACAACGAACACGAACCACTCAAACGAGAAATAGGGATCAAAGCGTGGCCTTTAACCGCTACTTTTAGCCACAGATTTCAACCACTGCTCAAAGGCTTTCAGGGCTACGCTGGTTTCCGCTCGTTCTGGATACCCAAAAAAATAGCCTTGGGGTACAGGCAGTGAACGCTCTACGGGTTGGATCAAATCCCCGTCATCAAGCGCTTGTTGTACAAGAAATCGTGGCACAAGGCCCACGCCAAGCCCCGCTTGGGCGGCAGCAATCACCATAGAGAACACTTCATACCGAGGCCCGCCAGCCACCTCAGGGGGATAAGCGTTGTTACCTTGTTGATACCAATCGCGCCACGCATCGGGCCTTGAAATCAGGTGAAAGTGGGGCAAGCTCAAGAGCAGATCATCACCCGTCATGAGTCCAAGAGCCGGCGAACACACAGGGACCAGTTCTTTTTCTGCGAATAAGCGGGTTCCCTGAGTACCCGGCCAAATCGCATGGCTGTGATAAATGGCCCCATCAAACGGTTGATCATCGAATTGAAAGGGCAAAGTCCGTAGCGACAGGCTTAGCGAAATATCGGGATACTGGTCTTGAAAGGCGGGTAACCGTGGAATCAACCAATGCGCGGCAAGCGTGGGCAATACGGCGATATGTAAGCGCCGACCCAAACCTGCGCGACTCATCAGGCTAAAGGTGTCTTTTTCAATGTGGTCCAAGTGCTGGCGTATGCGTGCGGCGTATTCGGCACCCGCATCAGTCAATGCCACGCGTCGACGGACTCGGTGAAACAGTTGCACGCCGAGGCGGGCTTCGAGCGCACTGACCTGTCGATGAATCGCGCTATGCGTCAACGACAACTCCTCGGCAGCACGAGAAAACCCGCCCAGACGGGCCGTGGCCTCAAAAGCCTGTAAAGCGCTTAAATTCGGGATACCTCTTCGCATCGGGTCAACATCCAAGATCGTGCCTTTGGCACACAACATTGTGCGATTTTATCAATTGCAATGTGCAAAATATGAACATATGCTTGTAACCAGATAAAAACAAACAACAGACAGACTTATGACAAACCAGACCAGCAGCATCACCCCCAAAACAGGCGGCCAACTGATCGTCGAGCAACTCGTCGCGCAAGAGGCCAAACACGTCTTTTGTGTACCCGGGGAAAGTTTCTTAGCTGTCTTGGATGCCTTGGTCGACAGCCACATCGACGTGACCGTGTGCCGCCAAGAGGGGGGTGCCACCATGATGGCTGATGCCCACGGCAAACTCACGGGCCGACCAGGTATCTGTATGGTGACCCGTGGTCCAGGCGCCTCCAATGCCCTGGCTGGCATTCATATTGCCAAGCAAGACTCGACCCCCCTGATTTTATTTGTTGGGCAAATCGAACGTGGCATGCGCGAGCGTGAAGCCTTTCAAGAGATGGACTACCGAGCTGTATTTGGCCAAGCCGCCAAGTGGGCTACAGAGATAGACGATCCAGAACGTATTCCAGAGATTGTTTCCCGCGCCTTCCATGTGGCCATGTCAGGCCGACCCGGTCCTGTTGTGATCGCCCTGCCAGAGGACATGCTGGTCGAGACGGCAACGGCCGCGTCAACGCCCTACGTTCAAGCGGTTGATAGTGCGCCAACAGCGGACCAAATGGCCGATCTGCAGCAACGCCTCGCGAACGCCAAGGCGCCCGTGGCCATCTTGGGAGGCTCACGGTGGCGCCCACAATCAGTGGCGCAATTCGCTGACTTCGCACAACGCTATCAACTGCCCGTGACGGCTTCCTTTCGTCGGCAGATGCTGATTGATCACGACCATCCCTCCTACATTGGTGATCTTGGTTTAGGCGCGAACCCCGCCTTAATCTCGCGCTTGCAAGAAGCCGACCTGATTCTTTTAGTCGGCGGTCGCTTGTCCGAAATCCCAAGCCAAGCCTATACGTTACTGAACATTCCTGTGCCCAAGCAAACGCTGGTCCATGTTCACCCTGACACCAACGAACTCGGTCGGGTGTATGCCCCAAGCTTAGCCATCAATGCTTCGCCACAAGCTTTCTGTGCCGAACTGGCTCGATGGCCCTCCCCACCGAGTACACCGCTTTGGGCCCAAGAAACCGCACGCCTTCATGATCGCTACCTGGCTTGGAGTGACCCTGATGGGGTGGCGACGCCTGGCGCGTTGCAAATGGGTGGCGTCATGGCCCATTTAAGAAAAGTGCTACCGCCTAACGCCATCATCACCAATGGGGCTGGCAATTACGCCACTTGGATTCATCGCTTTCATCGCTTCAAGCAATATGGCACCCAGCTAGCGCCCACGTCTGGATCGATGGGGTATGGGCTTCCTGCAGCTGTCGGTGCCAAACGACTACAACCGCAAATACCTGTGATCTGCTTTGCTGGCGACGGGTGCTTTATGATGCATGGTCAAGAATTTGCCACGGCCGTTCAATACAACCTGCCCATTGTGGTTTTACTGGTAGATAACGGCATGTACGGCACGATACGTATGCACCAAGAAAAATTCTATCCGGGTCGGGTGTCAGCCACTGCCCTGAACAATCCGGATTTTGCCGCTTACGCCAAAGCCTTTGGTGGGCACGGTGAGCGCGTGGAAAAAACCGAAGATTTTGCTGACGCGTTTGAACGGGCAATTCAAAGCAATAAACCAGCGATCATTCATTTGATCACCGACCCAGAGGCCATTACGCCCACAATGACCATTAGCCAGTTACGTGCAAACGCTCAACAAAATCAGTAAGCAGCGATTGATAGACAACCCTTTTTAATGCATCAGCCAACCGAAACGGAGCACAAAGATGTCAGCAGCAAGTTTTAGATGGGAAGACCCGCTTTTATTGGACAGTCAACTGACCGACGAGGAACGCATGGTGCGCGAGGCTGCGCATGCTTATTGCCAAGAAAAGTTAGCTCCTCGAGTTCTGCAAGCATTTCGCCATGAGAAAATGGATGTGTCCATCTTTCCTGAGATGGGTGAGCTTGGCTTGTTAGGCGCGACCATTCCCACCGAGTATGGTGGTGCTGGCATGAATTATGTTTGCTATGGCTTGATCGCCAGAGAAGTCGAGCGAGTTGACTCAGGCTATCGCTCCATGATGAGTGTGCAATCCTCACTGGTGATGCTGCCCATCAACACATTTGGGAGTGAAGCGCAAAAGCAGAAATACTTGCCCAAACTTGCGAGCGGCGAGTGGATTGGGTGTTTTGGGTTGACAGAACCTAACCACGGATCAGACCCCGCCGGCATGGAAACACGGGCTGTTAAAACCGCAGACGGTTACCGATTGACCGGCAATAAAATTTGGATCACCAATTCACCGGTGGCCGATGTCTTTGTCATTTGGGCCAAATGCGTCGGTGGTGACCATGACGGCCGCATCCGAGGCTTTGTCCTAGAAAAAGGCATGGACGGTCTTTCCGCGCCTGAAATCCACGGCAAAGTGGGTTTGCGTGCATCGGTCACGGGCGAGATCGTGATGGAAGACGTCGCTGTTGGCGATGAACAGATGCTGCCGCACGTGACAGGGTTAAAGGGACCGTTTACCTGCTTGAACTCGGCCCGTTACGGTATCGCATGGGGCGCCTTGGGTGCAGCCGAGTCTTGCTGGCACACTGCCCGTCAGTACACACTAGACCGTCATCAGTTCGGCCGCCCACTCGCTCAAAACCAGCTTATCCAAAAAAAATTGGCTGATATGCAAACCGAAATCACCTTAGGGCTACAAGGTTGTTTGCGTCTAGGTCGTATGAAAGACGAAGGCACGGCGGCCGTTGAGATCACCTCCATCATGAAGCGCAACTCTTGTGGCAAGTCGCTTGATATCGCTCGGTTGGCGAGGGATATGTTGGGGGGTAACGGCATTTCAGACGAGTATGGGGTCGCCCGTCATTTGGTCAATCTCGAAGTCGTCAATACGTATGAGGGCACCCACGACATACATGCTTTGATTTTAGGTAGAGCACAAACAGGATTACAGGCTTTTTTCTGAGACCGGGCTCAGCAAAAAACTTCAGTATTGGTTGGTTTACATGATGGGCAGTGGAGCATGCGGCCTAGCTTTCAAAGGCGGCCGCTGCCCGTGTAAGTCGGTCCCGAATGGCGTCCCAAGCTTGACCTGGTGGCACGTTAATCCATACTAATTTGGTAAATCCATCTTGATCCAAGTCGCGTAAGCGCGCATAGAGCGCTTGGGCATATGGCAGCGGGTCATCGGGCATTGTCACTATCGTTATATTGCTTTGGTTTCGCATTGCTGTGGGCAACCGCTCTAACTCGCACGCCCTCAAGACAACGGCCTGTCGGTCGTGGCTCGAAACGCTCGAAAGCGTTGCGACATCAAGCAATTGCAGGGGCGTGTGGGGCGCATAATGTGCTTTGAGTGAGCCCGAAACGCGCGGCGCCTGATCGTTTGGCGCTTGCAAGGGCTCACCAATGATTGCTTCAATGGCCTGTGCATCGATACCACCGGGACGCAACAAAACAACGCCTTGACCTTGGTTAACACGTGACACATCCACAATTGTTGATTCAATGCCCACGGCACTGTTCCCGCCCTCAAGGACCGGCATACCCGCTGCCACCCGGTCTGTGAACTCGTGAACCACATGCTGCCGGCGGGTCGGCGAGACTTGTCCAAAACGATTGGCCGATGGCGCAGCAATCCCTGAGCGCTCATTACCACGGCGATGGGCAAAAGCGTTGAGTAAGGCCTGAGCGACGGGGTGCGCGGGGCAACGGACACCGATGGTGTCTTGTCCACCGCTAACCGCTGCCGGCACACTTGGGTCGCGCCGACAAATAAGGGTCAACGGTCCGGGCCAAAAGGCATCACTTAAACGCTGCGCAAGCACCTGACTCAGTTGGTCTGTTGTGACCCAGCGCCAAAGGTCAGCCGGTTTGGCGATATGCACAATCACCGGGTGATGACTCGGACGTCCCTTGGCGGCATAAATGGACTCAATAGCTTGTGGGTTATTGGCATCCGCGCCTAAACCGTAAACCGTCTCTGTGGGAAAAGCGACCAATCCGCCGCCCTCAAGGACGTCTACGGCGTGCTCAATCGTATTGACAGCGTCTTTCTCAGTCACGGCGTATCGAGAGTCGCTGGGACAGGCAAACCAAAGAGCGCGACAATTTGATTGGCCACATCAACCGCTTGCGCCATGTTGGGTGCTGTGACGTTGATATGCCCCATTTTGCGACCCCGACGAGCCTCCTTTTTGCCGTAAAGATGCAAAGCGGTGCCGGGTAAAGCCAACAGGGCTTGCCAATCGGGTTCGGTGATTTCATCAGCCTCATTGAGCCAGACATCCCCGAGCAGATTAAGCATGACCACCGGACTTAACAAACGCGTATCGCCAAGCGGTAACCCAGCCATCACTCGGGCCTGCTGCTCAAACTGACTGGTGGCACAGGCATTCATCGTGAAATGACCACTGTTGTGCGGTCGTGGTGCAATTTCATTGACCAATAAGGAGCCGTCTTCCAAGACGAAAAACTCAACACAGAGTACCCCGTGGTAGCCCAGTCCCTCAGCGATTTCAATGGCGGCTTTGGTGGCCGCTTCCGTCAAAGCATTGGTTTGCCCATCCACATGCGTGACGGACAGAATGCCTTCATGATGCACATTGCGAGCCACGGGAAAAACCCGACTCTGACCCTGCATATCTCGTGCCAAGATAACGGAGAGTTCAGCTTTCAAGGACAATTGCGCCTCTAACACGCAAGGGACATTGCCTGACGCTTTGAACGCTTCAACAGCTTGAAGTTTGGATGGCACACGGGTTTGGCCTTTACCGTCATAACCGAGTCTGGCCACTTTCAAAATACCGGGAAATAGCGTTTCCGATGCTTGCTTAAGGTCTGCGAGTTCACGAACCGCATGGTGAGGGGCCACGGGCACACCCAAAGCCTCAATAAATGCCTTTTCGACACACCGATCTTGTACCAACTCGACCGCTCGCGCATTGGGTGCCACTTGGATGCGTCGCGCCAAGACTTCAAGGCTTTGGGCCGGGACGTTCTCGAACTCGGTAGTGACCGCCAAACAATTGGCGGCCAGCTCAGACAAGGAATCCTCATCCTCAAACGTGGCCCAGATATGCGCATCCGCAATAGCGGCAGTTGGGCTGTCCTCTTCCGGATCCAAAACCATCACGCGGTAACCCATTGACTGTGCCGCTTGGCAGAACATTCGCCCCAGCTGGCCAGCACCGAGCACACCGAGCCACTGCCCGGGTCTAACCATCATGTCGGCACCTTCATGGCACGCGCTTGCGCCGTCTGATTGGCACGGTACTCAACGAGTTTTATGCGTAGATTGGCATCTGTTGTTGCGAGATTAGCCACCACATGCAACGCCGCGTTGGTTGCGCCTGCTTGACCGATGGCAAACGTTGCCACGGGAACACCCTTGGGCATTTGCACGATGGACAACAACGAGTCTTCACCGCGCAAATGTTGGCTGGCAACGGGTACCCCAAAAACCGGTATCTCCGTTAAGGCCGCCATCATGCCGGGCAAGTGCGCAGCACCACCAGCACCTGCAATAATTGCGCGCAGTCCTTGTTCAGACGCTTGTGAGGCAAACTGCACCATGTCATGCGGCATGCGATGAGCAGAGATAACTTTGGCTTGCACTGCCACGCCGAAGGATTCAAGCAAGGCGACAGCCGGCGCCATGGTTTCCCAATCACTTGAGGAGCCCATGATGACGGCCACCTGTGGTGTCGTTAAGCTAGCTGGGGTAGTGCTGTTTGTGCTCGTGGCCATGATTAGATACCGACAATCGAAAACATTATTTTAGCGGCTCATCTTCAGGAGCTGCCTCGTTTGCAGGTCGACCCCGTTCGCTGAAAAGAAGTGCCGACCCATGGGCGAGATGGGTTGATGGGCTTGGCCCTTATGGCCTGTGATTTTTTTGACTTCATGCAGCAGGGTGCTGCCGTGTCCTTGCCGCCGATACAAAGGATTGACAAAAATATACTCGACGTCACCGTTCTCGTGGTAGCGGCAATAACCGATGGTGGTGTTTTGATTGCGTATCAACACCACGCCGGGCGAGTGTTCAATGAAGGGTTCATCTTTCAAGGCGTTGCAAAGCCTCAAGGTATTTGGCGGCAGTCTGATCAATCACTTCGCCAGGTAAGCGAGGCGCCGGTGCGGTCTTGTTCCAGTGCTGCGTTTCCAGCCAATCGCGCACAAACTGTTTGTCGTAGGACGGCGGGCTAATGCCCTCTTGCCATTGGTCCGCTGGCCAAAACCGTGAAGAATCGGGTGTCAGCACTTCGTCCATCAAATGCAAGACACCCTGCTCGTCAAGGCCAAATTCGAATTTGGTGTCGGCAATCAGAACCCCCCGACTGGCTGCGTAAACAGCTGCCTTCTCGTAGAGGCGCAACGTCACGTCTCTAATCGTGTTCGCCATCTGCTCACCCACCGCGTCGATGACGTATTTGAAATCGACGTTTTCATCATGCTCGCCAATCTCGGCCTTCGCCGCTGGCGTGAAGATGGGCTGGGCCAAACGACTCGCTTGCTTAAGTCCTGGCGGTAAAGCAATCCCGCACACTGCCCCCGTTGCCTGGTAGTCAACCCAACCCGATCCGATCAGGTAACCGCGAGCCACAGCTTCGACCATGATGGGCTTTAAACGTTTAACCACCATAGAACGGCCGACAACCTGCTCGCGCTCTTGAGGTGTCACCACCGAGGTCGGGTCAATACCCGTGCTGTGATTTGGGATGATGTCTTTGAGGTGCTCAAGCCATAAGGTCGTCAATCGCGTTAAGACCTCCCCTTTTCCTGGAATGGGATCGTCCAGTATCACGTCAAACGCCGATATTCGATCTGAGGCCACAATCAAGAGCTTGTCATCACCAACGGCGTACATGTCTCTGACTTTGCCTCTGGCCAGAAGCGGCAAAGAGGTGAGGTTTGATTGATGCATCAATGTCACGTCTGTTCCCTTTGTGCGCTTAGTTCACCACTTGGGATAATTGACCCGCGGCATAGGCTGCCGCAATATCGGAGAGCGCACGAGGCTTGATTTGGCTGGCATGACCTGCGGCACCAAATTGCTGGTAGCGTGCCACACAGATTGCTTTGGCCGCTGCTCTGGCCGGCTTGAGATAATCACGGGGGTCAAACTTGCTCGGGTTTTCTGCAAAAAATCGACGAATCGCACCTGTCATGGCCAATCGAATATCCGTATCGATATTGATTTTCCTGACACCAAACTTGATGGCCTCTTGGATTTCTTCCACGGGAACACCGTAGGTCTCTTTCATGTCCCCACCAAATGTTCGTATTTCAGCCAAAAGCTCCTGAGGAACGCTAGAGCTGCCGTGCATGACCAGGTGAGTATTTGGCAAGCGTGCATTGATTTCTTTGATGCGTCCGATCGACAAAATGTCACCGGTTGGCTTGCGAGTGAACTTGTAAGCACCATGACTGGTGCCGATCGCAATAGCTAGGGCATCGAGCTGCGTTTGACGCACAAAATCAGCGGCCTGCTCTGGGTCAGTCAGCAACTGGTCCATGGTCAACTTACCATCAGCGCCGTGACCGTCCTCCTTATCGCCCATCATGGTTTCGAGTGAGCCCAGACAACCCAATTCACCCTCGACCGTGACGCCAAGCTTGTGAGCCATGTCGACGACTTTTCGAGTGACCTCAACGTTGTACTCGTAGTCAGCGATGGTTTTACCGTCCTCTTTTAAAGAGCCATCCATCATCACGCTGGAGAAGCCTAAGTCGATTGCCCCTTGACAAACCACCGGGGATTGGCCGTGATCTTGATGCATCACAACAGGAATATGGGGATAAGTCTCGACTGCGGCCTCAATGAGGTGCTTCAAAAAACCTTCGCCTGCATATTTTCTGGCACCGGCCGATGCTTGCATGATCACGGGACTATCCGTCTCTTGTGCGGCTTCCATGATCGCTTGGACTTGTTCGAGGTTATTGACATTGAAAGCTGGGATGCCGTAACCGTTTTCGGCGGCGTGATCCAACAGCTGGCGCATGGAAACTAGAGACATGATCAAAGTCCTTCTACAAAAATGGAAAATAAGGTGTCACAGTTAAATGCCACCATTCATCGCGGATCATGACCCTCTTGCGCTTTGTCTGATGCCTGCAAGCTTGACAGAGTTGATCCGAAAGTCTATCAGTTTACCTTCATCGCCGACGCTTGACCTAAAATCAACGCCAGTTCGGACAAGTCGCGTCGCGACGAAAGCGCTATTGCGTGCAACCCATGGTGAACATCGTGCCAATCCCAGACAAAATGGTTATATCGGCTGTCAACGAGCCCTGGGTAGAATGGCATGAAAAGACTGGCCCGAGTAGAGCTCGGTGGCAGTCTGTGCAAGGCTGGCCAGCTCCCAAAAACGCCGTACAAGGCAACGACACCCTGTCCGCAGATATGGCCTTTCGCCTGATTAATAGCGGCACCTCCATTATTTGGCGCGGTGATTTTCATAACGCCAAACAACTCTTGGCGGCACTTAAGCGTAGGATCGCTAAAAAAGCGGTGCCGGCTGAAACCATCCCCTATCCGGAGCGCTTTCACTTGGTCCGACAAGCGCGCAGCCAAAACGCCCGGGCTTTGGGCCGCCTCTTGGTGCCGCTCGATGCGGATTACCAATTAGGACATCGTCGTGCGCCCGATGTGGCGCCGGCCTGCGAGGTCGCCTTGGGTTCACGACCGGCTGAGCCCCTTTTGATCCCCCTAACGGAATTGCAGGGCATACTCAGTGCCTATGAGTGGCAACGTCAGGGGTTAATGGTGGCTACCCTAGGCGAGCGCATTCATGCCCAGTACGGGGTATTTGCGCCCACCAGGCATGAATATTTGGATCTGGTCGATCAGGTCACCCTGCCCATCGGCATTAATAGCGCGCTCGACGTTGGCTGCGGCACGGGTGTTATTGCGGCTATTTTGGCCAAACGCGGCATCAAGCGTGTCGTTGCAACCGATATATCGCCAGCTGCACTTCAATGCAGTCAAGCAAACGTCAATCGGCTCGGTTTGAACAAACAAATCGAGGTACAAGAGGCCAATTTGTTTGCTCAGGGACAGTTTGATTTGGTGGTTTGCAATCCACCGTGGCTTCCCGGTGGGGCTAAAACTCCGCTTGATGCCGCCATTTATGACCCGGAAAGCCACATGTTGACCGCTTTTCTGACTGGCGTGGCCAACCACCTACGCCCTGCAGGGCAAGCCTGGCTCATTCTTTCTGATTTGGCTGAACACCTGGGATTGCGAGATCGTCAAGCCCTACTGTCTTTATTTGAAGCAGGGGGTTTAAAAGTGCTCGCAAAACACGACGTCAAACCCCGTCACTCCAAATCAAGCCTTGCTAGCGACCCTTTAGCGAGCACCCGCGCACGCGAAATCACTTCGCTTTGGCAGCTGACTTTGGCCTAAATGCCTTAACCACGGACTCGACGGTCTCAATGTAAGGGCCTCCAATCAAATCAATGCAATAAGGTATCGCCGCAAAAATACCAGGGGTAACCGTCGTGTTGTTATCGTCTTTCAAACCCTCAAGTGTTTGGGCGATGGCTTTGGGTTGTCCAGGTAGATTAATCACCAAAGCCGCATGGCCATCGATTTCACGCAAAACACCGACTTGACGAGACAAAATCGCTGTGGGCACAAACTTTAAGCTGATCTGTCGCATTTGCTCACCAAACCCGGGCATTTCTCGGGTCGCTGCAAGGCGGGTGGCTTCGGGTGTTACATCGCGCCTTGAGGGGCCCGTGCCACCCGTTGTGAATACCAGGTCACAGTGGTTTTGATCGACGAGTTCAATGATCGTTTGCGTGATGGTGTCCTGTTCGTCGGCGATCAAGCGCTCTTGAAAACACATCGGGGAAGAGACCGCTACCTCCAACCATTGACGCAAAGCGGGAACACCTTGGTCGGCATACACACCTTGGGAAGCCCGATCGGAAATAGAAATCAAACCCACGGTCAAGGTCTGGCTAGGCGAGGAGACGGTTTCTGATGACATCGATATTCCTTTGCGACAGTGATTTAAAAGAATGCGTGACCATAACGGCGATTACAAAATCAAAGAACAGCTCGACTTATGGGGTAAAACAGAACTCAAGGATAGAAAATAAGGACACAATACAAGGCCACCCACCCCTAAAAATTTGTTAAGTTAAGTGTATCGCCTTGAAAACCCTCGAGGGCAGCACCCCAAAGCAGAACCCCAAAGCAGCACTTCAAAGCATCACTCTTGTTGCAATGCAACATAAAATGCGTTGTAATCAATAACAAACTAAAAGGGGCCTATTTGTGAGCGACCAACCTTCAACGCAGGGTCATTCAATTCCGCTACTGCCGCCTACACTGAACGCCGCACTCGAATACGCGGTAGACGCCTGGCAGCGGCAAGTGTTGTATGCCGATGTGATGCGCCAACGGGGCAATCAATATCAGCGGCACATGGCCAAAAAAGCACCCAATGTGCTCAGCATGAAAGCTGAGGTGGTCTTAGATGGCCGTGAACTCGACCGCCCTGTCAATTATATTTTGACACGCATTACCCCTCCAAAATCAAGTCCCATCGATCCAGTCAAAAGGCCTTTTTTGGTTGTCGACCCCCGCGCTGGTCACGGACCTGGCATCGCTGGTTTCAAGCCAGAGAGCGAAATTGGCGTGGCCGTGGCCGAGGGTCACCCCTGCTACTTCATTGGATTCTTGCCGCGCCCGGAGCCTGAGCAAGGCGTTGAGGATGTGGTTTGGGCCGAAACGATATTTTTAGAAAAAGTCATCGATTTACATCCCGATGCCGAAGGCAAACCGGTTGTGATCGGCAATTGTCAGGCCGGATGGCAATTGATGATGGCAGCCGCTGTCCGTCCTGATCTGTTTGGGCCCATCATTATCGCTGGCGCCCCCCTATCGTACTGGGCAGGATGGCGCAATAAGAACCCCATGCGTTACACCGGTGGTTTAACCGGCGGTTCTTGGATGACAACCATGGCAAGCGACCTAGGTGGCAGCTTATTCGATGGCGCCAATCTTGTTCAGAATTTTGAGAACCTGAATCCAGCCAACACCTATTGGGCGAAGCAATACAACCTCTATTCCAATGTTGATACGGAAGCTTCTCGCTACCTTGGTTTCGAAAAGTGGTGGGGCGGACACGTCTTTTTAAATGGCAAAGAAATTCAATATATTGTCGACAATCTCTTCATCGGCAACAAGCTCTCAACCGCCCGTCTGGTCACTGAAGAAGGCGTGCGTATTGATTTGCGTAACATCCACTCGCCCATCATCGTGTTCTGTTCCAAGGGTGATGACATCACGCCCCCACCCCAGGCGCTTGGCTGGATCAGGGACCTTTATCAGAACGACAATGAAGTCTTGGCGCATGGCCAGACCATTATCTACGCGATTCATGAAAGCATTGGGCACTTGGGGATTTTTGTATCCGGTGCGGTCGCTAAAAAAGAACACCGCGAATTTACCTGCAACATTGACATGATTGATCTCTTGCCACCGGGCATCTACGAGGCGGTTATTCATGACAAAACGCCAGAAACGCCCAACGCCGACTTGGCTTATGGTGACTACATCTTGACATTCGAGCGACGTCATTTGGCCGACATCGAAGCAATTGTTCAGCACCGTGAGGATGATGACCGCCGCTTTGCCACCGTGTCGCGACTGTCTCAGGTCAATCAAGGTCTCTACAAAACATTCATGCAACCATGGATCAAAGCACTCGCCACACCGCGGGCTACCGAGCGCCGGGAGAACATGCATCCATTGCGCTTGCCCTACGAGGCGATATCAGACAAAAATCCGGCCATTGCTGCACTTGCGCCGGTGGCCGTACAAGTCAAAAATAAACGACAGCCCGCCGATAAGAACAACCCTTTTGTGCAGCTGGAAAAACAAGTCTCTAAATCCATCGAGTCATCTCTAAATCTCTGGGGTGAATGGCGTGATGCGATGATCGAACAAACGTTTATGACCGTCTATGGCGCACCCTTGACGCAAGACATCTCCGGCTTAGGCGCCAAAGAGGGACCACCACGTGAGCACCCCGGTGTCTCTCCAGAGCACGTGGCGTTTGTCCAGCAACGCGTTGATGAACTGAGAAAACTGGTGCAGTGCGGTGGTATCCGCGAAGCCAGTATCCGGGTGATGATGTACATCGCCCAAGCTCAAGGAGGCATTGACGGACGTAGCTTCAACTTAATCCGCCAGCTTCGAGCACGACAGGAACAGGCCATGAGCTTGTCTACATTTAAACAACTGGTTCGCGAACAGGCCATGGTCATGGTTGTGGACCCTGAAGGTGCGGTCGCCGCTATCCCCACCCTCTTGAGTCACCATGGTGCGACTGAAATCCAAGAGGCACATGACTTTGTCAAGCGCGTGGCATTAGCGAGTGGCACGCTGAACGCAGAAGGTAAACAACGACTGGCTCGGATCAGCACCTTTTACGAGTCAGCGATTCGCCAAATGCCCAAGACAACGCATAGACCGCTCACGGCACTTAATTTGCAAAGAGAGACTGGGACTGAAAATGCCTCACTCAAAGCGCCAACAGTAGCGAAATCGGCGCCCAAGAAAGTGGCCACCAAAAAAGTTGCTGCTAAAAAAGTTACCGCCAAAAAGGTCGCACCCCAAAAAACGGTCGCCACAAAAACAGCTCGTAAGCCCGCCGTTAAGAAAACCACCGCGAAGCAGGTTTCAACCCGTAACAAAAAGGCTTGAATTTGAGGTCACCCGATCACAAGCAGCCCGTGCGGCATGAGTTAGTGAAGTTTGAAGCACTGATAAAAGCCGCTTAGCAGGTGCCCTCACAGCGTTGCGCCGTGGTGCATCCTTGCGATGCCGCTTCGCTGTCGGCTGCCGTCCAAGCCCATGAGCTTAAGCTCATCACGCCGATCTTGATCGGTCTAAGGCACAAGATAGAGCAAGTCGCTGCGCAAGAGCGCTTAGATATTACCGAGCTAGAGCTCATCGACATGCCCCATAGTCATGCCGCCGCTGCCGAGGCAGTGGTCCAAGTACGCGCAGGGCACGCAAGCCTTTTAGTGAAAGGCAGTTTGCACACCGATGAGTTGATGCATGAGGTTGTACAAGCCAAGACAGGGCTCAGAACAGCCAGCCGTTTGAGTCATGTGTTTTTAATGGATGTGCCTACTCATGAAGCGCCCTTATTCATTACAGATGCTGCGATCAATATCAGTCCGGACCTGAATGGCAAGGCTGATATCGTACAAAATGCGATCAACCTTCACATCGCGCTGGGCTTAGGAACGCCAAGGGTTGCCATTCTGTCAGCCGTTGAACAGGTCAACCCAAAAATTGCCAGCACGATTGACGCCGCCGCGCTGTGCAAGATGGCCGAGCGCGGTCAGATCACCGCAGGCATCTTGGAGGGACCACTCGCCATGGATAACGCGGTGAGCCCAAGGGCCGCCGAGATGAAGGGCCTGACGTCTGCGGTAGCTGGCCGGGCCCAAATACTGGTTGTTCCAGATCTAGAGGCTGGGAATATGCTGGCCAAAAACTTGATTTTTCTAGCGGGTGCTGATGCGGCCGGCATTGTCGTGGGCGCTAAAGTCCCGATTATTTTGACCAGCCGCGCGGATACTCGGATCGCACGACTGGCCCCGTGCGGCGTCGCAACCTTGTACGCCGACTACCTAAACAGGCAGGCTCCTACGATTCGTTAGGTTGCTTCGATGGCAAACCGCCTCTAGGGTGTTGTTGGGATGCGACTGTTAATTTGCGCGCTGGACCAAGGCTTGCACAGCAGGCAAGGTCTTGCCTTCCAATAGCTCTAGAAAAGCCCCACCGCCCGTGGATATGTAATCAACCTGATCGCCGATCTCGAACTTGGCGATTGCAGCCAATGTGTCTCCACCACCGGCAATAGAAAACCCTGCTGAACCAGCGATTGCCTGCGCGATACCGCGGGTTCCCGCAGAGAACTCATCAAACTCAAACACACCCACTGGCCCGTTCCACACGATCGTGCCCGCCTCACGAAGTTTCTCCGCCAGGGCTTTGGTGGTTTCCGGTCCGATATCGAGAATTAAATCGTCACTGGCGACATCCGTTGCCCGCTTCACCACGGCTTTGGCTTGCGCCGAGAATTCGCTGGCGACCGCGACGTCAACTGGGATTGGCACGGCGGCACCGCGGGCTTTCATTTTCTCGATCACGCGCTTGGCTTGATCGACCTGATCGGGCTCAGCCAAAGATTGACCAATAGGCAATCCGCTCGCCAGTAAGAAGGTATTGGCGATGCCGCCCCCAACGATTAACTGATCCACCTTGTCGGCCAAGGCCAACAAAATTGACAATTTACTTGAGACTTTAGAACCACCCACTATCGCGATCATGGGACGCTTGGGGTGTTCCAGTGCTTGGCCAAGCGCTTGAAGCTCTGCGGCCAACAACGGCCCCGCACAAGCCACGGGTGCCGCAAGCGCGAGGCCATGGGTGGTTGCTTCGGCACGATGCGCCGTCCCAAAGGCATCATTGACATACACATCGCACAAACGTGCCATGCGCTTGACCAAACCCGGATCGTCTTTTTTTTCGCCGTCATGGCCACGACAGTTCTCTAGCAGGACCACCTCACCGGCCGCCACTTGAACCCCATCGAGCCAATCCGTGATCAAACGCACGGGTTGGCCCAGGCATTCAGATAGCTTCTCTGCGACGGGCAACAGGCTCTCATTGGCCTTTAAGTGGCCTTCTTGAGGCCGCCCAAGATGAGAAGTCACCATCACGGCGGCGCCCGCTTTTAGGGCCATCTGTATGCCAGGCACAGTGGATGTGATCCGGGTGTCCTCTGTGATGTGACCTGCCTCGTCAAACGGAACGTTTAAATCGGCTCGAATAAAGACACGCTTGCCATCCAGCTCACCAGCCTGTGCTAGGCCGGCAAGCGTTTTAACCATCATGTCCATGCTTACTTAGCACTCATCAAAGCCGTGGTGGTATCGAGCATGCGGTTACTGAAACCCCACTCGTTGTCATACCAAGAAGAGACCTTAACAAGTCTGCCCGACACCTTCGTCAACGTGGCGTCATAATTGCTTGAAGCCGGATTGTGATTAAAGTCGATCGATACCAAGGGATCTGTGTTGAAGGTCAAAATGCCTTTCAATGAACCTTCAGAAGCTTCCTTCAAGATGGCGTCAACTTCATCAACCGTCGTATCCCGCGAGGCAATAAAAGAAAGGTCAACGATCGAAACATTGATCGTGGGCACCCGCATGGCATAACCATCTAACTTGCCGTTGAGTTCAGGCAAAACCAAACCCACGGCGGTTGCCGCACCCGTTTTGGTGGGAATCATGCTCATGGTGGCCGAGCGAGCGCGACGCAAATCTTCGTGGTAGACGTCTGTTAGCACCTGGTCATTGGTGTAGGCATGGATGGTTGTCATCAATCCTGTTTCTACACCAATTTTCTCGTGCAAGGGCTTGACTAGAGGTGCCAGGCAATTGGTGGTGCAAGATGCATTAGATATAACCGTGTGCTCTGCTTTCAGGACGCCTTCATTGACGCCAAACACCACCGTTGCATCAACGTCTTTCCCACCTGGGGCCGAGATAATAACTTTCTTGGCACCACCTTTGAGGTGTGCAGATGCTTTTTCTTTACTCGCAAAAAAACCGGTGCATTCGAGAACCACATCCACGCCGAGCTCGCCCCAGGGCAGTTCGGCAGGGTTGCGATTCGCCAAAACCCGGATTTTGTCGCCATTGACCATCATGTAGTCACCTTCGACGCCCACCGTGCCAGGAAACTTGCCATGGGCAGTGTCATATTGAGTCAGGTGAGCGTTGGTTTTGGAGTCACCCAAATCATTGATGGCCACAATTTCGATATCGTGCTGTTTACCACCTTCGTAATGGGCCCGAAGAATGTTCCGACCAATACGACCATAACCGTTAATTGCGACGCGAATTGCCATGACACCACTCTCCTTGTTTACAAAATCTTTTTGACGGATTGGGCGACTGCTTCAGCGGTCAGCCCGAAATGTTTGAACAACACACCGGCGGGTGCCGATTCACCATAGCTGTCGATACCGACAACCGCGCCCTCTAGCCCGACGTATTTGTACCAGTAATCTCGAACACCTGCCTCAACGGCCACACGTGGCACCTTAGGCGGCAAAACCGCGGCCCGGTAATCCTCAGTTTGGGCATCGAACACATCGGTGCTTGGCATGGAAACCACTCTGACGGCAATGTCCTCGGCTTCTAACAAGGCTTTGGCTTCGAGCGCCAGAGAGACTTCGGAGCCGGTAGCGATAATCACCGCTTGAAACACCGCTGCATCTGATAGCACGTAGCCACCTCGTTTGACCATGGCCAACGTTTGAGCATCGCGAGGGACAAAGGGCAGATTCTGCCGCGACAATAGCAAGGCGGTGGGCCCACCATCGCGCACGGTCATACCAATGCTCGCGGGCCGTCTCACGGCAGACAGCCAAGCCGCTGCTGTTTCAACGGTGTCACAAGGCCGCCAGACCGATAGGTTCGGTATCAGACGCAAGCTCGCCGCATGCTCGACAGACTGATGGGTCGGTCCATCTTCGCCCAGACCAATGGAGTCATGTGTGAACACATGAACCACCCGGGTTTTCATCAGCGCCGCCATTCGGATGGCGTTGCGAGAATAATCCGAGAAGGTCAAAAAGGTGCCGCCGAAAGGCAGGATGCCACCATGCAGCGCCATCCCGTTCATGATCGCCGCCATACCGAACTCACGCACCCCGTAATTGATGTGACGGCCAGCGCGCAAACCTTCGTCACCCGCACGAACAGCCACTGCTTGCGGCCAATCTGTAAAGTTTGAGCCGGTTAAATCAGCAGAACCGCCGATCATCTCGGGTAAGAGAGAGACCAAAGATTCAATCACCTGTTGCGAGGCTTTCCGGCTGGCCACTGTTTTCTCTTGCGCGGCGATCAGTTCAACCAATTGATCAGCCAAGGTTGAGAAGTCGTGTGGCAAATCCCCATTCATCCGACGCATCAACTCAGCCGCTAACTCAGGATATTGGCTTCGATAGGTCTCAAATTGCTCGTTCCACGCCTGCTGCATGGTCTGGCCTTTGACGCGGCAATCCCAAGCTTGACGGACTTCTTCTGGCACATCAAAGGGCGCATGGGGCCATTGCATGGCTGCTCGGGTTTGTGCGATTTCATCATCGCCCAGTGGTGCCCCATGCACTTTTTCAGTCCCAGCCATCGTAGGCGCGCCCTGACCAATCACGGTCCGGCAAATAATTAACGTTGGGCGCTGCTGGGTCTGCCCCAGCGCCTTGGCTTGTTCAATCGCCTCGTTAACGGCCGCCGTATCGTGTCCATCCACGTCGCGCACCACATTCCAACCGTAAGCCTCAAACCGGCGAGCCGTATCATCTTTAAACCAGTGCTCTACACGGCCATCAATCGAGATGCCATTGTCGTCATATAGAACCACCAGCTTGCCCAAGCGCAAAGTACCTGCCAAGGAACAAACCTCATGGGAGATTCCCTCCATCAGGCAACCATCACCCACAAAAGCATAAGTATGGTGATCCACAATGGCTAAATCAGCGCGATTGAACTCAGCGGCCAACAACGCCTCAGCCAACGCCATACCCACCGCATTCGACAAACCTTGGCCCAACGGGCCCGTCGTGGTCTCGACCCCAGGGGTCACGCCGACCTCGGGGTGACCCGGCGTTTTGGAGTGAAGTTGACGGAAAGCTTTGAGCTCTTCGCTGGGCAACGCGTAACCACAAAGGTGCAACGCACTGTAGATGAGCATGGACGCATGACCGTTGGACAAAACAAAACGGTCTCGATTGGGCCAGGCCGGATCGGTCGGATTGTGACGCAGCTGCTTGGCAAATAAGGCCACCGCGATCTCGGCCATCCCCATGGGCGCACCGGGGTGTCCGGATTTTGCTTGCTGAACGGCATCCATAGATAGAGCTCGAATGGCTGAGGCCATCGCTTCAGTAAGGAGATGGGAACTGGCGGGTGCACTCATAACAGGGCTAGACCTTCTACTTGGTTAGAAACATCAACCAACCTGTCTGGACGAACCGATTGGATGTGTGGCAAACCTCGGATTTTAGCACCTGGCCAAGCAAGCTTAGACCTGCAGATGCGCGGATCTGTCGCGTGGCTCGTGTCAGCTGGTCACCCAACCACTTCAACGGCCATTCCCGCTACGCACTCGGGTAATATTCCAGCATGAAAACACCTCGTTTTTTTTGTAACGTCGCGCTCACGCCCTCGTCTGTCGGCCCACTGCCCAAGGCAGTGGCTCATCATGTGCGGGTCAGGCGGCTCAAAGCGGGTGCAGAAGTCGTCCTGTTTGATGGTTCCGGTCAGGAATATCTGGCCGAGCTGTCATTTGAAACAGATGGCACATGCCTTGCTCATACCGGGCAGGGGCAAGCCATAGATCGGGAACGAAGAGGACACATCACATTGGTTCAAGCGCTTAGTGGCCAAGACCGTATGGATTGGGTCATTGAGAAAGCCGTTGAGCTCGGGGTGGGCGCTGTGATGGTGACACCGGCGGCACGCTCGGTCGTGAAGCTCTCTGCCGACCGAGCCGCCAAAAGACAACAGCATTGGCAAAGCATCGTGCAGTCGGCTAGCGAGCAGTGCGGTCGAAACCGGCTCATGAGCGTATACATCACCGACTCACTCGCACAAGCGTTGGTCATGCTCGATGCAACGCCTAAACTACTTTTCACACCCGAGGCCTCCACGGGCCTAGACGACGTCACGCTCTTGGACCATTTAAAGGAGGCAGGTAAAGCGGCATGCCTTATTGGGCCGGAAGGGGGCTGGAACCTTACCGAACAAGATCAAATCACCCGCCATGTGGCCACACAAGTGAACCTGGGTCCACGGGTGCTAAGAACAGAAACAGCGGGTTTGTTCGCCACGGCTTGCCTCACCACTCACCTCGATTGGTAATTCGACACCCACGATCTAGCTATCGGCGTCACTCCAATTTTGAACATATCCCGGCTCATCATCAGGGTGTCGACCCGCTTCTTTTAAACCAAAGAGAAAAACTTTTCCTGTGTCCGATGCGTACGACACGGTATCTTCAAGGATCGCTTTTATCTCACCGACGTCACTTTCAAGCCCGGGATCCGCTGAGTGCAGCCGATCAAAAAGCAGTACCATTCCCGATGGTTGGTCATCGACGCTTTCGCACAAGCAGTCATAGAGGCCATCAAACGCCCCGCCAAAAAATTGCGGGTAATCGACAGCCTTGACCACGGCTCGAAAGAGCGCCGACCGATTCCGTGCTTTGGAACAGTCCGCCACGCACCAAGCGAATGCAAACTCTTGAGCCCCCGCTTGGAGGGACTCAAGATCACTGTCGGGATCGAACTGCCCACCCTTTTGCAATAGTTTCGGCACTTGCCGACTTGCCTGACGACTCATGATCCATACCCGCCTGTTGAGGAATCAAAGATTGA
This sequence comes from Burkholderiaceae bacterium, assembly GCA_965656505.1. Taxonomy (GTDB): domain Bacteria; phylum Pseudomonadota; class Gammaproteobacteria; order Burkholderiales; family Burkholderiaceae_B; genus Algicoccus. The sequence continues at coordinate 130,174 of CBFHKV010000002.1, read as the reverse complement.
TGCGCGAATCGTATCGACAATAACGGGTGGAATCAATCACAATTTGCGTCTTAATTGAAACAGCATGCAACAGATGCCCTCGCTAGCGATGCCGTGGCTAGACGGCATGATTGGCTTTAACCACTGTCACTGCTGTCATATTGACGATCCTGCGCACTGTCGCACTCGAAGTCAGGATGTGGATCGGTGCATTTACACCAAGCAAAAATGGGCCTACCGCGACGTTACCGCCTGCAGCCGCCTTAAGAAGGTTGTATGTGATATTGCCCGCATCAACGTTGGGACAAACCAGCAAGTTGGCCGACCCTTTGAGGGTTGAGTTAGGTAGTAGTTTCAGGCGCTGCGCTTCGTTCAGTGCGCAATCACCATGCATCTCGCCGTCGACCTCAAGATCGGGCGCCCACTGCCGAATCAATTCAAGCGCCGCTTGCATCTTCGCCGCCGACGAAGACGACCCTGACCCAAAATTCGAACGGGACAGTAAGGCGGCCTTGGGCACAAGATTTAACCGACGCAGTTCTTTGGCCGCCGAAATGGTGAAAGCGGCAATCTGCTCCGCTGTTGGGTTTTCGTTGATATGGGTGTCCACCAGCGTTAACGTGTGATCAGGCAGTAGCAAAATATTCATGGCAGCGTAGGTTGACTCGCCAGGCGCCAATCCAATCATTTGATCGATATAACGCAAGTGATCGCCATAGGAACCCACCGTGCCACAAATCATGCCATCCGCATCGCCAAGATGAACCATCATGGCGCCAATCAGGGTCAAACGGCGACGCATTTCAACACGAGCCATCTCTTTGGTGACCCCACGCCGCGACATGATCTCCCAGTACGTCGTCCAATACCGATGGAAACGATCGTCATAATCAGGGTTCACCACTTCAACGTCCTTACCTAACGTCAATCGCAAACCATGTTTCTCAATCCGGTCCGCCAAAACAGTGGGCCGACCCACGATAATGGGCGTTGCCAATTTTTCATCAACGACCACTTGAACGGCGCGCAAGACCCGCTCGTCCTCACCCTCAGTGAACACAATCCGTGATTTACCCTGCTGCCTGACAAACGCCTTGGCCGCAGAAAATACCGGCTTCATGAAAGCGCCTGAGTGATAAACAAATTGCTCCAGTTGATCAACATACGTATCAATATCCGCAATCGGACGCGTGGCCACGCCCTCTTGCATCGCTGCTTTAGCCACCGCTGGCGCGATACGTGTGATGAGACGGGGATCAAAAGGTTTCGGTATGAAATACTCTGGGCCAAAGGCGCTCTCACCGGCGCCGTAGGCCGCAGTAACCACCTCACTTTGCTCCTCTTGAGCGAGCTGGGTGATCGCCACAACAGCCGCTTTTTCCATGCCACGCGTAATCGTGGTTGCCCCAACATCGAGGGCACCCCGAAAAATATAGGGAAAGCACAAGACGTTGTTGACCTGATTGGGGTAATCCGACCGACCTGTTGCCATCACCACGTCGTCTCGAACCGCGTGCGCATCCGAGGGCAGGATTTCTGGGTTCGGATTCGCGAGCGCCAGAATCAGTGGGCGCTTGGCCATCTTGGCCACCATCTCTGGCTTTAGAACACCACCGGCAGACAACCCAAGAAACACATCAGCGTCATCGATGAGATCGCCAAGAGTACGCGCTTCGGTTTTTTGAGCGTAGCGGGCTTTGTCTGGGTCCATCAGAACCTTGCGACCTTCATACACCACACCCTCAATATCAGTTACCCAAATATTTTTGAGGGGCAAACCCATGTCAACCATCAGATCCAGACAAGCCAACGCCGCAGCCCCCGCACCAGACACAACCACTTTGACTTGATCGACGGGTTTACCCACGACTTCAAGGCCGTTGACAAATGCCGCGGTGACAATAATCGCCGTGCCGTGTTGGTCATCATGAAATACGGGGATGTTCATGCGCTTACGCAGCTCACGCTCGACAGTGAAGCACTCAGGCGCTTTGATGTCTTCTAAGTTGATGCCACCAAATGTTGGCTCTAAGCCAGCAATGATATCGATAAGCTTTTGGGGATCCGATTCATTGATTTCGATATCGAACACATCAATGCCTGCAAATTTCTTAAACAAGACCGCCTTGCCTTCCATCACGGGTTTGGATGCCAAGGGGCCAATGTTGCCGAGTCCGAGCACAGCCGATCCGTTGGTAATGACACCAACCAAATTGCCGCGTGCGGTGTAGCGAAACGCATTGGCTGGATCCGCGACAATTTCCTCACATGCCGCAGCGACGCCAGGCGAATAAGCCAAAGCGAGGTCCCGCTGGTTAGACAATGTTTTCGTGGGCGCGATCGAGATTTTTCCAGGGCGTCCCTGCTCGTGATACGCCAGTGCTGACTGCCGAAAGTTTGGATCCATGAAAGCCAAGGTGTTCAGTTGAAAGAGAAGAATTGATTCTATCCCTTTTGCGAAGGAACGGACAGGAAGATTCCTTCGGGGTCCATGATTTGTTTGACCTTGGCGTCGAGATCGGGCGTTGAACGCTCAGACACCGAGTCAAGTCGGCCAGAAGAAACCGGCTGTGGCGACGCCTCAATGACCGCGTGCTGTTCAAAGGTTGCCGCAATCAACCAACCCAATGCACCGCCATGCCCCACGGTGACATGGGCCAAATTCGGCTGTGTCATGTGCGTCAATGCATCGACCCGAAAACGCCATGGCCACTGTTGGTCAGCCAAGGCCTGCTTAACTGCTTCTTGCGTCACGATTTCAAACAATTTGGGCACACTTCGCTGCGCACGTAACGAGCGTAACGGCTGACTGTCCTGACTACCAAAAGCGCCCAGCACTTCGACGGTACCGTCTGCAAAAAGCCATTCCACTGAAATCAAACCAAGACTGACAAGGTCAACCGGATAATGACCCACGTGGGCGAACCACTGTGCCAGGTTTTCTACCTGTTTGATGGGCTGCTGTCCAAGCAAACCAGCCGCTTGCATACCCTCAATCGGGCAACCGGCCTGCACCCGCCAGTGACCCGTCTCTCCCAAAGGCATAAGCGACCCCCAGGCCGCCCCCGCCTCAATCCACAACAAAGGACGCTTTTCGTCACGTGGCGGCACTTGAAGTCCGTCTAGGGCCAGACAAACGCCATGGGTCAAGCACAGTGACCTCGCCTGAAAAATATCGTCAAGCCGTTTAGGCACCAATCGGGCGCGCTGGGCCGAAAGCAACTTGACCTCGCCTTCGCATTTGCGGCGCAGTTGGGCAAGAAAAGTCAACCAATCATCAGCGGGCGCCTGCGATCGGCCAAACAAAAAACGGCGACGTGAATTTGGATCCGGCACTACAATTTCCCTAGGTTTTTCTTGATGAGAACGAGACGATGACAGCCCCCCTGGCAAAACGCATGCAACAAACCGCCACTTTCCATGCCATGGAGATCTTTAAACAGACACTCCAGCGACAGCGTGCGGGGCATGACGTCATTAGCCTTGGCATTGGAGAGCCTGACTTTAACGCAGCCCCAGCGGTTGTGACAGCAATGCAGCGCGCCGCCGATCAAGGCCTAGGCAAATATGGGCCTGCCGCAGGACTGCCGGCCTTACGGCAATCGATAGCCGCGTTCTACGGATCGCGTTTTGATGCCCCCGTTGACCCGGACCGTGTGATCATTACCAGCGGCGCAAGCGGCGCCTTGCAGTTGGCTTGCCTTGCTTTGATTAACCCCGGGCAATCGGTGCTCATGCCCGACCCGACCTACCCCGCCAATAGTAACTTTGTCATGGCCGCTGGTGGTCAAACACGTTTGATCAAAACCGACGCCAGCCATCAATTCCAGCCAACAGCCGAAGACATTGATGCCCAGTGGGATAGCAACACCAGCGGCGTGCTGATGGCTTCGCCTAGTAACCCAACGGGTACCTCAGTCGATGCGGAACAATTTAAGAAAATTGCGGCGACCGTCGCGCGTCGCAATGGTTTTCTCATGGTCGATGAGATTTACTTGGGTCTGTCTTACGATAAGCCCAGGCAAAGTGCCTTGCGATTATCGGACGACGTCATCATCATCAACAGCTTTTCTAAATACTTTCACATGACAGGATGGCGATTGGGATGGCTTATCGTGCCACCCTACCTTATCGAACCCATCGAGAAATTAGCCTCTAGCCTTTCGATTTGCCCCCCAACATTGGCCCAACACGGTGCAATGGCATGCTTTGAAGAAACGACCTTGCATTTGTTTGAACAAAGACGTGAGGCCTTTCAAGCGCGACGGGACTTCTTGGTACCCGCTTTGGAGTCGATTGGCTTAACCGTGCCAGCCAAGCCAGACGGTGCGTTCTATGTTTACGCCGACACGACCAAATTTTCCAATGACAGTAAACAGTTGGCGAAAGATCTCCTAGACAATGCCAATGTGGCATTGGTACCCGGCATTGACTTTGGTTTTGCCCACGCAGCCAATACCGTTCGCTTGGCATATACCATCGGCTTGAACCGTCTCGAAGAGTCGGTGCAACGCATGGATCGATTTCTGAACGGTCGTTAATTCAGCGGTATCTTGGCAGCCAAGGCCATGCGCCTTTTTTCTGCCTGCACCTTTTTGCTGTATCCACCGTCATCGGCGGTCGTGGCACCCACGTAGCAGTTAAGACCAGCTACTTCAGAGCCTCGCCGTCGAATGCAATCCGACAAAATTTGAACACCGATTCGGATATTCACTTCTGGATTGAAAGCGGCCGTCGGTGGCCGGTCTAGTTTTTCGAATTTGTCTGTGTGCACGCGCGTCATGACCTGCATCAAGCCCTGGGCACCCACTGAACTTTCAGCGTAGGGATTAAAGCGCGACTCCACTGACATAACAGCAAGGATCAACACCGGGCTCACTTTCAACTCAGCACCAGCAACGAGTACTGACTCCACCAAACGGTCAACGACCTGTTTGGCCACTCGATACTTTCGAGCAATGTAGTGTTCAAGGGCCTTGACCTGCTCCTGCGAGAGTTCAAATTGCTGCATCGCCGCCTCAATTTCGGGCAGCGGTATATTCCCGAGCAGACCAACCGTTGACGTGCGTTCGATTAGCGTTGGCAGTCTATTCTCCGCATAGGATTCAACCGCCGATAGTTCGCGACCCGGCACTTCATCGATATCAACCGATCGCAATTCGGGCACAAGGCCAGCGGATCCGAGTGCAGGTAACGCCGTTTCGATACCCTCAGGAGCAAGCGTTTGCAATAAGACGCTATGCAAACGAACCGCCTGATCTCTTAGAACAGGCACCGTTAAAACCATGAGCGCACCCGCTAACACGGCCACCCCAAGGTATGCACCGACGGTTCTCATGATTTCAAACAACAGGCCAGAACGGTTACTCACGTTGGTCGACGGTGTCGGTGATAATGTGTCATTCATGGGTAAATATTAACGTTTTGGTGGAGATTTCACTTGAGATACCGCGATTTAAGAGACTTCATTGACCAGCTAGAGCGTGATAACCGGCTCAAACGGATTGCAACGCCCGTCGCCACCAATCTCGAAATGACCGAGATCTCTACCCGTGTATTGCACGCCGAGGGGCCGGCATTGCTCTTTGAAAATCCGCAGCATCAAGGCAAGACATCAGCGATGCCCGTGCTCGCGAACCTGTTTGGTACCCCTGAGCGCGTGGCACTTGGTATGGGCGCCGACGACGTGGCGTCATTGCGCGATATCGGTCACTTACTCGCCTCCTTGCGAGAACCAGAGGCACCCAAAGGCCTCAGGGACGCGTTCGGTAAAGTCGCGATGCTAAAAGCCGCCCTCTGGGACATGAGCCCAAAAAAAATACGCGGCGCCGCCTGTCAGGAAATCGTCTGGGAAGACTCGGATGTGGACCTGAACCGTTTGCCTATTCAACGCTGTTGGCCCGGGGATATTGCCCCTCTGTTGACGTGGGGTTTGGTCATCACACGCGGGCCAAATGCCAAACGCCAAAACCTCGGCATATACCGTCAACAAATGATCGGGCGCAACAAACTCATCATGCGCTGGCTTTCCCATCGAGGCGGGGCATTGGATTTCAGAGACCATGCCCTAGCGCATCCTGGTACGCCCTTCCCAATTGCGGTTGCACTAGGTGCAGACCCCGCGACAACCTTAGGTGCGGTTACGCCTGTGCCAGACAGCCTGTCTGAATACCAGTTTGCGGGTCTTTTAAGGGGCGCTCGCACAGAAGTCACCAAGGCTATCGGCAGTGAATTAAACGTGCCGGCTACCGCTGAAATCGTGCTTGAGGGGCACTTGCTACCCTCTACCGACCCTCGGGCGCTTGCACCCACGGTGCCGCCTGGGGCGAACGCACCACCCGATACCGGCTATGAAATGGCGTTAGAAGGGCCCTATGGCGATCACACTGGCTACTACAACGAACAGGACTGGTTTCCAGTATTCACTGTCGATCGGATTACCATGCGACGCAATCCCATCTATCACACGACCTACACCGGAAAGCCCCCTGACGAGCCAGCGGTGTTGGGTGTCGCACTTAACGAAGTCTTTGTGCCCATATTGCAGCGTCAATTACCAGAGATAAAGGACTTTTTCTTGCCTCCAGAGGGATGCAGTTATCGACTCGCCGTGATTTCGATTCGCAAGCAATACCCCGGCCATGCGAAGCGGGTCATGTTCGGTATCTGGAGCATCTTGCGCCAATTTATGTACACGAAATTTTTGGTGATTGTTGATGACGATATCAACACGCGAGACTGGAAAGAAGTGGTTTGGGCCATGACCACGCGCATGGATCCTGTGCGTGACACGGTGTTGGTCGAAAACACACCCATCGACTATTTGGACTTTGCTTCACCGGTATCCGGCCTTGGCGGGAAAATGGGATTGGATGCAACCAACAAATGGCCCGGAGAAACGCAACGTGAATGGGGTCACCCCATTGAAATGGATAAAGACACGCGTCAAAGGGTCGATGAACTTTGGGACTCGTTAGGGTTATGAGCGCGTATGCGTTGTAAGACCCACAAAAATAGCGGTGCGCCCACCAAACTAATCACAACACCAATCGGTAACTCGGCTGGTGCGACTAACGACCTTGAGAGCATGTCAGCCACCAACACGGCCATCGCCCCGACAATGGCCGCTAGCGGCAACAAGCGTTGGTGATTGCCACCGACGAATCGCCGCAAAATTTGTGGCACCAGCAAGCCCACAAAACTGATGGCGCCAGTGAAACCCACCAAAGGCCCCACAATCAGGGCCATGGCGGCGATCAGAAAGAAACGCACACGATTAACCGATACACCAACTTGCTCAGCTTGTTGTTCGCCTAGAAGCAAAGCGTTCAAGGCGGGCCACTGTCGATACAACGCCCACAGACCGACACTCACCCAAGGGACTAGAAACAAGACGACCACCAAAGGTGTCCGAGCCATACTGCCTAGAGACCAAAACGTGACCGAACGTATCTGTTGATCACTCGCTAGGCTAATCAACAAGCTAATCAGACTCAGAGCCAACGCATTAATCGCGATACCTGCCAAAAGCAAGCCAGCAGAGCCGCTTTGATGACGCACCAGTTGCCACGCCAGTCCTGTCGCAAGGAGCGCCCCAAAAAAACCGGCCGCACCAACCCATAGGGCACCAGCCAAACCCGCCATCATCACTGTCACGGCGCCGAGCGCGGCACCTGCGGAAACGCCGACCAAACCGGGTTCGGCCAAAGGGTTGCGAAACAAGCCCTGCATCACCGCCCCACCAACTGACAGGGCAGCACCTGTCATTACGGCCAGTAATGTTCTCGCAAACCGTAACTCTAAAACCAACCAACCAAAGGATTCATCTGTAGAATCGGGTAGCCAAGAAGTCGCGAGTGTGCGCCAGTCTATGGAAGCGGGTCCCATAAGCAGACTGGCTATCATCAACGCGGCCAATACCGCGAGTCCGAGCTTCATCGCGGTTGATCATCACCCGATGATCTCGATGCGAACCAGCCAACGGCACCAATCGTTAACGCCACACTTAATAACCGACCCCAGCGCCGATTAGCAAAAGCAGTTGAAAAGGTAGAGAGTAAAAAGGGGTAGCGCGCGACCAGGCTCAGCCCTTGGCCCACCTTGCCTGCTTTACCCCTAGAAAGCCACCGGGTCAATTGCGCCCGTGGGTTGGCACTTTGCCCAAGCTCGTGAGCGTGAAGCGCCATGGCTTGCCTTTGCATGGCTGCCTTGGTTCTTAACAACTCGATACGTAATGCCCGATCGAAATCGGCAGAGTGTCGTTGGCTCATCTGAAAATTTCCTGTCGTGACGATTCTGACTCTAGCGATGGATCCGATCCATCACCCGCCGCCTCATTGGTCGGTTCTGATGGCTGTCCCAACTGGCTTAAAAACTTCGCGTCACGCGAAAGTTCCTCAAGGGTGGCTGCAAAGGGTTGCGACTCGGGATCAGATAAATCGCGCTTAGCCCGCCACAAAAGAATGCCGCCAGCCATGGCATACAGAACAGCCAAGGCAAGCACGACCCAGTGCCGGTAAGGCGTTTCCCAAACCAACACAATCACAAAAAATGTCGCCAAGAGGCTTGCCAAAAAAAACAGCACAAACCCAAAAAACATCAGCGTGCCTTGACGCAACAGGTCGGCGCGGGCCTGCATCAACTCCAAGCCGAGCAATGCCACTCGGCTGTTGCACACGCCGACCGTGTCTGTCAAAAGCGCTTTGAGTGATCGCGTCAATGACATCAGCGACGACTAATTAAAACACCAATCAGCAGACCGGCTAAACCGACAGCTGCCAAAGCCTGCCATGGCTTTTCGTGAACATAGTCATCGGTCGCCTGCACCGCTTGACGTCCACGAGCCACCAAGTCCTCTTCCACGTCAAATAAGGTGTCGCGCGAGCTTTTCAGGCGTTCCATGGCCTCATCGCGTAGTGCTTGTGCCTTGTCACCGGTCGTTTCGGCGGCTTGTCGCAACAAACTTTCTGCTTCATCCAACGTGCTTTTGACGGCTTCCACCAACTGCTCTTGAGTCGATGGCGTAGGGGCTCGACGGGTCGTTCGCTTTGTTGCCATTTTCACTACTCCTTTGCCGTTAACAACTCAACCACATGGCTTGGGTTAAACCAATGGCCAGCATGGTTTAGAACCGGTAGGCCCGCGTCGGCTCAACCGCCAACGCCACTCATACCGACAAGACTACTGTACTCATTTTTTAATTAGAAACCAAATGTGACCAATCATCCATGTTCAACCAAACCAGTGACTCGCTTGATAGGACAATCAGCGATTGATCAACCACTCAATGACTTCGTTTTCAAAATTCCGCGCCTTATAAGCTTGGGGATCATTAACAAAGCTGACAAAGACATAGCGTTTACCCGTCGCCGACAGCACATAGCCGGCGATTGCCCTGGCATCCCGTAAAGCACCCGTCTTCATGTGCGCATACCCACGGGTATCACCGCCTAAACGACGTCTCAAAGTGCCGTCCGTGCCAAGCACGGACATCGATGAGACATACTCGGGCATGGCTGGCGATTGCCAGGCTATTTGGAGCATGCGAGCCACTTGATCTGCACTAACTCGGGAACCGCGTGCCAGTCCGGAGCCGTTTTCAATCAACATACCCTCCACATCGATACCTTGCAGTCGAAGTGTGCGCAACACCACCTCGGCACCACCCGCCACCGTCGCTGGCCTTTCACCTGACTCTGCTGCCAAGGTGAGTAGCAGCACTCTGGTCATCACATTGTTACTACTTTTATTGATGATACGAATGATCTCTGACAAAGGTGGTGAACGATGTGCAGCGAGCGGCACCGCGTCGCTAGGCACAGGACCCGATCTAACCGTGCCCTTCATTTGCCCGCCCAGTTCAGTCCACATCGCTTTTAAGGCCCGCGCCCCAAAATCCGATTGCGATAGCGCGACCCGATAAAAATCAAACTCGCCGCAGCTGCCTATCGCTTTGCCTGATAACTGGAACGTCACTTGGTCACCAGCTGGCAGCGTCTTAAGTGCCACTTGCGGCCCACGCCGGCAAGGACCCGTCGTATATTGAACGTTGTTATCTATCGAGACGCCTGCCACCGGCGGATCGACGAAAGCGCGCCAGCGCTGTTTCTCAACATCGGGGGTCAACACCAAACGGACCGCGCCAAAGCCAACCATAAAGACATCTGGGCTCGCGTTATATGGTCGATCGCCTTGGCCATCAAAGGCCCAGGGATCGATGGCCACATTACCAAATCGTGAGCGGTCTATCACAATGTCGGAGATTTGTTCGATGCCGCGCAATCGAAGCTCGCGTAGCAATCGCCACAAATCTTCCAATAAAAATAAGGGGTCACCACC
>CBFHKV010000002.1:112567-119759 GCA_965656505.1 Burkholderiaceae bacterium | reverse complement strand
CGGGACGCAGATAAACCGGTCCGCTCAACACCCCTTGGCTATCAACCGTTGCGCTTGCGTCCTTCAAGAACGCGGTCTGCCAAACGAAATCGGGGCCTAGCTCAGAAAGCGCCGTCCAAGTGGTCAAGAGTTTCATCACCGATGCAGGGTTTTTTAATATGTCAGACCCCACGGCGCTGATTCGATCGCCATCGACCTCCTCGATCACCATCGATAAGGTCGATTCAGATAAACCGGTTTTTTGCCAAGCCCGTTGCACCTCAGGCGGCATCGGTTGCGCAGCCAGCGACATCGAGAGGGTTGCGCCAATCAAACCGATGGAGAACGGACCAAGCCGGCAAGCGAACACGCGGGTTAGATTTTTAAGATGTCCAAACACAGCTGATCCTTCTCCTTTAACCAATTGGCCTAAGCGGCAAACAAACAACCCCTGCGGTTAAATCGTGGCATGATTCGGTCGTTGCCTGTTTGGTCGTTGCTTGTTTTATGCGATGAACAGGGCTCGACTTTTATCAGCCGGCATGACTGCATTAGCAATTTTGTCCCATTATGGCAGTATCTTACGTTTACCAACCTCTTTAGCCATCACTTGTTTACCCCATGACTCAAGCCGATAAAGACCGACTCGCCACGCATACCTTGAAAGATTTTGACTATGTGTTACCAACCGAGCTAATCGCCCAGCACCCATCGGAGCAACGAACCGGCAGTCGATTGCTGCATGTTGATGCCCAGTCAACGCTTTCAGACCGCATGTTTGTGGATATTGTCAATTTGGTGAAACCAAACGATCTGCTTGTTTTCAATGACACCCGTGTCATCAAGGCTCGCCTGTACGGTCAAAAAGAAAGCGGCGGAAAGATCGAAATCATGATCGATCGAGTCGTCGACCGATATCAAGCCTTGGCACAGATCCGCGCCAGCAAAGCGCCTAAGACAGATGGACGACTTTTTGTCGGCGACTGTCAACTGACGGTGACGGGCCGCAGACACGACCTCTTCGAACTCACATTCGAACAGCCCGTGTTCGATGTGCTCGATAAGCACGGGCATGTGCCATTACCGCCTTATATTGAGCACCCCGATGAGCCGGCTGACGCTCAGCGCTACCAAACGGTTTACGCCAAACACCCCGGGGCGGTGGCTGCCCCAACCGCGGGCTTGCATTTTGATGAGACTTTTTTACAGGTTTTGCGGGATCAAGGCGTCAAACAGGCCTTTGTCACGTTGCATGTGGGTGCCGGCACCTTTCAACCGGTCCGAGAAAATGACCTAACCAAGCATCAAATGCACAGCGAGTGGTACACAGTACCCGCACAAACGATAGCCGCCATTGAAGCGGCCAGAGCGGCCAGTGGTCGCGTCATCGCAATTGGAACGACGAGTGTTCGCGCTTTGGAGTCTTGCTGCCAAAGCCCAGACGGCCAACCGGCTGCCATCACGAGTGACACCGAGCTTTTCATCACGCCAGGCTATCAGTGGCGAGTTGTCGATGCCATGGTGACCAACTTTCACTTACCGCAATCCACATTACTGATGTTAGTGGCCGCGTTTATCGGCATGGACCCCATGAAACGGGCGTATGAGCACGCCGTGCACAAGCGCTACCGATTCTTTAGCTATGGCGACGCCATGTTTTTAGAGAAAGGGCCCTTTGATGCAATTTGAAGTTATTAAAACCGACGGTCATGCCAGACGAGGGCGTTTGACACTGAACCATGGCGAAGTGCAAACGCCGATTTTTATGCCCGTGGGCACCTACGGGAGCGTCAAAGCCATGCTGCCCGACGAGCTAGAAACGGTTGGTGCTCAGATTGTGCTGGGCAACACCTTTCACCTGTGGTTAAGGCCTGGCACCAAAATCATGGAGGCACACCGTGGTTTACACGGTTTTATGGGTTGGCAAAAACCCATCTTGACGGACTCTGGTGGTTTTCAGGTTTTTAGCCTACAAGGCATGCGAAAAATCACGGAAGAAGGCGTGCGATTCGCTTCACCGATTGACGGCGCCAAACTCTTTTTGACGCCCGAAATATCGATGGACATACAAACATCGCTCAATAGCGATGTGGTCATGGTGTTTGACGAATGCACCCCTTACAAAATCGGTGATGACATTGCGACCCACGAACAGGCAGGCGCATCAATGCGCATGTCTGCACGATGGGCACAACGCTCAAAAGACGCTTTTAAAGCGGCGGGTAACCCAAATGCTCTGTTTGGCATCGTCCAAGGCGGCATGTATGAGGACCTACGGGCCGAATCTTTGCAACGCCTGACCGAGATTGGCTTTGATGGGTACGCCATTGGTGGCTTGTCGGTTGGCGAGCCCAAAAGCGACATGCGGCGAATTCTGGCCAACATCGGACCACAGTTACCCCATGGTTCCCCACGGTATCTTATGGGTGTGGGTACCCCAGAAGATCTGGTACAAGGCGTCACCGACGGTGTCGACATGTTTGACTGCGTCATGCCAACGCGAAATGCTCGCAATGGGTGGCTTTTTACAAGCCATGGCGACATTAAAATACGCAATGCTAAATACCGTGATGACACTCGCCCACTAGACGAGCAATGCCAATGCCACACCTGCCGGCACTTTTCACGCGCCTACTTGCATCATTTGCAACGGGCAAATGAAATCACGGGTGCTCGTTTGAACACCCTACATAATCTACACTTCTACCTTGACCTCATGGCGCAAATGCGCAAAGCGATTGAGGATGGCTGTTTTGAATCCTGGAAAAAAGATTTTCTCGATCGCCGAACGGCCAACTCGGTACAATGACGCATTGATCAGATAACGGTTAAGTTATTTTTAAAAGGAGACCTAGATGTCTTTGCAAGAAACAGCGAGCATCGTTCTCGCGCAAGCGGGCGGCGATTTGAGTTCTTTGACAGGACTTTTACCCATCGTACTGATGTTTGTGATTTTGTACTTTCTGATGATCCGTCCACAGATGAAACGTCAGAAAGAACACAAAGCACTGGTTGCCGCACTCGCCAAAGGCGATGAAGTCATCACGGCCGGCGGCATGCTCGGTAAAGTAACCAAAGTCACCGAAGCGTATATTGGTGTTGAGGTGAGCGAACTGGCCGACAAGCCTGTTGAAGTCTTGTTGCAACGCACGGCGGTTCAGACGGTGTTACCCAAAGGCACCATGCGGCAAATCTAAGCAAGCCGTTAAGACCATCCTAAACTGACAGCGCCGACTCGCGTCGGCCTGTGGCTACTCGATAAGTGCTGCGCCCCATGAATCGTTATCCCTTGTGGAAATATCTGACCGTCCTGGTTGCTTTGATCGTCGGGTTTTTGTACACCCTCCCCAATTTTTTTGGTGAGGCACCCGCCGTTCAAGTCTCTAGCGCCAAGTCAACCACCAAAATAGAACCAGCCATGCTGAATCGGGTGCGAGACATTCTTGATCAGGCAGATATAACTAGCACCGGCAGCAACTTCGAGCTCAACGGCCCCGTGGGTACGGTGCGATTCAGGTTTTCCACGCCGGATGAGCAGTTAAAAGCGCGCGATGTCATCGAAACGGCACTCAATCCAGATCCAGCCGACCCCACCTACACTGTCGCCCTCAATTTGTTACCCGCGTCTCCCGAATGGCTGAGTGCCATTGGTGCGAATCCCATGTATTTGGGTCTCGATTTGCGTGGCGGTGTCCACTTTTTGTTGCAAGTGGACATGCAAGGCGCACTGACGGCGCGCTATGACTCCGTGGCCACCGATTTAAGAGCCAGCTTCCGCGAAGAACGGATCGCATCCAATTCTGTCGAGCGCGACGCGATGTCAGTGGTCGCGGTTTTCAACGATGAACAAGCGCGCAACCGCGGCATGGCTGTATTGCGCAACCAATATCCCGATATGTCGTTAGTAGAGGGTGAAAGCCAAGGCACCCGAAGCGGCTTACCTCAAGTCACGGGAACCCTTAGCGCCGCTGCCGTGGCCGCCGTTCAAAGTAGTGCCTTAAAGCAAAACATCACGACGCTACATAATCGAATCAATGAACTTGGCGTGGCTGAACCCATCATTCAGCAGCAAGGAGCCGATCGAATTGTGGTTCAGCTCCCTGGGGTTCAAGACGTTGCCAAAGCAAAGGAAATACTCGGTCGTACCGCGACACTTGAGATCCGTTTGGTTGATGACTCACCCACCGCCACCGCCGCCCTTGCCTCTGGAACCGTCCCGTTTGGCCTCGAACGTTACGAAGACACGGATGGGCGACCCATGCTGTTGCGCCGTCAGGTCATCCTCACCGGCGAGAACTTGCAAGACGCCCAAGCTGGACGTGACTCACAGACCCAACAACCCGCGGTACACCTGACGCTTGACAGCAAAGGGGCGCGCATCTTCAGAGATGTCACGCGCAACAACATTGACAAACGCATGGCCATACTCTTGTTCGAGAAAGGCAAAGGCGAAGTCGTCACGGCGCCCGTGATTCGCAGCGAGATACCCGGCGGCCAAGTCCAGATTTCTGGCAGCATGACCGCTGTCGATGCCGCTGACATCTCGTTGTTGCTCAGAGCCGGCTCCTTGGCCGCACCCATGACCATCATTGAGGAACGCACCATCGGTCCAAGTCTGGGCGCTGAAAATATTTCTATGGGTTTCAATGCCACGCTGTGGGGCTTTGTTGCGGTGGCTCTCTTTATGATCGTTTACTACCGATTATTTGGCTTGTTCTCCGCCATTGGCCTAACGGTTAACGTATTTTTGCTGCTTTCATTGCTTTCGATGCTGCAAGCCACCCTCACCCTACCTGGCATTGCGGCGATTGCACTCACGATCGGCATGGCCATTGACGCCAACGTGTTGATCAATGAACGCATTCGAGAAGAACTCAGAAAAGGTGAATCGCCACAAAATGCGATTCAAATTGGTTTTGAGCGAGCCTGGGGCACGATTGTGGACTCGAACCTAACGACGTTAATTGTCGGTATTGCGTTGTTGATATTTGGTACCGGACCAGTGCGCGGCTTTGCGGTTGTGCACTGCCTGGGCATTCTGACCTCCATGTTTACCGCTGTGGTGATCGTTCGCGCGATGGTTAACTTATCGCACGGTGGCCGTAAGAAACTACAGGGACTGTCGATCGGGACGGTCTGGAAACCCAAGGACTAGACCACCATGGAATTTTTTAGAATTTCCCGTACGATCCCTTTCATGCGCCACCGGTTGGCGCTCAACCTGATTAGCTTGCTGTTTTTTTTAGCAGCGGTGGTTCTGATTGTTGTCAGAGGCTTTAATTTGTCCATTGAGTTCACCGGCGGCACGGTGATTGAGTTGGCCTATCCTGAAACCGCGCCATTGGTAGAAATACGAGGTGAGCTTGCGGCGTTAGGCTACACCGATTTTCAAGTGCAAAACTTTGGCACCTCGCGAGATGTGTTGATTCGCTTGCCGCTCGCCGAGGGTCAATCATCGGCCGATCAAAGCCAAGTGCTGATGGCTGCCCTAACGGCATCCACACCCGACGTCACGCTGCAGCGGGTTGAGTTTGTCGGTCCCCAAATTGGGCGTGAGTTGGTTGAGAATGGCTTATTGGCCCTGCTATTCGTGATTATCGGTATCGTGATTTATCTGGCTATCCGTTTCGAGTGGAAGTTTGCGGTGGCTGGGGTCGTGGCCAACCTGCATGATGTGGTGATCATCCTGGGATTTTTTGCGCTATTTCAATGGGAGTTCTCGCTCTCAGTGCTTGCTGGCGTGCTAGCGGTATTGGGTTACTCCGTGAACGAATCGGTGGTGATCATGGACCGTATTCGTGAAAACTTTCGCCGGCTAAGAAACATCGAAGTCAGTGAAGTCATCGACGGTGCCATTACGCAGACCATTTCCCGCACGATCATCACCCACGGATCAACCCAGATGATGGTGTTGGCGATGTTGATATTTGGTGGCCCTACCCTCCATTACTTCGCTTTGGCACTCACCATCGGTATTTGGTTCGGCATCTACTCCTCCATCTTTGTTGCCGCCTCAATCGCTTTATGGCTTGGCGTCAAGCGTGAGGATTTGGTCAAACCGGTCAAAAAAGATGACGAAGCCGAAGAGGTTTACTCTGAGAACTAGTTTTGGGGATAGAGGTCAACGAGCCGTTGGCCCTCCCTTGCTAGACTAATATTAATCAACCAGGCGCCCGCGGCTTCTACCTCCGTTACGGCGAACGCTAATGACTCAAGACACCAAAAAAGTCTTCATACGCACCTTTGGGTGCCAAATGAACGAATACGACTCCGACAAAATGCTTGACGTGCTCGGCACCGAGGGGCCTGTCTCATTGACACAAGACCCCGCTCAAGCCGATGTGATCTTGTTCAACACCTGTTCGGTGCGCGAAAAGGCGCAATCCAAAGTCTTCTCTGACCTAGGACGGGTAAGGGCCTTCAAGGAAATCAACCCGAACGTGATTATCGGTGTGGGTGGTTGTGTTGCCAGCCAAGAGGGTGCCACCATCGTTCAGCGCGCGCCCTACGTCGACGTTGTCTTTGGGCCTCAGACTTTACACCGACTACCTGAGTTAATTGCCAAAAGACGCCTCAAAGGCAAGCCTCAGGTTGACATCAGCTTTCCTAAGATTGAGAAATTCGATAATCTCCCACCGCCACGAGTGGATGGCCCAACGGCATTCGTGTCGATTATGGAGGGTTGCAGCAAATACTGTAGCTTTTGCGTCGTGCCGTATACACGCGGCGAAGAGGTTTCACGGCCGTTTGAGGACGTCCTCACCGAAGTTGCTGACTTGGCTGACCAAGGCGTTCGAGAGGTCACCTTGCTTGGACAAAACGTCAACGCCTATCTCGGGAAAATGGGCGAGAGCGGCGCCATCGCCGATTTTGCGACCCTGCTTGA
Source organism: Burkholderiaceae bacterium (assembly GCA_965656505.1). Lineage (GTDB taxonomy): Bacteria > Pseudomonadota > Gammaproteobacteria > Burkholderiales > Burkholderiaceae_B > Algicoccus. Next base: position 112,894 of record CBFHKV010000002.1, on the reverse strand, counting down.
TTACGTACACGAGATCCCCGGGATTGAACGTATTCGCTACACCACCTCACATCCGAAAGAAATGACTTCGCGACTGATCGATGCATACGCGAACCTTCCTAAGGTGGTTTCTTTTTTACACTTGCCTGTGCAAGCCGGCAGTGACCGCATATTGGCTGCCATGAAGCGGGGCTACACCGCGCTTGAATTCAAGTCCATTGCGAGAAGACTGCGGCAAGTTCGACCTAACATCACCTTGTCGTCGGATTTCATCGTCGGCTTCCCTGGCGAAACAGAGCATGAGTTTGAAAAAACGCTACAACTGATCGAGGACGTCGGTTTTGATAC
>CBFHKV010000002.1:0-112467 GCA_965656505.1 Burkholderiaceae bacterium | reverse complement strand
TGGTCGAAGGGCCATCAAAAAGAGACCCAGCTGAGATGATGGGCCGCACGGAGAATAATCGCATCGTTAACTTCAAAGGGTCGACGCGCTTGATTGGTCACCTGATTGATGTCACCGTGACTGAAGTACTGACAAACAGCTTGCGTGGTGAAGTGGTGACCCGGGAAACGAGTCAAGTGTCGACCGTTTCATGAGCCAAGATCGCCAACGTTTTACCCTCGATGGTGACAATGCCCAGTTGGCTCGACTGTGTGGTCCACTTGACGAGAATCTCAGACAAATTAGCCAAGCATTAGCTGTATCCATCGCACACCGCGGTTTTGCCTTCGAAATCAACGGCAAGGCGGCCGAGCAGGCCATGGCACTCGTTAAACAGTTTCATGCCCAAGCCTTGCGCCAAGAGCTATCCATTGATGAAATACAGCTCGGTATCGTCCAAGCCAAAGCAGAGCAGTCGGTCAATACCAAGCACATCACTGCCGCAGGGGTCGACGCTTATCAGCTGCACACGCGCCGCCATGATTTAAAACCTCGCACGCCCGTCCAAGCCGAGTACATTGAGAAAATCCTCAAACATGACATCACCTTTGGAACCGGCCCTGCCGGGACCGGGAAGACTTGGCTCGCGGTGGCTTGTGCGATCGATGCACTCGAGCGCGATAACGTCGCGCGTTTAATCCTAACGCGCCCGGCGGTTGAGGCCGGCGAAAGATTGGGGTTCTTGCCTGGGGATTTGGCGCAAAAGGTCGATCCTTATCTGCGCCCGCTTTACGACGCGCTCTATGACTTGATGGGCTTTGAGAAAGTTCAGCGGCTATTTGAGAAACAAACCATCGAAATAGCCCCGCTCGCTTACATGCGCGGACGTACATTGAACAACGCCTTCGTTATTCTCGATGAAGCCCAAAACACAACACCCGAACAGATGAAGATGTTTCTCACCCGCATTGGTTTTGGAAGCAAGGCGGTGGTCAACGGTGACCCCTCTCAGGTTGACCTACCTAGGGGTCAGCCCAGCGGATTGACGAACGCCTTGGATGTGCTTGCCGACGTCCAAGGGATTGCCATTACGCGCTTTACCAGCCGCGATGTGGTGCGACATCCTTTGGTGGCGCGCATTGTGGATGCCTATGAAAACAATAAAAACCCGCAAGCTTAAGCAAAATAGTCCTGTCCGTCTGTCATTGACGGTGCAGTATGCGGTCAAGGACGAGCAATTGACCCGGTCGCGATTGAGACGATGGGTGCATAAGGCCCTAGATCACGCGATTGCCGAACCCTCAGCCATGGCTCATATTACTTTGCGGCTGGTCGATGCGAGTGAGAGCCAGGCCTTGAACAGCGCCTATCGCTCAAAAAATAGACCCACCAACGTACTGACTTTTTCTTATCATGATCCTGAAACATCAAGTGAGTGGGTCGCAGATATCGTCATTTGCACCGATGTGCTTAAACAAGAGGCACGCGAGCAAGAAAAAACTTATCTTGACCATGCCGCGCACCTGGTCGTGCACGGAACGTTACATGCGTTGGGCCATGATCACATTGAAGCGACCGAAGCGGCCGCGATGGAGGCTTTAGAACGCGAAATCCTGGCTGGTTTTTCAATAGCTGATCCGTACAACACATAAAACATCCCTTGATACCCTATGCAATAGGGTGAAATGGGTTACCGAAATTGCCTTAACACCAATGGCAATTGGCCTACTTTCGGTTATCCTATCGGTGTTGAAACTCAGTTCTGCGGAACATGCCCGAACCCTACCCTAGTGAGCCTGGCCACGAACCAGGCAAAAAAATCAAACCCAAAGAGTCTTTCGTTAATCGTCTGTTGTCCTTGGTTCGTGGTGAACCTGAGGATAGAGAAGGGATTTTTACGATCCTGGAAGCGGCTCGAGAACGCGAATTAATTGATGCGAACGCCTACAGCATGCTCAAAGGCGCGCTTGCCGTCTCTGACATGACGGCCGCAGACATCATGGTCCCTCGCGCTCGGATAGATATGCTCGATGCAGACGAGTCCGTCTCGTTGTTGCTGCCCAAAATTGTGGAAATGGCGCACTCGCGTTTCCCTGTCTTTGAGGAGACGCGTGACAACATCATTGGCACCTTCATGACCAAAGACATGTTGCGTCACATGCTGAATCCTTCACTGACCCTTCGAGATCTGGTCAGACCCGCTATATTTATTCCCGAGACCAAGCGCGTGAATGTTCTGCTGCAAGAATTTCGCAGCCATCGAAACCATATCGCTATTGTGATTGACGAGCACGGCGGCATCAGCGGTTTGGTCACACTCGAGGACGTCCTAGAACAAATTGTGGGCGCCATTGAAGACGAGTTTGACGATAGCGAACAAACCATCTTTCCCGATGGCCACAACACGTGGCGAGTGATGGCCACGACCGCACTTGACTCGCTAGAGCAGTCGCTGGAGTGCGAAATACCCGAAGGCGATTACGACACCCTGGGCGGTTGGCTGACACACGAGCTCGGGCGTATCCCTAGACGCGGCGATCGGCATAATCTCAATGACCTGCAATTTGATATTTTGCGGGCTGATGCCAGGCGTGCACTGTGGGTGCGCGTTAGACGCCTGCCTCCTTTAAAACCCCGCGTGACTGACCAAGAGCCTTAAGGGCGACGCTTTTGTTTCAAAAACGCCACCTCGTGACCCTGTGCTTAGGCGCCCTCTATGCGCTGACCTTTGCACCGGGTCCGATTCAGGCCTATGCGTTACCTTGGCTACAGTTCGTACTCTTGGCTGGATTGGCTCACCAAGTTTGGCAGTCGCAATCGGTCACGCAAAGCGCACTCACGGGTTTTTTGTTTGGATTGACCGCCTTTGGTATCGGGCTTTATTGGCTCACCATCAGCATGCACGTTTACGGCCAAATGCCGCTGTTTCTGGCGGTGATCGCCTTGGTCGGCTTCGTGGCCTATCTCGCCCTCTTCCCGGCCTTGGGTAGCGCGCTTGCTTTCGCCTTAAGGCGACAACCTGCCGAGCATGCCGTGGCGCTAGGCCCCTGGGCCCTAGTGGCACAAGCAAGCATTTGGGCTGCGGCCTGGACACTGGCCGAATGGCTGCGTGGCACCTTACTGACCGGCTTTCCTTGGTTAAACACCGCCTACGGCCAAACCGACGGTTGGCTAGCCGGGTGGGCAACCCTCGGCGGTGCCTATGGTACGACGTTTGTCACGGCTTGGGTCAGTGGTGCTGTCGCTGCCACGCTTGCTGCCGAAGCGAAACAGAATAAAACCACTTTCACCCCCAAACGAGGCATTGCGGTTGGCCTTGCGATTCTATTGGTTTTCATTGGCGCATCATTGCAACAAACCAGCTTCTCACAGGCAGCCGGTCAGTCATTAACCGTTCGCTTGGTCCAGGGCAATATTGACCAAGGCATTAAATTTGCTGATCACCTGTTTAACGACGCCAGTAAGCATCATTTGGATTTGGCGGGTCACCGCAAAGAAACAGAGACATCAAAAGAACAGCCTATGCCCGAGCTGATTTTATTGCCTGAAACGGCCATGAACCGGTTCCCACAACAGGTTGATCCAGCCATATGGCAAGACTGGATCAATCTGGCGCAGCGTGATCAAAGCACGGTTTTGATTGGTATCCCCTTGTTTGATGCGCAAACACGCGAGTACACAAACAGCGTGATTGCCATTGACGCCAAATCATCATGGACCGACTTGGCAAATGGGCAGCCCCGTCAACAATACGACAAACGTCATTTGGTGCCTTTCGGGGAGTTTGTGCCGTGGGGCTTTCGCTGGTTTGTTGATTTGATGCAGATCCCGCTTGGGGATTTCACACGCGGAAGTGCCGATCAAACACCCTTTGCGATCAATGAGCAGTTGGTGGCCGCCAATATCTGCTACGAGGATGTCTTTGGCCATGAGTTGTTACCAGCGGTCCGAGCAGGTGCGACGATTCTTGCGAATTTCAGTAACCTCGGCTGGTTTGGCGACAGCATGGCTTTGCGTCAGCATTGGCAAATGGCGCGATTGCGTGCCATCGAGACTCAACGCCCCATGCTGCGTTCGACCAATACCGGGATGACAGGTGCCATTGATGCCTTCGGTCGTGTTATCGCCGTCCTACCGCCGGTGGTCGCGGGCTACGTCGACGTACAAGTGCAAGGGCGAACCGGGTTGACTCCCTATGTCCGTTGGGGAGACTACCCCGTCTTGTGGTTGATTTGCGGCATACTGATTTCAGGTTCAATTGTTCGACGCCGTCGACGCCCCCACCCCTAACCGAACTTACATTCAACATGACGCCTACGCTTTCCGTTCGCGCGCTCACGGCTATCGATGACATCGACGCCTCTATTTGGGACCAACTCAACACTCAAGCGGGTGGCGGCTGCTTGAGTTCGCATTCTTTTTTAAAAGCGTTTGAGTCGTCGGGTAGCGTCGCCCCCAAGACGGGCTGGCAACCCCAACACTTGGTGGTAGAAACAGCCACATCCGACGCTTCTGGGCCCGCCGAAATCGTCGCGGTCGTGCCTCTGTATGTCAAAGGACATTCGTATGGCGAATTTGTGTTTGATTGGGCATGGGCTGATGCCTACCAACGAAACGGATTGGATTATTACCCGAAGTGGTTGTGCGGCATACCTTTCACGCCCGTCACGGGCCCGCGTCTATTAACTGACGCCACTCATCGGGAAGCGGCCGCTCAGGCGCTCCTGCAGTTTGTACAGGCCACCAAGTTGTCCTCCTTGCATGTGCTCTACACCTCCGATGAGGATCAACAGGTGCTTTTAAACGCCGGAGCACTGGCTCGAACGCATACCCAATTCCACTGGATTAACGCGCAATGGACGTCATTTGACGATTTTCTGGCAAACCTGAATCAAAGAAAACGTAAAAAAATACGCGCCGAACGGCGTAAAGTCAGTCAAGCGGGTGTGACGATCGAAACCAAAACGGGCACCCAGATCACCCCTGACGATTGGGCGTTTTTCTATCGTTGCTACGCACACACTTATGCCATGCGCGGCAATCCACCCTATTTGACGCCTGAGTTCTTTGAGTCTATCGACCCCAATAACTGCTTACTAGTGCTCGCCAAACAAGACGGTAGAGAGCTGGCCAGTGCATTGTTGTTCCTAGATCACATTCATGACCAAGCAACTGGTCAGACAAAATCCAAGTTATATGGTCGTTATTGGGGTGGCTTGGCCTACATTGACTGCCTGCATTTTGAGGTGGCGTACTACACGCCGATTCAATGGGCGATAGAGAACAACATTGACATGATCGAGGGTGGCGCACAAGGCGAACACAAGATGGCTAGGGGCTTTGTACCGGTACAAACGCAGTCAGCCCATTGGCTCGCCCACCCCGGGTTTTTTGAGGCGGTGGAAAATTATTTGTCTCAAGAACGTGCCGGCAATGCGGCATATGCGGCCTCTTTGCACTCGCCCTTTCGCCAAGATCCACATGACTAGCCGTTTCTCGTTTGCCAACGAGCCACAATTCATGCATAATTTCGTTCTTCGCAAGAATACGGTGTTAACAATACCAGTTGATCTCGTTAGTTTGAGATTGCAAGACGTATCTTTTGCGTGCTGGGGGGTATAGCTCAGCTGGGAGAGCGCTTGCATGGCATGCAAGAGGTCAGCGGTTCGATCCCGCTTACCTCCACCAGCGAAGTATGTTTTAGATCAGTCCAGGTCCCCTTCGTCTAGAGGCCTAGGACACCACCCTTTCACGGTGGGTACAGGGGTTCGAATCCCCTAGGGGACGCCAAGATTTTAGAGCCGCTGCGGAGCGGTAGTTCAGTTGGTTAGAATACCGGCCTGTCACGCCGGGGGTCGCGGGTTCGAGTCCCGTCCGCTCCGCCAAGAACTCAATGAATAAGCGCCTTTCGGGGCGCTTTTTTATTTCTATCCCTGTTTCGACCCATAGAAAAGACGACGAACCACCTGCTCTTTGAACTGTGCGCTATAGGATGGCATGGCATCTCTCCATCCGCCCCTAGGGTTAATCAACTAAGTTAAAGACAGAGGGCATCTTTTGTGAGAGAAGAGGCAATGGCTATATGCCAAATCCGTAGGAATTCGGACTACCTGTGAGTTGCCATTTTCAAATAAATTGGTGCGTGCCTTTTGCTCACCTCAAAAAATGGATGTACACGTACATTCGATGCAAACCAAACGTATCTGTAACAAGCGCGCCATCATCACCCTCACCCATCGCATCACTCATTGCTATTCAATGAGTGTGCTCAAACGACAAATGGCATCCTCAATAACAGCAGATGGTGCGCGCTCGATTTTTTTGGTTTTCCTCGCCGCAAGGTCGAGCAAACGCATCTTGTTCACTAATGCCACACCATGAGTTTTACAGCCACTGCCAGACAATGTGACTGCGAATCCTGAGTATCGCGAATACTCACCACCTTGAGTGATGGGTGCTACCAGAACATCGCCCAGCTTGTTAAAAGCCCTGGTTGTAAGTACCAACGCAGGACGAGTGCCCTTTTGCTCATGTCCCATGGCAGGGTCTAATGGGACACTTACAATATCACCGCGATCAAATACGGGCATCACCAGACCTCTTGGCCAGCAGGCTTGGCCGAATCCCACAAATCAAGATCAGCCGAAATAGGTGCCTTAGGATCACACTGTGCAATTAAGTCGGCGAGGCTGTACTTCTTCTTGCGCGCAAGCACAATTGAACCTTGGTCAGTGGTATCCAAGGTCATTGCTTGACCTGTCCTGATGTTTTCAGAACCCTCAAATTTAGAGACAGTGGATCCCTGACACCAAGGCGCGGGTATGCGAAAGTCAAGGCTTACGGACGCATAGCGTGTTCGGGCACTACAGGATGCTAATCGGGATCCCATTGCGAATGTTGCCAATGACTAGGAAAACGCTCGGGATGAGGCTATGGGCAAAGGGTTTGCGACAATCATCAATCGATTGCGGCGTGACCTGCTAAGCTTGGGCTAATCAACACAACGACTTCAGCGTTTATATTTCCCACACCGATAGGTCTTCAGATGCGTCAACTTACTCTTGTGTTGCTAACGTTAGCCAGCGCTTTCTTTGCGGGATGTTCAGACGAAAAAGTCACTGTAGGATCGCCAAACGAATCAAGTGACGTATCAACAACCAAGGTAATCAACGTTGCTGTGGCACCCGCATCTCCACCGACTTTGTACGAGCAAGACGGTGAAATAAAAGGCTCGGATCTAGATATTTTCAGTGCGTACTGTGAAAGCCGCGGTTGCACGATGAATATCACCGTATATGACTGGCAAGGGATGCTAGGAGCGATTTCGAGTGGTCAAGCAGACGTCGCGTTTTCTGGGATTGGTATCACCGAGCATCGTCAGCAAGCAATGGATTTTTCTGATCCCTACGCCCCAGTCGTACTCCATTTGGTGGCCAAGGGCAAAACGGCTGAGCCAATCACTGATTTGGCCACTGTCAAAGCACTTCGCATTGGTTACCCCCGTGGCATGGCGTTTGACGACTTGATCAGAGAAGAGTTTGAGCCCAAGGGCTATTACACCGTTTCGCAAGCGCGGCTCTACCCATCCTATGTCGAAGCGATCACAGACCTTCAAAACGGCAACCTTGACTTGGCTTTCGTCGAGGGACCCGTCCTGCGACACATGAAAAATCGTCAGAGGCTGCCAATTAAAGAGGTCTACAGTTTTGAAGTCGACGTTGCGTTAGGTTTTGCTTTTGCCAAAGGCTCGCCATTGAGAGACGACTTCAACGCATTTATGTCGTCTCTTGGGGCCACTAAAATTGCTGAAATCATCGACAACGCTGCACAGTAATTCCTGGTTTGCGACGTGACACATCACCTTACTTTCTTGATGCGTCCGTCTCAAACCCTTGGTTCAATGCCCGATAGGTGCGGATAACCTGACTATCATCGATCTTGCCCTCACCGCGTGCTGAACTCGCAATGTACACCTGATGAGCCGCTGCCGCGATGGGCGCCACCGCTTTGAGATCCTGGCCTGTTTGCAGAACGATGCCCAAATCTTTGACAAAAATGTCTACAGCGCTTGTCACCTGGGGATCATCCTGAAGCATCCGTGGACCACGGTTTTGCAGCATCCAGCTTGAAGCAGCCGAGCCAGACATGATTTCCAGCAACATACCGAGTTCGATACCAGCCTTCTCGGCCATGGCAAACGCCTCAGCGGCGACAGAAATATGCACACCACACAGCAATTGATTGATGGTTTTGACCATGGCGCCTTGGCCTGCGCGCTCACCCACATGAAAGATACGCTCGCCCATGACAGCTAGGATCGGCTGATTGGCCTCAAAAACCGCTTTGGAACACCCAACCATGATCGTGAGACTACCAGACTCGGCACCTACCACACCGCCGGAGACTGGTGCGTCAATATATTCGCGCCCACTGTCTTGGACTCGCGCAGCAATCGATTGCACAGCTGCTTGCGCGCAGGTTGCCATGACCATCACCGTGGCACTTGGCTTGAGCGCCTCAAGTGCTTGGCTCTCGAACAGCACTTGCTCCACTTGCTGGGCGTTAACGACCATCAGCACCAACACATCCGCGCTCTCGGCGGCTTCATTTGGCGAGGATTTAAAAGCGCCGCCAGCGGCCTCAAGGCGCTCTTTGGCCATCTCATTAACATCGCAGCCGCGCACATCAAACCCCTCGGCGAGCAGATTGAGTGCCATCGGCAACCCCATTGCACCCAAGCCCACAAAAGCCACTGTTGTCATGTTGTCTCCACTTGTTATTGTGTTGGAATCAAGAACCCTCTCACTAAGCAAATCCTTTTCTGCGCTTGCGCCGGTAGCAAGCTTAATGACAAAGCTTAGTGATTTGGCTGACTTGACATCTCACTGTACCGGCTGGGTTCATCGATTAAGCTGCCGGCGCAACTGCTGCACCTCTTGCATCAAATCGGCAACCAGCGCGGCGAGCTGAGGGTCCGCCTCATAAGTTTGCTCTATCTTGGCCACTTGCTGAACGCGATAGACCATCGCACCAGACAGGTAATAGCGATCATCGCGCCAAACGGCATAAATGACCTCTTGTTCGATTCGAGCCTCTAGCCATTCAATGGATACGCCGCATAGACGGGCGATTTGATCGACTGGCAAGGCTTCGGCTTCAAGCACTTGTAACGCATCGGCCGAAAAGCGAGTGGGGTGATTGGTCATGGTGTCATCTCCCTGTTCAATGGGTTCGTGGATCAAAGCCGGGGTAACTATCTGCCAAGTCTTGCCACGCTTTCTTTTGTTCGTCTGTCACGGCGCTCGGCACCGCGATCCTGATTTCCAGATAAAGATCGCCAGCCACTGCTCCACCACGGCCGCCTGGGATGCCTTTGCCCTTTAAACGCAATCGTCGACCCGCAACCGATCCAGCAGGAATCGTGACAGACAATGGCCCTGCTGGGGTACTGACTTCGGCCTTGGCACCAAGCGCTGCTTCCCACGGAGTCACATAAACGGGCATGGTGACATCGCGACCATCTACCAACACCCCTGACTCGGGTTCGATGTGTACACGCAGAAAAAGATCACCCGCTTTGCCACCACCAAAACCTGCGCCGCCCTGACCCGACAACCGTATCAACTGGCCTTGAGACACACCCGCTGGAATCGTTACTTCAAGCGTGCGGTTTTGAGGGACGACCTGGCCCTGGTCATCGACCTGGTATCCGCCGAGTTGCAAGGCACGCCGGGCCCCTTGATAAGCGTCACGTAAAGTCAGAGAAATATCAGCGTGCTGATCTTGCCCATCCCACCGATCCGGGCCTTGGCCCGAACGATAGGACTGGTGACGTGATCTTTCGTGAGCCGCACGACCAAAGAGCTCTTCAAAAAACTCACTGCGGTCTTGCCCAAACCCGGCAGTCCCAGTCGATTGTTGATAGCCAGGATTCCAACCAGGCGGTGGTCTCACGTCTTCGGCACTGCGTGCGCCCTGGGCCCACGCTTGATGACCAATTTGGTCATAGACTTCACGCTTGGCGGGGTCGGACAACACATCATTGGCTTCGTTTAGCGAAGTCATTTTGTCGGCTGCGTCCGTCTCTTTACTTACGTCGGGATGGTACTTACGAGCCAAACGCCTGTAGGCCTTCTTTATCTCGTCAGCCGTCGCGGTTTTAGACACACCCAACGTGGCGTAGTAATCCGGCAATTTCATTGGCTGTCCTTATCGTTTTCTTTCTCGTTGAGCTTATGTCCTTATGCAACACCCATGCCCATACAGACCATTCACACCATTCTAGAGCCTGATTGACTCGGCGCCTATCCCTGGCAGCATTTGGTGATAACGTACCAACCAAATGGATGGTTTCAGTCCAGTCCGCTTTCCACAGGAGATATCTGATGAAAACCCCGAGCATGCGCTTAGATGGCAAAAAAGCATTGGTAACCGGCGCAAGCCGCGGAATAGGCCTTGCTTGCGCCTATGCGCTAGCCGAAAGCGGTGCAGACGTCTTGATGGTGGCGCGTCACGAGTTACCACTGGCCGAAGCCGCCAAAGCCGTAGCGCAAACCCACCCACAGGTAACCATCACCATTGAGTCGCTAGAACTCACAGACGCCGATGCCGTCAATCGCTTTTTTGAAAATTACCCCGCTTTTGATATCTTGGTCAACAATGCCGGTACCAACCGGCCGGGGCATATCCGAGACATCTCCAATCAAGACATCGACGACGTGATTGAACTCAACGTGACGTCTGTCTTGACGGCGTGCCGGGCTTTTGCGCTTCAACCACGAGGTCAGACACAAGAAGCCAGCATTATCAACATCTCTTCGCAGATGGGCTTGGTGGGTGCCGCTGAGCGAGCCGTTTATTGCGCCAGCAAACACGCGGTTGAAGGCATGACCAAAGCGTTGGCCTGGGATCTGGGCCGAGAAAAAATCAGAGTCAACACCATCTGCCCGACTTTTATTGAAACGCAGATGACAAAAAAACTCTTTGAAGATCAAGACTTCAAGGCCAAAGTGCTATCTAAAATAGCCCTCGGCGATATTGCCTCTCCCGCCGATATCATGGGCGCTGTGGTTTTTCTGGCAAGTCCGGCAGCGCGCATGATCACCGGCAGCTCGATAGTGATTGATGGTGGCTGGACCGCCGCTTAAACAGCGCCACTTAAATGGCCGCGGTCCGAGTGAGTTGGTCATTCATCAAACAACATGCCATGGAAAGCCGCTGCCGCTCGCGTATAGGCGCGCTTTTGATCATTGAAGGCCTGACCCTTGATACCACCCCTGACAGCGCCGGGGCGATGATCATGGAAGGCATCTCGCATCAGCAGCGATAGCGGCTGACTGTTGGGCGTCGCAATCCAGGACCGCAACAAACTGCGCTTGCGCTCAGGCTCATCAAAATCCTCATAAGCCGTGCGCGAGTGCAACACCACATGATTGTTGAGCAACTGAAAATCACCAGGTGCCAATTGCATATCAAATGTGAATTTGTCCGAACGCGACGCTTGGTCAATCCACTCCATCGCCTGCTCTTGCAACTCACTAGGCGCACTGGCCCCCTCGTGTCGATGCGCATACCGAATATGATTGCGTGTATAACGACAACTAAACCAACCCTGCTCAAAAGCCACGACAGGCGTTTGGTAGTAAGGCGGCTCGTCGGCGGCTTCTTCGTCCTGGCGGGAATAATAAAGCGGCATCGTCAAAGCCTCGGCCAAAGCCGGTGCCTCTTGTCTTAAAGTCTCAAACAGGGCGCGAGAGGAACACACTTTGCTAATGCCGCCTGATTTGGCTGCGTTAATACAAAGCAACCCCACAAAATCAGAAAAGTCGACATGGAAATCCAGTTCCGCATTGGTGTTGTAACCACGACCGCCCGCCGCACGATAAACCCCACCGGCGTTCTTCACGTGATTGACCAAGGCGCTGTCTTTGCCTTGGGGTCTCAATACGCCGAGATGGTTGGTAAAACCCCAATACAGCTGTTTGATTGAATCCTCATCCAAGCCTTCGATCGGAAACCCTTTTAAGACGGTCACCCCATGACCTCGATAGAGCTGCGCATTGATATCTTCTATCAATGTTTGTATGTTTTGAAAAGGAAAGTCTGCCCCGCACGACATTTCAAGTGGTTGACCTGATGCCTTGAAAACCGCTAAGCCATGCAAGAGACCCTCTTTTTCTGATGAGGTCAGCGGTCTGATCCAATCCGAACGCGAGGTGATGTCTCGCGCAAGCCAAGCCTTGGGTTGTGTCACCGTATCAGAAATATGTTGGAAACTCATATGCTCTCTTCCCCATTCTGTGGAGGCAAACCACGCAGCTGCGAGCCCCAGTCATCGGGGACCTCCAGTTCAAATCCTAGAATCACGGCTGACAAAGCCTTGCCATAGTTATCTAGCGCCAAGTTACGAGACACCCCGCCCCCTAGGGCACCTTCGCAGACAAAGTTCAACGCCTCGATATTGGGCATCTCGTATCGCGTGACCTTGCCCGTGATAGCTCCTCGATAAAACGCCTTAAAGCGTTCGGCCGTTAGCTGCTCAAGAAGCAGCGCGTAAAAACTCGGTTCGTAGGCAAACACGGCAATGTTTGAGGTGTTGCCCTTGTCACCCGAGCGGGTGTGTGCCACGCGTTGAAGAGTCACTTTCATGGTTCAACTCCGCGTGATGCTGACCGTGGCTTGGACGCTGTCGCGCGCTACCAAAGACGACCAAATGCCGATCACCTCTCGCACGCGATCCTGAAACGGCACACGCTTACCCGTATGTGCAATGCCAGAGACAGCCATGCCATCGACTTCTCGACCGACCTTCATGGCTTGCTCACGGGTTTTGGTGCGAGCCGCGACCCTTACAGCCACCTCGTAGGGTTCGGGCGCTGAGTCAGGGGTCGCCAGACCGTGAATCGCATTCAAGCCCAGGTAGTCGATCCGTATATCTTCGGCCTCTAAATTAACGATCTTGAACCGTTCCAGCAAAACGGTTTTGGCGATTTCCGCACGCCTTAGCGCCCCCGGGCCCGCATAAAAAAACATATCCTCACCCACAAAACCCTCTAGACAACCCATCGATACTTTCAAAGTCGGTGAACGCGGTTTACCCGAGACACCCGAGACGCGCACTCGATCGATGGCCACTTGTTCGACAACGGCGGTGGTGAAGTCAACAGTCACATCCGGCGTTAAATAGTTGGCCGGGTCATGCACCTCATAGAGCATTTGTTCTTTTACTGTCTGGCAAGTCACGCAACCTCCCGTGCCGGCTAACTTGCCGATGACACCATTTCCATCTTGGGTCACCTCTGCAATCGGAAAGCCCAAATCCCATGGCCGCTCGACGTCTTTAAAGCCAGGATCGACAAAATAACCACCTGTCACTTGAGCCCCACACTCGAGCAAGTGACCTATCGCCGAACCCCGGGCAATCCGTTCATGGTCCAGACTATTCCAGCCGAACTCATACATCAAGGGCGCCAGAAACAACGAAGGGTCTGCCACACGACCGGTGAAAATAATCGACGCGCCTTGTTTTAGTGCCTGCACAATCGGTTCTGCACCCAAGTACACTTCGGCCGAGATCAAGCTTTCAGCGAGCGTTTCAGTTGGTTTGCCGTTCTCTAAGATGGTTTCTGTCAGCGATAGCACCCGCTCGGTAATCAGACTGCCATTGATCGCCGCCACCTTCACGCCCGTGGCACCCAGTTCTCTTAGAATGGCCACCGCCTTCGCGGCTGCAGCATCTGGGTTAATCCAGCCTTGGTTCGACACGATTTTTGTGCCATGTGCCAAACAACCCGGCAACACAGCCTTCAACCTATCCTCAAGATAGGTGTCATGACCAGCAAAACTGGGGTCACGGCGCGCTCGAACCTGCGCGGCCGAAATCGTCGCCTCAGCCATGGTCTCAAAGCACAAATAATCTAATTTGCCGTGTTCGGCCAGCTCGGCTGCCGGGCTGATCCTGTCTCCCCACCAACCGGAGCCTGTGCCTATGCGTACGGTCTCTTTCATCAAATACCTATATTGCGAGCCAGTCGCCAATTCAACAAGATACAGCGACGTACAAGCCTTGGGCAAGGCATTCTGCCTGCTCTGCTTTGCTTACTCATGACGCAAGGCATCAATGGGGTCTAACCGCGCCGCACGTCTGGCGGGCGCAAATCCGAACACCACCCCAATGGCCGCGGAAAACAGGAAAGCCATCAGATTAACCATTGGGTCAAACAAAAAGGGCATCCCCATCAACGCCGTCACCCCATAACAGGCCGCAAAGGCCAAAATGATGCCTGCCACGCCCCCGAGTGCCGACAACACCACGGCCTCAATTAAGAACTGCAACAACACCTCGCGCTCAAGCGCACCAATCGCCATACGCACCCCAATCTCACGCGTTCGTTCGGTGACCGAAACCAACATGATGTTCATGATCCCAATACCGCCAACCAGCAAACTGACCGCCGCCACGGCGCCAAGCAACCCGGTGAGCGTGCGCACTGTGCCTGACAAGGTCTCGGCGATTTGCCGCGTGTCCATGACACTAAAGTTGTTGTCAACGTTCTGGGCGAGGTTGCGCCGCTCGCGCATCAACCCCTTAATGTCATCGATGATTTGGGGGGTGTTAGCCACATCCCTGACGGACATCAAGATGCTATCGACGTTGTTACTACCCGTTAAGCGCCTTTGCGCCGTCAACAGTGGCATCAACACCCTGTCATCCTGATCCAATCCCAAACCGCCTTGGCCTTTTGGCGCTAACAAGCCAATGATTTGGCAATCAAAGTTCCGAACGCGCAGGCGATCACCAATGGGATTGATGGCTCCGAACAACGCGTGTCTAACCGTTTCACCGATCACACAAACCGACCGCCCAGATTGCAATTCATCCGTGGAAAATCCACGCCCATCAGCCAATGTCCAATTACCCGTGATGAGGTAATCGTTGGTTGTACCCACCACGCTTGATGACCAATTGTTGTTGTCGGCCACCAAGGTGATGGGACGACTGACCGCCGGCGCCACCGCCTTCAAACCAAAAATTTGCTCTTGCAACGCCTCAACATCTTGGATGGTGAATGTGTGGGCGCCGGCCCGCTCACTGCCAGCGCCAAGACGCTGGCCAGGACGCATCACCAAAAGGTTACTGCCGAGATTTGAAATCCGTTCAGAGACCATCACCGTGGCGCCATTGCCCAAGGTCACCATCGTCACAACCGCACCGACCCCGATCACAATCCCAAGCACCGTCAAAAAAGAACGCATCAAATGGCGCCTGATTTCGCGTAAAGCCAACAGAAAAGCGTTTAACCACATGAGGCGCCCTCCGGACTTCCCGCAGAATCGATAGGGGCACAGGCAGCCAAAACCGGCTTGGCGGTCTGGCTGACTCGCCCGTCCACAAAAGTAATGACCCGATCGGCGTAGGCGGCCATGTCAGGTTCATGGGTCACCATCACCACCGTGATCTGTCGCGTTTGATTAAGCGTCGTCAATAAACCCATGATCTCTTGACTGCGGCTACTGTCGAGGTTACCCGTCGGTTCGTCCGCAAGAAGCACCAATGGGTGGGTCACAATGCCGCGGGCGATTGCCACCCGTTGCTGTTGGCCGCCGGATAATTCAGCCGAGGTGTGCGTTTCCCAACCCGCCAAACCCACACTCTCAAGTGCCTGCATCGCCTTGGCGCGCCGAGACGTTGCCGCTTCACCGCGATAAAGCAAAGGCAACTCGACGTTTTCTAGGGCGGTCGTACGCGACAACAGGTTAAATCCCTGAAAGACAAAGCCAAGCGCATGGCGACGTAGCAACGCCCGTTGTTGACGGGTCAGTTGCTCCACATGCACGCCTTGCAAGACATACTTTCCTGTTGTCGGGCTATCCAAGCAGCCGAGCAAGTTCATGACCGTTGATTTGCCTGAGCCACTAGGCCCCATAATCGCTACAAATTCGCCTGACTGAATGGTCAAGTCAATCCCTTTGAGCGCGTCAAAGGCCATGGCGCCTTCACCATAGGTTTTGGTGACGCCCCGCAGTTCAATCAAAGGCGTGGTCTTTGAAGACTCGCTCACTCTTGGCTCTCCTGACCCACAAGCACCCGATCGCCAACCTTCAGTTCACTCGAAGACACTTCAGTCAAACGCCCGTTACTGATGCCCACCTCGACATCGACCGCCTCGGGTTGCTCACCATTTAAACGCCACACCTCAGACGTGTCGCTCGCGCGAGCGTCTTGGCGCTCAACCGCCTCAGATGGCGGTCGGTAACGCAATGCCGCATTGGGCACCAACAACACGTTTTCCTTTTCTGCCGTTGTGATCGTTGCCGTCGCCGTCATACCAGGACGTAGCGCCAAGTCGTCGTTATCGACTCGCAATATGGTTTTGTAAGTCACCACGTTGTCTGTTGTCGTTGATCCCAACCCCACCCGTTCGATACTGGCAGGAAACTCCCTGCCCGGCCAGGCCGAAACGGTGAAAGTAACCGGCTGACCCGGACGCACCATAGCAACGTCCGCTTCATCGACTTGCACTTGTAACTCCATGCGCCGCAAATCCTCGGCGATGGTAAACAACACGGGCGTTGACATCGATGCAACCACTGTGTTGCCCGGCTCAACTTCTCGCGTGAGCACCACCCCATTAACAGATGACTTGATTTGGGCTTTTTGCATATTGGTTTGGTTGGTTTTGACTTCGGCTTCGGCTTGCATCACCGTCGCTTGAGCCGCGCTTCGATTGGCGATGGCGCGCTTAAGCGTGGCATCGGCCACTTCAATCTCACTTTCCGATGGCACTTTTCCATCGGACAACTGAAAGACCTCTTGCATTCTTGCCAAGGTTGCCCGAGCCTCGGCCACGGTTGCCTCGGATAACAACACCTGGGCCTTAGCCGACTCAAGCAAGGCCTGCGATTTGGCAATCGCATCCGCCAATTTCGACGTGTCTAGCACAGCCAACAACTCGCCGACCTGCACCACATCATTTTCTTGCACGTAAACATCTTCCAACGTACCCGACAATTCCGAGCCCACCTCTACCGTTCGGGTCGGTTGCAGGGTACCCGTGGCAGTAGCCGTGACGACCAAAGACCCACGCACCACTGGTTCGCTCACGTAACGAACGGTTGTTTGATTGGTCCATGCGAACAAGAAATAGAGGCCTATGCCAATCAATACGATCAGCAAGCCCCACCCAAATAATTGGCGTCGACCGGCGCCTGGCTTTTCTGCTCGGGCCAGCACGGCAGCCAAGTCGGGTTGCTCATCGGTCTCGGTAGCTGGCGATTTGGGCTTCTTATTCATCAGGGTGTAGTTTCCACGGCAGTTTGATCTAAGCGAGGCTCATCGATGGCGGCGGGCTGGTCTTGCCACCCCCCACCCAATGCCTTGTAGAGTTGAATTAAGGTAATGAGTTGCGTCGCCTGAGCCTGCGCCAAGCTTTCCTGGGCATTGAGCTGAGACCGCTCAGTGATCAATACCTGCTCAAAATCGACCAAGCCGGATTGATACAACTGTCTCGATTGTCGCGACGCCTCTGCTGAGGCTTGCGCAGAAAAAGACCAGGCCTGCACGCGTTGGCGAGACAACGCATGTGAAATCAAAGCATTTTCGACTTCCTCTAAGGCCTGCAGCACGGTCTGTTCGTAAGTGAACAGGGCCTCTTCCTGTACAGCGGTCTGGGCATCCACTTGGCTGCGCAGCCGACCACCATCAAACAAGGTCGCGCTGAATGTGCCCGCCAAAACCCCGATCAGCGAATTGGCGGGTCCTAAGCCGCTTAGAGTAAAAGCCGTCCAACCGAGCGAGCCGCCTAGATCCAAGCTCGGATAACGTTGGGCCATAGTCTGCCCCACACGCGCTGTCTCGGCGGCGAGGTTGCGCTCAGCGACCCGTAAATCAGGCCGTTGTGCCAATACATCGAGCGGAATACCCGTGGCAATGGTGTCGGGTAACAAAGGCAACGGTTTGCTGATTGACAGGCGTTCATTCACCGCACCGGGAGCCTGCCCCGTTAAGACCGACAAGCGATTTTTTGTGCGGGCCAGCTCAATTTCCAAATCGGGCAAACTGGCTCGCGTTTGTTCCAAACTGGCAAGGGCTTGCGCCACGTCCGTTTGCCTAGCAAGTCCTGCTTGGTGTCGCCAGCGTGCCATCTGCAGCGTTTCGGCCTGCGACGCCAAGTTACGATTGGCAATCGATAAACGCGCTTGACTATTTCGTAAATCGACGTAATTCTGTGCCACTTCAGCCGCCACGGAAACCCGGATATTGGCCAAAGCCGCCTCGCTCGATTGGGTCTGCGCTTGCGCGGCCTCAATGGCTCTTCGCGTACCCCCAAAAATATCGATTTCCCAGGCCGCGTCAAACTCTGCGTCATATTGAGTGGTGTCGGGACGCTCAGACTCAGGCGCACCATAAAAAGTCGGTGTCGCCCTCAACGAGGTACCGATCTGAGGGTACAAGGCCCCAACCGCCTGTGTGCGGTTGGCCCTGGATTGCTGAAGACGGGCTTGCGCCTGTGCGATGCTTAAGTCATCCTCGAGTGCGGTCTCAATGAGCCAGTCCAAGTCTGAATCACCGAATTGTTGCCACCACTCGGTGAGTGATGGTTGCACAGATGAATCAAACACGCCGTCGGCCATCGAAGACGGCTGCCATTGGGCTGGTGCACTAGACACCGGCTTTTGGTAGTCAGGGCCGACCGCGTTCAAGCCCATACAGCCCGTCAAAGTAGCGACCAGTCCGCCTGTCAACACCCGCTTGAGCACGCACCCTAACCGATTAGAAAAATCTGCTTCACATTGCATCCGTTACCATCGCCAGTCGACAAGCCGTGAGTTTGTGGCGCCAGCGGCACGATTGAGCCCGTTGTCTTAACCGCCTACAGTCGCCATTCTCATTGACGCCTAGGCTGGCCACAAATTCAATTAAATTAAGTATATATTGATAGCAGGTCAGCCCATGCGAATGACCCGGCCTCGCTCAGCGCAATGATTCTGAATGCTGGTGAACTGCTTAGCAGTTCACCTATAATGCGAGCTTCTAACATACACAATATTAGAGAGACGACAAATGACCCATTTAAAACGCTTATTACCCGCCGTCTTGGCAGGACTACTGTTCAGTGGCTTGGGTACCGCCGCCGCTGAGACACGTATCACCTATAAATCAGCCAAAGCGGGTTCATCCTACTACCAAATGGGCGTAGAGCTGGCCCAAGCCATGAAGGCGGGTTCAAACGGTGACATCATCGTGACTGTCGAGGAAAGTCAAGGCTCGGTTCAAAACGTAATGGAATCAGCCTCGCGCTCGGGCAACTATGTGTTTACCACCCCTCCCTCTTTGGTGGCGGCAGCCATGGCTGACAAAGGCCCCTTTGAAAAAAACCCTTCGCCGAAATACAAAGACATCCGTGCCTTGTTTCCCATCCCGTCGTTGACGATGCATTTTGTGACCCACGGTGACGCAGGTATTAACTCGTTTGCTGACATGGCCGGCAAAACCGTGCTGGTCGGCAAAGGCACATTCTCTGCGCGTGAAGGCCAAAAGTATTTGGACATGTTCGGTTTAGATGGGAAGGTCAAGACAGCCAATGTCGAACTCAACAATGCAGTGCCTGCATTGAAGAACCGCCAAATCGACGCTTTTGTGACCGCTGGCTCATTTCCTGCACCGAACGTGATTGAAGCGGCCGCGAGCACCCCGGTAGTGGTTTTGTCGCTAAGCGACGAACAGATCGAACAAACCGGTGCGGCCAAAGTGACCATTCCCGCTAACACCTACACGGGTCAAACCGAGCCAATCCAGACCACCACTTTGCCTGTGATTGCCTACACAACCACCCAAATGAGCGATGAAACAGCTTATGAACTCACCAAAACGTTTTGGGCAGAGCGCGAGAAAATGGCTGACAGTGCCGCTTGGTGGAAAGGCGTGACCCCGGAAATGCTGTCAAACATCACCAGCAAGATCCACCCCGGTGCCCTGCGTTACTACCAAGAGAACGGTTTTCCGTTGACCGACGCGAATCAGTAACCCCATACTTTTTGTTGTCTGCACCTGATGCCTAGACTTGGTTTTAGAGATATTTTTTGGCCAACGCTAGGCATCGTTTGCATTGCTTTTCACCTTTGGCTGATCTTTGCTGGCTTGGTCCCCAATTTAGTTAGTCGGCCCATTCACATGGCCTTGGCACTGCCATGGGTATTGCTATGGCGGCCCAAAGGACAACGGGCTGATGCCCTAAGTTGGTTGGTTTGCCTAGCGGGTCTTGTGGGTTGTGCCTGGGTCGCTTTGCTTCAAAACGACCTATCCGATCAGTACGGTCGTCTTGACGGACCGTGGCAAATGTTGCTCGCTGTTGTTTTGGTTCTTTCAGCCATTGATATGGCGCGTCGCGCTGTCGGTTGGCCCCTGCCTTTGATCGCCTTATTGATGCTGCTCTATGGCTTGTTCGGTCAGCATATCCCGGGAGAGTTTGGACATGCCGGCATGCCACTGGCCAGCTTTTTGGGCACCTTGACCATTACCGAGGGCGGCCTCTGGGGCAGTCTAACGGGCGTATCGGTCACCATCGTGGCCATTTTCGTGATTTTTGGAGCGGTACTGAATGCGGGGCAGGCCGGCTCCGGGTTTATGAATATCGCCGCGGCGGTTGCCGGGCGATTGACCGGCGGCGCAGCAAAAGTATCGGTGCTCTCCTCCGCCCTGTTTGGTTCCATCTCTGGATCGGCCTCAGCCAATGTTGCCTCCACCGGCTCGATCACATTACCGGCCATGCGGCGATTGGGATACCCTCGCTCGCTCGCGGGTGCCGTAGAGGCGGTCGCCTCTTCAGGGGGGCAAATCATGCCACCGCTCATGGGCGCCGGCGCCTTTGTCATGGTGGAGTTAACGGGGGTGCCATACGAAGGCATCATGCTGGCGGCCTTACCGGCCGCTTTGTTGTATTTCTTTGCGGTTTGGATGGGCATCAATGCGTTTGCCAAACGTTATGACTTGCCGAGTGTGCCAAAGGAAGACCGCCCCGCCAATAAAATCGTCTTGATAACGACCGGCTTTTTTGCGGTGCCCTTCACCGTTTTGCTCTACGGCATGTTTGGGCTGGACTTCACGCCTCAGTACGCGGCCTGCTTAGCCATCCTGGTGGCCGCAGCCCTGTTACTCATCGATGATCGGTTTTCCTTTGATGCACGACAGGCCGCTCAACGCATGATGCACGCGGCCGAGACATCTGGGCGACAAATCGCCATGATTGCCTCGATCATTTTGTGTGCCTCGCTCATCATCGGCGTTTTGGGGATGACAGGTCTCGGGGTCAAAATCACCTCTACAATTCTGTCGGGCTCAGGGGGATTGTTATGGCCTGCTGTTTTGCTGACCGCCCTGACTTGTTTACTTTTGGGTATGGAAGTGCCGACAACAGCGGCCTATGTGATTTGCGTATCGGTCGCCGGGCCCGCCCTCACCGAACTAGGCCTCGGTACCCTTCAAACCCACCTATTCGTGTTTTGGTTTGCTCTACTTTCCACCATCACGCCACCGGTGTGTGGAGCAGTGTTTATCGCTGCCGGCATGGTCGAAGAGAATTGGTTAAAAGTGGCATGGAAAGCCATGGCACTAGGCTTGGGTCTCTATCTCATTCCACTGGCAATGATTTCCACGCCCGATTTGATCGCATTGGCCCAAGACCCGTTGGCCGCCCTGTTGGCCATGGTGAAAGTTGGTCTGGCGACAACACTTGTCGCCTACGGCATCATCACCCCAGGCCATCCGATCAAGCGCGTCCTTTGGGTCATCTTTGGACTTGTTATTCTGCTCTACCCCGTCGGTCAATGATCGGTCGCTCAATAATCGTCATGACGGGCTGACAGGTTTTGGACTGGCGCGTCCGATGAACCGAGTGTTCAGCATCAGCAAAACGCTGCAACCGGTCATAAAAACATAAAACATATTCACGCCAGAAGCACGCATGATAAAGCCGCAAATCAAGGGGCCTAGACAAGCGCCTAAGCCGTAGGACATTAACAGCACCGCGCTCAGACCCACTCGACGCTCCGGCGTTACCATATCGTTGGCATACGAGCCTGCGAGTGCATAGAGTGTGAACTGTACGGCTCCACTGATCGCGGCCAACGTCAACAAAAGCCAATAAGGCACCACCAGCCAACCCCATAAGACAACGGAAACCAAGGTGAGTACGACGCCGTTCAAGAAGATCAGATGATTGCGACTGACACGGTCCGATAACCAACCGATCGGCCACTGCGCCAAAAGCCCAGCGAACACGGCAACCGACATGAAGGCCGCAACCTCTGCCGTGTCAAAGGCAATACCCACCATGTAAACGGGTGCCAAGGAATAAAACGCCGAGGTGATATTGCCCGCCAGAAACATGGTCAATAACGCAGCAGGCGCGCGCCCAAAGAAATACCTAAAATCTAGCGGCGCAGGCAATTGTGGCCCGGGATGTAAACGCACCGTCCAAACAACCGGAATCAAACCGACGACATGGCAAATGGCCACCAATGTTAAGGGTCGCAAATCTAGTGTGGGGTACAAGGTGATGGCCATTTGCCCGATGGCGATGCCTATCCCAGATAGAACGAGATAAACAGAGAAAACCCGCCCGCGGTTTTCATTTTCAATTTGTTCATTTAGCCAGCTTTCGAGAACAATGAATTGCACGGCAACGGTCCCACCTGCCACAGCACGCAAGAACAGCCACACATAACGGTCCTCCACCAACGTTTGTGTCAATACCATGACTGAGCTTGCTGCTGCCGCAGCGGCAAAAGCCCGCACGTGACCGGTACGAATGATCATCATGTGACCGATACGACCGCCAAGTACCAGGCCCACATAAAACGCGGACATCAACGCCCCAATCCACAACTCACTGACACCTTCAGACGACAGTTTTAGGCCGATGTAGACGTTAAACAACCCCATGGCCAAGTGCATGGCAGTGGTTGCGGCAAACAGAGAAGAAAACGAAGCCAATGTGGCGTACATGGTGCAACCGAAACCCGCTAAAAATAGAAAAAACAGGCACGATGCCCAAAAAATTTGGGCCGAGTCTGGTCTCAGCCGTCAAAAAAGCCGACCTCTGAAGGTCGGCTTTTTTGATGATACGCCTATTGCCGCTTTATTTAGAGATGCTTGATCATGGCCTCAGCCGAACTCACCTCAAACGCACCGGGCTCTTCAATCGCCAAGGTCGTAATGACACCGTCATCGATAATGGCAGCATAGCGTTGCGAACGAATACCCATGTTACGTGCGGTCAAATCCAGCGTCAAACCCATGGCTTCGGTCCATTTGGCTGCGCCATCACCGAGCATTCGAACCTTGCCTTGAGCACCTTGCTCACGGCCCCACGCACCCATCACAAAGGCATCGTTGACAGCCACGCACCATACTTCGTCAACACCCTTGGCTTTGATGGCGTCAATGTGCTCCACAAACCCAGGCACATGCTTGGCTGAGCAGGTTGGGGTAAAAGCACCAGGCAAGGCAAACATCAAGATTTTTTTGCCTTTGACCAAATCAGATACCGCAAAATCATTCGGGCCGACCGAACATCCGGCTGTTTCGGTCTCGATAAATTCGGTTAGCGTGCCGTCTGGAACGCGATCTCCAACTTTGACTGTCATTTGCTGTTCTCCTTGTGTGCCATCGCAATGGCGATTGTCAGTGTGTCGTATCATAGGACACTTAGAGACACCCTGTCCGCATTTCCATGGCCTGCTGACCGTTTTTTTATGAAAGCAACCGCACTATTAACGCGTCTACTCGGTGACTGGA
The DNA here is from genome assembly GCA_965656505.1 of Burkholderiaceae bacterium. Lineage (GTDB taxonomy): Bacteria > Pseudomonadota > Gammaproteobacteria > Burkholderiales > Burkholderiaceae_B > Algicoccus. The sequence goes on along the minus strand of CBFHKV010000002.1, from coordinate 88,691 downwards.
CTCAAGAAGTCACCGCTTGCACGCTTAGGGCAGACGCCACGGCGGGGATACTGAGTGCCGTCCTGGTGCTGCCACAAGCCATCGCATTCGCCTTGCTGGCTGGCCTACCACCGCAGTACGGCCTTTACACAGCGATTGTGCCCTGTGTTGTAGCCGCGCTTTTTGGCTCTAGTCGGTTGGTCTTATCCGGCCCGACCAACGCCATTTCACTCGCCCTATTCGCCATGCTGACCCCGTTGGCAATGGCCGGCAGTGACCAGTACATCCAACTGGCATTAATCGTCACCATCCTAGTCGGTTTGATTCAAGCCGCCATTGGTCTTTTGAAGCTAGGCATGGTCGCCAACTTCATTTCACCTGCGGTTTTGGGCGGCTTCACTAGCGGCGCGGCCATCTTGATCGCACTGCATGCCACGGGCGATGCCCTTGGGATTGATTATGGTCAAGTCAGCGGCGCTTGGGCCACCGCAAAAGCTTATGCAAGCCAGTGGAACACCATTGGATGGGCAAGCGTCATCGTGGCCGTAAGCACCCTGGCCACTGCTTTGCTCGTTAAACGTCTCTTCGGTGCGCGTTGGCCCTACATGTTGATTGGCTTGCTCTTGGGCACCTTGATTGGCGTGGCCACAAACCATTTCTTGACACCCTTGGGGTGGGCCTCTGTTTCTCAAGTCGGGCGGATCCCTTCGCCAATTCCCAGCTTTCAAATACCGAAGATGGATTGGGATCAGCTAGCCGACCTGCTCGGTATAGCCTTCGCCCTGAGTATTGTCGCGCTCGGGCAATCCATCTCAATCGCTAAAGCGCTCGGCGTGCGCTCAGGGCAAACCATTGACCCTAACAAAGAGTTTTGGGGGCAAGGTTTATCAAACATGGTGGGTGGATTCTTTTCCAGTTATGTGTCTTGTGGGTCACTTAACCGTTCCCTGCCTAACTTTGAAGCAGGGGCAAAAACACCGCTCGCTTCGGTCGCGAGCGCCATCATCTTGATCGCAGCCATTGCCTTATTTGGTGGTGCCTTGTCCTACTTGCCTTTGGCCGGTATCGCTGCCCTGCTGATACTTGTGGCCTGGGCACTGTTTGACTTACCTCGCTGGAAAGCCTTGTGGCGCCAACAGCGCACTGAATTTCTGATCGCCGCCACGACTGCTGCTGCCACCGTACTCCTTCGCATGGAAATGGCCATTCTGATTGGTACCCTGCTCTCACTGGTGGTCTACCTAAATCGAACCTCTAAACCTGCCGTTCGATTGATGGGGTTCCTTTCGAAGAACCCTGGGCGTCATCTGGAAAACATTGATCATGTCTCAGAGGAAGAGAGACTGGCTTGTCCGCAGCTAGCGATGATTCGCATGGAAGGTGCCGTTTATTTTGGAGCCACCGCGCATGTCTCGGCACACTTAGCTGCTTTAAGAAAGGCAGCCGATAGCCCAAAACGCTTGTTGGTCATGTCACGCAGCATGAACTTCATTGACCTTTCAGGCGCCGAAATGTGGGAAAACGAGCGACAAGCACGACGAGCAGCCGGTGGGGACCTGTATTTTCATCGGCCGCGCGAAGAGGTTCTCAAAATGTGGAAGCGCACAGGCTTTTGGGACAGACTCGGCCCCAACCACATTTTTCAGACCAAAGAGCAAGCCATCGCTACCATCTTCGCGCAGTTGGACCACGACATCTGCCGTCATTGTAAAGTCCGGGCTTTTACAGAATGTGCCACCATTGAGCCAATCGACCCAACGACCGGCGATGATCAGTCCACCACCAACGGAATCGCCAACCGATAACCGTAGCCCCGAATAGCAGCCACGGCACGCCGCGGCACCGATCATCGGTAGCATCCAGAGCACAATGGACGCCCCCAGAACGGCATAAACCACAAGGTAGTAGATCTTGTCCCGATGGGTCGTGGGTTTGCTACAAAACACAGCCCAGACATAAGCAAATGGGGCAAGCATGACTGATACAGCGTTGATCTGTAGACCGATTCTAATTTGTCCGAAAACCACCATTAAAAAGCCGATGCCACAAAGACCCAGCATGACTTCTAACAGTCGTCGGGGACCGCGGGTGACTTTCAATGCACCAAATAATGAGTAATGAAACCCAATGGCTGCTGCCGTGGCCAGGGGAATAATAAAGTCGCTATACACGCCCCTTGGCACGGGTAGATACATTAAAGTAAAACCAACAAAACCCTCGCTGAGAAAAAAACGGCCAGATACAGCGCTTGCGACAGAAAAAACATCACAAAGAGCCAGTTCCTCTCATAAACAAAATGAACGAGCGCAAGCACCATGAGAAAAACCAAAAAACCCACGTATAACGATTGCAGCGACAGGATCTTATGAGCATCAAACCTGACCTCATCAATCGGATCGGCAATAAACGTCACTAGCACAGAGCCCTCCGAGGCCACTCGCACATAAATCACACGGTCGTTTTCCGGCCAGCCAAAGCCTAACAAACCGACATCAGGCGTTTGCGTATCAGGATCAGCCTTATCGCCGATTTCTCGCCATAGGGTCAATTGCCCGTCTTAAACTCGATACAAAGAAATCTCATCAACGATAGAGGGTCTAATACGGATATACGTGTCGTTTGCCACGGCTTGTTTGGCATCAAGCTCCAATCGGAACCATTGTGTAAAGGGCGTATAGCCCTTTGATAGTCCGTCCTCCACCGGCAGAAAGCGCTGTTCGGCAATTTCGCTCGCTGCGATCTGGTTGGTCGTATCTTCGAAGTGAAATATGTCAAGTGCTTGGGACCCGTAAGCGTGTTGCCAGGGGAACGAAATTAGGGTCACGAGAAATACGAGATAAATCAGTCGCAATTTGTTTGACCTTAGGAAAATCAATGGGGGCTCATGGCATCCAACTAACTTGAACCGCGCCATGAGTTTAATGGAACCGTTCGTGAGCTGCGAAGACTATCCCTTTCGGTACTTTCCACGGTGCTCAAGACCATGCCTGGCTTGATATTTAGCAACCCTAGGATTGACGTCTCTCGGGTTTGACGTCCTAAATAAGGCTGGTTACCATTCAGAATATTACAAAACAATACAAGAAGAGACGCGGTCCAGATACTCCTCGGTATAGTCTATAGGTCAGGTGGCCAAGGCACCATCATTAATCCTATGAATCAGTCATTTGACGAGACCGTGAGGTTTTTGGATGATGGTTCGCAATAATCCGAAGACATTGGCTTTTTAAATGACCGATACACAATCGACCGCTGAACCCTCAACCAGTATCGATGATTCAGCGCCGCTGAGCTCTGATCTACAGCACACGCAAATGAGCTTAGGGCAAACCCTTGAACAGCTTAGCCAACCCCATGATCCCGAAAAACTTTGCAAACAATTATTGATATCACGGGTCCAATTGTTCGATCTCTTTAGCGGTGACTCTCAAAGGTTTCACTCTTATGGCATTTATCTACGCACTTTAAAAAAAGCCCTCGATACATTGAAAGCAAACCATACCGATCATCAAGAACAACTCGCGCGCTTGGAACATCACTACCATTCAACTTCGCGGGGTTCAGAGATCCAACGCTTAAAACAAACGATTAACAAGCGCATTGACAAAGCCGAATTGTCGGCGTCAGAACAAAATCAACCGATTTTTAGCCGTGGTAGCATCTCGAGCAAACGACGACTAGGAGCGGCTCTGGTGTTGCTTGTCCTGATCGCACTCATTGCCATTGTGGTTTCATGAACTTGACCTAAAACCCCCCATTCTCTGCTTGCCATCTGTTCTGTCATCATCTTCTGTCATGCTCTTCAGTCGTTCTCTTCTGTCGTTCTCTTCGTTCACGTACGTCAGGTCGGTCAATTCGACCTTGCTAGCAGGTTGCCTTTGATACAAAAAACCGCAGCAACCGTTACATGATGGTTGACTGCGGTTTTTGCTTTTTACTCGTTTTAAGATGCGTAACAAAACGAGTCACAGAGACCTTCTTCAGATCACTTCACTGCAGAGCGTTATTCTTCTTCCTTGACGCGATACACCAGCACAGCAACATGGGCCAATGACAATACTTTGGCGGTCACACTTCCGAGGAGTAGACGCGATAAGCCGCTGCGACCATGGCTGCCCATGAAAATGAGGTCACAAGCGTATGTCTGGGCGGCGTCCACAATGCCATCCGCTACATTAAAGTTAACCACTGACTCCTGGCTAACCTTCACACCGGCGGTTTCTGCCCGATCCGTGATCGCTTTTAAATACTTTTTGGCTTGCTCGGCAGATGCTTTTTCGTAGTCTTCGTCAGTGATGGCGTAAGCAGCGGCCATGCCGTCAAATCCGATGGTCGCTGCGAAGGGCTGACCCACATGCAGAGCAACCACTTCAGCACCGACTGAACGTGCAAAAGAGATACCGGCGTTAGCCGCCTGTCCTGACAGCGCTGAGCCGTCGGTGGGAATCAGTATTTTTTTAAACATGGTTAGCACTCCCTCAATTTAAACAACACCTGCACTTTCAATCAAAAAACCACATACCCATGCTAGCTCATATCACCCCACTAGGGGAGTGGTTTTTGATTGGCCGTCTTTTCGTTTGTCGTTTTGGTTGCCGTTTTGGTTAACTTTTCCATCCTGTCGCGTTTGGTCAACTTTGACCCGTGGCCGCTTGAAAAAGGACACTACAGCGGGTGCCCGTGCGGCAGTAAGCCAAAATGGGCCCTGGCAAGGTTTGTAGCAATTCAGCAAATTGCGCCACATCCTCGGGCGTCATGGCGCCGCTCACCACAGGCTGATAAGCCACACGCAGACCGGACTCACGAGCCGCCTCAGAGACCGCTTCAGCCGTGGGTTGATCAGGCCCACCCTCATAATCAGGGCGGTTGATAATGACGCTTTTGAACCCTGCGGTAGCCACAGCAGGCATGTCTGAAGGGCTTAGTTGGGGCGCCACAGAAAAATCCGGGGTGATTTGGTTGATCGGGGTAGACATCCGTAAAAACTCCGTATGATTGCAGTCAATACCCCAAGCGTACTGAATCCTTATGTCGAAGTCACGTTTTTCCACAAATCAGCAAGCCCAGTCAAAGACCAACGACAGGTCCATGATTCTGGTCCGGCACATCATGCCGGACCAGATCAAGCAATCGACTCTTATTTCGAAGCTTGAAGCACTCTTAGAGGACAGTGAACGACAGCTGATGAACCGCTTTATTCAACCCAAACAGCGACATGCTTATTTGGTCATTCACGCCTTAAAACGACTGTTGTTAGCCGAACGCTTGGACTGTGAGCCCCGCGAACTTAGGTTTCAGGTCTGCGACAAAGGCAAGCCCTCCGTTCAGCATCCACCGGCTGTTGAGACTGAAGGGGTTTGGCATTTCAACCTGAGCCATACCGAAGACCAAGTGGCGATTGCCCTTAGCCAACAACCTGTGGGTATCGATGTAGAAAACACAAGCCGACGTCTACCCAATCTCGAACTAGCCAAACGTTACTTTTCCAGTGAAGAATACAACCGCTTGGTGGCCTGCGAGCCCTCACAGCGCGGCCTGCTTTTTTTAAAGTACTGGACGTTAAAGGAGGCCTATCTCAAGGCAGAGGGCTGGGGGCTAAGCACGCGCATGGATGCCTTTACCTTCCATTTCAATGACCCCATCAATCTCACGGTACTTGACCCAGCAGCGGCCCCGAGCCGACCATGGCAATTCTGGCAAACAACCTTGGCCCCGACGTTTTTATTGAGTCTCGCCTTTTCAACTCGAGAGCCATGCACAGACCCCTGGATTGATTGTCAACCCTGGCAGCCATTTTGACGCGGCCCTAGCGACTCTGACTGTCACGTGGTTTTCGCGCACCGAGTCAATCAGGGTAGACACAACGAAAACCGACGTAAACCGCATAGAAGTCAGCGGCTTTGTATTGCATGCCGCTCGCCTTCATCTTGTTAGGGCCATACCACCACGAGCCACCGGCCGTGAGGCGTTTATCGGCGTCTGCGTCTAACAACCACTCCCAGGCATTGGCCCCCATATCAAAAAGCCCGTTGACCCCAGGCGCGAACTGTCTAACGGGCGCGTGTCTTCCCCAGCCATCCTCATCACCCACGGTGTTGGCGTCATTGGGGTCAGTGCCCGTGGGGTAATCGTAGACTTTGCCTGTTTCAAAGGGCGGCGGCGGTTGACGCCGTGTTTCTTGATAGGCTGCCTTTTCCCATTGCGCCCGATTGGGCAAATCCCCACCTTGGGCTCGACAATACGCCCGCGCCTCATGCCAACTGACGTGCACTGCCGGCTCATTAGCGGCTGCCGGGCTACCGTACGGGGTGCGGTACGTCCAGCCGGCTCTTCGTTGCCACCCCAGGCGATACTCATATCCACCACCCTCGCGCTCAGCCGCCGTGACCTGTGCCTCACCCTCGGCATATCTCAGGAATTGGGCCACAGTGACCTCGGTTCGATCAATCCAAAACGCCTCAGGAGGGTTACCGATCCTGACGGGTTCCTGCATGGTCGAAGCCACAGATGGCCCAGTCACCCCGAAGATAAAAGCAAGCCAAACCAGTCCTCGCTTACTCACGGCGTCATCAAAGAATCGCTGCTGCATGCTGACCTCTCAATCAAGACCGAATAACGGATTGCTGTTACCCCATCTTTACGGGATACTTCAGGATCATAACGATTAATCCGGAGATAACATGATTTTGATTGGCCGCTATCTTTCGCCGTTTGTGCGCCGCGTCGCTGTCACGCTGAATTGGTTAGACATCCCCTTTGAGCATCGCTCACTGTCCCCCGCGAAGGATGCCGACGACATACGACCCTTTAACTCCATGAATAAAGTACCCGCATTGGTGCTCGATGATGGTGATATCTTGGTCGAGAGCACATTGATTCTTGACCACTTACTTGAGGTAACATCGAACCAAACGCTACTGCCAGCAAATGGAATGAGCCGGCGCGATATCCTGCAGCGCTCAGGCATCATGACAAGCGCCCTAGACAAATCGGTGGCCAGCATCTATGAAAAGACCAAACGGCCTGAAGAAAAAATACACCAACCCTTTCTTGACACCCTTCTTGAGCAAGCGAGCGCTGGCGTGGATCAGATCGAATCCTTGATCAAGGCAGGCCGGTTTTCCGATACCAGTCATGCGACGCTAGCCGACCTAACGGCAGCCGTTGGCTATCGCTTTATTACCACGACCTTGCCCGAGGTGAGTTCGGCGCAGCGCCACCCGGCGCTCGCTGACCTGTGCGCGAGTTTCGAGGCGACCGAAGCCTTTAAAGCGTGTCAGTTCCAGGTATAAAACCAGCCACTGACGGCCCTTCACCTAGTCGGGGACATTGACGGATTTACGTCAGTGGTGCGGACCCATGCTTGCGATAACCCTCACGTACAGAAACACGCTCAAACCAAGCATCGACCGCGGGTGTCTGCGGTCGATCACTCACCAGGCTGTACCAGCGGTGGGCCAACAAGGCCAGGGAAATATCAGCAATCGTGAAGGCTTCACCCGCAATGTAGTCACGGTTTTGTAGTGCGTTGTTGAGTATCAAAAAGTTTTTTGCAACTTGCTTTATGCCAACAGCTAACGCTTGGTGATCTCGCTGGTCTGCAGGGATACGCACCAAATTCTGAAACACGGGTCGCATGTTTGGCCACACAGTGGTACTGCACCAATCAAGCCATTGGTCTCCAATCGCCCTGACCCGCTCATCCTCAGGACACAACGTACCGTACCCATGGCGCCCGGCCAAGTATCTCAGGATGGCGTGTGATTCCCAGAGAATGAAATCACCTTCCTTTAAAACCGGCACCAAACCGTTGGGGTTCATGGCTTTAAAAGCAGCCGTGTCATTCACCCCATAGGTCAATCCGGCGTCGATACGCTCATAGGACAAACAGAGCTCCTCCAAAACCCACAAGACTTTCTGTACGTTAAGCGAATTGGTTCTACCCCAGATCGTGATCATGCACTGTCTCCCAGTTATTTTTTAGCTATGCTTAAAGTGTTGAATACAGAAGAAACGCAAATCAAACTTTACAGGGGAGTACCTCTCATGCGGCAAGTTAAATTCGCAGCATTACAATCATTGGTAGGGACAGAGATCGGTACCAGTGAGTGGTGGTTGGTTGATCAGGCTCGAATCGACAAATTTGCTGAAGCAACCGGTGACTTCCAGTGGATCCATGTCGACCCTATAAAAGCCAAGACCTCAAAGTTTGGGACCACCATTGCCCACGGTTATCTAACGCTTTCATTACTCGCGGGAATGCGCTTCAAAACCTTTGAGGTCACCGAGACCAGCATGGCTGTCAATTACGGCATGAATAAGGTTCGGTTCTTAACACCCGTACCAGCCGGCAGTCAGGTCCGCGCCAAATACGAACTTGCCGCCATCAATGAACGAGGCGATGGCGGGTTCGAGTGCACGTTCAAAGCCACTGTCGAGTTACAAGGGGCAACAAAACCCGCCTGTATCGCTGAGACCATTTCCGTGTATTACCCGTGAAATAGGTCTTGCTCGACAGGCAGGTCAAAGGCGCACTAAAAATCGACTTGGTCACCGCCTTTCAAGCCCAAGATAGCGCGTGCTTCAGCTGGCGTGGCCACTTGCAAGTTCAGCGCCTCCAAGATGGTTCGAATGCGCGTCACCTGTTCGGCGCTAGACGCCGCAAGTTGCTTTGGCGCGATCCAGAGGGAGTCTTCCAACCCGACACGCACATGGGACCCCATGGATGCACCAATCGTCGCCAATGGGATTTGATGGCGACCGGCGCCTAAGATGGACCACTGATAGCGGTCACCAAACAAGCGATCGGCCGTGCGTCGCATGTGCATCAAGTCCTCAGGGTCTGGACCAATCCCCCCCAAAATACCAAATACCGACTGTACAAAGATAGGGCCTTTGACAAGACCACGCTCCACAAAATGCGCCAGGCTGTACAGGTGGCTGATGTCATAGCACTCGAACTCGAAACGCGTGCCATTGTCTGCGCCCTTGCGAAGAATGGCCTCAATGTCTTGATAGGTGTTTTTAAAGACCAGGTCACGACTGTTTTCTAGGTGTTGTCGCTCCCACTCATGCTCGAACGTTTTAAAACGATCTAGCATGGGAAATAACCCAAAATTCATGGAACCCATATTCAGGGAAGCGAGCTCCGGCTTAAAAGTCATGGCCGGGCGCATCCGCTCGTCGACCGTCATGTGTGGACTGCCACCCGTCGTGATGTTGACCACGGCGTCGGTGTTGGCCTTGATGTCCGCCAAAAACGGCCGGAAAAAGTCAGGGTCTTGTGTAGGACGCCCGTCTTTTGGGTCGCGTGCATGCAAGTGCAAAATGGCCGCCCCCGCCTTGGCCGCGTCAATCGCGGCAGTTGCAATTTCCTCTGCTGTGACCGGCAAGTTTGGCGACATGCTAGGGGTATGGATCGCACCTGTTGGCGCACAGGTGATGATAACTTTTCTCACTGATTGTCTCCTTGTTTGAATCTAGAGAGTGGCATCTATGTTTCTTTGGCTTGTTGCTGCAGGCGTTGAACGGCCAGTTCCATTAATCGACGGTCACGCCAGAGACGGCGCTCGGCCAATTGCGTTTTTGGCAATTTTTCTCGGCGTGCTTGATCGACTTGCGCAATGAGCGCGTCAGACCAAGGACGGGTATCGGTTTGTTCGGTCGCTATTGACTGATAAAGCGGACCGTATCGTTGGGCATAGTCACCCAAACCATCCGGCGCATTAAGATCAATGGTTTCAAACGGCCCCATAAAAGCCCAACGCAAGCCCAAACCGTCTCTGATCGTGGCATCAAGATCGTCCACATCGACGTAACCTTGCTCAACCAGTCTAAACGCTTCTCGCAGTAATGCCCCCTGTAAGCGGTTCAAGACAAAACCTTCCAACTCTTTTTTGATGTGGACTGGCGCTTGGCCTACTTGTTGCATCAAATTCTGCGTTTTTTGGATGGTATCGCTGTGCGTCCAGGGTGCCCCACAGATTTCAACCACAGGAACAAGATAAGGTGGATTTACCGGGTGCGCAATCACGCAACGCGCGCGACCAGCGAGCGATTCGGTGAAGGTCGAGGCAGGAATACTTGAGGTCGAGCTTGCAAGGACGATGTTTTCATCGGCCAACTCATCGAGCCGGGCAAAAATCTCTCGTTTGATCTCCACCCGCTCGGGCAAGTTTTCTTGGACGTAACCCGCCCCTTCCAATGCGTCGGCCAAGGTGATATTGGTCGTGATGTTTGACATCACAGCCGCACTGTCTTGGACCAGACCGGCAGTTTGCAAGTCCTCGACTAATTTGGCAATCACAACCGGCGCTTGATTCAGAGCCTCCTCATGCCCATCCCAAAGGGTCACTTGGTGACCACTTCGAGCAAAAACAATCGCCCATGCTTGTCCAATCAATCCTGCCCCGATCACAGCGATTTTCATACGGTCTCCTATCGTATCAATCAAGCGTTGCCATCTAATCAGCCTGCTGAATCGTCGCCAACGAGTGCTGATCTTATAAGCTCGCCCATCCTATGCTGACCCCATTTCAGGGGGGCAAACCACAGCACTGCCCCCCAACGCGGTCATCAGAAGCGGTGCGACAGGTTGATGGCCAATCCAATGCCTGTGTCATACCCTGAATTCAGGGTTTGTAATCCATCTGCACTTTCCACTTGAACATTGCCGCCTGCAGATGCAACGGCGTAAAAATCAAGTGACGTCTTAGGTGTGAACGCATAGTTCACTCTCGCAAAAATCGGAATCAACCGATGCTGGCCCACACCGCCGGCGTAAGGCCCTGAATTATTTAATCGGAAACGATAGCTGCGATAGGCACCGCCGGCACTCAACGTCCAACGCGGGCTGATCTCATAGGCGAGCTCCAGCCCTGCGCCGCCTGCTGGACCAGCCGGCAGCGGATTCTTCAAGGTCCAGTTGTCGTTTATTTTCCAGTTCACAGCCAAAAAGGGAAAAACCTTGTTTTCTCCGAACTCTCTAAAGACACCCGCGCCAAGACCAAGTGTCAAATCATTCGAAAACGTATTGGTCGCGCTAAAAACCGCACCATAAAGCGCTGATGAATCGGTTCCCACACCCTCTTCGCCAGCCCATTCAATCGAGGGTCTGACACCCAAACGCAATGTGGCCGTCGGCGAGTAGGTCACGCTTAGACCCAGGCCAGGCGTACTAATGGAACCCCAAGGCGCCTGTGCACCAAATGCAGCCGGGGCAGACCAGGACCAGTCTTCATAGCCATATTTCACATAAACGCCTAAGGCCAAAGCAGGGCTGAATTGTCGGCCCACCCCCAAACGGGCGTTAAATCCGGACCAATTGAAGTCACCACCGCCGTTTAGATCGGTCTTGAATTGCGTTAAGCCGGTCACAGAAAAGCTGGTTTGGGTTGCACCGGGTGCCATGGGTTGGGCTTGAAGACTCAGAGAAACCAGCACCAACCCTGTCAAGACGAGCATTGATCTGACTCGCTGGTAAAAGCCCTGCTGGTAAAACCCCCGCTGGTAAAACCCCTTTGAGCGCTTATCGACAGGCGTCCCGGTAAGACCGGGCTTGAAAGACTGAGCAGTATGGGTCATGATTCAGTGCTCCAAAGATATTTCGCTAAGCTAAGTATTTAGGATACCTGATCAAGCTCGCCACAAGAGAGAAAGACCAACCGAAATCAATCTCATCGTGAAAATCTACTATACCGACCATTTCGTCTTGCCGTTACCCGAAGACCACCGATTCCCGATGTCCAAGTATCGGTTGCTTCGTGAACAGGTGGAAAGTCTTGACGGCATTTCATTGGTCGAGGCCCCTGCCGCCTCTGACACGGAACTATTGCTCGCCCATGACCCCACCTACATACAACGGGTGATCAACGGCACCCTCGAGAAGGCTGAACAACGGGAAATTGGTTTCCCCTGGACTCCAGCTATGGTCGAACGATCGCGTCGTTCTGTGGGCGCAACCATTGCGGCCAGTCGGGCGGCCTTGCATGACGGAATTGCCGTTAATTTAGCTGGTGGCACCCACCATGCTTATCGTGGCAAAGGCAGCGGTTTTTGTGTCTTTAACGATGCTGCGGTTGCTGCTCGCGTGATTCAAAGAGAACACAATCGACGCCTAAGGGTTGCCATCATTGATCTGGATGTTCATCAAGGCAACGGTACTGCCGCCATACTGCAAAAAGATGCTTCCATCTTTACGCTCTCTTTACATGGGGAAAAAAACTTTCCCTTTCGCAAAGAAGCAGGCGATCTCGACATCGCGTTACCTGACGGCTGCCAGGACACCGAATACCTGAACGCACTCGAGCAGGCCTTAGATACCATAGAGAAGCAATTCAAACCCGAGTTTTTGATTTATTTGGCGGGTGCTGACCCTCATGAAGATGACCGTCTGGGTCGTTTAAGCGTCAGTTATGAGGGTTTACAAAAACGAGATACGCGAGTCTTTGACTTTGCGGCCGCTCATCGCTTGCCAGTCGCCGTCACCATGGCGGGCGGCTACGGCAATGTGATAAAAAATACCGTCAGGGTCCATGCCCAAACGGTTACCAGTGCCTTGAATCACTTTGACCGGCTGTGTCGGGACACCACTTCCACTTACACATCTTTGGCTTAACGCTCATGACATCACAAATTATGCTCATCACTGGCGCCAGTCGCGGTATCGGTGCCCAAACCGCTAAATTAGCTGCCTCTCAAGGTTATCGCGTGGTGGTTAATTATTTGCAAAACCAGACGGCAGCGGCTGATGTGGTTAGCCAGATCGAGGCGGTCGGCGGACAAGCCCTAATGGTTCAGGCTGACGTAGGACACTCTGAAGAGGTGGATCGCTTGTTTCAAACCGTGGATCAAACATGGGGAGCAATCGACGTTTTGGTTAATAACGCCGGTATTGTTGACACCTTTTCTATCGTCGACGCCATACCGGATAACGTAATGCGCAGCTTTCAAGCCAATGTATTTAGCGCCTACTATTGCAGTCGCGAAGCGGTCAAACGGATGTCGACCCAACACGGCGGCAAAGGTGGGGTCATTGTGAATATGTCGTCCGTGGCGGCACGTTTGGGTAGCATGACCGGCGGCAATGCCTACACCAGCACAAAAGCGGCACTTGATGGCTTTAATCTGGCCTTGGCTCACGAGGTGGGTCCGCAAGGCATTCGTGTTTGCGGGGTTCGCCCGGGCATTATCGCCACAGACATTCAAAACAGTCGCGGCGGCATTGAAAAAGCCGCTGAAATGGCGGCTGTCGCAACCACCCTCGGACGGATCGGTCAGCCCGAGGAGGTTGCCGAGACTGTGTTGTGGCTGGCTTCTGACGCAGCCTCCTATATTCACGGGTCTTACGTCGATGTGGCTGGTGGACGGTGACTAAAGAACGTTGTCTTTAGGCCCTTTCATATCTTGGTATGCGACCAACTCGACCACACTCTGTTGAGGTTAAATCTTTTGATATAAAATTATATTGAATAATAATATATTTATTAATGTATTATTATTTGTGATACCAAGAGCACCAACACAAAGGATGAAATGACATGTTGAGATTCGATGTGCCCCCTGTTAACGCCAACGTTGTGCGTTTTGAAGCGTTCATCACGTTTGCCTTCTGCGCCATCGCTTTATTGGGCTTTCCATACTTGTTACCTCTACTAGCCATCATGGGCTTTGTGCGCGGCTTCTTTGGCCATCGCAAATGTCCATCACATATTGTGTTTGCGCAACTCATGAACAAGGCCAGTATCGCAGGAGAAAAAGAAAACGCTGGGGCAAAAATGTTTGCCAATAAACTTTTATTTATTGCGGCAACGGTGGCTAGTGTGTTGTTTTTTACAGGCAACAGTTTTTGGGTAGTTCCTACAGTGGCACTGGTGATTTTTTCAACGTTAGAGTGGGCCTTTTCCTTTTGCGCAGCATGCTGGGTCTACGGCTTTTGGTATCAGTTGTTCCCGCCTAAGATGTCAGGATAAACACCACTTCTTTTACGGCAAAAGCCCTCTGCAGCCACCAGGCTCAGAGGGCTTTTCGTTGGACTGTTCAAACAGAGATCAGCAATGTTTGGGGATGACTAGTCGAGCCGATCAACACCTGCTTTAACTAATTATCTCAACCCGACCTGTGTCTAAATGATAGAGACCACCAACGATTTTTAAGTCACCTTTGGCGACCCTTTCACTGATGATGGGGTTGGACTCTTGCAGCTTACGCACATTCAAGCGAATGTTGTCGCGGGTAGTCGCATCGATCAGGGCTTCACCCTGGGCTGTTTTTGAGGCTTGTCGAACCGAAGGCGCCAAGGCTGTTGTCAGGCTTTGGATATGTCCCGGAAAGCTGGCATTGTCGACATAAGCACTGACAGCTGCGCCAATCGCACCACAACTGGTGTGCCCTAAAACCATGATGAGCGGCGAACCAAGCACGGCAGTACCGTACTCCAAACTAGCCAAAATATCGGTATTGACGAAATTACCGGCGACGCGCGTGACGAATAAGTCACCACGTCCTTCATCAAAACAATACTCTGGGCCGATGCGCGAATCGGCACAACTGACCAAACAGGCATACGGATTCTGACCACCCGTTAAGGCAGCTCTTGTGGATGCAAAGTCAACCTTAGAAGACCTGCCGGAAACATACCGCTCATTTCCTGCCATCAGACGATCTAAAGCTTCATCAGGTGACAAGGCGTTCTGCGGTTTTGGTGGCGTGGCGGCATGAACCGATCGACCAAGAGAAAAAGCGCCCGCTAAAGGTATGGCGCCAAGTGCGCCGAGCATGGCTCGACGGCTCTTGGTGCCGGTCGCATGCTGGGCTTCAGCACTGCCGAGGGATAGCTTATTACAGATAAAGCACATGAGATTATCCAAACAAAAAGGTTAAGAAAGATGAGGCAATACTGCTCCTAGCCCTGCTTTTCGAAGCCGTCGCGGCTCCACTGCTCACTTCCTACGTAATGATGCGCCAAAAAAAGACCTGTTGGGTCATATTTTTGTTTCAGCGTCAAAAGTCTCGGATAGTTGTTACCCCAGGCATCTGTTTGCCAATTGCTTGCGAAATAACTCATTTCAGAGCAATAGGCTCCGGCCTCAGGGGCAATGGCCCGGATCAAATCCATGGCCTGAGTAATTTTTGCTGATTCAGCGCGAGCTTGTGCCTTGTTGGGTTCATGACCCCGTAGACCTTCGTGCACATTGAGTTCACCACCGGCAATAATGATCAGACCAAACGCGTGTTGTACGACTGGATTGATCGGTATCTCGCTGCCTTGACGTGCAACTTCAGGTGGCGCCCCAGCCAAACCTTTGTTGAAGTGGATTTCAAAACCCCTGACTCTTGATGCGGCCACAAGGGTCATGGCTAATGTAGATAAGTTGTCATCTTGCAATAGACGCTCATGTAACCAGCCAGACTCATAGCCCGCGATGTATATACTGACCTCCCGCGTGCTGCCGGACCACCAGTAAGCGCCAGGCTTTGCGTTTGGTCTATTGTCGACAACAATTGAATTAGGAAGATTCTTTTTGCGGTACTCGACGTCCCACCAATGCTCAGCAGGCATAACCACCAGTCGCAAGGGCGAGACGAGTTTAAAGTCCTCGTCACGCGCTTGGACCCAATCAACAAAGGGTTGCCAAATATCGGCCACTTCTTGCTCAGTCAAATCCTGACTGACAAGCGCGATTTCTAACTCGTTCTCGCCATTGAAACCAGCGTGCTCACCCCAATGCGGATTCATCAACTGGTCACGATAAAACCGCAAGAAATGCTCAACCAATGCCGTGTAAGCGGCATCGTTTTTGGCCTTTACTTTTAAACCAGTAAAACCGAACGTCTTGGGTAAAGGGTGTAGCTTCATCGTGGCCCGCGTGATGATGCCGAACGCTGCGCCCGCGCCACGCATGGCCCAAAAGAGATCCGAATGGACGTTTTCATTTGCCACCACGATGCTGCCGTCAGCTAGCACGACTTCCATCTCAACAATGCCACTGGCCGCAATACCAAAGCGCTTAGAAAAACTACCAAAACCACCGGTTTGCAGATGGCCGCCGACACCCACCGTCGTACAACCACCACCTTGGACATAGCGTTTGCCTTTCACCACCGCCTTGTCGTAAACATCAACCCAGATTGCACCACCCTGAACTGAGACGGCCTCAAACGGCTCACCTTCACTGCCTTGGGGTTGGAACTTGTCATGCATTTGGATGGCGTTAAGTTTCTTGGTCCATATCAGGAACGAATCCGGTGCATTTGACTGGCCCAGGTAGCTGTGCGCACCGCCCTTCACCACCAACCGCAAATTGTGCTGACGCGCAAAACGAACCGCCTTGGAGACATCTTCTGCGGTTTCCACCTCGGCCGCATATTGACTAACACGACTCGTCCACGCGTCGACCCAGCCGCTGCTTTGTGTCGCTCCCGGCGTGTCTTGGATGAAATAAGGGTTTTCAAAGTCTTTCAGGACTTGTTCGCAGGCGCTAGGCCCCTCACTGCATTTGGCAAACGGATCCGGCACTTCAAAAAGCTTGCCTTGCAATGAGTCGGCCAATGCCTTCCATTCATTCGCTGACGGCCAGCCTGGCTCACCCGGTCTGACTCGGCGGACCGTGGCGGCATGATAACCAGCCATAGATGCTGATTGCGCGGCTTGTGTTGGCCGTGAAGATCCTACCAAACCGGCAACAGACGCGGCTGTCAAACTCGCCGAACCTGCAAGGAATTGACGCTTTTTTTGATCTACGGTTTTCCGTGACACTACCATTCCCCTAAGAAAAATACACACCAAAATATGCATTTTCCTATAGGCTGCGGGCATAAGACAAGGGAAAACACAGGGAAAATGCGGCAAAACCTGAGAATTGCGGGTAAGTTACAAATGCAAGTTACTTTTTCCCTTATGGTCTGTGTATTCATGTTGTGTAACCAGATCCAGATGGCGAAGCCGCAACTCGCATTACCGACAATCAATTACAAATGACAACTTACACCACTTTTTTCACAAACCGTAAGGGTGTGTAGGTCAACAAAACCTCGCCCTTTTCGTTCAATACCGTGTTGTGGGTGCGCACAAGCCCACGGTCAGGCCGGCTGCCGCTTGGACGCGCCTCGGTGACCTCACACAACACATGAATGGTCTGTCCCACAAGCGTCGGCGCATGAACCTTAAGAGTCATTTCAAGAAAAGCAAAACCAGTGTGCTGCATGGTGGCTTGCATCAATAGCCCTTCGGCCATGGAATACACCAGGGCACCCGGCACCAACCGCCCTTTGATGTCTGACGTTTCACGCAAAAACTCGGTATCGGTAAAAAGCACTTCGGTAAAACCCGTGGCATTCACGAAGGCCACCAGATCCGCTTCGGTAATCGTACGGCCAACAGTTTTGAATTTCCTACCGACTGGGAGCTCATCAAAATGCATCCCCAAACCAACCACTTCGATACCGTCATGATCCAGTTGCAGTGCCATCGTTACCTCTCTTCACTATTAAAAAATTTTTGCCTGTGACTTGCTGACACATTGTATCGCTCAGGCCAACGACCTAACTTTGAGCTAACTGAGCTGCCTTCTCAGCTTTGGCATGCACCGGCTTGAGACCCAAAATAGAAAACTCCCCAAAAACAATGTTTGACTTAGTATAAAATAGTAATGAGAATTATTACTATTTAAGGAAATCATGCTTTCTCTTACCGCCGCCCCGCTCAATACGCTATTGCGGATTCACCACCTAAGTGAGCACTCGAGCGATCACCCAAATGACCGCCACAGAAAATCCCCAAGCGAACAACACTCTTTAACGGAATGCTCTCAGCAACTCCAAGACCTGGGATTTTTACCAGGTGAAGCCGTGATCGTGCAACGCAAAGCACCCCTGGGGCAAGACCCAATCGTTGTGCGAGTTGGTTCGAGCACTTACGCCCTTCGGCGTGGTGAAGCCGAACTCGTGCATGTGGTTTGAGGATGAGATCGTGAAACAAAACATCATCCACCTACACGCTACCGGCCTGCTGTTTGCGCTGGTTGGCAATCCCAACTGCGGCAAGACCGCTCTTTTTAATCGCTTAACCGGTAGCCGGCAAAAGGTTGCCAATTACGCCGGGGTTACCGTCGAACGCAAAGAAGGCAGACTCGAAACCTCGAACGGTAAAGCTGTCCGCGTCTTAGATTTACCGGGCACCTATAGTCTTTATCCGAGATCGCTAGATGAGCGCGTCACTTGCAAAGTCTTGAATGGACAGGCAACCGGTGAAAAAAAACCTGATGTGGTGGTTTGCGTGGTTGACGCGACCAATTTGCGGCGTAGCTTGCGATTAGTCCTAGGGGTTCAACGACTCGGGCTGCCATGCGTTGTGGCCTTAAATATGTCTGATGAAGCGAAATCAAGAGGAATCAACGTTGACACAAATGCCCTCGCGCTTGCCCTAGGTGTACCAGTGGTTGCAACTGTTGCCGTCAAAGCGGCAGGCGACGCACCATTGCGCGCGCTCATTGAGTCAATCGTAGAAGACCGCTCGAGGGCTATGCCTCAGACACCCGCTCCACAAGAGCCCGCCGATGCCCTCCAAGATCACGAGCGCGTACGAGAGATTTTGGTGGCACTCGGCTTAGATCAAATCGTGCCAGATCTTAAAAGCGAACAGATTGACCGCGTGTTGCTCAATCCTTTAGCCGGACCCGTCATTCTTTTGGCGGTTTTATTTCTCATCTTTCAAGTGATGTTCAGTTGGGCGGAAGCGCCAATGGATTGGATCGAAATGGGGTTTGAATTCATTGGCGAAGCGGTCGGTGACTTTTTACCCAATAGTTGGTTTAGCAGTCTTTTGATTGACGGTCTTATCGCTGGTGTTGGCGGCGTGGTGGTGTTTCTGCCGCAAATCTTGATTCTCTTTTTCTTTATCTTGATGCTAGAACAGTCGGGCTACCTGCCACGTGCGGCTTACCTGCTCGATCGACTTATGGGCAGCGTCGGATTATCCGGACGCTCTTTCATTCCCTTACTGTCTAGCTTTGCCTGCGCCATTCCAGGCATCATTGCAGCTCGCACCATCTCTAACACCCGCGACCGCTTGGTCACCATCATGATCGCGCCGCTCATGACATGCTCGGCCCGTTTGCCCGTCTACACCTTGTTAATTAGCGCATTTATCCCACGACAAACCGTAGCAGGCGGGTGGCAACTGCAAGGTCTGGTTATGTTTGGCCTCTATTTGGCGGGCATCGCTGGTGCGCTGGCTGTGGCGTGGGCACTTAAAACTTTGACCAAGTCTGGGCGCCTTGCCAGACCTCTGATGATGGAGTTGCCCACCTATCGAATACCCAATCCACGTAATATCGCCATTGGTTTGTGGCAGCGAGCCGCCATCTTTATTCATCGCGTGGGCGGGGTGATTTTGACCATGACTGTCGCGCTTTGGTTTTTAGCGAGTTTTCCTGCGCCACCGATTGACGCCATCGGTGCGCCTATTGAATACAGTTTTGCTGGTACCGTGGGACGATGGTTGGCCGTGGTGTTAGAACCTATTGGTTTCAATTGGCAAATCGCCATTGCCTTGATTCCAGGCATGGCTGCACGAGAAGTGGCTGTGAGCGCACTCGGCACTGTCTACGCTTTGTCCGCGGTCGGGGAAATCACCGAAACCTCATTGATTCCAATCTTGGCTCAGCAGTGGAGTTTGGCGACCGGCATGGCGATGTTGGCTTGGTACGTATTTGCACCCCAGTGTTTTGCCACGCTCGCCACTATCAAACGGGAGACTGGCGGCTGGCAAATACCTTTGATCGCGGCAGGATATCTGTTTGCGATGGCTTACTTGGCCGCTTGGATTGCTTATCGCGTCACCCCTTTGGTACTCTGAATGGTCAGCTTAAGGTGGGGCTTGTCTTTAAAACCCCACCTGCTTCAAATACTAGCTCCGGAGCCTCATGCAATCCCTGCCCCCCAAACAATTGCTCGTGGTTTACCACTCAGTGACGGGGGGTACGGCACAGATGGCGCAGGCATTGGTGCAGGCCTGTCAATCAGTTGATGGCATCGAGGTGGTTTTAAAAGGGGCACCCAATGCGAACGCCAATGATGTGCTGCAATCAGACGGCTACGTGTTTGCCACGCCAGAGAACCTCGGTAGCATGGGCGGACTGATGAAGGATTTTTTTGATCGCACGTATTACCCGGTTCTAGGTCAGATCGAAGGACGACCTTATGTCCAAATGATTTGCGCTGGCAGTGATGGTCATAGCGCGGCACGACAAATTGACCGTATCGTCACAGGGTGGCGACTCAAACCGATTCAAGAGGCACTCATCATCAACGTCCAAGCACAAACACCAGAGGCCATCTTGGCCCCCAAACAACTGTCAGAGGCACAACGCGAATCATGCCGCAAGCTCGGTGAGCTTTTTGCCAATGGCCTTTCGATGTCGGTGTTTTGATGGCAAGTCATAACCCTACACGCCAATCATCTAGCACCTCAAAAAAGCGGGCTGCGTCTTCTCGATCGAACAAAGTGACTGAAGTGGCGTTTTTATTGATAGGTAGCGGCCTGGCCTCGGCCAATGCGGCCCAAACCCTAAGACAAGAAGGCGCACAAGGACGAATTTTAATCATCGGCGAAGAGTCTTATCTGCCGTATCACCGCCCACCACTTTCAAAATCAACGATGCGCATCAAACAGCGGAACTCACCGCATTTGGTTTTAAATCCCGCAACGTATAAAGAACTCGATATCGAGACTCGACGCTCAGCGCAAGTGACGACTTTAGACATCAAACACAAGTTCGCTGAGCTAAGCTCAGGTGAACGTATCAGATACGACAAAGCCCTCATCGCCACTGGCGCATCCCCAACACCTTTGAGCATACCGGGCACCGATTTGCCGGGCGTGCATTATTTGCGTACGTTCGACGACGCTCTGGCCATCCGCAATGAGGCTAAGCACGCCAAAACTGCGGTTGTCATTGGCGGCGGCTTCATCGGCGTGGAGGTGGTGAGCCTTTTGGCGCAACAAGGCGTGGCAGTCACCCTCATCGAAACGCGCGAGTTGCTCTACAAACTCTATGCCGACAATATTTCTCGTCATGTCGAGGAAGTCTTAAATCAGCATTCGGTGCGAACCCTAGTTGGCGACACACCCCAAGCGATCGAAGGCACAAATCGGGCAAACACTGTCCGAACGGCCAATGGCGAGGTGCTCGAGTGCGATATGGTGGTGATTGGTGCCGGCGTGACGCCACGTACTGAATTTTTACGATCGTCAGATATCGATTGTCGCGACGGTCTATTGGTTGATGAGTATTTACAAACCAGTGACCCGTCTGTCTATGCGGCCGGCGATGTGGCCAATGTCTATCATCCATTATTTAAGACCTATTTCAGGGTCGAACATTGGGATAACGCGATCAAGCAAGGTCGCTTAGCAGCCCGCAATATGCTCGGCAGACACGAGCCCTTTACGGCCGTGAGTTATTTTTACAGCCACATTTTTAATCAGAGTTTTAATTTAGTCGGCTTTCCCGCAGAAAACTGCGAACGCATAGACCGTGGTTCCTTAAAAAGTGGTGAGTTTGAAACGATTTACCTCGATGGTCAGGTGCCCTGTGCTTTTTTCTCGATGGGAGATAAGTCAGGTAACGCCAGAGCTGCCGAAGATCTCATTCGAAATCACGTCAGTGTTGCCCGGGTAAAGTCCAAATTGAGCGACCCAAGTTTTGCGCTGTCGGACATGCCTGCACAAGTGTTGTACGTGCTTCAGGGCGGCGGTGCTTTTGGCGCTTTTGAGTGCGGTGCCATTGAAGCATTGCAAGATCGCGAAATCATCCCAGACGTGATTGCAGGGGTCTCCATAGGTGCATTTAACGGTGCCATCGTGGCCGGCAACCCTGACAATCCAGCGCAGGCACTCACCGCTTTCTGGCAGGAACTCGCCACCAACTCACCGTTCACGGGGAATGAATCGTCAAGACGTTTATGGGCTAGCCAACAGGCCGCTATGTTTGGTGTGCCCGGTTTTTTCAAACCACGCTGGTTAAATCCTTGGCAACATTTCAGTCAATCGCCATCCGAGTGGCCTAGTTTGTATGACTTTTCAGAGGCACGCGCCACACTGTCCAAATATGTTGACTTTTCGTCCCTCAGAACCAGCCCTATTCGGCTGATGGTTACCGCAGTGGATGTACAGAGCAGTGAGGTGGTTTTATTCGACAGCTACTTAGACGACTTGACGGTTGATCACATTATGGCCAGCGGTAGCCTGCCACCCGCGTTTGAGTGGGTGTCGATCGATGGACGTCACTACTGGGACGCCGGCATTGTCAGTAACTCACCTCTGCAACCCGCTCTTAACCGCGTTGGAGCAACCGGCAAACACGTTTATCTAATCGACTTATTTCCTGGTCAGCGCGACAACTTGCCGGAGTCTTTGATGGAAGTCAGCGCCAGACGCGAAGAAATCATCTTTTCAGACCGAATGAAGCACGATGATACACAGCAAGATCTTCTGGCCAACTACCACCAGTTAGTGACTGATTTGATGGCTCAGTTACCCGAAGAAAACGCCCGTCGTTTGTCGCGTGAACCGCTTTACATGCAGTTGATGGGTGAGGCGAATCCCAATGTAAATTTCCGTATTACGCGACAAACCAGCCCAAATACGCCAGCCCCTAAGGCCTATGATTTCTCACGCGGAACACTACTGCAACTGATTGAGGATGGCCGACAAACCGTTCAAGAGGTACTCGGACCGTTAAACAATCGATCACCCAAGCCAGCAAAACCATCCAAGCCGTGAGTCATGGTTCGCTTCAAGGCTTTTGCTGATCCATGCTCTGACGCAAAAGATCCATAAAAGCGCGCGTACGTAACGGTAATAGACGCCGCCCTGGCGTCACGCACCAAACAGTCATAGATGGCAGTGACCACTGCGGCAATACGCGGGACAACTGACCTTGCGCCATGTAGTCTCTGGCCAAGACATCTGGTAGGGCCACAACCCCCATGCCGCTGGCGGCCAGTGCGCGCTGAGTGGCGGGCGAATTCGAAGATAACCGCCCGGGTAGCAGCGCTTCCCAACTGCCACCTGGACCGTGCAGCTGCCATGGCACCGCCTCACCTCGACTACTGATCAATGGCAGACAACTATGGATCGTCAAATCATTTGGTTCTTCAGGCGCGCCAAAACGGCGCAAATAGGCTGGGCTGGCATACAAGTGAATACCCATGTCACACAGCTTTGTCGCCACTAAGGTCGTGTCGTCAGGCAGGTGGTCGGCAATTCTCACCACCAAGTCATACCTTTCTGCCAATAAGTCGACTCGCCGTGGCGACAAATCGAGCTCGACTCTAACAAGCGGATAGCGTGTCGCATACTGAATCAACAGGGTGGATAAGTCCACTTGGGTTAAATCGGGCGGGATAGAAACCTTTAATAACCCTTGAGGTTGCACCTGTTCATGCTGCGCGAGTGCCGCGGCCGCCGATACTTCGTCGACTAGCCGGCGTGCATGCTCTAGCATTCGCTCGCCGAAGTCAGTGATCTGCAGACGTCGCGTGCTACGAGTAACCAAGCGCTGACCCAGACGGTTTTCTAGGGCGGACAAGCGACGCGACAAGGTTGACTTGGGTATGCCGACCCGCTCAGCTGCCAAGGAGAAACTTCCTGCGTCAATCAAATGGGCAAATAGGGCCAAGTCGTCGGCCTGCCCGCTCACCCAATGCGAGGCCTTAGGGGTTTGAGTTGGTTTTTTGGACAAAGCCAAGCTTCCTTATTGTTTCAATTATGGAACATTAATACCCATTTTAGTGGGTTTATCGGATTAATTTGGTCTAATAAACTATCACTAATTCATTCATTCAGTCGTTCATTTAACAACGGACCAAATCATGCAAATTCTTCAACTAAATACCAGCGCTCGCTCAATAGGCGCGAACTCCACCACTGTGGCTAATTTGGTGACTGAACGCCTCAAAAGCCAACACCCAGACGCAGTTTTTAAACTGCGCGACATGGCCATCGATCCACACCCCATTTTGGATGAACCAGCATTAAATGCCCTATTTACTCCATCCGAAGAGCGCACGCCTGAACAGAAAGAGCGCATGTCGCATGACGATGCTCTAATTGCCGAAGTACAAGCTAGCGATATTATTGTGCTGGGCGTGCCGATGTATAACTTTGGTATTCCAGTGCAACTGAAATCTTGGTTTGACGCTATTGCAAAAGCTGGCGTGACATTCCGTTACACCGATCTAGGACCTGTTGGGCTATTAACTGGCAAGAAGGTCTATGTGGCTTTGGCTCGTGGCGGTATTTATCGCGATACACCCAATGACACACAGGTGCCTTACTTGAAATTAATTCTCGGTTTCATGGGCATGACCGATGTCGAATTCATCTACGCAGAGGGCTTTGCCATGGGTCCTGAAGCCGCAGATAAAGCGATGCAAGAAGCGCATGAACAAATCGATAGCTTGTTCGGTCAGTAATTGGGCTTGAAGACTATGCTTGATATCTAAGTGTGACGACTGCGAGCCTTAAGTCTTAAGCTTTAAGTCTTTTAGGCTTCAAAATTTAAACAATCAGGATGCTGTCGATCAGATCGACACAGGAGACCACCATGGACACCCCTTCAACACAACGCTCGCGCTCTGTAGAAAACTTGGTTCAGGGCGTTCAAACTTCAGATGGTGCTGGCGTCAAACTAACACGGGTCTTGACCCAATCGCTACAGCAGCGACTCGACCCATTTTTGATGTTGGATGCTTTCCGCAACGACAACCCCGAGGATTACATCGGCGGCTTTCCCAATCACCCTCACCGCGGCTTTGAAACAGTCACTTACATGATAGCTGGGCGCATGCGCCACCGTGATAGTGCAGGCAATGAAGGCTTGCTAGGTCCCGGTGGCGTGCAGTGGATGACGGCCGGTAGCGGTTTAATCCATTCTGAGTTGCCAGAACAAGAAGATGGTTTGATGGAGGGATTTCAGTTGTGGTTGAACTTGCCCGCAAAGAACAAGATGATCAAACCCAGTTATCGCGACATCACCCCTGACACCATCCCCCAATACACCACGTCAGAGGGCGTCACGGTTCGGGTAATTGCTGGGCAAAGCGAGCAAACCACAGGCGCTGTAGAACGGCCTGACACGGAACCTTTGGTGCTTGATGTGCACTTGCCAGCCAATAGCCAAATCGATGTGACCATCCCCGCGGGTCATCATGCATTCACCTACACCTATCGCGGTGAAACGATAATTGAAGGACAAGTTGTTCCAGATCGCCATATGGCCATTCTGACTGATAATGGCGCCGATCTCGTGCGGATTGAAACCACCGTGGCATCCAAGTGCTTGGTTGTGGCCGGCAAGCCATTAGGCGAACCAATCGCACAGTACGGGCCATTTGTGATGAACACGGAGGAGCAGATCCAACAGACTCTGCGCGACTATCGTGCGGGTCAGTTCGAAGCCGCCGTGGTGCAATCGCTGTAAACCAACGGCAGGCGGAGGTGCTTAAACAAATTCTAAGCACCTCCGTGAATCGACTTAAAACCAAAAGCGCTGGATTTACATTAATTGTGGGTGTAAGCACCCCGCTCTTTCTCAGTGAGACCGACAGCCACCGGACGTTTTTCAAAGCCTTCAATGGCACGTTTCATGTCATCAATCAACAATGAGGCCATATCGCGACTCACCCCCTGTCTGACCATCAATCGCATGATGGCGATGTCTTTGGCCCCATCAATGAGCTGAAAGGCTGGCACTTGCCAACCGCGAGTACTCAAACGATCCGACAAGTCATATAGGTTAAAGCCCAAGTTGTCTTCGTGGCCTGGCGTGATCCGGAAACACACCGCCGGAATACCGTCGCGTGGATCACCACGGTTGATGAAGGTGAATGGTCCTAACTTCTCTATCTGGTCGCTAATCCACAAAGCGGTGTCATAGCAAGCGGATTGAATCCGCTTGTACCCTTCGAATCCGAGGCGGTTGAATAAGTAGTACTGGGCTGCAACCTGCCCGGCTGGGCGCGAAAAATTAATCGCAAAGGTGCCGACACTACCGCCAAGATAAGGCACAGAAAAGACCAGATCCTCGGGCAAATCACTTCGGTCACGCCACACGATCCAACCCACACCCAAAGGTGCCAAACCATATTTATGTCCAGACGTGCTGATAGATTTGACCCGTGATAGACGAAAGTCCCATTCGATATCTGGCACACAAAACGGGCCTAAAAATCCGCCCGAGGCGGCATCCACATGAATGTCGACATCAATGTCTTTTTCTTGCGCCAACCGATCCAAAGCCTCTGCAATGGGTTTGATTTCTTCGTAATGACCGGTGAAAGTCACGCCAAAGGTCGGTACCACGCAAATGGTGTTCTCATCGACTAGCTCAAGCATGCTCTCGGCATCCATCAAAAAGCGATCCGGCGTCATGGGCACTTGGCGCATCTCAATGTCCCAGTAGCGACAAAACTTCTCCCAACACACTTGCACTGGTCCACACACCAAATTGGGCTTATCCGTGGGTTTGCCTTTGGCTTGTTGGCGGGCACGCCAACGCCACTTGGCTGCCATGCCACCGAGCATGCAGGCTTCAGATGACCCAACGGTCGATGTGCCGATGCTTTTACCCACAGATGGCGCATTCCATAAGTCAGCAAGCATGTGTGCACAACGAATTTCCAGCTCAGCAGTCTGTGGGTATTCGGTTTTATCGATCATGTTTCGATCGATTGCCAGGTTCATGATGTGGCGTACCTCTTCTTCCTCGTAGGTTTGGCAAAAGGTCGCCAAATTCTGGCGGGGGTTGCCGTCTAGAAACAACTCATCTTCCACCAACTGCCGAACGTCATCGGCCTGGCTTTCTTGCTTAGGAAAATGAAATTTAGGCAACGGCTTTTCTGCTTTTCTGCCGGCAAAGACCGAGTCGTACAGTCGGTCGTCGAGTCTAGTTTGCTTCATAAACGCCATGGCTGTCCCTCCTGATGAACCACTGTTGTGTCGGAACAGTAAACCACAGCCCCTGTGAAATTTGTATGGAACACCCTGTAAACCAGGTCATGCACTATTTGAACTCGTGGCGTTAAACTGAAATCATGAAACAGCTATTTGCATGGTTGCAGCCATTTCAGTCGCCAGTATCGACGCAACCCCGAACGCGTCGAGTGTTTTCGTTGTCAGTGGGTCGGTCTTGGCGGCGCCACTGGCTCTTGTGGTCCATGATTTTGTCTATTTTGGGTCCGAGCCTGAGTCATGCCGCATCAATTGCCACTGTGGGTCACACCCTCAATCCTCAAATCGTGGCCATTTGCACCTCCAGTGGCTTGCGTTACGTCATTGGTTATGATCAAGATTCGAGATCCGCAAACCATGCATCGCACGAGTGTTTACTATGCTGCCAAGGGGTAGATACCACAACACCCACACATACAACCCCAGCTGTCGAGATTAACTTTAAGGCATCGCCAACGTCCAGCGCTTCAGATAACGTTCTATTTGTGTCTAACCGCTGTATCACTCCAGACAGTCGTGCACCGCCAGCGGCTTTTGTTGCTTTTGTGTAGACCACTAACGAGTGTTTGCTCATGAAACGACATACATTCGCTACATGCTAGATACACAACAAAGACCAAACGCACACCATCAACACTCTGGATGACTAATATGAAGAACCTCACCACGTTTTTTAAATCGCTGACCATCTCAACTTTGTTGGTTTTAAGTGGCATAGCTATGGCCCAAAGCGGCCCTAATCCATTGAACTTCAAAGACCCTTGGCTTCGCGGCTCCGCGCCAGGACAAAAGAACGGCGCCGGTTACGTGACCATACACAACACGGGCGCCAAACCACTGGCGCTTCTTTCAGTCGATAGCGACCGGGCAGACCGTATTGAATTGCATACAGTGACACGTACTGACGGCGTCGCCAAAATGCGTGAAGTAGAAAAGATCAACATTCCTGCAGCCAGTTTAGTCAAGCTCGAGCCTGGTGGCTATCACATCATGTTCATCGGTCTTCGTGCACCATTTGAACCCGGTCAGGACGTTGCACTCACGTTAAATTTTGAGGGCAATCATCAAGACACGGTCACTTTTAAAGTGATGCCACCGACCTTCATGGGCACTGGTCACAAAATGATGAAAGGTCACTGAAACAGATCTTTAGTTGCTCTTGAAACAATGGTTGTTGCTACTTTAGCGGTGTCACTTTCAGCTGGCGCGTTCGCTGATCAAATTTAATCGGTACGCAGTGAGCCCATCCAACCCTTGCAGCCTGCTATTTTGGAAGATCCACAACACGTTAAGCTTGGCGAGGTGGCTAAAGATAGACGCTAAGCCATGATGTAAGTCTCAAGGGGACCGATCAAGATCGGTCCCCTTGTTTATTGAGTGGTGTCTTAAAGACCGTTATTCTTTGACCGTGTTCCCTGTGCGATTCAGATATTGCACCGTGAGATCAGGAAAGTCTGTAAACACGCCATCAATTTGCGCCGTTTCAAATAACCACTGGTGCCAATCTTCCAGTGTGCCCTGTGACAACGGCAAACGATCTGCCCGTAAGGTATAGGCATGCACTGACAAGCCTTGGCGATGGGCAGCAGGCACCAGCGTGGATGGTGATATCACTGTCGATAGGGCTGACGATGTTTGTCCACCGGCTTTCCGATCTGAACCGCGCTCAATCAGCATTGATACAGGCACTCCCACCGCGTCAGCATAGGTTGCTATGGTGCTCAGCATCTCTGGCTGCCACTCATTGTCCGAAGGCGAACCGATAGACGCCCCCCAACGTGGATCCGCTAACAATTGAGTTAGGGGCAGATCTAGGCCCAAACCAGGCATCAACTCACCTTTGATACGCTGCAATTCACCAGCATCAAATGATTGAATCACCACGCCATCATCACGTTTGACGTAACCATAGGACTTAAGAATGTTCAGTGTGGCTTCAGACAAATCGTGACCGTTTTCTTGATGAAATCCGGGCGCCTTTATCTCGGGATAAATAGCAGCATCATGACCCGTGACTCTATTTAACGCCTGTATCATTTCGAGCTCTTCAGCCAACGTGTGAACGCCAAACCGGGCTTGTTTGACACGCATACGCTTGGGGTAGGTCGCTGTTGCACTTTGATTTCGCCGCTCAAAAACTCGCAACGTTCGCAACTCATCTAAGGTGAAGTCGATCACATAATGCTTGCCATCGACACGTGCCCGATCGGTAAAGCGTGTCGCGACATCAGTGGTCGCATCTAAAGTTATGTCATGCAGCACCACCACTTCGCCATCACGCGTCATAACAAGGTCTTGCTCAAGGAAGTCTGCCCCTTGGGCATGCGCCATCGCTTTGGCTGCTAGAGTGTGCTCCGGCAAATAACCACTTGCACCACGATGCGCAATCACCACCTTGCCTGAATCGCTGTTTGCGGCCACCGATTCACCAACGACAGCACAAAGAGAAAATACCAGCGGCCACTGCCACCCCTTCATACCCTTTTGACATCCTGAGCCACGGCAGGTGAAGCATCATGCCATTCACTGATATCAAACCGTATACGAACCATTTCGCCCGTATGGAGCCTATCCAAGGAAGGCAAGAACCGCTGAGCCAATTCCTCGAGCCCAGGGTTGTGCGCCACCACCATCAAGTCCTGAATGCTGGCGTCAGCACCCGTAATCGCCTGCCAAAGCGTATCAGCACTTGCCAAATAAAGCTCATCTGACACAACCACCTGTGGGGGGTGTTCGACCATGGCGGTCAAGAGAATTTGTGCCGTGGTTTGCGTGCGATTCGCCGAGCTGACCAACATGACATCAACGTCATAACTCTTCTTTTTTAGGTAATGGGCTAGCTTTCCCGCCGCTGTCACGCCCACATCCTCTAAGGCCCTTTGATGGTCAGATTGGTGTTCGCCCGCCGGCGCTGTTTTGGCATGCCTGACCAGTAACAACGTTTTCATGAAATCTCGTATTTATGATTACTTTTTAAAGACTGATCGTAACGTGTTTACAAGGCAAATTCGTGACAAATAGAAACGAAAAACGCAGCATGTCTGCGGCAAATCAAAAGGGCATGTAGACACCCGATGTGTCCGTCAAAGCGGGAGACGCGGTTGGTTAAGGGTCAACTCATCACCCAGTTCAGACCTAGCCCGCCTTCAATCAGGGCTTGGCTATCAACCCTCTTCCAGTGCCACAACGGGTTCCCCAAAACGATTGGCGTCCGGCGTGCCGGCAAACATATACCAAATAGCCAGTACCAAGCCACCGATGCCGGTCAGCGCCAGTAACTGCCACCAACCGCTGTGATTCATGTCATGCAATCGTCTCGCTGTTACAGCAATCGTTGGTAACAGCATCGCCAATGTGAACAAAAAACTAACCACACCGGCTGCACCCGCACCAAAAAACGACATCACCAGCTGGTTGAGTAAAACCGATGCCAGCAGCAAAAACAACATGAACCACCAGTACTCAGCGCGCGATGCGCGTCCCGAGAACTGGGCATATTTAGAAAAACAAGACGCAACCGCTTCAAAAAAAGACATAAACACTCCCACTTAAATCGTGTTGAAAGATTATCCGATTATTTTTTCATTCTCAAGACGGGATATTTCCGCCTCGGAAAACCCCGACTCAAGCAGCACCTCTTTTGTGTGCTGCCCCAGCGTGGGTGCTGGTCGCTGCGATTGTCGGACCTGACGATTAAAAGTCACTGGCTGATTGATGTGCTTGACTTCACCCACCGTCGGATGCACGGTACTTGAAACAATACCTCTGGCCAACACGTGTTCATCTTCGAGGGCTTGATCGAGTGTGTGGATAGGTGCCACAGGCACCCCCGCCTCTCGCAAACGAACGATCCAGTCCTCGGTTGTCTTCAAGCGCATGAACTGCTGCACGAGGGTGTTGGTCTCATCGAAATGTCTTACCCGATCGGCATTGGTAACAAACTTTGGCTCGTCGACGAAGGCCTGCATCCCAGCGACCTCACAGAACCGCTGCCAAGCACGATCGTTGGCAACACCGAGCATCACCTGTCCATCCAACGTCTTAAAGAGTTGATAAGGACACAGGGATGGATGCGCCGAACCCATGGGTCCAGGCACTTTGCCACTGGCCCAGTAGTTATGCGCAAGGTACACCATGAACCCCATGGCCGTGTCTAGCAATGAGACTTCGACGTAAACACCTTCGCCGGTGCGTTGTTGATGCAACAAGGCACCCAAAATACCGGTCGAGGCGTGAATACCTGTGCCCAAATCCACTGGCGAAAAACTGACACGTGCCAACTCACCTTGCGGATCCCCCATGGTACTGATCATGGCACTAAAGGCCTGCAACATCACGTCATAACCCGGCTCTTTGCCCAAGGGACCGTCCCGCCCATAACCTGAAATTTCGCAATAAACAAGTTGTGGATTGATCGCACGAAGGGTTTCATCATCAACCTTGAGTTTTTGTGCCGTGCCCGCCCCATAACCCTGGATGACCACATCGGCTTGCTTGACCAATCGGTGTAAAACCGCCTGGCCCGCTGCGGTTTTAAGATCCAAGGCCAAGCTGCGTTTATTGTGATTGACGGACATAAAAGTCGCCGACTCACCGCCCTTTTGCGGCAACCAAGCACGCGTATCGTCGCCCGTGGCCGGCGGTTCTATTTTGATGACATCGGCGCCCATATCTCCAAGATACTGCGCACAAAGCGGGCCTGCCAACACCTTGCTCAAATCCAATACACGAATACCTTTTAATGGTTGCATGTGCGCCTCGCTTAGCCTTGTGTTTTTTTACGTAAAAGATAACGTTGCTCGCCTTCGAGCACGACCACTTCGCGTTGATTGGTAATCAGAGAGGCCATCACCAACACACCGGTGGTGTTGCCTGGTATCAATTCACTTACGGTCAAGCTCGGATACAAGGTATCTCCCACAAACACGGGATTCACGAATCGTGAGCGTTGTTCAATGAAAGCTTTGAGCGATTCTTCGACCATATGAGGGAACAACCCTGCCCCCGCCGCACTTTGGATCAATACTTGAAACCCGTGGGCCAACATCTGCGGCATCCCGTGCGCACGACAATACTCAATGTCGTAATGCACGGGATGGTTATCACCGCTAGCCATTTGAAACGCAGCAAACAAGGCGTCGGTCATGGTGCGCGATGGAATATTGAACCGTTCGCCTATCGAAAAGTCTTCAAAATAACGTTGTGCACACAGCGCGTGTGATGTTTTGCTCATGAATTCACCTCTGAAACCGTTTGGCAGCTCAACTGTTCTCAGCCTGCCATAGGTTACCAGCGCGCGCCGATCAGAGCGTGCGCGGTCACTGTTCAACCACCGCACGCCTCATGCTTTGAGCCGCTACTTCAACGCCAATACTTGACCGGTCACCGCACCGCCGTCGACGACGAATTCACTGCCCGTGCTAAATGTCGCCTCAGTCAATAGAAACCGCACCATTCGGGCCACCTCTTCGGGTTCGCCAAACCGAGCAATCGGTTGAGACTGAACCACCTCGTCTGGCATTTCTGCCGTCATCGGTGTGCGAACTGGGCCGGGGTGTATCGACAAAACACGAATGTGATCGGGCGCCAGATCGAGTGCGCAGGCTTTGGTCAGTCCCCTGACGCCCCACTTGCTCGCCACATAACCGGCAAGTCCAGCGTAGCCCTGTAGACCCGCGGTAGAAGACATGTTCACAATGACGCCGTGTCCGCTTCGTCGCATCGCCGGCGTCACCGCCTGGATACCCAAAAAAACACCAAACAGATTGATATCCAAAATCCGTTTGAACGACTCGGGTGTGGTGTGGTCAACCGCCTCAAAGGCCACGATCCCCGCATTATTGAATAAGGCATTGAGAGAACCGAAGTGTTTCTCAGTGCTCGTCACGGCCTTCTCCCAATGCGAAACATCTGTGACGTCTAGATGCTGATACCGCACATTTGGACCCAGGCGCTCAGCCAAGGCCTGGCCCTCTTCGTCTAGCACATCCGTGATCATGACCTTGGCGCCACCAAGCGCTAACCGAGAAGCAGTGGCGGCGCCAATTCCGCGGGCACCTCCCGTGATTAAGATCGTCAGCTCAGAGATTGCAAGTGCTGTGGTCGTGTTTACGGTCGCCATGATCTTCTCCTTTACATCGCATCGTTGCACAGGGAGATTTCAAAGTAGCACGAGACAAGACCGCAATGAAAGCTTCGCTGATCCTCATCCCCACCCAATCGGCAGCCGTTGGTCTTAGAAACCACCATGCCCCGAATGACAACGCTAATCCTGACCGAACAGATCCCTTGTGTAGACCTTTTGCGCCACGTCAGACAAGGCATCAGCCATTCTGTTGCTGATAATTAAATCAGCATCGCGCTTGAAGGCCTCAAAATCGGTGTAAACCGGCGAACCAAAAAAATCAGGCTCCTTGAACGTTGGCTCAAAAATGATCATTTTGATACCACGCGCTTTGATGCGTTTCATGATGCCTTGGATGCTCGAGGATCGAAAATTGTCCGAACCACTTTTCATGATCAAACGGTAAACACCCACGACCGAGGGGTTTCGATTGATGATATCGAAGGCCACAAAGTCTTTGCGAGTGGTGTTCGAATCGACGATGGCCTGGATGAGGTTTTGTGGCACATCGCGATAATTGGCCAATAATTGACGTGTGTCTTTGGGTAAACAGTAGCCACCGTAACCAAACGATGGGTTGTTGTAATGGGTGCCAATTCTCGGATCCAGCCCCACGCCGTCAATGATCTGACGGGTGTCGAGCCCCAGGCTTGCCGCATAAGAGTCAAGTTCATTGAAATACGATACCCGGAGCGCCAAATACGTATTGGCAAACAGCTTGATCGCCTCAGCTTCGGTAGAATTCGTGAGAAGGACAGGCACATCCGGCTTGATGGCCGCCTGTTGCAATAAATCGGCAAATGTTCGTGCCCGCGCTGATTGCTCCCCCACCACGATACGCGATGGATGCAAGTTGTCGTACAAGGCTCGGCCTTCGCGTAAAAACTCTGGGGAAAAGATCAACTGATCGCAACCGAGTGCTTCGCGGGTTCGAGTGGTATAGCCCACAGGTACCGTTGACTTGATCACGAGAACCGCTTGCGGATTGATCGCTGTCACCGCTCGGATCACGGATTCGATCGACTCGGTGTTGAAATAATTGGTCTCGGGGTCGTAGTTCGTGGGCGTGGCAATGATGACAAAGTCCGCCCCTTGGTAAGCCTCCTGCGCATCGAGTGTGGCTCGGAAGTTCAGTGTTTTTGATTTCAAAAACAACTCTAGTTCTTCATCGACAATCGGTGACTCTTTTCGGTTGAGCATGGCAACCTTTTCAGGGAGCACATCAAGCGCGACCACTTCATTGTGTTGGGACAATAGAATACCGTTAGACAGTCCGACATAGCCCAAACCTGCAATCGCAATTTTCATTTTTCAAACACCACGGCATCTCGCCGTTATTAAATTAAATTTGTGGCTAAGCATAACAGCCGAACGAGCGTGCGAGCTAGCGCACCGGGCACTGCGGTTCCACTCACACAAAGGACGCCAAACCATGCTTGATCTTGTGATTCGACACGCGAATTTCCCCGACGGCCAACGTGACATGGCGTTGGGCATCAAAGATGGCCTGATCGCCCAAGTGGGTTGTGATCACGAGCTATCCGGATGCGAAACCGCGCAGACCTTCGATGCAGGACACCACTTGCTTAGTTCGGCTTTTGTGGACGCGCATTTCCATCTTGATTCAACCCTGCGCTTCGGTCAACCGCGACCAAATCGAAGCGGCACATTGCGAGAAGGCATCGCTTTGTGGGCCGAACTCAAACCCAGCTTAACGCGTGAGAGCATCGAAGAAAGCGCCACCCATTACTGCCATTGGGCGATTGCCAACGGTATTCTGGCCATACGCACACACGTTGACATTAGTGACCCTGGGTTGCTGGCCGTGCAGGCCTTGATGACCGTTCGCGAACAATTCAAGCCGTGGCTAACCCTCCAACTGGTCGCTTTTCCGCAAGATGGTTTACTTAGACACCCCGGCGCACAAGCGAATCTCATTCGCGCCCTTGATATGGGCGTAGAGGTCGTCGGCGGCATCCCACACTTCGAGCGCACCACAAACGAAGGGACTGAAAGCATTGAGTGGCTTTGTCGACTCGCCGCCGAACGCGGTCTCATGGTCGACATGCATTGTGATGAAAGCGATGATCCGAATTCGCGGCACATCGAGACACTGGCTGCCAACACCATCCGATTTGGGCTCCAAGGTCAGGTCACCGGATCGCACCTGACATCCATGCACAGCATGGACAATGACTATGCAGCCAAATTAATGGATTTGATGGTTCAAGCCAATATCCACGTCATTGCCAATCCCTTGGTCAACATCACCCTACAAGGTCGGCACGACACTTATCCCAAACGACGTGGCATGACGCGGGTACCGGAACTCGTGGCCGCAGGTTTGACAGTCGCCTTTGGGCAAGACTGTGTCATGGACCCTTGGTACAGCATGGGGTCTGCCGACATGCTTGAAGTCGCTCACATGGGTCTTCATGTTGGACAAATGACCGCGCAAAGTCAGGTGCAGCAATGCTTTGCTGCGATTACCACCAACCCCGCTGCCATTCTGGGTCTGCCCGCCCAAGGCCTCATCCCAGGTGCCCCTGCGGACTTGGTGCTGCTTCAAGCCTCCGATCCAGGGCAAGCCTTGCGACTGCGATCACCGCGCTTGGCGGTCTTCCGACAAGGCCAATGCATCGCGAAGACCTCGCCTCGGATTGCCGAACTGACCTTGGGTACTGACCAGCACCGTGTCGACTGGCGCCAACCTTGACCAGAGAGCCCCGCCGCTGAAAACAAGGTACACTTACAAAAGTAATACTTAGTTGAGTCATTTAAAATTAGTTTAATGTTTGCCCTCTAACCTTGTCCTTTCTGTTTTCGTTTTTTATCCACTCCTCTCCGCCTATACGTGCGACCACCCGCCCCTGAGGACAACATGTGGTCAATCGTTGCCACTCACCTCTTATCCCAACCGCATTCGCCATGTTTAACCCCACGTATACTTTCGACTTGTCCTGTTAACCGTTGCGGGTTGTGCCATTTAGCCGACCCCTACACGGAATTTGTAACCACCTAACAGGTAAATATCATGGCATCACCAGCAAAAAGTAAACGACACTGCCGTCTCACAACGGTCGCTACTCTCCTGTCACTCGCATCCACACCGACGTGGGCCTATTTCCCACTGGTCACCGATGACACCGGGACACAAGGCGCAGGCGGACACCAAGTCGAACTCGACTACGCCTTTGAAAAAAACCGCAGTCGCATTGAAGACGACACAGGCCATTTCTCAGATAGCACTCAAAGCGTATCGAACGCTTTTCCTATGACCTACACCTACGGTGTCAGTGACAATATCGATGTTTTTTTAGGGATGTCACGACAAACAAGCCCCATCAATGGCTGGCAAAGTTCCGAAATTGGGTTGAAGTGGGTGTTTGCAGGGGATCAAACCAAGGGCTGGAGCGCCGCCGTCAAGCCCGTTGTGACGTTGCCGGTTGCTGAAACCATGCAAGACAACGGCTTGGGCGCCGCTAAAACCAATCTCGGCCTCACCTTGATTGGCTCGTACCTCGCCGACACCCACGAGTGGCACTTCAATGTTGGTTACGCGAGCAACCAACAAGCCAACACACCAAACGTCGAACCTGAGCGACCTGACCTATGGTCAGCATCGCTCGCTCCCGTTCTTGTATTAAATCCGCAATGGAAACTGGCTTTTGACATGGGCGTACAGACCAACCCAGCCTATAACAGCCCATACAGTGCTTTCGGTGAAGTCGCATTGATCTACGCCCCCATCGAGAACCTACAACTCGGCTTGGGTGTGGTCTATGCACCCGATATCAATGCCAGCGACAAAGCCTACACGTATGGCGTTACCACAGGCATCACTTATCAGTTCTAAACAACTTTTAATAGCGGTTATAGGGTGGATTGAAACCATCCGGGGTGCGCTCGGCTTTTGGGTTTAAACCACAACCTGCCACCCCAAGCACCCCAATCATCAAAAAGACCACGGTCAATCCTCTGAGATATCGTTTCACCGTACACCTCTCATTCGATTAGCGTTAAGTCACAGGGCTCATGCCACCATCGACATTGATCGCCACACCCGTCACGTAAGAAGCCGCGTCAGAAGACAAGAAACACGCCACATTGGCGAACTCTTCTGCCTGCCCAATGCGTTGCATCGGAATCACTTTTCCACGCATCGCCACATATTCGTCGAAGGTCATGTCTGGCTTGTCATTGTTGTAATAACCAACCCACTGCTCGGACATGATCTGCCCAACGCAGAGCGCATTGACAAGGATATTGTCAGGTGCCAGCTCTTTGGACATGACCTTGGTCATGGTGATACCCGCAGCCCGTGTCATACACGTCGGTGCCGTACCCGCAGGCGGCGCTTTGGCACCGATGTTAACCACATTGATAATGCGTCCCCATTGCTGCTGCTTCATCGCGGGCATTGCCAGTTGAGCTAACCGTAACGCCGGCTTCAATTTCAGGTCAATGTCATCTTGTAACTTTTCCATTGACAAGGATTCGATGGGATGGCGCGCCGAGGAACCGGCGTTATTGATCAGAATGTCGATCTTCCCAAAATCCTTTTCAATTTCACCCCAAACGGACTCGACCTGTGCAGGGTCGCTGACGTCGCAGGCGTAACCTTTGACACGCTGCCCACTCATGGCGGCTACTTCTTGTGCCGTTTCATCGAGCAGGGCTTGGCGCCGCGCCAAAAGCACCACATCGGCACCCGACTCGGCAAATCGCAACGCCATGGCTTTGCCTAATCCTTGGCTACCACCCGTGATCAACGTCACTCGGCCTTTCAGTGATATCAACATTTATTTCACCTATCTTATGGTTTAAAAGCCAACAAGGGTCGCAGGTAACTTTTCAACGGCTACGCCACGGTATACCCTACATCAATAGCCCGAACCATATCGCGACGCAGGGTTGTGAGCAAGTCAGCAAGGTAAGCTAGCCCTAAAAACACATCGAGAATACGTATGAATGAACCCACTTATACCGGCCGAGCTGCCTTTTTAGAGCTGCTCATACAAGAAGGCATCACACACCTGTTTGGCAATCCTGGCACCACTGAGTTGCCCCTCATGGAAGTCGTGCCGCAATACCCACAGATCAAGTACGTCCTCGGCCTTCAAGAAAGCGTCGTATTGGGCATGGCCGACGGGTATGCGCGTGCCAGCGGCAAACTAGCGGCTGTAAACCTGCATTGCACGCCCGGTCTCGGTCACGCCATGGGTGCGCTTTACACCGCTAAGTTCAATGGTTCGCCACTCATCGTCACTGCCGGTCAATACGAGCTCGGTTATGGTTTGACAGAACCGCTCCTCTACGAACCCTTGGTTCGTATCGCACAGCCTCTCGTTAAATGGGCCATCGAGGTCGAGCGGGCACAGGACCTGCCGCGTATCGTGCATCGCGCCGCCAAAATCGCCATGACGCCACCCACAGGACCTGTCTTCATCAGCCTGCCCGGCAGCATTTTGGATGAAACCGTGCCCATGGATTTGGGCCAGCCCACTCGGGTGCAGTCGAGCGTACAGCCCACCGACCGGGCCTTGCATGACTTGGCCGATCGCTTGCGGCAAGCGGAACGTCCCGTCATCTTGGCCGGCCAAGAACTGGGTCGACACGACTGTTTTGCTGAAGCCGCCGCGCTCGCTGAGCAACTTGGTGCGCCCGTCTACCTTGAGTCCGTTCCCTACAACACGCGATTTCCCACATCACACCCTGCCAACATGGGCGAAATCACGCGCAACCAATACAAGGTCCGTGAGACGCTAAGCGCCTACGACTTGTTGATTTGTCTCGGAGGCGACTTACTCCGTATGTCACCCATGGCACCGGTAGAACCATTGCCTGAGGGCATGCCTGTGGTTCACATCAGCGAACGGGATTGGGAGCTTGGCAAGAACTTTGTCACGGAAACAGCCATCAGAGCCAACGTGGCCGACACCTTACGCGCCTTATTGCCGATACTGAGCGCCAAGCTCACAGACACGGATCACGCACAAGCCGCACAGCGCTTAGCCCAAGCCAAAGACCATAATTGGCAGCGTACGCGGGCAAAATTTGTCGAATCAACCCAGCAGCACGCCACAGCTGTGCCGACTCATCCCGACTATGCCATCTTGCAAATCGTCGAGGCACTGCCTGAGAACGTGATCGTGGTGGACGAAACGCTAACCACGGCCGCTGCTCTCAATAAGCTCTATCCCGCTGACGATCCGATCGCCTATCTGGGCCTGACAAGTGGTGGTTTGGGCTTTGGCATGGCGGGTGCCATAGGTGTGTCCCTGGCTCAACCCGATCGTCCCGTTGTGGCCATGGTTGGAGATGGTAGCTCGCTCTACAGCATTCAAAGCTTATGGACAGCGGCTCACCTGCGTTTGCCAATCACCTACGTGATCGTCAACAACCGTAGTTACCGCATCATCAAAAATCGTTTGCAGGCCATGCGCGGCACCGACCAATTTGTCGCCATGGACATGACAGATCCGGCGGTTGATTTTGTTTCGGTGGCGCAGGGCTTTGGTCTAACCGCCACTCGGGTTGAACAACCTGGCGATATCCGTCGATGTGTTGAGTACGCCATTGCCACCGGCAAGCCCAACTTGGTCGAAGTGGTTATTCATAACGGCTACTGAACGATTGACTGGTCGACCTCGCGAGGCCGGCCAGTCACTGCCTATGACGAAGAGGCGTTCTGGTCCTTTTTAAACGTCTCACAAGGATCGGCTCGCTTGTGTGGCTCAACAACCCTCATGACGTCATATAAAAAAGCATCGGCACCACTGGGCTCGACATAACCCGCCACTTTGACACGCTTTGCCATATCGGCTGGCAACCACTGTAAAACACCGAGATCGCGGCGCACGTGGCCGTTACCCGCAATCAGCACCGAACCTTGAGAGGCGTATTGCTTCATCAGTTGCGCAAACATGACATCACGTGCTGCCTGTGCCTTGACCATTGGATCAATGGATTTTTCTGGTAATGCGTTGCAATGACTTTCAGCGATGAGCTTTCTTTGCTTGTCTAGCCAAGGCTGAGGCAGCGGTTGATCCAATCGATACGCCTTGATCGTTTTCTCATCAAATACCGCCGAAAAACCCGACTTCATCACAGCGTTAACCTGTTGTTTGGACAAGTTGGCAGCAACCAGCGGTAACTCATACTTGAGCGCGAGCCCGATCAAAGGTTTATACATCTCCCAATCCCAACCTGACACACCACCCACGCTATCAATGACGCATTGCGGCGTCTGGCAACGCTGCCAAGCTGCGGTTAAAGCCTCTTGTTGATTGACATTGAATTGCTCCATCAAGATCGCAGGTCGCCACTGCCCGCCAAGCTTTTCCTCTAGGTCTTTGAGTCGATAGAAGTGCGCTTGTGAGTTGTCGTGCACTTCACCCATCATCCACATGGGTGCGCTATCGGCAGCGCGGGCGTCTAAAGAGAGGCCAGACAAACCCAAACCCATTACTGTCAAACTTGCGGCCGTGGCTGCACCAACCACCCACTGACTAAATTGCTTCGCCATATTTCCAACCTTTCATTGATAGTCAACCAAAAAACAAGCCAATACGATTACTTTACTGTTGTTACTAGCGCATTGCATTCTTTAATCCGT
The DNA here is from genome assembly GCA_965656505.1 of Burkholderiaceae bacterium. Taxonomy (GTDB): domain Bacteria; phylum Pseudomonadota; class Gammaproteobacteria; order Burkholderiales; family Burkholderiaceae_B; genus Algicoccus. Next base: position 47,957 of record CBFHKV010000002.1, on the reverse strand, counting down.
CCCCTGTCCGGCGAGCTCCTGAGCTTGGACGCGCAACACGTGCTTTTGTATTTTACCGGTCGAGGTTTTCGGTAGATCACAAAACACGATACGTGTGGGCACCTTAAACCCTGCAAGGTGTTCCCTGCAAAATGCCATGATTTCATCTGGCGTCGCTTGCGTTTGCCCCTTTAGAGTGACAAAAGCGCATGGGGTCTCTCCCCATTTTGCATGTGGCATCGCCACGACAGCGGCTTCAAGCACGGCGGGATGTCGGTATAGGATCCCCTCAACCTCGACCGTGGAGACGTTTTCACCGCCAGAGATCACGATATCCTTCAAACGATCTTTCACTTGGCAATAACCATCGGGGTGAATCACCACCAAGTCACCGGTATGAAACCAACCCGACTCAAACGCTTTGGCCGTTGCCTGTGGATTATTCAGGTAGCCTTTCATCAAGGTATTGCCCCGTAACAACAATTCACCAATGGTTTGACCATCCCAGGGAACGGGTGCCCCGGTTTGCGTATCAATCACCATCGCCGCTTCGACGCCATCACGACGCACACCGATCCGACTTTTTAGGTCTGCTTGTCTTTGCGCAGGCTCTTCGCTCCATTCTGGATCCCAAGCACAAATGACCGAAGGACCTAACGTTTCTGTCAAGCCATATTGGTGGCTAACTTCAATACCCAACTCGGCCATAGCCGAGAGCAAAGCTGCCGGTGGTGCCGAACCGCCAGTCACGACTTCCACTTTCCAGTCCGGTTTGAAGCGATCCTGAGCGGGTGCATTGGCAAGCATCGTCAGAACCACGGGTGCGGCACAAAAGTAATCGACACGGTAGGTTTTGATGGCTTCAAAAACGGCCTTGGGCTCCACGCGACGCAGGCAGACATTGGTGCTGGCCATCATCGCCGTGGTCCACGGAAAACACCAGCCGTTGCAATGAAACATCGGCAATGTCCAAAGGTAGGTTGTCAGCTGACGCCACCCCGTGGAAGTCATATTGCTCATGGCATTCAGATAAGTGGCCCGATGAGAGTACAACGCGCCTTTGGGACGACCGGTCGTCCCCGAGGTGTAGTTCAAGCTAATGGTGTCCCACTCATCCGAAGGCCAAGTAGGCTCAAAATAAGGATCAGACAACCCCAAAAAGGCCTCGTAGTCACACACCCCTATGGGACTCGCGTCGCCTTTAAAAAGCGGGTCCGCCACATCCACCACCATGACCGGTTCTGACAACTGGGCTTGAACCGCTGTAATTAACGACGAAAACTCCGGGTCACAGAACAATAGTTTGACGTTGGCGTGCACCAAAATGTAAGCGGTGGTGTCGACATCCAAGCGCGTATTCAAAGTCAACAACGTCGCCCCCGACATGGGCACACCAAAATGACACTCGTAGAGTGCTGGCACGTTGGGCGCTATGATCGCCACGACATCGCCTTGGCCCAACCCTTTGTTTTTGATGGCACTCGCTAATTGTCTGCAGCGCTGGGCCGTTTCACGCCATGTAAACCGGCGCTCACCATGGATGACTGACGCCCGATTTGGGTAAACCAAGGCGGCTCGCTCTAAAAAACCGATGGGTGACAAAGGCGCAAAATTGGCCGCACACGGGGCTAGATCTTGCATATCGGTCCTCCTTATCGAGTGATCAACGCTGCTCGTACCTTTGGGCATAATGCCAACCCAGCTCAGCCAATGGTCCCGCTTTGGCTGCGGTTTCTAAAGCATCGGCCGCCGCGGCTGTGCCTTGCCGCGCCCGTTGACCGATGCCATATAGGATGGAGGACATTCTAAAAAAGTTGTAGGCCAAATAAAAATCCCAATGCTCTTGTGCTTGGGTCAACCCCGTGGCTTGGACATATTGATCGAGATGTTCAGCCTCACTGGGGATACCTAGCGCTGCCAAGTCCAAGCCACCAATACCGCGCCACAAGCTCGGCGGAATGTGCCAGCTCATGCAGTGATAAGAAAAATCTGCCAAAGGATGGCCCAAAGTCGACAACTCCCAATCAAGCACCGCGATGGCGCGTGGCTCAGTTGGGTGCAACATCACGTTGTCCAACCTAAAATCGCCGTGAACGATAGACACCTCGTCACCGGCTGGGATGCGACCGGGCAACCACTCGATCAGCTTTTCCAGGGCATCCAAACGCTCGGTATGGTTTTCTTGGTATTGGCGACTCCAGCGGTTGATTTGCCGTCCAAAATAATTCCCCGCACGACCATAATCAGACAGGCCCACGGCGGCCGGGTCGATCTGATGCAACGCGGCAATCACGCGATTCATATCACGATAAATCGCCCGGCGATCGGCAACACTTGATTCGGGAATGGTTTGGTCAAATAAAACCCTACCCTCAAGAAAACGCATCACATAAAAGGGGGTGCCAATCACGCTGGCATCATCGCAGTAAAGCAACATCTCAGGTACTGGCACCTCGCTAGCGGCCAACGCTTTCATGACGCGATATTCTCGGTCAACAGCGTGGGCTGAGGGCAAAAGATCGCCCCCTGGCTTCTTCCTCAAAACCAACTCGTCCTGACCAACACTGAGACGATAGGTCGGATTCGATTGCCCACCTGTCAACAAAGTTGGCGTGATCGCGATTTGGTCCGTCACCCCTGCGTCACACAAATACTGGCCAAGCCGATGCCACGCTTGCGCGTCCAATCCGCCTGCAGCCGCCTGCGACGAACTCATAGTCCACTCACTAAATGGGCGCCATCGACCGCCAAACTGGCGCCAGACATAGCACTACCAGCGTCAGACGCCAGAAGCAATAAGGGTCCCGTCAAATCAGACAACGTATTGAAGCGCCGCGAAGGAATCCGCAAACGCAGTTTCTCGCCCGCCGGACTGTCTAGAAAATCCGCATTAATAGGCGTGCGAACATACCCCGGCAATAAAGCGTTGGCGCGGATCTGGTATCGAGCCCACTCGAGCGCCATCACTTTGGTGGCTTGAATCACGCCGGCTTTGGAAATCGCATAGGGTCCAACACTTGCGGCCACGCGTTCACCCAAAATCGATGCGATGTTAATCACGCTACCTGGCTTTTGTGCCGCAATCAGTGCACGCGCGGCTTGTGAACCGACTTGCCAGCAACCTTTCAAGTTTGCGTCTATCACCTGATCCCAGTCTTGCTCTGTTTGCTCTATGGCGGGTTTGCTGACCGTCGTTCCTGCATTGTTCACGATCACATCAGGCACACCCGCCAAACGCTCGCAATTCTCAAAACAAGCCTGGACACTTTTGGGGTCCGTGACATCCAAGAGCACGGGACTGGCCTTACCACCTTGCTCACTGATGTCGTGACAAACCGTCTCCAAGGCCTGTTGGCGTCGGGCGGCAACAACCACATGCGCACCCGCTGCCGCCAAGACGGTCGCAAAGTGCAAGCCAAGACCACTAGACGCACCTGTTACAAGCGCCACCTTACCGTCTAAACGGAATGCGTCAAAAATAGATGCCTTCATTGCTGAGCTCCTACGCCATTCAGAATTTTTCTGGCCATGCTCCAACGGTGCACCTCACTGGGACCGTCATAAATCCGAAACGAGCGCATATCCATGAAGATACGCATGACCGGGGTATCGGCAGTCACACCCTGCCCGCCAAGGATTTGTACGCAACGGTCGACCACGCGCCATTGGGCTTCAGAACAAACCACCTTGGCCCGACTGGATTCAAAATTACCCGTTTGACCTTGGTCCAACACCCAAGCCGTATGCAGTATGTGTAGCCGTGACGTTTGCAGATCCATGTCGTTGTCCGCCAACATAAAGCCCACGCCCTCATGCTTACCCAAAACGCGACCGAAGGCTTCGCGAGTGCGCGCATATTCAGTAGCCACGTCATGCGCGCGACGGGCTTGGCCCAACCAGCGCATGCAGTGCGTCAATCGAGCAGGGGCCAAACGAACTTGCGCATATCGGAAACCCTTGCCCAATTCACCAAGCACTTGCGAGGCCGGCACGCGTAAATCTTTGAAATCAATCACGGCATGACCGCCGGTAAAACAGTTGTCCATGGCATCCATCTGACGAACCAGTTCAATACCGGGTTGGTCCATATCCGACAAAAACATGGTGGCTGAACCGTCCTCCAGTTTGGCCATGATGATGACGTAAGTGGCACCGTAGGCACCGGTGGTGTACCACTTGCGGCCATTGATAATGAAGTCGTCCCCATCACGCACCGCAGTGGTTTGCAGCATTGAAGGATCCGCGCCAGCACCGGGCGCAGGTTCTGTCATCGCAAAACACGACCGAATCTTGCCTTCTACCTGAGGACGTAACCACCGCGCCTTGTGTTCCTCATTGGCAACCATTTCCATCAAGTGGATGTTGCCCTCGTCAGGTGCGTGAATATTCAACGCGGTTGGCCCCAAACGCGAATAGCCCGCCTCTTCAAAAACGATGGCTTTGTCAACGTGACTCAGCCCTAACCCACCCATTTCTTTGGAAGCGTGTGGCGTCAGAAGGCCCGCCTCTTTGGCGAGCGCAACCAACTCTTCACGTAAAGACTCATCAGGGCCGTGCGCGCCATGTCGTGGATCGGACTCGAGTGGAATGATTTTTTGCGCAATGAACTCGCGTGTTCGTTGCTGAAGATCTAGCTGGGCTTCTGTCAGTTGAAATACCATGTCGCCTCTGTCTGTCAAATGTATTTACAGTTTGGTGCCTGATGGGCTTACGCGCGTTTGTTGAACGCCTTTATCACGCCGTCACAGTGCGTATACCGTGACATGACTTGCGTTTATTCTATCGTTTAAGAGAACTACAAACGAGAACCACAACGCGTCTCTGTCGCGATGACCACCGAGCCCAAACGCTTAGGTTGCTGTCCTCAAGTTCCTACCTTAGGTCCCTACCCGCAAGCTTGCCCCCATCTTACGCAGTAAGGCCACCACACTTTGGGCCACGATACGGCCGGTTTTTGGGTTGTCCGAGGGGATGTTCTCAATGGTCATCGTCATTCGAGCGGCGTCGGAATCGAGCTCGATGCTATGAGTATTGCGCGTTACCGACGGATCCGCCCAGATTTCCAAGCATGTTTTCTCTGGCCCGACACCCGCTAGCGCCAGCGCGACCACCACATTCAAATTAGCCGGAAAACCCTTGGCAGCGTCACGGGCGTTGCCCTCAAAGACTTTCAGCGGTGCTGTTAGACCCTCAACGACAATGTTGTTCTCCACTAAGTAGGGAGCGCCCTTCAGGCCTTCAGGTGGCTTGCGTGTCACCATCTTGGCCTGATGTATCGTGCCCTCGGCCGCCGCAATCACGGCATCCAACCCAAGCAAAGCGCCGGTTGGCACAATGATGGTGCCGCCATGGTCAGCTGCGACCGTCTTCAAGTGCTCATTGGCCAGCAGAGCACCCACTGATAAAATTACCGCGCGCTTGCCCGCCTTCAGGAACGGCGTCACGATATCGGACAACACAGCTGCGGGGGCACACTCCACGACGATGTCAGCCACCGGCTCTAGCGCCTCGATGGTGAGCACCGGCACAGGGTGATCCAGTGTGGCGACAAACCCGCTGGCCTTGTCGTGATCCTTAGCCGATACGGCAACCAAACGCATGCCGGGAACATCTCCAGCAGCCAGGGACGTCGCCAGCGATCGGCCGATAGCGCCAAGCCCAGCGATCGCTACCCGTGTGTCTTTGACGTTTCTCGCCTCTGAGGCGCTGACTTTGGTCTCGTTCATGATCCATCCTGTCTATGGGTTAATCGATGCCATCAAACATAATACGTGAGGGCGTGGGTATTTTGGCTTGCACGACGGTGCCACTCGTTAATCCCTGCTCCCTAGCCCACTTTCGCGAAGCTGAGCACACTCATCATGCAAAAGCCCTTGTGAACAAAGACTAAAAGCCACAAGCTTGGGTGACCAATGTACACTCCAAAGCATGGCTAAATTGTCTTTCCGATTGTTGGCGTTGATTGCCCTGATTTTTTCCTTGGGGCTTTCAAGCTTGTCTTTGTCCCAGTCTAATAAAGATGGGCCATTGGTTTATGTGGCCGACGTGAGCGGAACAATTGATTTGGGGCTTGCCCCGTATATCGAAAGAATCCTGAAACAGGCCGAACAAGATGGGGCTGCGGCGGTTGTCCTAAGAATCAATACCTTTGGCGGCCGGGTTGATGCAGCGGTGCAGATACGCGATGCGTTATTGAAGAGCCCCATCCAATCGATTGCCTACATAGACACCCGTGCCATCTCGGCTGGTGCACTCATCAGCTTGGCATCAAACGCAATCGTCATGGCACCTGGTGGCACCATTGGCGCAGCCACGCCGGTGCAGAGTTCGGGGACCGAAACGAGCCCCGTTTCTGAAAAAACCGTCTCCTACGTTCGCAAAGAATTTAGTGCAACGGCCGAGAGCCGTGGCCGCGACACCCTGATCGCCGAAGCCATGGTTGATTCAGATGTTGTGATTCCGGGGGTGACCGACCGAGGCAAGCTGTTGACATTAACCACAGATGAGGCACTTGAGGTTGGTATTGCCGATTATGAAGCCGCCACGTTGGCGCTTGCCCTCGAACAGTTGGGGCTTAGAGACGCGACAGTGGTCGAAACATCGGTGAATTGGGCCGAAGAAGTCGTCCGGTTCTTGACCAACCCGATCGTGAGTTCGTTACTGGTGACTGTCGCCATGCTGGGCATCGTGGTCGAGATACGGACACCAGGCTTTGGTATTCCCGGCGCCTTGGGTATCACCAGTTTGGGGCTGTTTATCTGGGGACATTGGTTGGTCAACCTCGCTGGGATGGAGGAACTGCTGCTAGCAGGCCTCGGGGTCATCCTTTTACTTGTCGAAGCGTTCGTGCTCCCCGGTTTCGGTATTGCCGGCATTTTGGGCTTAGCGGCCTTGATCGCCGGTCTGATGCTGAGCACTGTCGGCGATGGCTTTACTGTTGATGCACTGATCAACGCCGCTGCACGCTTGGGCGGCTCCTTGGCACTCGCGCTCGTGTTAAGCCTGTTGATATTGCGATACCTCCCCAAAACCAAGATAGGCAGTCAGTTGATTCTGGAGACGGGCTTAAATGCCGATCAAGGGTTCACTTCAGAGCCGCTGTCCGACCACGCTTACGAAGGCAAGCTCGGCACGGCTGCTTCTGATTTGCGGCCTTCTGGCATTGCAGTGATTGGGGGCAAACGAGTAGACGTCGTTTCAAATGGTGGTTACATTGACGCAGGACAACAGATCCAAGTTGATCACGTTGATGGCAATCGCATCGTGGTTATTGAAGTTATCGAAGGGGAAGCACGTGCAGGAGAGAAGCAATGATTGAGCAAATCCTAGGGATTTTTGGCGCTTTCGGGATTTTGATTCCGGTTGTTATAGCCTTCGTCATTATCCTGTATCTCGTCCCGATCCCGCTCTGGATAGCCGCATGGGCATCAGGCGCTTACGTCGGTTTATTCACGCTTGTGGCGATGCGGTTGCGACGCGTACCTCCCCACACGATTGTGACCGCGCGTATCAGCTCCGTGAAAGCAGGCCTTCACCTGACAGTGAATGATTTAGAAGCTCACTTTTTGGCGGGTGGCGATGTCATGCGCGTGGTCAACGCCATGATTTCAGCGGACAAAGCCAACATCGGGCTGAACTTCAAACGCGCGGCAGCCATTGATCTTGCTGGCCGAGACGTGCTCGAAGCGGTTCAGATGTCCGTCTTACCCAAAGTGATTGAAACACCTCGCATTATTGCCGTCGCCCGAGACGGTATCCAACTGGTTTGTTTGGCACGAGTCACGGTAAGAACAAATATTGACCGCCTGGTTGGCGGCGCCGGTGAAGAAACCATCATTGCCCGCGTTGGTGAGGGTATGGTCAGTACCATCGGCTCAGCAGGCAATCACAAGACCGTTTTGGAAAACCCAGACAATATTTCCAAGCACATCCTGGGCAAAGGGCTTGATGCCGGTACGGCCTATGAAATCCTCTCGATCGATATCGCCGATGTCGATGTGGGTGAAAATATTGGTGCCAAACTTCAAATTGATCAAGCCAACGCTGACAAACAAATTGCCCAAGCCAAAGCCGAAGAACGACGCGCGATGGCCGTGGCCAAAGAGCAAGAAATGCGAGCCAAAGTGGTTGAAGCCGAAGCAGAAGTCCCTCTGGCAATGTCGGAAGCGTTCCGTAGCGGCAAGCTCGGCATCATGGACTACTACCGCATGCAAAACTTGCAAGCCGATACCGACATGCGAGAAAACATCGCGGGCGGACCCTCAGACAGCACCCCAAGCACGCCCAAACTCTAAACCGTAGGCATCACCGACATGGCCTCTAAAGCGCAATCTAAAAAGGGCAAGAAGTCCAACCCCGGCATTATCTTCGCCGGGTTGGCGGTGGTGTCATATTTGCTTGGGTTTCCGCTCCCCGTCACCGCTTTTTTGGGGTTCTTGGCTTATATCCTCTTTAAGGCGAACAAAGACGCCCGCACACTCAAAGACCTACCCTTACCGCCTGCCGAAGACAGTCATAACAACGCTCGCGATCAAGAATCGCTTTCAACGGATTTTGGGCGGGATGCAGAGCGAGAGCGCGAACGCGAACGCTCTAGGCCCGATATTTTCGAGCAAGACCCAAGAGATTCGGCTGATGATACGCCCGCGCCTCTTTTCCCTGATTACCAATATCAGACACCGCAACCCAAACCAGCGCCGGTTCACAATACGACTGCGCCTGTTGTCACCAGAACCACCACAACCAGAAAGCACCAGTCAGCTTACCGGCTTGGTGACAGTCAACAGTCGCCCTTGGTCCAACAATTTCGCTCGCAACAGGGTTTGCGCCAGGCCGTGGCTGCGATGACCGTTTTAGGTCCGCCTCGCGCATTGGATCCTTATGTGTCGGATCCCATGCGAAGCACCACACTGGGCGCTGCAAAACGAGTCGATTAAAAAACGAGTTGGTTAAACCGACCTGTTCGACTCTTTAAGGTCGTCTTGATTAGGACGGCTGAGGGTACCAACTTGGCAATCGTTTCTCCAAGAAAGATTGGGTTCCTTCAGCGGCTTCGCTCGACCGCCTAGTCGCGGCATGTTGCCCCACCAACGACTCAAACAATTCATCAGGAAAATAAGCCTTTGCCACTTCAAGCGCCAAGCGCTTGCTGTCGGCTACGGCTTGCGGTCCACTCATCAACAAAGCATCAACCACTTTCATGGCCGTTTCTTCCAGCTGGTCAAGTGGACACACTTCATGCACGAAACCCATATTTAAGGCCTGATCAACGTTGATACGCTCACACGTCAAAGCGTAACGACGCAAGTTACGCACGCCAATGGCTTGAACCAACTGCGGAAAGATAATGCCAGCGACCAGACCCCAACGCGCTTCAGTGATGGCAAACATCGCATTGTCAGCCGCCACGACCACGTCGCAAGACGCCGCCACACCGGTACCGCCACCAAAGCAGCCGCCCTGAATCATCGCCACCGTAGGGAGGGGCAATTCGTTTAAACGACGGACCACTTCGGCAGTGGCACGCGAAGCCGCCACGTTGGCATCAGGACCCAGTTTGCCTTGCTCGTTGATCCAAGCCAGATCGGCCCCCGCCTGAAAGTGCTTGCCATTGCCTTTAAGCAAAACCACCCGCAGCCCTGACTGTTTAGATAGCAAGTCCATGGCTTCATGAAGGCCCGCGATCATATCGCCGTTGTAGGCGTTATTCACTTTTGGTCGGTTCAGCGTCACGATACCCACACCCCGGGCATTCATCTCACACAGTACCGTGCCGTTGCCAACCTCAAGCTGCGCAAGCGGCTCGATCGAATTTGTCATGATCCTCTCCTGATGGGGTTAGATAAAACCTTATTGTCGCCATTTAAACAACTGAAACACAAGTCAGGCCGATGGTCACCGCTTTCATGAAGGCTAAGCTGCACTTGTTTATAAATGGGTGGGCTAAATAGCTTTACGCAGGTGCTTTGAAAACCACGCAATAGACCCACGCAATAGGCCCACAAAAGCACTCAAAAAAGCCCTGAAAGACGCATTGTCGGGTACGATGTGATTAGAGACGATATGAGGGGCTGTTTCCCCTATAACCAGAGCAAAGGCTGCATCAGCTGACAATCTGTCAAACCGTGCCGCGATTGCACCCACCCCTTCGTCTAGCAAGACAGATGACGACGTTATCGGAGTACTTATGGAAATCTTAGACATGCTTGCGGGTACCAGCTTCCTCGGGCTGCTCATTGTTCTGGTGGTACTGATCGCCTTGATTGGGTATTTTGTCCCCTTCCGGCTCTGGATCACCGCTTGGGCCTCAGGCGCTTATGTTGGTCTCTTAACACTGGTGGCCATGCGCCTGCGCCGTGTGCCGCCGCACAGCATTGTCAAAGCCAGAATCAGTTCAGTAAAAGCAGGCTTAAATATCCCGCTAGATGAGCTTGAAAGTCACTTCTTAGCCGGCGGTAACGTCGTGGACGTGGTCAACGCCATTATCTCTGCGGACAAGGCCAACATCGAATTGACATTCAATAAAGCAGCCGCCATTGACTTGGCTGGCCGCAACGTCTTGGATGCGGTGCAAATGTCAGTCTTACCCAAAGTCATACAGACACCACGAAACGCCGCGGTTGCCCAAGATGGTATTCAGCTCATCGGGGTCGCTCGAGTGACCGTTCGCACCAACCTCGATCGGCTTGTCGGTGGTGCCGGTGAGGAAACCGTGATTGCACGTGTTGGCGAAGGCATGGTGAGCGCCATTGGCTCCGCAAGTAATCACAAAGACGTGCTCGAGAAACCCGACAGCATTTCCAAGCGCATCCTGTCCAATGGCTTGGACGCCGGTACGGCCTACGAAATTCTTTCTATCGACATCGCCGATATTGATGTGGGTAAAAATATTGGCGCTGCCCTGCAAATCGAACAAGCCAACGCTGATAAGCAAATCGCACAAGCCAAGGCCGAGGAAAGAAGGGCCATGGCCGTCGCGCTAGAGCAAGAAATGCGCGCACGTGTCGTTGAAGCCGAAGCCGAAGTGCCACGTGCCATGTCTGAGGCATTCCGTGCAGGCCGGATTCTAAGTGCAGAGCAGCTGCCAACCTGATCGCTCGTCGGTGCTTATGCCGAGCCGCCACACCGATACAACTTGAACTTTGAAGCACAAGGCGGTGTTGCCGGGCACGGCAAGGACGTGTCACATGTTTCCTTGACAGAAAATGAGCAAGGGGTGGTATTGAACTACACCGTTGCGTCTCAAATCGGTGGCAAACTCGCTCAACTGGGACAGCGTTTGATTGACGGTGCCGCGAGATCAATGGCAGATGATTTTTTTAAACGATTTGAAAAAGTACTTGCCGACAGGAACAATGCTGAATCGAGCGCGGTAGAATCAGGGTCTGCAGCTAATGAGACCGCTGAGACCAACACTCACGCCGAACAGCCCGCTGCTAAAGGTGGTATTGCACGCTGGCTATGGATCGCGATCGCCGCCGCCGTTGCTATTGCGGTTTACGCCAACGGCACGGGTACTTAGCGTCTACGTCCTAATTCCTGCACCCGCCGTGTCCCGTTATTGTGACTAGGAGTCGCGCCATGCAGAATCAAGATCATATCGTCCTTAAGCGTCTACTAGAATGGCGCATGCAAGGTTTGCGCGCTGTTCTAGTGACCGTGACCCGTACGTGGGGCTCGTCACCAAGGCCGGTGGGTTCCATTATGGCCATGGCACAGAGCGGCGCTGTGGTGGGTTCGGTATCAGGCGGTTGCATTGAAGACGACTTGATCCGTGAGTTCACCCAACCAGCAGATTCAGGTGATGCCGCCGTATCAGCCATTGACGGGCCGCCCAAGCGCATGAAGTATGGCATCACAGCCGATGAGGCCCACCGATTTGGACTGCCCTGCGGCGGCACACTTGAGCTGATTTTGGAGTTCAACCCGGACGTTGACGCTCTGCAGCAACTGATCACCGCCCTAGACGCTGGGCAGTTGATGCAAAGACAAACACGCTTAGCGGATGGGGCCGTGTCTTTGACCCCAAGTGACAAGCCAACGAGCTTAAAGATCAATGATGAGCGCATGATCAACACCTTTGGGCCGTCTTACCGGATGTTATTGATTGGTGCGGGTCAACTCGGTGAGTATATCGCCACCATGGCCGTCTTTAACGGCTTTTCTGTCACCGTATGCGATCCCCGCCAAGAATACGCCAGCAGCTGGACCACGACCGGCATCGCGAAAATGGACGACTGGCCTGATGACGCGGTCAAAAAATTCAAACCGGATCAACGCACCTGCGTGTTGGCACTCACACACGACCCGAAACTAGACGATCTGGCGCTCTTAGAAGCCCTTGAGACGGACGCCTTTTATATTGGAGCCATTGGCTCCAGAGCCAACAACGCGGCCAGGCGAGAACGAATGATCACGCATTTTGAACAAACCGAACAATCGCTCGCTCGTTTGCGCGGCCCCATCGGGGTCTATATCGGCAGTAAAACCCCTGCCGAGATTGCTGTCAGTGTCATGGCTGAAGTACTTGCTGTCAAAAACGGCATTGACTTGCCCCAGGAAATGGCGGTTGGCCACGCCAAGTCAAGTCAGGAGGCTCTGCCTTAGACGGACTGACTATTCATTTGGCGACTGATTTAGCGACAGAAAACCTGTCAAATAATAAAAAAGCCAGCAATTTTCTTGCTGGCTTTTTTGATATTTTGCTTTTTTGCGGTGAAAGCACGAACCCTTTCACCGCAAGACATCGAGTCCGTCTGGCCTTAACCCATATTCATCATCTGAGGCAACCAAGTAACGATTTGCGGGAATGCAATCAACACCGCAATAGTTGCCACATCAGCGAGGAAGAATGGTCCAACGCCTTTGAAAACCTGATTCAGTGGGATATCTGGTCTTACGCCATTGACCACAAAGCAGTTCAAGCCAATGGGCGGTGTGATCAAGCAGATTTCAGCCATCTTGACAACGATGATGCCGAACCAAATCGGATCGTAGCCTAACGCAATCACCGCTGGGTAAACCACAGGTAAGGTCAGCAACAGCATGCCGATAGCGTCCATGAACATGCCCAAGAGCGCATAGAACAAGAGGATACCGATCAAGATATAGATCGGCTCAAACGGCAAAGACACAATCCACTTTGCGAAAGCGTCCGGCAACCCAGCGAAACCGAGGAATCGCACAAAAACCAACACTCCCCAAATGATTGAGAAAATCATCACAGTTAGCTTGGCTGTTTCCAAAAGTGCGTCGCGCAACGTCGCGACTTTCATACCCTTGATCATTGCCATCACAAAAACGACGGCCGCGCCTAGTGCACCAGCCTCAGTCGGTGTCGCCCAGCCTTCGTACATCGCGGTGAAGATAATGATGACAACCAGAAAGATGGGGAATGTCCCTGGCAACGACTTCATTCGGTCGCCCCAAGAAAAGCCGGTGATCGGGCGACCCAAGCTGGGCTTAAACTTCGCCATACCAATAATCAGCGCCACGTAAATCAATGCCGAGGTGATTCCAGGCAGGAAACCCGCCACAAGCAACGCACCAACTGACTCTTCCACGATAATGGCGTAGATCACCAGAATGGCGCTCGGCGGAATGAGCGTGGCCAAAGTGCCCCCGGCAGCGACTACACCCGCGGCCAAGGTCCGGTCATAACCGAACTTCAACATATCCGGTACAGCGACCCTCGCAAAGACCGCAGCGGTTGCCGTACTGGCCCCAGACACAGCCGCAAAACCGGTCGCAGCCATCACTGTGGCAACGGCAAGACCGCCAGGCAACCAGCCCAACCACTTGCGCCCGGCATCAAATAAAGACTCCGTGATGCCGGCGTGAAACGCCAAGAAACCGATCAAAATAAACATCGGCAAAACACTCAGCGAATAAGTCACCGCTTTGGAGTGTGGGATGGTACCGGCCAAACCCAAGCCTGATTCCCAACCGATGATGGCAACCAGCCCCAACGTACCGACCAATGCGGCGGCCAAATAGACACGCATGCCCATGAAGACCATGAGGACTAGGGCGATAACGCCGACAATACCAATGCTAAAACTATCCACGATCGTTGCCCCCTTTAGAATCCTCAATTTCTTTTTTAGCCAAATCTTCTTCTGTGAGAATCAAAGGCACCGCAAAGGGTTCACTGTCTGGATTCACTAACAAACGACCGTAACCGATGGTTTGAATCGCCATCCTCAGAAAGAGCACAACGAAAGAAATGGGCACCAAGAGCTTAGAGGGCCAAACCTTATATTCCATATCAATGGTGCTGTCACCGCTATCGTAGGCTCGGACAAAATGTTCCCAACCGTAGTAAATCAGTGCCGCCACCAAAATCATCGGCACCATGGTGGTCAGGAATTCTAAAAACCAGCGCACTCGCCCATGGACCAAACGCACAAACAAATCCATTCGAACATGCCCACCGACGCGCTGACAGTAGGCCACCGCCAAAAAGGCGAAAGCAGCCATCGACAACTCGACCACGTCGATGTAGCCCGTAAACGGTCTATTGACAAGGTGGCGGCCAAGCACCTGCCAGATGCCCAATACCATCAAGAAAAAGATCGTGATGGCTGCCAACAAAGCGAAGAAATCTTCCACTTTTGTCAGCCACTTATCAGCCCAGATCAAGCCTGCAGGCCCATTAGCGGGTGTGGTTGTCGTTTGAGTTTGCATACAATCGCTGCTAATGATTTGTGAATAGTCATCAAATCAATCAACTCGCGTGCCACGGGGTTACGGGGTCACGCGAGTTGATTGGGTGCTACTATATTTTTTTTATTTTTGCTTTGGTGTTTCAGCTGCAATTTGCAGGATCTGGTCAATAATTTGTTGACCATCGAACTTGTCTTTGTTGGCTTCAACCCACTCGGCCCATACCGGCTCAGCGGCTACTTCCTTGAACTCAGCCAACTGATCAGGCGTGTAAACAATTTCCTCAAGTTGCGCTTTGAACTTAGGCAAGTTGATCTTATCAATGTCTTGATAAGCTTGGGCTTGCACACGATAGACCTCAGGCTTCAGGTCTTCCAGCAACTGCTTGTACTGGGGTGGCAACTTCTCGTAAGAGGTCTTGTTAAACGTAGTCGGGCAAGCTGACGTACCGGGAGACATATTTGCGGTAAACCATTCTGACACTTCCGGTATTTTGTAGGCTGCTTGCGCGTAGGTATACGGGAAAGAAGCCGCATCCATGGCGCCACGCTGCATGGCGGTATATACCTCAGTTGCTGTGGTGGTTTGCTTGACTGCACCGAGTTTGACCATCGCATCACCAATACCGCCGCCGGCACGCACACGCATGCCTTTCCAATCCTCGAGCTTGCGTGGTGGTGGGCCATTGCCCAAGAATTCGTACTGAGGCATCAAGGCGCCAGCGTAGACCATGGCGTTCCACTGATCCATATCCGCCACAAACGCGGGGTGCTCAAACATTTTTTGACGCACGGCTAGGTTCACATTCCAGTCACCAAGAGGCAAGAACGGCAATGAGAAAACCATGAATGAGGGATTCTTGCCTGGGTGATAGAAATTGCAAAATGAGGCGCCATCAACCGCACCGAGCTTGATGCTATCGAGGTTTTCACGGGCTTTTGAATATTGCTCGCCGTAGCCGATGTTGATCGTGAAGTTACCGCCTGTCTTTTCTTTGACTTGCTCAGCCAAATATTCCAAACCGGCGGTAAAGGCACGTGGATTACCCCACATGGAGTAGCGCCATTCCACTTTGGGGCCTTCGACTTCGGCTGCCTGTGCGGCGGTGCCCACGGCAGTAAAGCTCAGCGCCAGTGCTGATGCGAGAAGTTTCTTAGTCATTTTCATAGGTTGTCTCCGGCTATGTGTTTAAAAGCGTTGACGCATAAAGACTGACCGCCAACGCCACCAACCACTGTCAAATAATCAAACTTTCAGATCCCTAAGCGACAGCACAAGCTGTAACTAAGCGATCAATCAAGGACAACGAATGCTAGCACCACCGGACGTCAGATTTTACTGGGGTATTCCCGTGGCAAGGCAAGCTTTAGCTGCCCAATCGCCACCCGAGACCCGTAAAACACGGCCCACAACACAACCCAATGCTGATCTGGCTTAACTGACCTTACACGACTGACCTGTGATTACTTTGGGTCTTTTTTCATAACACTAACAAAAAGGGGGCTTTCGACCCAGTAACCCAACCAACGACGCACAACCTCACTAACCGTTGCCTCAAACCATTGCGGCTCAACGCCTGCAAACTGCCGGACAAAAGGAAAAATCAGTAGATCGTGCACACCCGGCACATCACCATCGACAAAGGCCAAGTTTTGTAAACGCAAAGATAAAGGGTCGATCAAAGCTATCATCGCCGCACTGCGGGCTTCGATCGGGTCATGGTCCGGAAATCGTGAAGCGTATTTGTAACGGTCCAAATGCCGTTTGAACGCACCCTCGGTTTGTTTAAGCAAGGCAGTCTCATGCGGCTCACCCCATGCACGCAGCCAATTTGCCGGATCGTGCCTGCTCAGCGCCCAACATACAATATCCAAGCTTTCATCCAAAACTCGGCCATCGGTCAAGCACAGCACAGGCACCGTGCCTTTGGGTGAGGCCTGCAGCATGGCAGCCGGCTTATTGCGCAAGTCGATATCAATCGTACAAACCGGTATCTCCGCCAAACGCAAAGCCATGCGTGCTCGCATCGCGTACGGACAGCGTCGATACGAGTACAAGACGGGACGTTTCGAAGTGTTAGAGGCCGAAGGCACTTGATCAAGCATGGTGTGAGTCTAAATCGGTTGAGCCAACAAACCAATCACCACCCATCACAAGCAATCACGGACTTTTGAGTCATGAAACGAATGATTTGGCGCAATATGACCGTTTCAATCGACTCAAACACCTTAAATCACGGGTATACCACTAGGAGAAATAGGTGGAAGTTGGCAGATTCGACGAAGTTGGTTAGACTAAAAAAGTCATTAACAAATATTGGTATCCTCACGAAGATACATCTCTTCATCAAACTTTTCCTCTTGTAGGAAAGTCTCGAATAGTTTTGTCCTACGACGGACGAATCGTCAATTGCTCTCCGAGCAACCATTGTCCCGGCATTTCTGGGGCCATGCCAGTGCTACCTCGAGTAGCACATCACCGGAACAGTGATGTCTCGATGTTTTTGTGACTCACTAAACCTGTCAGATCACCTGATCTGTCCGAGCAAGCAAACCATTTGGTTTGAAACCTAGCGGAGAAAACACGCATGAAATTTGTAAAAAAATCCTATTTAGCAGCCATGACCGTTGCATTGAGCGCCCTCGGCACGGGCGTAGCCCAAGCCGAATGTGGCAATGTCACTGTTTCTGAAATGAACTGGGCAAGCGCCCAAGCAGCCGCCCGTGTCGATCAATTCATCCTTGCCAATGGCTACGGTTGCAACGCCGAGGTCTTACCTGGAGATACCGTGCCAACGGCCACGTCCATGAGCGAGAAAGGCAGCCCCGACATTGCGCCAGAAATGTGGATGAACACCGTTAAAGAGCAAATCGACGCCGCCGTTGCTGCGGATCGTTTGGTCATTGCTGGCGATGTTCTGGAAGACCCAGCGAAAAATGCCGGTGAGGGTTGGTGGATTCCTCAATACATGGTCGATAAAAACCCCGAGTTAGCCACGATTGAAGGCGTGAAAAAGAACCCTGATCTCTTTAAGGATCCTGAAGACCCAAGCAAAGGCCGTGTGGTCGGTTGCCCATCGGGCTGGGCTTGCCAGATCATCAACAACAACCTGTTCAAGGGCTTTGAGATGGAAGAGGCCGGTTTCAACCTGGTTGACCCCGGATCAGGCGCTGCCTTGTCAGGTGCGATCACCAAGGCTTACAACCGAGGCGAAGGTATTTTGAGCTACTACTGGTCACCCACGTCCCTGCTGTCAAAGCTAGATATGGTGCGTGTTGACATGGGTCCTCACGACGCTCAAGAGTTTGAGAATTGCACGGGTTCGGTAGACTGCGTTGATCCCAAGCCTAACTCTTTTCCGGTGTCTGAGATCAAGACCGTTGTGTCCACCGAGTTCGCCAATAACAATGAAGCGCCAATGGCTTACCTGAAATCCCGTCTCTGGACACCAGAAGCCTTTGGTGCCGTGCTGGAGTACATGGAAGCAGAGCAAGCTGACGGTCAAGCCGCAGCTGAGTGGTTCTTGAAAAACAACCCAGAAGTCTGGACACAGTGGGTTCCTGCCGATGTGGCAGCCAAGGTTAACGCAGCCCTTTAAACCTTGTGTACCGTCGCGCTACTCTCGCGACAATTAATTAAAAGCGTCATCACAGACCGAACACCTATCAGGGTGTTCGGTCTGGCGCCCAGCCATTCGATTAATAACAAAAGGCGGACATGATGTTTTGGTCCAACGAATTTCCTCAGCTTGCCGATCGAACGCTTCGTGAAATCTCCAAAGGGATCGATCGAGCCTACCTAACGTTCTCCCGCGAGTATGGCGCTGCAATCGAAGCGTTCTTTGAACCTCTCCTCTATTTCTTGATCTGGTTCGAAAGCATGCTCTTGAGCGCCCCTTGGTGGCTTGTGGTCATTGGGACAGCGGGCGTCGGTTATTTGGCGTCGCGCAATTGGAAGCTATTTGCAGGCATCGTCATTGCACTTTGCCTGATCGGCGTGTTTGGCATGTGGGAAAACACCATGCGAACCATGGCCATGATCCTAGTCTGCACCTTATTGTCGATCGTGATTGGGATACCAATCGGTATCTTCATGGCGCGCTCTAACCGTGGACAAAGGGCGATTCTGCCGGTTCTCGATGTGATGCAGACCATGCCGAGTTTTGTCTACCTGATCCCGGTCGTGATGCTTTTGGGGATCGGGCGTGTGCCAGGTTTGATTGCCGTGGTGATTTACTGCATTGCGCCTGTGATTCGTTTGACCAATTTGGGGATACGCTTGGTTGAAAAAGAAGCGCTAGAAGCGGCAGATGCTTTTGGCGCGAGTCGTCTACAAAAACTCCTTAAGGTTCAGTTACCACTTGCGCTACCAAACATCATGGCTGGCATTAATCAGACCATCATGATGGCTTTAGCCATGGTCGTGATTGCTTCCATGATTGGCGTTCGCGGCTTGGGTCAACCGGTATTACAGGCAGTGACCAATCAGTATTTTGCCTTGGGCCTATTCAACGGCACCGCTGTGGTGGTCTTGGCGATCATTTTTGACCGGATCACCCAAGGCTTTGGCCTGAGGTTGCAAAAACACCAAGAGGGCCACCGCTGATGAGCACTGATACGATTATTTCGATTCGAAATCTGTACAAGGTTTTCGGTAAAAACCCCAAAAAAGCCATGCAACTTGTGCACGAGGGGATGGGGAAAGACGAACTGCTTGATCGCACCGGTCATGTGATTGGCTTGAGCAATGTCAACCTTGACATGGAGCGTCACCGCATCCAAGTGGTGATGGGGTTGTCGGGCTCGGGTAAATCAACCCTGATTCGGCACATCAACCGTTTGATTGCACCCACCGAGGGCGAGATTTTGCTCGACGGGCAAGACGTTTTGCAGCTTGACGCTGAAAAGTTGCGTGACTTGCGACGCTTTAAAGTGTCCATGGTGTTTCAGCGCTTTGCGCTGTTTCCCCATCGCACCATCATGGACAACGTTGGCTATGGTCTAGAGAACCAGGGCAAAGACAAAAAAACCATCCAAGAAGTTTCCGCACGGTGGATTGGACGCGTTGGCCTGTCTGGTTTCGAAAACCACTACCCCGGGCAGCTGTCGGGCGGTATGCAACAACGCGTCGGGTTGGCAAGGGCCTTGGCCACGGATGCGGAAATTTTGTTAATGGATGAGGCGTTTTCTGCCTTGGACCCCTTGATCCGGGCAGAGATGCAAGACATCTTGCTTGACCTGCAAAACGAACTGCAAAAGACCATTGTGTTCATCACCCACGACTTGGATGAAGCTTTGCGTATCGGCGATAGCATTGCCATCCTGCGCGACGGTGCCATCATCCAAACCGATGACCCACAAAATATCTTGATGAAACCCGCAGACGCCTATGTCGCTGACTTCATGAAAGACATCAACCGTGCCCGCGTCTTACGCGTGCGAGCGATCATGAACCCCTTTCAAGAAGGAGACGAAGGCCCAGTCATCAAAGAAAACACCACCATTGAGGAAGCCCTACAGGTTTTTGCTGAAACAGCCGGCGACAAACTGGTCATCACCAACAAAAAGGGTGATAGGGTTGGGCGACTGACGGTTGAAGATTTGATCCGCGGCATCCGTCGGCCAACGACAGCAGAGATTCAAGCCGATGCCCTAGAGCAAGCGAACTGAACCCATCAACGGTTAAACCCCTGCTGATGGGTTTGGGTAACCAAATCAAAACCCGACTTTAGAAGAAAACGGCTATCAGCCACCCATGCTGGTAGCCGTTTGTTTGCCCATGAACCGTATACGTCTTATTTGGCTAATGCTCTACTACACGGGTGTTGTTGCTATCGGCGTGATGTCAATCGGCCAGAACGTTGGCTAAGGACGACAGCGAGTGGGCCATCGACACCTTAGTGCGCCGGCTGTGCGCGCGAGCCCAGGCCGTTGCCCTCTCGCGTGAGGCACGTCACTGGTTTACAGTCTGGACTTGGCGTTTGACGATCCGTGGCGAAAAAAAACTTTTAGGAGCAAGTGATGTTGAGACTCGATGGCAAGGTTGCCTTGGTCACCGGCTGTGGCACATTAGAAGAGGGTTGGGGTAATGGCAAAGCCATTGCCGTGCTGTTAGCCCGACAAGGCGCCAAAGTATTTGGCGTTGACTTGAGCCTTGAAGCGGCCCAAGCGACTCAATCGCTGATTGAGGCCGAGGGTGGTCAAGCGCATGTGATGCAAACCAACGTCACCGACCCTGAAGCAGTCAAACAAATGGTTGACGCCTGCCTTGAGAAATACGGTCGTATTGATATTTTGGTCAATAATGTCGGTCGTTCTGAGCCAGGCGGTCCGGTCGAAATGAGCGAACAAACCTGGGGCGATCAATTAGACGTCAACGTCACGTCGGCTTTTTTAACCTGCAAATACGTTCTCCCTCAGATGGAAAACCAAGGCGCTGGCTCAGTCGTCAATATCTCTTCGGTAGCGGGCTATCGCTATATTGGTAAGCCGCAGGTTGGCTACGCCGCAGGCAAAGCCGCGCTCATGCAATTCACCAAAACCACTGCTGTGATCTATGCCGAACGAGGGATTCGCTTGAATTGTGTGGCGCCCGGTTTGATGTTTACCCCCTTGGTTGAACGACTGGCTAACAAATACGCAAAGGGTGACTACGAGGGTTTTGTTGCTCACCGGCACCAACAAGTGCCCATGGGCCACATGGGTGACGCCTGGGATGTGGCCAATACCGTTTTATTTCTAGCCGCCGACGAAAGTCGCTACATCACCGCCCAAACCATTGTGGTGGACGGCGGGATTATTTCGGCAACTCGGTGAGTCACCTACCATCGCCGGTCACTCATTGAATGACTGACGCACCCTTTTATTAATTAATTACCAAATTCTATTTTGAATGGCTTTTCAAATTCGTTAAAGTTATGAGAAGAGTCGCAAATAGATCCCATTAGACATATTCGACAATTTAAAGGCCTGACATGAAGCTTGAAACCATCGCCCTACACGGCGGCTTTAAAGCCGATCCCACGACCAAATCGGTCGCCGTCCCCATTTATCAAACGGTTGCCTATGCTTTCGACAATGCACAACATGGTGCCGATCTATTTGATCTAAAGGTCGAAGGCAATATTTACAGCCGCATCATGAACCCCACCAATGATGTGCTCGAAAAACGTGTGGCTGCCCTTGAAGGGGGCATCGCCGCCCTAGCCGTCTCTTCCGGCATGTCGGCCATCACCTACGCCATTCAAACCATTGCCGAAGCAGGCGACAACATCGTGTCGGCAAGCACCTTATACGGTGGCACCTACAATTTGTTTGCACATACCTTGCCACAGCAAGGCATCAACGTGCGCTTCGCGAACGCCCGTGACCCCGATAGTTTCATCCCTCACATCGATGAAAAAACCAAGGCGATCTTCTGCGAATCGATTGGCAACCCGCTTGGCAACGTCACGGACATCGCCGCTTTGGCAAAAGTCGCCCACGACCATGGCATTCCGCTGATCGTCGATAACACAGTACCTAGCCCCTATCTACTGCGCCCGATCGAGCACGGTGCCGATATCGTGGTCCAGTCCCTCACCAAGTACATGGGTGGACACGGCACCACCGTGGCAGGTGCCATCATCGATAGCGGCAAATTCCCATGGGCCGAGCACAAAGAGCGCTTTAAGCGGCTCAATGAGCCCGATGTCAGTTATCACGGTGTGGTTTACACAGAGGCACTGGGTCCCGCGGCGTTTATTGGCCGTGCCCGTGTGGTGCCCCTGCGTAGCACGGGATCCGCGCTGTCACCTTTCAATGCCTTCTTGATCCTGCAAGGGATCGAAACCTTGGCGTTGCGTATGGACCGGACCTGCGAAAACGCCATGGCCGTCGCGCAATACCTGAAAGAACACCCCAAAGTGGACTGGGTCAATTACGCCGGCCTACCCGACCACCCAGACCATGCCATTGTCCAAAAACAGATGGGCGGTCGTGCCTCGGGCATCCTGTCATTTGGTCTGAAGGCACCCGAGGGCAAAGCCATCGAGGCAGGCGCTCGCTTCCTCGATGCGCTCCAACTCTTTTTGCGTTTGGTTAACATCGGCGACGCCAAGTCCTTGGCAACCCACCCCGCCTCAACCACCCACCGCCAACTCAACGAAGCCGAGCTAGAGAAAGCCGGGGTGACACAAGGCATGGTCCGCTTATCACTCGGCATTGAGCACATCAGTGACCTTAAAGCCGACTTGGCACAGGCCCTAGACGCCGTTTAAGCAGCAAACCCTAACAGTAGGGTGAATGTGCAAAAGTGCATTTTCAAATGACAGAGAGGGCTAAATCAATGCGGATTTAGCCCTCTCATTTTTAACGCTATCGCCATGATTGGTGATCGTCTGAGTCTTACAGTCCGCACCGAGGTGTTGCCAAGGGGCGCCGTGTATTAAGATGCCCTTCTGTTTTCATTTGTCGGCTCACCACTTGCAATGCAGCTTCGTCATGACTTACGACTCTCAGACCGTACTCGGCTTGAACACAACCCAGTGTTCGATCAACGTCAGTGCGATCCTTCGAGTCGGTGCAAAGCTGCCCCTCTGACTTCCCTACCCGACAACCTAACGGGCTCTACTGTCGACACACCCGTTGCGCCTGGTGCCGCAGGATACGAACGGACATGAAAATTTTCTACGGTTGGAAAATAGTCATGGCCTCTGCTGGGCTTCAAATCCTGCAAGCCATGTTGCTGCATCAGGCATTTGGTGCTTACGTCGCTGTTCTAACCGTCGAGCAGGGTTGGAGTAAAACCTCGTTATCAGCCGCATCGGCCATGCTATCGGTTGAAGCCGCCTTGCTTGGTCCGCTCATTGGCTGGTTTCTGGATCGCTTTGGCGCCAAAGGCGTCATCAAAATCGGCGTCATGATGTTCGGCATCGGTTTTATTTTTATGAGTCAAATTGACTCATTACTGGGCTTTTATCTGGCCGTTGCCGTCATCGCCGTCGGCGCCTCCATGGCAGGCTACTTCCCTTTAAACGTCGCCGTGATTCAGTGGTTTGAGAAAAAAAGGGCTCGGGCGTTATCGTTTGTTGGTTTGGGGTTCGCGCTCGGTGGGGTGTTTGTACCCATCATCGCCGGTTCCATTGAGTTGTTTGGCTGGCGGGCCGCAGCCATGGGCAGCGGCATTGCAGCCATCGTCATCGGCTACCCCTTAGCCAGTCTGTTCAAGCGGCGGCCTGAGGATATCGGAGAGGTGGTTGACGGTCATGCCGCTCAAGCCAAGCTGACAGAAAATGAGGGCGACAAACCGTCCAAGCCAGAACCGGAATTCACTGCTGCACAAGCGCTTCGAACACGCGCCTTCTGGTTACTTGCCGCTGGACACGGCCTGGCGTTGGTGGTTGTGATGGCTGTCAATACCCATGCAATCAATCACATGCGGATTTCGTTGGGCTACAGCATCGCCGAAGGCTCTGTCTACATTATGCTCATGACCATGTGCCAAGTCGCCGGCGTGTTACTTGGCGGTTACTTGGGCGATAAATTTGATAAACGAATGGTGGCAACGGCTTGCATGCTGCTGCACGCCACCGGTTTGCTCGCGCTCACTTATGCCCAGGGCCCATTCGAGTTGGTGCTATTCGCGGTGGCTCATGGCTTGGCATGGGGCTTGCGCGGACCATTTATGCAAGCCATTCGAGCCGACTACTTTGGGCGCAAAGCCATCGGTATGATTCTGGGGCTATCGGCCATGATCACTGCCATGGGTCAAGGCATTGGCCCCCTACTCGCGGGTTTTCTGGGGGATGTCACGGGCAATTATATTCTTGGCTTTAATGTGTTGTCGGGCTTGGCCATCGTGGGGGCCGTAGCCTTCTGGTTAGCCAAACGCCCTCAACCGCCGGGACAGCATTCAGCAACCCCAAAAAATATTAACCCTGAACCGTCATAGTCCTCAGGCGCATCGACTGGCCTATAGACCACTGGCGGCGATTGCCACTGTGCGTTACAACATGGACTAATCATTGTTGCCTGACCTCTAACTTTTTCTGGAATATGCTTTTATGTCCGATAACGATACCGCTGTCGCTGGTTGGAAAGAATCGATCTATCAAGTGCTCAAGCGCGGAAAGATCCAACAAGTGGCCTACGTGCCCGACGCTGGACACGCCCATGTGATCAACCGTTGTCATGAGGACCCGGATATGAAAACCGTGGTGCTCACGACCGAAGAGGAAGGGGTTGCGCTTGGTTGTGGCGCGTGGATCGGGGGTCAACGCAGTGTGCTGCTGATGCAAAGCAGTGGCGTGGGTAACTGTGTCAACATGTTTTCTTTGTTGCACAGCTGCCGCATTCCATTTCTGACCTTGATCACGATGCGTGGTGAATTTGCTGAATTCAACGGCTGGCAAACGCCAATGAGCCAAGCGACAGAAGGCGTGCTCAAAGCCATGGGCTTTCGGGTTGTGCGTGTCACGGACCCCAATGAGGTTGAAGAAGTCGTCGACGCCGCCTTGGATTCGGCATTTGTTGCCGGCGAACAAATCGCTGTGCTCATTTCCCAACGCCTGATCGGTCGTAAAAAATGGATCAAAGATTGAGGGTGACGACTCACTTTAAGTGAGCGAATTCACCTATCAAATGGATATGCAAAAGGAATACCAATGAATCAAACCACTGAATCGATGGCCACGATTGACCGGCGTGACTTTGTCGCCCAACTCATGGCACACTGCCCCAATGCGTTGGTCGTCCCAGGTCTTGGCTCGTCGAACTACGATCTCTTTGCCGCGGGCGATCGCCCTGAAAACTTCTACATGTGGGGCGCCATGGGTGGTGCCGCTAGCATCGGCCTGGGCTTGGCTCTTGCCCAACCCTCCCGCGAGGTTATTGTCCTCACCGGTGATGGTGAAATGCTAATGGGCATGGGCTCATTGGCCACGATTGGTGCCGCTCAACCCAAAAACTTGACCATTGTAATTCTCGATAACGGTCACTTTGGCGAAACCGGCATGCAACGCAGCCACACCAGCTTAGGCACAGACTTGATCAGTGTCGCCAAAGGATGCAATATCGCGCATGCCGCGCATCTGAGCAAGCCCGAAGACGTTAACGACGTGGCCCAGGCCGTGAGCGCAATGAAAGGCACCGCTTTTTTTCAAGTGAAGGTCAAAGCCGATGAAGTACCCAGAGCGCTGCCCCCACGCGATGGCGTTTTTGTCAAAAACCGCTTCCGTGCCGCACTTGGTTTCGAACCGGTTTGATAGAGCGTTGTCTGCCTTTGCGTTAGCGTTCTCCGCGGTGATCGCGGTTCCCATTGCGCTGACGCCAAGTCACCACGACAAACGTCACCACCGTTAGGGGGATCACGAAACTCAACATGGCCGTTGAAAAGATCGGCAGTGCCTCGTGGTCTTGTGATCGCAAAATCAAATACGCGACATAAGCCAAGTAGTAGGTAAAAAATAAGGCGCCTTCCCAGCGGGCAATCTCGCGGCCAGATAAAAAAACGGGTAAGCACGCGACAAATGCGGCCAGCATCACCCATAAATCAAAGTTCAATGCGGACGCCGGAACGGCCAAGCCGGAAAAGCCCGCGGCAATCCCAGCCAAACCAATACCACCTAGCGTATTGAAAACACAACTGCCAACCACATTACCGACGGCCATGTCGCGCTCACCCTTGAGCGCTGCAGCGACTGAAGTTGCAACTTCAGGCAAAGACGTGCCCGCTGCAACGATTGTCAGTCCGATCACGAGTTCGCTTAGTCCAAAATGACGCGCAAAGATGACGGCGCTGTCAACCAACCATCCTGAACCTAACACCAGCATCACCAGCCCCACCACAACGAGAAGCACTTGCACGTACCAGCGCGATAACAACTGCCCTGGTTCAGCGGGTTTGATTTCATCGTCGTATTCGTGTGAGTCCTGGGCTGAGGCACGTTTGGCCTGAACAATCAAAAAGACCGTATAGGCAATGAGCAGAGCCGCTAAAAAAAGACCCTCAACCAAAGAGATCACCTGGTTTAAGCTCATGAGCAGCAAAATGACCCCAGAAACCAACATGATTGGCATCTCCTGCCGTATCACCTGCGTGTGTACTGACAGGGGTATGACCATGGCGCTTAAACCGAGCACCACCAGGATATTAAAAATATTGCTACCCACAATATTGCCAAAAGCAACATCGCCCGTCCCGTCTAGCACCGCTCCAACAGTGACCGCCATTTCTGGTGCGCTGGTACCAAATGCCACCACCGTCAAACCAATAACCAAGGGCGAAACGCCAAACGATAACGACAATTTGGAAGCACCACTCACGAGCGCGCTCGCTCCAAAGAGCAGTAGCAGCAGTCCCGCAATAAAAAAGAAAGTCGTCATCAACATAGCGAATCCTGCCAACGATGATTGGCTTGTCAAAAAATGGGGCCCAACCAGCACCTAAATCAAGCCCAAAAAATTAAAAAAATCCTGCGCTTAATGATCCTGACATCAACTGAAACAACTTAAGCCGCTTAGAAACACACTGGTAACTGACTTCAACACACAATAGAACGGTCATTAACAAGGAGTGTGATTCATGAACAAAAACCACTATCTACGCCCATTGATTACCGGTCTCTCGTTGGCTGTGCTAAGCACAAGCGCCCTAGCCTATGGCAGCAATCATCACAACAGCGACAGCAACCAACAATCTTCCAAACACATGGCGACTAAACAGCACCAAAACCAACGCAACAGCCATCAGGCAACACCGATGAACCTGTCGTCACAGATGGTAACCGAACTCAATCTAAGCGAAACGCAGCAACAAGCGCTAGACCAAGCTCAGGCGGCAACCACCGCCATGCGAGAGGCCATGAAATCTAACCGACAACACATGCCATCAGGAAAACAGTCAAAGTCTTCTGACCAGACGTTTGATCCGCGAGAGATGTTTGAACAGAAAAACCAACGCATGCAAGCCAAGCAACAAGCCCGTCAAGCCATCCAAGGGCAATGGTTGGCGTTCTGGGATAGCCTAGACGACAAGCAAAAAAGCCAGTGGCAAGAAGCGATGGTTCACGAAACCGGTCATGGCCAAAAAGGAAAGCACCGTAACTGATTCACCGACGACCCGCTACCTCTTTTGAGGGGTGGGTTCGATGTCTAGCGGAAAAAAAACCGAAACCAGCAAGCCGCCTTCGGGCGCTTGCGACAGCGCTATACGCCCCCCGTGCGCTATCGCCAAACCCTTGACCAAACTCAACCCTAAACCCACGTTGCCGGTCTTTGTTCGCGCAGAATCCAAGCGTTCAAAGGGCTCTGTTGCGAGCGAATAGGCCTCAGGCGCAATGCCGAGCCCATGATCACCGACTGATAGAACGGCTTCGGCGTTTTGACGATACAAGTCTATCACCACAGGGGCTTTGCCGTGATTGAGCGCATTGTCGATCAAATTAGCCAATAGCCGCGACAAGGCAGCCGGATCACCTTGTATCGGTAATTCAGGTAACACGCTCTGTGTTTTTAAGACAATCGGTTTGCCAAGCTGTTGCTCGTCTCGTATTTGCTGTGGCAGCCATTGATCCAGTCGCAACGCTTTCATCGTCAATCGCTCAGTGTCCTGGCCCCGCAGAAAGTCAAGAAATTGCGCCACCATCCGCTGCATATCCGCCAGATCACGACTCAAACCCGCCTTCAATTCCTCATCTTCACTCATTTCTATACGCAACGCCATGCGCGACAGTGGGCCCTTCAAGTCGTGTGGTAGTCCCGCCAACAAAGTCTGTTGCACTTGGCGCGACTGCTGTAAGGACTGCAGCATCGCGTTAAAACTTTCGCCAAGTCGCTGGGTTTCGACGGGTCCAGCAGGTGTGACGGGTTCTGGGTGACCTTTGGCCAATTGATCGGTCGCTTTGACCAAACCAATGATGGGTCGCGTAATGTGCCATGAAAACCACACAGCCACCAAAAGGAGCAATATCAATGCCAGCGACCACCAAATCATCATGTTTGTCGTGATCGGTGGACTGATACGATCAAGCGGTATTCGAAGCCACTGTGGCGAACCCTCGTGATCCATCGCCACATACAAAAAAGGCGTAGGGCCGGCACTCACAGCCAGCTGGGTCTGTTGACCCAATCCTTGGTTGATATGTCGGGATAACCGCATAAGCCCATGACGCATGCCATGTGGCTCACCATTGGCCGCAGACGGTGCGCCCTGTCTCGACAAGTAACTTGCCCTGCGGGGTGGTTTATTTGACATCAACAACCATTGCCCTTTAGACGACAGATTGACGAAGGCCGCACGCTCCTCAGGGGGTATCGTCAACAGCGCTGACCGCAAGGTCGTGATGCTTGTCACCAGAAGATTGGTCGTTGCCGACTGCCATTGCCCCCGTTGATAAACAGTCAATGCATATAACGTCATTGCTTGCGTTATCAAAACCGCGATGAGAACCAAGCCAATCAATCGAGCACGTAACGTGCGTGGCAATAGCCAGACAAGGGCTTGTTTCATTGACTGACTCAAGGTGAAAACCGGTAACCCAAGCCCCATACCGTTTGTATCCAACGTGGTGACTTGGGATCCTCTTCAATGGCTCGGCGTAACCGTAAGATAGCGATATCAATGGCGCGATCGTGGCGCTGGCCGCTGTCATCGTCGCGCGCAAGCGCCAACAGCCTTTCTCTGGACAAAGGTTTGCCAGCGTGGTTAATCAATGCTTGCAATAAATTGATTTCGCCACCGGTTAGCTTGATCTCGACGTTGTCACGCAATAGCTGTCGCAACACCGGATCGAAAACAAAGGATCCGAACCGATAGGGTTGATCGGTCTGATCGGGCTTTAACGCCGAAGGGCCTGCCTTGCGTCTCAACACGGCTTCGATACGAGCCAATAGTTCACGTGGATCAAAAGGCTTGCCGACATAATCATCCGCTCCCGACTCCAGCCCCATGATTCTGTCAACCGCTTCGTCCTTTGCTGTTAACAAAATGACGGGGATATCTTCGGTTCGGTCACGCAAATCACGGCAGACCTGCAATCCATCGCGTCCGGGCATCATGCGATCGAGCACGATCAGATCGGGTGCAAATTTAGCGATCTTGTTCTCAAGGTCCGTGGCGTCAGCCGCCAACAGCGTATCGAACCCATGCTTGTTGAGATAACGCGCCAATAATTGGCGCAAATCAATGTCATCGTCGACGACGAGTATTTTTTTAGTGGCTGTCATCACTTCAGTGTGCAACGCTTGGGCAAAAGATGCCAGTGCATTGAAATACGTTGAAACAAATCTCTGGATCGTTCACTGTCCATCACGTGCCGCAGACCTTTCGATCGACGCCTCCACATAGTCCATGGTTTGTTGGGCATAATCCGCTTGCCAAGAAAACTTGGCACTGCCATTGAGTGCCACCACGTTGATACTCACGGCGAGAACAACCGCAAGCCAAAACGGCCAAACGGTTTTCTCGGCACCCCGCCAAAACACTTGTACCAGCCAAATGAGGATAGGCATCAGCGCAAAGGGGAAGATCAGCGTGAGGTGCCAGTAATTAAAGACGATTGGCGCCAACGCAGCACTGATCAACGCCGCCACAGCCGCACCCAACACATATAGCAACAACCACTGCTCTTGCGTGGGCTGGGTCGCTGACGAACGCCGCCAATGACGCTTGATCCGCTTGAAAACATAAATATTCGCCATCAAGCTCACCACCATGGTCACAACCGCCAAACCGTAGAGCGCAATCCGCCAAGCGGTCACCGACAGCCACTGTAACCATGAAACAGATATCCACTCAAACACCGCGGCATTAACCAACTGACCCGTGAAAGCCCAAGAACCATACCGCAGCCAATAAATGGCGGCTTTTAAGACAGGATACACATGCAAACCACCCCATCCGATATAGCGATCGCGTGCCTCAGGATCAGCATGTTGCGCAAGCGTAGGATCGGCGATTAACTGCTGCAAGTACGGCAGCAACGAGGTGAAAATGACAATGGCAGCGAGCAATACCCCGACGAGGTGCAGCCGCAGCACCCCTCGGTAAAGGAGATAGGCGGAAATGAACAACAAAAGGGGCCATGAGAAATGCAGTTGCACGGCCAGTCCAATCGATAGCACATGCAAAAAACTGGGGATCAATTTGGGCTTCTCGCGCAATTGCCAAGAAGACCAAAAGTGCAATCCCCCGCAAAAAATCAGATACGATGGGTTATAGAGCACGCTGTCGAACAAGAACCATGGGTTTAGCCAGCAAAGCACAAGAAAAATCAACCTGACTTGCCATCGGTTATCAAAGACTTGGCGAACCACGCTATCCAGTAACAAAAACCCAATCAAACGCAACGCCAACAAAAAAACGATTGGCGCGTAAGGCGAGTCCCAGATCAGCACCGGGCCGCCCACGAGCCAAGCCAGTAGAGAGCCGGGCACGTTACCAACCACACTAGCGGTGTTGCCCACACTAAGCCACACCCCTTGGTAGGCCCCCATGTACCCTCTATGGATCATCTGAAGTTGGTCGCCTCCCATGATTTGTTGCGAGGCGTACCAGACAGACAAGCCAAGACCCAACGCCACACCGATCCAAAAGAGTGTTTGGTTATGCAAGGCATCTCGTGTGGGCTTCATAGGCTCTTGTTAAATAATTAGGGGGCGGTCGGCAAGCTCGCGCCATTGTACGATGGGCGCATCAATGAACAAATCTTTCATCATGAGGCAAAAAATGAGCCAAATCATCAGCTTGACACATGCGCAGGCCACACTAATCGACAATGGCGTGGCTTGCCTGACAATCCAAACGGAAAATCACTTAAACATCTTGGGCAGCCCAGTGGTTGCTGATTTACAAAAAGCCTTGGTTCAATTGGCCCGCATGAAAGAGATCCGGGTTTTGGTGTTAAGAGGCCAAGGGGACAAAGCCTTCGTTGCCGGTGCGAATATCAAAGAAATGGCCAACTTGGATCGGCAGCGTGCAGAAGCGTTTATCAGCGGATTGTGCGAACTGTGTGAAGCGGTGCGACACTTCCCTGCACCCGTGATCGCTCGAATTCCCGGCTGGTGCCTAGGCGCCGGATTGGAATTGGCCATGGCTTGCGATTTGCGCATTGCCGCAGAAGGGACAAATTTTGGGATGCCTGAGGTCAAAGTGGGCATCCCCTCCGTCATTCACGCCACGCTCTTGCCACGCTTAATCAGTCCCACACACGCCAGTTGGATGCTTCTGAGCGGTGAATTGGTCAATAGCGATCAGGCGCTGTCATGGGGGCTCATCAACGAATCGGTCCCACTCGATCAACTCGATACCCGCATGGATACGCTAACCAGACAATTCGTGGCATTAGCGCCCAAAGCCGTCAAACAACAAAAAAAACTCATGCGCCGCTGGGAAAAGTTACCACTCACCGATGCCATCCATGACACCATTGGTGAGTTTGGGGCGGCGTTTGAGACGGACGAACCCGCTCACTACATGGGAAAATGGGTCAAGGATAACCAGAAAAGCGAAGGCTAAGCCTTTGTATAGCTGTTCATTTTGATGTTGATCGACAACCATCCCACAACCCCACAGGCGATCACCGAGCCAATCAAGCCGAATTGAAGACCCGAACGAATCGACCACTCGGCAATGGCAACACCCACCAAGGCAGTGCCTATTGCACTGCCTAGAGCGCGGGTCGTTTGCACCAAAGCTGAGGCCACGCCGACATCTTTTCGGTCAGCCACGATTTGCATAAAAAGGGTGAAATTTGGCAGTAAAAAACCCAATCCAAAACCACACAAACCCATGGTGAACAGAACCCACCACACGGCGCTGTTGGCGGTGAATGTCAGCGCCAACAAACAACCTGTGCCTAGCAGCACGCTACCCAACAGCATTAAACGTTGAGGATTCGTTTCGCGAGGAAACAAATACCCATTGATGATACTGCCGATGGGCATGCCGGCGACCAAGGGCGTGATGAGGACGCCGGCCAGAGTCGGGCTGAAACCAAACACATCCTGAAACTGCAGAGGAATGTAGTAGATCAAGATGAACATGACCGCCCCGCTAAGAATCGAGGCGATGTTTAAATAACGGGCTTGTTTGGTCTGCAGAACACGTAACGGAAAAATGGGCGTCTTCACCCGTCGCTCTACTTTCAAAAGCAAATACCCCGAAACAACCGTGCTGACGATTACAGCAAGTGCCACGGAGACCGGTACACCCGCGTCACGCGATGAAAACAATTCAATCCCCACGAGAGGGGCACCCACCGTCATCCCCATCAGAAACGCGCCGGCCCAATCCATCCGGTGTTGATCATCGCTGACGGCTTTTAGGCGCGGGAAAAAACGCCAAACCATGACGAATGCCACCAAGGCCGTGACCGGGATCACAAAAAATGCCGCTCGCCATCCAAACGCCTGCGTCACCACGCCGCCAAGTACCGGCCCGATTCCACTGGCCATTGCAAACGTCGACGACAACAACACCATCCAACGCACCCGTTGTTTAGGATCTGGAAAAATATCAGCAGGGGCTGCAAAAGCGGTCGCAATCATCATCCCGCCACCAAACCCTTGCAACACCCTGAAAGTAATCAACTGAGGCATGCTCTGCGACATGGCAGATAACACCGACCCCAACATCACAATGACCAAGGACAACAACATCAAGGGCTTGCGGCCGTACAAGTCACCCAACCGCCCGAAAATCATGATCGTGACCGCACACGCCAAAAAATAACCAGTGGCTGCCCAAGCGTACAGAGACATGCCATCTAGAGAGCGCGCGACTTCCGGGAGTATCGTGCTGATAATCGTCGCATCAAAGGCCACGATTGAGACCGTCACGGCAACACCCGCCATCGACAACGCCATCTGTCGTTTACTCGACAAGGCTGCCGTGCTTTCGTTTGGAGGTGACTGCGACAATGTAGTTCCAAAAACGGGTGGGATAGCGAGACATCCATCTAGCGCGATGTTTGTCTGGCACAACGGATTCATCGCTCTAAGGTATTTCAGTATAAGACCGAGAACAACCCTTACCTTAAAACCACAACCAATCGGTGACTCGACCGTCGCCAAAAGCCATTCACGACAGGCGCGAGGCCTCTCGGGCTAAACGCGCAACGCCGGCGGCATCACTGACCGAACCACGCAAAGTAGGCAACAGCATCAACAAGAGTTCGGCGGTGACAAACGTATCACCTGACGCTTGGTGGCGTGCAAGACATGTCAAACCAAACTGCGCCATGCGATCGTCTAATGATAAGTGCCTCATATCGCGCACAACCCAGTTAACAAGCGGGGCGACGTCAATCCAGCGATTACGCGGCACCGCAAGGGCGACCTTTTTATAAGCGCGCGTGATCATGACCTGATCAAAATCGGCATGAAAGGCAAACAAAGGGGCGTCGCCGATCCATGCACTTAAGCGCGACAGCACAGCCGCCTGGTCTTCCCCCACCATTTGGGCTTGGACACCAATATGATGGATGAGAATGTTGCGTTTGTCGTGTTTGATTTTCGGAAGTCTGATAATGGCCTCAAAGCGGTCACGTATGCAGATACGACCAGACGTTAAACCAGGCTCGACATGAAGAGCAATCGCCGCAATTGAGATCAGCTGGTCGCGCCAAACACTCAAGCCAGTGGTTTCGGTATCGAGCACCACCCAGCGCATAGGCAACGACGCATCAAAAGCGACACCGCCAGTGTCACTACCGAGACCTTTGAGGCGCTTGGGGATCAGCTTATCGAACATAATCCAGCTTCAACCGCTGCTGCATCGTTTGACAAACGTTATAGGCTGCTTTGAGCATCACTTTATCCACTTTGCTGAGTTGGCCCACATCAAGGCAATTTGGATTGTCATCAACGCGCTCGCCATCGATATCCAACTGAGCCTTGAGTCTAAGGGTTTGTAAAAACTCAAAGGTTGCCACCCAATCTTGACCCCGCGCACGGTCAAATGGAGGCAACTGCGCAATCGCTTCTAATCGCTCTCGGGTGTTTCGTACAGTGATGTTGTGGGCAAGTGAATAAATGCGGGCGAAATCAACCACGAGCGCCGTGCCGTTTAACTTAAGGTCTAATATCTGTTTGCCGTTTTTATCGGTTGTGTCCAAACGCCCAAACAACGTCAGCGGAATCCGCCAATTCATGGCGTTCGTGGCTAATAACGCTTCAAATCTAGGCGTCTGGGCGGCGACTCGGCTGACCTGTTCAACCAGTGGGCGCGCCAAAGGTAGATGCCCTGCCACTGCCCTAAAGTCAAAAAAGATACTGGCATCGAGTAAATCCTGCGGCGAACCGGCTTGTATCCAGCCCAAACTGCGTTCCAACCACTCACGTTGCCGACGGCAGTATGCAGGATTACTCGCCATCACGTTGCCTTTGCACAACGGAAAACCACATCGATCCAGGCTTTCATTAACCTGACGCGCAAAGGCTAAAAATTGCTGCATCGCCGCATCCGAGACCTCATTGGCCAGTACCAATGCATTGTCCTGATCCGTTGCAATCGTCTGCTCCTGTCGCCCCTCTGAGCCAAGGGCAAGCCAACAAAACTGGTTCGGATCCAGATTAAACGCCTCGGCTTTCAGCTTGATAATTTGCTGGGTCAATAAATCGTTCAAATGACTGACCAGATTTGTTAAGCGGTGGCCCGTGACACCTTGGCAGAGCAAATTTTTTGAATACTGACGAATATTCTCAGCGGCATGAATCAATCGGTCGATATGGGTTGCCCCAAGGATAGCCGCCCTAATCGTGCCAACTGAAAAGCGCTGTAGCGAAAAAAGATCTCGCTCGGATATCAAGCCCACGACGGTATCGTTTGCTGTAATGGGAATGTGGCGAATAGACGCCTGCATCATTAAATAACCCGCCATTTCAACGGTGTCGTCAACGGTCAAGGATTTTAATCCCGTACTCATGACCGTGGCTATTGGCGTTGCCAAACCCACTTGAGGCAGTACCACTCGCTTGAGTAAATCGTGCCGTGTCAAAATACCCAATAATTTATTATCTCTATCGACAATTAAAATTGAACCGACCCGCTGCTCATCCATGGTAGTTAATGCTTCACGCAACGGGGCATCCGGTAGAACGGAAATCGGTTCGCGGGCGATTAAGGCACCTAGCGAGGACTGGTGGACTTGTGTCTCTGCAGCCTTTGCTGCAAATTGCTGTTGTAAATCCTGATGTGATTTTTCTAAGGTATATCGGAAACGATCCTTCAAAAACTCGATAAATGGCGGTGATACCACCCCAAGCTCATGAATTTTGGACACAGGAAAGAGCAAACAAAACGTATCACCCACGGCGCGATAAACCGAAGCCACTGGCCGCTGGGTTAAGGCCGCGCCAACGGAAAACATGTCACCTGCCTCAAGTTCAAAATAAATCTCTTGGCCTGCTTCAGAATCACGCTGCCCATAAACCGCACCTTGCCGAATGAAATAAAGGTATTTAGGGCAACCTAATTTAGGCTCAATAATGATCTCTTCAGCTTCATAATATTGCTCCTCACAACTCTCAATAAATAATGCGATGTGCGTGCGAGACATTTCAGAAAAAGGCAGAACCATTAATAGCTGATCTATTAATCCATTGATAAAACCATTCGGCTCATTATCTATAATTTGATTGTTTTGTGACATAGACTCTCTCGGTTGAGCGCACTAACTTTCAGTCAGGCGGATTCTGTCAGCCTTTTGCAAGCTACAGTAAGTTTAAAGTCAGAAACAAAATTTCCATATCACGTCAGGCAAACAAATATATTGCATTGCAAAATTAAGTACTGATTATCCCTAATACTACTCATTATTAATTCTGATGTAATTGTTCGTGTAGGTCAAAAAAATAATTTTATTTGATTTAAATATCGATACCGTGAGGAGGTGTTATGTCCGAACAACATGATTCCCACGCCTACTGGCGCGCGACCATGGGACTGCTGACAAAAGTGCTCATCATTTGGGCCTTGGTGTCATACGGGGCGGGGATTGTCTTCGCTGATATGTTGGATAAAGTCATGGTCGGTGGTTATCCACTTGGCTTTTGGTTTGCCCAGCAAGGTGCAATCTATGTGTTCATTGCGTTGATCTTCTGGTATCGCAAGAAGATGAACGCAATCGATCGCAAGTTTGACGTTCACGAAGAATAGGGAGACATCTCATGGAACTTCAAACCACTATTTATTTGATAGTCGGCCTGACGTTTGCGATTTATATCGGTATTGCGATCTGGGCTCGGGCCGGGTCCACCAGTGAGTTTTATGTCGCGGGCAGCACGGTTAACCCGGTGATGAACGGCATGGCAACAGCCGCTGACTGGATGTCGGCAGCGTCATTTATTTCCATGGCAGGTTTGATTGCCTACATGGGATATGGCGGCAGTCTGTTTTTGATGGGTTGGACTGGCGGCTATGTGCTGTTGGCCTGCTTGCTCGCACCGTACTTACGTAAGTTCGGTAAGTTCACGGTTCCCCAGTTCATTGGGGATCGATTCTACTCAAAATCAGCTTCCACCATTGCTGTGATCTGCTTGTTGATTGCATCGATCACCTACATCATCGGGCAAATGACAGGTGTTGGTGTGGCTTTCTCACGCTTTTTGGGTGTGAGTAATGACATGGGTATCTACATTGGTATGGGCATTGTGTTTGCCTATGCGGTGTTTGGCGGCATGAAAGGCATCACCTACACGCAGGTGGCTCAGTACATCGTGCTGATCTCTGCCTACATCGTGCCGGCGATCTTCATTTCTTTGCAGTTAACCGGTAACCCACTGCCTCAGTTGGGTCTGGGTGCTGACATGGTCGACACCAACAAGTCCCTGCTGGTGACCTTGAACCAAGTGGTTGAAGACTTGGGTTTTAATGAGTACACCACGTCATTGCCTGGTAGCAAACTCAATATGTTTGTCTATACCTTGTCCTTGATGATTGGTACCGCTGGTTTGCCCCACGTCATCATGCGCTTCTTTACAGTTAAGAGCGTGGCCGACGCCCGTTCATCGGCAGGCTGGGCATTGGTGTTCATCGCTTTGCTCTACACAACGGCACCTGCTGTGGCAGCCATGGCTCGCATGAACCTGCACACCACGATCAACCCAACCATCATCGCTGAGCCCAACTCAATCTTTACCGAGGATGGTTCGATTGTGTACGAGGATCGTCCCGATTGGATGAAGCGCTGGGAGGTCACGGGTCTGCTGTCTTGGCAAGACAAGAATGACGATGGTCGCATCCAGTACTACAACGACAAATCGTCTGACGAAGGCTTCATGCAAAGGGCTGAAGAGGCCGGCTGGAAGGGCAATGAACTCTCGGTTAATCGAGACATTATCGTGATGGCCAACCCGGAAATTGCACTGCTACCCAATTGGGTGATTGCCTTGGTCGCGGCGGGCGGTTTGGCGGCTGCCTTATCCACAGCCGCGGGTCTGCTCATGGCGATTTCCTCGGCTATTTCGCACGATTTGGTGAAGAATGTGTTTGCACCAAACATCAGTGAAAAGGGGGAATTACTGACCGGCAAAATTGCCATGGCGGCATCCATTGTGCTTGCCGGTTATTTGGGGCTTAATCCGCCTGGCTTTGCGGCGGGTACGGTGGCCTTGGCTTTCGGTATTGCCGCCTCGTCACTATTCCCGGCCATCATGATG
The DNA here is from genome assembly GCA_965656505.1 of Burkholderiaceae bacterium. Classification (GTDB taxonomy): domain Bacteria; phylum Pseudomonadota; class Gammaproteobacteria; order Burkholderiales; family Burkholderiaceae_B; genus Algicoccus. The sequence goes on along the minus strand of CBFHKV010000002.1, from coordinate 9,678 downwards.
GGTATTTTCTCCAAGAAGATGAACAAAAGTGGTGCGATGGCCGGTATGGTTTCTGGCCTCTTGGTGACGCTTTTCTATGTGTTTGCACACAAAGGCATATTCTTCATCCAAGGCACTTCATATGTTGATCTCATCGGTGGCCCCAACAGCTTCTTCGGCATCACGCCTGAAGCCTTCGGTGCCGTTGGTGCGGCGGTGAACTTCATCGTGGCCTTTGCGGTGGATAAGGTGACCAAAGAGCCACCAGAGCACATCCAGCAAATGGTTGAGAGTGTGCGTATCCCACGCGGTTCGGGTGCTGTCACAGGCTCGCACGGCTAAACGACGGTCGTCAGACCGTTTCTCCGGTACAGTACCCAAGTGGGTGCTGTACCGGTTTACTCGGTACGTTAACCCTGACGGTTCAAAAACCTCAGGGTTTTTTTTTGGAGGACAGCATGATTTTTGACGTCAGCACCGCTTTGACGTGGATTTTGTTCATCGCCCTGTTTCCCATCTCGTTCGTATGGTTGCGGCGGGCTTGGCGTATTTTCAAAAAGAAAGACTATTCCGAGGTCGCGCTCTCAGGCGGGTATCCACCACCTAACGCGAAAAAATATGCGCCCTACACGGGCTTTTTAAATCTCGCCGCCGGACTATCCTTGGTCTATGCCATTTTCTCTATTGTTGTTCTCGCTGTACCCTATCAAACGTGGTCCGCTATCGCGGGTTCTACGATCTGGCTTAAGCTGATTTTGGATTTCGTCATAAGTCGTCAGGCGCGACTGCTTGCCAAGAAACAAAGTTGATTCATCAACGCGCCTCAATGGAGCATTGCAGTGCCTAGTTACACGTGGTTATTTCTTGGCTTGGCCATTGTCACCGAAGTCATCGCGACCAGTTCGCTCAAGCTCAGTGAGGGTTTCACCCGGCTCTGGCCCTCGGTAATCGTGGTCGTTGGTTACGGCATCTCTTTTTATTGCCTTGCCCTAACCATGAAAACACTACCCATCGGCATTATTTATGCCGCGTGGTCTGGTTTGGGCATAGTCTTGGTCACCTTGGTGGGCTGGTTTTTCTTCAAACAACACCTCGACATCCCCGCCTTGATTGGGATGACTTTGATCATCGCAGGCGTTGTCATCATGAATGTTTGGTCCAAAGCCGCAACCACTGTGCACTGAGTGTGACACTCCTCTAAACTATCTACATTCTGGTCATTTCACTCGAAGGTCATCATGCCTCACCAACAATACTGGATCGTGCGACACAAGCATCAGATTTTGATTGAGATGAGCCATCCCAATGGACCCAACTTCCTCTCGCACGCCGCTTTTCTTCAGGGGCATCACAGTGAGCCCATTGAAATCGGTTATTGGCAGGGATTGCCGTGCTTGGCCGTCGAGTGCGAAGCATTACCCGATGATTTCACTGAGGCAGCGGCCGAGCTCGTGCCCATGCGACAAGTGTTTGGTGTGGCCGGGCCCGAAGCCTTTGCCATGGCCGGACGCGCCACACAATTAATCGATTGGCAAATGACACACCGGTTTTGTGGGCGGTGCGGCCACGAGACGCAATTGCACGAGAAAGACTTTGCCATGCACTGTCCCGCGTGCCAACTCAATGCCTACCCACGGATCTCACCTGCCGTCATGGTGCTTGTGCGTCGTCCTGGGCAGTTTTTATTGGCCCGAAGCCCGCATTTCAAGCCAGGGGTATTTAGCGCCTTGGCAGGATTTGTCGAAGCGGGCGAAACACTGGAGCAATGCGCGGCAAGAGAAGTCAAAGAGGAAGTCGGGGTCGAGATTGAAAACCTGCGTTACTTCACCAGTCAATCCTGGCCATTCCCGAACTCGCTGATGCTTGCTTTTTTTGCTGACTATGTCTCAGGTGAAATCACGCCAGAGCCGAGCGAGATTGAGGCGGCTGATTGGTTTGATATCGATGACTTACCGCTACTGCCTGACCACGTCAGCATTGCACGTCAACTCATTGAGGGCGCTCTCAAACAATATCGCTAGTGGCAACCGACGAGCGCTTGCGTGTGCTCGGCGATTCTTTGCTCTTCATTGGTGGGTATGACCAGACAGAGCACACGGGAACGTGCCGTCGAAATGATTGTCTGCCCGCTTCTGTTGGCGTCTTGCACCAACTCAATACCCAACCAGCCCATGCCTTGCAGCACGCTTTCACGAACGGCCACCGAGTTTTCTCCGATACCGCCCGTGAACACCACGGCATCGAGACCTTCTAACGCAGCGCTCAAGGCACCGATTTCATGTTTGACGCGGTACACAAAATATTCAATGGCTTGTTGTGCCTCAATTGCTTGCCGATCACGTCGTCATCGATGAGCACCGGTTTCACAAAGTCGAGTCCACCATGCACCACCCGATGCCCGATGGCCACGATACGCAGTTCTGCCAGGTTTTGCTCTAGCCAGCCGATCACCCAGTCAATCGCCTGAGCATGATTGGCAGGTGCCGCGCCAGATGGCGACGCTCGAAAGCGGCAAATTTGATAGAAGACGAGCCGACATTCAGTGTCAGCAACACTTGCTCAGGGGCGACCGACAACGCTTCGGAATCCGTCATTTGGCTACAACCTTTTTGGATGGATTACCTCAATGGTAAAGGTATATTTGGCTGCTAACAGTGCCCTCTGGCGTGCGTGGAAAGAATTTAATCTGATGACACGGATACATTTGTCGGGTGCACGCCGTACGGATGGGGTTTGGTTGCCTGGTTTGGTTGCCGGGTTTACTTCGTACAGATTTGAGCGTGTCTATTAAGCTTGTCTATGCACCGTCACCACCTGGTGAATCTTTTCTACACCTAAGCTTTTCAGTTGCTTGTTCGTCAGGATCGAGAATAGCAGTCGCTTTGTTCAGTAGCAGCGTGAAACAGTCCTCTATCATCTGTGGCATGGCCTAGAGCTGAAACACGGTACCTGAGATCTCCACGGGACGCTGTCGCAGGCAGCCAGGCGCTAGCAGGTCACGCATCAATTCTTGCGATAGGACCGCATGCAGGTCGCTCACCGGCAGATGTACGCCCCATTTCATGAAGCTGGTTTCGCAGCGAATCGGGCAGGTAGAAAGTCTTGCCCGATTGGTAAGCCTGTAGGAATGCCTGTTGGTACCCGACTGGCTGGCGGTGCATCAATGGGCGCCGAACTTCGTTACGCGCGGTTGCGCCCTCAGGTGAGACGGGCACATATAGAAGCGTCTGAGCGGGATCTGTTGCCGCAACTATATTTACCTTGATGACCGGTTCAAAGCTAAAAGAACTCAGTTTGTAGACTAAGGCAATACTCGCACCCGCTGTAATCACACGGTGTTCATTGATTAATTTCTGCAAGCGACGTTGCAATGTTCGACGATGGAGCTGCTTAAATCGGCGCTGTTTCATTTCGGCATCAATGCCTTCGATGCCAATGCCGCTTGGATGCGCCGCGATGATACTTTCAATCAACTTTAGTTCTTCGGCCTGTGTAGACCGGGTCATTTCATAGGATTCTTTTTGGTGAACGCCTTTATTTGTCGTGCTTTTGCATAAAATGTCGCGCAAGCGCGACATTTCCGACTTGACCTGCCATTTAATCGCGATTCGGTTGACCGGTTGTCACGCCAGCGGGTACAGCCACACTACGTCCCACAGAATGTTCGATAGGGTTGCCCTGATTGATCGGGCCGCTCGAAATGCGATAGTCCAGGTCGTTTTACATACGGTTCCGACAATACAGAAAGCAGGTCATCAATTGGCGTCATGTCACCGTGGCAGCCGGCCTCAAGCGCCTCTTCTACCAGATGGTTACGTGCAATATAGGCGGGGTTCACCTGCGCCATCAAAGACACGCTGTCGGCTTTTGAGAGGATCGCTTTGTCCTGCTGATCAGCCAAACGCGCTTGCCACTGCTCATACCACTGCACAAATCCGGCATCACTATAGAGACCAGACAAAGAAAGGCTTGCCTGGCTTAAATCCCGGAAAGTATTGGTGTAATCCGCCTTATTTACTTGCATCCAAGCCAGAAGGCCGTCGACTAACACGCGATCTTGTGCACGAACCGCTGATGGCACCTGTGCGCTCAGTCCTAACTTGTGACACATCATGTCGAACCACCGCTGCTCATAGAGGCCGGCAAACGCACCAATCGATGCTTTCGCTTTCTCAATGGCAAGGTTTTCATCTTCGTCTAGCAACGGCAACAATGCCTCCGCAAATCGCAACAAGTTCCACTGCGCCATACCCGGTTGACGACCAAAGGCATATCGACCTTGCTCATCGATTGAACTAAAAACCGTACCAGGATCGTAACTATCCATAAAGGCACACGGACCATAGTCAATGGTTTCACCACTGATGCTCATGTTGTCGGTGTTCATGACACCGTGAATGAAGCCCACCCGCATCCAATGCACCAGCAAGTCAGCTTGCACGTCAACTACCTTATCGAGCAAGGCAAGCGCTGGGTTAGCTGCCTCTTTGAATGCCGGGTAATGGCGATTGATCGCGTAATCCACCAAAGCTTGTAGGCTGTCGATCTGCTGACGCGCCGCGGCATATTGAAAGGTACCAACGCGAAGATGGCTAGAGGCAACACGCGTCAGAATGCCGCCGGGCTCTGGGCTTTGTCGAAACACGGGTTCGCCAGTGCTCACGACGGCCAATGCACGGGTTGTCGGGATGCCTAAAGCATGCATCACTTCACTGATCAAGTACTCGCGCAACATGGGGCCAAGCGCAGCGCGCCCGTCGCCTCGTCTCGAATAAGGCGTGGGGCCGGAGCCCTTGAGCTGGATATCCACCCGTTGACCGCTTGGGGTGATTTGTTCACCGAGTAAAACCGCTCTGCCATCGCCCAAAATAGAAAACCCACCGAACTGATGTCCCGCATAGGCTTGCGCCAAGGGCTCAGATCCAGCGGGCAGGTGGTTGCCCGCAAATTCATGCGCTGCCGGCAGGTGTTGGGCCACATCAGCCTGGCTTGCCTCATCGACCAACCCAAGCGTGGCCGCTAACGCATGATTGAACTTCACTAAGCGTGGCTCACGCACCGCGGTGGGCGTACATTTCGAGAAAAGCATTTCAGGTAATTGAGCATAAGTATGCTCAAACTGCCACTGAAGGTTGACCGTGGACATAGACGCCTTAGAGTTTTAAGTAATAAAACCCATGCTACCAAGACGACCCTGTCGACTGTTTATTTACCCAGAAACCGGCAGGGTCGCCCGGTTCTCCCCAAAACACGCCTCGCTAGGAGCGAAATAACGTCATGGGGTCCGTATAGGGAAGTCCGAGAGCGTCACTCACCGCTTGGTAGGTGACGTGACCCTGACAAATATTCAAGCCTTGTCGTAACTGGGCGTTTTCTGTCATCGCCACCTGCCAACCTTGGTTGGCTAAAGCCAAACCATACGATAACGTCGCATTATTGAGCGCCAAGGTCGATGTGCGGGCAACCGCACCCGGCATGTTGGCCACGCAGTAATGCACCACACCGTCGACCACAAAGGTCGGCTCTTGATGCGTCGTGGGACGTGACGTTTCAAAACAACCCCCTTGATCGATGGCAACATCAACCACCACGCTGCCTGTTTTCATGCTTGCGATCATTGATCGGGTGATGAGCTTGGGTGCTGCCGCGCCGGGTAACAAGACACCGCCAATAATGACGTCAGCATCACGTGTCAGCTGCTCGATCGCAGACTGGGTGGAATAGACCGTACTGATACGGTTGCCAAACAACAGATCGAGTTGACGCAGACGCGCCATATTTTTATCCACCACACTCACTCGGGCACCAAGGCCTACCGCCATCTGTAGGGCGTTCGTACCCACAACGCCAGCTCCCAAAATCACAACGTCAGCGGCAGGCACACCGGGCACGCCACCGAGCAATACCCCTTGCCCGCCTTTGGATTTCTCTAGGTGGGCAGCGGCGGCTTGAATGGACATCCGACCCGCGACCTCGCTCATTGGGGCTAACAACGGCAATCCACCATCGGGCCCTGTGATGGTTTCATAAGCCACACAAATAGCACCCGATGACAACAGCGCCTGAGTCTGCGCTGGATCCGGAGCCAAGTGCAGATAGGTATAGAGGATTTGATTCGGGCGCAACATGGCGCACTCGTTAAGTTGCGGTTCTTTGACCTTGACGATCATGTCCGCTGTAGCGAAAACATCTGCGGCATCGGTCAACACAATCGCACCCGCATCGACGTAGTCCTGATCGCTCATGCCGGCGTCTGTGCCAGCAGACATTTGAACAACAACCTCATGACCCGCCCGAGTAAACTCTCGCACGTTGCTAGGTGTGAGGCCTACCCGATACTCATGGTTTTTAATTTCTTTTGGGATGCCAATTCGCATACAACGACTCCTTTGTGAACAATCGCGAAAGAGTGCCATGAATCCATGACATCTCACATGATTGGATGTCTTTCTTTACTTGTGATTTTATGAAACCAAAAAATAAAGCAGTGCTTGGAAATCTCAGCGATATGGATATCCGACTGTTGCAGATATTCAAGGCGGTCGTCGATTGTGGCGGCTTCTCGTTAGCCGAACTTGAGCTGAATATTGGTATATCAACCATTAGTCGCCACATCAAAGATCTTGAAACGCGTCTTGGATTCACGCTTTGTCTTCGCGGTCGCCAAGGCTTTTCACTCACGCCGCAAGGCAAGCGGATATACGACGAAACCCTGCGCTTGCTCACCGCGATCAACGACTTTCGTGCCAGCGTTAATGGTCTACATGGTCGCTTGGGCGGTGAGCTTCACGTCGCCGTTTTTGAAAAAACCGCAGGTAATCCGCAGGCACGCCTAAACCATGCCGTGGCCGCATTCACCGATCTCGCAAGCGATGTCGTGGTGAATTTACACGTGCGCCCGATCAACGAAATCGAGCGAGGCGTTTTAGATCATCGATACCACATTGGCATTATTCCGGACCATCGAGCATCTAATCGATTGGATTACATGCCACTATTTCATGAGGATATGCAGCTGTACTGCGGTCAGGAACACCCATTGTTCACCTTGGCAACTCACCGATTGGATTGGGAGGATTTGCGGCAGTTCCCGTTAGCTGGGTTAGCTTATCATTCACCCAACATGGCGGTCAGCCATCGTGCCCAACTCACCCGTCGCGCCAATGCTTTTGATCAGGAAGGCGTCGCCACGTTCATTTTGTCAGGACGCTTCATCGGTTTCTTACCCACGCACTACGCTAACCCATTTGAACGACAGGGCACCATGAAGGCGATAAAACCAGACCGCTTCAAGTATCGAGTGGCCTTCTTTGCCATCACACCACGCACACCAACAGCCACAGGTGCGGCGGCTTTATTTCTGGATTGTCTGCGCCAAGCGCATCATGCCACCCAACAACCCGATGGGAGCGCGGTGTCGTCATTGATATCGGGATCGCTATCGGGATCGCTACCAGGCTCGGATCTCAGCACTCCTACCAGTTTGACTTAAGACACACTCTCAATGGCTGCTTCAATGCTTGGCAGTGCCCGCTCAACCGCTAAACGACCTTGCTCGACAGCCTCTGGTCCTCGATGAAAGTCCATCAGCCCCAAGCGCGACAAATAAGGGGTCACCACCGCATCAGCAGGGTCGCCCGCCATTCGACTACGGGTGATACGAACTTGCATGATGTTGATACTTGAGGCGATGACGTCAAACAGTGAGGGGATGGGCGGTGACTCTTTGGCTGCAAAAATAGGCCACTGATTCGCTAATGTGAGTTGCGCACGTTTGAACCATTCGGTGATGGAACTTTGATTCGAGGCCGATAACGATTCGGCCTTTTCTGCTGACATGTGCCTGCCTAAAATATCAGCGTTAAGATCCACCGCAATCACAATATCTGCCCCTAGGGCGCGAGCCAGCGAAACGGGAACCGGGTTTACCAAGCCGCCGTCGACTAAAGTTCGACCATCGAGCATCACCGGGGTTAACACACCCGGTAAGGCCATGGATGCGCGAACCGCTTGGGCTGTTGATCCTTCCTGCAACCAAACTTCTGCACCCGTGGATAAGTCAGTTGCGACGGCTGCAAAGGGCACATTAAGCAATTCTATCGGTGGATCGGTAAAGGTTTTTTCAAAAAAATCAGTGAGTTTTTCACCTTTGAGCAATCCGCCTGACAACGTCACGTCCATCAGACCGACCACATCCATCAGGGTCAAACCGTGCATCCAATGCTCAAACCGGTCAAATTCACCAGATGCATATGCCGCACCCACCATGGATCCGATTGACGTCCCGCAAACGATATCGATCGGTATGTTGGCTTCTTCTAACGCACGAATGACGCCAACGTGAGCCCATCCCCTGGCAGCACCAGCGCCAAGAGCAAGGGCGATTTTGGATTTGTTTGCGTTCATAACCAAGAAGTTTATCAGCCCGGTTGATCGTGCCTAGCGTTCTTTGCGGCAAAATAGCAGTCTGTAAATAGACGGAGATGACAGTGGAGTTATTGCAAGCAATGGAAGCGCGCCGCAGTATCCGTGGATTTAAACCGGATCCTGTCTCAAAACAAACCTTAGAGGATGTACTGAGAATTGCCGGTCGCAGTCCTTCGTATACCAATACCCAACCATGGGAGGTCTCCGTGGTGACCGGTGCTTGCCGAGATGAACTCAGCCATATTCTTTATGATTTGGCTGCCTCTGGTGCGAAGGGCAATTCGGATGTGCCTGTTCCACAGGTATGGAGTCAGGCGACTGACGAGCGATCAAAAAAACACAACATCGATCGATTTTCAGCTTTGGGGGTTGCGCGTGACGACACGCAACGCCGTCAACGATTGCGCTTGGAAAATTTCCAATTTTTTGGCGCACCTTGTGCCATGTTCGTGTGGATGGACGAATCGCTTGGCCCTTGGTCAAATATGGATGTGGGTGGCTTCTTGCACGCCCTGAGTTTAAGCGCCATGGGGCATGGCTTAGGTGTGTGTTTGCAAGCCTCACTGGCAAACTATCCTGACGCCATTCGCAACTATCTAGGCGTGGCAAATAATAAAAAGCTTTTGGTGGGTCTTTCCATGGGGGTACCCGACTTAGAAGCCCCGTTAAATCGGTACCGCAGCGCTCGAATGACTGTCGATGACTTTGTCACCTGGCACGACAGATAAACGCCTTACATGGCGAGCGCTACTGTGTCTTCTGGGCCGGTGGCGTGAAAGGCTCTGGTGCACCTTCGGGATACTTCTCGACGTACAGCGATTGGCTGGGAAAAGCAAAATTAGCGCCCTCGCCTTCAACAATGCTTTTGATTTGATAGGCCAATTCTTCTTTGTGTACCAACCATTCGCCCCAAACCGTCGTACGAGTAAAAGTGTAGAGCATGAGGTCGATTGAAGAAGTGTTGAACGCATCAACCCTCACAAACATAGAGGCAGCAGGCGGGTTAACAAACGCATCGTTCTCGAGCAGGTAAGCTTCGATTTTGTTACGAATGTTCTTTAGCTGATCCATCGAGATCCGGTATTCGAGCCCGATCTTCCAGTAAATGCGGCGGTAAGTCATGCGTGAGAAGTTTGTGACCGAATTGTCAGATAGCTTCTGGTTAGGCACAAAAACCGGAGACAGGTCAAACCGTGTCACTTTGGTTGATCGGAAACCAATATGCTCGACAGTACCCTGCACCACACCGTCCACCATAATCCAGTCACCGAC
>CBFHKV010000001.1:163795-234314 GCA_965656505.1 Burkholderiaceae bacterium | reverse complement strand
CTTTAAAAAAACATTTAACCAAGCGCGTGCGGTTTTGGCCGATGCTGCCGAGTTGCGAAACACGCTGAATAAGGGCCAAAAGGGCGCGCTTTAAGCTTTATTTTAAGTTTTAATTTAGGTCTATCGCTTATTCAAGGCGACCGCCAGAGATCAGTCGATCTTATCTTGCTTTACCCAGTGATCTGCCAGCAGGGTGGCAGATGCAAAACCGTAACGCTTCCAGCATAATTAGCGTCATGCGTAGAAGAGCCCAAAATCTAGTGAAAGACGAGACCCCTGTGGATCAAGAGAGCGCGGATTATCAAAGCCGGCTTCGCTTGAACCAAGCGCCTGATGCATCAAGGGCAAAGCGTTTCGCTTCCATGATGTACGAAGGGGTCTTGCTCTTTGCCGTGATTTTTTTAGCGGATATGGTGTTTGACATCCTCACACAAAGTCGCCACGGACTGATGTTTCGTGAAGGTCGACAGGTGTGGCTGTTTATCGCCATCGGTGCCTACTTTCTGGTCTGCTGGCACCGCGGTGGGCAAACGCTACCAATGCGTGCGTGGCACATCAAATTAGTGGGTGACCAGGGCTATCGGGCTTCTTTTAAACAACTCCTCTTGCGTTACTTCTTAATGTGGCTCTTGCCGCTAGCAGGTATGGCATTGATCCATGCTCTTGTCATTGCGACAAATTGGCCCGCAATTTATATGTTTGCTATTGTGGCACCCTTTTTGGCGTTTATCCCAACCTTGGGAAGTGACCGACAATTCTTACACGACCGACTCGCCAAGACGAGAATCATCGATGTCAAGTCAATTGAAGCCGATGCTGCGGCGCAACAAACCCAAAGGGCTCAATGATCGACGTCCAAGACCCTTGCCAATCTTCCCATGCTAGGCGATGCTAGCTGCTTGCTAAATAAACTCGCCAACTTTAAATACGAATGGTAGACAACTATCGCACGCTACGTGACGACTTTCGCTGGCACGTCCCTCGGGACTTAAACATTGCAGTCGATTGTTGTTTGAAATGGGCGCAACTGCCCTCTCACGACAAGAAAGTCGCCGTGACATGGCAGCCCATCGGTCAAGCGCCACAGCAAATTACTTTTTCCCAATTGGCACAATTGGTCAGCCAATTGGCTAATGGCATGCAAAGACTGGGAGTCATACCCGGCGATCGTGTCATTGTGTTGATGGGTCGACCGATCGAAGCACTCGCGGTAAACCTGGCGTGCTGGGCCACGGGTGCGGTGGCGGTACCGCTTTCGCCCGACCAAACACCCGATGCGCTGACACCAAAAATAAAACAGGCTAGAGGGCGTTTGATATTTATCGACGACTTGACCGAAGACATTGCCCTGGCTGCCGTTGCACGATGCCCGCGTATTCAACAAATCGTGGGATTTGACATATACCGTGGCAGCGTCATGAGTTGGCGTGGATTAATTGCTCGTCAACCCACGGTGTTTGACGCCGTCCAGTCGTTACCCTCAAACCCGGCACTATTGATTTGGCCCGAGTCATCTGACCCCAACTTCGACGCTGGCACGGCCTTGATGCTGGCACAACAAGCCTTGATTGGTAATTTACCTGGCTTTGTCATGACGACGAATTGGTTTCCCAACGAAGCGAACGGACTCTTAACGAGCCTGCTGCCTTGGGATGAACATGGCTTGATGGCGGCCATACTGCCAACGCTTTATTTTGGCTATGGGGTCACCATTGATGAGCGTGAAACCTTTGCTATCGAAGAAGACATCTCCCATGTCATCACGACCCCCTTGCGATGGTGCCAGTGGTTGAAAGCCCAGCGGGCAGCCGAAGTACCCTCGCGAGTTTTGCGGGCTGTGACCTTACACGGGCATTGCCTTACACCTTATTGGCGCGATGTCAGCCAACAGCAAGTATCGACCGATCCAAATTTGGCCCTATACATCCCGGGCGCTGGCTTGGCGCTCGGACAAAATCTGGCGCGCTGGGCTGAGCCAGACGACCCCGATAGGTTGCGTGTCGTCCCGGGCTTCAATGCCGACACTGTTCTGAACGAAACGCCATCACCGAGCGATCACTTAACCAGCCAAGCCGTGGGCAAATTGGTCATTGCTCGTTTTGATGCGCACGATCATCCCAATCCAGCCCAGTACGTTCAGATTTGGCCACTCAAAGAATCCCTTGATGGCAGTGGACTCACCGAGCCACCTCTACAGTTTGAAACCCTATGGCTCGCGGTTGAGCGAGATGCCAATACCTACGCTTTGCTCGATGAACCTAACAATCCGTTTCTTGGTATCGGTCCTCAACAATTAAATGCCGCCAGGCTGGAGCAGTCCTTACTAACCGTACCGTACGTGGCGGCCGCCTTAGTCATGACCGCTCCACAAAAGAAGTCGATACCCGCCGGCGGGCTTTGGTTGTTGATAGAGATCGACAAAGATTATCAACCGGTTACCGCGACAACACGGCGAATGCTTGAGGAGGAAATACCAGCACTTATAATGGGTGAGTGCGGATTTGATGCGGCACCCGAAAATGAACGACCCACTCTCAGGATTGGTTTGGTCGCTCACATTGAACGAACATCACTCGATCAGCCTATTCGGTACATTTGGACCAAACGGGCAAAATTCGCTGATATCGATTTTCTACCCGTGTCGCGCCACAAAGCCTGATAGTTTTCCAAATACTTCACCCATTGCGATAAAGAAACTATGGCCATCTACCAGCTTGATCATCTGTCCCCCCAAATCGATCCCAGCGCCTGGATATTCGAGTCCGCGGTTCTCATCGGCGACGTCCGTGTTGGCGCGAGGGCGAGTGTTTGGCCAAACGTCAGTATCCGTGGTGACAACACCACCATCACCGTGGGTGCAGGCACCAATATTCAAGAAGGCAGTGTCTTGCATGTCGACAGTGATGCACCCCTCACCCTTCACGAGAACGTCACTGTCGGTCACCAAGCGATGCTCCATGGGTGTACGGTTCACCGTGGCTCGCTGATCGGTATGCAAGCGATCGTTTTAAACCACGCGGTCATCGGCAAGAATTGTCTTATTGGCGCTGGCGCGATTGTTCCTGAAGGACGAGAGATACCCGACGGCAGCTTGGTGATTGGCGTGGGCAAAGTCGTGCGCACACTCAGCGACGAGGAAATCGCCCAAATGGCTCTAAACAATGCAAATTATCAAGAGCGGGCGCAACATTACGCCACCGCCCTGAAACGGATCGGTTAATGGAATCAAACGACCAACTTAAAAAATTTCTTCTGCAAGACCGTAGCGCTCGAGTCATCACAACCACCATCCAAACCGCCTGGCAAAGGGCCCAAGAACACCACACCATCAGTGAACCCGTCAGGGTATTACTCGGCGAGCTCGTGGGTGCCGCAACCCTGCTTGCAGCAAACCTTAAATTCGATGGTGCGCTTTTATTGCAGTTACAAGGCCAAGGGGCCGTGAAACTCATTGTCGTTGAATGTCGTGCTGACTTAAGCCTGCGTGCGACCGTGAGACTGAGACGCGAACCCCAAGCCCATGAAACCACCCTCCAAACTTTACTGAACGCCGATCAAGCGGGACGGTTTTCGGTCATTTTGAATCCACCGAGAGACAATCCAGGACGTCAGCCCTACCAAGGAGTGGTCCCACTGTCGGGCGAAACAGTGGCTGAGGTGCTCGAGGACTATATGCGTCAGTCAGAGCAGCTCGAAACGCGCATCTGGCTATCCACTGACAACCGTCAGGTGGCTGGTTTGTTATTGCAGCGCATGCCACAAATCGGTGGTCAATCTAGCGTCGTGTTGGCTCAGGCGCAAGCCTCTTGGGAAAACGCCGAGACAATCTGCAGCACGCTGACCAAACAGGAATTGCTTGGAGTATCGATCGATACGCTGTTGCATCGCTTGTTCTGGGAGTCTCCAGTGGTTGGCCTTGAAAACCATGCCATCACTTGGCATTGTGGCTGTGAGCGCGATCGTGTTGCAGGCATGCTGCGTTCACTCGGTCAAGCCGAGGTCGAGGATATCGTTCGAGAACAGGGCGAAGTCACGGTCACTTGCGAGTTTTGTGGGACGCCATACCGTTTTGATGCGGTCGACGCCGTTACTCTGTTTGAAAATCCGATGCCTGACACGGGTGATTCGCTGCACTGATGGCGTATTCCCACGTATAGACGCTCAGACCCCGGCGCATGCATGCTAGAGGCATGCCCAAAATCCACATCCAAAGAAGTTCGCCACAGCGCGGGCAGGCCCTCATTGAGTGGCTCATTGTTTGCTTACCCTTGATCTGCTTGGGTTCATTGCTAGTCGAAGTGTCAGACTGGCACACGAGTCGACAACGGCTGGCTTTGGCCGCACAGCGCGCGACCGTTCTCGCGAGTTTAGAAGGCGGACAAACGCATCGTGTGATGCGAGCGCTTGAGCAATTTCTGCCTAAGGATCTACGCGATACGCTAGAAGTCTGCGTCACCGATCCGATCAATGACCTGATGCAAGACTTCCAAGACAAAAGATTGAGTCGACAACTCGGTTATGCGGTGATTCGTCATGATCACGTTGCCGAGCAACACAGGCAATGGGTAGCCAAGGGCTGGCCACAAGGCATGGGGCCCCGCTCACAGCGTGATATCTCAGCAGCCAATCGCTTAAATGTACGTGTGACGCTGAGCCGTCAACCGGCTTCGCCCTGGATTCGTTTTTTCTTACCCACCATTCGCCTCCAAACCAAGCATCAGGCAGTGATGCAGAGCCACCGAAAGCACAACGACTCCGCCTGTCTGACAACAAAGCGATGAATGGCGTATCGTCAAAAACGCGAGAAAGACCATCATGGAGACGTCAGTGAATGGTTACGGGGTGGATGAACCACTCTCGGGCTGTTGACCATCCGCAGGTAAAATTTGCACGTAAACCTCTTCGTCGCGCAGCAGGCCTAGGTCAGTGCGTGCCCGCTCTTCTACCGCTTCTGTGCCACTGCGCAAATCCTCAACCTCGGCTTCCATGGCTAAGTTACGTTGCCTTAGACCTTCGTTGGCTGCTTGTTGCTCACTAACCGTTGCTTTCAATGCCTGCACCGCAAGCCAGCCCCCCTGCCCAAACCAGAGTGGGTACTGGATCAACAAGCACAATCCAATCAGGGCAAGCAGTATCAAGCGCATTGGCTTTCTCAGCTATCGAAGGTTATAGAACGCGTCACGTCCGGGATAGGTTGCCACTTCTGCCAATTCTTCTTCAATACGTAAAAGCTGATTGTATTTGGCCATGCGGTCCGAACGAGACATGGAGCCCGTTTTGATTTGCATGGCGTTGGTTGCCACGGCAATATCGGCAATTGTTGCATCTTCGGTTTCACCAGATCGATGGGAAATCACCGCCGTATAACCCGCACGTTTGGCCATTTCGATGGCCGCAAACGTTTCAGTCAGCGTTCCAATCTGATTGATCTTGATCAGGATGGCATTCGCGATGTTTTGATCAATGCCTTGCTTTAATATCTTGGTATTGGTGACAAACAAATCGTCCCCAACCAGTTGGACTTTTTTGCTGAGTTTTTCTGTCAGCAGCTTCCACCCTTCCCAGTCGTTTTCTGACATGCCGTCTTCAATCGAAATAATGGGGTATTTGTCACACCAGGTTGCCAGCAGGTTGGCGAACTCTTCAGAGGATAGGGACAAATTACCTTCACCTTTCAAATGGTATTGGCCGTCTTTGTAAAACTCAGACGCGGCACAATCTAGGCCCAAGGCAATTTGCGTACCCGGCTCGTAACCTGCGTTTTGAATGGCCAACAATATCAACTCTATCGCCGCCTCGTGATTCTCCACGTTAGGTGCAAAACCCCCTTCATCACCGACTGCTGTCGACATCCCTCGCTCATCGATGAGCTTTTTAAGTGCATGAAACGTCTCTGCGCCCATTTGCATCGCTTCCCGGAACGACGAGGCGCCAAGCGGCAAAATCATGAGTTCTTGGATGTCGAGGGAATTATTGGCATGTGCGCCGCCGTTGATGACGTTCATCATGGGCACCGGCATACTCATTGGTCCGCTACCACCAAAATAGCGGTACAAAGACAAACCCGACTCCTCAGCAGCAGCCCGCGCGACGGCCATACTGACCGCCAATATCGCATTTGCACCCAGGCGCTCTTTGTTTTCGGTTCCGTCTAGTTCAATCAGCGTACGGTCGATAAACGTCTGCTCCTGCGCATCCAAACCCATGACCGCCTCAGAAATCTCGGTATTGACGTTTTCAACGGCTCGTAAAACCCCTTTGCCTAAGTAACGGGACTTGTCGCCATCACGCAATTCGATGGCTTCTCGAGCACCGGTAGAAGCACCCGACGGTACTGACGCGCGACCCATGGCCCCCGATTCCAACAACACATCGCACTCCACAGTGGGGTTGCCTCTAGAATCCAGAATTTCACGGCCAATAATGTCAACGATTGCGCTCATCATAATTTCCTAAAAAAACGTTCAAACTGATAAAGAATCTTCCATATAACCTGCGGCTTTGGTGATTTGATCTAATTTGACCAATGTGGCGAGAAGATCAGCCATGGCATCGAGTGGCATTGCATTGGGGCCGTCTGAAAGTGCTTGGTCTGGGTCTGGATGGGTCTCCATAAAGAGGCCTGCCACACCAGCAGCAATCGCCGCGCGCGCCAATACAGGCACAAACTCCCGTTGCCCACCAGACGACGTGCCTTGCCCCCCCGGTAGCTGGACCGAGTGAGTGGCATCAAAAACAACGGGGCACGCCGTCCCTCTCATAATCGATAAAGCACGCATGTCGGAAACCAAGTTGTGATAACCAAAAGAGGCACCACGTTCGCAGACCATGATGTCAGCAACAACACCGGCGTATTGCGCTGCCTCTCGGGCTTTGTTAACAACCTGCTGCATGTCTTGCGGCGCTAGGAACTGACCTTTCTTGATATTAACTGGCTTGCCGCTCAGCGCACACGCTTGAATAAAGTCAGTCTGCCGACACAAAAAAGCCGGTGTTTGCAAAACATCGACAACCGCTGCAACCGGTTCGATCTGACCGATGTCATGCACGTCGGTTAACACAGGCACACCCAGTTCCTGCCTCACATCGGCCAAAATCTGGAGCCCTTGCGTCATACCGGGCCCTCGAAACGAGCGGCTCGAACTGCGATTGGCTTTGTCAAACGAGCTTTTATAGATAAAGGGAATACCGAGCGCCGAAGTGATTTCTTTCAACCGTCCTGCCGTATCGAAAGCCATTTGTCGCGACTCAATCGCACACGGTCCGGCTATCAAGAAAAACGGCCGATCTTCGCCAACGTCAAAGCCAGCCAAGTTCATGGCGTCACCTCAGTGGTTGGGAAACTATCGTGCTGTTGTTTGTGGGCGAGTGCCGCACGAATAAAACTGATAAAAAGTGGGTGACCATCACGCGGGTTCGATGTGAATTCCGGGTGGAATTGCACGCCCATGAACCAAGGGTGATCGGGTAGCTCCATAATCTCGGGCAAGTTTTCCGAGGGGGTTCTAGCGCTGATGACCAAGCCTGCAGACTCCAAACGCGGAACGTAAACATTATTGACTTCATAGCGATGTCGATGCCGCTCGTTGACTTCGGATCCGTAAACTTGGCTGGCCAAGGTGTCTGGTTTGACGGGACATTTCTGCGAGCCTTTGCGCATGGTGCCCCCTAAGTCTGAAGATGCCGAGCGAACTTCAGTGCGACCCTCGCGATCCATCCACTCCGTAATCAAGGCAACCACCGGGTGTGGCGCACCCGGATCAAACTCGGTACTGTTAGCGCCGCCGAGTTGCGCCACGTGACGCGCAAACTCCACCACGGCTAACTGCATGCCCAAACAAATCCCTAAATAAGGCACCTTGTTTTCACGGGCGAAACGAATGGCGGCAATCTTGCCCTCTGTGCCCCGCTTGCCAAACCCTCCCGGAACCAAAATGGCATCAAATTCACTTAAAACGTCTGTGCCTTGCGCCTCGATATCTTCCGAATCAATGTAAGTCAAATTGACTTTTGAGCGTGTATGAATCCCAGCATGGGCCAAGGCCTCAGTCAAAGACTTGTAGGATTCGGTTAAATCTACATACTTGCCCACCATGGCAATGCGTACTGCGTGTTCTGGATGCGCCACCGCCTCTAGCAGGCCGTCCCACATGGAAAGGTCCGCGGCGGGTGCGCTGATGCCGAGCGTTTCGCAAATCAAATTATCCAAACCTTGTCGATGCAACATGGCTGGGATTTCGTAGATAGAACTCGCATCCCAAACCGAGATCACGGCATCTAGAGGGACATTGGAGAACATAGAGATCTTGGCACGCTCATCGTCAGGAATCTGTCGATCAGCGCGGCACAGTAATGCGTTGGGGATGATGCCGATCTCACGTAATTTTTGAACGGAGTGCTGGGTCGGCTTGGTTTTAAGCTCACCGGCCGTCGCGATATAAGGCACCAAGGTCAAATGCACAAAGGCTGTTTGATGCCGACCGAGTCGCAAGCTCATCTGTCGCACGGCTTCAAGAAAGGGCAAAGATTCAATATCGCCAACCGTTCCACCAATTTCAACGATGGCCACATCGGTGGTGCCCATCCACGCCTGCGTGGCGCCCTTGACGATAAAGTCTTGAATCTCATTGGTGATGTGTGGAATCACCTGAACAGTTTTGCCAAGATAATCGCCACGACGCTCTTTGCGCAGAACCGACTCATAGATTTGACCTGTGGTGAAATTGTTGGCCTTACGCATCTTGGTCGAGATGAATCTTTCGTAGTGCCCTAGGTCAAGGTCGGTCTCGGCACCATCCTCGGTCACAAACACCTCGCCGTGTTGAAACGGACTCATGGTGCCAGGATCCACGTTGATGTAAGGGTCGAGCTTTAACATGGTGACCTGCAGGCCACGAGACTCTAGAATGGCGGCCAGAGAGGCGGCAGCAATCCCCTTGCCTAGAGAGGACACCACACCGCCGGTAACGAATACATATTTGGTCATAAGACAGACGCCAGGTTAAGGGCGCGAGCAGGAAATTTGAATTATAGCGGTACCGGCTCAGTCCGAGCCAGTAACCAATGCGTAGCAACCGGCGATAAGCCGGGAGTCAACCGTTGCCGTACAGTTTCGTGATAGTCATTCAACCATTGCCGCTCATCCGTGCGCAACAGGGTCAAATCAAAACAACGTGTATCAATTGGACACAAGGTCAATGTCTCAAACGCCAGAAAATCACCAAACCCCGCCGACTCGGCCACTCGGCAACACAACAGGTTTTCTATGCGCACGCCCCACTGCCCCGGTCGATACAGACCCGGTTCGTTAGAGGTCACCATCCCGGCCCACAATGCGGTATCCGGTATGGCTGGTGCTCGGTAAGCCAATACTTGCGGACCTTCATGCACATTTAAGAAGTAGCCCACGCCATGACCTGTTCCATGACCGTAGTCGAGACTGCGCTGCCACAGGGGCGCGCGTGCCACAGAATCCAATAAAGGTGCGGGTGTACCGGCCGGAAATCTCAAGCGCGACATGGCAATCATGCCTTGCAAGACAACCGTGCAATCTTGTCGTTGTGCCAGGCTGGGTTCACCAATCGGCACCATACGGGTAATGTCTGTGGTGCCGCCCAGATATTGGCCACCCGAGTCAATGAGGAGCAAGCCGTCCCCAACGATCGCCGCAGACCCCGCGGGGGTCGCGTGATAGTGAGGCATCGCGGCGTTGGCGTTAAAGGCAGCAATGGTCGCAAAACTTCGGCTGATAAAGCTTGAGGCGTGCGCGCGCCATCGCGTCACAGACTCGTCAATCATCACCTCAGTCAGGGGCACGTCGTGTCGAGCGTCAATGGCTTGTTCTAATTCGGCAAAAAATTCGCACAACGCCTGCCCATCCATGATCATGGTTTGACGCCAATGCGCTATTTCCGAGTCTTTTTTACACGCCTTGAGCCGCGTGGTCGGGTTCATAGCCCTAACCGTCGAAGCGGAGATCGCCGATACAAACGCGCTCGTGGTGCGTTTGGGGTCAATCAAGAGGCAATCCGTATGGCTCAGGTTAGCGACAGCCAGCATCGCCTGGGCGTAAGGTGCACACATCACCCCATCATCAGCTAACGCGGTTTTTAGCGCTGTCGACAACGTCTCGGGAGCAACAAAAAGAACCGATTGCGTAGGTCCAATCAACAAATGAGCCAAAAACACGGGATTAAAAGCCACATCGCTACCCCGCAGATTCAATACCCAGGCAATGTCGTCCAACGTTGAAACGAAATGGTGATTGGTGTGCTTGGCTTGCATGTGCTCACGCACTTTGGCAAGTTTTTCCGCTCGTGTTTGACCGGCAAAGGCTTGCGGCAAGGCCCAAATAAATTGCTGAGGCAACGGGGGTCTGTCAGACCAAATTTGTTGGGCGATATCCAAGTCAAGCCGCAAGGTCACTGCTGTCGGTAAGGCTTCGATAAGTGCATCGCTAGCCTCCAAGGCCAGTGCCCGGCCGTCAACGGACAGCACGGCATCGCTGTCCAAGCTGCATGCTAGCCAGCTGATGTGAGTGCTATCTGGGTTAGCAGTGGTACGTCGCAAAACAACGCCCGAGTCAGCCAGTTCCTTTTCGGCTTGATCCCAATAACGGCTATCCACCCAAAGTCCAGCAAACGTCTGCGTCACCACGACCGTGCCAACAGACCCTGTGAATCCAGTCAGCCATTGACGAATTTGCCAATACGCGGGTAAATACTCAGACAGATGGGGATCTGCTGATGGAATCAACCAAGCGTGAACACCGAGCTCGCGCATGGCTTGCCGGGCAGCGGCTAACCGTGTGCGGATCAAGGACACGGCATTCACCGATGCAGACCGTTCATGACACCCTTCACACTGATTTAAGACACTGCACTGACATCTAGCTTGGCGGTGGTCTTCGATTGCACCTCTTGAACCGATACCCCGGGAGCCAGCTCGATCAAGCGCAGCGAATTATCAATAACCTCCATCACACCCAAATCGGTAATGATCACATCGACCACGCCCACACCGGTCAGTGGCAAGGTACATTCGGGAATTAATTTGAGGTCTTCGGTACCGTCTTTCTTCTTGGCGACGTGTTCCATCAGCACGATGACGCGGCTCACACCAGCCACCAAATCCATAGCGCCGCCCATGCCTTTGACCATCTTGCCAGGTATCATCCAGTTCGCGAGGTCACCCTTTTCTGATACCTGCATGGCACCCAAGATGGCTAAATTTATTTTGCCGCCACGGATCATCGCAAACGAGTCCGCCGAAGAAAAAATCGACGAACCCGGTAATGTGGTGACTGTCTGTTTGCCCGCATTGATCATATCGGGATCCACTTGGTCCTCGGTGGGGAACGGCCCGATACCCAACAGCCCATTCTCTGACTGCAGCCACACTTCAATGCCTTCAGGGACGTGGTTAGCAACCATTGTGGGCAGACCAATACCCAAATTGACGTAAAAGCCATCTTGTAATTCCTGAGCTGCCCTTGCAGCCATCTCGTCTCTTGTCCATGCCATGATGCATATTCTCCTTTAGCGACTGGCGCGCACGGTGCGCTGCTCAATACGTTTCTCGGGGTTGGCATTCACGACAATGCGATTGACGTAAATACCCGGCAAATGAATGTGCTGTGGATCCAACTCACCATTTTCAACCACTTTTTCAACTTCCACCACGCTCACGCGTCCGGCCATCGCAACATTTGGATTGAAATTACGGGCGGTTTTTCGGTAGATCAGATTGCCACTGCGGTCTGCGATGTAGGCTTTCGAAAGCGAGACGTCAGGTACTAAGGCGCGTTCCATGATGTGTAATTTGCCGTCAAACTCACACGTCTCCTTGCCTTCAGCAACCAAAGTGCCCACACCTGTCTTGGTGAAAAAAGCCGCCACACCGGCGCCGCCCGCCCTCAACCTTTCAGCCAAGGTCCCTTGAGGGGAAAACTCAAGTTCTAATTCGCCTGCCAAGAACTGGCGCTCGAATTCTTTATTTTCACCCACGTATGACGCGATCATCTTTTTGACTTGGCGACTCTCTAACAGCATGCCAAGCCCAAAACCATCCACACCCGCGTTGTTACTGATGCAAGTCAAATCTTTGACTCCACTGTCTCGCAGCGCAGCGATTAATGCCTCTGGAATACCGCATAACCCAAAACCACCAACCCCGATGGTTTGACCATTTTCGACCAAGCCCTCTAGAGCGGCCGAGGCACTGGCAAACACTTTATCCATTGATTGAACTCCCTCTTAGAACGACCGATTTCACCACGACTAAGGCACGTCTACGACCCGCCTTGCCATAGGTTAGTTATTTTGCTGACTGAGTGTAACTTGACCGCGCGAGTAAATGCGTCGCTCAATCATTCCAAGGATGACGCACCACGCTGACAAACCTTGCCTAAGCGCTCGAGAACTGTTACTGGCCATGGTGAGGGGGTCTCCTCGGGACGTTGGATTCTGACCATCACCGAACGACCCCGTGCGTAGGGACCGAAAGCGATGTCTTGATCAATAAAAAAAGCGGTTTGATGGGTCAAGCTCGAGCGTCCGATTTTTTCAACCGTGTGTCGCACCCTAACGGTAGCCGGATAGGTGATCGGCTTAAGGTAGTCGCAGGCGCAATGCACAACCACAACACCATCTTGATCAGAGCTCTCCACACCCGCCTGCGCGAGCATTTGCACCCTTGCCTCTTCCATTAAACGGAAATAAACCGCGTTGTTCATGTGACAAAGCATGTCCGCATCGGCCCATCGCATTGCAATGTCTTGGTCATACCAATCTCCCACGCGCAATATCTGCGGATTACTCACCATGCTGCTTGACTCCTCTTCCTGAAAACCCTTGTTTCACCAATTTGCAAGACCCAGCATGTAATGCAGGCGCCTAGGTGCCCTACAATCAGGTGATTGTATGGGTAAATAAAGAGGGTAATGCCATGTCTGAACGTGAATCGATGGAATACGACGTCGTGGTTGTTGGCGGCGGTCCGGCCGGGTTGGCAACCGCTATTCGTCTCAAGCAGCTGGCCGCGGAAAAGTCGCAGGAACTGTCGGTCTGTGTCCTCGAAAAAGGGGCTGAAATTGGGGCGCATATCTTGTCAGGTGCGGTCATGGATCCCCAGGCCTTAACGGAGCTATTGCCGGACTGGAAGACAACGGGCGCTCCCCTGGAAACCGCCGTGACCGAAGACAAGTTCCTGTTTTTAAGCGAAACCGGCGCCAAGCAAACCCCTGAGTGGCTGCTGCCCGATTGCTTTAAAAATCATGGCAACTACATCATCAGCTTGGGACGCGTGGCGCGCTGGCTAGGCGAACAGGCTGAAACGCTGGGTGTTGATATTTTCCCTGGCTTTGCCGCCGCTGAGGTGCTTTATGGCGATAGCAATCAGGTCATTGGGGTCGCCACTGGCAACATGGGGGTTGGCCGCGATGGCGAACCGACAGAACATTTTCAGCCTGGAATGGCCTTGCTGGCCAAGTACACCATCTTTGCCGAAGGCGCCCGCGGCCAGCTCGGACGCGAGCTCATCGCGCACTTTGGTCTTGATCAAGGGCGTGATCCGCAAAGCTACGCGATCGGGATCAAAGAGCTTTGGGAAGTGGATCCCGCGCAGTCTAAACCCGGCCAAGTGATCCACACCGCCGGCTGGCCGCTAGACGCTGACACCTACGGCGGGTCTTTTTTGTATCACATGAAAGACAATCAAGTGGCTGTGGGCCTAGTGGTTGGTTTGGATTACGCCAATCCATGGCTGTCACCTTTCGAGGAATTTCAGCGATACAAAACGCATCCTTCGATTGCACCCATTTTTGAAGGTGGCAAGCGTTTATCTTATGGGGCTCGCGCCCTCACCGCGGGTGGCCTCCTGTCGTTACCGAAACTGGTTTTCCCCGGCGGCGCGCTCGTTGGCTGCGAGGCTGGTTTTTTGAATGCCTCGCGCATTAAGGGCAGTCACGCGGCGATCAAGTCAGGCATGATGGCCGCCGAGGCAGCCTTCGAGGCACTAATCGCTGGTCGGGAACAAGACGAGTTGAGTGCCTATCCAGTGAGTTTTGAGCAGTCATGGCTGCACACCGAACTCAACAAATCACGCAACTTCAAGCAGTGGTTCAAAAAAGGCCGCACGGTGGGCACCGTGATGACGGGTATTGAACAGTGGTTACTCAAAGGCAACATGCCTTGGACCATCCATCGCGACAAAGCCGATCATGAGTGTTTGAAACCAGCCGCTGAGTGCGTGCGCATTGATTACCCCAAACCCGATGGCAAGTTGACCTTTGATCGGCTCAGTTCGGTCTACATTTCGAACACAAACCATGAAGAAAACCAGCCGGTCCATCTGACGCTCAAAGAGGCATCCGTGCCGGTCAATTTGAACCTAGCGACCTATGCGGGTCCGGAATCACGCTACTGCCCTGCTGGGGTTTATGAGTACGTCAAAGATGAGACGGGTCAAGACCGATTACAAATCAATGCGCAAAACTGCGTGCACTGTAAAACCTGTGACATCAAAGATCCCTCGCAGAACATCGTTTGGGTCGCCCCCCAAGGCGGTGAGGGCCCGGTCTACACTGGCATGTAATTAACAACCTCAGCCCGACACACAAATCGGGCCTCAAGGAGTCGGACCATGCTTGATCCACAAGCCAAAGCGCTCATCGACCAATTCGCCGCCCAGGGTAATCGGCCACTAGACCAGCAAACCCCTGCCGAGGCCCGCGCCTTGCGCGCGGTGCGAACCGAGATTTCAGATGGGCCTTCAATGGCCGTTGAGTCAGTTACCACGATTGACATGGCACAAGCGGATGAAACCATTCATTTGCGTCACTACCGCCCCCTTGGCTCGCAAGCCGATCAGCGGCTACCAACCATTATGTTTTTTCACGGTGGTGGCTTTGTGGTTGGCGACCTCAACAGTCACGACTCAGTTTGTCGCTACTTAGCTGCCGAAGCGGGCTGCGCCGTGATTTCAGTGGGTTATCGACTCGCGCCTGAACATCGCTTTCCTGCCGCATTTGATGATTGCGTGGCTGCCACGCGTTACGCGGTGGCCAATGCAGATGCTTTGGGTGTTGACACCACGCGAATGGCGGTCGCCGGAGACAGCGCGGGGGGGCAATTGGCAACCGTTGTGGCCATGGCCCTGCGCGATGACCCCACCATCGATTTGGCATTTCAGTTGCTGCTCTATCCCATTACCGACCCCTCAATGAGTCACCCCTCCATACAATCGAACGGCACGGGTTATATGCTCACTGAAAGAGGTCTGCGCTACTACTACGGCCATTACTTTGAGGGTGACGCCTGGCAAAAAGACTGGCGAGCCATGCCCTTGCAAGAAGGCACCCGTGAAGACCGGTTAAAGGGCCTACCCGATTGTCTGGTGATCACGGCCGGATACGACCCACTCAGAGACGAGGCGCGCGCCTATGCCGACGCGCTATCGGCGGCTGGGGTCAACACAAAATATGTTTGCTTTGAGCGCCAAATACACGGGTTTGCCACCATGGGTGGTGTGGTTGATGAAGCCAATTTGGCGCTAGACCTCAGTGTCAGTGCTTTGAAACGGGCCCTACGACCAGACTTGAAGGCCAACGGATGAGTGATCCATCAAACAGCGGTGGCAAAGCGCGCGAGGATCAGCGAGAGCAAGCCGTGGCCTCCTTACAAATTGACGAGCCACACGTCAAGGTGACCCATTATTGCTTTCAACCTGGTGACCAAACGGGCTGGCACACGCACGAACATGATTACGTCATCGTGCCTATCAACGACGGGCTTTTGCTCTTGGAGACGCCTGACGGGCCTTCTCAGGCCGTTTTAAAAGAGGGAGTGAGCTACAACCGCCCAGCCGGCGTGCACCACAATGTCATTAACGGCGGAGATAAACCCTTGGCATTTGTAGAAATCGAGTTACTCAAAAGCTAGACAACCACCACCGCGCTGATCACAACCGCGCTCAACAACCAACGACCCGCCACCATTAAAAGGTGTCAAACGGCCTTGGTCAGCTGACTCAAAATCGCGGGGTTTTCTAGGGTAGACACATCTTGGGTGATCTCTTCATTCTTGGCCACCACACGCAACAAGCGCCGCATGATCTTGCCCGATCGGGTTTTAGGCAAGTTATCGCCAAACCGGATCTCCTTGGGCTTCGCAATGGGCCCGATTTCTTTGGCAACCCAATCGCGTAATTGCTTGGCAGTCGCCACCGCCAACTCGCCTTCTGGGGTTGCACCTTTCAGAACCACAAAGGCAACCACCGCCTCACCGGTCGTGGGGTCTGGGCGGCCCACCACGGCGGCCTCTGCGACAAGCTCATGCGAGACCAAGGCTGACTCAACCTCCATGGTGCCTAATCGATGGCCAGACACATTCAGTACATCATCGATACGTCCCATGATCCAAAAGCAGCCGTCGCTATCGCACTGGGCACCATCGCCAGCCAAATATTGACCTTTTAGCTCGGCAGGGAAATAGCTGGACTTGAATCGCTCCGGATCACCCCAAATGTTTCGTATCATCGAAGGCCAGGGTCTTTTGATCACTAAAAAACCACCGTTACCTGCTTCGACATCATCGCCCGTTTCATCGACAATAGCCGCCGCAATACCCGGCAGTCTCGTGGTGCACGAGCCTGGTTTTAAGGGCGTGACCCCAGGCAAAGGCGTGATCATGTGCCCGCCTGTCTCGGTTTGCCACCAAGTGTCCACAACCGGGCAGTGTTCACCGCCCACGTTGATGTGATACCACATCCAAGCTTCCGGATTGATGGGCTCACCCACGGTGCCTATGAGACGCAAAGACGATAAATCAAACGATTTGGGATGAAACTTGCTATCCGATTCAGATGCTTTGATGAGGGAGCGAATCGCCGTGGGCGCGGTGTAGAACGTCGTCACGCGATGGCGTGCGATCATGTCCCAGAATCGACCCGCATTGGGGTAAGTCGGCACCCCTTCAAAGACAACTTGCGTCATTCCAGCCGCCAAAGGGCCATAGGTGATGTAGGTGTGTCCAGTGACCCATCCCACGTCGGCCGTGCACCAGAAGATATCAT
Source organism: Burkholderiaceae bacterium (assembly GCA_965656505.1). GTDB lineage: Bacteria > Pseudomonadota > Gammaproteobacteria > Burkholderiales > Burkholderiaceae_B > Algicoccus. The sequence continues at coordinate 217,244 of CBFHKV010000001.1, read as the reverse complement.
CTGGTTTGGCGTCAAAGGTCCATTGCATGGTGAGCTTGGCCCACAACAAATAGCCAGCACTCGAATGTTGCACGCCTTTGGGTTTGCCTGTTGAACCTGAGGTATAGAGGATAAATAAAGGATGCTCAGCATTCACTGAAACGGGGTCGCAGCTCGTGGGCTCATTCTCAGTCAATTCGTGCAGCCACAAATCACGGGGTGCGTGCCAGGCGACATGACCGCCCGTGCGCCGATAGACCACGACGTGATTGACCGCCTCGCAGCCGCCGAGCTCTAAAGCTTCATCAACCGCTGGTTTGAGCGGCAGCTGCTTGCCGCCACGCACTTGTTCGTCGGCAGTGATGACCAAGGAAGCACCCACATCGATGATGCGCTCTTGCAGCGCTTTGGAAGAAAACCCGCCAAATACCACCGAATGAATGATGCCCAGTCGTGCGCAGGCCTGCATCACGGCGACCGCTTCTATCGACATGGGTAAATAGACAATGGCTCGATCACCCGCTTTGTAGCCGAGCTTTTTAAAGCCATTGGCGATTTGACAGACTTTTTCATAAAGAGACTGGTAGGTCACCCGCGTGACCGTGCCATCGTCCGCCTCAAAAATCAAAGCCACCTTATCGCCTAGACCACGCGCCAAATTGACTTCCAAGCAGTTGGCAGAAACATTGAGTTCACCATCGCCAAACCAACGATAAAAAGGCGCATTGGACTCATCAAGCACCTCGGCAAAAGGTTTGGTCCACTGCAAATGCTCTTGGGCCAATTGCCCCCAAAACCCCTCAGGATCTTGGTCGGCTTTGGCCAAAAGGGCTTCGTATGCCTCGGAACCGCTGACATTGGCCTGTTTGACGAAAGCCTCAGGCGGCGGGAACACGCGGTTTTCTACCAATACAGATTGAATGGAATTGGACATGATCTGAGGTCTCCTCTGACCGAAAAAAACGTCATAAAAAGGGCGCTAAGCATCAGGGTACAAACAAACGCCCCATGTCACTTCGACAAATCCAGTGCGGCAATACCTGCTTGCGCAATTTGCGCATCCTCTGAAGACTGCACACCTGACACGCCCACCGCACCGATAACCTGACCGTCAACCACGATCGGCACTCCGCCCTCAAGCATGCCTTGCAACACCGGGGCACTCAAAAAAGAGGTTCGACCGCCATTGATCACGTCTTCATAGCCCTTGCTTTCACGACGACCTAAGGCGGCTGTGTGCGCTTTGGCGGGTGCAATATGAGCAGAAATGGGGGCTGCATTATCTAAGCGCGAGAACCCAAGCAGATGACCGCCGTCGTCAACGACAGCGATTGACACAGCCCAATGATTTTTTTGTGCGAAGGCTTTGGCTGCCGACAAAACAACATTGACTTCGGTTTCTTGCAAAACGGCTTTCGATTTCATACGAACTCTCTAATTTGATCTAAGGTAGATGGGTCTTCGATGGTCGTCAGGTCGCCCGGATCGCGTCCCTCAGTCACAGCCACAATCGCCCGACGCAGCACTTTACCTGAACGCGTTTTAGGAAGCGCGTTCACAAAACGTACGCGGGCGGGACGCGCCACAGCGCCAAGCTGCTGATCAACCAATTTCATGATGTCCTTTTCCAGGGCCAACTGATCTTGCGGCGTCACAAACCGCTCGGGCTGTTTGAGCACCGCAAAAGCGATCGCAACCTGCCCTTTGAGCGTGTCCGCCACACCAACAACGGCTGACTCAGCAACCGTGTCATGGGCGTTGATTGACTCTTCAATCTCGCGTGTTCCCAAGCGATGGCCCGCCACGTTGATCACATCGTCTGTTCGACCCAGGATAAACCAATAGCCCTCTTCGTCGAACAACCCCCAGTCAAATGTAGAGTAAACCTGTCGGCCAGGCACCGATGAAAAATACGTTTTGACAAATCGATCGTCGTCCCCCCAAACGGTGGACATGGCGCCCGGCGGTAATGGCGGCACAATCGCGACAACACCTTTTTGGCCGGCACCCACGTCTTGTCCGGTTTGCTCGTCTATCACGCGGACATCGAACCCATAGACCGGAAATGACGGGCTACCGAACTTTGTTGCAAGCGCCTCAATACCGGGCTGAGCCGCCAATATGGGCCAGCCCGTCTCGGTTTGCCAATAGTTATCGATAATCGGTTTGCCAAGTCCCTCTGAAATCCAATTGGCCGTGGGCTCATCAAGCGGTTCGCCTGCCATGTAAAGCGCACGCAAACTGCTCAAGTCATATTGCTTGAGAAATGCGGGGTCTTGCTTTTTAAGCACACGGATGGCCGTTGGCGCAGAGAACATGACACTGACTTTGTACTGCTCGACAAGCCGCCAGAGGATCCCGCCATCCGGTCGCACGGGCGTGCCCTCATAAAGAATGGTTGCCATGCCCGCAATCAATGGGCCGTAAACAATGTAAGAATGACCAACCACCCAACCAATATCACTGGTGCATAAAAATGTCTCAGCCGCACGTCCTTGAAAAATGTAATCCATCGAGGTCGCGAGCGCGACCGCATAACCACCGGTATCGCGCTGCACCCCTTTGGGTTTGCCGGTTGTGCCTGAAGTGTAAAGAATGTAGCTCGGCGCTGAAGACTCGACCCACTGAATAGGTACGGTTTGTCCAAAGCAGGTCTCCCGAAGGGACGCGTAATCGAGGTCTCTGCCAGGTACCGGCTCAAAAGGGAACAAGCCACGGTTATCGATAATGACGGCAGAAGGGGGTTTTTGGCACAACTCAATGGCTTTGTCTAATAGAGGTTTGTATGGCGTGACCTTACCTCCCCGAGAACCGGCATCCGCTGTCACGATCACTTTGGGTTGGGCGTCGTCAATTCGCTGGGCGAGATTGACTGATGCAAAGCCGCCAAACACAACCGAGTGGATCGCCCCTAACCGAGCGCACGCCAACATCGCAAATACAGCGGTGGGAATCATCGGCATGTAGATCAACACACGGTCACCTTCGCCAACGCCTTGCGCCTTGAGCATCGCCGCAGCTGCATTAACCTCTTCCCAAAGCGCTTTGCGGCTATATGTTCGCTCTTGATCAACCTCGGTCGACACCCAGATCAACGCGGCTTGATCAGGGTCATCGTCTAGCCAACGATCAACCGCGTTGTGACAAAGATTGGTCTTACCGCCCACAAACCATCGGGCGAAAGGTAGCCGCGAGTCATCAAGCACGTCCGTAAAAGGTGTGTTCCAATCAATACGCTCGGCTTGCTCACCCCAGAATGCGTCACGCTTTTCAATGGATTGTGCGTGAACCGTTGAGAGGTTAGGCATGGTTGTCTCCTGAGGGCCTTTTTAACTTCTATTTTGGCGTTAAAAGCTTTCGTGAGCCTTGCGAACCACAAATTGTCGAATTTATGAGTAAAATCAGGATGTTCGAACGTAGACTTCGCAAAACACCGTAATATAGGCTACTGAAAAAGGCATCGATGCACCATCAGCGTAAACCTCTAGAGCGTAACCGCAAGCGAGAAGCAGAAGCAGGCTCTGTTTATGAACAGACCGTTCGCGCGGTTAGGTGGTTATTGTCTGTTAGCGCGTTTGCTGTGTTGACAGGTTGCGCAACCGCCCCATCAACGGATCGCACCGAGTGGCTTGATCCTCAAGGACGTCGCACGGTTGATCTATCTGACATACAGGGCATTGACCCTGTCACTGCGATACTCGCCTCGCAACATCCACTCACACGACAGGCGCTTGAGCAGCTGGGTGTGAATTATCGCTACGGGGGCACATCCCCTGATCGAGGGTTCGATTGCAGTGGCCTGATACATTATTCGGCCCAAGCCTCTTGGGGCATCAAACTTCCTCGTCGGGCTCGAGACATGGCACGCGTTGGGGAGCAGGTCAAAGCGAACGAATTGGTCGTGGGAGACTTGGTCTTCTTCAATACCCAAGGTCATCGATACTCTCATGTGGGTATCTACCTTGGCGGCAATCATTTCGTCCATGCCCCCTCCTCTGGTGGTCAGGTAAGAGTAGAGAGCATGGCTGGCTCTTACTGGAAGCAGCGCTACACGGGCGCTCGCCGCATCGAACCCATTCGCTTAGCGAGTCAGTAACGCTACGGTACTAAACAGGCCCTGCAGACAAACCATTTTGTTGCAGCGCTTGTTGCAACGCACACACTGACCGACGACATGCCATGACTTTGGCACCCGAACGCTGTGCCGCCTGCCGAAACGCCTTCATGACGTTGTGGCCCAAAAAGTCAGTCAACAAAATGACGATCGCGGTTTCTGATGGTAGCTGCAGGCCTCGACGCTGATGGGACGGGTGACGGCCACTGACGTGGTGCGTGATTCGAATGTTATGGCCGTTTAGTAATTCAGGGATGTTCCCAAGGCGGTCAGCGCCAACCACCACCGCATTCAAAGCGTTTGAGGAAAGGGCTTGGGGCAGTTCGAATGTGGGCATAAGAGTCTCCAGAGGATTTAGACTCAAATGATAATGATTATTATTTAGATTGTGAAGCCCAATCGCCTTTGATCTGTTTCTTTATTTCTATTAATACTTTTAAGATGATTGTTTAAGACTATTAATTGCTGTTTCTTATTTAGTGCTCGGCCTTAACAATGCTCGAATCTCCTGCGGCTTAAGTTCTTGAGCCAGCATGGCAATGAACGTATAAACGTAATCACGCAAAAACTCACCTTGCCTGACGGCCACACGTGCCGTTTGCTCACCGAACAAGTGACCCACCGGTACGCAGACCAACTCCCTATCCTGCTTGCTGTCATGCGCCATGCCCGCAATGATCCCGATTCCCAAGCCAACATCCACATAGGTTTTGATGACATCGGCGTCAATGGCGGCGAGAACGATTTCGGGGGACAGGCCAGCGGTTTGAAAGGCCTCGTCGATGTTACGGCGACCAGAAAACCCCAAGTCATAGGTCACGATCGGAAATTCGGCCAAATCAGCGAGGGTCAACGTCCCTTTTGAGGCATGTCTTTTGGCTAAGGGGTGGGTGGGCTTGAAAACCACGGCATGCGACCATCTGTAACATGGCAAGCTCGCCAAACCAGGGGTTTGTGCCAAAGACTCGGTTGCGATCGCTAGGTCAGCCTGGCCCTCTAGTACCATTTGAGCCAGTTGGGTTGGGCTTCCCTCAGACAGAGCCAGTTTGACCTTTGGAAACTGTTCGCGAAACCCGGCAATGATGGCCGGTAAGGCATAGCGGGCCTGCGTGTGCGTGCATGCCACCACGAGGCTACCTTGATCCTGTTTGGCGTACTCATCGCTGACTTTTTTGAGGTTTTCGATTTCGTGATTGATTCGCTCCACCACCGCAGCAACCGCTTGGCCCGGACGGGTCAAGCCTTTGATACGTTTGCCGTGCCGCTCAAAAATCTGAACGCCAATTTCTTGCTCAAATTCCATGATGGCCTTGGAAACGCCTGGCTGAGAAGTGTGTAGGGTTTTGGCGGCTTGCGTCAGGTTAAAGCCTTGGCGGATGGTCTCGCGCACGAAACGGAATTGCTGAACATTCATGGTGACGTCGGGCTCACGGTTTAGAACATTGGTTATATCCAATGAAATTATAGTTATATTATATCTATTTCAAATTACTTGTAAGTATAATAGATTTTGGGATTTGTGGGTTCAATTAACCAAATCCACTCGCCTAACCGTTCACAGCAACCACGCTGTCCGCGTGTTGTCGAACAACACTCAAGGCTCAATGAAACACGCAGCCATCAATCTCGAGCCGACCTGTCTTCATCACGAGTAACCCCCTGACCCCTTGCCAAATCGCCTTTGTCCTTGGGCGGCCGCATGCGTAACCGCCACCAATACAAACCCACAGACAAAGCCAAAAAGGTCCCGTGTACCAACCAAACGCCCACACCAAAAGGCAGAATGGCGTTGTTGATCCAGCCATGCGAGGCATTGATTAAATTGAAATAGAGTAAAGCCACGAGGCCTGCAATCAGCAGATCAAAAGAACGTCCCACCCGCGGATTAACCGCACCTAATGGTATCGCGAGCAAAGCCAGGTTAATGACCGCTAACGGAATCGCCAATCGCCACATCAGCTGCCCATCTGACTGGGTGGCTTGGTCTTGTAACAACAACGCCGTCGGTCTAGCCTTACGATTACTCAAGGCTCGCGCGCGTGCTTGCGCCAGGGTTTCATCGGCATTTTCTGACTGCAAGCGGATGCCGAAGGCGTCAAAGACTGATAATCGTGACATGCCGCTGCCCAACTGCAAATCGACTCTTGTCCCATCCTCTAAAACCAGAAACCGATCGCCGTTTTCGGCCACTTCGGTTCGTGCGCCTTGCGCAGTCACAACCGTGTGCCACGGGCCATCCAAGACGCGCGCAAAGACTTGACCAAGTTCATCGGGATCGCTGCCTGACGGCTCGACAAAAACCACGCGTTCGCCCGCATTGAGTTCAAGAAAGTCACCAGCCGTAATTTGAGAAATATCCGAGCGCAAATCAAAGCGTGCGCGATAGTCTTCAATTTGCTGGTGTGACCATGGCGAGGCAAATAAGGTCAGACTCGCGATCAAAATAGACGCCGGGATGGTCAACCGCAAGACGGGCGATATCCAAGCGGTCAGGGATAAGCCACTGGCGAACCAAACCACCATTTCCGATTCGCGATAACTGCGCGACACCGTTGTCAGCACACCAATAAAAATCGATAAGGCGATGACGGTCGGCAAAGCGGCGATCGTTGTCAGTGCCGCTAGTCCCAAAACAACGTCCGCACCGATAATGCCTTGGGCTGCCTGCCCGAGCAGACGCACCAACACAATGCTTAACCACACCACCACAACGGTAGAAAAAACCACACTGGCGTTGCTGGCGACTTCAGAAATCACCGCTCGTTTAAATAGAGACATGAGCCGATTAAATGCGGGATAATAGTGACTAGACAGAGTCGCCATGGGTCAATCTCAGTAGCGACACTAACGTCCATTAGCAACGTCACAACGTTGTTAACATGACCACCAACAGTCACCCAAAACAGAGAGCGAAACACATGGAATTTAGCACACAGACCAGCGCGGCCTTCCATCAAGTCAAGTCGGCAGCTTTAATTGTGGGGGTCTTCACCGACGGACAACTCTCGAGCCCAGCGGATGTTATCGATCGCGCGAGCAATCATGCCATCAAGGGATTGGTTGGACATGATTTCTTGGGACAGGTCGGCGAAGTCGTGGTTCTGCGCAATCTAAGTGGCGTTAGAGCCAGCCGTGTAATCGTGGTGGGACTTGGCAACCCGGCCGACTACGGCACAAAAAACTATGCGAAAGCAGAACAGGCCGCGGCGCGTCAGTGTGTTAGCTTGCGCCTGAGCGAAGCCTGCACGGCGCTGCCCCTCGTGCCCTGCCCAGACAGCGATCCCGAGCAACTCGGCAAACTCGCGGCGCAAAACTACTGGCACGCCGCCTATGTTTTTGAAACGCCCTTGAGTAAACCGGACCCTGCCAAGAAGGTCAAACTTCAAAAGGTCAGCGTGCTTTGCGACAAAAAACAAGAAAAGCTGGTGAGTAATGGATTGGCCCAGGGCGATGCGCTGGGTCAAGGTATGGCCCTAACCCGCCAGCTCGGCAATTTACCTGGCAACATTTGCACGCCCACCTATTTGGGAAATCAGGCGCGGGCGTTGGGTCGACAATTCAAGAGCATCAAAGTCTCCGTCCTCGAGAAAAAACAGATCGAGGCTTTGGGCATGGGCTCTTTCTTATCAGTGGCTCGCGGCAGCGCCGAAGCGCCGCGCTTCATTGTCATGCATTACAAAGGCAAAGGCACGCTTTCAAAAGCCAGCAAAGTCGCCAACAAGAGCAAAGACGGTGCGGCAACTGGGCCCATCGTTTTGGTGGGCAAAGGCATTACCTTTGACTCCGGTGGCATCTCAATCAAACCCGCCAGTGCCATGGACGAAATGAAGTACGACATGTGCGGCGCCGCCTCTGTGTTTGGGACCCTGCTTGCCGTTGCCAAACTTCAATGGCCAGGCGAACTCGTTGGCCTCATTCCGGCTTGTGAGAATATGCCGAGCGGGCTTGCCAATAAACCAGGCGATGTGGTCAAAAGCATGTCGGGCCAAACCATCGAAATTCTCAACACCGATGCTGAAGGGCGACTGGTTTTGTGTGACGCCCTCACCTATGCCGAACGATTCAAACCGTCTGCTGTGATTGATATCGCCACACTGACAGGCGCATGCGTGGTGGCACTCGGTAGCGTGAACACGGGCTTGTTTTCTCCGGATGACGCCTTGGCCGATGAATTGATTGACGCTTCACGCCGCTCTCTAGATCCTGCATGGCGTATGCCCGTCCAAGAGGATTACCAAGAAGCCTTGAAATCAAATTTTGCGGACATGGGCAACATCGGCAATAACGGCCCCAAAGGTGGTGCGGTCACGGCGGCCTGCTTTCTTGCACGCTTTGCCAAAGCTTACCGTTGGGCTCATTTAGATATCGCAGGCACATCATGGCTTAGCGGCCCTCAAAAAGGTGCCAGCGGACGTCCCGTGCCGATGTTGTTAACTTACGTGCTAAATCAAACCAAAGACCAGGCTTAAGTTTTGTTGCGTGTCGACTTTGCTTTCGATGCCCACGACCGAGTCAATCAGGCCGTCAGCACCACGCTGCGGCAAATCGGTCGGGGCACACCCATCCTTGTCCTGTGCGACGATGAGGCGCGTCAGCAACGTTACACACGCGAGCTATGGACCCAGCAAGCAGAAACCGAATTTATTGCCCATGAGCGGCTTACAAAAGACGCCACTGACGGCCTAAAGGTTTATCTACTGAATACTGACGATTGGCCATTGGCTACCAATAAACGGGCTGATCCAGCCTATCGTCAGTCGTGGCTTTTGAACTTAAACGACACACCGCCGACCGATTTGACGGTTTTTGAGCGAATCCTGGAAATCGTCTCGCAGGATCCGCAAGAGCGCGACCAAGCCAGGGCGCGTTGGCGCTTTTATCAAGAACATGGCGCGGATGTCCGCGCTCATCGCCTCTAAAAACCAGGTGGCTCTGGACTTAAACATTTGTTCCGACCGCTTATCGCCTTTCCTCGTTAAACCCTGCTGCCATCATGGTAATTGCAATTTTCGATCAACGTTCTTAGACAGAGAGGGAACGATCGGTTACGCTTGCGGTCAGATGTACTAGGCGCACACGCACCGGCGTGCGGCCCACCGTTATTTCAAGCACGGAGAAGACTGACATGAGCAATTTTCGGCCCTCACTTTCACGCGGTTACGCTGATTCCAGTGCAGGCAATCAGGCAGTAAGAAACCAGGTGTTACGAAACACCTATTGGTTATTAGCACTCTCACTCATCCCCACGGTCATTGGTGCTGCCATTGGGCTTTATTCCGGACTCAATCAGATCATGGCCACAAGCCCTGGTTTAACGACGATTGTTTTTTTGGCGGGCGCTTTCGGATTAATGTACGGCGTCGAAAAGAACAAAAACAGTTCCTTGGGCGTTGGCCTTTTGCTTTTGTTCACCTTCTTCATGGGGATCATGCTCTCGCGTTTGCTCGGCTTCGTGCTCGGCATGGGTAACGGCGCCCAGTTGGTCATGGTGGCTTTTGGGGGTACCGCAGCCGTATTCGGCACCATGGCCACACTCGCAAGCACCATTAAGCGCGACCTGTCCGGTATGCAGCGTTGGCTCTTCATCGGGGCCGTGGTCATTCTGGTTGCGGCGGTGGCGAATATCTTTTTGCAAATGCCTGCACTGATGATCACCGTTTCTGTGCTGGCCATTGGTATCTTCTCCGCCTTTATGTTGGTTGATCTGCAACGCGTCATCAATGGTGGCGAAACCAATTATGTCAGTGCAACTTTGGCGATTTATTTGGATGTCTACAACGTCTTTGCCAACCTGTTGCTGCTGCTGGGTATTTTCGGCGGTGAAAGGGATTAGCGAAATCTTTTCCTGAATTCATCACCGGGTAAGTCCTACCCCAATAAAAAGAGCCCCATTCAGGGCTCTTTTTATTGGGGCGCCATTTCATGTCGATAGGGCCGTGGAGCGATTAGCCCGTCTGCCCAATCGACAACCCCCCGCAGACATAGAGCACCTGTCCCGTTGTATAGCCCGCTAGCGGGTCAAAGAGCATCGCCACCATGTGCGCGACCTCCTGCGGCTTACCGATACGCGACATCGGCACGGCCGCTTTCAGTTCTCGTGTTTGCTCGGAATCCTCTGGATTGGCTTCTAGAAATAAAGTCGTACCAATCGCACCAGGGGCAATCAGATTAACCGTCACACCGTACTTGGCTAGCTCCAACGCCCAGGTTCGCGTCATACCCACCAGGCCGGCTTTGGTGGCGCTGTAGACGGTACGACCCTTTTTACCCAGCCCCGCGCGGCTACCAATATTGACCACCCGACCCTGCCCTTGACGTTTCATCGCTGGCATCAACGCTTGAGTCAGTAACATCGGCGCCATCAAGTTCAGGTTTACCATTTCCTGAACTTGCGCGGCAGTCACGGCCTCTAAATCGGCCACATGAATCATCCCCGCGTTGTTAACGAGGTGCACAATCTCTCGTTGTTCAGTCCAATGCGCTATTGCCTGTGCCGTGGCAGCCGAATTCATCAGATCTACTGACTCAAAGGTCTCCCCGCTGAGCGATTGCGCTGCTGGCGTGCGGCTGAAATTGAGCACCTCATAACCGTCTTTTAGCAAACGCGCCACAATGGCACGACCAATGCCGCGGCTACCGCCGGTGACCAACGCAAGTGGTTTACTCATGGCTGTCCTTGTTTGAAAGGTGTCAAGATCTTACCGCTTGGCGGTGGTAACGCAAACAGGTTGAACAATGGGCCTTCGCGCCTATAGTAAGATCAATTCAGAAGCGGGCAAACCATGCGCGAAAAAGCAAGAGAAGAAACCATGAGTGGCTATCTAGCCATTCGCCTGTTACGTGGGTTAGATGATGACTTTCGACGTGCCACCCAACCCAAGGACCCCATTTGATTGCTCGCCGCATGGATTAATGGCACGACGCACGGAAACCCACTCATTTTTCAACCTGATCTTTGGAGCACGACCCCATGAAATGTTTTTGCGTGACCGACTTCCATAAGCCCCTTCAAATGATGATGCAAACCACACCGGAGCCAACCGGTGAGCAGGTGCTCCTTAAGACCCGAGCCGCGGGCGTATGCCACAGCGACATACACATCTGGGAAGGTGGCTATGACTTGGGCCATGGTAAGCGGCTCTCTTTGTCTGAGCGAGGCATCCAGCTGCCGCTGGTCATGGGTCACGAAACCGTTGGCAGTGCGGTGGCTATGGGGCCTGACGCGCAAGGCATCTCCGAGGGGAAAAATTATCTTGTCTTCCCTTGGCTGGGTTGCGGCGAATGTCACGTCTGCCAGTCCGGTCAAGAAAATTACTGCGCCAAACCACAATACTTGGGTGTCTTTCAGAACGGGGGTTATGCCGATCACATTTTGGTGCCCAGCAGTCGATACTTGCTCGATATCGGTGATCTGAATCCTGCTCTAATCGCGCCCGTGGCTTGCTCTGGGTTAACGACCTACAGCGCCATCAACAAGCTAGATCCAGCGGTTTATCAACAACAGCGAATCGTCATCATGGGTGCCGGCGGTCTGGGGTTGATGTGCCTAAAAGTGCTCAAGGCCATGGGCGGTGTTGGCGCCATTGTGGTGGATATTGAAGACGAGAAGCTAGAAGCCGCCAAACGCGCCGGGGCGCTTGCGACAGTCAACGGCCGCGATAAAGATGCCTTGCAGCAGCTTCTGGCCGCCAACGATAACGAGCCTTTACCCGCCGTGATTGACCTTGTTGGCTCACCCGAATCCACTGAGCTCGGCTTTAATGCCTTGGTCAAGGGTGGCAGCCTGGTCATTGTGGGATTCTTCGGAGGTGCGGCACCATGGTCGCTGACGTTAATTCCCATGAAAGCCGCCCGTATTATCGGCAACCACACAGGCTCACTCGGTGAGCTGAAGGAACTGCTTGAGTTGGTTAAAACCGGCAAATTCAAACCGATGGAAGTCACCGAGTATCCTTTGGATCAGGCATCCGACGTACTGAGTGCTTTAAATCAGGGTTCAGTTATAGGTCGTGCGGTGCTGGTGGACTAGCCAGCCGATATAAGCTCATCAAGACCTGTCGACTGCTCAACGCCGCGCCAGGTATTTGCGCCAGTATTTTTTCTTGCAACAGTTCTTTGAGCTGAGGCCCTTGAGACGGATCAGCAAAGTCTGGCTCGGGGCCAGTCAGTCCATAACCAATCTCACGCAAAAGGGTCCACTCAAATCGGCGCAATACGGTCGCCGCCTCACGCCCTCGCGCTGACGAGTCCAGACTCGCGAGCGCGTCTAGGGCTTGGGCATACGCATCGAATAGATTTTGGTGGGCATCTTCACTAGCGAGCAATTTCAACAAGAGCTCGTTCATATACCAACCCGACATGAGAACAGATCCTGGCATCGGATTGATAGATGCCACTTCGGCTTGGATCAGCGTTTTGACTTCACCCGTGCCTGACCAAGAAAGCAGCAACGGTTGAAACACCATGAGAGCGGCGCGCAAGCCTGAATAGGGCCGTTTGGCCCCTTTGGCCACCATCGTCACCACGCCGTGTTCTTTGGTAAATGCCTTCAGTATTAAAGAGGTTTCGCGCCAGGGGGTGCTATGCAAAACAAAGGCCGGCGCCTCGATCACACGGCTGGTTCGGCGGCTCATGGGGATCCGATTTCCCGCGCCACGTTATTCATATCCCAGCTCGCGCAAAGTATCCTCACGCTCGGCCCAACCTTTTTTGACTTTGATATAAACATCGAGATGAACAGATTTGTCCAGCAAATCAGCAATATCCGCGCGCGCTTCAGTCGCGATACGCTTCATATGCATGCCCTTGGCGCCCAACAAAATCGGTCGATGCGTCTCTCGCGCCACAATCACACAAGCAGCGATCTCAACACGGGTTTCACTCTCTTCCCACTGTTCAATGACGACCGTGCAACCATAGGGCAACTCATCACCAACCAGTCTAAAGATCTTTTCCCGCAACAGTTCAGCCACCAAGAATCGTATGGGTCGGTCTGTTAGGGAATCCTCATCAAACATCGGTTCGTTCAATGGCAAATATTGCGCCACCTCATCGAGCAGGGTGTCTAGCTGAATTCGCTTGACTGAGCTCACGGGGACAACTGCCACAAACGGATGGCGAGCGCTGACCTCAGCGGCGAAAGGAAACAGTGCATTTTTTTCTTTGAGTGTATCGACCTTACTGAGCACCAAGATCACGTGCTTGCAATGCGACAGCATTTTCAACAAGGCCGCGTCAGCGGTGGTCCACTTACCCACTTCCACCACAAACAAAACCACATCGACATCTTTTAACGTTTGGCTAACCACCCGATTCATCATCTTGTTCATGGTGCCGCCGTGCCGCATTTGAAAACCGGGGGTATCAACAAACACAAATTGCTCTTTATCCCGCGTAAAGACACCATGGATTCGATGACGCGTGGTTTGAGCTTTACGCGACACAATCGAAATCTTGGCGCCTATCAATGCGTTCATCAAGGTCGATTTACCGACATTTGGGCGACCCACCACCGCCACAAAACCGCAGCGATATTGGTCTGTTGTTTCAGTCATCGTTTATCCTGTGCAACCGCGACCGGCAAAGTCAACTGCGCGGACTTACGCGCCCGTTTAACCGCTTTTCGGCCAGGGCCGGGTTTCAAAGACATGGCTTGCTCCAAGGCCAGTTTGGCCGCTGTTTGCTCAGCCGCACGACGGCTTGCACCCGAAGCTTGCACGTGCACCGCAAGCTCTGTGATATCACAAGCGACCTCAAACTGTTGACTATGCGCAGCCCCATGGGTCGCCACCACCACGTAGGCTGGTAACGCCATCTTATGCGCCTGTAAAAATTCTTGTAACAGGGTCTTGGCATCTTTACCGATGGTCTGGGGATCTACGTTCGCGAGCACTGGCTCATAGAGTCGCTCGATAACCGATTGCGCGGTATCAAATCCGGCATCCAAAAAAACAGCCCCAAAGATAGCCTCTAGCGTATCAGCCAAAATCGATGGGCGACGAAATCCACCGCTTTTCAGTTCACCCTCGCCTAAACGAAGGTACTGAGACAAGCCTAGCGTGTTGGCGATATCGGCTAACGCGGCTTGTTTGACCAAGTTGGCACGCACGCGTGAGAGGTCGCCTTCGTCCAACTTGCCGTAGCGATGAAACAAAAGAGCCGACACGGAAGTACCTAGGACAGAGTCACCCAAAAATTCCAAACGCTCGTTGTTGCGTGCACCCAAACTACGATGCGTTAAGGCGAGTTCAAGCAACGCCTTGTTTTCAAAGGTGTAATGCAACACTTGTTCAAGTGGTGAAACGGACATCGATCAGTACCAATTATCCCAAGCCAAGCCCAAGTCGCTCGGCATCAATGGAAGCGACCGATACGACTGGGCTCAGAAAAGTTCATCCAGATAAAAAACGCCTTGCCAACAATATGCGATGCCGGCACAAACCCCCAAAACCGGCTATCCAAACTGTTGTCACGGTTATCACCCATCATAAAGTAACTACCCTCTGGCACGGTGCAAACCAGTCCGTCAGGCCGAAAATCGCAGTTTTCGCGGTAAGGAAACCGCCAAACAGGTCTTAAAACCTGCCTTTCGCTTCTATCTAACAGTATTTTGTTGTCTACGTCGCCTAAATTTTCTATATACTGAGCCGTGTACGCAATGCGATCTGGCTCAAAAAAGTCACCATCTTGCTGGGTTGGGACTTCTTTTCCGTTTAAAAACAGTCTCTTGTTAAGGTAAGCGACCTCATCCCCAGGCAAACCAATCACGCGTTTGATGTAGTCCACTTGAGGGTCAACGGGATAGCGAAACACCATCACGTCTCCGCGCTCGGGCTCACCTATCGGCAAGATCTTGTCATGCAAAATGGGCAGACGCAGTCCATAGGTGTATTTGTTAACCAGGATCAAGTCACCTGATTGCAAGGTTGGCAGCATAGAGCCCGATGGAATCCGAAAAGGTTCCACAATAAAAGACCGCAACACAAATACAAAAAGGAGTACCGGAAAAAAACTGGCGCCGTACTCCACCCACCAAGGACGTTTGCCGTCTTTCGCGCGCTTTTTTCTCATGAAGAGCACATCAAAGAGCCAGATCAAGCCAGTGATCACGAGCGCCACAAACAGGATCAATGAAAAATTCCAACTCATCGCAATTGCCGTCCTGTTGCCTTCATTAAGACCGTCATGTCCATGCCCTTTGCCTTTTACCTGTCCTCGACCTGCAAGATGGCCAGGAATGCCTCTTGCGGAATCTCCACGCTACCCACCTGTTTCATGCGCTTCTTACCGGCTTTTTGTTTCTCAAGTAGCTTCTTTTTGCGGCTAACGTCACCACCGTAGCATTTAGCCAAAACATTCTTACGAAGTGCCTTGACGTTTTCGCGAGCCACAATCTCGGCGCCGATGGCCGCCTGTATGGCCACATCGTACATTTGGCGAGGGATCATCTCTCTCATCTTAGACACCATCTCACGACCACGATACCGGGCGTTAGAGCGATGACAAATGGTCGATAAGGCATCGACCCGATCACTATTAATCAACACGTCGACTTTGACGACATCAGAGACCCGGTTTTCGAGAAACTCATAGTCCATCGAGGCGTAACCACGTGAAACCGATTTCAACTTATCAAAAAAATCAAGCACGATCTCAGCGAGTGGGATTTCATACTGCAAGTGCACTTGGCGGCCATGGTAGCTCATGTCCAACTGGACACCACGCTTTTGATTACACAGTGTCATCACCGGCCCAACGTAGTCTTGGGGCATGAATAAGGTGACTTTAACAATGGGCTCTCGAATGGCATTGATTTTGCCAATCTCTGGCATCCGCGAGGGGCTTTCAATGTTCACCACCTCGCCATCATTGAGCTCGACCTCATAGACCACGGACGGCGCAGTCGTGATGATGTCTATTTTGAATTCTCGTTCAAGACGCTCTTGGACGATTTCCATGTGCAACAAGCCCAAGAAACCGCAACGAAAACCGAACCCAAGCGCTTGAGAAATTTCTGGTTCGTACATTAAGGCAGAATCGTTAAGCTTAAGCTTTTCTAGAGAATCCCGCAGATGGTCGTATTCACTGCTTTCAATAGGGTACAAACCGGCAAAGACTTGCGGCTGAACCTCCTTGAAACCAGGCAAAGCCGTTTCACAGGGCTGTACTGCGTGGGTGAGGGTATCGCCCACTTTGGCGTCTTTTAATTCCTTGATGCCGGCAATGACAAACCCTACTTGGCCCGCGGACAACGCTGTCCGGGGTAGTGCCTTGGGTGTGAACACCCCAAGATGCTCACACCCGTGCGTGGCACCCGTGGCCATGAAACGAATTTTTTCCTTGGGCTTGAGCGTGCCATTTACGACACGGACAAGCATCACCACACCCACATAATTATCGAACCATGAATCAACAATCAAAGCTTGCAGGGGTGCCTCGGGATCCCCTTTTGGCGCTGGGATTTTGTGCACGATGGCTTCAAGAATTTCGTCAATGCCCATGCCCGTCTTGGCACTCGCCGCAACGGCATCGGACGCATCGATACCAATCACATCCTCGATCTCGGCGCGAGCGCCTTCGGGATTAGCTTGGGGCAAGTCCATTTTATTGAGCACTGGAACCACTTCAACACCCAGCTCAATAGCGGTGTAACAGTTAGCAACCGTCTGCGCTTCAACGCCTTGTGACGCGTCAACAACCAACAGGGCACCTTCGCAAGCAGACAACGACCGGCTAACTTCATATGAGAAATCCACATGGCCCGGGGTATCGATCAGATTGAACTGATATTCCTGCCCATCCTTGGATTTATAGAGTAAGGACGCTGTTTGAGCCTTGATCGTGATGCCACGCTCGCGTTCGATATCCATTGAATCGAGCACCTGCGCAGACATCTCACGACCCGCCAAGCCACCACAAGTCTGAATCAGACGGTCGGCCAATGTGGATTTACCGTGATCGATGTGCGCAATGATCGAAAAATTCCGGATGTGCTGCATAGAACCCAATGAAAGGTAAGAGAACCGGCAGATTGCCTGCCAGGTGCACAGCCCAGCGTTTACACGTGTGGCTGTCACTAAAAGCGAGGGGGCGCTTCTCACGCCCCCTCGCCGCATTAAACGCTTTATATTTTAACCCGATCAGGCCTTACTTCTTCGGCGGTTTCACGAGAATCCACTGTGTTTGACCGCTACGTTGCACCATCATACCCAAGGGTTTCCCGGCAGGGGCTTGATTGGCAAGCTGAACAAATTGCTTGGCGCTTGTCACATCGACATTACCGACCGTTAAAACAATATCATTCGCAATAATACCAGCGCTCGTACCCACACCACTCGCATCAGTGACCTTGACACCGCCACTGACACCCAACGCTTGTCGCTCTTGGTCGGTTAAGTCCACCACGGTCAACCCCAAGGCCGTTTGACCGACTGGCTCAGTCGGCGCGGGCGTTGGTGCAGAAGCCACCGGTTCATTCGAAGGCATTTCGCCAACGGTGATAGTCAGATTGACCGACTCGCCTTTGCGCCAAACCAACATGTCCACGACTTCACCAGGCTTGGTGCTACCCACGACCCGAGGTAAATCTGACCATTTGCTAATCGGCTTGCCATCAAAAGACAGAATAATATCGCCAGCCTGAACACCCGCTTGAGCCGCCGGTCCATCTGGGGCAACACGACTGACCATGGCACCCGATGGGTCTGAAAGGCCGCTGGCCAAGGCCACATCATTACTGACCTCCCCAATTTGAACACCGATTCGCCCACGCGTGACTTTACCGTCCGCCTGCAATTGCGCAGCGACTTGCGTGGCCTCGTCGATCGGAATGGCAAGCGAAATACCCATAAAACCACCGCTTCGCGAAACAATCTGGGCATTGATACCGACGACCTCACCGGACAGATTCAACAAAGGTCCGCCTGAGTTACCTGGGTTGACCGCGACATCGGTCTGAATAAACGGCAAATAATCGCCCGTTTCTCGTCCAATGGCACTCACAATCCCCGCGGTAACGGTCGACTCGAGACCAAACGGCGACCCAATTGCCAACACCCACTGCCCCTTTTTCAGGTTCTGGGCACTACCGATTGGAAGCGTCACCATATCTTGGGCATCAATTTTGATCAATGCCACATCAGTGCGCGCATCACTGCCAACGACTTCGGCCTCAAATTCCCGACCGTCTGTTAGCGTCACAAATATATCGGTCGCTCCGTCAATAACATGGTGGTTGGTGAGAATGGCACCGTCTTCAGAGATAAAAAAACCTGATCCAACACCACGCGGAACGGAGCGGGGCTCTTGGTCTGCTCTTGGCTCACCCCGTTGATCGGGCGCGCCACCCGGCGGCTCAAAATCAGGCCCAAAAAACCAGCGGAACATTTCGTATGGATCGCGACCGGATCGGCCGTTCGCACTAACGGTCGAGGTGGTTCTGATATTAACGACTGCATTTTCAGCCTTTTCAACAATGCCTGTAAAGTCAGGCAAACCTGCTGTATTGGCTTGCGCTTGACTCATACTCAACTGCCAAAACCCGACAGCAACCAGCGTGACCAACATCAAGCGACGTAGCAAACGCCACGCTTGGGCTGTCCTATGCGTTTGAGTTCGCATCGCAGATATATCACGGTTTTGCATTATCAACTCCGTTTGGTTTTATTAAGATCACGACACACATTATTTCGCCGGTCGCGTATCACGGCGATCAATCGACTGAGCGAGCTGATGAATCGTTGACGCAGGCACTTCGCCTACAACAACCACCCACGAATCATCAACTTTCTGACCATATAGATTGATGGAACCCGATTGACTGGCTCCTTGCCATTGGTGTTGAGACAGATTTTTTTGATAAGGTTCAATGAACATTGACATACTCGCCAACCCATCAGTCAATATCATTTGATTGACTTCACGGCCATCATTGAATTGCCGACGGATCTGCATCACGGGAGAAAAGCCCGGTGGCAATGTGTAATCCCACCCCATTTCTTGAAAGTCGATTGGCGTCGGCTTTCGGTCAATCCGTTGCCAGTCTTCTGTTGACCAACTACGCGCTAAAGCAGCATCTGGAATGGCCTGTCCAATCTGAATCTGCCCAAAAGCAATTTGCTCTAAGACACGACCCTTGTGATCTAGCAACTGGGCATTTAGCAATAAACCGCTCTTTTCATCGGCACATAAACGGTAACGAGGCCGGTGTTCGTCCTTGGGTTCGATATCGATTAACAAGCAACGACGCCCTGCTACGCGACCCAAGGCAGGCTCTACGCTCAACTCGTAATACTTGGAAAAATCTGATAACTCGCCCATCAGGAGGGCTGGAAACCGCTCTTGTCTCTGTGACTCAGTCACGATTAACTGTTTTTCAGGCATCAAACAGTGCACTTCATCGTCGATTCGCCAGTACTCACGTGGACTGTTATCCAATACCTCTAAAAGTTCTTCTTCGCGCTCACCATCAAATCGATGCGTCATGCGAAACGCATGCACCACACCATCACGTTGTTGCGAAAACACACCTTGATAGTTAAGCCGTTTGGCCGCGGACTGAATCCCCTCGAGCAACGCTTTGGCATCAGCAGGGTTCTTCACCGTTGGTCTGTTTGGTGACGTTTGCGCCAAAACCGATGGGGTGGAAAAGATACCGACAGACAAAACAATCAAAAGCATGACCAGTGCGGTCAACCCATGCCTTAACAAACCTAATCCTGCCACTCGTTTCATTCTCGTGCCTCGGGCTCAAAGGACGCTTGACGAACGGCCAGAGGACCAGAAAAGTGACGATGGGCATTGGCATAGTCACTGACCGCCATGTCACTATCGACCGCTGCTGGGCCGGCAGTGGCAAGCGGATTGGCGGGTTCCTCAACAAATAAGGGCTGTGCAACCCAAACCACTGTGGCAATCGCAGCTGCCATCGCAAAACCGGGCCAGGCGAACCATTTAGTGCGTTGCTTTGGCACCAGGCTTGGTTGTACCAACGATTGTGATGCGCTAGTGTGCGTGGGTTCGCGCTCTAGCGCAGCAGCCATTCGACGGCTGAACTCAGCAGACGGCGCTTGAATCGCAGCGCTCGTTGGTGGCTGTGATAGTGACTCACCAATCAAGGCGTAAATATCCCAGTCATGCTTACGGACAGACAAATCCTGTAAAGCCTCTCCTTCATTGAGTTCACCATCATAGAGAGCAGAAAACCGCAGCGCTAACTCGTCAGTATCGGTTGCCGTCGTCTCTTGGTCTGCAGTCACTGGTCGCTTCATATTAAATATTCCTTACCATCGTCGGTCGCCATGTTGGTCGAGGATCGGTCGTAGCTTTGCTGCAATGGCCTCTCGAGCTCGAAATATACGAGACCGAACCGTGCCAATCGGGCAGGACATCGTCTGTGCGATTTCCTCATAACTTAAACCGTCAATTTCACGCAAAACAATGGCCGTTCTCAGTTCAGCAGGTAGGTCTTGGATCGTTGCATTGACTGACTCAGCAATCTCCCTACTCGCCAACATCGATTCAGGCGTGTTGTTGTCAGTTAGGTTGTCAATCTCGCTAAAAGTTTCACCATCTTCGGTTTGATTTCCATTTGGTGAGCTCGGCCGCCGGCCCTGCGAAGACATCCAATTCCTAGCGGTGTTAATGGCGATCCGGTAAAGCCATGTGTAAAAAGCACTTTCACCCCTGAATTGCGGCAACGCACGATAAGCCTTAATGAAGGCCTCTTGCATCACGTCTTCAATATCCGATTGATCACGTAGCATGCGTGACAATAAGCGCAGAATCTTACGTTGATACTTCAAAACCAATAAATCAAAGGCAGCCTTGTCACCCTGCTGGACACGCGCCACCAACTCAGCATCCGCCTGTCGCTCGCTCACGCACCACCCCTGAGCTGCCAGTTAATCAGCACCGATAAACGACGATAGTCGTCACGGCTCCACCGAGCACGCCAAAGGGTGATCTCATTTTTCTGGGGGCGCCGATTGGCGACAAGTGTATTGCCGGGTACCAAAGTCAGTGTGATGCCAGACCAATGCCGCGTGACACAGCGAACAACCATTGGCCGGTCAGAAGACACATAAAAGGCTTGCGGTGTCGCCCTCAGAACAGGCACCGAAGTGTCATGCCTGCCGTATTCGCGGTAATACTTCAATACCCTAAAAACTAGGCCGCCTAAGGCAATCACCAAGATCAAATACGCATTGACGCCTAGGTAGAATAAGCTGCCTGTCAATGCCGTGACCACAAGTAAGTAAAAGAGATCCTCCAGCAGCTGTATCGACAAGGGCGCTCCTAGGAGCGCCCCCTCAACAGTCATTGATCGAATGGCGTGATCGCCCGACATCAAACCCGCTTGACTGCCATGGAACCGTTGGTACCGCCAAAACCGAAAGAATTCGATAAGGCGACGTCAATGACCATCTCACGTGCGGTGTTGGCACAATAGTCCAAGTCGCACTCTGGGTCTTGATTGAAGATATTAATCGTTGGCGGTGAGATTTGATGGTGCACTGCTAACGTCGTGAATACCGCCTCGATACCACCCGCGGCACCCAACAAATGACCCGTCATCGACTTAGTGGAGTTGACCACCAATTTTTTGGCGTGATCGCCAAAAGCCAATTTGAGGGCATCGGTTTCATTTTTATCGCCTAATGGCGTGGATGTGCCGTGTGCATTGACATAGGAAACGTCCTCTGGACGCAACCCACCGTTTCGCAATGCCATCTCAATGCCCCGTCGAGGACCATCTTGATCAGGCGCCGTGATGTGAAAGGCATCTGAGCTCATGCCATAACCCGCTAGCTCGCCGTAAATTTTGGCGCCGCGGCGCTTGGCATGTTCGTACTCTTCCAACACCAAAACGCCGGCGCCTTCCCCAAGGACAAAACCATCACGGTCCATGTCCCAAGGCCGAGAAGCCGTAGTGGGGTCATCATTGCGCGTGGACAACGCTCTCATCGCAGCGAACCCACCTATACCCAAGGGCGATACGGTCGATTCGGTGCCGCCCGCCATCATCACATCGGCATCACCATACTCAATGAGACGACCGGCGTCACCAATCGAATGCAGCCCAGTCGTGCAGGCAGATACGACGGCGTAAGACGGGCCCTTTAAGCCGAGCATGATGGAGAGCTGGCCGGAAACCAAATTGATAAGAGAAGCTGGCACGAAGAAGGGGGATATTCTTCGGGCACCGCGCTCGAGGTACTCTTTTTGGGTTTCTTCAATCCGTTGCAAGCCGCCAATGCCTGATCCCACGATCACACCCAAACGCTCAGCATTTGCTTCGGTTACCTCTAGTCCGGAATCACGCCATGCCTGAATCCCTGCGGCAATACCGTAGTGGATAAAGGTATCCATTTGACGGGCTTCTTTGGCAGGAAGGTAATCAGTCACATCAAATGCCTTGACCTCGCCCGCTATGTGCGAATTGAAATCTGCAGGATCAAACCGGGTAATACGCCCAATACCACTGCGTCCATTGATAACGTTATCCCATGCCGTATCGACATCATTGCCGACGGGGGAAACGATGCCGAGGCCAGTGATCACGACTCGTCTCTTCAAGATTTACTCCTGAGTGTAAAGAACCTATCAAACCCAAAGCTCACCACTTGGCACTTATTATTTACATGCCAACCTAACGCACGAGCACATAAAAAAAGCGGCTGAGCACTCCAAAAGCGAGGATCCCCCAGGAAAACCCTAGGATCACCCGCACATGAAACCCCAAAACCGCCGATAGATGCGACACCTAGTCCGCTGACGCATCCTTAGACACGACAGGAACGACAAATGATCACTTCGAGTTTGACTCAATGTAGTCAATGGCTTGCTTGACCGTCGTGATTTTCTCGGCTTCTTCGTCAGGGATCTCTGTCTCAAACTCGTCCTCAAGAGCCATGACCAATTCAACCATGTCGAGCGAATCGGCACCGAGATCGTCAAGGAATGAGGATCCATTCTTAATCTCGGCTTCATTGACGCCAAGTTGCTCAGCGACGATCTTCTTGACTCGCTGTTCGATGCTTTCCATTCATATCTCCAGTGGGGAAAAAATCATACGTATTATAGCTAAGCGCGAGCGGAAAAGCTCACGCCATGTACATGCCGCCGTTAACGTGCAAGGTCGTACCCGTAATGTACTCTGCTTGCGGTGATGCCAAAAAGGCGACCGCATGAGCAATGTCAGCCGGCGCACCGAGTCGACCTAGAGGAATTTGCCCTAAGAGAGCGGCCGCCTGGTCATGACTAAGCGCACGGGTCATGTCAGTCTCAATAAAACCTGGCGCCACACAGTTAACCGTGATGTCGCGACTGCCCAGTTCCCGGGCAAGGGCACGGGTCATACCCGCTACCCCTGCCTTAGCAGCAGCGTAGTTGGCTTGACCGGCATTGCCACTGGCGCCTACCACAGAGGTAATGTTGATAATTCGACCCCAGCGGGCCTTCATCATGGGACGCATCACTGCACGGCTCAACCGGAACACACTGCTCAGGTTGGTCTCCAACACCGCATCCCAGTCCTCGTCTTTCATCCGCATGGCAAGGTTGTCGCGTGTGATGCCCGCGTTGTTGACAAGAATATGAGGACCAGAAAATTCTTTATTTAAGGCTTCGACAAGCGAAGAAACCGCTTCTCTGTCATTCACATCTAAAGCGACTCCACGCCCACCTGCTGCAGATAACCATTCATTCAAAGCCTGTGCACCGGTCTGGGTGGTCGCGGTACCCACAACAGTGGCGCCCTGAGCAGCCAAAGTCGTGGCAATGGCTTTACCGATCCCCCTAGAAGCGCCCGTGACCAGCGCCACTTTGTCTTTCAATTCCATGTTTTGTGTCCTTGGTTTATTGAAACACGTTCTTTTGAAACGCTAACTTAAAAGAACTAAATTTATTTAAGGGCCTCAATGGCGGCTTGCATAGATACGGGATCCGTCACCGACAAAACAGTCATCGATCCGTCGATACGTTTCACCATGCCACTGAGGACCTTTCCTGGACCACATTCGACGACATGGGTGATGCCTTGCTGTGCCATGGCCTCGATGGTCTGTACCCAGCGCACAGGGTGCCAAGCCTGATCCACAAGCGCTTGCGCAATGTCAGCTGGTTCACGATGCATTTGCACATCGACGTTGTGAATCACAGGTGTCCTAGGCTTACGCAACGAAATGTGGCTTAGGGCAGAAGACAAGACGGCAGCAGCAGGCTTTAACAAGCTGGCATGAAATGGGGCTGAAACCGGCAGCAGCACAGCGCGCTTTGCCCCCGCCGCCTTGGCTTTTTCCATGGCGCGTTCAACAGCCGCCTTATGGCCAGCAATCACAACCTGTGAAGGGGCGTTAAAGTTGACGGCTTCAACCACCTCCCCTTGTGAGGCCTGCTCACAAACCGCCAAAACAGCCTCGTCTTCTAGCCCAAGAATGGCTGCCATGGCGCCTGTGCCCACAGGAACAGCCGCTTGCATGGCATCCGCCCTGACACGAACCAGACGAATGGCGTCCGACAAATCAATCGCATTGGCAGCGGTTAAGGCGGCATATTCGCCCAAGCTGTGTCCAGCCAGTAAGTCAGCTTCTGGACCACCTGCTGCACGCCAAGCGGCCAACATGGCTATAGAAGCTGTCAACATCGCGGGTTGGGTGTTCGTCGTCAAGTTCAATTGATCGGCCGGACCGTTTGCAATCAACCCTGACAGATTCTCGCCTAGCGCCGCATCAGCCTGCGCCAACGTGTCCGCAACGGCCGCATTGCCACCCCAAGCATCTAACATGCCAACTGTTTGGGACCCCTGCCCCGGAAAAACCATTGCAAACTTCATGCCATTCCTCTTCTTGATGCCTTCGTGCTGTGTCACCCTTTTCACATGCGAGCCAGAACGGAACCCCAGGTGAAGCCACCCCCCACGCCCTGTAGCAATATTTCGTCACCCGACTTCACACGACCATCACGGCAAGCGACATCCAGTGCTAAGGGAACGCTTGCCGCTGAGGTGTTCGCGTGCTTATCCAAAGTCACAATGACCTTGTTGATATCCATACCTAGCTTCTTGGCAAGAGACGTCAATATCCGCAAATTGGCTTGGTGTGGAATAAGCCAGTCGATATCTTTTAGCGTCAAATTTGCCTCTTGCACCGTGTCTCGAGCGGACTTCTCTAAAACTGAAATGGCTTTTTTAAATACCGCCTGACCATCCATACGAAGGAACGGATCGCCGACAACCTTGCCATAGGCCACATTACCTGCGGTACACAAGATATTCGACAGGCTGCCATCAGCGTTTAATTGAGCCGCCCGAATGCCAGGCTCCTCACTGGCTTCCAACAACACTGCACCCGCGCCGTCGCCAAACAAAACACACGTGCCACGATCTTGCCAATCCAAAATGTTGGAAAAAACCTCCGCACCGATAACCAGCGCGCATTTGGAACGTCCGCAACGGATAAAACTGTCAGCGGTTGTTAAGGCATACACAAATCCGCTACACACCGCTTGCACATCAAATGCTGCCGCACCATGATTACCGAGCTTGGCTTGAACCAAACAAGCCGTACTCGGAAAAATCATGTCAGGCGTCGATGTGGCAACGATAATTAAATCGACGGCCTCGATTGACTTTCCCGCCTGCTCAAGGGCGCTGCGGGCCGCTTGAACAGCCAAGTCGCTCGTCATCTCACCTTCGGCCGCTAAGTGTCTTTGGCGAATCCCCGTTCGGGTCGCTATCCATTCGTCGGTGGTCTCTACGCCATCTTTAGCAAGCGTCTTCGCTAGCGTCTCGTTACTAACGACGCGAGACGGCAAGTAGTGGCCAGTCGCGGTTATTCGGGCATAAATCGTTGGCTGGGTCATGGGTTATTGTTCGCTAAAATCTTTGCATCCACCTGATCAGGGTGCTGAGTCAAACCAGTAACCGTCGTTGAAATCCTTTGTAGCAGATCGGATGTCACTGCGTCATGCGCGCGTTGCAGTGCGTTTTTAAATGCATATTCATCGGCGGCGCCGTGGCTTTTAAAAACCACACCTTTCAAACCCAACAGCGCTGCCCCGTTGTAGCGCCGATTATCAACACGACGGCGAAACCGATTCAAGACAGGTCTGGCTACAACGCCTGCTAGCATCGTCAAAACATTTCGGTGAAACTCTTCTTGAATCATGCTGCCGAGCATGTGTGACATGCCTTCTGCTGATTTCAGCACCACATTACCGACAAAGCCATCACAGACCACCACATCCACTGTGCCATTGAAAATGTCATTGCCTTCAACATTCCCTTGGAAGTTCAGTGAGCTTGCGCGCAGCAATTCGGCGGCTTGCTTAACAACCTCATTGCCCTTGATGATTTCTTCGCCAATGTTCAAAAGACCCACTGACGGCAAAGCGCCCGTGTGGCCGTCTTGGACCAAGGCCGTGCCCATGATGGCGAATTGCAATAAGTGCTCAGCCGAACAGTCAACGTTGGCACCCAAGTCAAGCACTGTTGTCGCCGTACCTTTTTGATTAGGTAGAGCCGCGGCAATGGCGGGGCGATCAATCCCATCCAACGTTTTCAAAACATATCGTGAGATCGACATTAAAGCGCCGGTGTTACCAGCTGACACCAAGGCGTGGGCTCGCCCATCTTTAACGGCCTCAACACCAACTCGCATTGATGAGTCTTTTTTGCGCCGCAATGCCACCTCCACCGCGTCATCCATTTCCACGACTTCAGAAGCGTGCACGATGGTGAGCTGATCGTCGGCAATACCGTCACTAGGCTGACGCAACTTGTCGAGCCCACGCTCAAGTTCCGCCTGGCGGCCAACAAGCAACAGACTGACGTGAGAAGACTGCTTGGCAAACGACAATGCTGCCGGTAATGTCACCGGTATACCAAAGTCACCGCCCATGCAGTCAATCGCTATGCAAACGGGAGTAGTCACGGATTTAACGAGGCGTACAAGCCACCCCTAACCTGAGTAAAAACTCAGCTTACTCGTCTGACTTGGTTTTTAAAACCTTGCGACCACGATAAAAGCCGTTGGGGCTGATATGGTGACGCAGATGGAGTTCACCTGTATTGGGCTCGATCGCCGTTGGTGGATTTGAAATAAAGTCATGCGAACGGTGCATACCGCGCTTGGATGATGATTTTTTGTTCTGCTGGACAGCCATAACGACTCCTAAAGTGACCCGTATTGTAACGTGCTCACAATCAAAATAAATTTAAAACAAACCCTCACCGAATTTTAGCGGCGTTTTAATGCTGCTAGCCCCTTGAAGGGTGAAACCTTGGGTTCTTCAGGTTCATCCATCACCACGGGCGCTGCAGACTCGCAACTGTCGTGTTTGGGGACATACGGTAATGCCAAGATCAATTGATCCTCTATCAACGCACAAAGATCGAATGCTGGATCGGCAACCAACTCCTCCGGCATATCAGCATCAATCGGTTCTCCATCCGTATTTTGGTTGATGGGCTTTTCTCGTTTCACCACATCAAACAAAACCGACTCATTGACCCACTGCCACATCGGCTGCATACAACGCTGACAAACCCATGCGAGCTTTGTTTGCTCCTTGAGACGAACTTGAGGCGACCGACCGACTTCACAAAGGCCAGCCAACTCAAACCAAACAACCCCCGACGAATCTGTCGTCATCTCTGACAGATTTTTTACCGTCGTTTGCTCAGGCAAATCAGCCAACAAACGGTGTGCGTGAATCAATCCGAAAGCGCCCTGAATCCTCTGCTCATCTCTCGCAAAACGCATCAAATCAAAGCGTTTGGGCAAACCCCAGTTGGCTTGACAAGACTTTCGCCAAGCACCGTCTGATTCCCACACGTTGATTTGATCGTCGGACCCTACCACTATCATCCTTGATTCATTGTCGGCTTTGGCGTTGTTGGTTCAATCGAACCAAACCGTGATGCGCAATGAGAATTCAAACCCAATTTGGGTGATGCCCTAACCCAATTTGGGTGACGCCTAACAATTAAGCCATGACTGTCATCGACCAAAGCCAGCAAAGCCAGCTATCATAACGCCAAAAGCCCCTAAAAAACAAATGCCTTTACACCAAACCATAAGCAACAAGCCACTGATTCTAGCCTCGAGCTCTCGCTACCGAGCTGAAATGCTGTCGCGCCTTGGGCTGACCTTTCAGACGCATTCACCGGAGATCAACGAAAGCCGTCACATTGGCGAGCCCCCTTTGGCCACAGCGCGACGCCTGTCCTATCAGAAGGCGCTTAAAGTGTCTGAGCAATGGCCCAAGGCCGTGGTGATCGGTGCCGACCAGGTCCTTGATTTACAAGGCGAAACCTTGGGTAAGCCCGGCACTCACGCCGCCGCTGTTGTTCAGTTGGCTCGGCTTTCAGGCCAGATCGGTGTTTTTTCAAGTGCGGTAACCGTGATCGCGCCCGGCATCCAACAACGACGGGTCAGCCAGTGTCAGGCTCAATTCAGAAAACTTAGCCCTGCGCAGATTGAGTACTATCTTAAGCAGGAGGAACCATACGACACCGCCGGTAGCGCAAAAGCCGAAGGCTTGGGTATCGCCCTGCTTAACAGCCTATCGAACGATGATCCGACCAGCATTATTGGGTTGCCTTTGATTATGTTGACCGCCATGCTGGCTCGGGTCGGTTACGACCCACTGGGTTAGCAAAGCCTGCCTTGCACCACATTTATCCCACGTCTTTTAGGCCACTCATCTCATGCGCCCTATGCCTAACACCGCAACCACAAGCTCCTCTGGCACCTTACAGCTCATTCCTGTTGGCCTCTCGGAAAGCCCCATCAACCAATGGCTCCCCACTGAGGTGCAGGCTCAAGCCGCTCAGCTGAATCACTTCATTGCCGAAAACGCCAAAACGGCCAGGGCTTTTTTAAAGCTTCTCGAGCTCAAACAGCCCATACAAAACATCAACATCCAAACCCTGACAAGCAAGACAGTTGACGCAACACTTAAGCACTGGTTAGCACCGATCAATAGGGGTGAGAGCGTGGGCCTGGTGTCTGAAGCGGGATGCCCTGCCGTGGCCGATCCTGGCGCACGGGTCGTGACGCTCGCCCATGAACTGGGCTTAGGGGTCAAGCCATGGGTCGGCCCTTCCTCCATTTTGTTGGGCTTAATGGCGAGCGGTCTGGACGGACAGCGGTTCACCTTCCATGGTTACGCCCCTGTCAAACCTGACGCCCGATCAAGGCAACTCAAACAATGGGAACAAGCATCCGCAAAACAACAACAAACCCAAATTCTGATTGAAACACCCTATCGCAATGCCGCCCTGTTTCAAACCCTACTTGAGGCGCTGGCACCACGAACCCGTCTTTGTGTGGCGCGTGATATGACCGGAGACCACGAATGGATCCAGACCCATACCGTCGCAAAGTGGCGCCAACACAGCACGCCCGAGCTGGCTAACTGGCCGACACTTTTTTTGTTTCAGGCTTGAATCGAGCCATCACCCGCGGGCCTATCAAACGCCAAGACAGCAAAAGTGCCATGAGGATGGCGTAGATCGTCACCTCTTGGAAATCATTTTTGCCCTCTTTGTGCAACCAGTAATGCAAAATCACCAAGGGAGCTGCCAAATAAATAAATCGGTGCAACAACTTCCATCGCTTACCCAGTGATTTCATTGCCCGTCCATTAGACGTCAGGGCCAATGCCAATAGAATCACAAAGGCACTGACACCCACAGTGATGAAAGGCCGGTCCAATATATCCTGCCACATGGCATCCAAGCCAAAACCTTGATCCCACCAAGCCCAAGCCAACGCATGTAGCGCGGCATAAAAGAAAGCAAATAAACCAAACAAACGGCGTGAACGGATCAGCGCGGGCTGATTAAACCATTCGCGACACGGGGAGACCAGTAAGGTCACCATCAAGCAGATCAGGGCCCATGTGCCAGAGGATCGGGTAAGGAACTCCATGGGATTGGCTGTTAACGCATCATGCCAGCCCAACCAAATCCATCGAACGAACGGCAGCAAACCCAGCAAAAACAAAGCGGGCTTGATGCGATCGACCTGTGCGGCGGTTAATCTAGGCAAGGCGAGGCGCCCCTGATTCAGAAGTTTTTAGCCAAGTCCATACCGCTATAAAGACTTGCCACCTGATTCGCGTATCCGTTGAACATTAATGTTTTTCGACGACTCGCAAAAAGCCCCCCAAAACTGCCCTCCTCACCAATCCGTCGCTCGGTGGCCTGGCTCCAACGTGGATGGCTGACATCGGGATTCACATTGGCGTAGAAACCGTACTCTGATGGCGCTGAACGCATCCAGCTCGTGGTCGGTTGCTTTTCTGTCAACACGATTTTCACGATAGATTTGCCGGATTTGAAACCATACTTCCAAGGCACAATCACGCGAACCGGTGCACCATTCTGATTCGGTAACACCGAGCCATAGACCCCGAAAGTCAGCAGCGTCAGGGGATGCATCGCCTCGTCCATACGCAAACCTTCTCGATAGGGCCAATCAATGACCGAAGAACTCAAACCGCGCATCACGTCAGGCTGCTCATCGGTGATGAAGGTGACATATTTGGCATTACCCGTGGGCTCTACTTTGCTGAGCAAGTCTGACAAGGGGTAGCCTATCCAAGGGATTACCATTGACCAACCTTCTACACAACGCAGGCGGTAGACGCGTTCCTGCATGGCCGATAGTTTCAATAAATCTTCAATGCCGTAGGTGCCCGGTTTTGCGACCTCACCTTCAATTTGCACCGCCCATGGATCCACCTTCATGGCGCCAGCGTATTCGGCGGGATCTGACTTATCGAGACCAAATTCGTAGAAATTGTTGTAAGTCGTCACGTCCTTTTTGGACGTCCAATTTTCCATGGTGACAAATTGTTTGTTAGGCGTGGCTGCTAGCGGGGCCCATTGGTCCGGCGTGCTGCCATGGGCTAACCCGCTCACAAACGGTAAGGTGCTTCCCGCACCCAGCCAAGCGCCAGCCGCTAGTAACTGGCGACGCTGCCGCCAGACAGGCTCGGGTGTGATTTCACTACTCTTTGGCTGTGGGTATTTCATGCGTGTCATCTGATATCTCCAAAGGTACCCAACGGCGAGTCCGCTGGTTGAGCCATTGATCCATGTGGTCAACGGAGTGCAGGATGTCCTGGTGAGGGTGAAGCTGAAGTTCATGCGCCGGGTGAGCCCCGTAAGACACGCCTAAGCCATGTATACCGGCATTGGCAGCCATTCTCAAATCGTGGGACGTGTCCCCGACCATCAAGACCGTCTCTGGTTCCGTGCCGATCTCGCTCATGATTTCTAGCAACATGCCTGGGTGTGGCTTGCCAAATGTTTCATCGGCGCAACGGGTACTCAAAAAGAAGTCCCCAATCCCGGTGCTTTCAAAAGCCCGGTTCAGCCCCACACGACTTTTACCTGTCGCCACGGCCATGGCCACTCCCTGGTCCCTTAGGGATTCCAACATGGCTTGCACGCCGTCAAACAACACGAGTTGAGGATCACGACTTAAATAGTGAACCCGATAACGGGCTAAAAATTCAGGTCGTTGTTGCGCGCTTAAATCGGGAACCACGTGATCTAGTGCCTCATCGAGTGAAAGACCAATGACCCAACTGGCCTGTTCATCGGTCGGTATGGGCAGATCGAGGTCTGCGCAGGCGCCCTGCATGGCTTTAACGATGTCCACTGTAGAATCCATCAGTGTGCCATCCCAATCAAAAACCACTAGCGAATACTGGCTCATGGCAGAGCCCCTTCGCCAACTTGGGCTTGTACCAGAGACTGAGCCTGAACAAAACTGGCAGGTAAAGGCGCCTCTAAAGACAGCGGTTCGTTTGTCACCGGATGTTCAAAAGACAGTGATTTGGCATGCAAGAACATTCGATTCAATCCTTTTCCTTTAAACCAAGCACGCGTTGCGTCCTCGCCGTACTTATCATCGCCCACGATAGGATGACCGATTGACGCCAAATGCACCCTGATCTGATGGGTCCGGCCCGTACGAAGTTCCGCTCCCACTAAAGAATAGTGCAAAAATCGGGACAAACAAGTCATGACCGTGTGCGCCAACTGTCCTGCCGAATCTACCTTAACGCGCCGCTCGCCACTTGCCGTTAGCCACTTCGTTAAATTTAGCTTGATATGTTGCCTGTCATTTAGGACCCGTCCTTGCACCAAAGCAACATAATCCTTGCGAACCCGACCTTCACGCATCATGCGGTGCAGACCTAACAGCGTCTGTCGACGTTTGGCGATCATTAAAAGTCCGGATGTGTCGCGATCGAGTCGGTGAACCAGTTCTAAGAAGGGCTCATGCGGACGGGCCGCGCGTAAAGATTCAATCACCCCAAACGAAACGCCGCTACCACCGTGAACCGCGACGCCGGCCGGTTTATCGATAACAAGTAAGCCATCATCTTCGTAAATAATCGTAAAGCTCAAGGCCGGTGCACGATTGACACGCGGTTCAGGCATACGAAATGGAGGAATTCGGATCAAATCACCTTCTTGAATTCGGTAGTCAACCGCCGTTCGCCCCTTGTTGACCCTGACTTGCCCCCCACGGACGGCTTTGTACAGATGACTTTTGGGCACGCCTTTGCAAAAACGGATTAAAAAGTTGTCTAAACGCTGGCCGTCATGCGCGGATGTGACCTCTAGCCACTGCACCGCAGGTTTTTGAGGCGTGTCTTCTTTTTTCATGGTGTGGATGGGCAAATCACTAGGGGTTCCCTGCATTTCAAAAACAAGCATATAATCAAGACAGCCTATACAGGTCTGAATACTTGTATCAATGTTGAGTCCCCTTAAATGTGGAGTTCTCCATTCATAAGTGCCATTGTAACGACAGCACATTCAGATCAAGGGTGACCGAGGCTCGGTCTGAAATGACGCGAGCACAAACGACGAAACGAATCGAAAGAAGAAATTGTCAAAAAATTCTTATGTTAGGCAGTTTTATTTGCCTGATATTGTCAGCGTTTAACCTGGTATTTCTGGTGTTAATTGATTACCGGCTAAAAGACAAGGATAGCGGCCCTCATGGTGCCACGCTGGCCTAACGAAAAGGACACCCACCACCGGTGGGTGGTCTTTTGCGCGTTTTAACGTTTCTTTTCTTCACGATAACGTGATCGGTCTCCCAAGGCTGTGCGATCGATGGTCGCACTAACCTACGGAGAATTTGCATGAAACGCATGTTATTTAACGCAACGCATCAAGAAGAATTGCGCGTTGCTATTGTCGACGGACAAAAGCTCGTCGATCTGGATATCGAAACAGCTGGCAGAGAGCAACGCAAAGGCAACATTTACAAAGGTGTGATTACCCGCGTTGAGCCAGGCCTAGAAGCCTGCTTTGTGAACTACGGTGAAGAGCGGCACGGCTTCTTGCCTTTCAAAGAAGTTGCTCGCAGTTACTTTAAGGAAGGGGTTGATGTCCGCACAGCCCGCATCCAAGATGCCCTGAAAGAGGGGCAAGAGCTCATTATCCAAGTGGAAAAGGAAGAGCGGGGCAATAAGGGTGCCGCGCTGACGACTTTCATCTCACTGGCGGGTCGCTATTTGGTGTTGATGCCTAATAACCCTCGAGGTGGTGGCGTCTCCCGGCGGGTGGAAGGCGAAGATCGCCAAGAGTTGCGTGAAGCGATGGATCAATTGAACACGCCGCAAGGCATGAGCATCATCGCTAGAACAGCCGGTATTGGGCGAACGGCTGAAGAACTACAGTGGGATTTGTCTTATCTACTGCAGTTGTGGAATGCCATTGACGGTGCGGCCACAGCCAACAGTGCACCCATTCTGATTTATCTTGAGTCAAGCTTGGTGATCAGAGCCATTCGCGACTATTTCTCACTCGATATTGGTGAGATTTTGATTGATACCGACGACATCGCTGAACAAGCCACTGCCTTCATGAGCGTGGTGATGCCAGACAATGTACAGCGGGTCAAACGGTACCAAGATGACGTGCCGCTGTTTTCCAGATTTCAGATAGAACACCAAATCGAGACGGCTTATTCACGTCATGTGGATCTGCCCTCCGGTGGTTCTATCGTCATTGACCATACCGAAGCACTGGTGGCGATTGACGTGAACTCAGCGCGTTCAACGCGCGGGGCGGATATTGAAGAAACAGCGCTCAGAACCAACCTTGAAGCGGCAGAAGAAGCCGCTCGTCAATTGCGATTACGCGATCTCGGCGGTCTTATCGTGATTGACTTCATCGACATGGAAGACAACCGCAATCAGCGCGCCGTAGAAAACCGTTTGCGCGATGCGCTGCACGTTGATCGTGCCCGTGTCCAAATGGGCAAAATTTCTCGGTTTGGCTTGATCGAGCTCTCGCGACAGCGTCTGCGCCCAGCGCTCAACGAGGGCTCACACATTACCTGCCCTCGCTGTAATGGGACTGGCGTCATCCGAGACGCCGAATCCAGCGCACTCCATGTCTTGCGGTTGCTGCAAGAAGAGTCTATGAAAGACAATACAGCGGCCATTCACGCCCAAGTGCCTGTTGAGGTCGCCACCTTCCTTCTCAACGAGAAGCGCTCAGACATCACCAAAATGGAAGCTCGCCTGAAGGTGAACTTGATGCTGATCCCAAACAAGCACATCGAGACGCCGCATCACATCATCGAACGGTTAAAGCATGATGACCCACGACTAGAAGACACAAAAACCAGCTTTGACCTGTTAGAAGCACCGCCAAACAATTTGGCTTGGGCACCAAAAGAGCTGGACGCGAAAATCAAACCTGAGGCGCTTGTCAAAGGCGTGACACCCTCACAACCAGCACCCATATCAACGCCTCGCCCTGCGCGCGTCGTTGAGGCCAGCAAGCAATCCGCCGAACAACTCGCAAGCTCCACGGGTGGCCTGTTTAAAACCATCAGTGCATGGGTCAGCAAACTGTTTGAAAGTGCTCCTGCAAAAACAGCGGATGCAGAGCCTGCAGAGAAAGCGGAAGCTCGCCGCCAAGGCCGGGGCAGCAACAGTCAACGCAATCGTCGGGGACGCACTGACAACCGTCGTGGTGACCGCGCTTCAAGTGCCGGGTCATCGGAGAAGCCCGTTGATAAAAGCGCTAATAAACTCAACGACAAAGCCAACGACAAGGTCAGCGATCAGCCCAAACCGGCCATCACGGCCGGCACAGAAGACGGTAACGTTTCTGAAACGGGCCAACGCTCACGACGTAGCCGTCGCGGTCGGGGCCGCTCCAAAGCCGCACAAAATGAAGCAACAGCCAGTGCTCAAGACAATGACGTGACAGACCCGACAACGGTGGTTACTCACGCCGACGTCAAGCCAGAAGCGGATTCATCACCAACCACGCCGCCCGCTCAAGCGATTAGTGACGAAGCCACAGAGGAAGCCACTGATAAACCACGTCGTCGTAGCCGTCGTGGTCGTCGCGGTCGTCGTTCAGGTGAAAACAGCAGCGCCACAGCAAGCACGGACGAATCACAGGTCAATGAGAGCGCCGACAGTCAAGACAACGCTATTGACAGTGCTAACTACAGCGCTCACGACAGCGCTTCAACCGCGATCGGTGCTGAGGACAACAAACAAAGCACGCCAGCTGACGTGGCGTCGGTCTCTGAGTTGACAGCAGCGCCCGAGACCACCCCTGGCCCGGCACCCACAGCGCCCACGGCTGAACCGGTGAATGTCATCGAGACACCACAACCGCAACCCTCACATACAGCATCCTCAGAGGCGTCTCAGGAAACATCGCCAGCACAAAATGTGCCTGACGCAACGCCTAACCAAACGGCCACGCCTGTTCCTGAGGTACCCGCGTCAGTGGAGCCGAGCACGGTTGAACCAACAACCCCAGTTTCAATGGCTCAGGTGAGCGATTCGGCAACCGACTCAGTGGTCGTTACCGCTTCTTCGACCATGACAGAGACAGACAAAGAATCGCTACGAACACTCGTGAATAAAGCCGGTTTGCAATGGGTTGAAAGCGATACGTCTCGGGTCGAGGAAGCACAGGAAACCATACTTGCGCAAGCGCCGAGCAAATTGGGGCGTGAACCCAGGATCGTCACCCAACATAGTCAGAAACCGCTGGTTCAGGTAGAAACGCAGACGCCGGCTCAATAACCGACGGTATGCTTTAGATACAAAAAATCCCAACAGCCGTAAGGTGCTGTTGGGATTTTTTATTGTTGTTTCTGTTGTTGTTTTTGTTGTGGATTCTGTTGTTGCTTGTGTTTGCCGTCTTATTTGCTCTCAGCGATTAATGAGGGTTTAAAAAATTTAGCCAATACCCCAACAGGTCAGGGATCAGAAATCATTGATAAACATCACCATCAAGCCGTTTTTGAAGCCGGTATTTCAACCGCCTGATTCATAAACAGTCCCATCATTGCCGCGAGTTCATCGCGTAGATGCCGACGGTCCACCACCATGTCAATCGCGCCCGTTTGTAGCAAGAATTCTGCTCGCTGAAAGCCTTCGGGCAATTTTTCACGAACCGTTTGCTCAATGACTCGAGGCCCGGCGAAGCCAATCAACGCTTTCGGTTCGGCAATGACGACATCGCCCACAAAAGCGAAGCTAGCCGATACCCCACCCATCGTTGGGTCGGTCAACACACTAAAAAAAGGCAAGCGATGAGCCGACAGCTGAGTCAAAGCCGCATTGGTTTTAGCCATCTGCAGCAATGAAAACAAGCTTTCCTGCATACGTGCCCCACCCGAGGCAGCGACACAGATGAACGGTGTGCGTTGTTCAATCGCTGCTTTGACGCCCAAAGCAAACCGCTCCCCAACCACAGACCCCATGGAGCCGCCCATGAAATCGAATTCGAAGCACGACAACACACAAGGCACACCGTTTATGGAGCCACTGGTGGTGACCAAGGCATCACTCTCCCCCGTTTGTTTCACGGCTTCGTGAAGTCGGTCGGGGTACTTGCGTGAGTCCCGAAATTTCAGCGGGTCCATCGATCGAATCGTTTGACCTATCTCCCGGCGTCCCTCTAAATCCAACAACGAGTCAATACGTGCTCGCGCACCGATTCGCATATGGTGATCGCACTTTGGACAAACGTGTAAGTTTGCAGCCAAGTCCTCGTTATACAAAACGGATTCGCAAGACGGGCATTTGACCCAAAGTCCCTCGGGAACCCGACGGGCATTGTTGTCAGCGCTCTTGTTAATGCGCGGTGGTAATAATTTTTCTAACCAGCTCATCTTTTTATCTGAGGCCTTTGCTTGATGGTGCCTTAGGCGGGCTGTTTAACGGCTTGATCGAGTGCCTCGCGGATTTCTTGCAGCCATTCGCAACCAGCCACGATAGCGGCCTCTGTCTGGTGGGCTTTTTCTAGGGGTTGGTAAGCTTTATTCATGACGTCAATCAGCTTGCTACCAATGACCACAGCATCGGCCACCTCGGCAACCTTGACGGCGGTCGCCGCATCGCCAATCCCAAACCCCACACCAACGGGCAGCGTCACGTGTGCCCGTATGCGATCTAACTGTTGAGCGACATCATTGGTGTCCAAATGCCCAGCACCCGTCACCCCACGCAAAGAAACGTAGTAGACATAGCCCTTGGCAATACGGCTAACTGCCTCAATCCGGGCTTCCGTCGAAGTCGGCGCCAACAGAAAAATGGGTGCCAAATCATGATTGGCCAACATTTCACCGAAGGGCTTGACCTCTTCGGGGGGATAGTCAACCACCAACACGCCGTCAACGCCCGCCTGAGCCGCTCTCTCAACAAACAGTTGCTGACCCAATCGCTCGATCGGATTCGCATAACCCATCAACACAATGGGTGTTTGGTTGTCGGTTTGGCGAAATGTTTTGACCATGTCCAGGACGTGACTAAGGCCGATGCCCTGAGCGATGGCATGCTCAGCTGCCTTTTGAATGATGGGTCCGTCAGCCATCGGATCCGAGAAAGGAATGCCCAGTTCGATGACATCGGCACCCGCTTTGACCAGGCCATGCATCAGTGGCACTGTTGATTCGGGCAAGGGGTTACCCGCCGCAATGTAGGGAATCAGTGCTGATCTCGATGCGGCGCGCGCCTTGTCAAACGCAGCCGATATTCGCTCAATAGTCACGAGGAAGTCCTTTACAGTTCCATGCCAGCTTGTTGCGCCACGGTATTGATGTCCTTGTCACCTCGGCCGGAAAGGTTCACCAAGATGATTTGGTCTTTGGGAAGGGTGGGTGCCAAACGTGCCGCCTCTGCTAGCGCATGAGCAGTCTCTAATGCTGGGATGATACCCTCTATTCGGCAGCAGGTATGAAAGGCCTCAAGCGCCTCCTCGTCATTGATACCGACATAACTGGCCCGATTGGTATCTTTCAACCACGCGTGTTCAGGGCCCACACCCGGGTAATCCAAACCAGCCGAAACGGAGTGCGTTTCTTGCACCTGCCCGTCTGCGTTTTGAATGACGTAAGTCCGGTTGCCATGCAGCACGCCGACTTGACCCGCTGCCAAGGAGGCGGCATGTTGGCCAGACTCGATACCGTGTCCCGCGGCTTCAACGCCGACAAGTTTGACGCCCTCGTGAGCCAGGTAAGGGTGGAATATGCCCATGGCATTGGAGCCACCGCCCACGCAAGCGACAACATAATCAGGTTGTTTGCCGGCATATTTTGGCATTTGCTCAATCGACTCTTCGCCAATCACAGCATGAAAGTTACGTACCATCATGGGATAAGGATGTGGTCCCGCCACGGTACCGATGATGTAGAAGGTGTCTTCAACGTTGGTCACCCAGTCCCGCAATGCCTCATTTAATGCATCTTTCAGTGTCCGGGAGCCGGACTCCACGGGAACAACCGTTGCACCCAAGAGCTTCATGCGATAGACGTTTGGCGCTTGCCGCTTGACGTCTTCACTACCCATATAAATGATGCACTCCATCCCGTAGCGTGCACACACCGTGGCGGTTGCCACACCGTGCTGACCGGCGCCTGTCTCGGCAATGATACGTTTCTTACCCATACGGCGCGCCAACAGCGCTTGTCCCAGGCTGTTGTTGATTTTGTGGGCACCCGTGTGGTTTAGGTCTTCACGCTTGAACCAAATTTGCGCGCCACCGAGCTGCTCGGACCACCGACGGGCATGGTAGACAGGCGTGGGGCGACCAACAAAATGCTTGAGTTCGCTGTGAAATTCAGCCAAAAAGTCAGGATCGTTCTGGTAGCGTGCGTAAGCGTCTCGCAACTCAGCGAGTGCATGCATCAACGTTTCAGCAACAAAAACACCACCGTAAGGCCCAAAATGACCGGTCGCATCTGGAAAATCATAGGGTTTCAAGGCTTGTGCCTCCTAGAGGGCGTAGGGATATAACAGCATAATGTCTAGATTCTATCAGTCTGGCCCTAAAAACGTCGAGATTTCACTGTCGCTGCGCCGAGATTACCCCCGGCACTTCAGACAAAGCCTTCAGGCCTCTTTGCATGACTTCTCGGTCAGAGACCTTGATTGTAAAAATCATGTGCGCTAACGATTTTTTGCTTTGCGTATTGACAGCAATCACGCTCAACCGAAGCCGGGCAAACACCTCCGACAAATCTCTCAGCAAGGCTTCTCTGTCGTGAGCATGAACCACCACATCCACGGGATACAAAGACTCACTGGTATCACCCCAAGAGACCTCAATAACGCGCTCAGGATGACGACGTTGCAGCTCAAGCCAGCTCGGGCAGTCCAACCGGTGCACAGACACGCCGCGTCCTCGGGTGACAAAGCCCCCAATACCGTCTGGCGGAGCGGGTCGGCAACAGCGCGCGAGCTGGTTCATTAAGGCGCCCACGCCCTGAACCAGAACGCCCGAGCGAATCGAATCCTCTCTTTGAGCGTGGGTGGGTAACGTCGGCGTATCGGCTCCGGGCTTATCGGGCACCGCTTTTGGGTAAAAGACTTCGTCGATGTGGCGAAGACTAAACTCTTCTTTGGCTACTGCGACATAAAGATCGTCGGCGTTGGCAAAGCCAACTTGCTGGGCAAGCTGCTCAAGATTGACGGCAGTCTTTCCCAACCGCTGTAGCTCCTTTTCAACCAAAGCGTGACCTTGTGTGATCCGTTGTTGCAGCTCAATCGCGTTAAACCACGCCCGCACCTTTGCCCTTGCCCTTGGACTGACCAAATAGCCTAGCTGAGGGTTTAACCAGTCACGCGATGGTCCGCCCGCCTTGGTGGTAACGATTTCAATCGTCTGTCCCGTCTGTAGTTTGGTGTGCAACGACACCAGGTGACCGTCTACTCGTGCGCCACGGCAGCGATGCCCAAGGTCCGTGTGTAGGTGATAGGCAAAGTCGACCGGTGTGGCGTCGCGAGGTAGCTCGATAACCCTGGCCTGAGGCGATAGAACGTAAATACGTTCTGCCTGGTCGTGCACTGGCTGCTCGGATGGACCAGCGGCACCTGCATCGCTCTGCCAGGCAAGTAATTGACGCATATAGGCCAGCTGTCGATCGTCTAACTCATCACCATCACGGCTAGCGCGACGCGTGCCGCCCTCTTTGTAGCGCCAGTGAGCGGCGATGCCGTGCTCAGCAAAGTCATGCATCGCTTGGGTACGAATTTGCACTTCAAAGGCGCGACCGTTCTCATCGGCCAGGACAGTGTGCAAAGAACGGTATCCATTGGGTTTGGGTCGCGAAATGTAATCATCAAACTCTTCCCCAATCGGTGACCAGTGCT
Organism: Burkholderiaceae bacterium; assembly: GCA_965656505.1. Classification (GTDB taxonomy): domain Bacteria; phylum Pseudomonadota; class Gammaproteobacteria; order Burkholderiales; family Burkholderiaceae_B; genus Algicoccus. Next base: position 176,482 of record CBFHKV010000001.1, on the reverse strand, counting down.
CGTGCAACAGACCCAAAACGGCGTAACACGCCCTTTCATCAGTAACAAGCACGCGCAGCGCCAGCAAATCGTATAACCGGTCAAAGTCCACATCTTTCTTTTGCATCTTGTTCCAGATACTGTAGATGTGCTTGGGTCGGCCTGTCACACTTGCCTCGATATCAGCCGCTTTGAGCAATGCTTGAAGGCGCTGCATCGTGCGATCGATAAACCGCTCGCGATCGGCACGCTTATTCTCTAGGCGCTTAGCGATTGATTTGTACTGGGCTGGCTCTAAAAAGCGAAACGACAGGTCCTCCATTTCCCACTTGATTTGCCAGATACCCAGTCGGTTAGCCAAGGAGGCATACAAATCGAGGGTTTCACGGGCAAACCGGGGGTCGCAAGCGATTTTTTGCTTGGCGTGCCAGCGAAGCGTTTGTAGCCGAGAAGCGAGACGGACCAAGACAATTCGCAAATCAGTCGCCATGGCGAGAAGCATTTTGCGCAGCATCACTTTTTGAGAATCTTGTTGGGCTTTATCGCCCGAGGCAGTGGCACCACTGACTTCGCGTGCCAAATCGCCTAACTTCAGCAACGCTCGGGTCCCTACCACTAGTTTGCCAATGTCAGGCCCAAACTGCTGCGCGACCGGGTCAAGTCCAGACCCTTTGTGCGCCGGTAACGCCAGCAAGAGCGCGCTGGCACGGGTGGCCACGTCAGTATGGATATCCGACAAAAAGGCAGCCACATGCGCACAGTGCTCAAGCAGTGGTTCAGCAAAGGGCGTCTCTGTGTCCTGATAATGCTCATCGACCCAGCGGGCCACGTCAGCTAGGAAGTCAGCATCAGGCTTGGCAAGGTCGGCGCACCAACGCACTAGCCACGCCGAGGTGTGTAGGTGCGTCAATATCTCCCCCACTGCTACCGGCGCATCGCGGCGATCAAACCGCAGCGGTCACCACGATCTCGACCTTGAAATCAGGATTCGCCAAGCGCGCTTCAACAGTGGCTCTAGGCGGCGCGTTGCCATCGGCAACCCAGGCATCCCATGCCTTGTTCATTTCGGCAAACTCGGCCATATTGGCGATGTAGATCTGTGCCATCAATATGCGGGACTTGTTGGTACCGGCTTTTTGCAAAAGGCCATCAATGATGGCAAGCACTTGCTCTGTTTGACCGACCATATCGAGCGATGCGTCCTCAGGAATTTGACCCGCAATGTAGGCGACACCGTTGTAGACGGCCATATCAGAAAGTCTTTTCTCAACATTGAAACGTTCGATGGCATTCATGGTTAGCTTTCCTGTTTATCGGGGTTGTGAATTCGGCGGGACGATCGACAAGACAAGAACAATGCCAACAACCCCAACATGATTTTAGCCGAGAGCGTTGAGGATTCGGCATGGTTGGCACTTAGTCGTTTACCCGTTAACGCGGTTATAGCCTCTGAGCGTTAGGTCGCGGCGGGCGTCTCAGACAATGGCGGCAGTTCAAAGACTTGTCGCAGGTACGCCAGATATGCTGGGTCATCGCACATGGTCTTCTCAGGGGCGTCAGATACCTTGGCCACAGGCTGACCATTACAACGCACCATCTTCATGACAATTTGGAGCGGCTCTAGGCCAAGATCATTGGTCAAATTGGTGCCAATACCAAAAGAGACCCGGCAACGACCGGCAAACTGCCGAGCAATGCCTATGGCTAGCGGAAAGGTCAGCGCATCTGAAAACACCAGGATTTTGGTGCGTGGATCAACGCGATTCGCTTGATAGTGCGCAATCATTCGTTCGCCCCAAACGAAGGGGTCGCCGGAGTCATGTCGGGCCCCATCGAAGAGCTTGCAGAAAAACATATCGAAGTCGCGCAAAAAGGCATCTAAACCATAAACATCTGACAGCGCGATGCCCAAATCACCGCGGTATTCGCGAGCCCATGTGTCTAATGCAAAAATCTGTGAGTCTCTCAAGCGTGGGCCAAGGGCCTGGCAGGCCTGCAAGTATTCGTGACCCATGGTCCCCATCGGAGTCACGTTATGGTTCATCGCCATTAATACATTGCTCGTACCAGCAAAATGAGTCCCCATTGAGGACTGCAAAATGCGAATCACCTCCTCGTGCCAATCCCTTGAGAAACGACGTCGTGTGCCATATTCAGCCACGCGGAAAGAAGTCATGTCGGGTTGATTGAAAACCAAGCCGATTTTGTCGCGCAGGCGACGACGACCCTCTTCCCAATCAGGCGGTGATTTGACATGTCGAAAGTACACCTCATTGACAATCGCCAAGACGGGGATCTCAAAGAGAATGGTGTGTAGCCACGGCCCGTTCACCAAAATCTCAATTTCACCGTTTTGCTTGGCATCCGTGACCGTGATGCATTGCCGAGGCAAATGGAACAAACCTAAAAAATCGATGAAATCACTTTTGATAAAGCGTAAATTACTGAGGTACCTGAGCTCTTGCTCGGTAAATTTGAGCTGGCACAACGAGTCAATCTCGCTTTTGATTTCATCGATGTATGGGCGCAAATCGATATTGGGTGTTCGACACTGAAACCGGTATTCCACCTGGGCAGCCGGAAAATGGTGCAACACGACTTGCATCATGGTGAATTTGTAAAGGTCCGTGTCTAGCAATGAGCGAATAATCATGTCACGTGAACTTCAAAAAAAGTAAGGAGGCCAAAGTAAAAGTAGCACACGGCACTGCTGGTTTAAGGGTCATCGTAGGGCACGCTGGCACTTTCGGTAAAATCAAACCATTCGCCATCCATTTGCCCCCGGGGCTAATCATCATGACTCATGTTGTTACCGAAAACTGCATCAAATGTAAGTTCACCGATTGCGTGGACGTTTGCCCTGTCGACTGTTTTAAAGAAGGGCCAAACTTTTTAATCATTGACCCCGAAGATTGCATTGATTGCGCTGTCTGTATTCCCGAATGCCCAGCGAATGCCATCTACGCGGAAGAAGACGTGCCTGAGGATCAAATCGCTTTCATCGCACTCAATGCGGAATTATCACCGCAATTTCCAACGATAAGTCGCACCAAAGAGCCCCTACCTGACGCCGACGAATGGAATGGCAAACCCGACAAACTCCAATACTTAGAACGCTGATTGAACGGGATGGCCAAATGACAGACACCGTCGCCAACGACAAATTCACACAGCAGTCCATCATTGCGGTCAAGCCATGGCAAACGCCAGCGCTGGTCTCGGTGCAAGTCACCAAGCCCGATGGTTTTGATTTTTTGCCTGGACAATTCGCACGGATAGGACTACCTGATAGCAAAGACCAAGATCAACCGAGCATCTGGCGGGCTTACTCGATGGTCACCCACCCGAACGTACCCTTTTTAGAGTTTTTAAGCATAACAGTACCCGGTGGGCAATTCAGTCCAAGGCTGGCAGCGCTAAAACCGCAAGATGCGATTTGGGTCGAGAAAGCCCCTTTTGGGTTTTTAACGCTTGAGCGTTTTTCAGAAGCAAAGACCTTGTGGCTTGTTGCCACTGGCACAGGACTGTCCGCTTATTTACCCATGCTCAAAGAGCCAAATCTGTGGGGTCAATTTGAAACGGTTGTGCTCGTGCATGGCGTCCGTCAGCAAAACGAGCTGACATACCGTGAAGAATTGGACGCTTTGGCCGCTTCTAACCCAGCCCTTATATACTTACCCGTTTTTTCGCAAGCACCGTGGTTAAACGGTGCCCAACAGCCGAGCCGAATCACCGCAGCCTATGCCAGCGGCGAGTTAGAGCAAGCGGCAGGCCAAGCTTTAGACCCTTCGTCCGCACGAATCATGCTCTGTGGCAATCCCGCCATGGTCTCGGAGATGCGCGCCATGCTGTCAGAAAAAGGCTTCGCTGCGGGTCGGCGAGGTCATTTAGGCACACTCGCCGTCGAAAACTATTGGTAAGCCCAGTGTCTGTGACCCACGCGCAATTGACTGAGTCCATTAATGCCTTGCTGCCTCAAACACAATGCACGAAATGTGGCTATGAGGGTTGCCTGCCTTACGCGCAGGCCATGGCAAGGGGCGAGGCGGCAATCAACCGCTGCCCACCCGGTGGCGATCAAGGCATCGCCAAACTCGCTTCGCTATTGAAAAAACCCCCACTCGCCTTAGACCCTGAGTGTGGTTTTCACGAGCCGTTGAAACGCGCGGTCATCGAAGAAGAACACTGTATCGGCTGTACGCTCTGCATTCAGGCCTGTCCTGTAGACGCCATTGTCGGCGCGAATAAAAAAATGCACACCGTCTTGAACGATTGGTGCACCGGTTGCGATCTGTGCGTGGCACCCTGCCCGGTTGACTGCATCACCATGGTTACCGTCGAGCCCCACGTGACATGGAATGAAGAAATGGCGCAAACAGCGCGCCAGCGTTACGAGGCCAGACAAGCCCGCATCGCGAGCGTGCAAGCCACGTACGAGGAGGAGCCACACCCCGCCCCCACAGAAAAACAAGCGGCGGTAGCGGCCGCACTCGCACGGGCCCGAGCGCGACGAGCAAACCGATGAACACACTCAAACGACAACAAATGTTTGAAAGATTGGCGCAGGCCAATCCAACACCAACCACTGAATTGCTTTACGACAACGTATTTCAATTGCTAATAGCCGTCATCTTATCGGCGCAAGCCACCGATAAATCGGTGAATTTGGCCACACGCCCCCTGTTTGCCTCCCATGGTTCGCCCGAAAAAATGCTTGCACTTGGTGTTGAAGGAATCACACCTTTCATCAAAACCATTGGCTTGTTTCGAACCAAAGCAAAAAACGTCATCGCCACCTGTCATGCTTTGATCGAGCAGCATCAGGGCGAAGTCCCGCGAACCCGCGAAGCGCTAGAGGCCCTACCCGGCGTGGGTCGCAAAACAGCCAATGTGGTCTTAAATACCGCTTTTGGAGAACCGACTATGGCGGTTGACACCCATATATTTCGGGTTTCTAACCGGACAGGGCTCGCACGCGGTAAAACGGTCTTGGCCGTTGAAAAAGCACTCGAAAAAAACGTACCCAAGGCGTTCAAGCAGGACGCACACCATTGGCTCATATTGCACGGCCGCTATGTTTGCCTAGCCCGTACACCCAAATGTAACGTGTGCTCACTCGCCGATCTGTGCGATGACAACCGCAAAGCGCTAAAGGCGAGGAAGATAACAAGGGCTTGAAAGAACAAGGGCTTAAAAGAACAACAGCTTGGGCCTCAATGAAGCGTCACTGAAAAACCGAACACCCGTGGCTGCACACACGCTTTATCTAGCCGTTATGATCTCGTATATTGCCAACTAAGATTTACCTTATATTGAGATCTCAACACATGAATTCCATTCATAATCACTTAAATTAAGGGTTACCTAACAGACACCGCACGCCTAAAGACCTAAAAGGAAAACAATGTCCCAAACCGTCAAAATCCATCACTTGTCTGTCGATTCAGCGCTCAAATCCTTCATTGAAGATGAAGTCGTGCCAGGCACAGGCATTGACCTGGCCGCCTTCTGGCAGGGGTTTGACGCGATTGTGCGAGACTTAGCGCCAAAAAATGTCGCCTTGCTAAAGCAACGTGACGCCTTACAAACCGCCCTCGATCAGTGGCACCACGAACATCCGGGACCTATTACCGACATGGCGGGCTATCGGACCTTCCTCACGTCAATAGGCTATCTGGTTGATCCGCCAGCGCAGTGCCAAGCAAGCACCACCAACGTCGACGATGAGCTTGCCCGCCAAGCCGGTCCCCAATTGGTCGTGCCGATCTTGAATGCACGCTATGCATTGAACGCCGCCAATGCGCGCTGGGGATCACTTTATGACGCCCTATACGGCACCGATGCCATCGACGAAGCCGATGGCGCCGAAAGAGCGGGTGGCTATAACCCGGTGCGTGGTGCAAAGGTCATCGCTTATGCCAGACAGTTTCTTGACGATTCGGCTCCGCTGTCCTCAGGCTCGCATGCACAGGCGGCAGGCTATGTTGTCAGCGATGCAAAGTTACAAGTGGTTCTTCAAAGTGGCGAAACAGTAGGACTACAAGATCCGAGCCAATTCATCGGGTTTCAAGGACAAGCCGATAGCCCCACGAATGTGCTGTTGATCAACAACGGCTTACACATCGATATGGTGATCGATCGCCAAACCGCAATCGGTCAGGGCGATACCGCGGGTATTGCCGACTTGGTGATTGAATCCGCACTATCGACCATTCTTGACCTCGAGGACTCGGTCGCAGCCGTCGATGCACAAGACAAGGTCAGCGGCTACCGCAACTGGCTAGGCATCATGAAAGGCACCCTGACCGAGACGTTTGAAAAGGGTGGTAAGTCCCTGACGCGGTCACTGAATCCAGACCGCGTTTATCAAGGTGCTGATGGTCAGCCTGTGATCTTGCATGGACGATCACTGATGTTTTTACGCAATGTCGGGCATTTAATGACCAACCCTGCCATTCACTATGAAGCAGCCGATGGACAGCAGCGTGAGATTCCAGAGGGCATCTTGGACGCCGTGGTCACAACGATGATTGCGATGCATGACTTGCAAAAAGCGCAAGGCCCTTCGGTTCGAAACAGCAGAAAAGGCAGTGTTTACATCGTCAAACCCAAGATGCATGGCCCCGAGGAAGTCGCTTTTGCGGCGGAATTGTTTTCTCGCGTTGAAGACTTGCTCGGCTTGGCTACCGATACCGTCAAACTCGGCATCATGGACGAAGAGCGCCGCACGAGCGTTAATTTGAAAGCCTGCATTGCCGCCGCGCGAAGCCGAGTCGCCTTCATCAACACAGGGTTCTTGGATCGCACTGGTGACGAGATGCACACCGCGATGCAAGCCGGGCCGATGATTCGCAAAGGCGACATGAAAGCCAGCACTTGGATCCAGTCGTATGAACGCAACAACGTGCTTGTTGGCTTGTCATGCGGCTTGAGAGGCAAAGCCCAAATCGGCAAGGGCATGTGGGCCATGCCAGATCTCATGGCTGAAATGCTGAAACAAAAAATCCAACACCCCAAAGCCGGCGCGAACACGGCTTGGGTACCAAGCCCGACCGCAGCAACCTTACACGCCCTGCATTATCACCAGGTCAACGTGGCTGAGATCCAGCAGTCTTTAGAAAAGACCGATGCAGACCTCGAAAGAGAGGCGTTGCTAACGGGGCTACTGACCATTCCGGTCGCCACCGATACCCAATGGAGCGATGAAGAAAAACAACAAGAGCTCGATAACAACATTCAGGGCATCTTGGGTTATGTGGTCCGTTGGATTGACCAAGGCGTGGGATGCTCCAAAGTACCTGACATCCACAACGTGGGCTTGATGGAAGATCGTGCGACCCTGCGCATTTCCAGCCAACATGTGGCCAACTGGTTGCATCATCAGATCGTGACAGAGGAACAAGTGCGCCAAACCTTTGAACGCATGGCCGCCATCGTTGACCAACAAAATGCGGGCGATCCCCTCTATCAACCCATGGCCGGGCACTTCGAAACATCCATGGCGTACCGTGCTGCCACGGACTTGGTGTTCAAAGGCTTGAGTCAACCTAGCGGTTATACCGAGCCGTTATTGCACGAATGGCGACTCAAGCTCAAAGCATCGCAAAACACCTGAACGCAAAGAAGGTCTAAAAGGGTCATCGCGTGATGACCCTTTTTTTTATGGCTCAAGCTCACGCGTCAAGGGACATGCACCAGGACATGCACCAGGACAAGCGCCGTTAATAACTAAAAGTTATTCCAAGACAAATAATATGTAGTTTGAGGATCTAAAGGAAACGCGCACAATTCAAAAACCGTAACTGATTACTTATCGCAAACAATCATGAAACAACTATTGACCGCCCTAGCCGCGCTCTCTTTCTCCTGGTCTGCACTCGCGGCGCAGCCACTGCTCACACCCAGTGAGCTACAAAATCAATTGTCCGACACCTCAATCCGTGTGATCGATATCCGGGACCCAAAGTCATACGGTTCCAATCACATTCCTGGTGCAGTGAATGCACCTTATGGACAGTGGCGTGGTCCCGCCACGAACCCTGGCGAGTTACCTGCTCTCAATAAGCTCACCGAGTTGGTTCAACGCTTAGGCCTGACACCCAAATCACACGCTGTCGTGGTGTCTAGCGGTGCTAGCGACACCGATTTTGGGGCAACCGCCCGTGTTTACTGGACCTTGAAGATGCTGGGCCTCTCAGAGCTATCCATTTTAAATGGTGGCATGAAAGCCTGGCAAACCGCTGGTCTTGCCCTTAGTGACAAGCCAACTACCGTGGCCAAGAGTGACTTCCAACCTTCGCTGAATAACGATCTGCTGGTGACACGTGAACAGCTGGTTGCTAGCCTAGATGCCGATGGTGCGATTTTGGTTGATGCCAGACCTGCCGATTTTTTTGAGGGCAAAACCCGCCACGGTGCGGCCAAGGTGCCGGGTACGCTAGAAAAAGCGATTAATGTCGAACACTCACTGTGGTTTAAGCCCGGCACCAGTCAGGTCGTCGACGCCTCACAAGCCAAAGCGCTGGCCCAGAAAAACAACCTTGCCAATCAGCCCAAAGAAATCGTTTCCTTTTGCAACACGGGACATTGGGCGGCGACAAATTGGTTTGTGTTGTCCGAGCTGGTGGGGGATCCTGACGTCAAGCTCTATGCGGGCTCAATGGTTGACTGGAGCCAAGCACCCGGTGCGTTGCCTATGGCCAATGTCCCCAATCGATTCGAACAGCTGTTGATTGACACAAAAATTTGGTTTTCAAACCTGTAGACTCACTTCAGCCTGAAACAAACAAAACACACCATGAAACGTTTTCCATTGGCGGCTTTGATAGCCGCCTTTTTTATCTTTTTGTTGTGGACCGTCTCGGTCCGCCAGGCGTTGTTATTCACCGTTGGCATCGGCCTCGGTGCCACGCTCGCGGGCGCTCGCTTTGGTTTTACCACCGGTTGGCGCCAATTGATTGAGGACCGTGACCCCAAAGGCGTGACAGGACAAATCGTCTTGCTCGGGCTGGCCGCGTTACTGGCGATGCCGCTGTTGGTCGCCTACCCTGAGCTAACGGCCGCGCTGGGTCCGCCAAGCATCAGTCTACTTTTAGGTGCCTTTGTCTTTGGCTTAACCATGCAAATTGCCGACGGTTGCGGCTCCGGCACGCTATATAAGGCTGGACTAGGCATTCCTTTGAATATGGGTATCCTGCCTTTATTTGCCCTGGGCAGTTTTTTGGGCTCGGTCCACTTGGGCGATTGGTTGTCACTGGGCCAAATCGAACCCGTGGGGTTGGTGGATCTTTGGGGAGCAGAGAAAGCGCTGGCGGCGACCCTTTTGGGGCTTGCCGCTGCCCTCATTGCTGTACGCTTGTGGGTCGGTTCGGGCAAGGCTTGGTTGGATCGCAAATGGCTCTGGGGTGCCGTCGTTCTCGCCTTGCTGGCCACCTTGAATCTGGTGATCGCTGGCCAACCTTGGGGCGTGGTTTATGGGTTTGGTTTGTGGGCGGCCAAAGCGGCCCATGCCGCCCAGGTTTTCGACCCAACAGCCAACATGTTTTGGAGCCAAGAGGGAAACGCGCAGATCCTGACGCAATCCGTGCTGCTCGATGTCACTTCTATTACAAACATTGGCATTTTGGCCGGCGCTTTGTGGATCTCGGCAAACGCGAGCGGTGCGAGTAAGCCGCTAAGCAAGCAGCAATGGCTCATTGGCCTTGGGGCTGGATTTCTGTTGGGCTACAGCTCACGCCTGGCTTTCGGTTGCAATGTGGGGGCCATGCTAAGCGGTGTATCGACCGGCAGCTTGCACGGTTGGATTTGGATCCCGTTGGCCTTTGCTGGCACCCTTGTGGGTGTGCGCTTGCGCCGTCACTTTCGCTTCTGAGACAAACAAAATGACGACTCAAACCGACAACCACTCACCCGCAGCACAGACTAAGCGGGCCGCGTTCACTGGCTTGAAGCTGCTATTTTGGGTTGCTTTAATCGGCTTTCTTTCATGGGACTGGGCTGTCTCGCCAACCATCGATCTGCGCAATGAACCACCGGTTATCGCCGCTGGATCGGGGCAAGCCCCGACGGGCGGCCATTGCTCCATGGCGAAATGACCCTCGAGACGGCATTCGCGGGGCGTTGTTTTACGGACTGTTTCACGCCTTGTTTCGATTGTAAGACCACGCGTTGATTTTCTAAATCGCGATAAGATTGGGTGGATACTGACAAGGATAGCCATGACACAAATACCAAACCCCCAAGAAGCTGATTTTGAGAGCCAACCGGTCAAACAGTTACGTGAGGATTTGGCCTTAGCCCTACGTGCTGCGGCCCACCATGGCTTGTCTGAGGGCGTTTGTAACCACTTTAGTGTTGAGTTTCCGGACGGCAGCGGCCGCTTCCTGCTCAATCCTCGGGGTTTACTTTGGGAGGAGGTTTATGCCGACGACATCGTCATGGTTGATGCCCAAGGCAAAACCCTCGCGGGTCACCATCCCGTCGAACCGACGGCGATGTATATCCACGCCGCCATACATCAAATCGCTGGCAAGGCCTGTGTCCTTCACACCCACATGCCCTATGCCACCGCACTAACCTTGACCGATGTCCGTCAGGTTGACACGACGCTGTCTCAAAGTGCCATGCGCTATCACGAGCGGGTGGTCTGCGACACCGCCTATAACGGTTTGGCCTTGGATGCTTCAGAGGGTGAGCGCATCGCCCGGGCGATGCAAGGCGCTGACATCTGCTTCTTGGGCAATCACGGTGTGGTCGTGTGTGGCTCGCGTCTAGACCACACCTACGATGACCTTTACATGCTTGAACGGGCTTGCATGACGCAAGTGCTCGCCATGTCAACGGGCAGACCGTTGTGCCCTGTGCAGGCCGAAGTGGCTAAACACGTGGGGCAACAAGCCGATAGTGAGCGCCTGCAGTCCACCTTGTTTTTCGAGGCATTGCGTCGAAAGCTGAAATAACGCCAAGCGGCGCGGCTTACATTAAAATTTGTTGGGCCTGAGCACTTGTACAGGCGCAAAAAAAATGGTTACCCCAAAATGTTTGGCGTACTGATTGAGCACATATTCGCCAATCTCATCAGCCACTGCCTCATCACAGACAAGCTCCATGCGGATGGTTCGGTCGGCCTCCCAAGCCCCTTCACGCACCCCACTGTGCCCACCTCCACGAACCTCGGTCACCGTATAGCCCTGGGCACCAAGCCGTTGAACATCTTGGACCAATCTCTTTTCAAGCGTTGACTCAGCAATGATGACAAGCAGGGTTCGGGCGTGTTTGTCTAGTCGCATGCGCAGTGCTCCTTAACCGGCCAAGCGTTGGGCTAGCCAGATGTAGATCGGAATGCCAAAAACCACATTAAACGGAAATACGATACCTAGAGATATGGTGATCGATAGGCCGGCGTTCGCCTCTGGGACAGCAATGCGCATGGCTGTTGGTGCGGCAATATAACTCGCACTTGCCGCCAGGGTCGCCATGATCGCCACCCCACCCACGGACAAGTCGAGCAACAAACCGAGCAAGGTACCGAGTAGCGAGAGAATCAATGGCACGGCGATGCCAATCAACACCACCTGCCAACCAAACCGCTTGACCTCAGCAAGTCGAGCACCAGCCACAAGCCCCAACTCCAGCAAAAATAGCGCTAGCACGCCCTTGAAGGGGTCAATGAACACCGCTTTGATTGGCGCGGTGCCCTCGACACCCGCAACCGCACCAATGACCAAGCCACCGAGCAGCAGCAAAACGCTTTTGCCAAAAACCACATCATGCAGCAACGAACCCCACCCGCTAGCCCCTGTTGAGACTGTTGCTACGCCCTGCCCTTGCCGACTGTCGCGGCCACCGAGACGCGCCAACATCACGCCAGCGATCAGACCTGGGGCTTCCATGACAGCCACCCAAAGTGGGGCATGCTGTTCATAGCTGATATCTGCACGGATCAAAGCTGCCGTTACCACGGCAAACGTCACCACACTGACCGAACCAAAGTGAGCACCTATCGAAGCACTGTCGGCCCAGTCAAAACGCATGAGTCGCAATAGGGGGTACAACAAAAGGGGGATCAGAAAGCTCAACACCACTACCCCAGCGACCTCGGGCACCAGTGCCATCAATGGCTGTTGAGAAAGCTCAATCCCCCCCTTAAGCCCGATGGCTAACAGGAGGTAGATTGAAAGGGTTTCGTATAGCGCTTCAGGCAACCTTAAGTCTGAACCGACTAGGCGCGCAAAGAGACCCAACAAGAAAAAGAAAATGACAACATCGATCATAATGAACAAGATGCTAGCAGAAGTCTGGCAACAGCGCCCTCACAATAGTGAGGTGGCCAGCGCTGAAATCAACCCAAAACCGATGGCTCTGCGATAGCATTCGGGTATGACGCATGCTGTGGTTTGGTTCAAGAAAGACTTACGCACCGTGGATCACGCCCCGTTACAACGGGCAACGAGCCAAGGCACGGTGACATGCGTCTATTGCATTGAGCCCTCAATATGGCGGGGGGCCGATGCCGCCACACAGCACTACCGCTTTACCATCGAGTCCTTGCGCGACTTAAAGCGAGACCTGGCTCAATGGGGCTTACAGCTTCATTTGCGCGTCGGCGAGGCCGTTGATTGCTTGACTCAAGTTCATGCAGAAAAGCCAATCACCTCACTGTTTTCCCACGAGGAAACGGGTAATGGCCTCACCCATGCCCGCGACCGA
>CBFHKV010000001.1:151677-163786 GCA_965656505.1 Burkholderiaceae bacterium | reverse complement strand
ATTCATGCAGAAAAGCCAATCACCTCACTGTTTTCCCACGAGGAAACGGGTAATGGCCTCACCCATGCCCGCGACCGAGCCGTAAAACGTTGGTGTCAAACACAAGGCATCGTGTGGCAAGAGTACCGGCAGTTCGGCGTATTGCGGGGTCGCCATGATCGGGATCACTGGAAAGAACGTTGGCAAACAAGCATGTCAGCGCCTTTGGTGCCTGCGATCATGGGCGCCACTGACAGCGGCTTGAAGCACCTACCCTTGACGCCACCCACCCCTGAGCAATTGGGTTTAGATCCCCACGACCCCCCACAACGCCAACGGGGTGGGCGACGCGCAGCCAGCGAGACGCTGCAGGCGTTTTTACACGATCGCAGTCAACAGTATCGCGGAGGCATTTCCTCGCCACTTTCTGCGCCAACAGCCTGCTCTCGCTTGTCTGTTTATCTGACCTACGGCTGCTTATCGATGCGCGAGGTCTTTCAAGCCAGTCGGCACCACATTGATCAACTCGGTACCAACGAATCCCGTCAAGCGCGCGGCCTGCAATCCTTCATCAGCCGCCTTTATTGGCACTGTCACTTCATTCAAAAACTAGAGGACGAACCGGCCATCGAATGGCAAAACATGCATGCCGGTTATGACGGTTTGCGCGAGAACCACTGGCAACAGTCGCATTTTGAGGCGCTTAAAGCCGGTGACACGGGCTGGCCCATGGTCGATGCCTGCGTGGCGATGTTACGCGAAACCGGTTGGTTGAATTTTCGGATGCGGGCGATGTTGGTTTCAGTGGCTGCCTACCCCCTTTGGCTGGACTGGCGTCCCGTGGGACACTGGCTAGCCACCCAGTTCCTTGACTATGAACCGGGTATCCACTGGAGCCAAATGCAGATGCAGTCAGGCACCACAGGCATCAACGTGCCACGCATCTACAACCCAATCAAACAAGCCCAAGATCATGACCCTCAGGGACGTTTTGTCAGGCACTGGGTACCTATCCTGAAAAAAGTACCCGATGCTTGGCTGTTTGAGCCTTGGCGGATGCCTCCAATGCTCAGGCAATCGCACGGACTGAACGATAGCGAGCTGCCCAATCCGCCCGTCGATTTGGCTTTGGCCACCCGACAGGCCAAGGCCACACTGTTTGAACGACGCAAGCAGCCAAGTGTGAAGGCGGGCAAAGCTGCCATTATCAAAAAACACGGTTCGCGCAAGCGTTTGGACACACCCACGCGGCGCTCGCGTGCCAAGGTGACCCGTGATCAGTTGACGTTGGACTTTTAAGAAGATGCGAGGCGTCAAAAAATCCCAACTCCCACAAAAACCCTGCCTGGTGTGTGGCCTGCCGTTCACGTGGCGTAAAAAGTGGGCGCGAGCGTGGGACGAGGTGAAGTACTGCTCGGAGCGTTGTCGACGCCAGCGCCACGAGTCAACCAAACCAACTGCCCCCGAAACCCACAAAAAATGAACACAAAATGAAAGCGATCTACTGGTTTAGACAAGACTTTCGGGTAAGCGACAATCCCGCACTGCGGCATGCCTGTAACATGGCCACCGAGCTACTGCCGGTGGTCCTCAAAGAATATCAAGACACAGAGAACACCGCTTGGGGATTTAAGCGCAAGGGGCCGCATCGCGTTGCTTTTGAATCACAAGCACGCGATGGTTTGATTCGCGCTCTCCAAGCGCAAGGCAGCCAGCTGTACGCCATTGAAAGTACTGTGCAAGCGCCAACCCAAACCGATGTCGTTCAAGCGCTCATTGAAGTGGCTCAACACCTTGGCTTTGATGCGGTGTTTTGTGAATCCTTGCCTGGCCCAGAGGAGCAGCAGGCGGTTGAACAAATTGTGCGCGCTGGTATTACCGTGCATCAAACCTCTCAGTGTGGGCTTTTAAACCTTACCGATTTACCCTTTGCGGTTGAACAAACACCCCTGGTTTTTACGGCATTTCGCAAGACCGTCGAAGCCCACGGTGTGACGCCCGCCGAACCACAACCGCCACCAGCCGAAATCCCACCGCTGCCGTCGTCGGATTTACTTAGGCATCCAGCGCTATACCCACTCTCCGAACGCCCATCTTTAGGGGTATCGAGCGAACGGCCTGCCGACAGCCGCAGTGCCTTTCCGTACGCGAACACACAGTGGCACGCAGACGAGGCCAGTGCCTTGGCGCATCTGGCACGTTATTTCACGTCGAACCTGCCCCAATCCTACAAAACCACACGAAATGGCTTGATCGGTTCCGATTATTCAACCAAATTCTCGCCTTGGTTAGCCGTTGGTTCACTGTCACCGCGCACCATTTACGCCGCTCTCGTTGAACATGAAAACCGCTATGGCGCCAACGATGACACGTATTGGATCTGGTTTGAACTCCTTTGGCGCGAGCATTATCAGCTCTTGATGCAACGCTTTGACAAGCGTTTGTTTCACCGTTTCGGCTTGGCCAAGCCTCCTCATCCCAGACCCGTGGATCTGCCAGAAAAAAAGGCTAAGGCGCGTCTCAAACATTGGATCACAGGCACAACTGGCCACCCGTTTATCGACGCCGGCATGCGCGAACTCGCGGCCACGGGTTATTTGTCCAACCGACTCCGACAAAACGTTGCCAGCTATTTGATCCATGACCTCGCGCTCGACTGGCGCGCTGGCGCAGCCTGGTTTGAGCACGCGCTGATTGACTACGCGGTCAGTAGCAATCAGGGCAATTGGGCTTACATCGCCGGCGTTGGCAGTGACCCTAGAGGTGGGCGTCGCTTCAATCCTGACAAGCAAGCACGCGATTATGATCCAGATGGAAACTATCAACAGCTTTGGGCAAACGCATGACAACACTACGTCTCATCCTTGGTGATCAACTAAACCCCAACCACCGCTGGTTTCAAACCGTAGACCCCGATATCCACTACGTGCTCATGGAAGTCCGTAGCGAGACCGATTATGTGTTGCACCACGCCCAAAAGGTCATCGCTATATTTGCTGGCATGCGTGATTTGGCCGATCAACTCAGGCACGACGGTCATGTGGTGCATTACATCACGCTAGATGACCCAAGTAACCAACAAAATTTCGCAGCCAATCTCACCGCTTTGGTTAAAACCATAAGCGCTGATCGCTTGCAGTATCAAATGCCAGACGAGTGGCGCATGGATCAAACGCTACAGCAGTTGGCAATACAAATCGGCGTGCCGGTTGACGGCGTGGACAGCGGGCACTTCATGACGGCCCGAGACACCGTAGCCAACCTATTTAAAGGCCGTAAGCAGTGGCGCATGGAAAACTTCTACCGCCACATCCGTCAAACCACGGGTGTTCTCATGGACGGCAAAGACCCGGTCGGTGGCCAATGGAATTTTGACGCGGAGAACCGTAAACCATGGCGTGGCGAACCACAGGCACCCACCGACCGCCGCCCAACGCATGATCACCAAGCGCTGTGGGCTGTGATCAAAAATCAGGGCGTTAAAACATTCGGTGAGCCACAAGCCGATAACTTCCGTTGGCCCCTGAACCGCAAGCAAGCCCTAGAGGATTTGGCTGACTTCATCGATCACGTGTTGCCCTCATTTGGCGATTTTCAAGATGCCATGAGTGTGAAAAGTTGGCGCTTATTTCACGCCTTGATGTCATTTGCGCTCAACACCAAAATGCTTTCACCGCATGAGGTGGTCGAGCGCGCCGAAGAGGCTTGGCGACAAGGACACGCGCCTTTGCCTGCCGTTGAGGGCTTTATCAGACAAATCATGGGATGGCGTGAATACGTGCGCGGCATCTACTGGTCACAAATGCCCGGCTACGATGAGGGCAACGCCCTTAATCATCGCCGCCCCCTGCCCGAGTGGTTTTGGACGGGTCAAACGCGCATGAACTGCTTAAAGCACTCGATTGGCCAATCCCTCGAATACGCCTATGCCCACCATATCCAACGCTTGATGGTGATTGGCAATTTTGCATTGTTAGCTGGTCTAGATCCCAAGGCCGTTCACCACTGGTATTTGGGCATCTACATCGACGCCTTCGAATGGGTGGAGTTACCCAATACCGTGGGCATGAGCCAGTTTGCCGATGGCGGCCTCTTGGCGAGCAAACCCTATGTTTCCAGTGGGGCTTATATCGACCGCATGTCTGATTATTGCAAAGGCTGCCACTACAATCGCAAAGAGCGCATCACAGACAACGCCTGTCCCTTTAACGCACTGTATTGGGATTTTTACTTGCGTCATGAGGCAACGCTGTCTAAGAATCCAAGAATTGGTATGGCTTATCGGCAAATCGCCAAAATGCCACCTGACGATGTGGTTAGCATCAAAGAAAGGGCTGCAGCTATTTTAGAAAACATCGATCAACTGTAGGAATGACAAAATGATTGACGCGTTAAATGTACTCGGTGAACCACTACAAGCCTGCTCCTATGCGCCATTAACGGGGTACTTCCGCGATGGCTGTTGCAACACAGATGCCAACGATCATGGCACCCATGTGGTTTGCGCACGAATGACGGCGGCGTTTTTGAATTTTTCAGCCGAAAGAGGCAATGATCTCATCACGCCCAAACCCGAATGGCGCTTCCCTGGCTTAAAACCCGGTGATCGCTGGTGTCTGTGCGCCACGCGCTGGCGTGAGGCTTTCGAGGCTGGCATGGCACCGCCTGTGATCTTGGCCTCTACCCATGCCAAGGTGCTGGAATACGTCAATCTGGAAGATTTAATGCGACACGCCCATCAACCAGGGATCTGACCGCTGTCTCTCACCCCCGCTCCCACGCGTGGTAGCGCGCAACCCAGCGCAACAAGCGGTGAGACACGTGCGCTTTTTTCCATTCGCCAGCGGCGTACTTGTTCGCCTCAGACAATGTGGGATAGGTATGTATCGTGCCAAGAATCTTGTTCAACCCCAACCCGTGTCGCATGGCCAATACAAACTCTGCCAATAGATCACCAGCGTGTGCCCCAACGATGGTCACGCCGAGAATCTTGTCCTTGCCCGGCACGGTCAGGACTTTCACAAAGCCATGGGCTGTGCCATCGGCTATCGCACGATCGAGGTCATCCAAGTCATAACGCGTGATTTCATACGGCACATCGGCGGCTTTTGCTTCGTTTTCTGACAAACCCACACGCGCCACTTCAGGATCCGTAAAAGTGGTCCAAGGAATGACCGAATAGTCGACTTTGAATGTCTTGAATCGACCGAATAACGCATTGACTGTGGCATACCACGCTTGGTGCGCGGCGGTGTGGGTGAACTGGTAGGGGCCAGCCACATCACCCACCGCAAAAATATTAGGAAAATTGGTCTGTAAAAACCCATTGGTGGCAATGTTCTGCCGATCGGTCAAGGTAACACCCAAGGTCTCTAACCCATAGCCAGCGACCCGAGGCGCCCTGCCAACCGCACACAGCAACTGGTCAAAGGGAAGCGCTGATTCGATATCGCCGCTTTTCACAATCAGCTGTTTTTGTCCGTTCGAGTCTTGCACCCTTAAGGCTTGGTGACCTGTGAGGACAGACACACTGTCAGCCGCCAAGGACTCAGTCACCAAAGAAGACACCTCAGGATCCTCTCTGCCCATGATGCGATCAGACATTTCCACCTGCGTCACTTTGGCGCCAAGGCGCGCAAAACTCTGCGCCAACTCTGTTCCAATGGGTCCACCACCGAGCACCACCAAACGCTCGGGTAAGGTCGTTAACCCCCAAACCGTGTCACTGGTTAAATACCCTGCCTCTTCCAAACCCAGTATGGGTGGAACAAACGGTCGCGCACCCGCCGCCACAATCACGTGGCGTGTGGTGAGCCGTTGCGTCGTACCATCATCAAGCGTCACCTCTACTTCCCACGGACTCACCAATTTGGCATAGCCGGTTAAAACTTCAACGCCCAATTTGGTATAGCGTTCAATCGAATCATGCGGCGCAATGTCTTCAATCACACGATGTATCCGACGCATTACCGCCGCAAAATCCACTTTGCCGCTAACCTGCTCAAAGCCAAACGATGGCGCTTGACGCAACTGCTTGGCCAATTTTGCTGATCGGATCAACGCTTTGCTTGGTACACAACCAAAATTAAGACAGTCCCCCCCCATCTTGTGGGTTTCAATCAATGTCACTTTTGCTTTCACCGCCGAGGCGATATAGGCGCTGACCAACCCACCGGCGCCACCACCAATCACCACAAGATTGCGGTCAAAACGAGCGGGCTTTGACCAGCCCCGATAAACTTTGCGTGCATTCAAAAAATTAACCATGAGTTTGGCCACCAAAGGAAACAAGCCCAACAACACCAAGCTACCGATCAAGCCTGGCGACAGCACATCACCGAGGCTATTGATTAGCGCCAACTGCGTGCCCGCATTCACAAACACAGCCGTACCGGGCAACATCCCGATTTGACTGACCGTGTAGAAGCGAATAGCCCGTAGCTGGGTCAACCCCATCAATAAATTAATTAACCAAAAAGGAAACAACGGCACCAAACGCAAGGTCAGCAGGTAAAACACGCCATCGCGTTCGATGCCTTGGTTGATCGCCTGAAATGACGACTTGAATTTGCGCTGTAAGACATCTCGCAACAAATAGCGCGAAACCAGAAAGGCCAGCAAAGCCCCAATGGACGAAGCAAATGAAATCAACAACAGACCTAACCAAAAGCCAAAAATCGCGCCCCCTGCCAGCGTCAATATGATCGCGCCAGGGATCGATACCGCCGTCGCGGCAACGTAGACCACAAAAAACACCGCAATCATCAAGGCCTGATTCTGGCTATAAAAGGCACTCAGGGTGTCTCTGCTGTCTTTGAGGGACTCCAAAGACAAAATCTCGCCTAACCCATAGGCTTGGTAAAGCCAGATCAATACAAATACCGCCACCACAACAGCGATCCAACGCCGCCACGGAAAAGCCACTGTTTTACTTTTGGTCATGCTTTCCCCAATTTCCCCGGTTAATCGATAGCCATCGGTGTTCGCCGCAGTCTAGCTCTACCGCCCTACCGCCATCCTTTTTTGTTGTCTAAAAGACAATTCGACAACACAATCAAAAGGTTACAAATTCGCTCACAAACTCGGGCAATTCGTGGCATCGTCGGTGAACCGCAAGTCAGCAAAACCTGCAATCATTTGTTCGGCAGTGTTATCCGTGTCAGTGGTGACCGCCACTTGTTTGATTTTTGCCTCGGGACCGAACAAACGAGCCATGTCACGACCCACATTTCGTACCTGTGGCACCCATTGATTTGCCAGCGCGTCTCCTGTTTGAAGCACTATCATTTGCGCCAAATCTGTGTAAGCATTGGCTTGTTCATGACCAATGGGCTGTTGGTTATCCCAGACATAATTCACCGCCCCATCGGGTAGCGCCGATCCCCAAATGGCACGAGCCAAGCCCAGCTGCAAGCGCCGACCCAAGCCCATCTGATCACCGGGCAATTCAATGCTGACGTAGACGCGAGCCGCAAAGTCGTCACCACTTTTGAGACGCATATCCGCTGTCTCTAGGCTTCCCGCCACACGCCACCACCAGCACAAGAAAGGCGTTTGCTGCAAATCGATCGCGACATCGGTGGCGAGCAATGACATGCTGTTATTCGATATCACCTGCACCGCATCACGCTCATCCCAAATTTTAGGGTTGAACGCATTGGGCGTGACATCCGGGTCTAAGATAACCGTTTGCCACTCTGGCAATCCGGCCACAAAGGGTGGTAGTGTCACTGTGTTTGCATTGGCGACTAGGGGCACCCACAATCCAGCGCCAAACAGTGCCGCGCTGATCAAACGCTTGATACGGTAGGTTTTGTTGTGCGATTTCATCAAAAGCATTTGCGTTCCTTGATCGTCGTTATTCGCTTAGCGCCAATATTCGCCATTATTCTCTTTTCAAACCACGTGTAACCATTATCCTGCTTTGAGCGAATTCAACAATAAGTCCGCTAGCCAACCAAGCACCCACCCTTTTGAGCGGGAAATCGCCGACTTGTGGCGACAGGCCCAAGCGGGAGACGAGTTGGCGTACGAAAAAATGCTGCAACATTGCGCCCAACGGTTACGGTCATTTTTTAAACGTCGCATGAACAATACGCCGCAAGACATCGAAGACATGGTTCAAGAAACGCTACTGGCTGTGCATACCCGCCGGCACACCTATGACTCAGCCTTTCCGGTCAGTGCCTGGGTCATGGCCATTGCCAAGTACAAGCTGATTGATTTCTGGCGACGACACGAGCGGCGCGACCGTTTGCATGACGAATTCGACGAGACCTTGATCGCGCAAACAAATCACCAACCGATGCTTGGGGACAATGCCTCAAACGTGGCCGATGTAGAAACCCTTTTGTCGCAGCTCCCCGAAAAACAGCGGCAAGCGATCACCTTAATCAAGCTGTTGGGTTTGAGCGTTGCCGAAGCGGCACAACAAACGGGCCAATCCGAATCGGCCCTCAAAGTTCAAGTCCACCGTGGCATCAAGCAGCTGAGTCAACTCATCAAAAGACGACCCTCATGAATACAGACTCGTTCATTGCGTTTCTTGCCAAAGGCGCTCAGGCAGAGCCCAAACCTGTCATTGGCCCACGACTTCTGGGTGCTGGCTCGCTAGGTTTTGCTATCAGCCTGGCGTTTGTCATCTTGATGATCGGCCTCTTGCCGAAGGCGGCATTTGCCACTCTCAGCCCTTGGATCAAGCTCGCCTACACCCTTCTCTTAGCTGGCGTTGCCGCCCGACTAACCGCGCGCTTATCCCAACCCTTGGCTCAACTGACTAGACCCTTAAAACAACTTTGGTTTCTCTTGCTAACGATGTTGGGCTTGGGGGCTTGGACGCTCTATCAGACAGTGCCTGCCGAACGCCTCGATCACCTTTTAGGGCAGACTTGGCTCATCTGCCCTTGGGTTGTTTTCTTGGTGTCCATGCCCGGATTGGTCTTTTTACAACTCACCACGCGTCACTTTGCGCCTACTGCACTAAGAGAAGCAGGGTTTGCTTGTGGTCTATTGGCGGGTGCGCTTGGCGCCACCGCCTATGCCTTGGCCTGCCCAGAAGATTCAGCCGCGTTCGTGGCAATCTGGTACACCTTGGGCATTCTCCTGACAGCCTTCACCGGCGCTTGTACCAGCCGTTGGTTCATCCGCTGGTGAAAGGAATCCCACGGCGACAAGAGACTTCTCTCATTCAAAGTACGCCCTGATACTCACCACGGGCCGGGTAATTTTTATCAATGGCAAATTCAATCGCCATCATCAGGTCGGCAAAGCCCGGTCGGGCAAACGGCATAGTCTGTACCGCCCCATAATAAAGCGTGCCGTCGGGGCGAACCAAAAACAAACCCGGTTCAGCAAATAGGGCGGGCTCTTCAAGCCCAATCGAGGTTTTGCCTTTGCCCTTGGAGATGTAGAGGCCCCAATCGCGAGCCGTTTGAAGTGGCAAGGCATACCCAAACGGCAGCTCTGGCGTACCCACCCTTGCAGCCATCTCGACACTACGCTCTTGTGGATCGCTTGAAATGGCGATCGCCTCCACCCCCCTTTGGGCCAGCGCCGGCAACAAGACACCAAGCTCTTTTAGATATTTTGCACATAGCGGACAGTGCAAGCCACGAAAGAAAACCAACAAATTAAAGTTTTCCGCGGGCTGTTTGGCCAAATCGAAGGTACCGTTAGCATTTGTGGGGACAACAAGTGCTGGTACCGATTGGGTTGGGAACAACATAATGACCTCCTAGTGTCTTTCTATATCCCTAGATTACGATACTTATTGCTACGATTAGTGTTTAAATATTTGCTTATCGTACAGAAAATGGGGTGTTATGGCCGTTGATCGACTCACATCGCTCTTGACCCGCTTTAAACCGCGGGCTCACGTCTTTTTTACTGGCGAATTGCGTCAAGCCCTCACCCTTGCCGGAACAGAGCCAATCGGACACATCCACTGGTTGTTTGAGGGCCAAGTGGACTTGTTCGTCAAAGATCAACACGTCGAGCGGATCGAAAAACCGAGCGTCATCCTCTTACCTAACCCCGTCAGTCACACGATCCAACCGCAATCTCAGGCTGAGATGTTGAGTTGTCAGTTCGATTTTGGTCATCGCGAGGCCAATCCGCTTGCCTTATTGCCCAGTCAGGTGGTGACAATTGAAATGGCAACAGCACCAACATTCGAAACGCTCGGACAACTCATACGCGAAGAGTACGACCAAGGCCGCTGTGGGCAACAATTCGGCTTGACGCAGTTGATGCAATATTTTGTCTTGCTGCTTTTTCGTCATCTCATTAGCGTGACCGACCTGCCCTGTGGGATCACACGCGCGTTAGCGGATCCAAGACTACTGCGCGCGGTAACGGCCATGCACGACCACCCAGAGCGGCCTTGGACGTTGGCCTCGTTGGCCGAAGAGGCCGGCATGTCACGCGCAGCATTTGCGAGTCACTTCAAACAAGCAACCGCGCAAACCGCGCTCGATTATTTAACCGATTGGCGACTTTCACTGGCCAAGGCCAGTCTCTTGGCCGGCAACAGTGTTAAAAAAAGCGCTCTCGAGACGGGTTATGCCAGCTCGGCCACATTGATCAGGGTATTTAGCCGCAAATGTGGTGTGTCGCCCATTGAGTGGCGTAAACAACAACAAAGTCAAACCCGCCTGACGCCGTAAAGTCGTTAATCTGATGGGCTAAACCGCCAGCGCGGCGTCAATCTGACTAGCCAAGCTGATGTCTTTTTGTGTCAAACCGCCAGCGTCATGGGTGGTCAGCAACACGTGGACGTTGTTATAGACATTGGACCATTCCGGGTGGTGGCCTGCTTTCTCTGCAAGTATCGCCACTTGAGCCATGAAGCCAAAGGCCTCGATGAAATCCTTGAATTTGAAGTCAGCATAGATCGCCGACAGCTGATCCACTCCCGCCGGACGAACCTGCCAGCGAGCGTTCAACGCCTGGCAGGCTTGTGCCAAGACCTCTCCTTCGAGAAGGGTTATTTTTTTACTCTCTTGCGCTGTCATGTGAGTGACTCCTCTTTGATGGACATGGCCGCCACGCGCTTTTCGCTAGGTAACAAAGCGACGGTTGCTACCGTACACAGGGCAATGAACGCCATGAAAAGAAACAGCGTATCAAAGCCAGTCGATTTAACAAAGGGACCAAGCGCCCAAACGGCCAAGGCACTTAGACCCAGAGAGACCGTGAACCGCATACCGGCAACCCGAGACCTGATCCGGTCATCGACATACCTCACGATCATCACATCGATAAAGGGGATCGCCCCAAAGACAAACATCATGGTCACCAGCAAGCTTGCGTAAAGCAACCAACCGGAACTCAATGACACCAATACCAACAACGGAATCTGAATCATGGCCATGGCCATGAAAAATGGTTTGACATCAAATCGATCCAGTAATCGGCCCACCACAACTTGCGCAAGTGCCGCCACTGCATAAACCGCGGCTAGCAAAGAACCTAACACAGCCGGATCCTCGATCACACCCCGGAAACGCTCGACCATGAGCTGACCATTGCCGTTGGTGGTGAAGTTGTAGAGCAAATTACCCGAAACCGCTGCCATGGTCATCACCAGTAGCGCCCTGGCCAACATGCGTTTGGGTAACTGCACTTTCGCTTTGATCGTGCGCTTAGACGGGGGTTCGGTCTCGGCGGGGCACCACAGCAAAAACAACCCACCGCAAACAAACGAGATGATGGCAGGTACGGCGAAAGCCGCACGCCAATCGAACCACTTCACCAAAAAGCCGGTACACAAAGCCGCCACAGCAACCCCGAGATTGCCAGCCAAGCCGTTAAAACCAATAGTCAATCCGGGCCGCGTTGAGTACTGCACCAGCATGGGAATGCCAACGGGGTGGTAGATGGAGGCAAAAGCACCCATCAACGTGAGTGCGGCCGCGAGCTGCCAAGCGGACTGGGATGCCGCCGCCAAAAGCGTGGACAGCCCCATCCCAAAAAAGAACACCAACATCATTTGACGCCTGCCCCACAGATCGCCCAAACGACCCGCCGGCAGTGCCCCAAGCCCAAAAAGAATGAAAGCACCCACCCCAAACGGCATGAGGTCTTCCCATTGGGCGTATTCGAAATCGATAGCAATCACACCCACAGCAGC
>CBFHKV010000001.1:150985-151662 GCA_965656505.1 Burkholderiaceae bacterium | reverse complement strand
GAACATGTGATCAATGGCATGACCGGCGTTCAACAATAGCTTTACACCCCGAGGCAAATCCTTGGTATGTAAGGCGACGCTTGTATCCGTGTGGGTGCTTTGCACACTAACACCTAATTTTTAATTTTTTATTGCTCTTGTTTTAATCGGATGTTGGGGGTTAGATCAAGCCCGGCCGATAATCGATGCCGTTAGCATGAGTTCCTCAAGCAACGCCATCGCAACCTTGCCTGACATGCAATAAGGATCAAGCTCGGGCTTCTCTGAGTACTTAAGCACCACGGATGCATTGAGTTTGGCCAAATTAACTTGCCCCATGGTCCAACCACCAAACTGGCGTTCTTGGATCTCTTCGTAGTGCAAAAGCACCACGTTCTCATGGCGAGGGTCTCGCAAGATCATGTTGTAGAGCGCGTTAATTTCCTCGCGCCCCCCTTCAATGGCTTGCACAAAGACCCCGGCGCCATAACAAAGCACACCCGTAATCCCGTTGCTCGCATTGTGTAACCTTGCTGAGTCCATGATTGAGTCGGTTAGCTCGGCATGGTCTTGGCCGGTTGCGGCCCGGCTGACGTATAGCAAACGTACTAACATTAACGCTCCTCTTTTGGAATGAGGGAAAGAAACTCACGGCGCAAACTCGGGTCTTTTAAAAAACTACCCCGCATCACGGAATT
>CBFHKV010000001.1:87915-150888 GCA_965656505.1 Burkholderiaceae bacterium | reverse complement strand
ACGTTGGTATGCTCATTGGGCATCACACCGATCCACACACTGCCGATAACAGGGCAAAAGTGATGGCTACAAGCACTGCGCACCGTGATAGGACCGACAATCATCAGTTCATTCAAATGCTCCGCATTAGGGAACTCGGTGGTGGGTGGCGGTGGACTGTAGCGACCGCCAAACACCTCTTTCAAATACATCTTGGCCACACGGCGAGCGGTGTCGTTGGTGTTGTGATCGTTCTCCGTATCAATCACAAGGCTTCGCAAAACCCCTTGCATCTGCTCGGAAACCTCGTCGAGCAAAAGTTCCAACTCGCCAGGTTCAATATACTCTGCGATATTGTCGTTCGCATGGAACCGTTTACGCGATTGCTGAAGTCGCTCACGTATCACCACTGAAATGGGCCTACCTTTCTCTTCCTGGTTCATACCAGCCTCTGTCTCCGTATCGGATGTTGCCGATTTGATGACCAACCCGGTCACCAGCCTTGCCGAATCATAAACGTCGGTTCCACTGGCACCTCGGATAACCATTCGACAACGTGGTTAAGCACTACAGCCATTTTTGCATAAGAGTGGCTTGACCGGCCTGTGGGCCGAGCACATAGGGCTCAAATCCGAACAGGGCATAAACCTGTTTAGCCCGCCGATTGCCACTGAGCACCTCTAGCGTCAACTTACAACATCCCATTCGCTCGGCTTCACGCTGCGCTTGCGCAAGTAACGCCCGCCCGACGCCTTGGCCGCGCCATGCTGATTCAACCATCAGGTCGTGAATATTTAGCAAAGGGGCCGCCTTGAACGTAGAAAACCCTAAAAACGCATTCAGCAAGCCGATGGGCTGATCATCCTGCCAAGCCAACCACGTGCGCGCCCCGGTCATTTCGCCTAGTGCGTCACACAAACGCGCTTTGACGGCCTCTGACAATGGCTCACCACCCCCCATCGGATCGCAAGCATAGGTATCGAGCAAGGCCAACAAGGCTTCTCGGTCGACAGGGTTTGTGTATTGGGCTGCTCGGATTTCGTAGGCCATCAACGCTTATCTCCGTTTTTTAGGGATTGACCAACAAGTTATGAGCGCCAGAACAAAGCCAGAACAACGCCAAAACAGCGCCGCTGCATGCGATGATAGGTCAGTGTCCAGACAAACAGCGAACGTGCCGCGTTATAAAAGACAACATGCAAACAGACATACTTATCAGTGAGGTTGGACCCAGAGACGGCTTGCAATCCGTCGATAGCGTCATGTCCACCGCAAATAAGCAGCGCTGGATCGATGCCTTGGTCGCCGCTGGCGTCAAAGAAATCGAGGTTGGCTCATTCGTTTCACCGAAATTACTGCCTCAGATGGCAGACACCGCTGACATCGTACAACACGCACGCCAACACCCCGATGTCACCATCATGGCTTTGGTGCCCAATAGCCGAGGCGCTCAAGCAGCCCTCGACGCTGGTGTTCAAAAACTGACACTCCCCGTCTCTGCAAGCGAAGCCCATTCGTTAGCCAACGTCAGAAAAACCCGCCTTGTCATGCTAAACGAAGTCGCCAACATCATTCGATTGCGTGATGAACAGGCACCTCACATCAAGGTTGAAGTGGGCCTCTCGACGGCCTTTGGCTGCACCATACAGGGGTCCGTTAGTGAAGACGACGTGGTTTGGCTCGCCGAGAAGGTTATCGACGCAGGCGCAGATGAAGTGGGCTTATCCGATACCACCGGCATGGCCAATCCAGCACAGGTCAAGCGCTTGTTTCGGCGCGTACGGGCCGCGGTTGGTGACAAGACCGGTGCAGCCCATATGCACAATACCCGTGGACTGGGCATTGCCAACTGCTTGGCTGCCTATGACGAAGGGGTGCGCACATTTGATGCCTCCCAAGGCGGGCTCGGCGGATGCCCTTACGCACCAGGGGCATCGGGCAATGTCGTGACCGAAGACTTGGTCTTCATGTTTGAAGCCATGGGTCTAGTCACCGGTATCGACCTAGAAAAGCTGCTGGTTGCGCGCGAACTTCTCACAAGCAGCCTACCGCAAGAACCCCTTTACGGCATGACGCCAGCGGCAGGGTTACCGAAAGGCTTTGTATCCACCACCAAACAGAGAGCCAAAGACAATGTCTGATGCGCTGCCACTCGATGGGATTTGTGTCGTCGAATGCACCCACATGGTCATGGGCCCAACCTGCGGCATGATTCTCGCCGACTTGGGCGCCGACGTCATCAAAATAGAGCCGATCCGAGGCGATAACACCCGCGACTTGCGGGGGTCGGGGGCTGGCTTTTTTCCTCTCTTTAATCGCAACAAACGAAGCTTAGCCGTTGACATTAAAACCCCTCAAGGCAAAGAAATCGTTCTGAAATTGGTTGAAAAAGCCGACGTCTTCAGCGAAAACTTTAAAACTGGCACCATGGCGCGGCTTGGTTTTGGGGAGGAAGCGTTAAAGGCGCTTAACGAACGATTGATTTATGTTTCCCACAAGGGCTTTTTACCAGGGCCTTATGATCACCGCACGGCGCTCGACGAGGTCGTTCAGATGATGGGTGGCTTGGCCTACATGACAGGGCCAGAAGGTCAGCCCTTGCGAGCTGGTTCAAGCGTCAATGACATCATGGGTGGCATGTTCGGCGCGATTGGTGTCTTAGCGGCCTTACAGGCGAGGCAGCGCCACGGCCGGGGTCAGCACATCACCAGTGCCCTATTTGAAAACAATGTGTTTTTGGTTGCCCAGCACATGATGCAATTTGCCGTCACCGGCAAGCCCGTCGCTCCCATGCCTAATCGAGTCAGCGCCTGGGGCATCTATGACGTGTTTACCGTCAAAGACGACGAGCAGGTTTTTCTCTCGGTCGTGAGCGATACCCAATGGCAGCTCTTTTGTGATGAGTTCGATCTCGCACCACTGTTCGCAGAAGAACGGCTCAAAACCAACAACTTACGCGTCAAAGCCAGAGACTGGCTAATACCGTACTTGCGCCAACGGTTTGCCGACCTGAGCGCCGCTGAGTTAAGCCGTCGATTTGAGGCAAGGGGCCTGCCCTTTGCCCCGATTACCCGACCCGAGGACTTGTTTGATGACCCCCACCTCAAAGCCACCGGCGGTCTTGCCCCGCTTTCCGTCGGTGCAGACTGCAGCACGGCGGGGCAAGCCATTGAAACCGTTGTCCCTCTTTTGCCGCTTGTCATTGATCAACAGCGACTCGGGGTTAGGCACCCACCGCCCTCCATCGGTGCCCATCGTCAGCAAATACTTGATTCTCTGGGGTACAGTGACACAGCTATCGAAGCGCTGGTCAATCAACAGATCGTCAAATAGCACGCAAAAGACACAACCGACCCAACACGATCAACCCACCACACTCAGGAGACAATATGGATCTCAAACTAAAAAATAAGCACGTCTTCATCACAGGCGCGAGCAAAGGCATTGGACTGGCTTGCGCCCGTTCATTTGCCGAGGAAGGTTCCCACGTCAGCCTTGTGGCACGTGACTTGGCAACGCTAGAGGCCGCCAAAAAAACACTCGAAGGCGAATTCCCCCAAGCGCAGATCGCTGTCTTTTCCGCTGACTTAAAAGACGATAAGGCTGCCTTGGCTGCCATTGACAAAGCGCAGGCCCGTTTTGGTGAAATTGACGTGCTAGTCAATTCCGCGGGTGCGGCCAAACGCACGCCGGCCGCTGACCTCACCCCCACTATCTGGCGTGACGCTTTTGATGCCAAGTTCTTCACCTATGTCAACGTCATGGATCCCGTGGTCAAACGCATGGCCAACCGCGGCGAAGGGGTGATTGTGAATGTCATCGGTGCTGGCGGAAAAGCGGCCAATCCGATTCACCTGCCTGGCGGTAGTGCCAACGCCGCGCTGATGCTCGCCACCGCTGGCATGGCAGCAGCGTTCGGTCCCAAAGGGATTCGAGTCAATGCCGTGAATCCAGGACAGACATTGACAGAACGACTGAAAGAAGGTCTGGAGATTATTTGTCAGCAAGATGGCATTGACATGGACGAGGCCATGAAGCGTGCGACACAGAAGGTGCCGTTAGGACGCTTGGCCACGCCAGCAGAAATTGCCCAAACAGTCGTGTTTCTGGCCTCAGAACAAGCCAGCTACGTGACAGGCGTCAATATCAACATGGACGGTGCATCCACAGCCACCGTGGTCTGAATACCCTCACAGATCTCGTCTGCTCTTACGGATTGGAAAACCGTGCTCGCAAAGCGGCCACTTGCTCGGGTGACAGTGGCGAGATCTGTGAGTCGGTTGACTGGCCCGGCAAAGACTGAGCCGATAACCAAAGGCGCGCCGTTTGCTCTAGTTCTTCTAGGACGGCGCCCGCCTTGCCCAAATCCTCATGCCAAACCTGAGGACCCAAGCGCTCGCACATCACGGCCCGAAGTCGCTCACCTTGTTGACTGGCCTGAGCAATGGCATGGGCTACCGCTGTGGCTACCTCGGGAGCACCCGGTAAGGCATACGGGATGAGCGGCACACGACCGACCTTCATCACCTGATAGGGCGTGATCGGCGGCAGGATTTCGTTATCTCGCCAAACACCGAGCAAGGTCAGCAACACGAGGTGATGGGAGTGGGTATGAATCACGGCGCCAGCCGTCGGATCGGCCTCGTAAATCTTACGGTGTAGCATCAAGGTCTTACTGGCCCTATCGCCAAACCGCTGCTCGCCGCCCGCATCCACGAGCGCCAAGCGCAATGGATCAAGCTGGCCCAAGCAAGCATCTGTTGGGGTGATCATGAAAGCAGCTTGCCCTTCAATTCGCAACTTAACGCTGATGTTACCGGTGGTGCCATGAACATAGCCCAGTCGATCCAAGCGCTGCCCCATCTGGCAAATCAGCTGTGCTTGCGACAGCCACTCATCGGGTAGGTTTGGCAATCTCATGGCACCAATCGCTCAAAAACGTTCACAAAAAAGTCTTCATCGCCAAAATTGCCTGACTTCAAGCAGATGTGCAATGGTTCAGGTGGTGACCCAATCATCGCGCCCGAATGCGCATGGCACCAGGGCACCCCCGGGGCGACTTGAGGGCCTATCCGCAATTGGTCAAGGCCTAGGGCTTTAACGACCGACCCCGAGGTCTCGCCACCTGCCACGACCCACTGACGCGCCCCCGCTTGCCAAAGCGCCACCGCCACCTCGGCAAGCCATTGCTCCACTTGTTCACCGGCTGCTGACGCGCCAAGCTGTGCCTGCACCTTGTCTAAGCTCTCACGCGAGGCCGTGGCGTACACCAACACAGGCCCGTACGCCAGGTCCTCAGTCGCCCACTGTGTTAACCGCCCCAGATGCGCGGGATCCTCATGCGCAACCAAAGGATCAAGGCGATGGGCCCGCCCCCCTTGGTTGACGAAATACGCCACTTGGGCTTGGGTCATGCGCGAGCAACTGCCCGAGAGAATCGCTTGATGGCCTTGGGGTGGTGGCAGTTGTGCCGCCTCGACATTGGGCGATACACCAAAGTTAGCCGGCAAACCCAGCGCCAAGCCGGAGCCTGCGGTCAGCAAAGGCAAATCCTTAACAGCAGCGCCTAAATGCAACAGATCCTCATTGGCAACCGCATCGAGCACGGCAATGCCCACGCCCGTTGTTTGTAGCGCTTCAAATTGCGCCCTGATCGCTTGCTCACCCAATTGCACGGTACGGTAATCGATCAGGCTGACCCGGTGACGTGTCTGAGGTTGCAGCACGCGAGGCAGGCAGGCGTCTGTCATCGGCGTTAAGGGATGGTCCTGCATCCCGCTCTCATTCAGCAACACATCGCCCACGAATAGATAACCCAGATACACCGTTCGTCCTGCATCAGGAAACGCTGGCGTTGCAACTGTAAATTCACAACCCAAGGCCTGCATCAACGCGTCAGTCACAGGTCCAATGTTGCCCTCTGGGGTTGAATCAAAGGTGGAGCAATATTTGAAATAGATCTGACTGGCCCCGATTGACTGCAGCCATCGCAACGCCTGAAGCGACTGAGAAACCGCATCAGCCGCAGGAATCGTTCGAGACTTCAAGGACACGACCACCGCATCGACCGCCTCTGGCAAATCGCCGCTTGGCACACCAATGGTTTGCACCACACGCATGCCACCCCTGACCAAGTTATTGGCCAGGTCGGTGGCACCCGTAAAGTCATCAGCGATACACCCTAAAATCTTGTGATTCATGGCTTTGTCTGTCGTGTGTTGTCAGCCGCTAATGGTTAAACGTGACACGCGCAATCAAGGTTTCGATGAAACGCAGTATGCCCCAAGAACGGCACCTCCCACAAACAAACGCTTCAAAAACGCGCTCCAAAAAAGACGCCCTAAAGACGCCCTTAAAGCGAACCATCGCTTACTTGGGAAAGTAAATGTTGACGCCGCTCGCACTCACATCAAACTGTAAGCCTTCGGTTGAACCATTCAATTGCACCGTTACACCCTTTTCGTTTTTGAGGGTCATGCCACCAACGCCTTTGCCCACGGTGACATTACCGCCGACACGGACATAGTTACCCGGGAAGTCCTCGACTTTTTTCATGTTGTACACATCGCCACTGGCAGAGATTTGGGAAACACCGAAATTCGCACCCACACTCAATCCACCAACTTTAAACGCCCTTTTCTGACCGTCCACGATCAGTTCCCCTTCCCCCACACTGCCGCCGATCACAAATCCAAACTGTGTTTCGTTGATGGTGATTTGCGCATCAGGGGTATTGCTACTTTCTGCCAAAACCACGCCACCGAACAACGCCGAAAAACCCAGAAAAAATGCCGATAACCACAGTTTGTATTGCATGAAACATTCTCCTTTTAGGATAGCTTAGGCGGGATGACTAAGTAGGAACCATTGTGTTGTACCACCTCGCGGTTAACCCCACGTTAATCTCGCAATTGAGGTATTTGATCCGTGTCTCTATAGTTGTTCAGTGCGGTGGCGTTTTTGCCATTGAGGCTCGCTCAGCGCTATGATGGCGGATTAAGGAGCCCTTTGCCATGAGTCATTTATTTAGTCCAATGAAACTAGGTTCACTCAACCTAGAAAATCGAATCGTTGTTGCACCCATGTGCCAGTATTCCGCCGAGGACGGTAACGCCACGGACTGGCACATCATGCATTTGGGTAATTTGGGTCTGTCAGGTGCGGACACCGTCTTCTTAGAGGCCACCGCGGTGGAGGCCATCGGCCGTATCACGCCGGGCTGTCTTGGCCTCTGGAACGACGACAACGAGCAAGCCTTAGCCAGCGTTATGTCCGCTGTGCGGCCGATTTCAACGGCCAAATGGATGATTCAACTAGGTCACGCTGGGCGCAAGGCCTCTAGCGCGAGGCCGTGGGAGGGAGGTTTACAACTTTCTGAGGCACAAGGCGGCTGGCTAGCATGTGCCCCATCAGCCATCCCCCAGCTGGACAATGAAACCGCTCCCCTTGCCTTAGACGAGGCCGGTTTGGCTCGAGTCAAAACCGCTTTCGTCGAGAGCGCCAAACGTGCCGTTCGATTGGGATTTGAAGGTATCGAGCTACACGCCGCCCACGGTTACTTGTTGCACCAATTTCTATCGCCCATCGCCAACCAACGCCAAGACAGCTACGGCGGCGAATTGGCCAATCGAATGCGGTTTGTCTTGGAGGTGTTTGAGGCAGTCAAAGCAGTCACCCCCAAAGAAGTCGCGCTTGGCATCCGGGTCTCAGCGACCGACTGGGTCCCCGACGGCTGGGACCTTGCGCAAACGATTGCCTTGGCTCAGGAACTCAAAACCAGGGGATGCGACTTTATCCATGTATCGAGTGGTGGCATCAGCCCCGCCCAGCAAATCAAACTCGAGCCAGGCTATCAAGTGCCTTTTGCCGAACAAATCAAAGCCTCGACCGGGTTACCGACCATCGCGGTGGGCCTGATCACGGAAGCCGCACAAGCCGAGTCGATTGTTGCCAAGGGTCAAGCCGATTTGATCGCTCTGGCGCGTGGCGTTTTGTATGACCCACGTTGGGGATGGCACGCCGCCGCCACACTGGGAGCCGATGTGACCGCACCACCACAATACTGGCGCTGCCAGCCCCGCCATTTGAAGTCGCTGTTTAAAAACACGACACAAGGACAGCGTTAATCCCGGAAGTTGTCGTACTGCAAAGGCAGGTCGACTTCGGTCGCCTTTAGCAGCGTGATGGCCGATTGAAGGTCGTCACGCTTCTTACCAGTGACCCGTAACTTTTCGCCTTGAATCTGAGTGTCTACCTTTAATTTGGCAGCCTTGATCGCGGCAATTAGTTTTTTTGACACAGCCTGCTCAATGCCCTGTTTAACCGTCACGCGCTGACGAGCCCCGCCCAAGTTTTCAATCACATCCGCTTCTTCCAGGGAACGCACATCAATCCCCCTTGCGCTGATGCGTCCACGCAAGATATCCATCATTTGCTTGGTCTGAAAGGCGCTAGGTGCCGTCAACGTGACCACGTAGTCCTCTAACTCGAACTTTGCCTGCGTCCCCTTAAAGTCAAAGCGCGTAGACAATTCTCGATTGGCCTGATCGACCGCATTGGTTAGCTCATGTTTGTCCACCTCGGACACCACATCGAATGACGGCATTCCTCTCTCCTTATGTACAAATAATCAACGCCACAGCACAGAAAAAACAGTCTATGCTTTGATGATGATCATTTTAATTACGTGACCTATTATGTCCGACTATAACGGCACGATTGCAACGCTGTTGGTCTATCCTATCAAATCTTGTGCCTCGGTTGCCTGCGATCGCGTCACGCTCACCGCACATGGTTTAAAGCATGATCGGCAATGGATGATCGTCGATCAAAACGGCCAATGTCAGACGCAACGGCAAATCCCTCATCTGGCCTGGATCACGCCTTCGCTAGCAGACGACACCATCACGCTTAGCGCACCCGGCCAGCCCGATTTGGTACTGCCAATTCTCACGTCTGAGCAATCGAATGGCAAATCGCTCAGGCCCGTTAAGATTTGGGCAGACGCCTTACGCGCCTACGATTTGGGCGCAGAGGCAAACGAATGGTTAGATCGTTTTCTCGAAGTGCCCGGCAAACAATTCTATTTGGTTCAATTTGCACCGACTGAAACCCGACTGAGCGACATCGCGTGGACCGGTGAAAAGAGAGCACCCGTGCAATTTGCGGACGGTTACGCCATCAATGTCGTCACACGCGCTGCGCTAGACTTGTTCGACAACAAGGCCCAAGACCTCGGATTACCGCCCGTCGATCCGTTAAGATTTCGACCCAACATCATCATTGACGGTTTGGCTGCACACGCGGAGGATGAAATCGATCGGCTTTACTTGGGCTCAGCCAAAGATCCGATCGATATCGAGTTGGTGAAACCATGCCCGCGTTGCCAAGTCCCCGATATCGATCCAATCACGGCCGTCAAAGAACCTTTGATCAGCCAAATTCTCTCCATCTATCGCCAATTACCGCGCATGAATCATGCCATCTGTTTTGGTAAAAACGGGGTCGTGCGTGCGGGTGCAGGACAAGACCTGTCGGTCAATCAAGCGATCACTGGGGTGAATAACGCTTAGCATGGAGGTTACTTAAACTTTCGGCGCGGCATCCACCAAACTCATCTCGCTGCCAGCACGTGTGGGCACATCGGTCAAGGTCGATAAGTCTAGGTTCTCTAAACAACCACTGTTGTAGCCATATTCAGGCGCGCTACGGCGCCAGTTGTGTGTATAGATGCCGCAGGTCTTACAAAAGTAGTGCCGCGCTTGCCGTGTATTCCATTGATACATCGAGAGGTTATCCTCGCCCGCCACCACATGAAACGACGCTTCGTCTGCCGTCAGCATGATGGCCCCTTTGCGCCGACACAAAGAGCAATCGCACCGACGTGCCCCCCTCGGTTCGCCGTGCACTTCGAATTTCACTTGCCCGCAATGGCAAGAGCCTTTTAGGACGGTACTCGCCATCTAAACCACCTCGTTATCCTGTTCATCGTCGCCATAGGCCCCGATTAAACACATCGGTTGACACCCTGAGCGATTCAATCGTCTTTGGGTTTAAAAGGGAATCCTGTGAACATGGCGCGGGTCTGATCTTGCATTTGATCTTGCATTTGAACAAACACATTCTTACTTTGCTCGACGTAGTTGTTCATCATATTTTGCAGCATCGGTGTTTGCATTTTCATGAACTGTGTCCAAGCCTCAGGCGTGAATTGGGCACCATACATTTGCTCTGACTGATTGCTCATGCTGTCTTGGATTTCTTTGAATGCTTGAAGATTTTTCTCCAAGTAGGCACCCATCATGCCTTGCATGGCATGCCCGTAAAAGCGAATGATTTGAGCCAGCATGGCCGACGAAAACATGGGCACACCACCGCTTTCCTCTTCCAGGATAATTTGCAACAAAATGCTGCGGGTCAACTCCTGCCCCGTCTTCGCATCAATCACTTGAAAACTGACGTTTTCGAGGACCAACCGTTTGACATCCACCAAAGTAATATACGCGCTGGTTTCTGTGTCATATAAGCGACGGTTAGGATACTTCTTAATGAGCCTGATCGGCCCTTGTGCGGTGGTATCTTCCATGCTTTTCCCTGCTTAAGAAAGCCCAATCAAAAAGACAGAACTTGAAAACCCAATCATGATTGGGGCAAGCGTTAATATCCTCAAGGGATATCTCTACTACCCCATGTGCAAGCCACCGTTCAGGGAAAAATCCGCGCCCGTGGCAAAGCCAGCATCCTCTGAAGCAATCCAGGCAATGATCGATGCAATCTCAGACGGCTCGCCGAGTCGTTTCACTGGAATCGTCGCTACAATTTTTTCCAGAACTTCAGGGCGTATGGCGCGCACCATGTCCGTGCCTATATAGCCCGGCGAAACCGTATTGACCGTCACACCTTTACTGGCCACTTCTTGCGCCAAGGACATGGTGAAACCATGGATAGCGGCTTTGGCGGTGGCGTAGTTGGTTTGTCCAAACTGGCCTTTTTGACCATTGACCGAACTGATATTGACAATACGCCCCCAACCCGCATCAGCCATGCCATCAATGACTTGCTTGGTCACATTGAAAAGGCTGTTCAAGTTCGTGTCCATGACCGCGCGCCAATCGTCTTGCGACATCTTGCGAAAGGTGCCATCACGGGTAATACCCGCGTTATTAACCAGCACTTCCACCGGACCGTGCTCAGCAGTGACTTTCTCAAAAGCAGCGACCGTTGAATTCCAATCAGCGACATTGCCCACAGAAGCATAAAAAGTAAAACCTTGCTCGGCCTGTTCTTTCAGCCATAAATCATAATCGCGACTTGGACCACAGCCAGCGACGACCGTCATTCCCTCGCGAGCCAAACGCTGGCAAATGGCCGTCCCAATGCCACCCATCCCGCCCGTGACGTATGCAACCCGTTTACTCATGTGCCCTCTCCTCGATTATTGGATTGATGTGATCCATTTTTTGGATTCGCGCTAGATAACCCCTCGCACCGTGCCCGTACCGTAACCATTTAATCTATGTTGCCCTCGTTTTTACATAACGGCCGGGCGCTGGCTCAATCGGAGGTAAACGAGAAGAACCCAATTGTTTTCTTGCCGCCACACGTTTGCCCGAGACCGTCTTGAGCCAGCTCGTGTAATCCGGCCACCAGCTGCCTTGTTTCTCAGTGGCTGACTCAAACCACTGCGCAGGCGTTAACTCACGACTTTCATCAGAGGTCCAGTAACTGCGTTTATTTTTCGAGGCGGGATTAATCACGCCCGCGATATGTCCCGAAGCACCGAGAACAAACTTCACTGGGCCCGTTAGCAAACGAGACGAGAAATATGCCGTCTGCCATGGCACGATGTGATCCTCTTTTGAGGCTTGTATGTAGGCGGGGATCTTGATCTTGCCAAAATCCACTTTGGCGCCACACACCTCGAGCGCCCCAGGCTTGCATAGTTTGTTTTCGATGTAAGTATGTCGAAAATACCAAGTAAAAAATGGACCGGGTAAATTCGTGCTGTCGCTGTTCCAATACAGCAAATCAAAGGGGATGGGCGCCTCACCTTTCAAATAGTTTGACACCACATAATTCCAAACCAACTCGTTCGGTCGCAAGGCCGAAAAGGTATTGCTTAACTCGCGACCGGTCATTAGACCGCCCTGACCAATTGCCTGCTCACGCATTTGGGCATGCGGCTCGTTGGCAAAAACACCGAGCGCGCCGGTATCAACAAAATCCAGCATGGTGGCCAGTAAGGTCAGGGAAGCCGCGGGTGACCGCCGGCGAGCAGCCAAGACCGCTAACGCGGTAGACAGCATCGTGCCGCCCACACAGAATCCCAACACGTTGATTTTGGGTTGGCCCGATATATTACTCACCACATTTATCGCTTGAATCAAGCCGTCTTCAATATAGTCATCCCAACCGGCCAACTCAATGCCATCGTCATCTTCGGGCAATGGGTTACGCCAAGAAACAACAAACACAGTGAAGCCTTGCTCAACCAAGTAGTTAACAAGGGAGTTCTCAGGTTGAAGATCAAGGATGTAGTACTTGTTAATACAAGGCGAAACCATCAACAATGGTCTTGCAAAAACGGTTTTTGTTTTTGGTTGGTACTGAATCAATTCGAAATATTTATTCCGATACACAACGGCCCCTGGCGATACCGCTAGGTTACGACCCACCTCAAAGTGACTTTCGTCAGTGTGAGTGATCCGCCCTTTTTGAAGATCCTCTAAAAATTGAGTAATACCAGCCTGCAGCGACTGTCCACCCGACTGCACGAGCGCTTTTTGTGCTTCGGGGTTGGTCGCCAAGAAGTTGGCAGGCGACAGCGCGTCCACCCATTGCATCACTGAAAATCGGAGTTGATCTTTGACCGCGGGCTCAGTCTGAGAGGCCTCTACCATCTGCTTCATTGCCTCGCCAGATAGCAAATACAGATGCGCCATGAGAAGATGCATCGGGCTTTCGCCCCAATCGTTCCCTCTAAATCGCCTGTCATTGACTGGCGGTAACTCACCGGCCGCTGCGGCTTGCGAGATAGCATGCCATCGATTCATAAAAACAGTCTGCAACTCAGCCAACGCTTGTTGATCTAAACAAGTGGAAGCGGCCCATGGGTTAGTAAACGGTTTACTCACGGTCGAATCACTGTCCTTTTTGGTTGGTTCGTCTTTCGCTGTCGTTTGAATCGTGCGCTGTCCTTAAGGACTTGTCAACGGTAGTAATCCAACAGCGCCATGCTGTTTCAAGTCCTATCTAACCACGCCAGCGTCGCCATTCGCCCTGTGCGCCCTTGCTTTCTATAGCTAAAAAAACGACTCTCGACATCATCTACTGTACACAACCCACACCACTCTGTCGCCTCTATCCCTAAGCGTTGACATTGATAAATCGCCAAACCGGGCAAATCGCAAAACCATTTGTGCGGTGCACCCAAAACAGGTGAAAAGAAAGACTGGCGTTCGGGATCCATTGGCACGAAAGCGTCGTACACCACTTGGCCCACCTCAAATGCCGCGGGGCCAATGCAGGGGCCGATCCATACTCGCCATTGTAGGGGCGCACGTTGGCCTAGGCTGGCTGCTTTTTGACGCATGGCACCAATGAGATCAGATAAAACACCTTTTGCCAATCCACGCCACCCTGCGTGCGCAACACCCAGTATTTCTTGCCCTGCAGAAATCACAATCGGCAGGCAATCGGCTGTCTGGATCGCCAACACTCGCCGCGGCTGACGAGTCACCATGGCATCTGCTTCAAAGGTTTCTGACGGGTCGATGGCGTCAGCATCCAAAACACGCGTACCGTGCAGCTGGTTGATCCAAACGGGATCATTAGGCAAGGCTAGGCGCAACCGCGCGCGATTTTCCGTCACTGCAGCGGGGTCGTCGCCCACATGCAAGCCAAGGTTCAAATCATCGTAAGGTGATTGGCTGACGCCGCCAAACCGGGTGGTGCTTATTATTCGGAGGCTTTCAAACGGCGCGCCAAATTCAAGCCATGGGGGCGTCAACGTTGGCCCATTCATGCGCCAGCCCCGAGCCACTCGGTTTGTGCCAATACCGACGTCATATCCCCGGGTAACTCGCCATCGAAAGCTAGTTCCGTTCCCGTGCCTGGATCCACAAATCCAAGCGCCCTGGCATGCAACATTTGGCGTGAAGCCAGACCCAGCTTTCGCCCCCCATACAACATATCACCCACCAAAGGGTGACCCAGACTGGCTAGGTGTACCCTTATTTGATGGGTTCGCCCCGTTTCTAAACGACAAACGATTTCGCTGACGCGCTGCCCGTCTAAGAGCCCCACACGTTGACGCGTCACATCGGTGATCGCGTCTTTCGGTGCCACGGGTTTTTGCACGGTCATTTTGACGGGCACCCGCGCGTCACGCCCGATGGCTTGATCCACACGTAACGGTGACGCCTGGATCTGACCATGACAAAGCGCCACATACTCTCGGTGCACCAGACGCGACTTCAGTTGTCTAACCAAATGGGTTTGTGCTGTAAGCGTTCGAGCCACAACCATCAAGCCCG
Organism: Burkholderiaceae bacterium; assembly: GCA_965656505.1. Lineage (GTDB taxonomy): Bacteria > Pseudomonadota > Gammaproteobacteria > Burkholderiales > Burkholderiaceae_B > Algicoccus. The sequence continues at coordinate 136,375 of CBFHKV010000001.1, read as the reverse complement.
AAGTATCTTTATCTAACCGGTGCACAATGCCGGCACGTGGCACGGCCGACAAGGCCGCATCAAAATGCAATAGTCCGTTCAGGAGGGTACCGCCCCAGTTGCCAGCGCCCGGATGCACAACCAACCCCACCGGCTTGTTAATCACTAACCACTGGTCTGACTGCGCAACGATCTCAAACGGCACGTTTTCCGGTTCATAGGCTAAGCTTTCCTCACCCGGCTGTGGATACACACCAATCACATCGCCAGCTGACACGCGATGGCTCACCTTGGTTTGGGTTTGCTCGTTGACAAGCACATGTCCTTTTTCAACCCAAGCCTGAAGTCGCCCGCGCGAATAATCCGGTAAAAAAAGAGCGAGTTGCTTATCCAAACGCTCTCCCCAAACCTGCTCAGGCACCACAAACTGCCTTTGCGCGGCTTTTGGGGCCGGGGACAAAGATAAAGGGCGGGGGTCGTCAGGACGCTCATCAGCGTTTATGATGCGGTTCACGGTATTCGTTTCGAGTCCTATAATCTAGATAAATGCTAACACTCAGGAAGCTTGCGTGACCTTAACTCCTTCTTTTACTCGCCTGTCACTCAAAGCCCACCTGCGGCTTGCCTGTCTGGGACTGCTGATGGTCTTCGTTCTGCTAGCCGCCGGTTGCTCTTCAACTAGCTCAGATGAATATGACGAAACAGCCAACTGGCCCGTCGAGCGCTTGTTTAATGCGGGTAAAGCCGACATGAATGCGGGTGCCTGGCAAGACGCCATTGATCGCTTTATGGCCGTCGAGGCACGCTTTCCATTTGGCCCATATGCCCAACAGTCGCTGATTAACCTGGCCTACGTACAGTGGAAAAGTGGTGAACCCGAAATGGCGCTCGCGACCGTTTCTAGATTTCAGCGACAGTACCCAAGCCACCCGGGCTCAGACTACATGCTGTTTCTTCGTGGTTTGATACTGTTCACACCACCGAGCGCGGCACTGTCTTTTTTAACGCAGCAAGATCCTGCTGAGCGTGACCCGCAGGCACTGCGCGAGTCTTATGAATCATTTAACGAGCTCGTCACCCGTTATCCGCAAAGCCGCTACGCAGACGACGCGCGTTCACGGATGAACTGGCTGATCAACACCATGGCTGAGCATCAACTGCATACGGCAGCGTTCTATTTCAAGCGTGAGGCCTACGTGGCCGCCATCAATCGGGCACAAGATGTTTTGACTGATTTTGAAGGCGTGCCTGCAGCAGAAGAGGCCCTCTACATCATCATGGCATCCTATGAAAAGCTCGACATGCCTGAGTTGAGCAAAGACGCCGAGCGGGTGCTGTTACAAAACTACCCAGACACCACGCTTATCGCGCAGGGGTTGCCTGAGTCTGATTACAGCTACTGGAATCCTTTGCGTTATTTTTAACCGGCTGGTCGACGCGTGGCGATGAAGTCCAGGACGTCTTGCGTCTCGCGGGTCCGCTGAAACGGCGGAAGACCCTGCCACAACGCTTTGCCGTAAGGCTTGTCAACCAACCGACTATCGCCAACAAGCAGAACCCCCCAATCCTGCTCGCTACGGATCAAACGGCCAGCGCCCTGCTTAAGTGCAATGGCGGCTTCTGGCACTTGGAAGGTCAAAAAAGGATTGCCGCCCTGATCGCGACAAGCCTTTAAGCGAGCCTGCAAGACAGGGTCATCGGGTGGGGCAAATGGCAGTTTATCGATGGCGACCACGGTTAGTCGCTCACCCGCCACGTCAATCCCCTCCCAAAAAGTTGCACTCCCAACCAGCACCGCGTGGTCCTTTTCACGGAAAGCCTCTAACAGCGATTGTCTTGGCTGTGTGCCTTGTCGCAAGACAGGCCAGTCAAGCGCTTGCTCGGCATATAACTGCTGTAACGTCTCAGCAACACGCTCGACCGCACGCAATGTCGTGCACAACACCAAGGTGGCGCCTTGGTTCCTCACGATCACAGGGAAGATCCAACGGGCAAAGGCAGCGGCGTAGTCGGAATGATTGACCGCCGGCAAATCCTTTGACACACATAGATAACCCGAAGATTGATAATCGAAAGGCGATGGTTCGCGATGCGTTTTAGGACTGTCTAAGCCCAATCGATCGACAAAATGCCCAAAATCACCCTTCACCGACAAGGTTGCCGATAGAAACACCCACGCTTGTGCGCCCTGTTTTTCACGAGAAAACGCCTCAGTAATGGATAAGGGGGCTACATTAAAGCGCACGTGTTGCGTCGTGTTTTCTAGCCAATAAATCATGTCAGTAAGGCCTGCCGCTACCCTGTCAGACAACACCTCATGCCACAAACTGAGGCGCGCCTGACACGTTTGACCCGTGCGGGCAAGTGCCGCCAAGTCAGGGTGCTGGGCCTCGTGAAGCAGTAACGCCTTAACCACCGCGTCTAACGCCTGAGTCAAGTCGGCAAAGGCACTAACGGCCTCAGGGTGTTCGAGCACATCGGCCGGTATGGCCCGTTTATTAGCGCCCTGATCAATCCAGTCACACGCCAAGCGCCAAGCCTTGACTGACTGGCTTAATGCTTCGCTGATTTGACTCCATTTCAAGGCTTCACGTGCATGTGCTAACCCCACCGCCTCCGATTGCCGCGCCAAATCTTGCAACTGACCCGTTGAGATCGACTGACCAAGAAATCGTGTTGCCACGGCAGGTAATTGATGCGCTTCATCAAAAATGACCACATCAGCCTCCGGCAGAAGGTCTGATACACCCTCTTCTTTCAAAGCGGCGTCTGCCATGAATAAAGCATGATTAATGACCACCAAATCGGCGTCTTGTGCCTCGCGTCGGGCTTTATAAACAAAGCATTCCTTGACGTGAGGGCATTCTTGGCCCAAACAATTCTCACGCGTGGACGTCACACGATTCCAGATGTCAGCATCCTCGGGGACGCTGGCCAATGCGGCACGATCGCCCGTTTGCGAGGTGGAGGCGAACTGCCTGATTTGTCGCAACCAAAAAATTTCATTGCGAGAGCGCAAAGCCTCGGGATCGTCTTGCAACCGCTCTAAATAATGGTGGCAAACGTAATTCGCCCGCCCTTTTAACAAAGCAACCGTCAACGGCAGGGCCAGCGCTTGCCGTACCAGTGGCAAATCTTTGGCAAACAGTTGGTCTTGCAGGGTCCGCGTCCCTGTCGACACCAACACCTTGGCGCCCGACAGAATGGCTGGCACCAGATAAGCCAACGTTTTGCCAGTTCCGGTGCCCGCTTCTGCGACCAATACCCCACGCTCCTTGATGGTTGTATCAATCATTTGAGCAAGGGCTAACTGACCGGGCCTTGAGCGGTACTGAGGCGTGTGTTTTGATAAGGCGCCCTCTGCCCCGAAAAGCTCGACAAGATCGTTCAAACCGCCAGTTCCCCCAGGGAACGAACGGTATCGGCCAATAAGCTTGCGCGCTCTGACAACGACGTGGCTGTTGGGCCATGCGCGACCGTTTGATCATCGATCAATAGGATATAGGTCAGCTCACCCTCTGACTTGACAGCAACGTCATCGTGACGCACTTCTAACTGCCTCAGGATGACCCCAACTTGTTTTGGATCTTTAAAGGCCACAGACGTGCATAAGGTCTGCCCTTGGGCAGACAGTAACTTAAACCGAAATTGACCCTCTTCATCACGAAACTGGACCAACCGCGGTCCCTTGGTGTTCTTGCGTTTGCTTTTTACCCCCGTGGTTCCATCCCCAGACGCTTTTTTACTGCTCGAGGCACCGATACCAACCGCTTGGCGCAGCTTCGCCATGAAGGGGGTTGCCATCTCGCGTGCCCGCTTAGCGCCCATCTGCAAAATATCCTCGACCTCATCCTGTTTGGCCATGAGCTGTTCGTAGCTGTCGCGCATGGGAGCGACCTCTTCTTCAATGACCGTTAACAAGCGTTGTTTGGCCTCTCCCCAGCCTAGTCCTTGCGATAACTCGTCAATAAAATTTTTTGTCTGTGAAGGACTGGCAAACGCCTGGAAGATCGGCAATAAATTAGATTGCTGAGCATCCTTTGGTTCACCCGGTGCAAGCGAGTCAGTCACAATCTTAGACACCGCCGATTTCAACGCTTTGGATCCACCCTCAAATAACGGGATCGTGTTGTGATAGCTCTTGGACATTTTGCGACCATCTAGGCCGGTTAACGTTGCCACCGACTCATCGATCACGGCCTCTGGCAACTCAAACCACGGGTTCTCGCTCGGATAAAGGTGATTAAAACGTTGCCCAATATCGCGCGCCATCTCCAAGTGCTGTATCTGATCCCTGCCAACCGGTACTTTATGGGCGTTGAACATCAGGATGTCAGCGGCCATCAAAATCGGATAAGAAAACAGACCCATGTTGATCCCGTCGTCTTCCTCTAAGCCTTTTGCCAAGTTGGACTCCACCGCAGCTTTATAAGCATGTGCGCGGTTCATGAGTCCCTTGCCCGTGACACAAGTCAACAACCAACTGAGTTCAGGGATTTCTAAAATATCTGATTGCCGATAAAAGAAAACCTTTTCAGGATTGAGACCGGCGGCCAGCCAGGTGGCCGCAATCTCCGTGCGGGACCGAGCGATTCGGTCAGGGTCCTCGCACTTGATCAAGGCATGGAAATCAGCCAAGAAGAAAAAAGCCTGCACATTGGGATCTAAGCTCGCACGGATGGCGGGACGGATGGCACCCACATAGTTACCTAAGTGAGGCGTACCAGTGGTCGTGATGCCAGTTAAAACACGGGTTTTCATAGGATCGGGTAATTAAAGTTTGTCTTGATAGCAACTGGGGCAGACTCACAAAGTGACCGCTGCCCTGCGTTCTTGGTCGAGGTATTCCTGCGACTGCATCTCCAAAAGACGTGAGACCGTGCGATGAAATTCATTGGCCATCGGACCTTCAGTGTATAGCGCCTCAGGCTCGCACGCGGCCGATATGATCAATTTAACCTTGTGGTCATAAAGCACATCGACCAACCATGTGAAACGTCTCGCCTCAGAGGACTGACGCGGTGCCATTTGCGGTACATCCGACAAGATTACCGCATGGAACCGATTGGCGAGTTCTAGATAGTCGTTTTGTGAACGTGGACCGCCACATAAGGTATCAAAATCAAACCAGACGACACTGCGCGAACGAGCAATTGAGCGAAGTTCACGGTGCTCAATGGATATCACGGGATCTAACGTAACACCGTCAGATAGCCGATCAAACGCGCTTTTCAGAGCATGCTGCGCCTGTTGATCGTTTGGCGTGTGATAACACTGGACTTGCTCAAGTGAACGGCGTCGATAATCCACACCACTATCGATATTCAATACATCCATCTGTTCTAAGATCAATTCGATGGCAGGCAACACACGATCACGGTGTAATCCACCAGGATACAAAGTGGACGGTTCATAATTGGACGTCATGACAAAGGATGTCCCGCGCTCAAAAAGGCCTAACAGCAGCCGATACAGAATCATGGCATCTGCAATATCGGAGACATGAAACTCATCAAAACAAATCAATCGATAACGCTTGGCGATGCGCTTGGCGACTTCATCTAGGGGATCTTGCTGGCCTTTGACTTCCTCTAGCTGACGATGAACGCCACGCATGAACTCATGAAAATGCACCCGTGTTTTACGCACCACCGGCACGGTGGCGTAAAAAGCATCCATCAGAAAGCTTTTACCGCGACCAACACCACCCCAAAGGTAAACGCCTCTAGGAACCGCCGGGCGGCTAATCAATTTGCGTAACCGGTTGGAACGTTGCTGACGGAAGGTGACCCACTCGTCAGAGAATCGCTGCAAGCGGGCGACCGCAATTTCTTGAGCCTGATCGGTTAAAAAACCCCGCTCGTTCACGGCATTATTGTAATAATCAGTGACAGTCATGGCTTGAAAATGAAAGGGCACTGACCCATCGGTCAGTGCCCAGCAAACGAACAACCAACAAACGGTTAGAAGTTCAGGGCACGCTTATCAACGGCCAAAGCGGCCTCTTTCATCGACTCAGATAACGTCGGATGGGCATGGCATATACGCCCGATGTCCTCAGCTGAGCCACGGAACTCCATGATGGTGACGGCTTCGGCAATCAGTTCCGACGCCATGGGGCCAATGACGTGAACACCAAGCACTTCATCGGTCTCTGCATGGGCTAACACCTTGACCATACCGGTCGTGTCGCCTAGCGCCCGAGCTCGGCCGTTCGCCAAAAACGGAAACGAGCCTGACTTGTAAGGCACGCCAGCCGCCTTTAACTCTTGCTCGTTTTGACCCACCCAAGCGATCTCTGGAGAGGTGTAGATCACCCACGGCACCGTGTTGAAATTGACATGCCCGTGTTGACCAGCGATTCGCTCAGCCACAGCCACACCCTCTTCTTCGGCCTTGTGAGCCAACATGGGACCGCGCACCACATCGCCAACGGCCCAAACATTCTCTAAGTTGGTTTTGCAATCATCATCGGCCACCACAAAACCGCGCTCGTCTAGCTTCAAGCCAACGGCATCTCCACCGAGTCCATCCGTATAAGGCACGCGACCGATCGAAACAATCAGTTTATCGACGATCTGCTTCTGTTCTTTGCCCGCTGAATCCGTCCATTGCAGGGTCACTTGTTTCGCGGTGGGTTTGATATCACCGATCTTGACACCCATGTGCAACTTTAAACCTTGCTTTTCGAATATCTTGAATGCCTCTTTCGCAATGGTTTGGTCTACGGCACCCAGAAACGTCGGCATGGCCTCAAGAACGGTCACCTCAGCACCTAGGCGGCGCCAAACGCTACCCATCTCCAGACCAATCACGCCAGCACCAATCACGCCTAAGCGTTTGGGTACAGCACCCATACTCAAAGCACCGTCGTTAGATAAGACTTGCGTTTCATCGAAGGGTAACCCCGGCAGTTCACGCGCCGCAGAGCCCGTCGCAATAATCACATGCTTTGCAACCAAGTCCGCTTCGGCTTTACCCGACACACTGATCTGCCACCCGTCGGCTATTTTTCCAGAAAAAGCCCCTTTACCGTGAAAAAACTCGATCTTGTTCTTTTTAAACAGATACAAAATGCCATCGTTGTTCTGTTTAACGACCTCGTTTTTACGACCAAGCATACGATCTAACTTGAGTGAAACACCTTTGCACTCAATGCCATGATCGGCAAACTGGTGGTTGGCATGTTCAAAATGCTCTGAAGATTGCAGCAAAGCTTTTGAAGGTATGCACCCAATATTCGTGCAAGTGCCACCCGGTGCGGGCTTGCCCTCGCTGTTATGCCACGCATCAATGCACGCCACTTTCATTCCAAGCTGAGAAGCGCGGATAGCGGCAATGTAACCCCCAGGTCCAGCACCAATCACGACAACATCAAATTGTTTGGACATTTGTTTTCCGTTTAAACATCAAGTAACAAACGCTGAGGGTCTTCCAACGCTTCTTTCATCGCGACCAAGCCCAGCACAGCCTCACGTCCGTCAATCAAACGGTGATCGTAAGATAGCGCCAGATAGTTCATCGGACGCACCACGATTTGACCATTCTCGACAACGGCACGGTCTTTGGTTGCGTGCACACCCAAAATGGCAGACTGGGGTGGGTTGATGATCGGCGTGGACAGCATAGATCCGAAGACGCCCCCGTTCGAAATCGAAAACGTACCGCCCGTCATCTCTTCGATACCTAACTTACCGTCGGCGGCTCGGCGACCAAAGTCAGCAATTGTTTTTTCAATATCAGCAATCGTCATCTGGTCAGCATCGCGCAAAATCGGAACCACCAGTCCTCGCGGACTACCCACTGCAATACCAATATCAAAATAGCCGTGGTAGATCACGTCCTTGCCATCGATCGAGGCATTGATTAATGGATAATGCTTGAGTGCGGCCAGGGCTGCTTTCACGAAAAATGACATAAAGCCGAGTTTAACGCCGTGCTCTTTTTCAAATTTCTCTTTGTAGCGGTTACGTAGATCAATCACACCCTGCATGTTGACCTCGTTAAAGGTCGTCAAAATCGCATTCTCTTGCTGTGACTGCAACAAACGCTCGGCGATGCGAGCACGCAAGCGGCTCATGGGCACGCGCTGTTCCGGACGACCATCAAGCGACAACGCAACGGGGGGTGCCGCCGCCGCTGATTTGCCGGCACCAGGGCTGGCAGACATCGCATCGGCTTTTGTGACACGACCATCTCGGCCTGTGCCCGTCATGCCTTCAGCGGTCATGCCCTTTTCAGCCAATATTTTATTGGCTGCGGGTGATGCGATTCCAGCAGAACCTGCGCTTGCAGCTGCAGCAGGTGCAGCCGTAGGCGTTGGGACTTCGGTTTTGGTTTCGGTTTTGGTCTCCGTTGCCGCCTCAGTCGGCGCAGCCTTTGCCGCAGTATCAATCTTGGCCAACAGCTCACCCGATGCTACTGTGCTCCCGTCGGGTTTGATGATTTCCGTCAGCACGCCAGACGCCGGTGCGGGAACTTCAAGCACCACCTTGTCGGTTTCGACCTCAATCAAAATCTCATCGGCCTCAATTGCGCTGCCTACGGTCTTTTTCCAGGTCAATAGCGTTGCCTCTGAAACAGACTCCGACAATTGGGGGACCACTACCTCAGATATAGACATGTCAAGTTTTCCGTAATCAATTATTTTTAAAGTAAGACTCGCGGGGCTAGAGCACTATTATTTGGTCAGCACAAAAGACTTGAATCGTCCAAATGCCTGCTCAATCAGTGCTTTTTGCTGTTCCTGGTGCTTTGCCAAGTAACCCACAGCTGGCGAAGCTGAGGCAGCGCGGCCAGAATAGGCCAGCTTCTGCCCCGCGGACATGTTCCCGAAGAGGTGATGCTGGATGTAGTACCAAGGCCCTTGGTTCTGCGGCTCATCTTGCACCCAGACCACTTCCGTCGCCTTTGGATACTTGCGCAGCTCTGCATCGAATGTTTTGTGGGCAAACGGATACAGTTGCTCAACCCGAACAATGGCCGTGTGGTTGGCCTTTCTCTCGGCACGCGCGTTTACCAAGTCGTAGTAAACCTTTCCTGAACACACCAGCACTCGCTTAACCGTGGCAGGGTTAATGGTTTCATCAACCTCGCCAATGACAGGCCTAAAGCGTTCATTGGCTAAGTCTTTGAGTGGCGAGCTGGCGTCTTTGTTTCTCAACAAGGACTTTGGGGTCATGATAACCAGTGGTTTACGGAATTGACGAATCATCTGACGGCGCAGCAAATGAAAAATCTGCGACGCCGACGTGGGCTGAACCACTTGAATATTATTGTCAGCACACAGTTGTAAGAACCTTTCCATGCGCGCAGAAGAATGCTCCGGACCCTGGCCCTCATAGCCATGTGGCAACATCATGGTCAAGCCTGATTGCCGACCCCACTTGGCTTCCCCTGACACAATAAACTGGTCAATCACCACCTGGGCGCCATTCACAAAATCACCAAACTGTGCTTCCCAAATGGTCAAGGTATTTGGATCCGCACAGGAGTAACCGTACTCGAAGGCCAACACTGCCTCTTCCGACAAAACCGAGTCGATCACGGTAAAAGGTGCTTGGCCATCAACCACGTTTTTAAGCGGCACATAGGTCCCGTCGTTCCAGCGCTCACGGCTTTGATCATGCAAAACCGCATGGCGATGGGTGAACGTTCCACGACCTGAATCTTGACCCGTAATGCGTACTGAGTACCCTGAGGCAACCAAAGTGGCGAAGGCTAAATGTTCACCCATGCCCCAGTCAAGATTTTGATCGCCCAAGGCCATGCTACGGCGATCCTTTAGTAGCTTGCTAACGAGCGCGTGAGGGGTGAAACCATCCGGTACCGAGGTGATTTTTTCGCCAATGCGCTTGAGCTCAGCCAAGGGAACCCCTGTATCGGCCTGATCTGTCCATTTGGCGCCGATGTAACCCGACCAATCAATCGCGTGTTTGCTCTTGTAATCGGTTAGGACAGGCTCAATGGTTCGGCCCCCGTCTTCCATGTATTGACGGTAGGCCTTGACCATGGCGTCACCCTGCCCCTCAGCCAAAACACCTTGGGCGGTGAGCTTGTCGGCATATAGCTTACGGGTTCCAGGGTGCTGACCAATGCGCTTGTACATCAAAGGTTGCGTCAAGGAAGGCGTATCTTGTTCGTTATGGCCCAGCTTTCTGAAGCAAACAATATCCACAACCACGTCACGACCAAACTGCATCCTAAAATCGAGCGCCAAGCGTGTCGCAAATACAACCGCTTCAGGGTCGTCACCGTTAACATGAAAAACCGGCGCTTCAATCATTTTGACCACGTCGGTGCAGTAAATCGTAGAACGCGAATCACGCGGGTCAGAGGTGGTAAAGCCAATTTGGTTGTTAATGACCAAATGAACCGTGCCACCCGTACCGTAACCACGTGTCATGGCCAGGTTTAAAGTTTCCATCACCACCCCCTGGCCTGCAAACGCTGCGTCACCATGAACCAGAATCGGTAGCACTTGCTTACCGTGTTCGTCATCTCGCCGCTCTTGCCGCGCACGCACACTCCCCTCGACCACCGGGTTTACAATTTCCAAATGCGAGGGGTTAAAAGCCAGCGACAGGTGGATAGGCCCACCACGGGTTGAAAGGTCACTAGAAAAACCATTGTGGTATTTCACGTCACCATCGATCAAACCTTCGGTATGCTTGCCTTCGAACTCGGCAAACAAATCACCAGGCATTTTGCCCATGATATTGACCAAGACGTTCAAACGACCACGGTGAGCCATGCCCACCACGATTTCCTGGATGCCGCAATCACCAGCATGATTGACGAGTTCATCCATGGAGGCAATAAAACTCTCGCCACCTTCAAGTGAGAACCGCTTTTGCCCGACATATTTTGTATGCAGGAAGCGCTCAAGACCTTCCGATTCGGTTAACTGCTGAAGAATATTGCGCTTCTCCTCAGTGGTGTAGATGGCCGCACCGAGAGAGGATTCCAGCTTTTGTTGGATCCAGCGCTTCACCTCAGGGTCAGAGCAATGCATGAACTCGACACCGATCGAGCGGCAGTACGTGTCACGCAGCGCCTGAACGATTTGGCGCAAGGTCATGGTGCTGTCAGACGTAAAGTAAGTGTTCGCCGCTGAAAACGCCTGATCCATGTCTACATCGGTAAGCCCATAGAAAGCTGGATCAAGCTCAGGAATATCATCACGGCTATGTTGCTTGAGCGGATCAAGGTCGGCCCAACGTGAGCCAAGAAAGCGGTACGCCGCAATCAGGGACTGCACGTGCAACTGTTTCGAAGCAAAGGCCAAATCAACGCTCTGGGCTCCATTTGGCACGTGGCCTTTCTTGGCGCGCTGAGCAAATGCTTCAACTATTGGGGCATGGGGTTGATCGCGAGTGTGAGGCTGACCGTCGGTTGCAGGTCGATGCTGCAACTGGTCAAAATACGAACGCCAGTTTTCAGGAACTTCGGAAGGATTATTGAGATAAATCTCGTAGAGGTCTTCGACGTAAGGGGCATTGCCGCCGGAGAGGTATGAGTTTTGCAGTACTTCGATATGCGAGGACATTTAGCGCTTCACCTAGACGGGTGTTTCACCCGATATGATGCAGTGGACCTTCCGCTTACACGGCCCAACCGGTTTGCGGATAGCGGGGCAGAAGGCAGTGGAATAGCCTGAAAAGCCATACGTTAGTGTAGCGCAACGAACCAATCGCTTGCCAAAAAAACGCACTGTATTTGAAGACTTATCAGAATTTTTCATGCTGCGCTGCCGCATATCTGCCTGCTATTCAACCTCTTTTTGCATCGTTTTCCGACACATCGTTACCACTCGAACAAACAAAACCATGTTCCCCTACGGTCGCATTAAACCCAGGTTAACCTCCTCCTTTAACGCAGTCGTTTCACACGGCTCGCTACTGATCACATTACAAAAGGCGTCATGACTAGCACAAAGCCACGGCGACTCGAGGCTGAACGCTTAGCCAATTAAAACGACGACCTTTGCCACTCGCTCATTATCAAATGTCAACCCGGTCGAGCCGAATAGATCGATTACCAGAGGCTTATACCTAACCAAAAGTAGTGTTGGGTTTAGACAACAATTAGACACGCGCACGAGACATACACACGTAAAAAACCACCGCGAACGGTGGTTTTGTAAAAAATTTTAGAGCGAACAAAACGGCTGGCGCTTTGGCCGATCACGTGCGTGATTATTTTTTGATATCGCGCGGCGGTTCGCCAACAAAAAGCTGACGTGGTCGACCGATTTTGTACTCGGGATCTGACAGCATCTCGTTCCATTGTGCAATCCAGCCCACAGTCCGCGCCAAAGCAAAAATAGCGGTGAACAGACTCGTTGGAATACCGATAGCGCGTTGGACGATACCGGAATAAAAATCAACGTTGGGATAGAGCTTGCGTTCAACAAAGTACGGATCTTCCAAGGCGATTCTTTCAAGCTCCATCGCCAGCTTAAAGAGAGGGTCGTTTTCCAGACCAAGGGACGCCAAAACCTCTTTACATGTTTGCTGCATAAGCTTGGCTCGCGGATCGTAGTTCTTGTAAACCCGGTGACCAAAACCCATTAACCGCACGCCGGAGTTCTTGTCCTTGACCTGCTCCATAAACTCGCCGACTTTTTCTACACCGCCATTGGCTTGCAATTCTTCGAGCATGTTTAAACATGCCTCATTGGCACCACCGTGGGCAGGACCCCAAAGGCAGGCAACGCCCGCCGCAATAGCCGCAAATGGATTCGTGCCAGACGAACCACACAAACGCACAGTAGACGTCGAAGCATTTTGCTCGTGATCCGCATGCAAGATAAAGATGCGGTCAAGCGCTCTTTCCACCACTGGGTTGACTTTGTATTCCTCGCACGGATTGGCGAACATCATGCGCAAAAAGTTACCGGTGTAACTCAAGTCGTTTTGTGGATAGATGTAGGGTTGACCGATTGAATACTTGTATGCCATTGCCACTAGCGTTGGCATTTTAGCGATCAATCGAATGGCCGAAATGTGGCGATGGGTCGGGTTGGTGATGTCTGTGGAGTCGTGATAAAAAGCCGATAAACCGCCTACCAAGCCAGTTAATACAGCCATTGGGTGTGCGTCGCGTCGGAAGCCACGCAGAAAGAAGTGCATCTGCTCGTTGACCATGGTGTGACGGGACACTTGGTTGTCAAAGTCCTCTTTCTGTTTGGCGTCAGGCAACGCGCCATTCAACAAGACATAGCAAATGTCCATAAAATCGCATTCGACCGCCAACTGCTCAATGGGATACCCACGGTAGAGTAACTCTCCCTTGTCACCATCGATATAGGTAATCGCTGACTGACAAGCCGCCGTGGACATGAAACCAGGATCGTATGTAAACATGCCGGTCTGCCCATACAGCTTTCGGATGTCAATCACATCTGGACCAATATTGCCTGAATAGACCGGCAATTCCACGGGTGCCGCACCATTTGAAAAAGATAGTGTGGCTTTGGTATCAGACAGTTTCATGAGTTGTATCCTCGTTTATCCGAGGCTCATGCTGCACGGATTCGTTTCAGCACATCGTGAACCTCGGCGCTATCGAGCTCACCTTGCGGCTCTTCGCGCGACAGCAATATTTGTAAAAGATCGTTATCGCCTAATGCTAGCAACTTCACCAAGCCATCAATGTCACGATCCGTTAACTCGTGTTCGTGGTGATTCAAAAAACGAGTGATGATCAGGTCGTTTTCCAGCAAACCACGCCGAGAACGCCACCGCAGCCGCGTTCTCTCTAATTTCGTCAATTCACCCATAAACGACACCCGCTCCACTATACCGTACGGCGAACCAGCATTTCTTTGATTTTGCCAATCGCCTTCGTCGGATTAAGGCCCTTAGGACACACGTCCACACAGTTCATGATTGTGTGACAGCGGAACAAACGATAGGGATCTTCAAGGTTGTCGAGTCGCTCAGCGGTGGCTTGATCACGGCTATCAGCAATAAACCGATACGCTTGAAGCAGACCCGCTGGGCCCACGAACTTGTCTGGATTCCACCAGAACGAAGGACATGACGTCGAGCAACAGGCGCACAAGATGCACTCATACAAACCATCTAACTCTTCACGAGCCTCGGGAGACTGTAGGCGTTCCTTTTCGGGCGGTGGTGTGTCGTTGACAAGATAGGGCTTGATTGAGTGATACTGATTGAAAAAGTGCGTCATGTCGACGATCAAGTCACGAATCACCGGCAAACCAGGCAGCGGACGCAACACAATCGGCTGCTTTAATTCACGCAAGTTGGTGGTACACGCCAAACCATTCTTACCATTGATGTTCATGGCATCAGAACCGCAAACGCCTTCACGACACGAACGGCGCAAGGCCAAGCTGTCGTCGACGTCCGTCTTGATGCGTAATAAGGCATCAAGCAACATTTTGTCTGTTGGGTGGAGTTCAACCTCAAGCTTTTGCATGTAAGGACGATCGTCTTTGTCAGGATCGTAGCGATAGATTTCAAACTTTACGACTTGTTTTGTGCTCATGATGTTATCCCCGCTTCAATTTAAAACGTGCGTGTTTTAGGTGGGAAACTGTCGACGGTCAACGGCTTTAACTGCACCGGCTTGTATTCCAATTTGTTGCCTTGCGAGTACCACAACGTGTGCTTCATCCAGACGTCATCATTGCGCTCCGGAAAGTCGTCTAACGCATGGGCACCGCGGCTTTCATGACGGGCTGCCGCCGAATGTATCGTCGCTCTGGCCACGTCGATCATGTTTTCCAACTCGAGTGCTTCGACGCGAGCCGTGTTAAACACCTTGGACTTATCTTGATAGGCCACATTGGCGACTTGCGTTGCCAAGTCATCGATCAGATCGCAACCTTTTTGCAACATATCCAAGGTCCGGAAAACACCACAATGCTGTTGCATGGTTTCGCGAATAGCCTGACCCACTTCTTGCGTACGCCCGCCTGTCTTACGCTCTTCCAACTTGGCCACCCGCTCAAGCGAAGCCTGCACAGATTCAACCGGGAGGTCTTGGTGGGCGTGCTGTCTCTCTGGGTGGGACTCGACGATGTGGTTACCCGCGGCACGACCAAACACAATCAAATCGAGCAAGGAGTTCGTACCCAAGCGGTTGGCGCCATGCACGGAGACCGCAGCCACCTCACCAATGGCATACAAACCATTGACGACTGTTGACTCACCATTTTTCATGTCAACAACCTGACCATGGTAGTTCGCAGGGATGCCGCCCATCTGGTAGTGGATGGTCGGAATCACAGGAATGGGCTCACGAATGGGATCCACATTAGAGAACTTGATGGCAATTTCACGAATCGATGGCAAACGTTTGTTGATTGTGTCGGCACCCAAATGGTCTAGCTTGAGCTCAATGTAGCTTCCATCTGGACCGCAACCACGGCCTTCTTTGATTTCCTGGTCCATACAGCGGGAAACGAAGTCACGCGGCGCCAGGTCTTTCATCGTCGGGGCGTAGCGTTCCATGAAACGCTCGCCGTCCTTGTTCAACAAGATACCGCCCTCGCCGCGCACACCCTCGGTCACCAACACACCGGCACCCGCAACGCCGGTGGGGTGAAACTGCCAGAACTCCATGTCTTGTAAAGCCACACCAGCACGAGCGGCCATACCCATACCGTCGCCTGTGTTGATGAAGGCATTGGTAGACGCCGCCCAAATACGACCCGCGCCACCGGTTGCCAAAACCGTGGTTTTGGCTTCCATGATGTAAATATCACCCGTTTCCATCTCGAGCGCGGTGACACCCAACACGTCGCCATCGTCGTTACGAATCAGGTCTAAGGCCATCCACTCCACAAAGAACTGCGTGCGAGCGGCCACATTGCGTTGATACAGTGTGTGCAACAGTGCATGACCGGTGCGGTCAGCCGCCGCACAGGCGCGCTGAACGGGCTTTTCGCCAAAGTTGGCCGAGTGTCCGCCAAAGGGGCGCTGGTAGATCGTGCCGTCTGCATTGCGGTCAAAAGGCATGCCAAAGTGTTCTAGCTCGTACACCGCATTAGGCGCCTCGCGGCACATGAATTCGATGGCGTCTTGGTCACCGAGCCAGTCAGATCCTTTGACCGTGTCGTACATGTGCCAATACCAGTGGTCTTCGCTCATGTTTCCTAGCGAAGCCCCAATACCGCCTTGCGCCGCCACCGTGTGCGATCGTGTTGGGAAAACTTTTGACAGTACCGCCACAGATAAACCCGCTTGAGCCAACTGTAGCGAACAACGCATACCGGATCCGCCGGCACCCACGACCACCACATCAAATTGGCGGCGGGGTAATGATTTTATATCCATAACCACGGCTTAAGCTCCCCAAAGAATCACGACGAAATAAACCACAGACCCGACCAACCACAAAACGGTCAAAACCTGTAAACCCAAACGAATCCCCGTTGGCTTGACATAATCCATCCAAATATCGCGCACACCTATCCAAGCGTGCCAACCCAAGGAGAAAAAGGCCAAAGTAGCCAATAACTGGCCCATCGGAAATCCACCAATACCGAACGTAAACAAATCACGCCAAGCTTGGAATGTAAACGCAGGCATCATCAAAATGCCGACAAACAGTACAACGGTATAAATAGCCAGAATAACGGCAGTGACGCGTTGGATCATGAATTCACCCACACCGTAGTGGGCACCAACGACTAACCGCTTGGTTCCAATCCTTTCAGGTGTTGACATGATTACCAGGCTCCAAATAACTTAAGACCAAAAACAACTGTCAAGCCAAGGCTGACACCAAACACCACGCCCGCGCTTTTCTTCGCAGAGTGCTTATCTAAACCGTGATGCAAATCTAGGGCAAGGTATCGTATGCCCGCACAGAAATGATGCAGAAAACCCCACAGTAATGCCAAAAGCACCAGTTTCACAAACCAGTGCCCGGTGACCGTTGCCAGTGTCGCAAACCCCTGAGGCGAAGTAAAACTCATCGCAAACAAGGGCAAAATCACTGTCGGCAACATCAAAAACAACATCGCTCCGCTGATACGGTGAAGAATCGAAAGCTGTCCGGCTAGAGGAAGTCGGTAGTTGATGAGTTGCCACACATTGATGTTTTTAAACTGTGGGCGTGGCTTTGCAGCTCGGTCTGACATGTTGGCCTCTACTTAATGACCCAAGAACAAATGAGTCGGTTTATTAGTGACAACCGTGGTGGTTACCACATGGTTAAAACACTCCCTATTTTCGCCGATTCCGCGCCCTCGCTCAAATCGACAAATTCTCAATTTAAATCATACTGTTACGGTAATAATACCGATCAGTCAGATAATGACCGTATCGTAATTCTACCGCACGATCGCCGTAGGTGTACGAAACCCTATCCACCCTAAGCAATGGATAGTCCGGATCAATCGCTAGCAATTCGGCGATGTCCTGAGGTGCCCGTACAGCGCGGAGCTTTTCATCTGCTCGCACCATACTCACACCAAACTTAGATTCAAACAAACCATATAGCGGCCCAGGGTTACTTTTGAGCACGCTCATCGATAACCCTTTGAAAAGGCTACCGGTCAAGTAAATATCGTCAACCAAGGTGGGCGTGGCGTCAAACGTTAAGACACGACGAATATAGATCAAAGCATCACCCGGGCGCAGATCCAAAGCCTTCGCCACGGAAACGCAAGCGCGGATCTTACGGCACCAGAGAATTTCGCTAGAGGCGGGCACCGGCTCCCCCTCCAAAGGTGCCAGCTTCAGAAATCGAAAACGCACAACAGGCTCATGGTGCGTGGCGACAAATGTCCCCTTGCCCTGACGGCGAATCAAAATGTGTTCGGCTGCGAGCTCGTCGATGGCTTTGCGCACCGTGCCTTGACTCACGTGAAAACGATCAGCCAAATCAAATTCGCTGGGGATGGCGTCGCCAGGCTTCCACTCGCCCTGCTCTAGTGAGCGCAAAAGGAGCTGGCGAATTTGTTGGTACAACGGACTGAAAGCCGTCGGCGACCCGCGTCGCAGTGCAGTCGTGTCCGGCGAGTCAGGTCGGGGTGGGCTCATGAGGCTACGCTAAACGAAACAAGCTTTGATTGTCACACAGCACCAAAAAAAATGCCAGATTCTTATGTCTTATATAAGATATAAGACTATTGACGGCGATGAAAGAGGCGGGCTACACTTAAAAAATGAAGGGCACCAACCTAGCAGCCAAAAGGGCTAAACTTTTAATGATTATTAAACCTTTCAATCCACGGAGATCATCATGACAAAACCTGCGATGCGTGTCGCGGTTACCGGGGCCGCTGGCCAAATCGGGTATGCCTTGCTTTTTAGAATCGCATCGGGTGAGATGCTCGGTAAAGATCAACCTGTGATTTTGCAATTGCTTGAAATCCCCGATGAGAAAGCACAAAAAGCCCTCAAGGGCGTCATGATGGAGCTTGACGATTGCGCTTTCCCACTATTACAGGACATGAGCGCCCACAGCGATCCAAAAGAAGCCTTCAAAGACGCGGACGTGGCTTTGCTCGTGGGTTCACGCCCACGCGGGCCCGGCATGGAGCGCAAAGACCTGCTAACCGTTAATGCACAGATTTTCACGGTTCAGGGCAAGGCGCTAAACGATGTGGCCAGCCGCGACGTGCGTGTGCTGGTGGTTGGTAACCCGGCCAACACCAACGCCTACATTGCCATGAAGTCCGCCCCTGACCTCCCTGCGACTAATTTCACCGCGATGTTGCGTCTCGATCACAACCGCGCCCTGTCACAGTTGGCGTCCAAACTGGCGCGTCCGGTGGCTGACATCCAAAAGCTCGTGGTCTGGGGCAATCACTCACCCACCATGTACCCCGACTATCGCTTTGCAACTATTGGTGGGCAGAGCGTGGCCAAAATCATCAACGATGACGTTTGGAACCGTGAGGTCTTCCTGCCGACCGTTGGCAAACGCGGCGCGGCCATCATCGAAGCCCGTGGTCTGTCATCAGCTGCGTCTGCGGCCAATGCAGCCATTGATCACGTTCGCGATTGGGTCATGGGAACCAACGGTAAGTGGGTCACCATGGGTATTGCTTCGGATGGCTCCTATGGCATCCCCGAAGGCATCATGTATGGCGTGCCCGTGACTTGCGAAGGGGGGCAATATCAACGCGTGAAAGATTTAGAGATCGACGCTTTTTCTCGCGAGCGCATGGACCTCACGCTAAATGAGCTGCTTGAAGAACGTGAAGGCGTGGCCGAGTTGTTGAAGTAATCCCCACAGAAGCCGGGCTCATGTCCGGCTTCTGTCATCCCAACGTTCAGCCTAAAACAACGAACGCATAAAACCCGGAGACCCGAGATGCCCCAAATTGATAGCGCAGGCGCCCGTTTTCGTGCCGCCCTGAAAGAAGAAAAACCCCTTCAAATCGTTGGTGCCATTAATGCGCACAGCGCCTTGTTGGCCAAACGGGCCAGTTACAAAGCCATTTATCTGTCGGGCGGCGGTGTCGCCGCGGGCTCCCTAGGCTTACCCGATCTTGGTATCAACACCTTAGATGACGTTCTCACCGACGTCCGCCGCATCACCGACGTCTGTGACGTGCCACTTTTGGTTGATATCGACACGGGCTTAGGCCCTTCGGCATTTAATATTGCCCGGACCATCAAGAGCCTGATTAAATTTGGCGCCGGTGCCTGTCACATCGAGGATCAGGTCGGCGCCAAACGCTGCGGTCACCGTCCTGGCAAGGAAATTGTTTCGACCGAGGAAATGAGCGACAGGGTCAAGGCAGCGGCCGATGCCCGAACAGACGAAAACTTTTTCCTGATCGCGCGCACCGACGCCATTGCTGTGCACGGTGTTGATGCGGCCATCGAAAGGGCACTGGCCTGCGTATCCTCAGGCGCTGACGCCATCTTTGCTGAAGCGGCTTACGACTTACCCACCTACGAAAAATTCGTTAAAGCCGTCAACGTCCCGGTGCTTGCCAACATCACCGAATTTGGTAAGACGCCGTTGTTTTCCGTTGATGAATTGGCTTCGGTTGGTGTGGGCATGGTGCTCTACCCGCTCTCCGCGTTTAGAGCAATGAACAAAGCCGCCGAATCGGTTTATGAAGCCATTCGCCGCGACGGACACCAGAAAGCTGTGGTCGATTCGATGCAAACACGTGACGAACTTTATGATCGAATTGGGTATCACGTTTATGAGCAACAACTCGACCGCTTATTTGAACAAGGTAAGTCCTGACATCTTTGAAGGAGTTTTAAATGGCAGCAGCAAAAAAGAACGTCGCCAAGAAAGCGAGTGCGACTAGCACTCCCGTGACACCAAAGCCAAAAAAATCAGTGGCACTGTCGGGTGTTGTCGCCGGTAACACGGCTCTTTGCACGGTAGGCCGCACAGGCAATGACCTGCATTACCGCGGTTACGATATTCTCGACTTCGCCGACGTTTCAGAGTTCGAGGAAATTGCACACCTGCTGATTCACGGCAAGTTGCCCACCAAGTCTGAACTGACCGCCTACAAAGAAAAACTCCGTTCCTTGCGTGGCCTGCCCGCCCAAGTGCAAGCGGCCATGGAAGCCTTGCCGGCGGCAAGCCATCCGATGGATGTGATGCGCACCGCGACTTCCGTACTCGGTTGCGTCTTACCTGAAAAGGATGATCACAACACCCCGGATGCACGCGATATTGCCGATCGCTTGATGGCGAGCTTAGGTTCTGCCCTGCTCTATTGGTATCACTACAGCCACAATGGGCGCATCATTGACGTTCAAACGGACGATGACAGTATCGGTGGGCATTTCCTCCATCTCTTGCACGGTAAAAAACCCGATCAAGCTTGGGTTCACGCCATGCACACGTCGCTAAATTTGTATGCCGAGCATGAATTCAATGCCTCGACTTTCACATGCCGAGTGATTGCGGGTACCGGATCAGACATGTACTCGGCGATCACTGGCGGTATTGGCGCCCTGCGTGGACCGAAGCATGGTGGTGCCAACGAAGTCGCCTTTGAAGTTCAAAAACGTTACGACTCTCCGGATGAAGCCGAGGCAGATATCCGACGCCGCGTAGAAAATAAGGAAGTCGTGATCGGCTTTGGTCATCCGGTATACACCGTTGCAGATCCACGCAATGAAGTCATCAAGGCAGTGGCACATCGCTTGTCCAAAAAAGCCGGTACAACCAAGATGTTTGATATCGCCGAGCGTCTAGAAACCGTGATGTGGGATATCAAAAAGATGTTCCCCAACCTCGATTGGTTCTCTGCGGTTTCGTATCACATGATGGGTGTGCCCACTGCCATGTTTACGCCGCTCTTTGTGATTGCTCGCACGGCGGGCTGGGCAGCTCACATTCTTGAGCAACGTGCTGACAACAAGATCATTCGTCCCGCAGCCAACTACATCGGGCCAGATGACCTTAAGTTTGTGCCCATGAGCCGACGCAAGTAAATCTTAAACGACGGCATGCTTCCGCTTAGGACCCGCTTTACTTTGATTTGCTTTTTTTTGTCGAGATTGCTATGAACACGATGTACCGCAAACCCTTACCAGGCACTGACCTTGATTACTTTGACGTGCGCGAAGCAGTGGATGCGATCAAGCCGGGTGCGTACGACACCCTGCCCTATACATCGCGTGTACTCGCAGAGAACTTGGTGCGACGCTGCGACCCGGCCATGCTGACAGAGGCGCTCAAGCAGTTTATCGAGCGCAAGCGCGATCTTGATTTTCCTTGGTTCCCCGCTCGTGTGGTTTGTCACGACATTCTGGGGCAAACCGCCCTCGTCGACCTTGCCGGGTTAAGGGATGCGATTGCCGCCAAAGGGGGTGACCCCGCTGCCGTTAACCCCGTCGTGCCGACACAGTTGATTGTCGATCACTCTTTGTCAGTCGAAAGCGATGGCAACGACCCCGGGGCGTTTGAAAAAAATCGGCTTATCGAAGACCGGCGCAATGAAGACCGATTCCACTTTATCAATTGGACCAAAAAAGCATTCAAAAATGTGGACGTCATCCCACCTGGTAACGGCATCATGCACCAAATCAACCTTGAACGCATGTCGCCGGTTATCCATGCACGCGACGGCGTTGCCTTCCCTGATACTTTGGTTGGCACTGACAGCCACACCCCGCATGTGGATGCGCTCGGCGTGGTCGCGATCGGGGTCGGCGGACTAGAGGCCGAAAGCGTCATGCTTGGGCGCGCCTCATGGATGCGCTTACCAGACATCATTGGCGTGAAACTAATGGGCAAACCGCAGCCCGGTACAACCGCGACAGACGTCGTGCTGGCATTAACTGAATTTTTGCGTAATCAAAAAGTGGTTTCGTCATACCTGGAGTTCTTTGGTGAAGGCGCCTCACACCTGACTTTGGGTGATCGCGCCACCATCTCCAACATGACACCTGAATATGGTGCGACGGCCGGTATGTTCTACATTGATCAACAAACCATTGATTACCTGCGCCTGACGGGACGCGAAGAAGCGCAAATCAAATTGGTGGAAACCTACGCCAAGCAGGTCGGACTTTGGGCTGATAGTCTAAAGACAGCCGAATACGAACGCGTGCTTGAATTTGATCTCAGTGCCGTCTATCGCAACATAGCCGGTCCGTCTAATCCACATCGCCGCGTGGCCACCCGTGATTTAGCCGCGCAGGGCATCTCCGGCGTTGTCGAAGACGAGCAAGGTCTGATGCCCGATGGCGCTGTCATCATTGCAGCGATCACCAGTTGTACAAACACCAGTAACCCACACAATGTTATTGCCGCTGGCTTGCTGGCTCGTAACGCCAACGCCAAAGGGCTCACGCGCAAACCTTGGGTCAAAAGTTCACTGGCACCTGGCTCAAAAACCGTCGAGCTCTATCTGAAGGAAGCGAACCTGCTGCCCGAATTGGAGCACTTGGGTTTTGGGATCGTCGCCTTTGCTTGCACCACATGTAACGGGATGAGTGGTGCACTCGACCCCAAGATTCAGAAGGAACTCATTGACCGCGATCTTTATTCGACGGCGGTCTTATCGGGCAACCGTAATTTTGATGGTCGTATCCATCCCTATGCCAAGCAAGCGTTTCTGGCTTCGCCCGCCTTGGTGGTGGCCTACGCCATTGCCGGCACCATCCGCTTTGACATCGAAAAAGATGTGCTTGGGACAGACAAGGACGGCAATCCGGTCACGCTCAAAGACATCTGGCCAAGCGACGAAGAGATCGATGCCGTCGTGAAGTCTAGCGTCAAGCCTGAGCAGTACCGTAAAGTTTATGAGCCCATGTTTGCGCTGAATATAGAAAATAACGACAAGGTCAGTCCGCTTTATGAGTGGCGCCCTCAAAGTACTTACATCCGTCGCCCACCCTATTGGGAGGGCGCGCTTGCCGGTCACCGTGATTTGAAAGGCATGAGACCGCTGGCGGTATTGGGTGACAACATCACCACTGACCACCTTTCGCCGTCAAATGCGATTCTGGCAGACAGTGCGGCAGGCGAATATCTTGCCAAGATGGGCCTGCCTGAAGAAGACTTCAACTCCTACGCCACGCACCGCGGTGATCACTTGACAGCACTGCGGGCAACATTCGCTAACCCAAAATTGCTCAATGAGATGGTCATCGAGAATGGTCAGATCAAGCAAGGTTCCCTGGCACGTATTGAACCCGAAGGGCAAGTCACCCGCATGTGGGAGGCCATCGAAACCTACATGGATCGCAAGCAGCCACTGATCATTATCGCGGGTGCCGATTACGGCCAAGGCTCCTCACGCGATTGGGCGGCCAAGGGCGTTCGCCTAGCCGGTGTCGAAGTGATCGTGGCCGAAGGATTCGAACGCATTCACCGCACCAATCTGGTCGGCATGGGTGTCTTACCACTGGAATTCAAAGCTGGCGTCACCCGTCAATCCCTTCAGATTGACGGCACAGAAACCTACAGTGTCGTGGGCGACCGCACGCCTAGAGCAACCCTGACGCTGGTCATCCATCGCAAATCAGGCGAAAGCATAGATGTTCCTGTCACCTGTCGTCTCGACACAGCCGAGGAAGTGTCCATCTACCAAGCAGGCGGCGTGTTGCAGCGGTTTGCCAAAGATTTTCTGGAGTCAACAAGCGTTGCCTAAACTTGAATCGATATCGGCTGCCGGTCTGACACGTCTAGCCATCAAAGTCATTTAACGGAATCACCATCATGCCTCATGCGCCGCAAATCAAAATACCAGCCACCTACATGCGAGGCGGCACCAGCAAGGGCGTTTTTTTTCGGTTGGAAGACTTGCCTCCAGCGGCTCAAGTCCCTGGCGCCGCCAGAGACGCCCTGCTGATGCGCGTGATAGGCAGCCCGGATCCTTATGAAAAACAAATTGATGGCATGGGTGGTGCCACATCGAGCACAAGCAAGACCGTCATCCTTTCCAAAAGCAGTCAGCCAGACCATGACATCGATTATTTGTTCGGGCAAGTCTCGATCAACAAGCGCTTTGTCGATTGGAGCGGTAATTGCGGCAATTTGTCGGCGGCTGTGGGGCCTTTTGGCATCGCCAATGGTTTGGTGGATCCCGCACGCATCCCGCAAAACGGCGTGGCCGTGGTGCGTATCTGGCAAGCCAATATCGGTAAAACCATTCTGGCTCACGTACCCATCACGGATGGCCAAGTCCAAGAGACGGGTGACTTTGAGTTAGATGGTGTGACATTTCCGGCCGCTGAGGTTGTGCTGAACTTCATGGATCCCGCCGATGATGCAGACGATACCGCCAGTGCCTTACTACCCACGGGTAATCTGGTTGATGAATGGGTTGTTCCTGGCGTGGGCACGCTGCGCGCATCCATGGTCAACGCCGGTATCCCCACAATTTTCTTGGATGCGGAATCGGTGGGTTACACCGGCACCGAATTACAAACCGATATCAACAGCGATCCAAAAGCACTCGCGATGTTCGAAACAATACGTGCCCATGGTGCTGTTCGTATGGGATTAATTGAGCGCGTCGAAGAGGCTGCCAATCGACAACACACGCCCAAGGTGGCATTTGTGGCAAAGCCGCAAGACTACGTGAGTTCGAGCGCTAAAGAAGTCAAAGCCCAAGACGTTGATCTGCTGGTTAGGGCCTTGTCGATGGGCAAGCTGCATCACGCCATGATGGGCACAGCTGCGGTGGCTATTGCCACAGCAGCGGCCATTCCGGGCACATTGGTCAATTTAGCCGCTGGTGGTGGGGCATTGAGCACGGTTCGTTTTGGGCATCCGTCAGGCACGCTTCGAGTCGGTGCTGAAGCCGAGCAAGTCGATGGCCAATGGACCGTCAAAAAGGTGATGATGAGCCGCAGCGCGCGCGTTTTGATGGAAGGTTGGGTGCGCATTCCAGGCGACACCTTTTGAACCACTCGTGAGGAGACGACATGAGCCAAGACATTCAACATGAAGACAATAACCATCGCTTTACCACCACGGTCGAAGGACACCTGTGCGTACTCGACTACGAGAAACAGGACACAGTGATGACCATCACCCACACAGGCGTACCCAATGAAGTGGGTGGCAAGGGCATCGCTGCCGCTTTGACAAAGGTTGCACTCGACACCGCCCGAGAAAACGGTTGGCGTGTGGTGCCCCGCTGCTCTTACGCTTCTGTTTATATCGACCGCCATCCCGAATATGCCGATCTAACCGCCTGAGCCATGCTCGGGCACTTGACGCCCAAGCATGAATCATTTCATTCACTTTCGATTTTTTTCAAAGGCCTACACCATGCTACAAGCCTATCGCGAACATGTCGCAGAACGCGCCACACTCGGTATCCCGCCCCTCCCACTGAACGTCCAACAGGTGGCTGAGCTGATTGAGCTAATCAAATCGCCCCCGAAGGGTGAGGAAGACTTTTTGCTAGATCTGCTGATCCATCGCGTGCCCGCTGGCGTGGACGAAGCCGCCAAAGTCAAAGCATCCTACCTGGCTGCGGTCGCGCATGGCACAGAAAAGTGTCCCGTGCTAACCCGCGAGCGTGCGACCGAATTATTGGGCACCATGCTAGGCGGCTACAATATCTCTGCACTCGTTGAGTTGCTCGATGACTCTGTGGTCGGCTTGATTGCAGCCGACGCACTGAAAAAAACATTGCTGATGTTTGACGCCTTTCATGATGTCAAAGAAAAAGCCGACAAAGGCAGTGCCAACGCCAAAGCTGTGCTGCAAAGCTGGGCGGATGCCGAATGGTTCACCAGCAAACCAGAGCTACCAGAGAGTTTGACGCTCACGGTTTTTAAAGTAACGGGTGAGACCAACACGGACGATTTGTCACCGGCCCCTGACGCTTGGACACGGCCCGATATCCCGCTGCACGCTCAAGCCATGCTCAAAAATCCACGCCCTGGCATTGAGCCTGATGACGCGGGCAAGACGGGTCCGATCAAGCTCATCGAATCGCTTCAGTCCAAAGGCCACTTGATCGCCTATGTGGGTGATGTCGTTGGTACGGGCTCCTCGCGAAAGTCCGCCACCAACTCGGTGCTCTGGTTCACGGGCAAAGACATTCCATTTGTGCCCAACAAGCGCTTTGGCGGTGTCTGTCTCGGCAGCAAAATAGCACCAATTTTTTACAACACCATGGAAGACGCCGGTGCTTTACCCATTGAATTAGATGTTTCTCAAATGAACATGGGCGACGTGATTGAACTACGCCCTTATGAGGGCAAAGCACTCAAAGACGGCAAAGTGATCGCCGAGTTCAGCGTGAAATCCGATGTGCTATTTGACGAAGTACGCGCCGGTGGCCGCATTCCGCTGATCATCGGTCGTGGCTTAACCGCAAAAGCTCGCGAAGCGCTGGAATTACCCGCCTCAACCGCCTTCCGTTTGCCAAAAAGCCCTGTCGACAGCGGCAAGGGATTCACCCTCGCCCAAAAGATGGTTGGACGCGCCTGCGGCCTGCCCGAGGGAGAAGGCGTTCGCCCTGGGACCTATTGCGAGCCACGCATGACCTCGGTCGGCAGCCAAGACACCACGGGGCCCATGACGCGTGACGAACTCAAAGATTTGGCTTGTCTGGGTTTCTCCGCAGACCTCGTGATGCAGTCGTTTTGTCATACAGCGGCTTATCCCAAACCTGTCGACGTCAAAACCCACCACTCACTGCCACAATTCATCAGCACGCGCGGTGGCATCTCACTGCGCCCAGGCGATGGTGTGATTCACTCGTGGCTAAACCGCATGTTGCTGCCCGATACCGTGGGCACCGGTGGCGACTCACACACCCGCTTTCCGATCGGCATCAGTTTTCCAGCCGGTTCTGGCTTGGTGGCCTTTGCCGCTGCCACCGGCGTGATGCCGCTAGACATGCCTGAGTCGGTTTTGGTGCGATTCAAAGGCAAGATGCAACCGGGCGTCACGTTGCGAGACCTGGTCAATGCAATCCCTCTCTACGCCATTAAAAATGGGCTGTTAACCGTCGAGACGCAGGGTAAGAAAAACATTTTCTCAGGTCGCGTCCTGGAAATAGAAGGTTTGCCTGATTTGAAAGTGGAACAAGCCTTTGAATTGTCAGACGCTTCCGCGGAACGCTCTGCAGCCGGTTGCACGGTGCATCTGAACAAAGAACCCATCATGGAGTACTTACAAAGCAACATCGTGATGCTCAAGTGGATGATTGCTAACGGCTATGAAGATGAGCGCAGCATGATGCGCCGTATCAATGCCATGCAGGCTTGGCTTGATAATCCTCAATTGTTGAAAGCCGATCCCGATGCCGAGTACACCGCGGTCATTGAAATCGACATGAATGAGATTATTGAACCCATCGTGGCTTGTCCCAACGATCCGGATGACGTTAAAACCATGTCAGAAGTGTCAGGGGCAAAAATCGACGAGGTCTTCATCGGCAGTTGCATGACCAACATTGGTCATTTCCGTGCGGCGTCCAAATTGCTCGAAGGCAAGCGCGACATTCCCGTGAAGTTGTGGGTCGCCCCACCAACAAAAATGGATGCCCAGCAGCTCACCGAAGAAGGTCATTATGGTGTCTTTGGGACCGCAGGTGCCCGGACCGAAATGCCTGGCTGCTCGCTGTGTATGGGTAATCAAGCCCAAGTTCGTGAGGGCGCAACGGTGATGTCAACGAGTACTCGCAACTTCCCCAACCGTTTGGGTAAGAATGCAAACGTGTATCTGGGCTCAGCCGAATTGGCTGCCATTTGCTCGCGACTCGGCCATATTCCAACCCGTGAGCAATACATGGCGGATATGGGCGTGCTCACCGACAGTGGCGATGAGGTTTATCGTTACCTGAACTTTGACCAAATCGCTGATTACAAAGACGTCGCAGATACGGTTGACTCTTAACTTCGCATTCGTTTGACCTAGAACCCATCGGCAAGCTTGGCCGATGGGTTTTTTTAATTCTCGTGGGTAACAGATGGGAAGTCCCCAAATTTCCGCGCGAGTGATATATGCTGATCGTAATGAAACAAGGAGTCTCCCAAATGGCACAAGATCCTTTCAAAACGCTCAAATCGTTCAAGATCGGCCAACGGTCTGGCCGCTTTTATTCACTGCCAGCGCTTGGTAAGACCCTCGGTGTGGATGTCAAGCAATTGCCCGTCTCCATCCGCATCGTATTGGAATCGGTGTTACGCAACTGTGACGGCAAAAAAGTCACCACCGAACATGTCAAGCAATTGGCCCAGTGGAAACCCAAAGCAAAACGCGAAGCCGAAATTCCCTTTGTGGTGGCACGCGTTGTGCTGCAGGACTTCACCGGCGTGCCTCTGCTAGCAGACCTAGCCGCCATGCGAGAGATCGCCAGCGAAGCGGGCAAATCACCCACGTCGATTGAGCCCATGGTGCCTGTAGACTTGGTCGTCGATCACTCAGTCATGATTGACTACTTCGGAACCAAAGATTCGCTCGACCTCAACATGAAGGTTGAATTCGACCGCAACAAAGAGCGCTATCAGTTTTTAAAGTGGGGTATGCAAGCGTTTGACACCTTCAGTGTGGTGCCGCCCGGATTTGGCATTGTTCACCAAGTCAATCTCGAGTACTTCGCGCGCGGTGTTCATCACGACAAGAAAAACGATATCTACTACCCCGACACCTTGGTCGGTACCGATAGCCACACCACCATGATCAATGGCATCGGCGTGGTGGGATGGGGTGTTGGTGGCATTGAAGCCGAGGCCGGCATGCTCGGGCAGCCTGTCTACATGCTCACACCTGACGTGATCGGCGTGGAACTGAAAGGCAATTTAAGAGGGGGCGTCACGGCAACTGACTTGGTACTGACCATCACGGAGATGTTGCGCAAAGAAAAAGTGGTCGGTAAATTTGTCGAATTTTATGGCGAAGGCACGGCCAGCCTGACAGTAACCGATCGTGCAACCATCGCGAACATGGCACCTGAATATGGCGCCACCATGGGTTTTTTCCCCGTCGATGACAAAACGCTGGATTACTTCCGCGGCACCGGACGCACCGATGACGAAATCGACGCCTTGAAAGCCTACTTCAAAGCCCAAGGCATGTATGGCACACCCAAAGCCGGCGATATCAAATACACCCGGCATTTGTCGCTAGATTTAACCAAAGTCGCCCCTTCACTGGCCGGACCAAAGCGGCCACAGGACCGTATCGAAATCGGCCACGTTCAAGACACATTCAAAGACCTTTTCTCCAAGCCAATCACTGAAAACGGCTTTAACCAGCCAGCCGATAAGCTCGATAAGCCTTTCACCACAAGCAAAGGCAGGGATTTGCGTAATGGTGATATCGTGATTGCCGCGATCACCTCCTGCACCAACACATCGAATCCAAGCGTGATGCTTGCTGCTGGTTTGATGGCCAAAAAAGCAGTCCAAGCCGGATTAACGATCCCAAGCCACATCAAAACGTCGTTGGCACCCGGCTCGCGTGTGGTCACCGAATACCTGCGTAAAACCAAACTCCTACCCTATCTTGAGAAGCTCGGCTTTGATGTAGCCGCCTATGGGTGCACCACCTGTATCGGCAACGCGGGTGATTTAGAGCCCGACATCAATGAGGCCATCATCGAAAACGACCTGATTTGCTCCGCCGTGCTTTCAGGCAATCGTAACTTTGAAGCGCGTATCCATCCCAACGTCAAAGCAAACTTTTTGGCCTCGCCACCCCTGGTCGTCGCCTACGCGTTGGCCGGCACCATTCGCCGTGATCTCATGACCGAGCCTGTGGCGACTGGTAGCAAAGGCGATGTCTGGCTTGGTGATATTTGGCCAACACCGGCGGAAATTGATGAATTGTTGAGCTACGCCCTGGATGCAAAAGTCTTTCGCAGCAATTATGCCAACGTCAAGAAAAACCCAGGCAAGCTTTGGCAAAACATTAAAGGGGTCAAAGGCGACCTCTATAACTGGCCAGACTCGACTTACATCGCCGAGCCCCCATTCTTTGATGGCTTTAGCCACACGCCCAAAGTCATCCCGGCTATTAAGAGCGCCAGAGCACTGGGTATCTTTGGAGACTCGGTGACAACCGACCACATTTCGCCAGCCGGTTCAATCAAAGAGACCTCTCCTGCCGGCAAATGGCTGTTGGAGCATGGCGTGAAGAAACCCGACTTCAACAGTTATGGGTCGCGCCGTGGTAATCACGAGATCATGATGCGCGGCACGTTCGCCAACGTTCGAATCAAAAACCTGATGATTCCTTTGCGTGCTGACGGCAGTCGTTTCGAAGGTGGGGATACTTTATTCAAACCTTCCGGCGAACAAATGTCGATCTACGATGCTGCCATGGCCTATCAAGCGGCCGGCACACCAACGGTGGTTTTCGGTGGTGAAGAGTATGGCACGGGGTCATCGCGCGACTGGGCAGCCAAGGGCACCATGTTATTGGGTGTCAAGGCTGTGATTGCCCGCAGTTTTGAGCGCATTCACCGCAGCAACCTGGTTGGCATGGGCGTACTCCCATTGCAGTTCAAAGGCGATGAAAGCGTTCAGTCCCTTGGCATCACCGGTGATGAGGTGTTTGATATTGAAGGATTGTCGGATGATCTTAAGCCACAACAAGACCTGACCCTCGTCATCCATCGTCCCAACGGCCAAACCGATCGAATCAGCGTTTTGCTGCGAATAGACACGCCGATTGAGGTGGACTACTACCAGCATGGCGGTATTTTGCCGTTTGTTTTACGTGAGTTGCTCGCGGCGTAAAAAAAAAGGCCAACCAAACGGGGCAACCCAACGGCAACCCATCGGGTTGGCCTTTATTCCTCCCCCGCCTGAGCTTAGCTCACCCAATAAACCAAACCGCTTGTCACGCCAAACAACACCACAAACAAAATAGCGGCGAGCGCCAACACACGCGGACCGGCCTGCTTCATTTGTGCAAAGCGGGTTTCAATGCCCAAGGCTGTCATGGCCATGGTCAATAAAAAGATATCCAATGCACGCAACATTGCCAAGAGGTCAGGTGCAATCACGTTAGCCGAATTGATGACGGCAAACACCAAAAAAAAGATCGCAAACCAAGGGACAGGCAAAGCCACTGTGGTTTGCGTATCGCGGCGCTGCAACCAGAGGCCAATCACCAGCAACAGGGGGACCAAAAGCGCCACCCGTGTCATTTTGACAATGGTGGCTACCTCAGTCGTGGCCGGATCGATATTGCTAGCGGCCGCCACCACTTGAGCCACTTCATGGATACTGCCACCAAGAAAAATACCCATCGCCTGACCATCAAAACCCAGCCAGCCTTGAGTAAACAAAAACGGGTACAGAAACATCGATAGCGTGCCGAACAGCACCACTGTGGCCACCGCGACCGAACTTTTGTGAGGGGTGGAGCGTAGCGTCGATTCAAAAGCAAGGACCGCTGCCGCGCCACAGATGGCACTGCCTGCTGCCGTTAACATCGACGTGTCACGATCCAAACCCAGCCACCGCGTACCGACCCAAGTCCCCAAGGACAAAACACTGACGGCCACACCAATAGCGACCACCACGCCCGGCAAGCCCACCTCGACGATTTGCTGCAAACTGATATTCAACCCGTAGAGGGCAACCGCGATCCGTAACAATTTGCGTGCGGTGAAATGCACCCCGGTCGACCAACCAACGGGCATGGTGCCTTTCAAAAAATTACCGTACAACATGCCGCAAACAATACCGATCACCAATGGACTAAGCGCCAGCGATTGAACGACAGGCAGCTCGCTTAACTGCACCACGGCCAGCGTTAACAATGCCACGAATAGGACACCGTTTAATTTGTCTCGCCAGTGATGGCGCTCTAGGGACTTGGCTGCTGTCAATGTTTTTCCTGATGATCAGGTTTGCATACTAGAGTGCTTATTAATATCACTAAAGCTGTTATTTGTTATATTTAATATTTGATTTTCTGATATATGTAAGACATGACCCCAGAGCAGCTCATTACCTTTAGCCATGCCGCGCAACACCAGAACATCAGCCGAGCCGCCGTGGCTCTGCACTTATCGCAACCCGCTGTGTCTGGCCAGCTGCAAGCCCTGCAAGCTTCGTTTGGAGAGCCGCTTTATCAACGCCAGGGCCGAGGGATTGCTTTAACACCAGCCGGCGAGCGTTTGCTGGTGATAGCCAATCAAATACGCGATGCCATGCGACAAGCGCAGGCACAAAAAAGCGCGGCGCGAGCCCTCGAAACAGGACAGCTGCGAATTGGGGCCAGCACGACGCCCGCCAGTTACCTGTTACCAGAGGCAGTGGCGCGCTTTCGCCGGCAATACCCGGGGGTGAGTGTGCAGCTCGTGACCGGCAACACCACTGACATTTTGGCTCGCTTGCCGGCCTTGGACCTTGCGGTTATTGAGGGTGAGCCTCAAATGGAGAAACTGGCCAAACACAACTTGATTCAATGGCAAACAGACGAAGTGGTTGCGGTGTTACGCCATGACCATCCATTGGCACGCCGAACATCCCTTGAACTGACCGACTTGGCCAATCAATCATTGCTCATGCGAGAAGATGGCTCAGGGGTCAGACACATGGTGATGATGGCTTTTAAGCGTGTCGGCGTATTTTTGCCTGATTATCTTGAGTTAGCCGGGGTCGAAGGCATCAAACAGGGTGTAAGGGCTGGTTTGGGCGTGGGCTTTGTGTCTCGACTGTCATTGCATCACGAAAACAAGGCGTTGGTCGGTGTGCCCTTGTCACCGCCTTTGATCCGATCGATTCGTATCCTCTTACCCGCATCACCCCACCAGTCCCGCGGTGCTCAAGTGTTTATCGAGCAATTAACCACACCAGAGTAAACTGTGGGTTCTTTTCTCGATATCCCCTATTCGCGCGTCTTATGCCCAAATCTTCTAGCCAACACACCGCCCGTAAACCGCGCCTGCCTCGTGACGCCACCCGCTTGGTTAAGTTATGTCAGGCCTTACACGCCTCTGGCAGCCGCCTTGAGGATCAGTTCTGGGAAAAAAAAATCGAGATCTTGTTAGACAAGGTATTCAAAGCCGGCCATGACAGCACGCTAGAGAGCGCTTTGGAGTTTTTATCTGAACACCATCCGGATGCCTTTGAGGTGTTGTTAGAGCAGATTGAAACGCGCACTGAGTCTTTCTCTGCCACTCACAACGGTGTCAACTACGACGCATTATTGGTGACCGCACCGCTAGCCGTTTGGACGCGCTATCAGTTACCCCGGGGCGTCTTATCTGGCAAAGACCTCGCGAGCCTGACCAGCGCGCTTAAGACCTTTGTCTTTGCGCCCGATGTCCGATTGGCTGCAGTGCCGCAGCTCATCGGGTTGGATGAAATGCCGCGGTCGTTTGTGCAAACTTGGGTCTGGCTGCACCGCTTGGGTCAGCGTGCTATTGATGGTGACACGACGGCTCCTAACCCAAATGCAGCCATGGATTTGCCCGGTATGCTCGCCGATACCCGGCACTTGGTCATGGCCGTCGCCATCCCGGAGGGTGCACCCCTATTTCGATGGCAAAGCGAGGAAGACGTCAGCCGCGAACACTGCTTGAACCAGTGGAAAGCGGCGAGCCAAACCGTCCTTGCGGGTGTCTTGGCGGGCTGTCAGTTTCAGACGCTGATTCCTGACGCTTATTACGTCAGCATGAGAGATGCCGACAAGAAAATCCGTCCCATTGCGATCAAAGCCGCCTCGCATTGGCTACAGCACGCCTTGGATGTGCCAGCGGCGGCCATTCGCGCCACTGTCATTGGCATGGGCGAACAAAAAGCCGAAGAATATCGAGTCGGTTACAGCTTAAAGTCCAAGCTTGAGGTCATTTACGGTACCGTCTGGCCTGTTTTTGGTCGCGAGGATGCACCAAACGACTCTCAGTTGATGGTGATGGATACAGTAGATGACATTGCCGCTGTTCTCAGAGAGTCCGGTATTCGCGATATCCGTCGCTTACCCGATGTGGTTGCTTCTGCCTATTGCGAAGACTGCGGCGCCCCTCTCTTCCCTAACCCACTAGGCGAGCTGGTCCATGCCGAACTCCCGGAAGAAGCCGTCCACGCACCAACCCAATTTCACTGAACGGTCCCGGTAAAACACCCCGCCATGAAACCTTTACAGGCAGACCTTTTCTGTCGCGTGATCGACAATTTAGGCGACATCGGTGTGATGTGGCGTTTGGCTCACCAACTGACCCATGAAAAGCGCTGGAACGTCCGTCTTTGGGTTGACGATCTGGTGACCTTGCGGCGTTTGGTGCCCGCGATCAATCCCCACAAAATCGCGCAACAACAGGCCGGCATCAGCGTTCACGACTGGTCTACCCCTTGGCCAACGGCTATCGAACCCAGGGCTGTAGCGATTGCCGGCTTTTCTTGCGACTTACCTGAGCCGCTGCTGCACAAAATGGCGCAACAGCGGCACACAACATGGCTAAAACTTGATTACTTGAGTGCTGAAGTCTGGATCAGTGACTTTCATGGCCGCCCATCGCCTCGCGCTGACGGCTTGACACCTTTTTTCTTCTTTCCTGGCTTTGAAGACAGTACGGGTGGACTGTTAAGAGAGCAGGGTTTGATGTCCCAACGTCAGCAATGGCAGCAGCAGGATCAAAGGCAGACCCAGCAATGGTTGCGATCACTGGGTGTGGCGGGCATGGACGCCCCAGGTAGCCCTCGCAACCCTCGACTTATCAGCTTGTTTTGTTATCCTCAAGCCAGCCTAGACGGCTTACAACACGCCTTAGAGCAAGTCGCGCAACAACCCGCCGGCCCTTGGGCCGCCCCTGTCCAAGTACTCGTGCCCGAAGGCGTGGATCTACCGAAGCGGTACTCAGAGAACGTTGAGGGTCGGGTCAGCTGGCATCGCATTCCGTTTCTCTGCCCCACTGATTACGACAAGCTCCTGTGGAGCATGGACTTGAACTTCGTACGCGGTGAAGACTCGTTCGTGCGCGCCATTTGGGCGGGACGACCGCTGATTTGGCAACCCTACCCCCAAACCGAACAAATCCATCTGAACAAATTGAACGCTTGGCTCGCCAAGACATCTTTACCACCCGAAGCTCGGGCTGCCATGTCACATTGGAGTGACGGCACGGCGACTGACTCGTTTGCGAATGCTTTGTCTCAGGCCCTCTCGCCCGACACTTGGTCAGCCTGGCAAACCGCCAGTGAACGGCACAGCCATTTGATGACCAGGCAGACAGACTTGGCTACCCGAATCGATCTCTTGTGCCGAGGTCGTCCGATCAGCGACCATGATGGTTAAGACACGGTAAACTCTTGGGTTTGCGATACTAATTGGCCACTGCCGACACGGCAGATGGTTTTACGACGGAGTTTTGAATATGAAAACAGCGCAAGAAGTCCGCGTTGGCAATGTGGTTATGGTCGGCGGGGAACCCCTCGTTGTGCAGCGCAGCGAAGTCAATAAGTCAGGGCGAAACAGTGCCGTGGTCAAGCTAAAGTTTAAGAACCTGCTGACAGGCTCCGGTAGCGAATCCGTCTTCAAAGCGGACGAAAAGTTCGATGTGGTCGTCTTGGATCGCAAGGAATGCACCTATTCCTACTTTGCTGACCCCATGTATGTCTTCATGGATGAGGAATTTAACCCCTACGAGGTTGAAGCCGACAGCATGGGCGATGCCTTAAACTATCTCGAAGAGGCAATGACCGTTGAAGTGGTTTTCTACGACGGTCGTGCGATTTCTATTGAAATGCCCACCATCGTGGTGCGAGAAATCATCTATACCGAACCGGCGGTTCGCGGCGACACCTCTGGCAAGGTCATGAAACCCGCAAAAATCAACACGGGTCATGAGTTACCCGTGCCTTTGTTTTGTGACATCGGCGACAAAATCGAGATTGATACCCGGACAGGTGAATACCGCAGCCGCGTTATGCCTTGATGTCTTGATGCCCCAAACCCTAACCCAAACGTAAACCTGAACGTAAACCTTACTGCAAGGGTTTGCCATTCAAGTAATCAGGCAATGCGACCA
The DNA here is from genome assembly GCA_965656505.1 of Burkholderiaceae bacterium. GTDB lineage: Bacteria > Pseudomonadota > Gammaproteobacteria > Burkholderiales > Burkholderiaceae_B > Algicoccus. Next base: position 100,020 of record CBFHKV010000001.1, on the reverse strand, counting down.
CCTCGATACCCTCTTGCTCAAGCGCCACACATTCCTGCGCCGTCGCCACGCCTCGAATGGCGCGCTCAGGGGCTTGCCCTTCGTGAATTCGTCTGGCCTCTTGAGCGAATTGGAGACCGACGTCTTCTGAGGCCGACACCATCTCTCGCATTTTTTGCATGAGGTTGGCTTGCATCGTTGTGTCACTCGGCGCCGGCGCCGACTCGGTTTTGCCCAAATTCAATCGCGGTGCCGATGGCATTTTCTCAATAGAGGCGTTTTGACACATCGGGCAAGTCAACAGACCGCGCTGTCGTTGATCGTCGTAATCCTCATGCGAAGAAAACCAGCCCTCAAAAAGATGGCCGGTTGCGCACTGGAGATTAAAAACTTTCAAAGACATGACATTAAGATGGGGTCAAATGACCGAATGAAAAGTGGACGTTGCAGTATAGAGCAGGATTTTTTGGTCCCCAAACGTCGGTTTAGACACCAAAAGTCAGCCTTGGCACGGCTTCTAGCAAACGACGGGTGACCGCATGTTGTGCATTGTTTAAAACCGCTGCGGCACTGCCATACTCAACAATTTCGCCGGCATCCATGATCGCCACATCATCCGCGAAATACTCCACCACCCCGAAGTTATGTGTGATGAACAAGTACGCCATGCCCGTTTCATCCTGCAAGTCCTGCAATAAATCAAGGATTTGGGCTTGGACAGAGACATCCAAAGCCGAGGTCGGCTCATCCAAAATCAGGACTTGTGGCTCAACGGCTAACGCCCTGGCGATGGCAATACGCTGTCTTTGCCCTCCAGAAAACTCGTGCGGATAGCGCCTGGCCGTGTCAGGCGGCAAACCCACACGATCCAGTAGTTTGGCAACCTTCTCTTGACGTGCCATCAAAGACAGCGACGGCAGCAAAGCCGCCACGCCCTCCTGCAAAATCTCACCCACACGCATGCGAGGATCTAGTGAAGCAAACGGGTCTTGGAAGACAATTTGAATATCTGCCCGCAAGGCCATCAGTTGTTGCCGATCGGCAGTCAACACAGACCGATCCAGAAGCATCACCTGCCCGCTAGCGATGGCGATACCGTCGAGTAATCGGAGCAAACATTTGGCAACCGTGGTCTTGCCACAGCCTGAACCACCCAATAGCGCCAAGGTCTGGCCGCGATGCAAAGAAAAAGACACGTCCTGAACCACCTGGTTCACACCGACCTGGCGGCGCAACCAGCCTTGTCGAATCGGATAGCCGATGCGCAAGTTTTCAACTGCCAAAACAACCTCAGAGGGGTCATAGGTCATGGCTGTGGACGCGGGTCGGTCGCGCGACTGCGCTTCAACCGACAGCGGCCGACCCCGCTTTTCAAATGTGGGGATTGCATCAAATAACTCACGCGCATACGGGTGCTTGGGTGCCGCAAAGAAGGTCTGGGCGTTGGCCGTTTCCACAATCTCACCGTTGCGCATTAACGCCACGGTATCGGCCACTTTGCGCACAATCGCCAAATCATGGGTGATGATGAGCACGGCCATGCCCAACTCTTTTTGGATATCAGCCAGTAAGTCCAAGATTTGTGCTTGTACAGTGACATCCAAAGCCGTGGTCGGTTCGTCTGCCACCAACAGGTCGGGCTCGGCCGCCAATGCCATGGCAATCATCACGCGCTGCTTTTGCCCCCCAGAAAACTGGAACGGGTAGTCGTCAATCCGCACCTCAGGGTCCGGAATACCCACACGCGTGAGCCATTGCACCGCTTTTGAACGGGCAGCCTTGCCCCTTAAAGAGGTATGCGCCTCAATGGTCTCTAGAAGCTGGTCACCAATCCGCATGACCGGATTCAGACTGGTCCCAGGCTCCTGAAAAATCATCGATGCCCGACCGCCGCGAATCCGTTGCATGGCAACGGCTGGAAGGGCGTTGATGTCCTCTTGTCCCAAGACAATACGGCCTTGAACCACCTGCAGTGCATCGGGTAGAAGACGCAATAGGGCCATGGCGGTCATGCTTTTGCCTGACCCAGACTCACCCACCAAAGCGAACGTTTCGCCCCGTTGAACAGTCAGCGCGAGCGACTTGACCGCGTATTTCACGGCCGTTTCACTGTCAATGGCGATGGTTAAATCGCTTACCGTCAAAATGGGTGACGCCATCGTGGTCATCAGGTGCTCCCCCGCTTCATCAAGGCCAACAGACGGCTTCGACGTGTCGGTCTAAAGCCTTGACTACGCGGATCGAACGCATCACGCACGCCATCGGCGAATAGATTGGCCGACAAGACCATTGACAACATAAAGACAAAAGCCGCCAACAGGTTCCACCAAATCATTGGGTCTCGTGACATCTCAAGACGCGATTTGTCAATCATGGTGCCAAACGAGTTCATGGTCGGGTCAACGCCAATCCCCAAATACGACAACACGGCCTCGTACAAGACCAAACCAGAGAACTCCAAAACCACGGTGATCAGCACAATGTGCATAACGTTAGGTAGCAAATGACTCACCATGACTTTGAAGTGAGACACACCAAAAGCGCGTGATGCCTGCACATACTCGAGCTCGCGCAGTTTCAATGCCTCAGCACGCAGTAATCGGCACAGCCCCGCCCAACCGGTGAGGCCCAAGATCATACACAGCAGAAACAGCCTGAGATCGGCGCGTTGGGCAGCGGTCGGAAAAAGGTCGGGATGGGTATCGATATAGACTTGCATCATCAGCACCGCCGCGGCAATCAAGAGCACGCCAGGGATCGCTGTCAAGGTCGTATAGATGTACTGAATCACATCATCGACCCAACCTTTGAAGTAGCCCGCCGACAAGCCAAAGATGATCGCGGGTGGCAGCATCGCAACCGTGGTGAGACTGCCAATCACCCATGCCGTACGAATACTTTTAAGGGCTTGCCAAAGGACGTCGTTTCCGGTGCGATCCGTACCCAAGACGTGATAACCACTCGCCAAACCAAACGTGACCCCAAGCAGTAAGACGACCACCAAGAGCGTCAAAATCACCGCTCGCCAAGCCACTTCACTATGACCTTTCGCGATCGTTGTACAAGTCGCCTTGAAAGACACACTCGTGTCTGCTTTCTTTCTGGCCCGCGTGATCAACCACAACAAGCATATAGACAGCAGCACACCAGCCAACAAACCAAATCCGGCACCGACGCCAGCGCGCAGGCTCACATCGGCCAACCACTGCGACTCAGGGTCAGCCAAGTGAGCGCCACCAAAAGCCAGCCGCGGAAAATCACGGTAAGGAGCGACGCCCTCTTCCAGAATCGTTTCCTTGGTGAATTGCAACCAAGCCAAGGGAGCGGAAAACGTCTTCTCTTTATGCAGTAATGCCGTATCAGCCAAAAGCGTATCGAGTAACGACACCACTTGGGGCGAGTAGACCACCGGCGCATTGGCTGGTGCGTCAGGCGCTTGGGGCAATCTCGGCTGAAAATGGATCGAATCCAGCAGCCCCACCAACACAAAACAAAGCAACACCACGCCCGCGCTCATCGCCGATGGTCGCCGCGCCACCCGAGCCCAAGTGGCCCGCGCCGTTTCTGATCGGCCGACACGCCAGGCATAAAACAGCACCAAGGTCACCAAAGCGAATAGCGCGATATCGGTCCACAAGAAAACGAAGTTCGGCATGCTATTCAAACCTCACGCGAGGGTCGACCAAGGTATAGGAGATATCGGCCATGATCAATCCAACGATATAAAGCGCCGCGCCCAAAAAGACCATGGCTCGTACAATCGAGAAATCTTGGGCGTTAATGGCATCAATGGTGTAACTACCCAAACCGGGAATACCAAAGAAGGATTCGGCAATCAAACTGCCCATGAACAACAATGGCAAGGCGGAAACAGCACCCGTCAAAATGGGTAACAAGGCATTACGCAAGACGTGTTTAAAAAGAACCACGCGCTCACTCAGACCCTTAGAGCGGGCCGTGCGCACGTAATCTTTCCCGATTTCTTCCAAAAATAGGCTTCGATAGAAACGGGCTTCTGGGCCTAGTCGACTGATGATGGCCACCAAAACGGGCAAAGCCAGAAATTTCACCATGTCTAGCCCCCCCACAAATCCAGAGTAAGGGACTAACCGCAGCACCTTGGCAAAGAGCCACTGCCCAGCAATGATGTAAAAAAGCCCCGAGATCGATAACATCAAGACGCACAAAACCACCCCCCAAAAATCCAGGCGGGTGGTTCTAAAAAACACCAACAACAGCGCAAAAGCAATACTGGCAAAGAGGCCAAGCGCAAAGCTTGGTAGCGCCAACGCCAAACTCGGTCCCATGCGATTCTTGATTTCCCAACCGATGTCACGGCCCGCATCGGATTGTCCAAAGTCAAATCGCAGTAAAGGCACTGAGCGCTGATAGAAAATGGTGTCGGTCAGTTTTTCTGATCCTGAGGCCGCATAATTCACAAAAAGCGGTTTGTCGTAGCCGCGCTCGACTTTCCACTTTTCAATCGCGTCGGTACTGACGCGCTGCCCGCCTATCGCCAAACGCGCCATGTCATCGGGCGTATTGACTGCAAAAAAGAGCACAAACGTCACCAAGTTGACCCCGATCAAGATCAGTACGCCATACATCAATCGTCGCAAGATATAGCTTGTCACGGCGCTCCCTCGTCCTTAGACCGATCGTTCGCGGGATCGGCATGTGTCAGCACCACCGCGTTGCGTTGGCGCCTCAAGGTCCGCCAGGCCGGCCAAATCAGAATTACGATGGCGCCTACAAGCAAAACCAACGGCCACCACACCGGATCATTCCACTGGCTGATTTTTTGTGCACGGACGGCCGGATCAATTCGGATGTATTGCAAGGTATTTCGAACCATTTGCGTCGGCTTGGCATTACCGACCCACTGCTGATACGCCCCACCTGATTTGGGATAAAAACCAAACATCCATGGCGCATCATGTTGCACAATTTTGACCATGCGATCGATGATGGCCGCTTTCTCGGGGCCATCTGGCAAGTCACGCATTTTGACGAATAAATCGTCGTACTCAGGGTTTTGATAGTTGGCGGCGTTTTCACCGCCCTTGCCCGCTTTGATTTGTTGGCCGTATAGCAAAAAGAGAAAATTCTCCGCATCGGGGTAATCGGCGATCCAACCCCACATGAACATCTGTGCCACGCCACGCGACATTTTCTCTTGGAAACGGTTGTAATCCGTCGCGCGGATATCGAGTTGCACCCCGAGCAAACCAAACTGCCGTCGCATCCAGTCTAAAGCGGGATTGGAACCACCCGCACCAGAGGCCGAATCAAAGTACAGCACCAAAGGTTCACCCGTTTTGGCATCGCGTCCATTCGGGTACCCCGCCTCAGCCAGTAACCTTTTGGCTTCGTCTAGCGATTTGCGCACGGGTTTACCGTCAACAATGTTGTAAATCGATTGATTGATGCCTTCTGGGGCTTCTTGGTATCCCAAAATGCCAGGGGGCACCGGTCCATAAGCCGGTTGCGCTTGGCCTTGCTCAAAGATCGCGATGTACTCCTCCCAATTGAAGACAATACTGAGGGCTTGACGTAGCTTTCGATTCTTTTGCGCTTGTTCGGGTGTGTCACCCTGACCCACCACGGGGTCCAACATGTTGAATCCTAGGTAGAAAATGGACGCCTCGACCGTGGTTGGCAGCTGAATACCCCTTTCGGCATAAAGCGCCGCTTTTTCGGTGGAGTCACTCGCAGCCACTAGCATGGACACCCCGATGTCGCCGCGACTGGCTTGCGGCAAGTCGTAATAGCCCTGCATGAACTTGCCTTGCAGGGGAATGCTTTCTTTTTCAATGTTGAAAACCAAACGGTCTAAAAAGGGCGTCATCTCACCGCAATCGGCCAGTAACCCACGCGCTTGATCGCCGGGTTCACCCTCGCAGGGGTAGGGTTCCCCACGGAAATTTGGATTTCGGGCGAGCACATGGCGGCGGTTTTGAAGCGACTCCACCATCATGAATGGGCCCGTCCCGACCGGCCAAGTATTCAGCGACAAGTTGTTGTCGCCCATACCCGGCTGACTGTAAAAACGATCGGCTTCCCAGGGAATGGGCGCGGTAAATGTCATGGCCAACCAATACTTGAACTGGGGATAGCTGCCTTTGACGCGGATCTTTAAAGTTTGGTCGTCAAGCGCCTGAACCCCTTCGAATCCGTATTGACGCAAGTCAAGCCATGCAGAGTCGCCGGCAGGCAAGTCTGTTCGCTCGTTTACGGTTTGTTTCAACTTGTCGCCGTATTCGGCAAACCCCACCACGTGCTGGGCCAAAGTAGAGTAAATAGGCGAGGCCACCCGTGGACTGGCCAAACGCCGGAAAGCGTAGACATAATCATGCGCGGTCAATTCGCGCGTGCCGGTGTGTTCGAAGTCGGTGATCGCATAGCGATCCTTCAAGGCATCAGGCGCCAAGGGGTAGTAACGGTAAGTGCCGTCATCACGTTTCGCAAACGCCGGATGCGGCTGAAACAAAATAACGGGTTTCAGCTGGATTTCGTAGACACTTTCATTGACCTGATCGGGTGGTGCTGTTGCCGGCAGCGGATTGCCGCTGACGTCTAAAAAGACCGGTTCGGATACCGACGCGGCGGCACGGGCAATCAACTCGTACGGGCGCTTTAAATAGTGATAGCCATACAGGGGCTCGTAAATGTTGTAGGTGTAAGGTGTTTCATCGGATGAGTACGATCGCGCCGGATCCAAGTATCGAGGTGAGCGTTGGGTGAAAGCGGTATAGAGGGTGTTTTGACGTTCGGCACCTTCTTCATAGGGGCTGTTGATGGGCTGCGCATCAGGCCCACAGGCCACCAAAAGAAGCACACAAGCCAAACCGCTCGCCGCCTTGACCGCGATACGTCCCAAGACCGAGAACCCCCCCACCGACAAACTCGCCTTTACTGTGCGCATTGACCTTTTCTCCAGCACTGAACGCGCCAGACCCACGGTGCCACGGGGTCAGGCTGCGCCCAAAGTCCACGCATTTGCGCTTTTGCTTGCGCTTGCAAAGTCAATAAACTGTCATCACGCAAGTACTTGCCACCTGCCTGTTGATTGGCCCACGCAAAGCCTGCCAAGACAAGGGCTTGATTGACTGTTGTCAAGGGTGGCTGATCAGTCAAGGGGACATCGCAAATGTGGCGACCATAACGGTCAGTCTCATAACAAGTCAGCTCTATCACTTCGCCTGCCACGCGATCCGCCAAATACTTTGTGGCCGCCCTTGCGTAAGGTTGACCCGGTCGATTGCTGCCTGATTTCTTTTCCGGCGTGTCGATACTGGCGAGGCGGATTTTTTGTACGCCCCCGTCAACAGCACCCTGATCGCGTAGCGTTAAGGTGTCGCCATCGGCCACGCGTACGACTTTACCTTTTAGCTCGTAAGTCTGGCTCGCGTGAGGCGGCGTCGCCTCCCAAATCGCACACAACATGCCCGCGACCACGATAGCCGCGAAGGTTGTGGTGCGTCTATAACCGACGCGTCGAATGAATGTCAGAACCGCTGGCAACATACAAAACCCTAGACGATTAAACCCATTTCACGCCGAATGACTAAGGAATGGCGAAACACTGGCAAAGGCAATGCCAAAGCGCAATAGAGCATACAACGTCTGGCGCTTGCTCGCCACCAAACCCCACATGACCTTGCGGCATGATTTAATCGGTCATCAACGTGCTGAATGCGCGCAGCCACCTTCACCACAACCCATCCCGAAAGTCAGGATAGCCTTTATGTCTAACATTGTTTTTCTTGATAGCGACACCCTACCCTATGAGATCACGCCGCCGTCGTGGGTGAACGAGTGGCGTAACTTACCAATCACGCCGCAAGAGACCGAAGCCGTGGTGCAAGCCATTGGTCAAGCCACGATCTGCGTGACCAACAAAATCCGCATCACATCGGCCATATTGGCCCGTTGTCCCCAGCTGAAGTACGTCTGTGTGGCGGCCACCGGTTACGACTTCATTGATCTACAGGCCTGTCGTGAACATGGCGTGATCGTGAGCAATGTGGCGGGCTACTCCAGCCAAAGCGTGGCTGAAAGCGTGATCACCAGTATTTTTGCGCTCAGAAGAAGTCTCTTGCGTTATGACGCGATCGGTAAAAGCGCCTGGTCCGAGTCGGGTCACTTCTGTGTTTTTGACCGACCGATTCTTGATGTCCGTGGTGCGGTACTGGGTATTTTTGGTAACGGCGCGATCGGCGCTGAGGTCGCCCGCTTGGCCCGAGCACTGGGCCTTGAGGTCTTGTTTGCTGAGCACCGCAACCGTCATGAGGTCCGTGACGGCTACACCCGCTTTGAGACCGTGATCTCGAGTGCCGATATCCTGACTTTGCACTGCCCGCTGAATCCAGCCACCCAATCCATGATCGGACAAGCTGAGATCGCGAACATGAAACCGGGTGCGTTACTGATCAACACCGCGCGCGGCCCGCTGATAAACGAAGACGCAGTGATCGATGGACTGCGGCGTGGTCAACTGGGTGGTGCCGCGCTAGACGTTTTGGTGACCGAACCCCCGACGGGTCAAGAGGCTTTGCTAGAGCTCGATCACCCCAATCTGATTATCACTCCACACGTGGGATGGGCGGCTCAAGACGGTCTGTCTCGTCTGGCAGCCGGCCTGCTGGCCAATCTAGAGGCTTATCATTCGGGCCAACCGATTAATGTGGTGAGTTGAGCCTGCTTTGAAGTCTGAGACCAAGACCACGATTTGGCTTGCGCACGCGAAGTTGGTCTTTGTCGCGTTTTGCTGGGCAACCACGCTGATCGCAGGACGTATCGTGGCGCAAAACATCCCCAACCTCACCGCTGCGAGCGGACGGTTTGTGATTGCAGCCTTGATTTTTCTGATATTGCTTCGCCGCCAAGGCCCTTTGCCTCGCCTCAATACCCGGCAATTGCTCGTGACAGCGGCCATGGGGCTGACCGGTGTGTTTTGTTTTAATTTGTTCTTTTTCACCGCCTTAGAGAAAGTTCCTGCCAGTAAAACCGCCTTGATCGTCTCGCTCAGCCCGATTTTGACAGCGCTCGCTGTCGCCTTGCTGTTACGAGAAAAACTTGGGGCACAGCGCTGGCTGGGCATTGTGTTGGCTTTTTTCGGCGTGACCATCGTCATCACCCAGGGCAATTTGGGCCAAACCTTGTACTACGTGACCCACTCCTTCGAATCGGGCGAAGGTTTCATGATGCTCTCGGTCACGAGCTGGGTCGCCTACACCGTCCTGAGCCGGTTTGCGCTGGTTGGTTTGAGCCCCTTGCAAGCCACCACTTACGCCGCCCTATTCGGTACATTGGGACTTTTACTGGCGACCCTGTCTGATATCTCGACTTGGGAGGCGACGATGCTGACCTGGGAGAACGCGTTGGCTATTCTCTATATCGCCGTTTTTGGAACCGTGATTGCCTCACTCTGGTTTGTACAAGGCATCAGTCGCATTGGCCCCGCCCGTACCGCTGTTTATTCGAATCTGACCCCGATTTTTGCCATCATTCTGGGTTATCTTATTTTGTCTGAACCCATACACTTATCGATGATCGTTGGCGGGGTCATTGTGATTGCGGGCGTGACGCTGACCAATCGCGCCAAACGGTAGCGGTGACTTCAGGACAAAGTTGCACCTCAACCTATCTCACGGACACACCATGACCATCACGATTACTAAACGGCTGCTTCCCTTTACAACCATCAGACAGTGGCTGCTAATGGTGACATTGCTTGTTTGTAGCGCCACAGCGTTAGCAATCGAGGTCGGCGATACGTTGGTTATCGATAAGCTTGTGACCATCGATGGTCAGACCCTCGATCGAGATGCCCTCGAGGACAAGCACCTGGTGGTGCAAGTGTGGGCCACTTGGTGCCCTTACTGCCATCGACAAAACCTCAACCTCATCGAATTGGCCAAGCGCACTGAAGGCATGCCCCTGAAGATCATTGCCCTATCGGTAGACCGCGATCCTAATGATGTGCGTGATTATGCCAAAGACCACGGCATCAATTTCACGATGGCCATGATGACGCCAGCGCTAGATGAGGCAATTGGCAAACGCAAAGGCGTGCCCGAACTGTATGTCGTGGATCCCAATGGCACTGTCGTTCAAAAGGACTGGGGGCAGATGGTCGATTTGGACGTTTTTGATTTGGCAGACTACGCCCAATAAACGACCACACAACGAAACATTACTCGTTTTGAATTGACAGGTAGACGTTATACGCATTCATGCGATTGGCCGCGTCAAACAAGGGCACCGATTCATATGCCGACCAGTCGGTCTCTTTGTAAGCTCGATCAAAATCGTCCAGTTCTCGTGCCGCGTCATACATGCTGTCGCGTAAAAACTGTAGGTAGTTGCGCGTGAATTTCAAGTCCACGGCCGGATCCGTTGAATGTGGACCATGACCAGGGATCACCGCTGCCGGATCAATGGTTAGCAGATGTTCCAGAGACGCAATCCAGCCGGCACTATTGGCGGTACCCACAAAAGGAATGCGTCCTTGAAACATCAGATCGCCAGCAAACAGAACCCTTTCTTGCGGCACATAAATCGCCAAGTCATCGGGTGTATGGGCGGGGCCAACTTTGAGCAAGTCAAATTGCCACCCCGCGAGCATCATTGACTGATCCTGACCCACCCACTGATCGGCCGCTTGCAGTTCTGTTTGCTCATTAATCCACGGCGCGAGCGATTCACGTGATTCCTCAAGTCGTTGTTTGGCGGTTGCCGAGTTCAGGTAAACCCGACCTTGCTCTTGCGCGATGATGGTGGCGCCAATGTCACGAAACGCTTGCAATCCGTAAACATGGTCGGCGTGGTAATGGGTCACGATCACATACTGGATGGGTTTGTCGGTAATGGTTTTGATTTCATCGATCAGGCGTTTGGCCAAGGCGGGTGAACCCAGCGAATCAATGACCACCACGCCTTCTGGTGCAACCACCACACCCGCGTTGGAAATGAAGTTTTGGTTCAGGGGCGAGCCCAGTGCCACCGCTCCCTCGGCGTAATAAGTGTGAGGAGTGACTTGTGTGAGGGTCAAAGGCACTTGTGCCCAAGCCCAGGAGCTCATCAACACCAGCACCCACCCCAATACTGCTTTTTTAAATGCCATCTTTTCCACCAGCTGACTAACTGCGCTTTATTGATCGCCCTCTGCTGATCGCCTCTGTCGATCAACTTTAAGGCTTGATGTACGCGTAGTCCTCAACCTGTTGTAATTCGGTGAGTGTGACCACACCAGAGGGCGTGAAATCCGCTTCAAGAATGAAGTCGTTAGGGCTTAGCTCTCGGCTTGCCAATGTGATCTCACAGACGTAAATCTCGACGCCGCGCGATTTGAGATCCGCAATCAAAGGCGCGTAGGCAATACCGCTTTCGGTATCGACCGCGCCCTCCATGAACATGTCAACCCCATTGGCGTGTGCAACCATGGCCACTTGGGTCTCTGGTGCGGTGTCGAGTTGATTGCGTATGCCTCTTAGGCCTCTAAGTCCTTGGGTCGAACTGTCGTCAAAGTGGTAGACCACCTGGGGGGGGACGGCCTCTTGTGCCAACGCGGCAGAAGTGAAGAGAACTGAAAGACCGCTCACCAGACAAACGGTTGCAACGGCAAGTAGAAGCGTTCTCATCTTATTCACCCTAGCGCAAAGGCGCGTAGCCTGGGTTATTCTCAGCGCCTATGATCTTGGGGATATTGGGTTCGGCCGCTTTGACGGTTTTGATATCTCGCAAATAGGCGGAGACCACATCCCAAATCGGCTCGCCACCCTCGTTTTTGGCGGCTTCTGATACCGGTGCCCAGCCCGCCACTTTGTATGTTTTGCTCGAATCAATCAATTGGCCATCAAGACGCATATCTGAAATCCGGTTGCCCGCCTCAGCAGCCGGATCAATCGTGTACTCCAAACCACCCACGCGAACCATATCACCCCCCTGTTGATAATAGGGATCGGGATTAAACAGGTTGTCCGCGACGTCTTCTAAAATCACTTTGATCATTTCGCCTGACATGGGCGTGAGCGTTGTGTAGGGATAGGTAATGGCGGTTTGATCCAGGACATGTTCCATCAAAATGTCTTGGCCAGGTAACAGTGACGTCCCCCAGCGAAA
>CBFHKV010000001.1:11219-87815 GCA_965656505.1 Burkholderiaceae bacterium | reverse complement strand
GGTGAAAACGCAATTTCGGCGTCTTTCACTTTGAGCAATGCGTCGACAATCACTTGGTCAAACGTGCCGTTAAAGTTACCCCTTCTATACAAGGTACCTTCAGTCTTGGCCAATACTTCATTGAGTGCGGCCTCATGTGGTGCGCGGACCCGATCAATGAGCGATACCATCTCAGGGTCGGCCGGGATCAGATCAGAAAAGATCGGTAGCAACTTATAACGAAAGTCGGAAACTTTGCCGTCTTTCACATCAAAATCCAACACCCCTAAAAACTTGCCGTTCGAACCCGCATTGGTCACAAGCGTGACACCACCCGGGTTGGAAACTTTCACCGGCGCCGGCACCCCATCGTGGGTATGCCCACCCAGAATGGCGTCAATACCCCGGACTCGGCTCGCCATTTTAAGGTCCACATCCATGCCGTTATGGGACAGAACGACAACGACCTGAGCGCCTTGTGCCCGGGCCTCATCGACCGTGTCTTGCATGTTTTCTTCGTCGATGCCAAAGGTCCAGTTTTCAACCAAGTAGCGCGGGTTCGCGATGGGAGTATAGGGGAACGCTTGACCGATGATGGCGACTTTGACCCCATTCATTTCACGCATGGTGAAGGCATCAAACACGGGGTCACCGAAATCAGCGGTTTTGATATTCTGCGCTACGAACGAGACTTTGTTGGCAAAATCGTTTTCTACAATCTGCATCACGCGATCTTCGCCAAGTGTCATTTCCCAGTGGGCTGTCATGACATCTACTCCCAATGCCAAACAGGCATCCACCATGTCTTGGCCATCAGTCCACAATGCCGTACCGGACCCTTGCCAGGTGTCTCCACCGTCTAGCAACAACGCGTTGGGTCGAGAAGCCTTCAGTTGCTTGACCAGTGTCGCCATGTGCGCAAACCCCCCGACCTTGCCGTAGGTTTGCGCTGCCTGCGCATAATCCAGGTAAGTGAAGGCATGGGCATCCCGTGAATCAGGGCTGATCCCGTAGTGTTTGAGCAGATACTCGCCCACCAGATGGGGGGGTCTGCCGTACATGCTATGAAAACCCAAATTGACGTTGGGCTCTCGGAAGTAGATGGGCTTTAACTGTGCGTGACAATCGGTGAAATGCAAAAAATGCACATTGCCGAATGTCGGTAGGTCATAGAACGCGTCTGCGGTCGATTGGGCATATCCCATGCCCGGCTTCAATGCCAACCCGGCCGCCGAGGCCATGGCTAGGACCTGCATAAACTCGCGACGATTCATACTCATAACCCACACCTAACTCACAGTTTGATAAATAAAGGGGCCGAGGCCCCTGAGAAAAGACTTATTGGTTGACAGGTGATGCCGGATCTAACAACAACGCCATCACATCTTTCATCTGCTGCTCGGTCAATATATTGAAATGATCCATGCGCGGCATATTGCTACAGATGTTGTAAGCCTTAGAGTTATTGATGCGGTTCCACGTGTACTCAATAATCTCCTGACTATTGCCGCGCAACTTGCCGTAACCGAGCAAAGAAGGCCCAATCGTGCCGTGCGAGATTTCCGCCTTGGTCACTTGGTGACAGTTATAGCAACTGCCACCATTCTCGGCATTAACGTTGTCCCGCCAAGTCAAGCCGCGACCACTTTGGGCCACTTTTTCACCCGCCTGCCAATCACCTAAATAGACACCGTCTGACGGCGGCTTGATCTCTGCCAGTGCAGCGGTTTGTAAAGCGATGGCCTTTTTTTGACCTTCAGGCGAATTAAAGAACTCACGATCCGAACACAATGCTTGTACCTCGTCCGGGTAAATTCGGTCTTTTGTTGCTATCCCTTGGGTCCTAAAACTGCTTTCCATCACGGCCATCACGGCTGGGTCAACGGTTTGCGCATTCACGCTCAGTGAGGTCGCGAGCAACGCTGCGCCTGCCATTGCCGATGCATGGGTCATCTTGTTTTTCATTTTGCTGTCTCCTATCGACGATCAGCGCTTAAGACCGGGGGTGTTCATTTCCCCACCATTGGCTTTGTTAGCCATGTACATCGATAGCGCAATCGTCACATCAGATCCAAACACAGGGAATGGCATGCGCTGCTGTCGATAACAATCATTAAGTCGTCGCTGCATCGTCCAAAACGTGCCATTGGAGACGCGATAAGCCGGCCAATTACCCCATCCAGCTGCTGCCCCTTCGTGCTCGGTCAGGTTTGGCAAATCTTGCATGCGAATACGCTGCCCATCGACGGCATGACAGGACGCACAGGAAAAGTCCATCGGTCCGCCCTGTAGAAAGAAAACCTTCTCACCAATCGCAACCATCTCTTGTTCTTTCGGATGGGTGGCAGGCACTTGAATCGTCATACCCTTCGATTGACCCACCACGTAGGCAACGATGGCCTCCATGGGTTGACGCACGCCCTTCCCAAAAGATGCCTTGATCACATCGGCCTGAGCAATGCCCTGTAGGTTCTCCATGCAGGTCATCAAACGTGATTCCAAATCCTGAACCCTGTCGGTATCGGCAAAATAGCGCGGCAACTGAGCCGCCGCCCCCTGAACCACACCGGGTCCAAGACCGAGGTCACACTGCTCTAAGGACGCATTCTTGGACCCCATAGGCTTGACCCACAACTCCTCGCCCTCCATTTCGTACAACTCAGCCGGGTTACCGTCGGCTAGCATGTCACGGTACTCTTGCAACTGATCCGACGCGGACTGCGCGACCGCGTAAAGCGGTACCGAGGCGCTGACCGTTAAAGCGACGGCTGTCGCCATGAAACGACTTTTCATCACAGTTCTCCTCCGATGGGGCCCGACACTATTAGGGATATTGGTTTTTTATCTTTATTTGATTTGGGTCGTGTCTGTACGCGACTCCCCTTTATTGTCTTTCCAGGTGATGCTCATCTCGTCACCTTTTTTGACGCCCTTGTTTATCCTGAAGTGCAAAAAGGGATCTTTGGAGACCGCCGGACCAAACTGCGCCAAAAAGACGGTTTTACCGCCCACTTGTGCATCGACGGTTTCAATGTACCAAGCAGGAATCACGTTGCCGTCACCATCCTTGCGTTGACCGGTTTCCATGATGTGTCTCATCAGAATCTTGACATCGACAACGCCATCTTTCTCTGTTGCTCTGATACGCATTGGGCTAGCCATGTTGTTCACCTCTATAAATGTCGTTACATCGCTTGCGCGACTTTGAATATTCTTCGCCTTTGACGTCTTTGATTAACCGCCACAGCCGCCGAGCGTGACTTTGACCTCTTTGGACGCCATGAACCACTTTCCATCGGCTTTCACCAAAGCATAGATATCCGAGGTCTGTCCCATCTTGACCCGTGTCGAGGCAAACGGTGCGGCGCCCTCAGGCAACTCAAACATCGCTGCCAGTGCGCTTGGGTTCTTTTCAACCAGGATGGCCATTTGGGTCGCATTCAATGTGGTCTCTACGCCAACAGGCACCACGGCGCCATTCTCAGCAATATCAGGCGCGCGCAGATTCACCGCGTCAGATTTTTCCGGCATACCCGAAGCGCCAAACACTTTGACGACATCGTCAATGGTTTTGGCTTTGAAGGCCGCTTCATTCCAAGCCGCCGCCTCGGCAGTTGTCATCAGCCCGGTGCTAGCCATCAAACCGACCAAGGCGGTCAATTGCATTAGGGTGCGTCTTTGTTCGTTCATGTGAGACTCCTGTGGTTCATTCAATCGGGTCATTTAATATATCGGGTCATTTAATATTAATGCGGGGCTTGTTACTCACCCATCAGTCTATCAAGATCCTTTCATCATCCATTCAATCATCACCGTGATATCTTCATCGGAGACTTGTGGATGCGGCGGCATGGGAATGGACCCCCAATTGCCAACACCACCTTGTTTGACTTTGGTTTGGAGTTCAGCCCATATTTCGGGTTGGTCCTTGTACTTTTCGGCCACTTGTTGGATCGAAGGGCCGACCATGGCGCTTGCGGCCGCATGACAGGCGGCACAATTGTTTTGGGTGAAAAGCTTTTTTGGGTCGATTTCTGCTGTTTGCGCCATGGCAACAACGGGCTGATAACTCACGCCAGGCAATTCACTGAGCGGCGGCTGGGTCGTATCAACGCCACGATAAGGACCAAAGGTGCGGTTTTGTTTGGCCAGGTTTTCATGGGCATTGCGGGCGAAGTCAGGCAACGAAGACGTCACTTGCACGTCGTCGACGCAGTTACTCATACAGACCTCGGCCTTAACGTCAGGTTCGCCGTCCACCGTCCACAAACCGTGGTCGGTGGTCATGCCGTTACGGTTAGGCATAATCGCTTGCACTTCAGCGATATTTTCGTGGCTAAGCGTAAAGTCATCAGGCAAGATGTAACCCAAATTCAAGATGTATGCCAACACCGCATAAGTGTCATCGGCTGACAAAGAACGGGGCGCATTCCACGGCATGGCGCGGTAAATGTAATCATATAGCGTCGATATGGTGGATACCTTCATCAATGTGGTTCGCGCGGGCTGCGCCGGATCAGTGAGTGAAGCCACCCGACCTGTTTCTTGGTCGGCCTCGGTCGTGCCACCCACAATCGGGGTAAAAATCTCATTAGACTCGCCAAAAACGCCGTGGCAACTAGCGCACTGCGCTTCCCAAAGCATCATCCCATCAGCGACGGAACCTGAACCTTTGGGCAGTCCCTTGAAATCGGGCCTGACATCGATATCCCAAGCCTCTACTTCATTGGGTGTGGCCTCACGACCCACCCCTTCAAAGCTCAATATGTTTTGTGCTGTCACCGTCCCCGCTGTCGAAGCGAAGGCCAAGACAACCGCTGCTTTAGCCCACTTGAACATTACTGACCTCTCCGTTTGAGTCAATCTTCCAGGACTGGATGGCGTTGTTGTGATAGATAGAACGCGTCCCCCGCTTTTCCCTCAACATTCGAATCGATGGTTGGACATAACCCGTGCTGTCGATGGCGCGAGATTGCAGGATCACTGGCTTGCCATCCCAAACCCAATCGATATTGAATCGTGTCAATGCCTTGTCAAGCACCGGTGTCTCGAGCCGTGCCGTGCTCCAGTTCTTCCCACCGTCAACGGACACATCGACCTGTTTGATT
The DNA here is from genome assembly GCA_965656505.1 of Burkholderiaceae bacterium. GTDB lineage: Bacteria > Pseudomonadota > Gammaproteobacteria > Burkholderiales > Burkholderiaceae_B > Algicoccus. Next base: position 82,728 of record CBFHKV010000001.1, on the reverse strand, counting down.
TTGCCTCGACCTGACCATGCCAAACCGGTGATGTTGTAGAAACCCGTGGTGAGTAACTGCTGGCCGCCAGACGGCGTCGTGATCACGGACTTACATTCCTGAATCGAGGTGTATTGCCGATGTAACCCATCGGGCATTAAGTCGACGTAGTGGATGGCTTCATCTTTGGTCGCCCAAGGTTTATCGCCCACCTCAATGCGTCGTAACCATTTGACCCAGCTCACACCCTGCACACCAGGCACAACCAGCCGCAAGGGGTAACCGTTTTCCGGGCGCAACATTTCGCCGTTCATTCCCCAAGCCACCAACACATCGTCAAGAGCGGTTTCCATTGGGATGGTTCGTGTCATACCAGAACCATCGTTACCTTCAGCCAAAACGAACTTGCCTTTTTTCATGTCAGCGCCGGCCATCTCGAGAATGACGGAGAGGGGAATGCCTGTGAACTCGCAGCAAGACAGCATGCCGTGGGTGTATTGCACGGTTGGCACCGCCACATTACCCCACTCCATGCCCGTGTTAGCCCCACACTCAATGAAATGAATGCGTGATGTGCGCGGCAGGCGCATCAGGTCTTCCATGGTGAGGACCAAAGGCTTTTTCACCAGGCCGTTAACCATCAAACGGTGTTGGGCTGGATCGATGTCGTACCACCCTTGATGATGGCGCTCAAAATGCAAGCCACTCGGCGTGATGATGCCAAAGAAGCCTTGCAGTGGCGCGAAAGCCACAGAGGCCACCGACGTCTGCGTCAGGCCGGGTGATTCACGCCGCTGTAGATATTCCTCGTATTTGGAGGGTGTGCCATACGGCTTCATGGCCACGGGTTTACCGAGCGTGGTTTGCCATTCTTGCTTATTCACGATGGCAGGATCATCCGGGCCTGACTGTGCCATGGCGCGTGTGCTTGCGCCGAGCGCCAATCCAGCGCCAACGGCCCCCATAAAGCTTTTTTGTAAAAAGCCACGACGCTGCTCACTCATACCCTGCGTCGTCAGCTCTGAGCGAAACTCCGTGGGCAGAAAATTTTCCGGCGCGCGTCGCAATTGGCCAGGTTTTTGGGATAACTTAGTCACACTCACTACCGTCTCCGAAGAAATGATTAGGCGCCGAACCCAATCAAAAAACTTTTTAAGTTATTAGTTCATTCTTTAAAGTAATTAAAAAACCGACCTTCTTGTATCAACGTTAACCCTAATGCCCGTGGGGATACGATTCATAAAGTCCGGAGGACAAAAGATGCAAAACAAAGACAAACATTTTCTAGATGACGCCCAAACGGATGCTCGCGCGCTAACCGGAGAAAACCGACAAGATCGTCGCACCTTTTTACGTAACGCATCAGCGCTCGGCTTGGTCAGCGGTTTCGCACTCGCGGTACAACCCATTGAAGCGCAACAGGCCATTCGAACGGATTTTGAGGGCATCGACGCCGACGAGGTCTACATCGAAGAAAACGGCTTGACGCTATACGCTTACGTCGCTAAGCCTAAGGACAAATCAGTCAAACGACCCGTCGTGATTGTTTGCAGTGAAATTTTCGGCGTTCACGAACACATCGCTGACATCACACGACGCTTTGCCAAAGCGGGTTACATGGCAATTGCGCCAGAGTTCTTTACGCGCGCGGGCGATCCCACGTCGCTCGGTACGATTGCTGAAATACTCAAGGAAATCGTTGGTCAAACCCCTGATGAACAAGTCATGAATGACATTGGGGCCTGCCTCACGTGGGCCAGTAAAAATGGTGCAGACATGGACCGTGTGGGTGTCACCGGGTTTTGTTGGGGTGGTCGCATCACTTGGTTAGCCTGTGCCCGAGTACCGCAAATCAGAGCGGGCGTGGCTTGGTATGGCCGTCTGGTTGGCGAAAAAAGCGACAACTTTCCCGCTCACCCGGTTGACTTGGTGCACAAGCTTCACGCGCCCGTGTTAGGGCTTTACGGTGGGGCAGACGTTGGTATCCCATTGGATACGGTTGAACAAATGCAACAAGCCCTTAAACAAGCCAATGACAACCCAGCCGCCATTACTTCGCGCTTTGAGATCTACACGGATGCGCCACACGCCTTCCATGCGGACTACCGCGCTTCTTATCGTGAGGCGGCTGCCAAAGACGGCTGGGAGAAGTGCCTGCAGTGGTTTAAAACACATGGTGTTTAAAGCACCAGAGATGAAGCACCAGGGATGAATCGCATCAATGAAGCCTTAGGGTAAACACCAAAATAAAACGGTTGGCAAGTCGCCCGTGTGGGGTCAATAATGGGATAAGTTTGAAGTTATTGGTTATTAATTAATACCTTTGAATCATATGCAAACCAAAAACGGGAGACAACCCAATGCATAACCATTTGCTTGTTCGCACCAAAACACAAAGCCGGCGTTTGGCCCTAGGTCTCTTGTTTGGTGCAGGCTTGGCAACCTCAACCGGTGCCTTAGCCGAAACGGTGGATCCACAATATGTCTACAACTCTGCGCTTGCCGCTACTTGTGCAAGCTGTCACGGCACCAAGGGCGTGAGTGTTCCCGGCGCCGGTGTGCCGATCATCAACGATCTGAGTGCAGCGCAAATTGCTGAAAGCTTGAGAGGCTACAAAGATGGCGGTCGTGAGGGCACGATCATGCACCAGCTTGCCAAAGGTTATACCGATGAACAAATCGAAATCATTGCGCAAGTTTTAGGCAAAAAATAAAGAGGAGAGTGCCATGAACCGTCGGATATTTTTAGGACAAAGTGCCGCGCTGTTAGGTGCCTCCGCTGGAATGAACAAACTGGCTTTGGCTAGCAGCAAAACCAAGGCCCAAGTGGTGGTGGTCGGCGCTGGCTATGGTGGTGCCACCACGGCCAAATACATACGGATGCTTTCAAACAACGGGATAGAAGTCACGCTTGTTGAACCCAACAGCGATTTTATTTCCTGCCCATTGTCAAACTTGGTGATCGGTGGTTCGCAAAAGATAAGCGCACTCACCACACCCTATGACGGCCTGACCAGTAAGTATGGCGTCAAAATGGTCAAAGACCGCGTCACAAAAATTGATGCCCAGAAAAAAACTGTCACCACTGGAAACGGCTCCACCTTGACCTACGACAAATTGGTACTCGCCCCGGGTATCGACATGAACTTCGATGCCATTGAAGGTTTGGCTCAGGCCAGCCGCGATGGGACGGCTTTACAGGCTTGGAAAGCCGGACCTGAGACCGTTGCCTTGCATCAACAGCTTGCTGACATGCCAGATGGCGGGGTCTTCGCGATCGCCATTCCCCTTGCCCCCTATCGTTGCCCTCCGGGACCGTATGAAAGGGCGTGTCAGGTTGCCCATTACATGAAGCAAAACAAGCCCAAATCAAAAGTGATTGTTTTGGATGCCAATCCCGACGTTGCCTCAAAGGGCAAGCTCTTCAAAGCCGCATGGAATGATATCTATCCAGGCATGGTTGACTACAGACCCTCTCACCGTGTGATTGGCGTTGATGGCAAAAACAAAACCATGCGATTTGAGTTCGAAGACGAACTCAAAGCCGATGTCTTGAATATTCTGCCCCCCATGCATGCTGGCAATCTGGTCAAAGAAGCCGGCTTAGCCAACATGAACGACCGTTGGGCAGAGGTGTCTTTCTTGAATTTTGCGTCGACCCAAGCCAAAGATGTTCACATCGTCGGTGATTCGATACAAACAGCACCACGCATGCCCAAGTCAGGTCACATGGCTAACCAGCAGGCCAAGGTGACTGCGGCAGCTATCGTGGCGGAAATCAATGACTTCCCCGTCAACCCCAACCCAGTGGTTACCAACACTTGCTACAGCTTTGTAGATACAGACATGGTGGTGCACGTGGCGTCAGTACACCAATATGACAGTGAAAAAGCCACATTCTTGCCCGTCAAAGGTGCCGGTGGGTTGTCACCTGAAGCGAACCAACTCGAAAGCGTCTACGCTTGGGGTTGGGCTAAAAACATCTGGTCAGACACAGTGGCCTAAGTCGGTCAACTGACGTGACAGCCGAAAAAGGCTTCACACAGAAAAAGCTTCACGCAACACACGCGGCCTTGGTTTGAAACACCAAGGCCGCGTTTTTTTAACGCGGTGTTTTGCCGTTATTTTCAGTTGATCGCAGAAACGTAAAATCCGCGCCCTGGTCTGCTTGCGTCACTGTCTCCAAGAATAGTTTGCGATAACCGCGATCGGCGGTCGGGATGACCACCGGATGGTCTAACGCCCGCTGGGCCAACACCTCTTCAGTCACCAATAGCGATAGGGTCCGGTTTGCAACACTTAAACGAATGCGATCACCCGTTTGAACGTAAGCCAAAGGTCCCCCAATGGCGGACTCTGGGGTCACGTGCAAGACGATGGTGCCAAATGCAGTGCCACTCATGCGGCCGTCGGAAATCCGAATCATGTCTTTGACACCAGCGCGCGCGAGTTTCTGAGGGATGGGGATGTAACCCGCCTCGGGCATGCCTGGCGCGCCTTTTGGACCAATGTTCTTCAAAACCAAAATGTCTTCTGCATTAACGTCTAAATCTTCACGATCGATACGGGTCACCAAATCCTCGATGTTTTCAAAAACGACGGCACGGCCCTCATGCTCCATCAAACCTTGGTCAGCGGCAGATTGCTTGATGATGGCACCGCCCGGTGCGAGATTGCCCCGTAACACGGCCAGGCCGCCTTGAGGATAGATAGGATTCTCACGGGTTTTAATAACGTCCTGCGCAAAGCCATCACCGGCGGCTTCAATTTCTTCACCCAGCGTACGACCCGTGACCGTCAATGCATCTAGGTGCAGCAAGGGTTTTAACTCGCGCAACAACGTCGCCATGCCGCCCGCATGGTGAAAGTCTTCCATGTAATGCTGACCTGAAGGCTTCAAATCCAACAACACGGGCGTCTCGCGACCCATGCGATCAAGGGCGTCTAGATCAACCGCTAAGCCAAGACGCCCGGCGATCGCCGTCAGGTGCACGATGGCGTTGGTTGAACCCCCAATCGCCAACAAGACTCGCATCGCATTGGCAAGGGACTTCTCGTTCAAGATTTGATCAATTCGCAAACCCTCTTTGGCTAGGCGCACGGCTTGACGTCCGGTTTCTTCCGCCACACGCATGCGATCAGCGGTGACCGCCGGCGGCGATGCGCCGCCGGGCACGGTCATCCCGAGCGCTTCGGCAATGCATGCCATGGTACTGGCGGTACCCATCACCGAGCAGGTGCCCACACTAGCCACCAACTGATCATTGACGTCTTCAATTTCGGTGTCATCGATTTCATCGGCACGATACTTCGCCCAATAGCGCCGACAATCGGTGCAAGCCCCCACCCTTTCGCCACGGTGGCTGCCCGTGAGCATGGAACCCGTGATCAACTGAATCGCTGGCAATCCCGCAGACGCCGCCCCCATCAATTGAGCCGGCACTGTCTTATCGCAACCACCAATCAGCACCACCGCGTCCATGGGCTGTGCCCTCAGTAACTCTTCTGTCTCCATTGACATGAGATTGCGCAGATACATGCTGGTTGGCGAAGAAAAGCTTTCATGAATCGAGATTGTCGGAAAGTCCACCGGTAATCCGCCGGCTAGCATCACGCCCCGCTTAACCGCTTCCAACAGCTGCGGCATGTTGCCATGGCAGGGGTTATAGCCGCTACCCGTATTGGTGATACCAATCACCGGGCGCTCCAATGCGCTATTGGTGTAGCCCGCTCCCTTGATAAACGCTTTGCGCAAAAAAAGAGAAAAGCCTTGATCACCATAACTGGTGAGGCCTTTCTTCATACCGGACGGTTTGTCGCTCATGCCATTGCTCCTGATTTGTATTTGTTCTTAGCGCACCACTGACCCACCCACCACAATGTCTAGGGCGTGAGCCACTGCCAGGACTCACCAACCAGCCTGGCACGGCGATGCTGTGAACGCCCAAGCTCTAGCCAGTCAATTTCAACCACACGCGCCTGAAGAATAGCAAAGTGATTTTCGTCAGGGACTTGGGCAACAGGATCAGCGATGACGTCCTGATTCTTTGTCAAGGCGGTACCTGGCGCAAGCGGTGTCATGTAGTCACCTGCCGATCGGGTTTGCCGAACCGTTTGCCAGCGAGACGCCACTTCTGCGCCTTCGGTTTGAATGCCACAGTCGACCTGCGCGCGCAGCTGCCAATGAAGCTTAGGACTCCAAAAGACCAAACTGGCCCTGGGTTGCGCACGTAACTCGCCCACCTTTGCGCTACGTTGATCGGTATAGATCTCCAGAATGCTTTGCTCGGCCTCTACCCGTCGCAACACAACCGTGCGCGCGTTTACGCCTGCATCATGAGTCGCTGTCGCCAAAACTGGCGTTCGCCACGCGTGATGCCGATCATGCACGGCGCGACCGAGCTCTTTCCATATCTGTTGGCGAATGTCATCTGGTGCTTCAAGAAAGGTATCCATCACGGCATCATAACCACTGCGACCCCTATTGAATCATTTCGTCTGCTCGTTTCTATTGCTGACACCATGTGCCTCACCCTTGCCTCAGAAACGAGGAAAACCATTGTTTGATGTCATCAATGTTTCGGTGTGGCTTTGACTTTTGCATCGTTACTCGCAGTGATATCACGCCGTCGTAACCATATCAACGTATTATGAAATTACTACAGTCTATAAAAGTCAAGCCGCTTATGTCCAAATCACCCCCACAAAACGACTCGGTGTCGGTTCAGCAATATATCGATCAAACCCCTGTCTGGCCTGACGGCACGAAAACCGCTTCTGTCCCCCTTACCCCGATGCAATGGCGTATTTGGCTTTTGGCTACCGCAGGCAAGTTTTTTGAAGGGATGGTGGTTTTCATGACTGGGGTGGCCCTACCCCTGATTGTGACGGAATTCGGTCTCGGCGCCACAGAAAAGGGGGTGATCGGTGCATCAGTCCTTGCGGGCATACTCATTGGCGCATCCGCTTTGGGCGGGCTTGCCGACACCTACGGTCGTCGCGCCATGTTTATCGTTGAATTGGTTCTGTTTACTGCATTTCTAATCGCGTTGACAGTCAGCGGCAGCTGGATCTGGATAGCGGTCTTTTTATTTGGCACGGGCGCGGCACTTGGTTGTGATTATCCCACCGCGCATTTGGTCATTTCGGAAAGCATTCCGAGCCGGGATCGGGGACGACTGGTTTTAGGCGCCTTTGCTTTTCAGGCGATTGGCGCGCTTGTCGGGACAGCCGTGGGCTACGTCATCCTCGCGAACTTACAAGAAGTGAGCGCTTGGCGCTGGATGTATGCCACCGCCATCGTCCCAGCCATTTTGGTGATTGTTGGCCGATTTTTCATTAATGAAAGTCCACATTGGTTGATGAGCAAAGGCCGTCATGGCGAAGCTGAGCGGGCCATTGGTCAACTATTGAAACGCAACCCCCCTTACCCCAAAACCTTCAAACTCAAAAAAAGTCACTTGCCAACAAAAGGCTCAACAGCCGAAAAAGAGGGCCACTATAGCGCGCTATTCAAACCCAAGAATCGTCGCGCCACCATCTTGGCCTCAGTTCCATGGTTTATTCAAGACTTAGCAACCTATGGCATTGGCATATTTACGCCAACCATTCTGGCAGCCACGATTGGTGCCAAATCGGACCATCCCCGCAATATCGCTGACATCATTCAAAACGACATCCTTGCCGCCAAGGGCGCTGCCTTACTTGACGTGTTATTGGTCGTGGGCATCTTGTTCGCCATCTTTTTTGCGGATCGCATTGGGCGTATCAAACTACAGATTTTCGGCTTCATCGGTTGTGCCGTTGGCCTGACATTGGCTGCCGTTTCAACGAACTTTACTGGGACGACGCAGATGGCTTTGTTATTTAGCGGGTTCTTGTTGTTCAACTTCATGACCAACCTTGGCCCCAATGCGCAAACCTACTTGATTGCAGGCGAAGTATTTCCCACCCGTATCCGTGGCCGTGGGGCGGGATTTGCCGCCTCTTTTGCAAAAATAGGCGCTGTACTGACAGCCTTTCTGTTTCCCATCCTGCTAAAAGATCTTGGTACAGAAATTATATTGGGAGGCTTAGTCGTGGCCTCTCTCATTGGTGCGATCGTAACCTACCTGTTTCGCATTGAGACCGCGGGTAAGAGTCTCGAAGATATGGACTAAGTCTCGGTCATTGAAGGGATATGGGCAAAAGATGCCAGTATTTGCTCATTTGTCCATCTAGATCGCGACCACGACCGGAATTTACCTAGGAACACACTGCCAATTAAATCGTCCCTTCACATAGCGCTCGCAGCTGGCTTTTTGAGTGTGACACTTAATCACTTTGCCATTATGGTCAATCGCACACCATTGCACATTTTGAGCGACAACCTGATTTGAAACAAAACCGGTCAAAACACCGGAAACCAACAGAATGGCGGCCATAAAGCTTAGTTTCATCACATCACACTCCTTCCAAGAAAAAACAAAACAAACGGACAATAACCAATCACTTAAAACTCGAACGAAATCCAAACGGCAAAAGGCTGCCTTGCGGCTTCTCAAAAGAATCAATCGCTAGCCTTGGAAAGGTCTCCAGGGGGCGGCTACGGCACCCCATCAGATGCCTGTGAGTCAACCTTATCTGTGTTTTAGTCACCGTTCCAGCACAAGGTCTAACCCGCAATTTAACTCAGTGAGGCGCTTTATATTCAGATGTCCTGAGAGAATGCTCCTCAGCCTGGGCATCGAGTGCTTTCTATTCGCTCCGACGAAGTTTTGAAACCAGGATTTCTTGTTTCCCTAAGTCGCTCTATACGGAGACGGTCAATTGTTCCTTGTCCGTAGAGCTTGTTGCCTTGAATTTTGTACGTCATTGTGCTTCGTGACACAACTGCGTTAGGCGAACCCAAGACTTGCGTCATCAGACCATTGCCTTGCGCAAAAATTATGTAAGCTAAATCGATGCTGCCATCAGCATTAACTGTAAATTTTTTGCTTGCCCTTTGGTTCGTCTCGTTAATCCTGCCACGAGTCAAGGTACGCATACCCACTCGATACTGCTTTCCGAATTCCATATAAGTGCCACCACCCAGATCACAATCGAGTTTGCCAATCGACCATTTTGCGTTGAATAGTGCATCTAATGCTTGCTGCTCAGCCTCGCGCTTTTTCTCAAGACGAAGCTTTTCCGCCTCGTTTCTTTGCTGTTTTACTTGTGTAGCAGTTAACCCTGGTGTTTTCTCTGCAGTTTCACGATCTTTAAGGTAAGCGAACATCTCCCGGTGACTGCTTCGCCCACTGATGTAACCCGTTTCTTTCATTTCCAGTGCGACCGCCTTGAAATCACCCACTGTATCTACACCATACTGCTGGTACAAGACTAAATCGCTTTTCGGTGGATTAAGTGATGCGATTGGGTCACTGTCCTTGGGGGTGGTCGCAAGACACCCAGACAATAAAAATGCACTTGTAAAAAAAAGAAAAGATTTTTTAATATTTGTTATGGCTAACATCAACATGCACCTGTTTTAACGCCTGCATCAATTATTTGGCCTGACGAACTATGATGTGTGGCCTACCCTGAATGATGAACTCGCTGACCCATTGACGACCTCTGACATTATCCCAAGTACTCAATCTTACAAAATCGTGAGTTTCCATTTCCCTAATAAAAGCTTTCTTATCAAGATCTGTAAAAAACAAAAAACTTCCGGTCTTAGAATCAGCGGTGAAAATATATTGATATGTAACCTTCTCTGAATCATATCTCGCTTGCACAAGCAATCGTTGATTGGGGACAAATGATCGTTGCGTTGGCCCGCCAAATCCTGGGAAATAGATAATATCAACTGTTTTATCTGGGTTTTCACGGATGTTGATATAAGGCTTGGCGCTGGCCGATCTAGTATCGCCATTTCCGCGGCCATAGCTGATTGAACTCACTAGTGTTCCGGGATTATCTTTGATGCGACTTTGGGTTTCTGACGTTTCCCATCCCCCGCGTGACTCAGAACGTATCAAATAAGTGCTGCTCCCGATACAGCCGGCTAACAGCAGACATATCGGAAGCAACATTATGATGAAACGATATGCAGATAAAGAAAGCATAGAAAACTTCCGCTATTGACGTCCCTTGGTTTTTACACGGCAAACAATTTAATAGTCAAGTTGGTTTTAACTACGGAAGCAGCAAAACAAGCGCGTTTTCGACAACGGTTACTAGGTCTTCAGCAGCAAGCCAGATTTGATGCATTCATACAGGCGTTCAACTACGAGCGCCCGCACGAAAGACGCGCTATAAAACGCCCTCTGATATTTCTACAGCATCAAGAAATGGATGACGGAATATGGATGGTCAGCTTTATGCAGTACGATCTTGGATACATCGACTTGGAGCAAAAAACTTTGCAACCCATCGACAACCCGTTCGGCTCGAGGTTGTCACCTATGTCTTAGGAACAAAGTGTTACCGATGTCTCGAGTCCGAACACCGGATGTACTGGCAGAGGCGGTGGGATTCGAACCCACGATGCGGTTTAACCCACATACTCCCTTAGCAGGGGAGCCCCTTCAGCCACTCGGGCACGCCTCCAAGTACATCTTTCAATACGACCGAGAGTTTATCACGCCATACCCAGACGTTGGGCTCGTCGTCTATCGAATCATCGATTTTTTCACTCAACCCTCAGGCGTGCTTTCAAGCTCGAAGGCCTTATGCAAAGCACGTACCGCGAGCTCCATGTACTTGTCATGAATCAGTACCGACGTTTTAATCTCGCTCGTGCTGATCATCTGGATATTGATGTTCTCATCGGCGAGCGTCTTAAACATCAAACTTGCGATGCCGGCGTGCGAACGCATACCGATGCCAACAATCGACACCTTGGCCACGTTTTCATCGGGAATCATTTGTCGGGCGCCAACGGCTGGGGCAATATCGGACTCCATTAATTGCACGACTTTCTGGAAATCGTTGCGATGCACCGTGAACGAGAAATCGGTGGTGCCCTCAACCGACTGGTTTTGCACAATCATATCGATATCAATGTTGGCCTCGGCGACCTTACCCAGAATGGCATAAGCAATGCCAGGCTTATCGGGAACCCCCAACAACATAATCTTGGCTTCATCGCGCGTAAAGGCTATACCTGAAACAACGGCAGCTTCCATTTGGGCGTCTTCCTCAAAAGTAATCAATGTGCCCGAGCGTATTTCTTGCTCAAGGGGGATCTCTGGCGGCGTCAGTGATGACAGCACGCGCAAAGGCACCTGGTATTTCCCGGCAAATTCCACCGAGCGAATCTGCAACACCTTGGAACCCAACGACGCCATTTCCAGCATCTCTTCAAACGAAATCACACGCATCTTGCGCGCATTGGGCTCTACCCGTGGATCAGTGGTGTAAACACCGTCCACATCTGTAAAAATAAGGCATTCGTCGGCTTTAATGGCGGCCGCCACGGCTACCGCTGACGTATCCGAACCACCGCGACCCAATGTGGTGATATTGCCATCAGGGTCAACCCCTTGGAAACCCGTCACAATCACGACCCCGCCAGCGGCCAAATCAGCACGAATTTTACGGTCATCAATGCCGGTGATCCGTGCTTTGGTGAAGGAAGAATCCGTTTCGATCGGGATTTGCCAGCCCGCGTAACTGCGTGCTTTAACGCCCTCCGCTTGTAACGCCAACGCCAGCAAACCACTAGACGCCTGCTCGCCGGTGGCGGCAATCATGTCCAGTTCACGTCCACTAGGCGCGGCCGACAGCTCTCTGGCGAGCCCCAACAAACGGTTGGTCTCGCCTGACATCGCCGAAGGCACAACCACCACCTGATGGCCAGCCGCGTGCCATTTGGCCACTCGCTTAGCGACATTGCGAATGCGTTCGGTGCTACCCATAGAGGTACCACCGTATTTGTGAACAATCAATGCCATATCGAACCTTAAACCACGCCTGCTGACCGTCAGCAGACGACTAAAAAACCACTTTAAGTGCCCAGGCGACACAACCACGCCATGGTCACCGACGACTGGCCCACACAACGCACCACACCGCACCGGTTAATAGTTTAACGTGAAGTCCTTCTAGGCGAGACAGCCTGCTGTTTTACCCCAGTTGGCGATATGCGCCACACCCATTATATTGACACCAGAACGGTCCCCCGCCTCACGAAGCCTGAGCGCGTTCACAACCAAAACATCACTGAGGCAAACAACATGGCACGCCCCGCGCAATATGACTTCTCAGGTAAACACGCCGTCGTGACTGGTGGTGCCGTCGGCATTGGCCGAGCCGTCGTCGAGCGACTGCTCGCCAACGGCGCCTTTGTCACCATTTTTGATTGTGACGCCGCTGCCCTTGCGTCAACCCGGGCTGCACTTGGTGCAGCCATTCACACGGTTGAGACTGACGTGGCGAGCGAAGCCTCAGTGATCGCCGCCGTTCAATCAGCCCTGACCGTCAGGGCCCCCATCGATATCCTAGTCAATAGCGCAGGCGTCACCGGTCCAAACACCACCGTCGCAACCTATCCGGTTGAGGATTGGGATCGCGTTTTTGCCATCAACACCCGAGGCACCTTCCTGACCTGCAAACATGTTTCAATCGTGATGCAACAAGCCGCAGGCGTTGATGGCAACGGACGGATCATCAACATTGCCTCCGTCGCAGGCAAAGAAGGCAATCCCAATGCCTCGGCCTACAGCGCTTCAAAAGCAGCCGTCATCGCTTTAACCAAATCGCTTGGCAAGGAATTAAGCAATACAGGCATTCGTGTCAACTGTGTGACCCCCGCTGCCGTGAAGACCGGTATATTTGATCAGATGACGCCAGAACACATTGACTTCATGCTCTCCAAAATCCCCATGAATCGCTTCGGCACGGTCGAGGAGATCGCCAATCTCGTCGCTTGGCTCGCCTCTGACGAATGCAGCTTTTCAACGGGGGCGACATTCGATGTCTCAGGTGGACGCGCCACGTACTAGAATCTGATGAACCAACCTGCCTGACACAGCAAACCAGACGGAGTGCATCCCCATGCGACTAAAAGGTAAAACCATTGTCATCACCGCCGCCGGTCAAGGCATTGGACACGCTTCTGCGCTTGCCATGGCACGCGAAGGGGCAACCGTCTGGGCAACCGACCTCGATGCCGAACGACTCAAATCCTTCGATAACCAGACAAACTTCCAGCCAAACATCCAGACAAACATCCATACAAACATACGGACCGCCGTGTTGGATGTTCTAAAAACCGAAGACATCAACGCTTTCGCTCAAACTGTCGGGCCGATTGATGTTCTCCTCAATGCTGCTGGCTACGTCCACCAAGGCGATATCTTGCAAACCACCGATCAAGAGTGGGACTTCAGCATGGATCTAAACGTCAAATCCATGTATCGCACCGTTCGAGCCTTTTTGCCCGCCATGCTCAAGCAAGGCCATGGGAGCGTCATCAATATAGCCTCGGCCGCCTCAAGCATCAAAGGCGCGCCCAATCGCGTCATCTATTCCGCCTCTAAAGCGGCCGTGCTCGGCTTAACGCGTGCCTTGGCTGCCGACTACGTCAATCAAGGCATTCGCTTCAACGCCATCTGCCCCGGCACGGTTGAATCGCCTTCCCTACAGGAACGCATCCAAGCGGTTTCCCAATCCACCGGTCAATCGATTGAACAGGCTCGCGAGACGTTCGTATCACGTCAACCCATGGGTCGGCTGGGCACGCCTGAAGAAATTGCCGCGTTGGCCGTCTACCTCGCGTCAGACGAGTCGAGTTTCACCACAGGCACCTCACAAATCATTGATGGCGGATGGTCACTCTAGTGGTCACTCTAATGCTCGCGCATCTGCCACAATAAGGGCGCTTATTTGGCAGTCGTTTCGGTGTGGGGGTTTTTAATCGCACCTTTAAAGGAGATCTCGTGAAACTCGTTCGTTATGGAAAGCCCGGCAAAGAAAAGCCGGGCATGATTGATGCCGATGGCAAGCTACGTGACCTATCAGGCAAGATCGCGGATATTGGTCCCGCACAATTGTCACCCACTGCCTTGGCCAAACTCGCCAAGATCACACCCACTTCTCTGCCGCTCGTTCGAGGCCGTCCACGCATGGGTGTGCCGGTCACTGGTGTTGGTACGTTTCTAGCGATTGGTTTAAATTACTCCGATCACGCCGAAGAAGCCGGCATGCCCATCCCCAAAGAACCCATCATGTTCATGAAGGCAACCACGAGCTTGTGTGGCGCCAACGACAACGTCATGCTACCCAAAGGCTCCGTAAAGTCAGACTGGGAAGTCGAACTCGGGATTGTGATCGGAACGAAAGCCCAATATGTCAGCAAGAAAGACGCACTCAGTCACGTGGCTGGCTATTGCGTGGTCAACGATGTCTCCGAACGCGAATACCAGCTCGAGCGCGGCGGCACCTGGGACAAGGGCAAAGGGTGTGACACCTTCGGCCCCGTTGGGCCCTGGTTAGTCACCGCAGACGAGGTGCCCAAGCCGCAGCGCCTGGACATGTGGCTCGATCTCAACGGCAAGCGTTATCAAACCGGCAACACAAAAACCATGGTGTTTGATGTAGCAACCATCATCAGCTATGCCAGTCGCTTCATGACCCTGATGCCAGGCGACATCATCACCACCGGCACGCCACCCGGCGTGGGCATGGGCGTCAAACCAAAACCCGTCTTTCTAAAAGCGGGCGACGTCATGACACTGGGTATTGATGGTTTGGGTGAACAGCGCCAGGAAGTCATCGCCTACAAGAAGTAACCTCAAAACCATCTCACACTTCCAACAAAGCCCAACCGCGCCATTGAATGCGCGGTTGGGCTTTGTTGTTAGGCTTTGTTGTTGGGGTTCGTTGCCGTTGGGGTTCATTGCCGTTGGACTTCACTGCAAATGACTTCACCGCTGTGTCAATCGGGAGATGGCGCAGGCACTATCGCAATCCGCCTGACCGAGGCGCCTTTCAAGACCATCACCCCTGCACGAGCATCACATCACCGCGCCAATCTGCCAAGGAATGAACTCGTTTTGACCATAGCCATGCTTTTCGCTCTTGGTGCGTTCACCTGAGGCCACCGCCAAAATCTCATCGAAAACCATCTGACCCATTTCCGCCACGCTGTACTCGCCATCAACGATGGCGCCACAATTCAAATCGATGTCCTCAGCCTGGCGCTGCCACAACGCGCTATTGGTTGAGAGTTTCAATGACGGTGATGGCGCACAGCCATAAGCCGATCCGCGTCCCGTCGTGAAACAAATGATGTTCGCCCCACCCGCAACCTGCCCGGTCACGCTCACCGGGTCATAACCCGGGGTATCCATAAACACAAAGCCTTTGGCTGTCACCGGCTCGGCATACTCATAAACGTCAACCAAAGCCGTCGTGCCACCCTTGGCCACCGCACCGAGCGATTTCTCTAAAATCGTGGTCAAACCACCCGCCTTGTTACCGGGCGAAGGGTTATTGTCCATGCTGCCGTTAAAGAGTCGGGTGTAGTCTTCCCACCACCGGATGCGTTCAATCAATTTCTGTCCAACCGCTTCGCTCACCGCTCGACGCGTGAGCAAGTGCTCAGCACCGTATATTTCGGGGGTTTCCGACAAAATCGCCGTGGCGCCATGCGCAACCAACAGATCAACGGCCGCACCCAAAGCCGGATTGGCGGTAATGCCACTATAACCATCGGAGCCGCCACATTGCAGCCCAAGCGTCAAATGAGAAACACAACAGGGCTCGCGCTTGACCGCGTTAACGTCGCCTAGCATTGACTCAATCAAGCTGATGCCCTTTGCAACTGTCAGGCTTGTGCCGCCAGTCTCTTGAATATTAAATACCTTCAAACCACGCCCTTCATCCAAATGCGAATGCTCTAGCCACGTCTTGATTTGGTTCCCCTCACAACCCAGTCCAATCACAATGACAGCCGCCAAATTGGCATGCCGCGCATACCCAGCCATCGTGCGCTCAAGGATTTTGAATCCCGATCCCTCGGTATCCATGCCACAACCGCTACCATGGGTTAGCGCGATCACCCCATCAATATTGGGATAGGCCGCAAGAGCCTGCGGATTGAGACGGCGGTCGAAATGACTCGCCACCGCCCTGGAAACCGTCGCCGAGCAATTCACCGTCGACAACACACCAATATAGTTGCGCGTCGCCACACGACCGTCAGCACGCCGATACCCCATGAATGTCGCCTGCTGAGTCGCTGGTGCCGGCGGCAAGTCCTCGCCAAACGCATAGTCCCGCTCGAAGGTTTCAAACGCCAAATTGTGTGTATGCACATGCTGACCCGCCTCGATCGCTTGGGTTGCAAAGCCAATGATCTGACCATAACGACGCACAGGCGCACCCTTATCAATGGCTTTCACAGCCACTTTGTGACCTGGCGGGATGGCATCCACGCAACGCAGTCCCTCATCGCCAACCTCAGCACCAACCTCAGTACCAACCGTCAACGGTCGCGTCGCGATCACCACATCGTCAACAGTGTTCAGACGCAGGGTTGGTTTGCGGATCATTTGAATCGTGGTGTCAGCAGGCATGGCAAAAGACTCCCATTGTGTGATTTGGGTGGACCTCAAAGCGCAAAGTAGGGATAAAACACAACGCTATCCTTAATAATGCCACCACAAAGGTCTTTTTGGTGTCCTAACCGTCACCGAGCACCTGAAACCGCACTAGACCACGCGTGCAAGTCACCGCATACGTGCCGTGGCGCCAGTGCATGGCACGGTCGTGACCCAATGCGTGCAAACCACGCAACTGTCGTAGCAAAGCTTGCAAACTGGCCTCTGTCGGCAACGCCACGTTTTGGTGGGCAAACCAAACCCTAAGGACCAAGGCCTGTTGTGCAGGCGTCAGGGCGCGAAACAGCCGCAAATCAATGGTTTTTTCATTGTCATTGGGGTCACAAACACCTCGCAACAGCTGCTCACCGTACTGACCGAGTAACTCATCCACTTCGGCGGCTTGTCGGGCATGTCTGGCAAGGGTTTTAGACCAGGCCGGCCACCGAGACGCAATCGCTGGGATTATTTTCTCGCGCAGTGCGCCTCTGGCAAGCGCCGCATCGCGATTACTCGGGTCATCGACGGGGTGCCAGCCCGTCCTCTCTGAAAAGTTTTGGACCATTGATACAAGGTGGGCGCGATCTATCGCCAACCAGGGCCTTAATAATTGCACGCCACCAAGGGCTGCGGGTGAACTCACCGGCTTCATGGCCGCCAAACCCGTGACACCCGTGCCGCGCAATAACCGCATCAAAACCGTCTCCGCCTGATCTTGCGCGTGATGAGCCAACAACACTGAGGACACGCCCTGCTCTTGCGCCAATTCTTTGAACGCCAAATGACGCGCTTGACGCGCCGCCGCCTCAATCCCCTTCCCTTCACTCGGGTTAACCTGCACGTGCCGCGTCATCAGGGGCAGAGACAACAGGCCCGCCAACGCTTGCGCCGTCGCCATCCAAGTATTGGCTTGTTCGTGCAGACCGTGGTGAACATGAAACAGAAACAAGGGCAAACCCAGCCGCTGACAGGCTCGCTGGCTCACTATGGCTAAGGCACTCGAATCAGGCCCGCCACTCAAACCCACCGCAACAGCCCCTGACGGGTTTGCCTGACGCAGGCAAACCTCTACCGCCACGCACAAATCGTCGGGCGGTTGAAACGTCTCAACACCTTGCTTATCCTTTGGATTCCTGGAATTGACCATAGGCCAACAAACGTTTGACTCGATGCTCAACCAATTCCTCTGCGGTCATACCCGACAATTGACGCAAGGCATCACCCAACGCGCGTCGTAGTAACCGAGCCATCACACGAGGGTCACGGTGTGCACCGCCCACCGGCTCGTTCACCACCCGATCAATCAGGCCAAAGTCTTTGAGTCTGTCTGCTGTGATGGCAAGCGCCTGCGCCGCATCAGCTGCCTTATCTTGACTACGCCATAGAATTGATGCGCAGCCTTCCGGAGAAATCACCGAATACGTCGAATATTGCAACATCAGCACGTTATTGGCGACCGCAATCGCCAAGGCGCCACCCGAACCACCCTCCCCAATGATAGTGGTGATGATGGGCACCTTGATCTCAGCCATCGCGTAAATATTGCGCCCAATGGCTTCAGACTGACCCCGCTCTTCGGCGCCAATACCGGGATAGGCGCCGGGTGTATCGACAAACGTAAAAATGGGCAACCGGAACTTCTCTGCCAGACGCATCAAACGCAACGCTTTTCTGTAACCCTCTGGTCTTGGCATGCCAAAATTGCGCGCCGCCCGCTCTTTGGTGTCGCGTCCCTTTTGATGACCAAGCACCATACACGGGGCGCCATTGAAGCGTGCCAAGCCGCCGACGATTGACTGATCATCGGCATACATGCGGTCGCCATGGAGTTCGTGGAAATCGGTGAAGATCTCTCGAACATAGTCCATGGTGTAAGGACGCTGTGGATGCCGTGCAACCAAGGCCGTTTGCCACGCCGTTAACTTGCCGTAGATATTTTTGGCCAACGTCTGGCTTTTCTGCTGCAAGCGAGAAATTTCTTCCGAGATATCAACCGCGGAATCAGCCTGCATAAAGCGCAGTTGCTCAATTTTGCTTTCGAGTTCAGCCAGCGGCTGTTCGAATTCGAGGAAAGTATTGCGCATCTCGCTGTCTAAGTCCCTAGAGTGTGCACATGAATAAGCGCACAGTTTAACGGTTTAATACTCAACGGGCACGGGATCCAAACTACGCCACAAATACCACGTCGCGACGGTTCGCCAAGGCTCCCACGCTTGTGCCACTTCTCGGGCCTCAAAGCGAGAAACCGGTTCACCACTGTAGTAATGCAGCGATATGGCTTTGAGCAAACCCACATCATCCAAAGGCAAAACATCAGGACGTTGTAAATTAAAAATCAAAAACATCTCAGCGGTCCAGCGTCCAATGCCCCGAATCGCACTCAACTCTTTGATGACGGCTTCATCATCCATATCGATCCATCGTTGCGGCTGAACCACGCGGGTCTTGAAGTGACCGGCCAAATCCAACACATACTCAGCCTTTCTTTGTGACAAACCACATTCTCGTAGTGACGTCATTCCCGTCTTCATCACACCCGTTGGCGTCAGTCGTCGACCACAGCGTAGAAGGACCCGTTGCCAAACCGATTCGGCCGCTTTCACCGATATTTGCTGACCCACAATCGAACGCGCTAAGGTCACAAACGGATTGCCGCGAGACTGTAACCAAACCTCGGGGTGGGCAGGGATCACCCGCCGCATGATACGGTCGCGGCGCATCAACTGACTAGTGGCTTTATCCCAATAGGCCGGTTTTCCGTTCGCTGTATTGACCGATGGTTCAGTCGTCATCTCTTCCTAACCCTTAGCTTTCTGCACTTAGCTTTCTGCACTTAGCTTTCTGCACTTAGCTTTCTGCACTTAGCTTTTTGCCCTAGCCCCTGCGCCATTGGGTCACAGCGCCCGGCCGGTCCTCCAAAAGGATCCCGCGTTCGATCAAACGAGCCCGGATCTCATCAGCGAGTGAAAAATCTTTCGATTCCTTCGCCCGCGCACGCTGCGCAACCAGCGCCTCCACTTCCACATCAGTCAGTGGCGGCTGGTTCACATCGGCATCTGCCGCTTCATTCGCCTCCAGCGCCCGCTTGCTGTAGCGCGTCGGTGCCTTAAAGTAAGCTTCGGGTGATTGCTGCAATAGCCCCAACACACCACCCAACGCTTTTAATAACCCACTCACCTTTGGATCTTTATCGCGGTTGGCCTGACCCGATAACTCAAATAAAACCGCAATCGCACCCGCCGTGTTGAAATCATCATCCATGGCTTGTTTAAACTGCGCGCCCGCCCCTTGCGTCCAATCAATCACCGTTGCCTTCGCCGAGGACACAGGCACAGCTTGAAGGGTTTGATACAGACGGTCAAGCGAGTGTTGCGCATCCGATAAATTATCAGGCGCATAATTTTGTGCGCTGCGGTAGTGATTACGGACAATAAAAAACCGCAACATCTCGGCCTCACGCGGATTGGACTGATAGGTGGACGTCTCGGTGCCCGCATCAACTGCCACGGTCTGCCTGATGGTTTGGAAGTTACCGAGCGACTTGGACATCTTCTCGGCATCAACCATCAAAGGACCGCAATGCATCCAATAATTAGCCAGCACCCCCCCGAAAGCACCTTCCGTTTGTGCGATTTCGTTCTCATGGTGCGGAAACTTAAGGTCAGGCCCCCCACCGTGGATGTCTAGCGGCAGGCCCAACACGGAACGGCTCATCGCTGAACACTCGATATGCCAGCCCGGTCTGCCTAAACCATAAGCAGATGACCATTTCGACTCACTGGGCTCGTCGGCCTTAGCCGACTTCCACAACACAAAGTCCAGGGGATCACGTTTGGCCTTTGACACCGCCACACGCTCGCCTGCTCGCAACTGGTCTAACGTCTTGCCAGATAACTTGCCGTACTCAGGAAACGTGCGAACCGCATAATTCACATCAGCATCATCGGCTTGATAAGCATGACCCCGTTCCTCTAGACGTTTGATAATGTCCAGCATCTCAGGAACAAATCCCGTGGCACGCGGTTGCTCATCGGGCAATGCCACATTCAACGCTCGCTCATCGGCATGCATTGCATCGATAAAGAACGCGGTGACCTCGGATAGTTTCTGCCCGGTTTGCACCGCACGGCGAATAATCTTGTCATCAATGTCCGTGATATTGCGCACATAACGCACGTCATACCCTGAAAGGCGCAGCCAGCGTTGAATGACATCAAAGCTCACCAGCATCCGGGCATGACCGAGGTGGCAAAAGTCATACACGGTCATGCCACAGACATATAAACGCACTTGCCCTTCATTAACCGGTTTAAAGGGGCGCTTTTGGCGCGACAGCGAATCATAGAGGGCAAGCATGCGTGGGTATCGGCTCAAGGGACGTGATAGGGTAGCGCGGCCTGCTGACTGGCATTTATCCAAAGCGTCGCTACAATGTAAGCAACGAGTATAACAACGTAGGATTCTTCGATTGAATCACTCCCAAAACCGATCTAAACGATTCGCCACGGGCCTGGCACTCTCGCTGCTGCTTTGCGCAACAACCGTTGGTGCACAAAACGTCACGGACGCTGAGGCTCAAAAAACCAACCGCGGTTGGGAGGGTTTGGCACGCGTCCTCGATCATTTCACCCCAGACGTGAACACTGACCCCGCACCCTCCGGTGAGAAAATCAATCGCGATATTGCTGCACAGATCGACCGCCAGCAAGCCGAAACGGCGCTCGAGGCCATCACCGAGCGTGAACAAGCCCTGAGCAATCGAGGCGGCCCAGGCACTGACGTGCAGTTGATGTTCCTAAAAGCCCGCGCTTTGGCTCAGCTTAATCGTTTGGTCGAGGCAGAGGCGGTCTATCGTGAAATGACCATTCGCTTTCCTGAACTGGCCGAACCGTGGAATAACTTAGCTGTCCTTTACATACAGCAAGGGTCGCTAGACCAAGCCGCGCAAGCACTCGAGACAGCCATCATGAATAATCCAGCCTACGCCGCCGCGCGCACCAATCTCGCTGATTTAAGGCTGCTGATGGCATTGCAAGACTATCAATCCGCAGCCAAGCTCGGGAGCAGCAAAGCAGGTACCCGGGCCAATGACTTAGAATCCTTCATCGGGAGTTTGAATTAATCATGACACCGTTCTTTTTGTCCCCTAGCCGCTTTTTGGCTGCGCTGGTTTTTTTAACAGCACTCACCTTGATGGTTGCACCGACGCAGGCGCAAACCGATTCTCAATCCAACACAGGTAGCTCATCCATGACCACATCCCCACGCGTCAAACTCACCACCACAGCCGGCGATATCGTGATTGAACTCGATGCCGCTAATGCCCCCAAGTCAGCCGAGAACTTCCTTGCCTACACCCGTGATGGGTTCTATGACAATACCGTTTTTCATCGCGTTATTGACGGCTTCATGGTCCAGGGCGGCGGGTTTGAGCCGGGCATGAAGCAAAAAACCACCAACGCGCCCATCGAAAACGAAGCCAACAATGGTTTGAAAAACGACAAATACACACTCGCCATGGCCCGAACCAATGACCCACACTCGGCCACATCGCAGTTTTTTATCAACGTGGCGAATAACGATTTTCTCAACCACACAGCCCCCACGCCACAAGGTTGGGGATATGCCGTGTTCGGTAAAGTCGTTGAGGGACAAGACGTGGTTGATGCCATCCGCGGCGTCAAAACCGGCAACTCAGGTTTTCACCAGAACGTTCCCACCAACGATGTCGTTATTGAGAAGGCAGTGATTCTTGAATAAATTGTCGTTTGACGGGCCGGTATGGCTCGCCTCCGACATTCACCTGGGCGCCAACAACCCTCAAACAGCGCAAAGCTTTTTTTGGTTTTTGGACCGAGCAAGCGCCCAAGCGGGCGCTTTGCTTTTGCTGGGTGATATTTTTGATGTCTGGATCGGTGACGACTGGCTCACAAAGCCGCCGCCATGGTTAAGCGAATGCGTCAATCGCTTAAGGCACACCAGTCAACGCTGCCCACTCTGGATCGGGCGCGGCAATCGTGATTTCCTGATGGGAAAGTCGCTTACCGATGCCTTAGGGGCTAAGTTGCTGGATGATCAGTTCGTTTTATCCGTTGCTGGCCAGCCCTACTTGCTTGCTCACGGCGATGAGTTTTGCATCAACGACCTCGCTTACCAACGGTTTCGACGTGCCGTGCGAAACCGTTGGATCCAAAAAGCCTTTCTTTCGTTAAGCCTAAACACCCGGGCAGGCATTGCACAAAAAGCACGACAACAGAGCATGAAAAGCCAGCAACATACAAACCAAGACACTGATACGCGTCTTGATGTTTGTGAGTACGCCATGGCGAAAGCGTTACAAACTCAAGATCTCCACACCATCATCCATGGCCACACGCACAGGCCCGGGCATTACCACCACCAAGTGGGCCATCAGTCATTTGACCGATGGGTGCTACCGGACTGGGAGAGTGACCATCTTGACAACCCTCAGCAAGCCCGCGGCGGCTGGCTCGTTATAGACCAGACGGGTGTGACCCCATTCGATAGATTGGGTCAAAAAATAAAATAAGCCACCACCAGACCAAGCACGATCCGGTACCAGCCAAATGCGCGGTACGTGTGTCGCGCAACAAAGTTCAGAACGGCTTTGACAACCACCAAAGCACTCAGAAAAGCCATTGTGAAACCCACCACAATGGCTAACAAATCAGCTTGCGATAACTCCGCACCATGCCGATACATGTCATAGGTCGCCGCCCCCAACATCGTGGGAATGGCCAGAAAAAAAGAAAACTCTGTGGCGGTTTTACGCTCAATTCCCGCCAACATGCCACCGATGATTGTCGAGCCCGAGCGTGACGTCCCCGGAATCATAGCCAAACATTGTGCAAAGCCGACCATCAATGCTTGTCGCCAGGAGATGGTTTCCAATGACATCGCTCGAGGCGAGATTTTCTGAGCCTCGGGGCGTTCAACCCACAACATGATCAAACCGCCCACAACCAAGGTCACCACCACCACACCGGGGTGAAAGAACAACGCTTTGATCTGAGAAATAAAAATCGCACCAATTACGGCCGCGGGTAAAAAAGCAATCGCCAAGTTACGTACGAAAGCCAATTCAACCGGGTCACGTTTGACGGCGCCTGTTGCCAGTTGTATCAGCCTCTGACGGAAAATCCAGATAACCGCCAAGATGGCACCGAGCTGTATCACGACCTCAAAGACCTTGCTCTCCGTAGACGCGAAATCGATCATCTCTCCGACCAAAATCAAATGCCCAGTGCTCGACACAGGAATAAATTCGGTCACACCCTCAACAATACCGAGCAGAAACGCCTTTAATAGATGCAGATTCAATTCGCTCAAGATGTTTCCTCTATGTCCTCAGTAGACCGTTCAATATGCTTCTCTACGTTTACCATGGCAATTCTTCTGCCTTCCAAGCGCGTGACCTTAAAAACAAAACGGGCGCCGGTCGTATTGTATTCACAGACGTCACCAACCGCAGGCAGTTGACCAAAATGGTTCAGTAGGTAACCGGCCAACGTCGTGTAGTCCTCATCCTCATTGACCAAACCATCGGTCTGAAGCACTTGCTCTAACCGATGCAGATCGGTGGCCCCATCCATTCGCCAACGGTTGTCTCCATCAGGCACGATATCCAGTGTCTCGTCTTCATCTGGGAATTGACCCGCAATCGCTTCAAAGATGTCGATGGGCGTTATCAAACCTTGCAATGTCCCAAATTCATCAGCGACCAGCACCAGCTGCCCCCGCGATTGCTTCAGGGTGTCTAGCAATCGCAAGATACTGATCGTGTCATGAACAATAATGGGCTCTCTCAACCGCTTTTGCCTGATTCGTCCATGGGTCAGGATATCGGCAACCATGCGCTTTGCGCGACCAATCCCTATCACCTCGTCAAGCGTGCCGCGACATACCGGGAAAAAGCTGTGCGGCTCTTCTTCTAACTGCTTTTTTATGGTTTCAGGGTCATCGTCTATGTTGACCCAGGCAATGGCCGTTCTCGGGGTCATCAGAGAATGAACTGATCGCTCAGCGAGCGTTAATACGCCGCTGACCATATTGCGCTGCTCAACCTCATCGGAGACGACTGTTGAACCATTGCGCGTTGGCTCCGCTTCAACCGCCGTCTCTTGCCATGAGTCCTTTTTATCTCTCATCTTCAGCACCCATGCAGCAATTCGCTCCCGCAGAGGCCATATCGATTTGGCCGCTGAGGATTGCCGGCTCGCGAATGACTTCACAAACCCTACCGCCACCGCGAATCCAATGGCCGCATACAAATAACCCTTGGGTACGACAATACCGAATCCGTTAAGGATCAAAGAAAATCCAATCATGAGCAAAAAGCCAAAGACCAAGACCACCAAGTTTGGGTGCGTATTGATAAAGTGGGTCAATACCTTGGGCACCGCAAGCAGCAGGGCCGTTGCAACAACCATGGCAAGCACCATGATGGTTGGCTGATCAACCGTGGCAATCGCGATGAACACGGCGTCCACCGAAAGCATCGCCTGCAACACCACCAGTTGCAGCAACACCACGCCAAACCCAGCATAGCCCTTTTGAGGAACGAGACTCGAGGGATCGCCACCGATGCGCTCATATAACTGCTGTGTTGCTATGAATAGCAGGAAAAAACCACCAATGAGGCAAACCAAATCCTTGACCGAAAAATCAAGTTGGCCCAATGCCAATAACGGTTCACTAAACTGCATCAACCACAAAATGGGCAGAAGCACGACCAAACGCAACAGCAAGCCACATAACAAGCCGATAACCCGCACCCGATTGCGCGGTTTTGTCGGCAGTTTGTCTGCCAAGGTATCCGTAAAAATCAATTGATCCGTACCGAGGACAACCTCTAGCGCGATCAGGGTTAGCAGACCAACCCAAATCGTCGGGTCAAACAGCCACGCCATTTAAAACTCCAGAAAATGAGGCAGCGGTCATTGCGCTAATCACAAAAGAAAGGGCATCTCTCATTTCACATGCGACAAGATCTGTGGGAACAATTTAGGCGTTGCCGCCACGATTTCTCCCCCTTCTAACCAATCCTGTTCGCCCGACAAATCACCCACGAGACCACCCGCCTCGGTCACCATCAGGGCAGCCGCCGCCACATCCCAAGGCTTTAAATCCAACCCGCAAAAGCCATCAAGACGACCTGCTGCCACATAGACCAAATCAAGCACGGATGAGCCCGTGCGTCGGACCCCACCGCTTTCGGTGCTGAGCGCTTTGTACTTTTCAGGTACTTTCGCGTCGGGGCCCGCCGAGCCAGGCCAGCGTGCCCCCAAGAGCGCGTCGGTTAAGCGCAAACAACCCGATACCCGGATACGCCGGTCATTTAAAAACGCCCCACCACCCCGGCTCGCGGTGAACAATTCATTGCGGGTGGGATCATAAATTAACGCATGGGCAAGCGTCCCCCGATGGCGCACGGCAATGGAGACCGCATATATGGGCATGCCGTGGATAAAGTTGGTGGTGCCATCCAAAGGATCAATCAGCCATTCGTACTCAGGCGCCTTGCCGTCAGCGGGCCAATGCACGCGCCCCGACTCCTCGGCCAAAAATCCATGATCCGGATAAGCCGTATGCAGGATATCGATGATAGCCTGCTCGGAAGCGTGATCAACATCGGTCACAAAATCACGGACGCCCTTGCGTGTAATTTGTACACGCTCGGCATCCAAGCTGGCGCGGTTGATAATATTGCCTGCACGACGAGCTGCCTTAATGGCAGTGTTCAACATTGGATGCATGAAAATTGCTGTCCTTGACAGATAAAGTATAGGATTTTAGATGACTATTGCGTTCTCAAGGGTTCGATTCATCCTAACCGAGCCCAGCCACCCCGGGAACATCGGCTCTTCAGCACGGGCCATGAAGAATATGGGGTTTGCCAATCTTTGGTTAGTCGCCCCCAAAACGTCGGGCATGCCACAAGATGAACAGGCCATTGCACTGGCCAGTGGCGCCACCGACATCCTACAAAACACGCAACAAACCCAGAGTTTAGAGCAAGCGCTCGCTCCCGTTACCTTAGCCTTCGCACTCACGGCTAGACCTAGAGACTTGGGGCCCCCACCGGTTGACATCCGAGAGGCGGCAACGTTAGCCCGTGAGCACCTACACGCAGACGCCTCCCACGAAGTCGCCATCGTCTTGGGTAGCGAACGCGCGGGCTTAACGAATGAGCAAATCGCCCACTGTCACCGGATTTGTCATATACCCGCCAACCCCCAGTACAGCTCTCTGAATCTTGCTCAAGCCCTGCAATTGGCCGCCTGGGAATTGCGCTACTCGCTCATTGATGCCGATCAACGGTTGCCACACACACCCGATTTGGCGCCGGACCCAGGCAAACGGGCTGCACCGGTAGCCGCCGTGCAAGCGCTCTTGGCCCATTGGCAACAAGCACTGACGGCTGTTAACTTTTTGGATCCCGCCAATCCCAAAAAACTCATGCCGCGCATGCAGTATTTGTTGCAAAAAAGCGACCTCACACAAGACGAGGTCGATATGCTGCGAGGGGTCTGCACGGCCATGATTCAGGCGGGTCATCGCGCTCACGATCACAGCCACAAACCCGATCGCGACCCTAAGGCCTGACAGGATTCCTCGCCAGTACGGTGAAGCAATCAGTTACGATTCAGGTATGTTTAAAAAACTCAGAGAAGACATCGACTGCATCTTGCAGCGTGATCCGGCGGCGCGTAGCCGACTCGAGATTGTGACGTGCTACCCAGGCTTGCACGCCATCATCGTCCATCGCATGGCCAACCGCTTTTGGCGCAGTGGCTGGTTGTGGTTGGGACGGTTCATCTCCCACTTGGGTCGACTATTGACTGGAATCGAAATACATCCGGGCGCCACCATTGGTCGGCGTGTCTTCATCGACCACGGCTTAGGCGTTGTGATCGGCGAAACCGCCATCGTGGGTGACGATTGCACCATCTATCAAGGCGTCACCCTTGGCGGAACGAGACTTTACAAAGGGCAAAAGCGCCACCCCACCCTCGGACAAGGTGTGGTGGTTGGCGCGGGCGCCAAAGTACTGGGTGGCTTTGATGTTGGCGACGGCGCCCGGATCGGATCAAACGCCGTGGTCATCAAACCCGTACCCGCCAATGCAACGGCCGTTGGTAATCCAGCACGGGTCATCACACCCGAGCATGAAGACCAACCACTGGTGGGACACCCGAGCCACCCCACACCCCACAAAACGACTGCGTGCGATGAGGGACAACTCGATCCCAAACCCCTACAAGAGATGTTGTCTAGTCAAGAAAGTGCAGGGATAAGCAGCCAACCCAAGGGCGAAGAAAGCAATGACTTTTCCGCCTACGGGGTCGAGGCTGACGATACCGATCCTTTGGTCAAAGTGCTACACGAGCTCATCGATCACACCTCGCGTCAGGACGTACGCATTGCCGAATTATGCCGCGCCATCGAGTCGATGGGTAAGCGCGTCGATCAATCCGAGGCTGGATCTCTCGACGCTGAGCGCCTTAACAAATTGGTCGATTAGTCAAACATCGACTAATCAAACACCAACGGCAACCCCGTGATGGTTCGCAGCTGCTCTTGTCCGGCACCCGAACAATCGTCAAGCACCTTCACCACGCCCCCAGGTTGAATCTCAAACACCGCGTAGTCGGTGTAGACCCTTGAGACGCAATTTAAGCCTGTTAAGGGATAAGTGCACTCAGGCACCAGTTTGGACTGACCGTCTTTGGTCAATAACTCCATCATGATGTAGACCGAACGCGCCCCCATTGCCAAGTCCATTGCGCCACCGACCGCGGGAATGGCGTCCGGTTCACCCGTGTGCCAATTGGCCAAATCACCATTTTGTGACACCTGGAATGCACCCAGCACACAAATATCCAAGTGCCCGCCGCGCATCATTGCAAAAGAATCGGCGTGGTGAAAGTAACTCCCACCAGGCAATAAAGTAACTGCCTGCTTACCCGCATTGATCAAATCCCAATCCTCTTCGCCTTTGGCGGGCGCTGGCCCCATTCCCAACACGCCGTTTTCGCTTTGCAAAAAGATCTCTTTGTCAGCTGGCAAATAATTGCCCACTTTGGTCGGCAAACCGATCCCAAGGTTCACATAAGCCCCTTCCGGGATATCTCGCGCCAATCGCTGGGCAATTTCATCTCTTGATAAACGCTTCATCACCTTGCCTCCTCAGACTGGACGCGCACAATACGCTTGACGTAAATACCAGGGGTAACCACCGCCTCAGGGTCTAGTTCGCCCAGATCAACCACGTCATCGACTTGTGCAATGGTCATCGCAGCCGCGGTCGCATGCACTGGCCCAAAATTGCGAGCCGTCTTGTTGTAAATCAAGTTACCCCAGCGATCGCCTGTTTTTGCCTTGATCAAAGCAACGTCAGCCACAATCGGCAACTCGAACAAGAAATCGACGCCATTAATCGAGCGTACCTCTTTGCCCTCAGCCAACATGGTTCCCAAACCTGTGCGCGTATAAAAGCCACCAATACCGGCGCCGCCAGCACGCACACGCTCAGCAAGTGTGCCCTGTGGCACCAGCTCTAACTCGAGCTTGCCAGAACGATACAGGCCGTCAAAGACATGCGAATCGGCCTGGCGTGGAAAGGAGCAAATGAGTTTTTTAACACGGCCGGTTGCCAATAACGCCGCCAAACCTGTGTCGCCATTGCCGGCGTTATTGTTAACAATCGTCAGGTCCCGTGCGCCTTGCTCAATCAAGGCATCGATGAGCGCCAACGGTTGTCCGGCCCCCCCAAAACCACCCACCAAGACCGTTGAACCGTCTTGGATACCCGCCACTGCCTCTTGTACTGTCGAAACGATTTTATTGATCATGTCAGCTATCACCGCAGGCAAAATGGAAAGTCTACCGCGTTGGCCCGCCTTAAGCGAATCGTCCTCACGCCTTGTAAACTTGGCTTGGCCTTTTCGAGCTGTTCATGCTCAAGACCGGACAGTGGGCACTCGAAACCGATGTGGTAACGAAGACTTAAGCGTGGACCAAACGTAAGCGCGACATAAATTTAAGAACGGCACAAACCATAAGCGATTGTTTTATATGAGTAATGTTGGCAACACGACGCACACACCCATGATGCAACAGTTTTTCCGGCTCAAAGAAGAGGCTGGCGAGTTGTTGTTGTTTTATCGAATGGGTGACTTCTACGAGCTTTTTTATGCCGATGCCGAAAAAGGCGCTCGTCTGCTGGGACTGACATTGACCAAGCGCGGCTCCTCTAACGGCGTGCCGATCCCCATGGCTGGGGTACCCGTACACGCTGTCGAACAGTATCTAGCCAAACTCGTCGCGCTGGGTGAATCCGTGGCAGTCTGCGAGCAAATCGGCGACCCCGCAACCAGCAAAGGCCCCGTCGACAGAAAAATTGTTCGTATCATCACGCCTGGAACGTTGACCGATGAGGCGCTTCTTCCCCCAAAAACGGATCGTTGCTTGGCCGCTTTATGGCAGCCCATGCGTGGCAATCAGCCCACTGGTTTGGCCGGCCTGGCTTGGTTAAATCTCGCTAGTGGCGAATTACGGGTTACCGAATGTAGCCCAGCGCTTGTCGATGCCACGCTTCACCGCATCGAGCCCGCCGAGCTCATTGTCAGTGAAGAGCATCCCCATGACCCCCCTAACGGATGCGTGCGCAGCGCCGTCCCGATTTGGCATTTTGAACAAAAAGACGCGCAGAACCAACTACGCCAGCACTTCGGAGTCGACTCTCTAAATGGCTTTGATCTCAACGATCTAGAAGCAGGCATCAGCGCGGCAGGCGCCCTTTTGCGTTACGCCATTCGAACCCAATCACAGGCCTTAACCCACGTGCGCGACCTTCAAGTCGAACGGGCCAGCGATTACGTCATCATGGATCCGGCCACCCGCAGCAACCTTGAAATCAGTCAAACGCTCAGTGGCGAACGCTCGCCCACCCTATTCTCATTACTCGATCACTGTGCCACCCCTATGGGTAGTCGTCTGCTGCGACGTTGGTTACACCACCCCTTGCGCGACAACGACACAGTCTTGAAGCGCCAACAAGCCGTTGCAAGGCTACTGGCAGAACCCGAACCCGGTGGCTTGGCCAAGCTGTTACAAGCTTTGACCCCTTGGCCCGATCTTGAGCGTGTCGCGACCCGCATAGCCTTAAAAACGGTTCGCCCTCGCGAACTCGCAAGCTTACGCGACGCACTCACTGAACTGCCCGCTTTGATCGACCTATTGAAGCACTTTGATCCGAGCGACCAGCCCACAGTGGCGCACTGGATAACGCAACTGAGTATCGATACCGAAGTCACGACGCAACTCTCCAAAGCCATCGCCCCTGAGCCAGCGGTACAAATCCGTGATGGTGGTGTAATCGCGACCGGCTACGACGCCGAACTAGACGAGTTACGCACCCTGTCGAGCGATCAGGGCAACGTCTTGATTGACATTGAAACCAGAGAAAAAAAACGCACGGGTATCGCTAATTTACGCGTCGAGTACAACCGTGTGCATGGCTTTTTCATTGAAGTCAGCCGTGGACAGCTTGACAAAGTACCCGATGACTATCGGCGCCGACAAACCCTAAAAAATGCCGAACGATTTATCACCCCAGAACTCAAGACCTGGGAAGACAAGATCCTATCGGCCAAAGACCGCTCGCTTGCCCGTGAAAAGTTGCTTTACAACCAATTGGTTGAATCTTTGAATGATTGGGTGGTTGTTTTTAACCAAGCGAGCGCGGCGTTGGCTGAAATCGATGCCACCGCCGCCTTGGCTCACCACGCGGGCCTGAACAATTGGGTGCCACCCACCCTGGTGTCCACTGCCACCGTTGACATCGAGGCAGGCCGGCATCCCACCGTCGAACGCAGCATCGAGCGATTCACCCCCAACGACTGTCAATTAAGTGCAAAGCGATCCATGCTTATCGTCACCGGACCCAACATGGGCGGCAAGTCAACTTACATGCGCCAAGTCGCATTGATCGTCTTACTGGCCAGGATCGGCAGCTTCGTACCCGCCCGGCGCGCTGAAATCGGTACGATTGACCGAATCTTCACCCGGATTGGCGCCGCTGACGACCTCACCGGTGGGCGTTCAACCTTCATGATGGAAATGACAGAAGCTTCAGCCATCCTTGCCGCCAGCACGGCACAAAGCTTGGTCATCATGGATGAAATCGGCCGTGGCACATCCACCTATGACGGCTTGGCACTGGCTTGGGCGATCGCCAATCGCCTGCTTACCCACAACCGAGCACTCACCTTGTTTGCTACACACTATTTTGAAATGACAAGGCTGCCTGCCGAGAACCCCTGTGCGGCCAACGTGCATTTGGCCGCCACCGACTCGGCCGCTGGCATCGTCTTTCTGCACGAAGTGCGCGATGGCCCAGCGAGTCGCAGCTACGGGATTCAAGTCGCTCAGCGGGCTGGCATTCCAACCAGCGTTATCCGTCATGCCAGTCGAGAGCTCGAGCGCCTCGAAGCTCAAGGCTCGCCTTGCGCCCAGCTGGGTTTGTTTGCCGGTGCCGTCGATGTCAAATCCGAGGTTGACGCCGACGTGGCCGAACAACAGCAAAGAGCCGTTGACTTGGCGCAAACACTCACGGAGATCGACCCAGACAGCCTGAGCCCTAGAGAGGCCTTGCAAGCCTTGTACGAGCTCAAACAAAAACTTTCATGACGCTCTCACTCACGCCATCACAAAAACGGCTTAATGGGTTCCCAACACTTAAGTCACGCCTAGACAACCCTTTTGTTCGATAAAGGCCATCACGGTATCTAAACCCTCACCCCGTTTCAAATCCGTCATCACCCACTCACGATCCGGGCGCATACGGGCGGTATCGTGGCGCATGACCGCTAAATCAGCCCCCACATAAGGCGCCAGATCAATTTTGTTGATGACCAGTAAATCGCTACGGGTGATGCCGGGTCCGCCTTTGCGTGGAATCTTTTCCCCGCCCGCCACATCGATCACATAAATCGTGAGATCGGATAGGTCTGGGCTAAAAGTCGCCGCCAAATTATCCCCACCTGATTCCACAAAAATCACATCGAGATCCTCAAACCGTTGCTGCATGCGATCAATGGCTTCCAAGTTGATCGAAGCATCCTCTCGGATGGCCGTGTGAGGACAGCCGCCCGTCTCAACACCCATGATGCGATCTCCCGGCAAGGCTTGGGCCGCGACCAAGAGGCGCTCATCCTCTTTGGTGTAAATGTCATTGGTAACAACGGCCAACTGCCATTTGTCACGCATGCTTTTACACAGCATCTCAACCAGTGTGGTCTTACCCGAACCCACCGGCCCGCCAATACCCACTCGCAAAGGTGTTTTTTTCATGGTTATCGTTTCCTGGTTGACTAACTTCTAAACAAACGGGTGTACTGCGTTTCATGCCGACTGCTAATCATCGCCATGCCAATCGGTGCACTGGCTGCCTGATCCAACGGCGTGTTTTGTGCAAGGCTGACCGCCTCGGCCACGTAAGGCTTTAACTCATGAAGCAATGCCTGCCCATCGAGCTGGCCCAAAGGCACGATCTTGATTGCAGCAATAACTTGGTTTTCAAGCCAAGCCCAGACAAACGCGGTTAACCCAATAACCTCACTGCTTAAACGCAAACCACACAAGGCGGCATGGGACATCGTGTACTGGGTGACAAGCACCGATGTGACGGTCTCAGGCGGGCGTTGACCTTCTGGCAACCACTGGTCATAGAGCCGATTCATTGAGTAAGCCATTTGGCGTGACTCCAGCCGCAATTCCGCGGTTTCCCTCAACGCCGCCAAAGAT
Organism: Burkholderiaceae bacterium; assembly: GCA_965656505.1. Classification (GTDB taxonomy): domain Bacteria; phylum Pseudomonadota; class Gammaproteobacteria; order Burkholderiales; family Burkholderiaceae_B; genus Algicoccus. Next base: position 49,351 of record CBFHKV010000001.1, on the reverse strand, counting down.
TCTGTTAACGCAATCAATGCCGGCCATTCGTGGCAGCGAGCATATCTGAAACCCATCAACCAGGCCGGTAACTCTTGACGCGCCATCATGAGCATCAAAGCATCACGAATCCAAACCGTCGCGCTTTGCCGATCATTGACCCAACCACTGGCATGAGCCTGCTCAAGTGCTTGCGAATAAGCGAATCCGCCAATAGGCAAAGACGGGCTCGCCAGGTGCAACGCGTCTAACCACTCATGGCTGAGTTCAGGCGCACCCGTTTCCATATCCCTATCCACCTTATTGACCCTTGGTGGTGCGGTTCTGATGGGCCTCAATGGACAAAGCCTCACCGACTTGCCCCATGTGATCATCGAGCGCTTGTGGCTCCCCATGTTCGTGGTGGTGATGGTGACCACCCGCGTACGCGCCAGGTTCAGGAAGAAAGATCATCTTCACATCCGTCACTTGTGCGCCTAATCGATCAATCATCTCCCGCAAAACCTTGTCAGGCTCAATGTAGATGGCGTCTGGTGTCAGCATGGCTTTCACGTGTCGATTGGCCAAGTGATAAGTCACCCGCATCAATTCAAAGGGGGTTTGCGCACGCACACAAAGCAAAGGCTCAGGGGCGGCTTCGATTCGAATCTTTTGACCGCAGGTGCTCAGTAAGACGTCGCCTGGTTCAAGCGTTTCATCACGCGACAGGATAATCGCTGCCGCCCGCCCATTGGGCAGCATGGCAGCGAGGCGATGACGTTGTCTATCGGCGCAAGTCAATGACACCACGGTTTCATCAGAGGCCGCGCTGTCATTGACCACCTTTTGTTGAAACAAAATAGCCATGTCAGAACAGAAAATACCGTTGTGCCATCGGCAAGACCGTCGCCGGCTCACACTCGAGCAGCTGGCCGTCGGCATACACTTTGTAGTTCTCAGGATGCACCTCAATTTTGGGGGTCGCATCATTGAGTTTCATGTCGGCTTTGGACAACTGTCGAATCCCTTTGACCGCGACGGTTTTCTTTTGCAAGCCCAACGATGATCCCACATCAGCCTGTGCGGCAGACTGAGACACAAAGGTCACACTGGTATCAAACAAAGCCCTACCCGCCGCACCAAACTGCGGCCGATAATGGACCGGCTGTGGCGTCGGAATAGAGCCGTTGGGATCCCCCATCAATGCCATGGCAATCATGCCACCTTTGATCACGGTCGTGGGTTTCACCCCAAAAAAAGCCGGTCGCCAAACCACCAAATCGGCTAGCTTACCGACCTCGATTGACCCCACTTCGTGGGCGATACCGTGTGACAGCGCTGGGTTGATCGTGTATTTGGCGATATAGCGCTTGATCCGTGCATTGTCATGCTCGGCCGGATCACTACATCCTGGTGAGGACAAAGAACCCCGCTGTTGCCGCATTTTGTGGGCGGTTTGCCAGGTGCGCAGAATCACTTCCCCCACCCGCCCCATGGCTTGACTGTCAGAAGCGATCATGGAGAAAGCCCCCATGTCATGCAAAATATCCTCTGCTGCAATGGTCTCACGCCGGATGCGGCTCTCTGCGAAGGCAATGTCTTCTGCGATCGAGGCATCCAAGTGATGACAAACCATCAACATGTCCAAGTGTTCATCAATCGTATTGATAGTATAGGGTCGCGTGGGGTTGGTTGAGGAAGGCAACACATTGGGTGCCTCGCAAGCGCGAATGATATCGGGAGCATGCCCTCCACCCGCGCCTTCGGTGTGGTAGGTGTGAATCACCCGTCCATTGATCGCCGCCAAAGTTGCCTCAACAAACCCAGACTCATTGAGAGTATCCGTGTGAATAGCCACTTGCGTATCCGTGCGCTCAGCCACTGACAAGCAGTTGTCGATAGCGGCCGGGGTGCTGCCCCAATCCTCGTGTAGTTTTAAACCAATAGCGCCCGCATCAATTTGTTCCATCAACGGTTGCGGCAAAGAGACGTTACCCTTGCCGAGAAACCCAAGGTTCATGGGATAAGCTTCAGCAGCCTGCAACATTCGGCTCATGTACCAAGGCCCGGGCGTCACAGTCGTGGCAAAGGTACCAGTAGCAGGACCTGTTCCGCCCCCGAGCATGGTTGTCACGCCCGACGTCAAGGCTTCTTCAATCTGTTGAGGACAGATAAAGTGAATGTGGCTATCGATCCCTCCAGCTGTGACGATCATGCCTTCGGCAGCGATGATTTCAGTGGCCGCGCCAATGACAATCGTCACGGCTGGCTGCACGTCTGGATTCCCTGCCTTACCAATGCCACTGATACGGCCATTTTTGATGCCAATATCGGCTTTAACGATGCCCCACCAATCAATGATTAAGGCATTGGTCAGAACCGTATCGGCACAGTCTTGACTCATGCGTTGCGATTGACCCATGCCATCTCGGATCACCTTGCCACCACCAAACTTCACCTCTTCACCGTAAACCGTGAAGTCCTCTTCAACTTGGGCAAAGAGTGCCGTATCGGCCAATCGAACGCGGTCGCCTAGCGTGGGGCCAAACATTTCGGCATAGGCCTGACGAGACATTTTCATGATGGCAGCTCCCCCATGACTTGGCCACGAAACCCATAGACCCGACGATCACCTGCGTAACGAACCAAAGCCACGTCACGTGCCTGGCCAGGCTCAAACCGCACGGCCGTTCCAGCGACAATATTCAACCGAAAGCCAAGCGCAGCTTGGCGATCAAACGACAGAAAGGCATTGGTCTCAGCAAAGTGGTAATGCGAGCCCACCTGTATGGGACGATCACCGGTGTTGGTTACCCGCAGGGACACGGTGTCTCGCCCTTCGTTGAGCACCAATTCACCGGGCACCACCACAACCTCACCGGGGATCATGAGACGACACCCTTTTAGACTGTAGGTGACGCTTGGCAACCAGTGCCATCGAACCCAAAAAGGCCAAACCCATCAAGCCAAGCCAAATGCCAATGGTCCCATTGGTCTGCAACAGGTGAAGCGCCGCGTGCACCACGGTATCACCATGCCCCGGATGCGCAAGCGCCGCCAAGGGGACACACAAACCAATCAAACCAACAATCAAACCCAAAGGTACGTTCCAAGATTTCATCGTATTACTCCAAATCACATGATAGGTTGGTGGACAGTGACAAGCTTTGTGCCATCCGGAAAAGTCGCTTCGACCTGTATGTCGGGAATCATCTCTGGCACACCCGGCATCACTTGATCCCGGCTAAGCACCTGCCTGCCCTCGCTCATCAACGCTGCCACGGTTTTACCGTCGCGCGCGCCCTCGAGGATGCTCGCTGTAATCAAGGCAACTGCTTCCGGTACATTCAGAGCCAAGCCACGCGCCAAGCGTCTCTCCGCCAAAAGACCTGCCGTAAAAATCAATAATTTGTCTTTCTCTCGTGGTGTTAGATCCATGTCTTGCCTTTCTTTTTTCAATGACACCCAGTCACAAACCGCAGGTTCCTGATGGCAGTTGCCCTGGAGGGCCCCTTTAGTAACCCTCAAGTGGCCCATAGACGTGGTGTTGACACCACGCCTTCAAACAATTGTTCCTGCAAAACACGCCAAGTGGTTTCTAACGCCGTGCGCATCGCCAATGGATCGCCTAACAATCGCCCCACCAAAACCCGGGGGTGCAACTGAGTAATCGCGACCTCGGGCACTGCCTCGCGCACCAGCGATAGATCATCTTCTGATAGAACAGCATGGCCAGGTAACACGGCCCAACACGTTGCCAGCGCATGGTGGCCCTGCAAACCAAGTGGTGAGTCAAACAAAGCATCGCCACCATTCAAGCGCAAGCGGTCTAGCCACACCAGTTCGCCATCCAGTGACAACCGCAAACTTTGATCAAACACACCATTGACGAACCGCTCACCGCTGCCGTGGCGACCATAGATTTGTGTATCCCAACCAAACATGGAACCTTGGGGTGTCACTTCAATCTCAAAACCACTGCGAACGTAAGCACCGTCATACACAATCGTTTCCGCGGGTAACCATTGCAAGTGACCTGCGACGCACATATGGATCTGTTGTTGCGCGAAAGCCTTTTCAAATGCGCCATACCATTTGGTCGCACTCGGTGTAGTGACCAACGCCTGCGCTTGTGGCTGCACATCAACAGTCAGCTTCAAGTAGTCGCCAGCCGCGATGCCACCGGGTGGGTGAATCACGATCGCATGACAACAAGCTAGACCATCGGGGTAAAGTGACTTTTGAATACGTAGGGGGCCCTGATGATTGAAATCGAGCAATGTCTTTTCGATAACCTCATCTTTTAGCCGGGCCGTAAACCGCAAATCCAGAGACGCCAGCCAATCCGATTCAATCTTAGTGATTGGAGGCAGCATAGACAACGGTGAACGACAATCTATCGCGAGCACAAACGGACTCAATGGGCAATGGGACACAGAACCGAATGCAATATCCGTGCCAGCGCTTGTCAGCAAATGATCAGTCGTCAACCCAAAACAAAAGCCCTGATGTGGTGCATGCGCACCACATCAGGGCTTACGGTCTCATCAGGCGCTATATTGGTGCCTAACTAACTGCTGGCTTAGTTAAAGTCTTTCAGCAAGCACACTCAAAATCCGTCTTGCTGTCTCGCTCCGATCAGGCTGACCATCACCGGCAAATACGCTAACCACGGTTTGATCACCCGCTGGCTCTAAGTGCAAGCGATATTGCTGTGCAGGTTCAGGCTCCTTGGCCCCAAAAAGTCTGGCAAACAAGGATGGCTCTTCCCTGCTAACGCCGGTATCCGTATCGACGTATCTCACAAAGAAATCACCCGTTGATCGGTCTCTGTCATCAACAGCGAAGTTACCCGAGTCTAGCGCCAATCCGACCCGGCGCCAGCTCATATCGAACGGCTCCAAAATGACCAAAGTGGCGTCATCATTGACATTGTTTTCAATGGTGGGTTTACGCTGCTCTTCGCTTGCTTGAGCCATTTTCTGGCGAGCTTGCTGCGTCTCTTCACCAAGGTAGACCATCAAACGCGCAAGCATCGCCGCATTCAAACCGGGATCCTCGCGTCCGGGCTCCCATTGCACCTGATCCTCCTGAGCGCCCCTCACCACTTCAACCATGTGATCATGGCTGATGTATACCTCGGTCAGGTCACCATCTCTTTCAAGAATGGTCCGAAACTTGTCTCTTTCGCCGCTATCCCAAACCTGTTCAAGCACTGAACCCAACGCCTGGCGTAACCATGATTCGGGGATTTTCGCGCGGTTTTCAGCCCAGTTTGTGATCATGATGCCCGCTTTAGGATCAATGACATCCAAACTAAACCCCGTTTCATACCAGAATTCTTCAATCTTGGGAAACAATTCACTCGGTGACATTTTGACGGTCAACCAACGCAACTCCCCATCACGTTTGACCTCAATATCGGGGTAGGTCGGCAAAACGGTTTCGCGGGTGAGACCACTACTGCCAGCTTGGTCAATCTGCTGACCTTGCGCTTGGAACTCACTAAAAGTCGCAGAGCCAGTCGCTGGTGCGCGGTAGCGCGGATCCGCGGCAGCCTGCGTGAGATCTGGGGGTACGCTCAGGGGGTCTGTTCGTACCGCCGACTGATAGTCAATGGCGTTTTGGCCACTAAGGGTTTCCTTGAGTGAGCCGCAAGCGCCCAGAAACAAAATGCTTGCGCACACCGCACCGGCCAACATTGGTCGGCGCCAAGCCTTACGGCGTTCCATCATCACAGTAAACCAGCCTCCAAGAGTGCGGCCCGCAGCGACTCATGAAACGACGGGCTCAATTCGCAAAGAGGTAACCGAATGCCACCTGGCATGCGACCCATCTGAGCCAAGGCCCACTTGACAGGTATCGGGTTACCTTCAACAAAAAGCAGTTTGTTTAACGCCGCCAACTTGGCGTTTAGGGTGCGCACGGTTGGGACATCACCCGCGGCCGCAGCCACGCAAAGGTCATGCATCGCACGCGGCGCCACATTGGCAGTTACCGACACATTACCCTGCCCACCCAACAGAATCAAAGCCGCGGCGGTGGGATCATCACCGCTCAAAACGTGGAATCCCTCGGGCGCATCACGGATTAACAAAGCACCTCGGCTGATGTCGCCCGTCGCGTCTTTGATACCAATAATACCGGGCACTTGGGCCAAGCGCATCACCGTTTCGTGAGCAATATCAGCCACCGTACGACCAGGCACGTTATAGAGAACGGTCGGCAAGTCCACCGCTTCTTGAACCGCCTTAAAATGTCTGTAAATACCTTCTTGCGAAGGTTTGTTGTAGTAGGGCACAACAGATAAACCCGCTTGAGCGCCCGCACGTTTTGCGTACTGAGCCAATTCAATGGCCTCTGCCGTAGAGTTCGCGCCAACACCGGCAATGACGGGCACACGATTGGACGCATGCTCGACCGCCACTTCAATCAACTGGGCGTGCTCATCCATAGACACGGTCGGTGACTCACCGGAAGTACCCACCACCACCAAACCATCTGTGCCCTCATCCACATGCCAATCGATCAAATTTCGATAACTGGCCAAATCCAGACTGCCATCGGGATGCATGGGTGTGACGAGGGCGACCAAACTGCCGCCATAAGGTAACCCATGAGAAGGGGAATTTGACGTTGTCATGCGTTGATAAATACCAAGTTTTTGCCTCGGGGCCGGCCGATTCAGCGCGGGTTAATTTTCTAATGCCATAGTGTAACGGAAGCCAACGCCACCGTGCACCGAGATCCGCCTACAAAAATAACTGCACAATCCAACGCCCTAAGGCCATAAACGGGCCGAGTACGACCCATAGGCTTCCGGTTAACAACAACACGATCAGAATGACCATGCCGTAGGGTTCCAAACGCCCATATTGCCAAGCCATTTGGTGTGGTAACAAGCTATAGACGATACGCCCCCCATCAAGTGGCAAGAGCGGCAGTAAATTCAGGGCCATCAAAACCAGGTTGATCTGAATCCCGACCACGGCCACTTGAAAAAAATAACTATCGCGGTCATACCCTGCCTCAAGCACAAAGCGCACCGCCACAGCCCACATGACCGCCATCACCAGGTTGGCTGCCGGACCCGCCAAGGCAACCCACAGCATGTCTTGCTTGGGACGGCGCAAGCGGCCAAAGTCGACCGGCACGGGTTTTGCCCAGCCAAACAACAACGGCGGGCCACCTAACAATTTTGAAGTCAGCAACATGCCCAACGGCACCAATATGGTTCCCACTGGGTCAACGTGAGGAATCGGATTTAACGTGACGCGGCCAGCCAACGTCGCGGTCGGGTCACCGAACATTCGAGCAACGTAACCATGCGCTGCCTCGTGCAACGTGATGGCGAACATCACCGGCAAGGCGAAGACGGCAATGGTTTGGATAATCTCGTTCATAAACCAATCAACGCGGGGTCAGCGCTACCACGGCGAATCAATACAGGCTCGGGCCCCGACAAATCCACCACGGTGGTCGGCTCCCATGGGCAGTTTCCGGCATCCAAGATCACGTCAATTTGTTTGTCTAGCTTGGCTCGGACCTCATCAGGGTCCACCAGTGAGGCCTCTTGGCCCGGCAAAATAAGGGTCGTCGAGAGCAAAGGTGCGCCCGCCTCGGCGAGCAAGGCTTGAATCACGGGGTGCGATGGCACGCGGATACCAATGGTCTTACGCGAGGGGTGAGAGACCCGTTTGGGTACCTCTTTGGTCGCCTGAAGAATGAAGGTCCATTGGCCGGGCGTCGCTTGTTTTAACAAGCGGTACTGTTGATTATCAATTTTTGCGAAGTGACTGATGTCAGACAGATCGCGGCAAAGCAATGTGAGGTGATGACGGGCGTCTAGTCCGCGCAGGCGTCTGAGGCGATCAGCAACGGTCTTGTCGTCCAAGTGAGCGACCAAGGCATAGCCGGAATCGGTCGGCACAGCACCAATGCCACCTGACTTCAGTTCTTCGACGGTCTGACTGATTAAGCGCGGCTGTGGATGACTGGGGTGAAGGCTTAAATAGGCGCTCATAATCTTTCAATTAAATACACCCTCTTAGGCTACCATAGCCAACCCCAAACTGGGTTTTTCAGCGAGGAATAAATAGGCGCTAAAATCCCCCATTCAGTCCCCGTAGCTCAATTGGATAGAGCACCCGCCTTCTAAGCGGGTGGTTGCGTGTTCGAGTCACGCCGGGGGCGCCAAACAACGCACTAGCACGAGCCCGGCCTTAAGGCCCATCGGAGATGAAATGACACCCGCTCTTAGACAAGCTTTCGCACCCACTGGGGTTTTACGCGCCAGCATTAACACAGGCAATCCTATTTTGGCTAAAGCCGTGGGTGAAACAGCCACAGGTGTGTCCGTTGATCTCGCGACCCGACTCGCCGAGCAGCTCGGTGTGCCGTTGACACTGAAGGTCTTTAAAAAAGCGGCGCATTCGGTGCAAGCGGTCGAGCAGTCAGAGGCAGACGTCGGTTTTTTTGCGGTTGATCCCGAGCGTGGGCAACAAATCGCCTTTACCTGGCCTTACGTGTTGATCGAGGGCACCTACATGGTGACCAATGATTCACCCATCACCAACAATGAGGCGGTTGATCAGCCCGGCCATCGTGTGCTTGTCGGGCAAGGTACCGCGTATGACCTTTTCTTGACCAGGCATTTGAAACAAGCCACGATCTTACGAACCACCCTATCAAACGAAGTGGTCAAACAATATTTGGCAGGTCAGGCTGACGTCGCAGCAGGTGTCAAACAGCAACTCCTCGCCGACAGCCAAGGCCACCCCCAACTCAAACTGCTTGACGGTCGATTCATGGTGATCAAACAAGCCATGGGTGTTTCCAAGACTCGCGGAGAGGCCGCCAGCCAATTCTTACGCGCTTTTGTTGAAGAAGCCAAGCAATCGGGGTTCGTGGCAGAGGCGCTCAAAAGGCATGGCATCCAAGGCGCTGATGTTGCACCCCCTGAGGACGCGACTAGCGACCCCTTAGCAGCGACCCCGTAGCAATTCCCCCTTTTAGTTGCCTGAGGGTTTTTGAGGCTCTCTTTGGTTTCAAAGCTTTAAGACCAAAGAGAGCTTCTAGCGCCCCTGAAAACTACCGCATGGCTTTGTCTGCGGCCTCTTTCGCACCCAGCAAAGCACTCATAGCACTGACGTCTTCTGCATAGGCTTGATCTAACGCTTCGTCCAGGATGGCTTTAACAGCCGTGTAATTCGGCACTCGGAACCCTGACGAACTGTCCTGACTGGCGTTTTGCATTTGCTCAACAATACTGCGAGCACCTGGAATGGAGTTATAGAAAGAGACTTCCGATGCTCGGAATGCCGCGTCAGTCAAAGGCATGAAGCCTGTCTTTTGGTGCCATTCAGCCGCGATCACTGGCTTAGAGAAAAAACCCAACAGCTCGGCGGTGGCTTTATTGCGTGGCGCTGATTGACCCGCCACCACCCACAAGGCATCTCCTGTGATGAAAGGCGCACCCCGCTTCTTAGCAACCTCTGGATAATATGGCAAGGGTGCGACACCGAAACGCTGATTGCCTTCCTTGATCGTCGCCAAAGCCCCAGAGCCTGCGGTCAGCACGGCGCAATCACCCTTCGCGAAGGCGAGTTCGGCCTGGTCTGAACGTGTGCTGTCCGTGAATAAATCGGTTTTCTTCCAGCTCACCATTAACGAGAGGTGGCGCACATACAGCGTGTTGAAATTCAATGACAGATTACGGCTCGTTTTGAGCCCATTGTCAGGTTTGACAAACAACTCCCTGTTCAGGGGAGCCAAATTCTCGATATGGACGTTGACTTGATCGGCGCTGGCATAAGGACAACCAGAGCGACCTTGATTACGCAAGGTCAGTAAATGCGCTTGAAGCTCTTTCCATGACTCGGCAGGCTTGTTCGCATCAAGTCCGGCGGCACGGTAATTCTCAATGTTGTAAAACATGACAGGCACTTCGGCCATCATCGGGAACGCTAACAAACGATTGCGGCCATCGCGCACAAACGCCGTGGTGCTATCGAGGAACCATGCGCTGTCAGAGATGGGATGCCGAGCCAAAAGCTGATAGAGCGGCAGCACATCTTCGTGTTGCGCCAAAACTTGGGGATCGTGATTGTCACGCAACTGAACAAGATCAGGTTTTGCACGCTTACCCGCCACGGCATCTCGGCCCGCCTTCTGCAGGGCGTCTTGATCAGAAAAGTCCCTGACACGAACCGTCACCGTCTGGCTGTCGCTATTAAAGCGATCAATGAGGTTTTCAAATACCGATTCATGTGGCCCTGACAACGAGTGCCAAACTTCGATTTCTGTCTTCTGGGCATAGGCCGGATTTATCAAAAAGACTGACGTACCAATAGCTGCAACGCTGGCGGCTAGTTTTTTCACAGATCGATCCTCAAAAAAATGGCCTGCTCTTGAATTCAGGCCGTTCATTGCAACAGTTAACAGTTAAATGCCGATAAACGGGAAATTGGGTTCAGGGGTTTTCTGACTAACCACATCGGCAATGGCACGACCCGAACCAGGTCCCATCGTCCACCCCAAGGTGCTGTGACCCGAGTTCAGATAAACATTGGGTACACGGCTGCGACCAATCAGTGGCACATTAGATGGCGTCGAAGGACACAACCCTGTCCAGTATTTGACCTGCTCGAAATCCAACGCATCAGGAAACAGTTCGCGTGCCAAATCCGTCATCCGCTGACAACGCACATCACTTAAATGACGCGAATATCCCGATAATTCAGCCGTTCCTGCCATGCGCAAGGTATTACCAAGTCGTGAAAATACCATTTTATTGCGACTGTCCGTCAAACTAACCGACGGTGCGCGTGCCGGATCTGTCACGGGAAAACTTGCCGAATACCCTTTGGTTGGGTAGATCAAGCAATGGATACCAAGGGGTCTGACCAATTGGGGCGTAAAACTGCCAAGAGACACCACAAAAGCATCACCGGTGATAGTGTCGTAGCTGCCGTCATCGCGAATGACTTCAACAGCACTTGCGCGCCCGTTGGCACAAATCACCCGCGTGATGCGGGTAGAAAACATAAACGAAACACCTTTTTTGGCCGCCTTATCTGCTAGCGCCTTGGTGAACTTATGTGCATCACCACTTTCGTCATCTTTGGTGTAGTCACCACCGACAATGGTGTCGCGATGGGGCGCTAGCGCGGGCTCAATGGCAACCACCTCGTCAGCACTGATGACCCGGCGGTCGACCCCAAAGTCTCGCATGACATCAGCGGCCTTTTGTGAACCATCGAACGCCTCTTGATCCCGGTAAAAATTCAAAATGCCTTTTTCTACATGGTCATACTCAATACCAAGCTCTTGGCGCATCTGTTTTAAGGTGTCGTGACTGTATTGGGCCAAACGCACCATAGCGCGAATGTTCGGTGCAAGGCGTGACGGCAGGCACTCCCTCAAGAACGCAAGCCCCCAAACCCACTGACGCCAATCGAACTGCGGACGAAATAGCAATGGCGCATCCGCTTTTGTCATCCACTTCAGAAGCTGCAGGGGGGCTTGGGGATGCGCCCAAGGTTCGGCGTATGACACTGAGATTTGTCCGCCGTTGGCAAAAGATGTCTCCTGGGCCGGACCTTTTTCTCGGTCGATCACGACCACCTCATGGCCAGCCGCTTGTAACCACCATGCCGAACTCGTACCGACTACCCCACTACCCAGAACGATCACTTTCATCGTTGCACTCCCCTAACGCCTATTGGCTGCTGCTGAAACGTCCCCAAACCATGAGGCCTGTTGCAGTGTAGCGTCAGCCATCGCTTGTGTCTGCCGCGCTGGTAAATGCATCAGCAAAAAAACACTCATCAGGCAAGCCGCGCTGTTTGTTGAAATCCAAACGCGCGGATTCAACCACAATAGGCGCACCACAAGCGTAAACCTCGTGACCACTCAGATCCTCAAAGTCGGCCATAACCGCTTGGTGCACAAACCCGGTCCGCCCCGCCCACGCATCTTCAGGCAATGCATCTGAAACCACAGGGATGTATTTAAAATCCTTTAGCTTCGTCGTCCACTCGCGCGCGAGTGCGTCCATGTATAAATCTCGTGGGCGCCTGCCGCCCCAATACAAGACGGCCTTACGTTCAATGCCACGCTCAATCATGGATTCAATGATCGCCTTGATCGGCGCAAAACCCGTGCCACTGGCCAAAAACACGATGGGTTTGTCAGTTTCTTCACGCAAAAAGAATGACCCAAACGGTCCTTCAAGGCGCAGGATCTCCCGCTCTTTCATTTGCGTGGCACCAACCCCGAAGACATGATCGGTAAATACCCCACCGGGCATGTGACGCACATGCAACTCCAACGCCGCCGACTGATCCGGCGAGTTGGCCATGGAATAACTGCGACGTTTGCCCTCTTTTAATATCAACTCGACGTATTGCCCCGCATAAAACCGGAATGTCTCAGACGAAGGCAATTGCAACGTCAAGATAGCCACGTCCGGCGTGGGTTGGCGCAAACGCGTCAGCCGAGCAGGTAATTTGCGTACTTGGATATCAGAAGCCAAACGCACCTCTCGCGACTCAATCACCATGTCGGAGCGTGGCTGCGCCTGGCACAAGAGCGTGAAACCTGTCTCGATTTCTTCAGGCTGCAAAACCTGCTCGGGTGCCGGGCCTGCGTCGTATTGACCGGTGAGCACCTTGCCTTTACAGCTCGAGCAAGCGCCACTGCGACAGCTGTAGGGCAACACAAGGCCAGCAGCCAGTGCGGCTTCAAGAATGTTTTGATCTTCTGCGGCGTCAAACTGGTGTTGACTGGGCTCTAAGGTAATTCGATAAGTCGACATATCAGCGGCCTAACCCCTAAACATACAATTAAAAGATTATCCCAGTTCTGGATTCTTGAGACGCGTTTGCAACAGCTTTCCTTTGCGTGCACGCTTGCTAAAGTAATCAGCCAAAGCCAATCCCGTCAAAACGTCCGCACGAACTTGATTGCGGTAGCTGCCTCGAATGGTCAGGCCTTTATCGTCCACCGCCCTGACTTGCTGCAACTGATCTGAGGCATCCAAGGCCATCAAGATAGTGCCCTTGCCACCCCCGGTCAACTTTTTGACCTCGTCTGTTTCAATCACGGCCAGTCGTTGACGACTGGACATGAGTGCAATGTGTTGATGAGCGGGATCTAGTCGCACAGGACGAAGAAGTTGTTCCTGCGCCTCTACATTCACAAACTGCTTGCCCGCTTTCTGCCGTGTCACCATCGCCGAGGCAGGGGCTTTGAAGCCGAATCCACTGGTTGTCGTGATCAACCACATTTGTTTGGCATCTGAGGCCACAAAGTGAGCAACCTGGGTGCCGGGCTCCAAGTCGACAAAAGCGGTCACCGGACTGCCATCACCACGTGCCGAGGGCAGTTCGGTCACGGCCACCGAGTACGTCCGACCATTAGAGCCCAACACCACCAAGTCGTCCGTGCTGCGGCACTCAAAAGTCCCGTACAAGCCATCACCCGTCTTGAAACTGAATTGGTTCTGGTCGTGGCCGTGACCTTGGCGCGTTCTGACCCAGCCTTTTTGAGAAACAATAACCGTCACGGGTTCATCAGCCACTTTGACCGATAACACGGCTCGTTCGGCCGGCACTATCAAGGTGCGACGCGGGTCGCCAAAGGTCTTGGCATCTGCTTCAATTTCTTTGATCATCAAGCGTCTGAGCGCACTTGGCTTTTGAATCAACTCTTCTAGCCGTGTCTGTTCAACTTTTTTGTCTTTTAACTCTTGCTCAATGCGAATGCCTTCTAGACGCGCGAGCTGTCGCAACCGCATCTCTAAAATATCCTCGGCCTGTCGCTCAGTCAGCTTGAAGCGATCCATCAGCGCAGCTTTGGGTTCGTCAGACTCGCGGATGGTCTGAATCACCTCATCGACACTCAGGTAAACCACCATGCGACCTTCGAGCACATGGATACGGTCCAGTACTTTTTCTAAGCGGTATTCGCTGCGTCGCAAGATGGTCTGAGCGCGAAACTCGATCCACTCAACGAGCACATCATAAAAACTTTTCTGCTTGGGTCGGCCGTCGGTGCCCACACAAACCAAGTTGATCGACACGTTGGTTTCTAAGCTTGTTTGCGCCAACAGCAGCGTAACGAATTGGTCACGGTCTACCCGCGAGGTTTTCGGTTCAAACACCAAGCGAACTTCGGCGTCCTTGCCTGACTCATCGCGCACGGTATCCAATAAAGCCAACACTTGTGCTTTGGTTTGTTGCTGCTCGGGCGTTAACGACTTTTTCCCTGTTTTGACCTTGGGGTTGGTCATGTCCTCAATCTCTTCCAGCACTTTTTGACCGGACGTTGAGGGGGGTAATTCGGTCACCACCAATTGCCATTGGCCACGGGCGAGCTCCTCAAAGTGCCAACGAGCGCGAGCCTTTAACGAGCCCCTGCCGTGATTGTAGACCTGAGCAATGTCTTGTGGCTCTGAGATGATTTGCGCCCCACCAGGAAAGTCCGGGCCCGGCACCATCGCCTGTATGGCCGCGGCGTCTAGCTTAGGATTCTTGATCAAGGCCACGCATGCTGCGGCAACTTCCGTCAAATTATGCGAAGGGATCTCCGTTGCCATGCCAACAGCAATCCCCGAAGCACCATTGAGCAACAACAGGGGTAATCGCGCGGGCAGCGCAGCAGGCTCGAGCTGACTGCCATCGTAATTCGACACAAAGTTGACCGTGCCCTCGCCCAACTCATCCAACAGTAACTTCGCAATCGGTGTGAGTCGCGCTTCGGTGTAACGCATGGCTGCGGCATTGTCACCATCGCGTGAACCAAAATTCCCTTGCCCATCGATCAGGGGATAACGCAACGTAAATGACTGAGACATGCGCACGAGGGCGTCATAAGCGGCTTGATCGCCGTGGGGGTGGAACTTACCCAACACGTCACCCACCACACGCGCTGACTTCACCGGACGCGCCCCTGATTGCAGCCCCATGGCTTGCATGGCATACAAAATACGGCGCTGCACTGGTTTTTGACCGTCGCCAAGGTCTGGTAAGGCGCGTCCTTTGACCACTGAAACGGCATAATCCAAATAAGCCTGCTCAGCATAGAGGCCCAACGTCAGGGTATCGTCGTTCGTATTTTCAAATAGGGTCGGTTGATTACTGTCGGTCATCGCGTCACTTTATAAATTCGTTCAAAGAACGATCAAATATCCACTTGGGCCAAATTACCCTTTTCTTCGATCCATAGCCGGCGCTGTGCCGACTCGCCTTTACCCATCAACATCACAAACATTTGTCGCGTTTGCTCGGCGTCTAAAGAACCAAAATCCACCCTCAACAAGCGACGCGTGTCTGGGTTAAGCGTTGTTTCCCATAATTGCTGGGGACTCATCTCACCCAAGCCTTTAAAACGCCCAATCGACCAACTATCCTCTTTCACGCCTTCTTTGCGTAATTTATCGAGCAAAGCATCGCGCTCGCCTTCGTCCAAACAATAGAACTTACGCAGCGGTCGTTTACCAAGCGCCGGCACGTCCACCCTGAAAAGCGGGGGCTTGGCCACGTACAAATGGCCTGCTTGCACCAATTTGGGAAAGTGCTTGAAAAACAAGGTCAACAACAAAACCTGAATGTGAGAGCCATCAACATCGGCATCGGACAAAATACAAATACGACCATAACGCAGTTGGGACAAGTCTGGCTCGTCATTCGGTCCATGGGGGTCGACCCCGATTGCCACGGCAATGTCGTGAATTTCATTGTTGGCAAACAAACGGTCCTTATCCACTTCCCAAGCATTAAGCACCTTGCCCCGAAGCGGCAAAATGGCTTGAAAATTCTTGTCTCGACCCATTTTTGCGGAGCCACCCGCCGAATCACCCTCAACCAGAAACACCTCCGTTCGACTCGCATCGGTGGCCTCGCAATCGGTCAGTTTGCCCGGCAAGACTGCCACGCCCGAGCCGCGGCGCTTTTCCACTTTCTGTGCCGCTCGTGTGCGCGCCTGGGCCTGACGGATTGCGAGCTCTGCCAGTTTGCGGCCCTCATCCATGTGAGAGTTGAGCCACAGTTCCAAAGCCGTCTTAACGAACCCACTGACCAACTTAACCGCATCACGGCTATTGAGACGCTCTTTGATTTGTCCCTGGAATTGCGGATCGAGAACCTTGGTCGAGAGGACAAAACTCACCCTGGAAAATACGTCTTCGGGTAGTAGCTTGGTGCCTTTGGGTAACAAACTGTGTAATTCAGAAAAGGCTTTAACCGCCGTGAACAAGCCTTCCCTCAGGCCCGCTTCGTGAGTGCCACCGGCAGTCGTGGGAATGAGATTGACGTAAGACTCCCTAATAACGGCACCCTCTTCGGCCCAAGCCACCACCCATTGGGCGCCCTCACCGAACGCGAAGACATCATCACCCTCGCCGACAAACTGCTCTCCGGCAAAAAATGGCACCAATAAGGTCGTGTCGGCCAACGCATCCTGCAGGTAGCCCTCGAGTCCTTTCTCGTAGCACCACGTCTGCTTGTCGCCTGACTTCTCTTGGTTTAAGACCACCGTCACGCCCGGCAGAAGAACCGCTTTGCTGCGAAGCAAATGCGTTAAGGCCGACACTGGCAGTGCCATGGCATCAAAATACTTTGGATTGGGCCAAACGTGAACGAGTGTGCCCGTTTTCTTTTTGGGCACCGTTCCCACCACTGAAAGCGGTTCAACAACGTCACCGTTTTCAAAGGCCATCGTGTGGTGATGGCCGTCTCGATACACGGCCAATTCCAAACGGTTCGACAACGCATTGGTGACCGACACACCCACACCGTGCAAGCCGCCAGAGAAAGCGTAGGCGCCGGCACCACCTTGTTTATCGAATTTACCGCCCGCATGCAGGCGCGTGAACACCAACTCGGCGACCGGGGCATTTTCATCGGGGTGTAAACCAACCGGGATCCCACGCCCGTCGTCTTGCACCGAGACACTGCCGTCAGCATGCGAGGTCACGGTGATTTGTTGGCAATAGCCAGCAAGTGCCTCATCGGCCGCGTTATCAATCACCTCTTGGATGATGTGAAGCGGGTTGTCTGTGCGGGTGTACATCCCAGGACGCTGACGGACCGGTTCGAGTCCTTTGAGTACACGTATAGACGATTCGTTATAGGCGGTAGCCACCAAGTTATCCCCAAAATCTGTGGAAAAGCCTCGGCATTTTAGAAAAAAACCGAAGGTTCTGTGCGCTGGACACTGGATCGCTCAAAAACTGAGCAGCTCGCTCACCACACCCCTAGGATTCGCTATCAAAAGAGTGGTATGCTTTCCAGAGACAGAATTCTTAGAAAATAGCGAACAGAAGGTAACACATGGTTTGGATGCGTTGACATCATCGCCATGGACTCTGTCGAATCATTTCCAACCGATCGATGGTTGCGTCTAGACGACGCGGGACTTATTGGTCCGATCGACCATTGCACATGAGAGATTAATCATGAGTGAAAACATCAAACAAGTCAGCGATGACAGTTTTGCGAGCGACGTTTTAGGCGCAGATAAGCCCGTGCTGGTAGACTATTGGGCAGCTTGGTGCGGCCCCTGCAAGATGATCGCTCCCATCCTTGAAGAGGTGGCCACCGAGTTTGGTGATAAAGTGACGATTGCCAAACTGAATGTCGACGATAACCAGCAGACGGCCGCTAAGTTTGGCATTCGAGGAATCCCGACATTGATGTTGTTTAAAGATGGTGAAGTCAAAGCAACCAAAGTCGGCGCCGTATCCAAGTCACAGCTGACCGAGTTTCTGAACGAACAACTGTAAACCACACTCTAATCCACGCGCAGGCCCGCCCGGGTCTGCCATCCCCTCCACACCTATCTCCATCTACTCAAATCCATGCATCTGAATGAACTCAAGGCGCAGCACGTCTCGAAACTACTCGAGGTAGCCGCCGGCCTAGAAATAGAAAACGCTAACCGCTTGCGCAAGCAAGAATTGATGTTCGCCATCATGAAGCGACGTGCCAAACAAGGCGAACAAATTTTTGGGGATGGCGTCCTTGAAGTTTTACCCGACGGGTTTGGCTTTTTGCGCTCACCCGAGACATCCTACTTAGCGAGCACCGACGATATTTATATCTCGCCATCGCAGATCCGTCGTTTCAATCTTCACACCGGCGACTCCATCGAAGGAGAGGTTAGAACACCCAAGGACGGCGAGCGTTACTTTGCATTGGTCAAGGTAGAAAAAGTCAATGGCTTGGCGCCAGAAGCCATCAAACACCGCATCATGTTTGAGAATTTGACGCCCCTGCACCCTGATGAGCCGATGCGGCTTGAGCGTGACATCAAGAGCGAAGAAAACTTAACTGGCCGTATTCTAGATATCTTTGCGCCCATCGGTAAGGGCCAACGGGGTCTGATCGTTGCAAGCCCAAAATCAGGTAAGACGGTGCTCATGCAGCACATTGCCCATGCGATCACGACCAATTATCCGGATGCCGTGATGATTGTCATGCTCGTTGACGAGCGGCCCGAAGAAGTCACTGAAATGCAACGCACGGTGCGTGGTGAAGTTGTCGCATCAACCTTTGATGAACCCGCGACTCGACACGTTCAAGTTGCCGAAATGGTCATTGAAAAGGCCAAGCGTTTGGTCGAACTCAAAAAAGACGTCGTGATCTTGCTCGATTCGATTACCCGCCTAGCCCGTGCCTACAACACGGTGGTTCCCTCATCGGGCAAAGTGTTAACGGGTGGTGTCGACGCCAATGCGCTGCAACGGCCAAAGCGGTTTTTTGGTGCCGCGCGAAATCTCGAAGAAGGCGGTTCGCTCACGATCATTGGTACGGCATTGATAGAGACCGGCAGTCGAATGGATGAAGTGATTTACGAGGAATTCAAAGGCACCGGTAATTCTGAAGTGCACTTGGAACGTCGTCTAGCAGAAAAGAGGATGTACCCTGCCATCAACTTAAATCGGTCGGGCACACGCCGCGAGGAACTCTTGATCAAGGGCGACCTGCTGCCCAAAATTTGGGTTTTAAGAAAGTTCATTCACGATATGGACGATGTCGAAGCTATGGACTTCATCCTCGATAAAATGCGTTCAACCAAGAACAATGCAGAATTTTTTGAAATGATGAAAAAGTAAAGGCACCTTGCCTTTGGATCGGCATCGTGGCGACGTTTCAATTGTCGATCACGATGTCCGATGAATTCGATGTCTCTTCATTTGCGGTATTCGATTCTTTGGGTTCTTCACCGTTGATGATTGGACGGTCCCACGATCCCGTTACCGCATAGTTGACAGCCAAAGCCTTCTCAACCGGATTGCGCAAAAGATACTGCCCAATCAACGCGGTTAGGCCAACAAGCGGATTAACCACAAATCCACTCGCAATCGCAGTGCCACTCATATCCAGGTTAGGCTTGACTTCAGCATGAAGGCCCCAAGTTTCATCCACGATGTTGGCACCACCCTCAATAGCAATGGTTGCCACAGCGCTAGAAACCGTCAGATTGCGTGTATCCGCGACACCTGACGCAATACTCATGTCACCCACGATGCGTTGCCAAGGGAACCCCTCTTTGAAAGAGTTATCGACGCTCAAATCCAACTGAAACAAACGATTGAGCGATTGCAAAGACAGCAATTCCAACACACGGGCACTGCTCGAGCCCAAACCATCAAATACCCCATTTTTTAAATCAATGGCCACTTGAGTATTCAATTTGTCGTAATCGGTTTGCCATGGAAAATCTGCCCAGTCTACCTTCGCCGTGATCTGGCCTGAACCATTGCGAATACGCTTACCCAGCCCTAAAGAATCCGTCATCTCACCCAAGTTTTGAAGGTTCAGAGCGACCGCCCCTGAAAGGCCTGGGTTTGGACTGAATCTCAAAACGCCAGAGGCTTGCACCTCACCGTGGGGGTTTTTGATATTCAAGCTCTCAATGTTCCACTGCGTATGATCTGGACTGTTTTTGCCTACGACTTCTAGCTTACCCAAGGTGGACCCGAACACCGTCAACTCATCAATCGTTAGGTCGAGTGCGGGAATTTCTGATAGCGCATCATTTTTTGGTAATGAGGCCAGCGCCTGCGCCTTTTCTTCTTCTGTTAACGCCTCTTTGTGTTGACTACCGATATTGAATTTTGAAAAATTAGCCAATACCTGACCATCAATGTTGCCATCCTTGCCCTGCCAGCGCACAGTGCCTGAGGTCTGATTCGATTTGAGCGCCAAATGGTTTTGACCTTGACTGTCCTGCGAATAATCGACGTCAAAGGCATCCAAAACCGTGTCTGACCACTTAAATTGCTGAGCGCTTATTTTTGCGGCACCAAGGGCGGGAAATAGCGAGGGCTTCGCTGACGATTCACCGGCACCGGTCGGTAAGCTTTCATACAACGCCAACCACGGCTCGGCTTGCAACACATCAAAGCGCGCTGCTGCTGTAAAGCCCTCTTTCAGCTTAATGGGAGTCTGTCCTATAGAGACTGCGACAGCATCAAACAGGGGGGCTTGGTCCGTCCTTGTGCCAGCCATCCTGGCCTCTAACGTGGCAAGCGAGCCCAGCTTAAGCAGGGCCTGTCCTGGCGCTGATGACGAGCCATCCTGCCACGTCAAAGTCAGGGGCAGCGTCGTGTCGGCCGCCTTGGCAAAAGGCTTGGGCAATAGTATTTCAGTCCCTTTGAGCGAAGAGGTCAAACGCAAGCGTTGCGGTTTATTCGGGGGTGCCTCGAAGTCAAGCTCAAAAGGCAGCTGGCCCTTGACAAACGGGCTGATGGCAGCCATTTCTGTCGCTTTCGCTAACGACGACCAAGACAACCCACCTTTCACGGAAACCGTTTGCGTCGATTCATTGATACCTCCACTGACTGTTATCTCACGACCTAACCACGAACCCACCAAGCCTTGGGCCGTGAATCCGTTTTCTGTAAAAACAGCCGTGCCTTCATTCACGATGACTCTGGGAAGTGACGCATAGCCTATCTCGCCGCCATTGAGATCCAACGCAACGCGAAACGAGGTCTTGTCCACGTCTGAAATGTCCATTTGCAACGTCAAAGGAAGAGCCCATTGCCCACGACCGGACAAATCGTTGACGAAAGATGGCGTGAGGTCTTTCAATGCGGTTTGCTTGAGAAGCGCCAAGTAGGCTTTTGCAGGCGCGGTGGTTTGCGCTTGGATTGAGAGCACCGGCTTGTCGATCAGATCAGTCAAACTAGCGGACAAGCGAGTCACGGCCACCCGCTCACCCTGAGGCATTTGCAAAGCACCCGCATCCGTGCGGACGCTAATGCGGTCCTTGACCATACTCAAAGACCCTTTTAAATCAACCAAAGGTGGCCAACCCAAACCGTCTTCCTCTTCTGGCGGGGCATAGTCTAGCGACCAACCCTGAAAACTGCCATCGAGGGTGAAGACACCCTGATCGTCTGCACCCGCATAAGGAAAGTCAGCCACCGGTCCTTTGACCTTAAAACCCGCTTGAGAAATCATGCCGCGTTTGAAAGCTTGCGACATCCACTGGGCGGTCTCTTGACCGATCGCGCCAGATAAATAGCGGGGCAGTGCCGTGAGATCAAACCGAGCCAAGGTGCCTTCGATGTCGACGTTATCACCATCAAGTGGTTGGTTACGCTGCCACTGGCCGCTCATTTGGATCAACCCATCGCGATTGGCCAACGAGAAGTTATCGGCTGTGACTGACAGCCCCCCTGGGCTAGGCCGTGTAATGACACTGTCCACTTTAAAGGCGTCAATAGCCAAGCTGTCGAGGTCAGCGGACAAGTGATTCAGCAGTAGGTCGCTGGCCTCGAAATCAAAGGCCAAACGCGCGCTCGCTGGTGGTTGTATCACCCACGCTTTTGCGTACGGTGTGTTCCACAAAACACCCAACGGCCCTGAAACACGCATCTCCGCTTGGCCCGCTTGCCAAGTCAGTGACGCTTCTGTCGCCTCACCGTTCGAATCAATGCTTGCCTGAACACCTGACGCACTGACCGCACTCAAGTCTGCCGTTACGGTATCAATCAGACCATCCTGCCACTTGACCCACGCACGTCCTCCAAAGACGCCCTTTATCTCTGGCAACGCTAGCCACGGTTTGATCGCGTCGATGTCAATACGTGGCATGGTCAAAAACACTTCGGCGTCGATTGAGTGCTCATCAAATGAGCCAAAGGTCCCTGCGAGTCGATCAATCTCGATGGCGATGGCAAGCGAGTCACCGATCGCTGTCGGTAACGTCGCCTCAAAATCTAGGCGATGCGAAAGCAGTTGGTTATCAAGCGATAGCCCAATATCTCTAAATGTTAGCGGGGGCGCACCCGCTTCTTGATCCACCCAAGTCACCTTGGCTTGCGTTAAGTCGACCCGCCCTTGTTTGGACAGCCAACGCAGCACTCGCTCTCGAACCGTTGAGTCTGTTGAGGTACGCAAGTCGATTTCAAAGCCCGCTAGCCTGATTAAGCCGCTCGTTTGCTTGACGGCCGTCAACTCGAATTGACTCACCCCGATGTAACTAAACACGGGTTCCAAGTGCAGCAGGCTGCGCCAAGAAACAATGGCCTGGGCCGCTGAGATCACCAGATTGGGCTCGCCGTCTTCACCCAAGACGGACAAATCACGCAAGCTCAGCACAGGGCTAAGTGATCGCCATTGGCCGTCGATGGCGCCGATCTTAACGGGTGCCCCGAGGGACTCAGTTAACACCGCTTCGATATCCGGGCGCCACTCGTCGACTCGCGGCAAGACCCAATAACGCGTAATCAACAAAGCCGTGGCGCTCACGAAATAGCCAAGCACCAACAAAATCAGACCGAAACGAAGGATGGATTTGAAGAAATTCAATGTTTTTTTAAAGACAGATCAAGCACAATGGGTCACATAACCAGTTTACCCGTCAAACATGTTCTCCATGAAGGGTGCCGGTACAATCATTTCACATTCGTTTCATATTCGTTTCCCATGAGCTTCAAACGGTCAGATCCCTAAAGTGAATACAGCCGATCTCGATTCGACCATCCAATGGTCAGGCGCCCTGCGGCGGCGCATCCATGCCGACGACTCTTTTGCACAGTGGCTTTTAGAAGCCTGTCAACGGCCCGTGGACACCACATGTATCGACCAATGGTTTGTCGAGCTTGCCGGCGAGCAGCCCGCGACGGCCCAGCTCAGCGTTAGCGATTGCCGTCGTGTCCTAAGGCAGCTCCGCGAGCGCGTTTTTTATACCGTCATGGTGCGCGATATTGGCAAACACGCCACACTCGCCGAGGTCACCGAGGCCATGACAACGCTCGCCGATCTGGCCGTCTCACAAGCCTATCGCAGCGTTGTTGGTACGTTAGTCGAAACACACGGGACACCCAGAGAGGCTGCAACGGGTCGACCACAGGAAATGATTGTTGTGGGCATGGGCAAACTCGGTGGCTGCGAATTAAATGTGTCTTCTGACATTGATCTGGTCATGCTGTATGGTGAAGAAGGCCAAACCGACGGTGTGCGTCCGATCTCTCATCACGAGTTTTACGGCAAACTGACTCGACAGATGATGCCCATCATCTCTGAACTTGACGAACACGGCCAAGTGTTTCGGACGGATTTGCGTTTGCGGCCCGACGGCGACGGTGGACCGCTGGCCTGGAGCTTGGACGCTTTTGAACAGTACCTATTTACCCAAGGTCGCGAATGGGAACGCTACGCCTGGCTCAAAGGACGCGTGATCACCACCCAAGCTTGGTCTGATAGCGACAGTGACTTGACGATCCAACACGTTGAGAGCATGCGTTTGCCTTTCGTCTACAGAAAATACTTTGACTTTGATGCGCTGGCTGCCCTGCGAGATCTCAGACAACGGATTCGCCAAGACTGGCAGCGACGGGCTTCAGCCCGTAACGGGCTAGACACGGAGCGAAACATCAAACTCGGTGACGGCGGCATCCGTGAAATCGAGTTTGTGGTGCAGCTGACACAACTCATCCGCGGGGGCAAAATGCCCGCCTTACAGCAACGCAATCTATTGTGTGCCCTGCAGGCACAACAGCGGGCGGGCTTGGTGCCAGACGATGTGGCCGCGGATCTGGAAGCGGCTTACTTATTTTTGAGGCGTTTAGAGCACTTGTTGCAGTATCGGGAAGATGCCCAGACTCACCTTTTACCAGAAGATCCTGCATTGAGATGGGCACTGGCCACTGCCATGGGGCTCTCGGCAGATGAATTTGAAATGACGTTGGCCGGTCATCGTCAACGCGTCGCCGCGGTGTTTCGCGATGCCTTTCACTTGGCCGGACTGGCTCAGCCCGAATCCTCAGGGCAATCCGAGCAAGCGGCAGAGACGATCGCGGCCGATTCATCGGACCCCGCCAACAAGCTTGAAGGGGCATTTGATCCAAACCAAACCAATATTGACACCATCCTGAACTCGTTTGGCGACGACGCACAGACGCTTCACAGGAACATCGAGCTCTTCTTAGATGGGCATCGGATTCGTAGCCTAACGACGCAAAGCCGTGACCGCATTGATGAGCTTTTACCCTTGCTGTTGCAAGCCGCACTGGCCACAGAAACACCCAAAACAACCACCCTGCGTCTACTAGACCTCATTGAAACCATTGCGCAGCGCAGCGCCTATTTGGCGCTGCTCGTGGAATTTCCCCAAACACTGATTCGGGTGGCTGGCCTCATGGCAGCGAGCCCATGGGCCGCTCAATATGTGATTCAGCACCCCGTGGTGTTAGACAGTTTGATTGACTGGCGTACGCTCATGGAGCCTATCGACTTAGATCGAGTGCAGGCCAACTTGAATGCGGACATGCGTGCATGTCTGTTGGCCGATGGCGAACCGGACGTTGAGCAACAAATGAACTTGATGCGCGATTTGCAGCGTCAAGTGAGCTTTCAGCTGTTGGCACAAGATATCGCGGGTGTCTTGTCCGTTGAGGCATTGGCCGATCAGCTCTCCGCCCTGGCAGATTTGCTCCTTGAGCAGACTTTGCATTGGGTCTGGCCGTTGGTTTTACGCTGCCCTGTTGACCAAGCACCACCGCCCAAATTTGCCATCATTGCCTACGGCAAACTCGGTGGCAAAGAGTTGGGTTATTCGTCTGACCTAGACTTGGTGTTTTTATTCGATGACCCCGACGAGCATGCGGCTGAACACTACACCAAGCTAGCCCGACGGCTGTCTTCCTGGCTATCGACCATGACGTCGTCAGGCCGTCTTTACGAGGTTGATCTGCGACTGCGCCCGGATGGTGATGCGGGTCTTTTGGCGGTGTCGATCGAGGCCTTTGAGCAATACCAAAAGCAGCAGGCTTGGGCTTGGGAGCATCAGGCCATCACCCGGGCCCGGTTTGTGGTTGGGGATACGCAAGTCGGTGCGGCATTTGAAAGGATTCGCGAAGAGGTTTTAACGCGACCGAGAGAGCCCGAGACGCTCGCTCGCGAAGTACGCGCCATGCGCCGCAAAATCAGCGAAGGTCATCCCAACAAAACCCCCCTGTTCGATTTGAAGCACGACGCGGGAGGCATGGTTGATCTCGAGTTTGTCACCCAGTACCTCGTACTGCGCTACGCGGCCCAAGAGCCCGCCCTGATTCCCAATTTGGGCAATATCGCCTTGCTCGGCATCACCGAACGGCTTGGCCTGATTTCCTCAACGGTGGCGACAAACGCCATCGCGGCTTATCGAACACTGCGTAAAAAACAACACGCCCTGCGCCTTCAAGGCGCCGAGCGTGCCCGTGTTTCACCCGATGAGATGGTACAAACCCGACAGGCTGTTCGAGCCTTGTGGGAATCGGTACTCGACGGCGATCGTTAATCGGTTGTGGCTCTCTGCTTTAATTCGCCATGGGCTGGCGTATGGATCGCCTGTAGATCCATAGCACGCCAACGATAGCCGCCGGGCCGAGTGCCATCAAAAACGCCAATAAATAATCCACTGGGCCACGCAAATCCCCAACGGGCGCCAAGGTCCAGACAGGCACAAAGGGCGTCAGAATCGCGGCAACAACAACCGTCAGGATGACGCCCGTCAGCAGAACCTTACCCACCGGTAGGCCATGTGATCGAACACGAAGTATCGCCGTCCCAAGCATGATCAACAGCAAACCCGCGACAACGGCACCCACCACACTGAGCCACCCAAACGTTTCCCAAAGCGTCACTGCCATCATGGGTATCGAGATTTCTTCCATGGTTTCTGTCTCCTCTTTTAGCCGTAGCCACGCAACATGGCGCGATAAGTGCCTAACAACGCTTTTTCTTCAATGAACCAAGAGATCCACAGTTCCTCTAGCGGATCGATAAAGGGAAACGACGGCGTGAGGTTACCGGCGTAGTCGAACTCGATCAGCATGGCTTTGCCCAATCCCGTCACCATGGGGCAGGACGTATAGCCGTTGTAGACCCTAGAAGAGACCTGATCATTGGCCGCGGCAACCATGTGATCAACGGCCACGGGCACCTGCCACTTAACGCTCGCAGCGGTTTTACCGCGTGGCACACCAGCCACGTCACCCACCGCAAAGACGTTGGGATAGCGTTGGCTGCGTAAATCCGCTTGACCGACTTCGATCCAGCCATCAGCAGCATTGGGGCCACTCTGCCAGGGCAGCGGACTGCGCCGGACCGCTTCGGGCGCACTCATGGGAGGGATCACGTGAATCATGTCGTAATCCAGCGTCACGGCACCGTTAGGGGTCCGATAAATCGCCCGCTTGGCATCCGGGTCAATGGCGGTCAACACATGACTGTAAAACGACTCAATATCGCGTTCCTCAAAAAGCGTTTTGACTTTGGCATCAACAGGCGCAATCGCAAATAACGCTTGATTGTGGGCGGTATAGGCGATTTTGCAATTGCCTCTTACCCCGGCCCGACGCGCCAAATCATCCGTGATGAAAGTCATTTTTAAGGGAGCGCCAGCGCATTTCATTTCCGTTGCGGGGCGACCAAACAAAGCGACACCGCCGGTTTTCAAATAATCACTGATGACTTGGTGGGATGCCCCTGCGGCTTCGGGACCAGCGTAAATACTGGCCACACCCTTGGTCCCGATCAATCGACGATCCATGCCATCGATCTTCTCGTAATCCAAAGTCAAGCCCGTGGTCACAAAGAGCCAGTCGTATCGATACCGTTTGCCGCTGGCATCTGTGACGCTATTGGCGTCCGGATCAAACTCAACAACATCTTGTTCGATCCAGTTGACCCCTGAAGGGATGTAACGGTTGGTGGCTTCTACGGTCTGATTGGGTTTCCACCAGCCGGCGCCCACAAGCGTCCAACCCGGCTGGAAATAATGATCGCGCCTCGCATCAAAAATCGTGATTTTGGCGTTTGGCATTTGCCTCGCCAAACGGGCAGCAATGGACAGTCCCGCGGCACCGGCACCCACAATCACCACATCAGCCTTCGCATTGGCCATGGCCACGGATGGTGATCCCAAACCGGTTGCACTCAACGCAGCCGCACCCAGTAGAAAGGTGCGTCGATCAATTTTTGATTTCATCCCTGTGCTCTCCTCAAAGTCGAGTGTGCTTAACCAGGTGCAAGCGTCAGACCCTAAAATGACTCACACATCAAAGCAAGGTACTCATCGAACTTTTTATCAAGGGCCTAAGCCATTACACTATGGCTATTACAAAGATGGATTGATTTGGATCAAACAATGGCCAACCCGATGTTCAGCCCGACAGTCGACCCCGCAGTTGACCCACTCCGCCCTAGCCTGGCATTGCCCGCTGGCCGAGAGCGCGTCTTGCTGCACTCCTGCTGCGCCCCTTGCTCAGGCGAAGTCATGGAAGCCATGCTGGCCAGTGGCATTCGCTATGACATCTTTTTTTATAATCCCAATATCCATCCTGTCAAAGAGTACGAAATTCGTAAGCAGGAAAATATCCGCTTTGCGCAGGAGCACGGCATCGGGTTTATTGATGCCGACTACGATGTCGATAATTGGTTTGAGCGTGTCAAAGGCC
Organism: Burkholderiaceae bacterium; assembly: GCA_965656505.1. Classification (GTDB taxonomy): domain Bacteria; phylum Pseudomonadota; class Gammaproteobacteria; order Burkholderiales; family Burkholderiaceae_B; genus Algicoccus. The sequence goes on along the minus strand of CBFHKV010000001.1, from coordinate 21,435 downwards.
TAGAAAACGAACCCGAGCGTGGCGAGCGCTGTACCCAATGTTTTGATATGCGGTTTGAGCGAACGGCTTTGTACGCGCATGAGAACGGCTATGACACCATCACCAGTTCCCTAGGCATCTCGCGCTGGAAGGACATGAACCAAATCAACGGTTGCGGTGAGCGGGCGGCAAGCCGTTACGCTGACTTGTTGTATTGGACCTATAACTGGCGTAAAAATGGTGGCTCGCAACGGATGATAGAGATCAGCAAGCGTGAACAGTTCTATCAGCAAGAGTACTGCGGCTGTGTGTATTCGCTTAGAGACACCAATCGCCATCGCCGTGCGCAAGGTCGCGAGCGCATCACCATGGGTGTGAAGTTTTACGGCAAGTTGGACAACAGCTGAGACAGGCGACCCACCTTGAGTCGCTGGGATGCCAAATAGTGGCCCAATTCGTCGCTAATAAGTACCCCATACTCCGCCACGCGAGCTTGGCCGATTGGGTCGCCAGGCAATGCCTGCGTTGAGGGATGCGTCATGATGAGAGCACCGCTCTCACAGTGCCCACACCAGTGGCGGAACATATCAAGGTAAGGCGGGTGTGCACGCGTGAAGTCATAGACTCCCGCAAATCCCCGGTTACTCAATAAGCCGTGCCGTTTGGCTCGCTTGACCAAGGTGGCCATACCCAAATGGGCAATCACCCAAGTTTTGATTCGACTCAATCGCGGTCCGTGTGCCCGCAACGAACGCGGTGGTCGCGTGTCACGTATCCACGGCGAGCTTTCACCATCGCGGTGTTCGAGGGCCTCGATAAGCGCTTCTCGGATGATCGGCAATTGGTGAATATGCAGGTGGCCATCCACATAATCTGGCCCTCGTCCAAATAGCGCTTCGAATCGGTCTAGTTGACGTTCAATGCCCGATCGAACCCATTGCTTGTCCAACGACCTGGTGTGCGCGCGCAAGATTAACTTGGGCAAAGGCATGACATCTTTTGACGCAAGGTCGCCAATGGCGTCGGTGAAATTAAGATGCAGGCCAAGATCCAAGGGCAATGGGGATAAGGCTTGTTTGGCCTGGCCAAGTGCAGCGCCATCGACCAAGACGCTAGTCGCCGACAGCCTACCCTTCTTGGCAAGGTCTACAATGGCGTCATTGACCGCCGCATCCACCCCGTAATCATCGGCGCAGATCGCGATGATTCGTGATTCAAGGCCATCTTTTGTGGCTGACACCGTTTGCGTTTGCTCCGTCATTCTTAAAACCGTTACCTGTCCATGAAAAAACTATCACACCAGCTCAGTTCATTTGTGTTCGTCGGCGCGACGGCGGCACTGGTGCACTGGCTAGTGGTGGTCCTCTTGGTGTCAAGCGCCTCGTGGGAGCCGTTAACCGCCAATGTCATTGGCTGGCTTGTCGCCTTCAATGTGTCTTACACCGGTCATTACTTCCTCACTTTTCGGGCCCAGCAGTCAGGCTTGAAAGCCAGTTTACCGAGGTTTTTTATTCTTTCGGCGCTGGGTTTCCTCATCAACGAATCCGCTTACGCCATCCTCCTGAAAGAAACCACGATGCCCTATGAGGCGTTACTCGGCATGATCTTGATTGGGGTGGCGGTTTTGACGTTTATTTTCAGCCGTTTGTGGGCCTTTGCCGCTCGCCATTGAGCCATCGCTGTTCTTCACCAAATACAGTGGTCGACCTTTGACTTCTTCAAAGATCCGGGCAACGTACTCACCCACGATACCAAGCGATAACAAATTGATACCCGAAAAGAACAACAAAATCGTCACAATCGTTGGCCAGCCCGCTACCGCGTTATCAAACAACAAGTATTCGATCACAATAAACGCGCCATATAAAAAGGAACAAATAGACACCACAAACCCCACCACGCTCACGGCTCGTAAAGGCCAGGTCGTGAAGGACATCAAGCCGGCAAGGGCCAGGCGCCAAAGTTTAAGCGCGCTGAAGTGACTCGTGCCTTTGTGACGGTCTAGCGGCATATAAGGGATTGATTCGGATTGAAATCCAACCCACGCATAAAGTCCTTTCATGAATCGGTTGCGTTCCGGCAGTCGCAGCAAGGCCTGCACAACGTTGCGATCCATGAGACGGAAATCGCCCGCATGGGGAGGCACTTGGACATGGCCCTCACTGCGTAGTAAGGAATAAAAGACGCGGGTGCCAACGCGTTTGGTCCAAGGCTCATCTTCACGGCTTTCACGCACCGCATAAACCATATCAACGCCGCGCTCCCAGCGCGCCACCATCGAGGCAATCAATGACGGGGGGTGCTGCAAATCGGCATCCATGAGTACCACCATGTCACCGTCAGCCGCCTCAATGCCCGCCGTCAGGGCGGCCTCTTTACCAAAATTGCGCGACAACTGCACAAAACGGAAACCAGGCGACTGGCACCAGTGCTGCATCAGGGCCGCCGTCTCATCACGGCTGCCATCGTCAACCACCACCACTTCCCAGTCAGCGCCGATGGCAAGCAACGCCCCCTGTAACTGGGGTAACAAAGCGCTTAAGTTGTCTCGTTCATTGTAGGCAGGCACCACCACAGACAGCCGAGCATGCTCGGCACGGCGCACAATCGATTGGGGATCTTCTGGGACGGGTGACATCGGTTCGTTCATAACTTCAAGTGGTGGTCAGTGATTGGTGTTAATGATACCCGTTTGAGATAGACACACAAAAGCGAGTGAAACAAATCACTCACGGCTGTGGCAAGCCAGACACACGGGTCTGATTTGCCACAGCCGTGAGCTTGCCACAGGTGAAAGCAACAATTACTGCAGGGTTCGCTCAAAGACGAACGCCCCATCCTTGTAGTCCACGGGAATCACATCCTTGGGACCAAACTTTCCCTCCAGAATTCGCTTGGAAATAGGGTTCTCCAAATGCTGCTGAATGGCTCGCTTTAGCGGTCGAGCACCGAATACCGGGTCAAAGCCCGTGCGAGCCAACTCAGCCACGGCCGCAGGAGTGATTTCAAGTAGCATCTCTTGCTCTTGCAGTCGCTGTGAGAGCCGTTCGATCTGGATGGTCGCAATTTTTTCAATATGCTGACTTTGCAGCGCATGAAACACCACCACCTCATCAATCCGATTGAGAAACTCGGGACGGAAATGCGCTTTCAATTCATCCCACACCACTTCTTTGATAGCGTCGTAGGCGCTACCGACCATGCTTTGGATGTGCTGTGAGCCGAGGTTAGACGTCATGACAATAACCGTGTTGCGGAAATCCACGGTGCGACCCTGACCGTCAGTCAAACGACCGTCATCGAGAACTTGTAATAACACATTAAATACATCCGGATGGGCTTTCTCCACCTCGTCTAACAGCACCACGCTGTAGGGCTTGCGTCGCACCGCTTCGGTCAAATAGCCCCCTTCCTCGTACCCGACATAACCTGGCGGCGCACCAATCAAACGGGCCACTGAGTGCTTTTCCATGAACTCGCTCATGTCGATACGAATCAAATGTTCGTCCGAGTCAAACAGAAAGTCAGCCAAGGCACGGGTCAACTCGGTCTTGCCCACACCCGTGGGCCCCAAGAATAAAAAGGAACCATAGGGGCGTGCTGGATCAGCCAAGCCAGCGCGTGACCGACGAATCGCATCGGCCACCAAACTAACGGCTTCGTCTTGACCGACCACCCTTTGGTGCAGGCGCTCTTCCATTTTGAGGAGCTTCTCACGCTCACCTGTCATCATCTTGGACACCGGGATCCCGGTGGCGCGCGCAACCACTTCGGCGATTTCCTCAGCACCGACTTGCGTACGCAACAATTGCGGCTTGGCCCCGTCGCCGGCGTCCACGTTTCGTTCGGCCGTTGTTAACCGTGCCTCTAATGCTGGCAATTTGCCGTATTGCCATTCGGCCAGTTTGTCGAATTGACCTTTTCTTTGAAGTTCCGCCATTTCTGCCCGAGCACGCTCGATTTCTTCCTTAATGACTTGCGTGCCTTGGACAGCCGCTTTCTCGCTTTTCCAGATTTCCTCAAAATCGTTATATTCACGCTGTAACGCTTCGAGCTCTTGCTCAAGGCTCTGTAAGCGGCGCTGTGAAGCCTCGTCGGTCTCTTTTTTGACGGCTTCACGCTCAATTTTCAATTGAATGATGCGCCGATCGAGTCGATCCATCACTTCTGGCTTGGAATCGATTTCCATACGGATACGGGCTGCTGCCTCATCAATCAAATCAATCGCTTTGTCCGGCAAGAAACGATCCGTGATGTAGCGGTTTGACAGCTCGGCGGCCGCCACGATGGCCGGATCCGTGATCTCCACACCATGGTGAACCTCATACTTCTCTTGCAGACCACGCAAAATGGCGATGGTCGATTCGACGTTTGGCTCGTCCACTATGACCTTCTGGAACCGGCGCTCAAGTGCCGCATCTTTTTCAATGTATTTGCGATATTCGTCCAAGGTGGTGGCACCAATGCAATGCAACTCGCCTCTGGCTAACGCCGGCTTGAGCATATTGCCCGCATCCATGGCACCCTCTGCTTTGCCTGCGCCAACCATGGTGTGCAATTCGTCAATAAAGACGATATTGCTGCCGTCGTCTTGAGACAGCTCTTTAAGTACGGCTTTCAGCCGCTCTTCAAATTCCCCACGAAACTTGGCTCCAGCCAGCAAGCTCGCCAAATCCAATGACAAGACTTTCTTGCCCCTTAAAGACTCAGGGACTTCGTCGTTGACAATGCGTTGCGCCAGCCCTTCGACGATCGCGGTTTTGCCAACGCCCGGTTCGCCAATCAGAACCGGGTTGTTTTTTGTGCGTCGTTGCAGAATTTGAATGGATCGGCGGATTTCATCGTCGCGACCAATCACCGGATCAAGCTTGCCCTCTCGAGCGCGCTCGGTCAGATCCATGGTGTACTTGGCTAGCGCTTCGCGTTTGCTTTCGCCTTCTTGGTCTGTGACCGATTGACCGCCTCTGACGGCATCAATGGCCGCTTCCAATGGTTTGCGCTGCAAACCAACATCGGCCAAAGCACGGCCCACCGCGCCCTTATCCTCTAGCAAAGGCAATAAAAACAGCTCGGTCGGAATGTAAGCGTCACCCCGCTTGGCTGCCTCTTTGTCCGTGCGCGTCAAGACAGCTTGCAAATCGCGGCTGATCTGGAGATTGTCATCACCCCCTTGCACTTGTGGCAAGGCACCAATCGCTGCCTCCAAGGCGGGGGTTAGTCGATTCACAGCGGCGCCAGCGCGCGCCAAGAGGCTACCCACGCCACTGTCAGGGTCGGCCAACATTGCCGATAGAACATGTACCGGCTCAATGTATGGGTTGTCATTGCGAGCCGCTAGGCTCTGCGCATCAGCGAGCGCTTGTTGAAATTTGGTGGTCAGTTTGTCAAATCGCATGATTCAGGTTCCTTGTTCAGGGCTTGATCTGCTGTCACCACAATCACTGCCCGTTAGTACCGTGTTGTGCACGGTTTTAGCGTCTACACTGTCTATATATAGGGCTACTTTGTTCGTTTTCAATCATGACGGGTGTTTGTTTTTGAGGTACTTGTTGTGTTTTTAGATTTGCACTGCAACGTACGCCGCTAAGATATCCAAGTTACACCCTGACCACGTTTGAAGCAAAAGTTAGTCAATCAACAAATCAGTGGCCGCCTGAGCGGCTGACTTTGATTTACGTCTCATTTTTTAACGTGCCCATGACTCAGACACATAAAAGAATTCCTGTCACGAGTGAATCTGCCCACTGCTCGACATGCATGCTGGGTACGGCCTGCTTGCCGGCGGGCATGCCCCGTCAAGAGATTGAGCAGCTCGATCACCTGGTGCAAGAGCGGGTCGCCCTTCAAAAGGGACAGCAGCTATATCAAGCGGGCGATGTGTTGGATGCCCTGTACGGCGTACGATTGGGTTCCATCAAGACCCAACTCAGTGAGGCGAACGGCCAAACGCAAATCACCGGTTTTTACTTGCCGGGTGAACTGGTTGGGCTTGATGGCATGCCAGAGAACAGACACTCCTCTAATGCATTCGCCATGGAAGATACCGAGGTGTGCGTGGTCAGGCTACGTGACATCGATGAAATCAGTCGGTTTGTGCCCTCTTTGCAGCAGCAGGTCAGGCGCATTATGAGCAAAGAGATCACCCGCTCTCACCAAGTGTTGTTGGCACTCGGTTCTATGAGAGCAGAGGCGAGGCTGGCGGCATTTCTATTGAACCAATCGGAGAGATTGGCGGCGCTAGGATACTCACCCACTGAATTCCTGATGCGCATGAGCCGAGAAGAACTCGGTAGTTATCTTGGCCTGACGCTAGAAACCGTGAGCCGCCTGTTTTCTCGTTTCGCCCGCGAAGGGGTGATCCGAATCAACCAACGCGAGGTCAAAATACAGGATATTGCTGCCTTAAAAACACTGAGTCATCCGACCGACTGAAACAAGTCCTTGCGCACAAAATCAATCAGATCATTGTCCTCTAGCGCCGCGCGCCCAAGACGAGCGGCCCAGTATTTGGCTCCCCCACCCGCACGGTTCCATTCGTACAAACGACGAGTGTAAAGCTGCAAATCATATTCATGGGTCACGCCAATGGCACCGTGCACCGCATGGGCCACATTGGCAATCCGAACCGCAGCCGCGCTAGCCTGTGATTTCGCCAAGGCCGCGGCATTGTGCAAAGGCAACCAACCTTGCTCCATTGCCGATTGGCAACCGAGTTGGGTGGCCATGCGGATCCCATAGACGCGTTCGGCCATTTCTGTGATCTGTTGCTGCACCGCTTGTAAGCGGCCGATCGGTTTGCCAAATTGCACCCGATCGTTGGCGTAAGTCAAGGTCATTTCTAGAATGCGGTCGCTCACCCCGGCGATCAACACCGACAAGCCAAGCGCCAGACCGTGGCTGACGGTCTCAAGGGGCAAGCCGCCAATGATTGAGCTTGTCACCGTCGCTGCTTGCCAAGTCAGGTGGGCATCGAAACTGCCTTGTCCGCCAACCGCCTCTTGTGTGGCCTGGTCGACGGGTAATAAGTAGGTCGTATCGTGGTCTTGTAACAGCACGTGGCTGGCCAATAAGCCGCCTTGCACCAACCGGGCGGTGAGCACACCGTCGGCGCTGTGGTTGACCGAGCCAGCCAGCGCAATGGGACCCGCTGGCGTGTCTTGACCCAGACTCGCCAAGCAAGCGCGCGCAAACAGCGTTTGTGCCAAGGGATAAGGCATGCCATAGCGACCCGCTGCAAACAAAACACCCCAAGCGTCTTGCCAACTCAAACCCGCCCCACCAGACGTTTCTGGCACCAAAACATCCAAGAAACCCGAGGACTCAAGCGCCGACCAAATCGCCGCGGGTTCCGCGGGTTCCTCAGCGCTCTCTAATTGACGAATTTGGACCGGCGAACACGTTTCACCCAATAACCGATCAACGGTATCTAGTAGTTCCGCTTGCACCGTCTTCACCTCAATGCCAAACCGCGGGCAATAATGCCACGCAAAATCTCACGGGTACCGCCTCGCAATGAGAACGTCACCCCCATCTGCTCCAAATACGCCAGTGCCCTTAATAACTCACCAGATACGGGGAATTCAGGGCGTGCGCCCAACCAATCGGCGATGCTGCGCACGAGCCGCTGCTCGAAATCAGTGCCATAGTCCTTGACCACTGACGCCTCAACCGCCGGACTCTCGCCATCCACGAGGCGCTGGGTCACTGCCAAAGACATGCCCCTGAGCGCACTCATTTCGCCGAGCAAGTCTCCCAGTAGTGCTAACGTCTCCTCATCGTCCACGCCAGAGGCGCGCACCTCAGAAACCCACGCATTTAACAAGGCCATGCTGGAATAAATGCGCTCTGGGCCGCTGCGTTCGAAAGCGAGTTCCGCCGTGCATTGCTCCCAGCCCTGCCCTTCGTGTCCGATCAAGGCGTCTGGAGCTAGCTGCACATTGTCAAAGAAGACTTCATTGAAGTGGGTGTCACCAGACATGTCGACGATGGGTCTGATCGTCACCCCAGGCAAAGACAAATCCACAATCACCTGAGAGAGGCCCTTATGGCGGTCGCTGGGTTCGCCACTCGTGCGAACCAACGCGATCATGTAATGGCACTGATGGGCATTGGTTGTCCAGATTTTGCTGCCGTTCAGGAGCCAACCCTGATCGTTGGGCTGTGCTTTGGTGCGAATGCTCACCAAATCGGAGCCGCTGTTGGGTTCGCTCATCCCAATACAGAAAAAGGCCTCGGCCTGACAGATGCGTGGCACATAGAAGGCTTGTTGCGCGGGGGTTCCGTAGCGCATGATTAATGGGCCGCTCTGCCGATCTGCAATCCAGTGCGCGGCAACCGGTGCGCCCGCGACCAAGAGTTCCTCAGACAGAACAAAACGCGCAAAAAAGTCTTTGCCAGCGCCGCCATGGGACTGCGGAATGGTTAAGCCCAACCAACCTTTCTCGGCCAGCTTTTGGCTAAACGCAATGTCCGAACCCATCCAAGAGCGCGCCCTCAGCTCGGTTGACATCCCTGACAACTCACGGTCGAGGAATGCTCTGACTTCTTGCCTAAATGTATCTAAGCCCGCCGGCTCAGCGACATAATCCAGTGGATACAACATGACGCAGGTCACCTCCTTGTCTGCACTCAGGTATTATCGTCCGATTAAACACGTGGGACCAAGCGGTCAGCTTTTGTTTTATTGAACGGCTGCTTAACGACCGCTAGATAAACTGCCCGCGCTAGACGGTGACACCTATGAAGAACGCGACTGATACGGGCCAAGCGCCTAACCAAACCGCCCTAGAAGGCATACGCATTTTGGATTTAACGGCCATTGTGTTCGGTCCTTATGCCAGTCAGACGCTCGCCGACTATGGCGCTGAAATCATCAAAATTGAACCGCCAGCCGGCGAATCGACACGCTACACCGGGCCTTCGTACGAGAAGGGACTGTCTGCCATCTTTCTCGGCGTGAATCGAAACAAGCAAAGCCTATGCCTAGACCTCAAACAACCGACTGCGATTGCGGCTTTGCTTAAATTGGTTGACCAGGCCGATGTCATCATGCACAGCATGCGCCCCCAAAAAATGGCCGCCCTAGGTTTAGATGCCACCACATTACTCGAGCGTAACCCACGTTTGATCTACGCAGGCCTATATGGGTTTGGGGAAGGCGGTGCCTACGCCGGCAGACCCGCCTATGACGATCTCATCCAAGGCATGAGTGGCGTGGTTGACCTCGTGCAACGACAATCCGGACAGGCGCGATACTTACCAACCATTGCCGCCGATAAAACTTGTGCTTTGGTGGCTGTGCAAGCGATCTTGGCAGCCTTGTTTCAACGGGAACGCACCGGCAAGGGTCAATTCATCGAAATCCCAATGTTTGAAACCATGACCTCATATGTTTTGGTTGAGCATTTTTACGGGATGCATCTCGCTGATCGACAAGAGCCGACCGGTTATCCCCGGGCGCTGACCCAGTGGCGTCAACCCTACCGTAGCGCCGATGGCTTGATCAGTGTCATGCCTTACACCGACCGTCATTGGCAATTGTTTTTTCAAGCTGCCGGTTTGGACAACTACGCCAAAGACCCAAAATTCGCCACCATTCAAGCACGTACCGAGCATATCGCGTTCGTGTACGAGACCCTAGGTACCATCATCGCCACACAAACATCGGCCTATTGGTTGTCCCTTTGCGAAAAGGCACAGATCCCAGCCGCAGCCGTTAATCGTTTAGAAGATTTACCCCATGACCCTCACCTGAAAAGCGTGGGTTTCTTCCAAGATGTCAAAGACGAGCACGGCAATACGTATCGCTTCGTTCGTAACCCCGTGACCATGCAGGCCTCTAAGGTTGACCCTGCCCTGGCGCCCCGACTGGGCCAACACACCGAGGCCTTGCTACGTGAAGCAGGCATCGCCGATGATGTCATTACGGACATGTTGCGCACAGGCGCCGCAAAAAGGGGTTAAAAATTCATGTCAGACCCAGCGATGCCAAAGTGATGACAACCGATCCCAACCCATCATTGCCCGTTCACGATCAGGCCCTACCGTTAGGCAAGGACAGCGCTTACCCGAAAGGCTATTGCCCCGATGCGCTCTACCCGATTGAGCGAGCGCAGGCGCGGTCAGCCATTCGCGGCTTCGCACAGGCGTCAAAAGACGCTTGCGCCCTGCCTTTCATCGGCTGGGATCTGTGGCGTGCTTATGAACTGTCTTGGCTGCAGCCCGGTGGCCTGCCAGC
>CBFHKV010000001.1:0-11119 GCA_965656505.1 Burkholderiaceae bacterium | reverse complement strand
GTGGTCAGCGAGCAACTGTTTTCTAGGCTGCTCAAATCGAATTGCCCCGTGACCAATCAACCCGATTGGGCAACCTTACACATTCATTACCACGGACGGCAAATCGATCCGGCTGCGCTACTACGCTACATCGTTTCTTACCGCGATCACCAAGGGTTTCATGAGCAGTGTGTGGAACAAATCTTTTGTGATGTCATGGCATATTGCCAGCCAACATCCCTATCCGTATTTGCCCGTTACACCAGACGCGGGGGGTTGGACATCAATCCGTGGCGAGCCACACCGGGGACGCCAGTTCCTAACTTGTTGCGTAGCGCTCAGCAATAGGCCGGCGACTGGCCCGTCCAATCTGAGCCGCCAACAGAGCGCCACAAACAAACGCCACCGCGGCACCGAACCAAGGCCCACGTTCCCAGCCCGCGTCTAGCAGTAAGCCAAATAGCAGCGGACCCAATGCTGACCCCACGTCTAAGCCGGCATAAACCAAACCGTAAACGGATCCAACAGATCCCTTGGGCGTGACTTTGCGGACCATCATGTCGCGTGACGGTGCCGATGCACCTGAAAAGAAACCTGCCACACCCATGACCAGTGCCGCCAAGGCTAATGGCACCCAACCAGAAGCAAGTAGCAAGAACATAACGGCAGCCATTATGAGTGACGCCAAAACCACGTATTCGCTTCTCGCGGTGGCATTGACTAAGAAGCCACCCGCCACCATGCCCAGCATTTGTCCCACCATAAAGCCAGAGAGCACGGCGCCCGCAGCCACAGCCGACATGCCATAAACATTGCCCATTAAGGGGATGGTGAAGCTTTGCACCGCTGAAAAAGCGATCGTGGCAAAACAAAAAAACAAGAAAGCACCCCAAAGGACCGGCGCACTCAGGAGTTGTTTAAGCGTGGTCAGGGCACTAGGCGTTGGCGCCTGATTCGTGGACGATAAGCGTGATGATTTCGTGGCGCGGGTACCCGCGACCTCCAACCACGAGCGCCCCAACACAGCGGCGATCCAGACAACTGACATCAGCACGGCCACGCCCAACGCCGCCTCACGCCAACCCCATATCTGGGTGACACCGATAACAAAGACAGGCGCCAAAGCCCACCCCAAGGTGCCCGTCAGGTTATGAACACTGAAAGCATGGCCGAGTCTTTGCACCGTCACCCGATGGTTCAGAATCGAGAAATCAGCCGGGTGAAAGACCGAATTGGCTAAACCTCCGACGGCTGCCGCCAACATCAACGTGGCGTAACCAGTGGACATCGACAGCATCAGCGCAGAAACCACGAAGCCTGCCACGCCCACCCACAAGACGGGGCGAGGTCCCACCCGATCCACCACGAAACCTGCCACGACCTGCCCCAAACCAGACACCGCAAAAAACAGGGTCATCAACAAACCGAGTTGCGCGAAATCGAGGCCAAAGGCCTGCCCCAATGGCAAAAACAAACTTGGAATGACCAACTGAAAAAAATGTGAGCTACCGTGAACACAGCCCACCAAAGAAATCGTCACCCAATCGTCACGACGACCCGACTCGGGTGATGGGGGATGGACGGGGCGTGTCTGATCGGTCCCCATTGGCATCGCACGGCTCATTGATCATGTCTCCCAAGGCAATGGGTCTATTATTCGGTTTTTATTCGATTCTTATTCGGTTCTAGCCTGGATCTCAGGCCACGCTTTCCTGAGATAGTAAAGCATAGACCAGACCGTCAGTAAGGCGGCCGCCACAATCAAAACCTGCCCAATCAAAAATACCGGCAAATCTAGCCAGTCCTCATAATGCAATAAGCAAGGAATGGCCACCATTTGGGCCGTGGTTTTAAATTTGCCCAACCAATGGACAGCCACGCTGCCACCGGCACCAATTTGTGCCATCCATTCGCGCAGCGCGGATATCGCAATCTCGCGGCCAATGATGACCAAAGCAATCAAACTGCCGACACGATCAAGATGCAAAAGTACCAGTAAGGCAGCGGTCACCATCAGCTTGTCAGCCACTGGATCCAAAAAAGCCCCAAACGATGAGGTTTGATTCCAACGTCGAGCCAGCCACCCATCTAGCCAATCGGTCACGGCCGCCAGCACGAACAGCCACGCGGCGATGGCATCGCGCAGGGGTGCTGGCAACATTGCGTCGGGTACGTAAAACAGTCCCACGAAGAATGGGATCAAGCCAATACGTAGCCACGTCAATGCGATCGGGAAATTAAAAGGCATGGCGTAATGCTACCCGAGATCAGTCACTTTAGGCTTGGTGAAGCGCATCATAAATTCGACGGGCCAGTTCCGGTGAAATACCGTCCACCCCAGATAACTGTTCCACACTGGCACTGCTCACGCCACTGTATCCACCAAAGCGACTTAACAGTCGTTGCCGCCGCTTGGCGCCCACGCCTTCGATATCCTCTAGCCGAGACGACTGACGGGCTTTGGCTCTCTTGGCGCGCATACCCGTGATGGCAAATCGATGGGCCTCATCGCGAATCTGCGCGATCAACAATAACGCTGCCGATGCAGGCCCCAAGGCAACAGGCACGCGCCCATCGGCAAACACCAGTGTCTCTAAACCTGTTTTCCGGTTCTCGCCTTTGGCCACACCCACCAAACGGCTGATGTCCAAGCCATACTCCTCAAACACCTGACGCGCCACTTCAACTTGGCCTTTGCCCCCATCAATTAAAACCAGCTCTGGCAAGGTCGCCTCGTGATCAGCGGCTTTGGCGTAACGCCGCATCAGCACCTGTCGCATGGCGGCGTAATCGTCGCCAGGGGTGATGCCCTCAATGTTGTATCGCCGATAAAGAGAGGGTTGCATATCGTGCTGACGGTAAACCACACAAGACGCTTGGGTCGCCTCCCCGGCGGTATGACTGATATCAAAGCACTCAATGTGTAAGCCATCGAGTGACTGTTCATCTGTATCCAAACCGAGTGTTTGCGCCAATAACAATGTCCGCGCCTGCTTGGCACCTCCTTCTGCCAGCGCCCTTGCCAGTGAGGACACGGCATTACGTGTCGCTTGCTCCAACCAAGCCCGCCGGATCCCTTGTGGGCGGGTCAACAACCGCGTTTTTGTGCCGCCCGCCATGGCCAGCAGCTCAATCAAGGACTGATCTGCTGGCGCCGTTGACGTCACAATCACCGAGGGCAACGTGTGGTCCACGTAATGTTGCGCCAAAAAAACCTCAAGAATATCGGCTGGGGTATCCGCGTCCAAATGCGACGGAAAAAAAGCCCGATCACCGAGATGTCTGCCACCGCGTACCATGGCCAAATTCACACAGGCCTTGCCCGCTTCTAACGCCACCGCGATCACGTCAGTATCTTGGCCATCGGTATCTTCCATCGTCTGTTGCTGCAAGACGCGGGACAACGCACCCATTTGATCTCGTAGCTGTGCCGCTTGTTCAAATGCCAATGTCTGCGCCGCGGTTTGCATGCGCTGTTCAATGTCGGTCAATACCTGCTGTGTCTTTCCCTTCAAAAACTGGGTCGCCCGTTCAACGTCTTGCGCATAAGCCTCTGGCGTGATCTCACCCACACAAGGACCGGAGCAGCGATTGATCTGGTAGAGCAAACATGGCCGGCTGCGGTTGGCGTAAACCGAATCCTCACACGTTCTTAACAAAAAGACTTTTTGTAGAATCTGCATGGTTTCCCTGACCGCCCAGGCGTTGGGGTATGGCCCAAAAAACTGTCCTGGCCGCTGGGTCGACCCACGGTAATACGACATGCGAGGCACTTTATGTGCCGAGAGCATCAGATATGGATAGGATTTGTCATCACGAAACAGGATGTTGTAGCGAGGGCGCAAGCGCTTGATCAGGTTGTTTTCAAGCAGCAGCGCTTCAGTCTCTGAAGGCGTGATGGTGACTTCTACGCGAGCCACTCGAGCCACCATGTGAGCGATTCGGGGACCATGGCCGGTCTTTTGAAAGTAAGAGCTCACGCGTTTTTTTAAATCGCGGGCCTTACCCACATACAAAACATCGCCCTTATCGTCTAGGTGACGATAGACGCCCGGCAGATGGGGCAAGCCGGCTAAAAAGGATTTCAGATCAAACGGGGCGTCAGCTTCGGTCATCCAGGGCCTTCAAATGGCCAAGTGCCTGCAAATAAGTCGGGGACGCCATCAGCGTGGGCCATCGCATCGCCTTGGCTTTGGGCATCAAGCGCTCGATTCGAGCCAGCGACTCCACATCTGATGTGTGGACCAAGCGCTCAAGTAGCTCATCAGCCAGGTCCGGCCGGTTACAGACCAACACCATGTCACAACCGGCGTTCAGCGCCGCCTGTGCCCTTGCCGTGATATCGCCAGCGACGCTCGCGCCCTCCATCGTAAGGTCGTCAGAGAACACCACCCCGTCATATCCCAATCGTTGCCGCAAAATGTCTTGTATCCAGCGGCGGGAGAACCCCGCCGGCTGATCATCGACTTTGGGATAAATCACATGGGCAGGCATCACGGATGGAATGACCATGTTACCGAGCCAAGCGTAGGGTGCGCCATCTTCTTTCAAAATGCGGGTCAGTGATCGGGGATCCGTAGGGATGTCATGATGCGAGTCTAGGCTCACGGCACCATGACCTGGGAAATGTTTGCCGCAGGCACCCATGCCCATCATCAACATGCCTTGAACCAAAGCGCGGGCGAGCATGGCAACCACCCTGGGATCGCGGTGAAATGATCGATCACCGATCACCTCGCTGACCCCATAGTCCAGATCGAGAACCGGTGTGAAACTCAAGTCCACGCCACAGGCGCGAAGCTCGCCCGCGAGAACCACACCGGCGCTCGTTGCCACCGACATGGCCCGTAGGGGCTCTTTCATCCAAAGCTCACCAAGCATCGCCATCGGCGGTAAGTGGGTAAAACCATCGCCACGGAACCGCTGCACGCGACCGCCTTCGTGATCCACCGCGATCAAGAGCCGTGGACGGCGCAGGCGATGGATTTGACGCGTCAGTTTGGTGAGTTGCTCGCGGTTCTCAAAGTTTCGAGTAAAAAGAATCACGCCCCCGACGGCGGGATGCATCAACCGCTGCCGATCCTCGTCAGTCATCCGAGGACCCTGCAGATCGAGCATGACCGGCCCACGTAATTTTTTCTTGTGTTTGCTCTCGTGGCCCACTGTTTTTTTAGACTTGCCCATTGACCGCCCCTTGTAAATCAAAGGATTCACCGCGAATGCCGGCCAGTCGCGCCTGTACCATCAAGGCCTTCATGTCGCGCACGGCCTTCTCCCACCCATCAAAAACCGCGCGCGCCACGATCGCGTGGCCGATATTCAATTCAGCAATACCTGGCAGGGCCGCGATGGGCATCACGTTGTCGTAATGGAGCCCATGACCCGCATTGACCCGGCAACCGGCCGCAACGGCTTGGGCAATGCCTGCTTTAAGTCGATCCATTTCCAGTTCTAGCGCGTTGACATGGCGTGCCTCGGCGTAAGCCCCCGTGTGTAACTCAACGATGCGTGCCCCGCAGTCTTCGGCGGCCTGAATCTGCGCGGGATCAGGGTCAATAAACAAAGAAACCCGAATACCGGCGTCATGCAAACGCGTCACTGCTTTGCGAACCGAATCAAAGCCTTTGACCACGTCCAAGCCACCTTCCGTGGTGAGCTCGGTACGCTTTTCGGGGACAAGACAGACGTCATCCGGTTTCACATCGAGGGCAATCGCCAACATTTCATCCGTCACCGCGCACTCTAGGTTCATGCGAGTAAACAGTTTGCCCTGCATGGCATAGACGTCGGCGTCTTGGATATGCCGTCGATCCTCACGCAAATGCAAAGTAATCAAATCGGCTCCCGCTTGCTCGGCGCGGATCGCCGCTTCAATGGGATCGGGATAACGGGCCTCGCGTTGCTGGCGCAACGTCGCCACGTGGTCAATGTTTACGCCCAATTCAATCATGGTGTCTCTGGTGTCCCAAGTGTTTCAACGCTTGTCGCAGCACTGGCTGCCGTGGTTTGTGTCTGATCGGGTGCCGCGGGCAACGCCGACGCCCATTAAATTCAAAGGCCACTTGACGGCACCTGGAACAGATTCATCCCAGCCGCCCCCTAACGCTTTGTATAGATTAACGCGGTTTGTCAGTGTCTCAAATCCGGTTTGTACCTGCAGTATCTGCGCCTGATAAACCTGTATTTCGGCAATCTGAACATCTAGAAAACTATCCACACCGTTAAAAAAACGCGCGTTACTGAGTGTCATGAACTGTTCGGCCGCCTGACGCTGTGCAGAACGGGCATCAAATTGTGATTGAAGTGTACCCTCTCCTGCCAACGCATCGGCCACTTCCCGGAACGCTTGCTCAATGCTTTGCTCATAGCGAGCAACAGCGGCCCTCTGTGCCGCATTGGCTTGGGCCAAGCCCGCTTGCAAAGCCCCGCCACGGAAAAGAGGCAAACTGATCGAAGGGGTAAAAGCCCAAGCACCGCTACCTGAACCAAATAACTCACCCAACGAAGTACTGGCCGTTCCCAACTGACCGGTCAGACTCACGTTTGGCAAAAATGTAGCACGCTCAAGTCGTGAATTGCTCTCGCAACACATTCTTTTGTACTTTACCCATGGTGTTTCGGGGTAGCTCTTGCACCAAGTGAACCGTCTTGGGTACTTTGTAGTTGGCCAACTGCTTTTTCAGGCTTTGCTGAATGGCTTCGCCGTCAAGTACCTCGCCCGGCTTGGGGACCACAACCGCCACGACCGCCTCACCAAAGTCAGGGTGTGGCAGACCAATCACCGCCGACTCCAACACCCCAGGCATATCATCAATCACCGATTCGACCTCTTTAGGGTAAACGTTGTAGCCCCCAGAAATAATCAGGTCTTTGCTGCGCCCGACAATAGAAAGATAACGCGTGTCAATGGCCTGACCGTCGGGCCCAATACCGCCCCATCGACCCAGATCGCCGGTCTTAAACCAACCATCCGCAGTGAATTCTTCGCGTGTTTTTTCCGGCATCTCCCAGTAACCGATAAAAACATTGGGACCTCGGACTTGTATGTGCCCAACTTCAGGAGCGTCGCACAGCTGTCCTTCATCGTCCACTACGCGCACAGACACCCCGGGCAGCGGCATACCAACGGTCGATCCGATGCGTGGGCCTATCGTTGAATCGTAGGGGTTGGAACTCAACATGCCTGTTTCGCTCATGCCGTAACGCTCAAGGATGACCTGCCCGGTGCGTGTTTCAAACTCGCGAAACGTTTCAATCAGTAGTGGTGCCGAACCAGAAACAAACAACCGCACATTTTGGGTCAATTCGCGGTCAAACGCTGCTTCAGCCAACAGCCGCACGTAGTACGTCGGCACCCCCATCATGAGGCTGCAGCGCGGCAGAGACGACAAAGCGGCTTTGACATCCAGCTTAGGCAACCAAACCATTTCTGCACCGGCATGGAGCGCACCATGACAGGCCACAAATAAGCCATGGATATGAAAGATCGGCAGCATGTGTAACAAGACATCATCACGCTGCCAACCCCAGTAATCATGCAGTGTGCGAGCGTTTGAAATCAGGTTTTGATGGGTCAGCATCGCGCCTTTGCTGCGTCCTGTGGTCCCTGAGGTGTAGAGAATAGCGGCCAAATCGTTTTCGCTGCTTGGGACGTCCGCGAAGTTGACCGCACATTGCGCTGCCGCTTGTATCAGACGACCTTGACCGCTTGCGTCTAAGGTCATCAGCTGCTTAACCCCTAACTGATGGGCAAGCGGCTCGGCCCAGCTCAGGTTCTCAGGGTCGCAAACAAACACGGCCGGTGTGGCATTCCCCAGAAAATAGGCGATTTCGGACTCACGATAGGCCGTATTTAGCGGCAGATACACCAACCCCGCACGGACAGTCGCCAAATAGAGGGCCAGGGCCTCGGGTGACTTCTCTACTTGCGCAGCGACTCGGGCGCCAGCCGGCAGGTCCAGACCACTGAGCCAATTGGCCATCTGACCCGTCAGTTCGTGTAACTTGGCATATGACCACGTTTCATTTGGGGTGCGAAGCGCCACGCGCTCGGGTTGCTCTAAAAAACGATCGCTTAAGACGGTGTACAGATTGGCCATGGTGGGCGTGATCCTCAAAAATCCATCAAACGGTAGGTGACTAAAAAAGGGTGGCAAAGAAAGGCGGCAACGAAAGTCAGCAAACCACAAAAGCAAAATAATTATTACGGGATTCTAAATGAAGGCAGCTGCATCGTCAGATTACGGTCACTTTCCCGATGGCGCGCGCCCACCGACGTGCCGGTAATTGGTACTTTGACTCTAAACGATCAGCCCGCTCAAAGAGCTCATGCCGATCGAACCGGATCACAGGGCCCTTGAAACCCAGCACGATCTGATTGCCTTCGGGCAGGGATGGCAAGACCAACAAGCGCTCCCCGAAAACCGTTTTGAGGTGATCCAAATTGTCGGTAAAGCTATGGTGGTGTCCAAACAAATTGACGCTCAGAATGCCTGGTGCCGCTAACGTGTCCGCGCACGCTTGATAAAAGTCCAAAGAATCACACACCGGCCCTTGTGCCTCGGTGTCGTAGAGATCCGCCATCAAAACCGCCAAAGACTCACGCTGCTCAGGCCGACTCACCCATTGCTGCGCCTCGTCTTGAATGACCTTCAACCGACTGTCAGGCGATAATCTGAAATAATGTTGGCACAGTTGAATCACGGCTGGATTGCGTTCGATCACCACCTGATCATTGGGCAAATGTTTGCGACAGTAGCGCGCTAGGGAGCCTGCGCCCAAACCCAGTTGCCCAATCTTTCGGTCAGCGTCGGGGGCTAAAAATAACAACCAAGCCATCATTTGCTGTGTGTAAGCAAGGACCAGTTCCGATGGCTTTTTGAGATTCATGGCCCCTTGAATCCAAGGAGAATCAAAGTGCAAGTAGCGCACACCGTCTTGCTCAGATACTGTGGGCATATCCATGGATTCAGGATTCACGAGAACTGTACTCCTTGGGGCGGGCTAAGCGTTGGGAAACAACGCATGAGAATATAGCCGACGGGCCGTCCCACCATTTGGGTGTCACTGTTTGGTTTGCCAACCAAGGGCTTTGACTCTACAATATAGTGCTGTCTTAAATTGTTCATTGATCAACGAATGTAATGAGACGTAATGAGCAATGTTGCACTGATCTGATCGTGATGTCAGGTTTGCTTTGAGGCTTAAGATCTAGAACCAACGATCTGAATCGTAAAACGAACGAAAATCACCACGCACCGTTTAACAATTGCCAGCTTGCGGCGATACAGTGCCTGTTTGATCCTGAACGCGAAATCCGCGGGCTTGGGGGCAGGACGAAAAGGAAATACCATGAAAGAAGGCATTCACCCCGAATACCGTGATGTTGTGTTTATTGACCAACAAACTGGTAATAGCTTCATCACTCGCTCGACCTTGTCGAGCCGCGATAAGACCGAAATCGATGGCGTCACTTATCCACTTTTTAAGTGTGACGTGACATCTGAGTCACACCCTTTTTATACCGGGGCTCAAACACGCATCGTCGAAACGGGTCGCGTGGAGAAGTTCCGTCAGCGTTTTGCTCGCACAGCCGGTACACGCACCAAGCCCGCAGCCGAGTAATGACCTGGTTCCGGAACAAAAGCGGGCAGCCCAAGGGTTGCCCGCTTTTTTGTTTTACGGCCAATTTTTACGGCCAATAAATCCCAAGGCAGCAACTGGCTTAGTCCAAGCGTAAAATCAACACTCGAATTTCCTCTTATTTATCGGTTACCACACTTATTGGTTATCACACCCGTGCCGCTCAACCAACCCACCCCAGCCCGACTGACTGCCTTGGCGACTTCACGCTTGTCAACGCTCGTCCTCGTTGGGGTCGTGTTGCTCTATGCCTTGTTAGGCCTATTTGCCCGTGACCCCTGGAAAACCGCTGATGTGGTTGGCCTAGCCACCATGATCACGGCAGCACAAGAAGGCGGCTGGGCGTGGCTTTTCCCACACATCGGTCAATCGGCCTTACCGGAAGGTGGTCCACTGGTGGTTTGGGTGGGTGGTGCTTTTGTGTGGATGCTGGGTTCTTTCTTAGGTGACATTGTGGGTGCGCGCCTGGCAACCTTGGTTTGGTTAGTCGGCTCGCTGGTGGCCCTTTGGTATGCCTGCTATTTCGCCGGTAGACGACCAGAGGCGCAACCGCTGGCCTTGCCTTTTGGTGGCGAACCCAAAGAGGTTCAGTACGGACGACTGCTCGCTGACATGGGCGTGCTGTTTTTAATCGCCACGGTTGGCATTCTCTTACGCACCCACGAAACGTCCGAAGCACCTGTGTTGTTGGCCTGTCAGGCGCTTGCGCTACTCGGTGCCATCCGACTGAGCGAGCGCACGGGGCAAGGCGTCGTCCTGTTGTCGCTGGCGGTGGCCGCAGGTTTTCTCACCGGTGGCAGTATGAGTGGTTTACCGCTTCTGATGGGTAGCCTATTGATCCTAGCGATGCCATCGGTCAATGCACAGCAACGTGTGGCCACCTTGCTAGGATTGACACTGGCTATTTTAAGTGTCTTGGGCTGGTTCTATATCGTGCAACAGGTCAGTGCGGCTTGGGCGATAGACTGGTGGTACTGGAATCGCCCGCAATGGGGCTGGGGCTTTCTTGAGACGCACTTGAAAGTCTTGCGGGACTTACCGTGGTTTGTTTGGCCCACTTGGCCATTGGCCTTTTTGGCTATTTGGAACTGGCGTAAGCACTTCACCGCGCCACACATTTGGGTACCGAGCGCCTTCTTGGTCGCGCAATTGATCAATATCGGCTTCACTTCAAATCCTAGCGAAATGGAATACATGGCTGTGACCGTTCCCTGCGCCATGCTAGCGGCCTTCTCGGTACCCACGTTACGACGGGCGGTGGTGAACGCAGTCGACTGGTTTGCCTTGATGTGCTTTTCAGTTACGGTTGTCTGCGTTTGGCTGGGTTGGATCGCACAGCAAACGGGTGTACCAACCGGCATTGCCAACAATATCGCCCGTCAAACGGTGGGCTACGAGAGTCAAATCTCATGGGGCGCGGTGGCAATGGGTCTAGTGATCACGCTCGTATGGATCGGCTTTGTGATGTGGCGATTACGTCTGCATCCAAAGATGGCGT